>CAVPLZ010000013.1:0-189792 GCA_963706185.1 uncultured Actinomycetota bacterium | reverse complement strand
GTCGCCGGACCGGACGTCCGCGGCGGCGAGGCCGAGGCGCTGGCCGTCGGCGAGCGGCACCCCGGTTCCCAGGTCCTGCTCGGCGACGACGCGACCGGGGAAGCGGTGCTGGCCGGCATCCCCGCCGGCGGGCTGCTGCACATCGCCGCGCACGGCCACCACGTCCCGGAGAGCCCGATGTTCTCCGCCGTCCTGCTCGCCGACGGGCCGCTGTTCGGGTACGACATCGCACCGAACCCGGCGCTGCCCGATCGCACGTGGTGCTGTCCAGTCCTGTGACGTCGGCCAGTCCGCCGATCAACCCGGCGGGGAACCTCTGGGCCTGGCCGCGGCGTTGCTCCGGAGTGGGGTGCGTACCGTGGTGGCCGGCGTCAGCCGTATCAACGACAGCGTCGCCGCCACCGTGATGACCGCCTACCACGATCGGCTGCTCGACGGCGCCGATCCCGCGGCCGCCCTGGCCGGCGCGCTGGACGTCGCCGGCGACGTTCCTGCACCGCTGACCTGTTCGGAGCCTGAATCCTTGATCATCGAGTGGGTACTGCTGCTCGTCGGACTCGTCCTCATCGCCGGACCGCCCTGTTCGTCGCAGCCGAGTTCAGCCATGGTCACCGTCGACCGGGCCACGGTCAGCCGGCAGGCCGGCGACGGCGACACCCGGGCCCGTCGCTGATGATCGGCCTGCGCTCGCTGTCCACCCAGCTCTCCGGCGCCCAGGTCGGCATCACCGTCACCACGCTGGCGCTCGGCTTCGTCATGGAGCCGTCGCTGGCCTCGCTGCTGTCCGGCCCGCTGGAGGCGATCGGGCTGTCCGGCGGCGCGGCCGACTCCACGCGCGGTGATCGTGGCGCTGATCGTCGCCACCGTGCTGTCCATGGTGTTCGGCGAGCTGGTGCCGAAGAACATCGCCATCGCCGAGCCGCTGGCCACCGCGAAGACCGTCATCGGGCCGATGCGGATCGCCACCATGCTGTTCCGGCCGCTGATCTGGGTGCTCAACGGCACCGCCAACGGGGTGCTGCGGATCTTCGGCATCGAGCCGCAGGAGGAGCTGCGGTCGGCCCGGTCGGTCGAGGAACTCGGGTCGCTGGTCCGTCGATCCGGCGCCAGGGCACGCTGGAAGCGCCGACCGCCGGGCTGCTCGCCCGGTCGTTGTCGTTCTCCGGCAAGACTCGCCGACGACGTGCTCACCCCGCGGGTGCGGGTGCGCTTCGTCCAGGGCGCCGACGACGCGAACGAGATCATCGACCGCCGCCGTCGAGCACCGGCCACTCCCGGTTCCCGGTGGTCGGCGAGGACCTCGACGACATCGTCGGGCTGGTGCACCTCAAGCGCGCGGTCGCCATCCCGCCGGACGAGCGGTCCCGGGTCCGGGTCGACCAGCTGATGGTCGACGTGCCGGTCGTCCCCGGCACCATCCCGCTGGACGACCTGCTCGACCTGCTGCGTGAGCGCGGGCTGCAGATGGCCGTGGTGGTCGACGAGTACGGCGGCACCGCCGGCATCCTCACCCTCGAGGACGTCGTCGAGGAGCTGGTCGGCGAGATCACCGACGAGCACGACCCGGCCGCCGGCCGGGCCGACCGGCTGCCCGACGGCACCTGGCTCGCTGCCGGGCACGCTGCGGCCCGACGAGATCGCCGAGATCACCGGGATCGCGCTGCCCGAGTCCGGCGCCTACGAGACCGTCGCCGGGCTGGTCATCTTGCCCGGCTCGGCCGGCTGCGCCGAGGGCGGCGACTCGGTCGCAGGTGCCGGCCACCGCCGAGGCCCACGTCGGGCTGGGCGCGCTGGCCGGCGGCACGCCGCTCGAGCCGGACGACCGAGGACGACCTGCCGCGGCCGGTGCTCGTCCGGCTGTCCGTGCACCGGCGGGCCCGGCGACGGATCGACTCGTCCGGCTGTCCGCCGTCGGCGCGATCGAGGTGCGACCGATGAGCGAGGTGCAGCGATGATCGACGGCTGCGGACGCCGATGCAAGCGAGGTGAACGCATGAGCACCGACGTCTGGCTGCTGCTGCTGGTCGTGCTGTCCTGCTGGTCGCCAGCGCGTTCTTCGTCGCCGCCGAGTTCGCGCTGATCTCCGCCCGGCGCACCGTCGTCGAACCGATGGCCATCACCAGCCGCCGGGCCCGCGCCACGCTCAAGGCGATGGAGGACGTGTCGGTGATGATGGCCACCGCGCAGCTGGGCATCACCCTGTGCGGCGTGCTGCTCGGCGCGCTCGGTGAGCCGGCCGTCGCCACCCTGCTCGAGCCGCTGTTCCACTCCCTGGGCGTCCCGGAGGGCTGGCTGCACCCGGTGTCGCTGGTGGTCGCGCTGCTGCTGGTGGTCTCCGCGCACGTCGCGCTCGGCGAGATGGTGCCCGAAGAACATCGCGCTGGCCGGCCCGGAGCGCACCGCGATGATGCTGGCCGCCACCGCTGCGGGCTGATCGCGACGGTGCTGGGCCGCTCGTCCGCGGCCTGAACCACATCGCCAACTGGACCGTCCGGCTGCTCGGATTGCAGCCGAAGGACGAGGTCGCGTCGGCGTTCAACCGCGAGGAGGTCGCCGGGCTGGTCGCCGAGTCGCGGGACGAGGGCCTGCTGGACCCGGAGGACCACCGGCTGATCACCTCGGCGCTGCAGTTCGACGACCGAGGCACCTGACCACGGTGCTGGTGCCCGATCGAGCAGGTCGTCGCCGTGCCCGCGGGGGCGACCGCGGCCGAGGTGGAGCGGGCCTGCGCGCACAGCGGGTTCTCCCGGTTCCCGGTGCAGGCGCCGGACGGCCGCTACACCGGCTACCTGCACATCCGCGACGTCGTCGACGATCCCGGTGGCCGACCGGGACCTGCCGGTGCCGGCCGAGCGGATCCGCGGGCTGCCGACGCTCCCGGAGTCACCGGCCTGCGCACCGCGCTGGACCGGATGCGCCGCGCCGGGGCCCACCTGGCGCCAGGTCTCGCGACGCCCGGCGCCGGCGTCGGCCGAGCCGCCGGCCGTGATCATGCTCGAGGACGTCATCGAGCACCTGATCGGCGAGATCCGCGACGCGACCCGCCGCCGTCCCGAGCCCGCCCCACCCCGTGACCCCCGGTTCCTGCGAGGATCAACTTCGGCGACGAGGATGAAGTTGTTGCCACCTGTCACATCTGTCACGGATGGACAGAAGTTGATCCTCGCAGTGCTGGCGTGCAGCGCCGTATCGCACGCGGTGCTGTGCGAGGCCCAGGAAGTGGGCCGATCGGGCGCGCGGTTGTCCGGCTGACCGTTAGGGCATCCTGTGAGCATGGACGAAGGCACCAGCAGGTCGGCAGTGTCCCGGATCGGGCTGGAGATCCTGGGGTGGCTGCTCCTGGCCGGCGGCGTGGCGGCGCTGGTGCTGCCCGGGCCGGGGCTGCTGCTGCTCGCCATGGGGCTGTGGGTGCTGGCCAAGAACTACCGCTGGGCCGACCGGCTGCTCGACCCGGTCAAGCGAGCGGCGTACAAGGGCGCCGCCGAGGGCGTCAAGACCTGGCCGCGGATCATCATGTCGTCGTTGCTGGCCCTGGCGCTCATCGCGCTGGGTGTTCTGTGGGGCATCAAGCCGCCGGCCCCGTCGTGGTGGCCGCTCGCCGACAAATGGTGGCTGGTCGGCGGCTGGGGCACCGGGGTTTTCCTGATCGGCTCGGGCCTGCTCGCGTTCGGCTTGCTGGGCTGGAGCATGAAGAACTTCCGGTACGGCGACATGACGCTGGACGAGGTGTACGAGGAACACCGAACTGAACGAGAGCCCGCCCCGTCGGGAGGCCACCAGACGGACTAGAACCGGTCAGGCCGTGACCCGGCTGGGCCGGTACCGCAGAGCCACTGCCCCCGACCGGAACTCCTGCGCCCCACGAGCTCCAGCTCGAGCCGCTCGCTCAGGCCGGCGAACAACGTCGGCCCGTGGCCCGCGAGGATGGGCTGCACGACGAACTCGTACTCGTCGATCAGCCCCAGGTCCGCCAGGGCCAGCGGGAGGGTCACGCCGCCCACGTACAGGCCGCTGCCCGGCTCCCGCTTGAGCTGCCGAACGGCCTTCCCCAGGTCACCCGTGCAAGCGAGTCCGCGTTCCAATCGACCTGGTCCAGGAGTGCTCGACACGACGTACTTCGGCATCGCGTCGATCGTCTGGCGAACGGGACCATCCAGTCGGCCATCCAGTCGGCCACGTTCCCGTCGCCGGCTGCCGCCACGCCGCCTCCATCATCTCGTAGGTCACCCGGCCGAAGAGCAGGGCGTCGGCTCGTGCCAGCTCGTCGGCGCAGTAGCGGTGCAACTCCTCGTCCGGGTGGACCTCCCGGTGATCGCAGCAGCCGTCGAGCGTGACGTTGATCGAGTATCGGAGCGGTCTCACCGGTCGCTCTCCCTCGCTGCGGTCGCACTGACGGGCGGACCGGGATCAGACCACCGCCGCCGCCATTTTTCATCGCGCCGCCGGGACCGACCTGTCGGGATGGCGCGAGCGAGGCCACCTCCGGCCGGTCCTTGCGTGGAATGGTCCAGTCAGACCGGCCGAGGGTTCGGCCGTTCGACGCGGCGTCGGCCTACGCTGGCCCGCATGCAGCGGCGGATCATGGGCATCGAGACCGAGTTCGGCATCACCTGCACCTTCCACGGGCAGCGCCGGCTGTCGCCCGGACGAGGTGGCCCGGTACCTGTTCCGCCGGGTGGTGTCCTGGGGGCGGTCGTCCAACGTGTTCCTGCGCAACGGGTCCCGGCTGTACCTGGACGTCGGCTCGCACCCCGAGTACGCCACCGCCGAGTGCGACGACCTGCCCACCCTGATCGCCCACGACAAGGCCGGCGAGCGGATCCTGCAGGACCTGGTGGTCGACGCCGAGGCCCGGCTCGAGGAGGAGGGCATCGGCGGCGACATCTACCTGTTCAAGAACAACACCGACTCGGCCGGCAACTCCTACGGCTGCCACGAGAACTTCCTGATCGCCCGGGCCGGCGAGTTCTCCAAGATCGCCGACGGGCTGATCCCGTTCCTGGTCACCCGGCAGCTGATCGCCGGCGCCGGCAAGGTGCTGCAGTCGCCGCGCGGTGCGTCGTACTGCCTGTCCCAGCGGGCCGACCACATCTGGGAGGGCGTGTCGTCGGCGACCACCCGCTCCCGGCCGATCATCAACACCCGCGACGAACCGCACGCCGACGCCGAACGGTACCGGCGGCTGCACGTGATCGTCGGCGACTCCAACATGAGCGAGACCACCACCCTGCTCAAGGTCGGCTCGCGCCGCGCTGGTGCTGGAGATGATCGAGGCCGGAGTCCCGTTGCGGGACTTCACCTTCGAGAACCCGATCCGGGCGATCCGGGAGATCTCCCACGACATCACCGGCCGGCGTCCGGTGCGGCTGGCCGCCGGCGGCGAGGTCTCCGCGCTGGACGCCCAGCTGGACTACTACACGCGGGCCGCCGACTTCGTCGCCGTCCGGGGCGCCGACCCGATCACCGACGCAGGTGCTCGACCTGTGGGGCCGGACGCTGAAGGCCGTCGAGTCGCGGCGACCTGTCCGCGTGGACACCGAGATCGACTGGGTGATCAAGAAGAAGCTGATCGACCGGTACGCCGAGCGGCACGGCATGGACCTGTCGCAGCCCGCGGATCGCCCAGCTCGACCTGACCTACCACGACGTCCGTCCCGGTCGCGGGCTGTACTCGCTGCTCGCGGCCAAGGGCCAGGCGTCGCCGGGTGGTGACCGACGACGACATCACCACCGCGGTCACCGTCCCGCCGCAGACCACCAGGGCCCGGCTGCGCGGCGAGTTCGTCGCGGCCGCCCAGGACGCCGGCCGCGACTACACCGTCGACTGGGTGCACCTCAAGCTCAACGACCAGGCCCAGCGCACCGTCCTGCTCAAGGACCCGTTCAAGGCCACCGACGAACGGGTCACCAAGCTGATCGAGTCCATGTAGCCGTCCCGGACCGGCCCGCCACGGTCAGGATCATCGCCGTCGGACCCTTTGCCAACTTTCCGACGCACACGGGCCGCAGGCGATGATCATGGACGGCCCCGGGTGCGGGCCGCCGGGCCGCGGCGCTTTGCCAGGGCGGGCCCACCGGTGTGGCACGCTTGTTCGCGTGGCGACAGCGAAGGCGGAACGACTGCTGAACCTGGTGATCGCCCTGCTCAACACCAGACAGTTCCGCACCGCGCAGTGGATCCAGCAGAAGGTGGCCGGCTACGCGGACGCGCCCGACCGCCGACGCCTTCAACCGGATGTTCGAGCGGGACAAGCAGGAACTGCGGGAGATGGGCATCCCGCTGCAGACCGACGACGGGACGGCTACCGGATCCCGCAGGTCGAGTTCTCCCTGCCCGAGCTGAACTTCACCCCGGCCGAGACCGCGGCGCTCGGCCTGGCCGCTCGGCTGTGGTCGACCACCACGCTGGAATCGCGCCGGCGCCGGCGCCGTCCGCAAGATCACGGGACGCTGCCGAACCCGGGAACAAGCGACCGCGACGAAGGCGCAGACGCTGCGGGCCGAACCGCCGACAGCTGCTGCAGCCGCGGGTGCGCACCGGCGACCCGGCCTTCCGGCCGCTGTGGTCGGCGGTCCAGGCGCGTCGCGCGGTGCGGTTCGCCTACCGCAAGGAGCGGCGACGCGGGACGCCGACACCCGACACCTGCACCCGTGGGGGCTGGTGTTCTTCCACGGCCGGTGGTACCTCGTCGGGTTCGACCTGGACCGCGGCGACCGACGCACGTTCCGACTCTCCAGGATCGTCGGCCCGGTGGCGGTGACCGGTCCGGCCGGCACCGTCAGCGTGCCCGGCGACGTCGAACCTGCTGGAGACCGTCCGGGCCAGCGTCGCCCCGGCGCCCCGCGGGACAGCGCGACGATGCGGATTGCGGCCGGGACGCGGGCGCCGGCCTGCGCCGCAGTGCCACCCAGGTACGCCCGTCGGACGACGACAATGACTGGGACGTCGTCGATCTCGCCGTGCCCGGGCTGTGGGACACCGCCCGGCAGATCGCCGCGCTCGGCCCGGACGCGCAGGTCGAGGCCCCGCCGGAGCTGCGCGACGCGGTCGTCCATGTGCTGACCGGCGCCCACGAACTGGACCGGATGGCCCTGCCCGAAGGCGTCGAGCAGTTCACCCGGCCTCGTCCGAAGAAGCGCAGCCGGCCGTCCAGGGCCGTCGCCGACGCCACCCCGCAGGAGAACGCCACCGAGCGGGTGGCCAGGGTGCTCTCGATGGTGCCGTACATCGCCCGCCGGCCCGGCATCTCCGTTCCGCAGCTGGCCACCGAGTTCGGCGTCACCGACGACCAGGTCGCCAAGGACCTCGACCTGCTCATGGTGTGCGGGTTGCCCGGCTACTACCCGGACGACCTGATCGACGTGGTGCATGTCCGACGACGGCACCGAGGTGTCCATCGGCTTCGACGCCGGGCATCGAGCGCCCGGTCCGGCTGACCGCCGACGAGGCCGTCGCGCTGACCGTCGCGCTGCGGGCGCTGGGCGACAGTTCCGGCCTGGTGGCCGGCGACGCGGTGCGGACCGCGCTGGCCAAACTCGAGGCGGTCACCGCGGGCGATCGAACCGGCCATCGACGTGGTGCCCGGCGACCCGGCCCCGTCGCTGGGCGCGGTGTCCGAGGCGCTGGAGGCCGGGCGCCAGCTGTGGATGCGCTACTACACCGCATCCCGCGACGCGGTCAGCGACCGCACCGTCGACCCGATCCGGCTGATGCATGACCGACGGGCCACACCTACCTGGAGGCGTACTGCCACCTGGTGTCCGCGGTCCGGCAGTTCCGGGTCGACCGGATCGAGGACGCCAGGGTGCTGGACGAGCCGGCCCAGCCGCCGCTCTGGGTGGACGACGACGTGCCCGACCGGATGTACCACCCCGACCCGTTCGTCCCGCCGGCCATCGTGGTGCTGCACCCCGAGGCCAGGTGGATCGCCGAGTACTACTTGGTGGACGAGGTCGTCGAACTCGATCCGGACGAGCCGTCCGGCTTCCTGCTGGTGCGGATGCGCACCCCCGGTGACGACTGGCTGGTCCGGCTGCTGCTGTCGCTCGGCGGCGACGCGCAGGTCGTCGACCGGGACGAGCTGACCGCCAGGGTGGTCGAGCGGGCCGCCGCCGCGTTGAACCTGTACGGAGCCGATCAGTCGGTCTGAATGCTCCGGCCGACCGACCGGATCGGGCGCCGATCCGGTCACGCCCCCATCCACATCGTCCGTAGTATCGGATTCCAGAGAGCCTGCCCGGTGCCGAACGCCGAGGCACCCACCGTCAGGAGATCGCGTCGTGGCCTTGTTACGTCGGACGAAGGCCGACCGGCCGACCGACGGCACGATGACCCTGATGGAGCATCTCTACGAGCTCCGCCACCGGCTGTTCCTGGCCGTGCTCGGCATCTTCCTCGGCACCGTCATCGGCTTCATCTGGTTCGCCAACGGCATCCCGTCGATCGGTCTGAGGTCGCTCGGCGACATCCTGATCGAGCCGTACTGCCGGGTGCCGGTGCCGCCGCGGGTGGCTGCCATCGGGGCTCAGGACCTCGGGACGACGGCGAGCCAGTGCCAACTGCTGGCCACCACCCCGTTCTCCATCCTGCAGTTGCGGCTCAAGGCCGCGATCATGGCCGGCGCGGTCATCTCCTGCCCGATCTGGCTGTACCAGCTGTGGGCGTTCATCACCCCGGCCCTGTACAGCAAGGAGCGCAAGTTCGCGGTCATCTTCGTCAGCTGCGCCGGCGGTGCTGTTCGCTCGGCGGCTCGGTGCTGGCCTACGCGGTGATCTCCGAAGGCCTCAAGGTGCTGCTCGGCTTCGGCGGCGACACCACCGTGGCCGCGTTGTCACCCGGACTCCTACTACTCGTTCCTCATCGCGCTGCTTGTTGATCTTCGGCGTGTCCTTCGAGCTGCCGCTGTTGCTGATCATGCTCAACTCAGATCGGCATGGTGTCCGGCAAGAAGCTCGCGAAGTGGCGGCGCTACTCGATCTTCGCGATCTTCGTGTTCGCCGCGCTGGTGGTGCCGGGCAACGACCCGATCACCATGTCGGCGCTGGCCCTCGCGCTGAGCCTGCTCTACGAGGTCGCCGTCCAGGTGTCCAAGCTGCACGACCGGCGCAAGGCCAAGGTCGCCGTCGAACGCGGCGAGGACTTCGCCCTCGACTACGG
Organism: uncultured Actinomycetota bacterium; assembly: GCA_963706185.1. Taxonomy (GTDB): domain Bacteria; phylum Actinomycetota; class Actinomycetes; order Mycobacteriales; family Nakamurellaceae; genus Nakamurella. The sequence goes on along the minus strand of CAVPLZ010000013.1, from coordinate 180,635 downwards.
CTCGTTGTCCGACGACGAGGCCTCACCGATGCCGGGAGCCCGCGGGACCGGCGGGGCGGCTGGACCGATCGGCGGCGTGACGCCGGTGGGTGACGCCGAGCCGGTGGCCGCGCCCGGTCCGGTGGAGCAACCGAAGCCGGCCGAGCCGTCCGACCGCCGGGACATCGGCGACGCCACCTGACCGGCCGGTCGCGGTGGCGGCGAGGATCAACTTCGGCCAGCGTGTGACAGGTGTGACACAGAGAGACAACTTCGTCCTCGTCGCGGAAGTTGATCCTCGCAACAACCCGGACCTGCGCCGACGAACCGGTGTGACACGCTGGAGTGTGTGAGCAGCAAGCGAGTGGCGCCGGATGTGCTGATCACGGACGACGAGCCGGCGGAGAGCCCGGCCGAGCGGTTCGCCCGGTCGCGGGACCGGGCCCATCACCCGCATCTGTCCGAATTCGCCGCGCAGCGCCCGTTCGTCCTGGACAAGTTCCAGACGGACTCCTGCCGGGCGCTCGAGGAGGGCAGGGGCGTCCTGGTCTGCGCGCCGACCGGGGCCGGCAAGACCGTGGTCGGCGAGTTCGCCGTCTACCGGGCGCTGGTCACCGGCGGCAAGTGTTTCTACACCACGCCGATCAAGGCGCTGTCCAACCAGAAGTACGCCGACCTGGTCGCCGAGCACGGCGCCGCCAACGTCGGCCTGCTCACCGGCGACACCTCGATCAACTCGCACGCGCCGATCGTGGTGATGACCACCGAGGTGCTGCGCAACATGCTCTACGCCGGGTCCGCGGACCTGACCGGGCTCACCGCCGTCGTGCTGGACGAGATCCACTACCTGGCCGACAAGTTCCGCGGCGCGGTGTGGGAGGAGGTGATCCTGCACCTGCCGCCGGAGGTGCAGCTCGTCGGGCTGTCCGCGACCGTGTCCAACGCCGAGGAGTTCGGCGCCTGGCTGCACGCGGTGCGCGGGCGACACCACGGTGGTCGTCGACGAGCTCCGTCCGGTGCCGCTGTGGCAGCACATGCTGGTCGGCCGGCGGCTGTACGACCTGTTCAGCGTGGAGACGGCCGCCGCCATCGGGGACGGGACCGAACCCGGGGCGTGGCGCATCGACCCGACCCTGGCCCGGGCCGTCTCCGACGCCGAAGCCACCGCCGACCGGTGGGCTGTGTCGACCGGCCGCGGTCCGGGCCAAGGGCGGCGGCACGGTCGCGGCGGTCCGGGGTGGCGTCCGCCGGCTCGGGTGGACGTCATCGAACGGCTGGACGGCACCGGCCTGCTGCCCGCCATCACCTTCATCTTCTCCCGGGCCGGCTGCGACGCCGCGGTGGCGCAGTGCGTGCGGTCCGGGCATGCGGCTGACCACCGAGGCGGAGCGGGACCGGATCCGGGAGGTCGTCGACCGCCGGACCGCCGACCTGCCCGAGGCCGACCTGGCCGTGCTGGGCTACTGGGAGTGGCGGGAGGCCCTGGAGCGTGGCGTCGCGGCCCACCACGCCGGGATGCTGCCGGCGTTCAAGGAGACCGTCGAGGAACTGTTCGTCGCCGGCCTGGTCAAGGCGGTGTTCGCCACCGAGACCCTGGCGCTGGGCATCAACATGCCGGCCAGGACGGTCGTGCTGGAGAAGCTGACCAAGTTCAACGGCGAGGGCCACGCCGACCTGACGCCGGGGGAGTACACCCAGCTCACCGGCCGGGCCGGCCGCCGCGGCATCGACATCGAGGGCCATGCGGTGGTGATCTGGGCGCCGGGCATGGACCCGCGGGCCGTCGCCGGGTTGGCCTCCAAGCGCACCTACCCGCTGCACTCGTCATTCGCCCCGAGCTACAACATGGCGGTCAACCTCACCGACCGGATGGGCCGGGCGGCCGCCCGGGCGCTGCTCGAGCAGTCGTTCGCCCAGTTCCAGGCCGATGCCGCGGTGGTCGGCCTGGCCCGTCAGGTCGCCCGCAACGACGAGGCCATCGCCGCCCACGAACGCACCATGCAGTGCCACCTCGGGGACATCCGCGAGTACCTGGACCTGCTGAACGCCCTGTCCGCCGCGGAGAAGCAGGTGGCCAGGGCGGGCGCCGCGCGCAAACGGGAGGCCACGTTCCGGGACCTGACCGTGCTCAAGCGCGGTGATGTCATCGCCGTCTCGACCGGCCGGCGCGCCGGGCTGGCCGTCGTGCTGGATCCAGGGGTGGCCACCGACGGCACCGCTCGGCCGCTGGTGGTGACCTCCGGCCGCTGGGCCGGCCGGCTGACCAGCGCCGACTTCCGCGGGCCGGTGCCGGCGCTCGGCCGGATCCGGCTGGGCAAGCACACCGACCACCGGTCACCGCAGGTCCGTCGGGACATCGCGTCGGCGCTGGCGTCCTCAGGGATCAGCGCGCCGTCCCGTGGGGCGCGCACGACTTCGACGGACGACGCGGAGATCGCCGTGCTGCGCCGGGCGGTACGAGCGCATCCGGTGCACGGCTGCGCCGACCGGGACCAGCACCTGCAATGGGCCCGCCGGTGGGAGCGGCTGGTGACCGAGAACCGCGGCGCTGGCCGTCCGGGTGGACGCGGCCCGCGGCTCGCTGGGCCGGGAGTTCGAACGGATCCTCGCGCTGCTCACCGAGCGCGGCTACCTGCGCGGCGACCGGGTGACACCGGCCGGTGCCGTGCTGGCCCGGATCTGGTCGGAGAGCGATCTGGTGGTGGCCGAGTGCCTGGGACGTCGATGGTGGGATCCGCTGACCGCGCCGGAGCTGGCCGCCACCGTCTCGGTGCTGGTGTTCGAATCGCGACGGGACCTCGGCCCGACCCGTACCCCGGCCGGACCGGCCGCCGACGCCATCAAGCAGACCGTGGCGGTCTGGTCCGAGATCACCGCCCAGGAACGCGAGTACGGACTGCCGTCGACCAGGGATCCCGATCATGGTTTCGCCGGTGCGGTCGCGTCCTGGGCCCGGGGCAGCAGTCTGTCCGAGGCACTGACCGTCGCCGCGGCCGGCGGGACCGAGGTGTCGGCCGGCGACTTCGTCCGGTGGTGCCGGCAGGTGATCGACCTGCTCGACCAGATCCGGGGCGTCGCGGACGAGCCGGTGCGGACGACCGCAGCCGAAGCGGTTCGTGCCCTGCGGCGCGGCGTTGTCGCGCTCGGCGTCGGGTGACTGCCTGACAAAGCGCACGACACTGCGTACCGTTTCGCACAGCGATCTGGCCCATCGGTACCGTGCCGATCCGGCGGGTGGCCGCCGTTCGGCGCACTCGTCGTGGTTGGATCACTGTGCGTGGGCACACGGATCTGAAACGTCCGACTCGGGAGGCAGTTGATGAGCACGCCGTACGGCCAGGGCGGACAACCCGACCCAGGCCAGCAGTGGTCCGGCTACCAGCAGGGCTATCCGGGTGGCGAGCAGAATCCTGCGTCCGGTGCCACCCCGTCGCCGTACGGGCAGCAGCCGTCCTACGGCCAGCCCTCCTACGGTGAGCAGCAGCCGGGGTACGGGCAACAACCTGGGTACGGTCAGCAGCCCGGATACGGCGGACAGAGCTATCCGCCGCCGCCGTCCCAGTACGGACAGCAGCCCTCCGGCACGCAACCGGCCTATGACCCGTCCGGAGCCCAGCCGGCTTACGGGCAGCAGCCGTACGGCCAGCCGGCGTACGGCCAGCAGTCTGCCTACGGACAGCAGCAACCGGCCTACGGACAGCAGTACGGGCAGCCCGGGTACGGCCAGCCGACGGAACCGGCCAAGAAGTCCAACACCGGCTTGATCATCGGCATCGTCGCGCTGGTCGTGGTGCTGGCGGTCGCAGCGATCCTGCTCTGGGTGTGGCCGGGCTTCATCTCCAAGAAGGTCTTCGACCAGACCAAGGTCGAGGCCGGGGTGACGCAGATCCTCACCACCGCGCCGCCCAACGGTTACGGCCAGACGAACGTGACGAACGTGACGTGCCCGGCCGACCAGGCGGTCAAGGCCGGGACGACCTTCGACTGCTCGGTGCAGATCGACGGTCAGCCCAAGACCGTGACCGTCACCGTGAAGGACGACAGCGGCACCTACGAGGTCGGCGTCCCGAAGTAGTCCGGCCGCGGTCCGCCAAAGGCGCGCAGCGACAAGAGGTCTCGTCGTTGTGCGCCTTTGGTGCTGCCCGGACCGCCGCGGATCGGCCCCCCGCGGTCACGATTCGGCCACACGGCGTTGCGCAGCGGTTGCTCCGAGCAACGCGCGTGGAATACTCGCCCGTCGCGGGTAATCGGTTTCCCGCGGGTGACTGCGGACCTCGTCCGCGGGAGGACGGTGTGTGGTGAGCAGGAAGAGGTACCTGGTCCGCGCGGTGGCCGGACTGGCTGCGCTGGGCCTGCTGGTGGCCGGCTGCGGCTCGAAGGACGACGCGAACAGCAGTAACTCCTCGGGGAAGACGTTGGTGATCGACAACGTGTTCTCGCTGAAGTCGGCCGACCCGGCCCGCAACTACGAGCCGACCGGCAACATCGTCGCCCGCGCCCTGTACGACTACGTTGGTGACCTTCAAGGGCGACGACCTGACCACCCCGGTGCCGGACATCGCCAAGAGCTGGGAGATGTCCGCCGGACGGGACTGACCTACACCTTCACCCTCGACCCGGCCGCGGTGTTCTCCGACGGCACCAAGGTCACCTCCGCGGACGTGGTGTTCTCGCTGAACCGGGTGGCCAACGTCAAGGGCAACCCCTCCTTCCTGATGGACGGCATCACGGTGGCCGCCAACGGCGACGGACAAGGTGGTCGTCACGCTGAAGGCACCGGATGCGGCGCTGCTGGGCAAGCTGGCCAGTCCGTCGCTCGGTGTCGTCAACTCGGCGAAGGTCAAGGCCGCCGGTGGCACCGACGCGGCCGACGCGGCGACCAGCGACAAGGCCGAGCAGGCGTTCAACTCCGGCTCGTTCGGGTCCGGGCCGTACGTGCTCAGTTCGTTGAACCTGGCCTCCGAGGTCGACTTCGCGGTCAACGACAAGTACTGGGGTGCCGCCAAACCGACCTACACCAAGGTCGTGCTGCGCAACGTCGACGCCACTCAGCAGAAGAACAACGTGGTGAAGGGCGAGAGCCAGCTGGCGCTCGACCTCTCGCCCGACCAGGTCGTCCGGTGATCGGCGACGCGGCCGTCACCCAGTCCGTGCCGTCCCAGTACGTCTTCTACCTGTTCACCAATGCCAACCCGGCTGTGAACAAGTGGACGGCCAACACCGACTTCCAGAACGCGGTCCGCTACTCCATCGACTAGCCGGGCTGCTCGACCTGGCCGGGGACGGTTCCCGGCAGGCCGCCGGCATGATCCCGATCCAGTTCGCCGGCGCCCTGCCGGACGACAAGGCGATCAAGCGCGACCTGGCCAAGGCCAAGGCGTCGCTGGCCAAGTCCGGCTACGACGGCTCTCCGATCGAGATCTCCTACCCGAGCGACCTGACCCAGAACGGTGTCTCGTTCACCGACATGGCCACCCGGATCCAGGCCAACCTGAAGAACGCCGGGATCAACACCGAACTCAAGGGCGCTCCGATCACCACCGTGCTGGAACTGGCTCGGGCGGGCAAGCAGCAGATCGGCGTCTGGCTCTGGGGACCGGACTACCCGGACGCCAGCAACTACCTGGCCTTCGGCCCCGGCGGCGTGGTCGGCGGCAAGCGGGTGAACTGGAAGGAAGGCAGCGACCCGGAGATCGAGGCGACGACGAAGGCCGCGCTGGCCGAGACCGACGCCACCAAGCGGGCCGCGCTGTACCAGACGTTCCAGGAGCAGCTGAACGAGGGACCGGTGATGGCGTTGATCCAGCCGGCCCAGGTGTTCCTGTCCGCCAAGACGTTGCAGGGCCTGAAGTACAACCTGGTGTGGACCGTGAACATCGGTGAGCTCTCCTAGTCCTGCCGAGCGGGGCGCCGCCGAAGGCACCGGCGCGGGCGAGGAAGCGGGTTCGGCGACGACCCTGCTCGGTCCGGACGCCACCGGTATCGGTGGTGTCGGGGTGGGAGGGGCGGCCTTTTCCGGGCCGCCCCCCTTCGGGCCCTGCTGTACCGGCACCCGCTGATCGCGCTCATCGGGCGCCGGCTGATCGCCGGGGTGTTCCTCATCCTGGGCATCACCCTGGTCGCCTTCACCCTGACCCAGCTGGTGCCCGGCGATCCGGCCGCCGCCGCACTGGGGCAGCGGGCCATCGAGGATCCGGCGACGGTCGCCGCCTTCCGGGAGAAGTACGGGCTGGATCTGCCGGTCTGGAAGCAGTACCTGATCTACCTCGGCAACCTGCTCCATGGCGATCTCGGCATCTCCCAGCAGACCCGACGGCCGGTGTCCACCGACATCGCCGAATTCCTGCCGCCCACCATCGAACTGGCGATCGTGGCCATCATCATCTCGCTGGTCATCGGGCTGAGCCTGGGCATGATGGCCGCGATCTGGCGGGACCGGTGGCCCGATCAGGTGATCCGGGTTTTCAGCCTGGGCGGGGTCTCGGTGCCGACCTTCTGGCTGGCGCTGACCGCCTCGTTGATCTTCAGCGTGCAACTGGGCTGGTTGCCCAGCACCGGCCAACTGGATCCGGGCATGGATCGACCGCCGGAGATCACCGGGATGATCCTGGTCGACTCGCTGCTCGACGGCGACTTCTACACGTTCGGTGTTGCGCTGCAACACATCATCCTGCCGGCGTGTGTGCTGGCCGCCTACACCATCGGGCTGATCACCCGGTTCACCCGGGCGTCGGTACTGGAAGTGCTTGGGCAACGACTACGTCCGGGCGGCCAGGGCCAAGGGCATTCCCGGAGCGCACCGTGCTCTTCCGGCACGTGCTGCGGCCGGCCCTGGTGCCGATCATCACCGTCTCGGGGTTGGCGTTCGGCTCGCTGCTCTCCGGCACGGTGCTGGTCGAGTCGATCTTCTCCTGGCCGGGCATGGGCCAGTACGCCTACAAGTCGGCGTTGGCGCTGGATCTGCCCGCGGTGATGGGGGTCTCGATCGTCGTCGCGGTGATCTACGTGGTGATCAACCTGGTGGTCGACATCCTGTACGGCGTCATCGACCCGCGGATCAGGCAGACGTGAACCCGCAGCGCTCGCCCTGGACCCGGCCCACTGGCCATCATCGGGATCTTCTTCATCGCCCTGTGGGTGCTGATCGCGATCTTCGCGCCGCTGCTCGCGCCGTACGACCCGATCGTGCAGGACTTTCCGCAGTTCCTCGAGCCCAGCGGCGACCATCTGGATGGGTACCGACGGCTCGGCCGCGACGAGTTCAGCCGGGTGCTGTACGGCGCCCGGATCAGTATTCCGTTGGCCCTGCTGCTGGTCGCGTTGTCGACCGTGGTCGGGTGCGACGCTCGGCGCCGTCGCCGGCTACTTCGGCCGGTGGGCCGACGGCACCGTCATGCGGTTGGCCGACCTGGTGTTCGCGTTTCCGGGGATCATCCTGGCGATGGCCGCCGCCGCGGCGCTCGGCCCGAGCCTGCAGCAACGCCGTGCTCGCCCTGGTCATCGTGATGTGGCCGTCGTACGCGCGGGTGGTGCGAGTCCTTGATCCTGGGCGCTGCGGGAGACCGAGTTCGTCGCGTCCTCCCGCCTGCTCGGTTCGTCGGCGCGCCGTACCCTGGCCGTCGACCTGCGGCCGAACGCGGCCGGCCAGGTACTGGTGCTGGCGGCCCTGGAGGTCGGTAATGCCGTGCTGCTGCTCTCCGGCCTGTCCTTCCTCGGGCTCGGCGCCCAGCCGCCGGAACCGGAATGGGGGGCGATGGTCTCGGACGGAGCGCGGAACTTCGACCGCTGGTGGCTCGGGGTCTTTCCCGGCCTGGCCATCCTGACCGTGGTGATGGCGTTCAACTTCCTCGGTGACACCCTGCGCGATGCTGCTGGACCCGCGGACCGCTCGCGCGCTGCGGGGCACGCCGTGACGGCCGCCGCTGTCGCACCGGTCGCACCGCCGGTGGTCCGGGCCGAGGGTCTTCGCGTCCTGTTGCCGGGCCGGGACGGGACGTCAATTGGCCGCGGTCGACGGTGTTGATCCTGACCGTGTCAGCCCGGCGAGATCCTCGGCATAGCCGGGGAGAGCGGCAGCGGCAAGACCATGACCGCGCTGGCCCTGCTCGGATCTGCTGCCCCACGGCGCACGCACCGAGGGCACCCTGGACTTCAACGGCGCCGACCTGCTGCCGGATGCCGGTCGAAGCAACTGCGCGCCCTGCGCGGCGCGCAGATGGCCATGGTGTTCCAGGACCCGATGACCTCGCTGCACCCGATGCTCACCGTCGGCAAGCAGATCACCGAGCACCTGCGGTTCCACTCCGGTATCAGCAAGCGCGCAGCCATGGCTCGGGCCACCGAGTTGCTCGAACAGGTGCGGATTCCTGATCCGGCCCGGACGATCAAGGCGTACCCGCACCAGTTCTCCGGCGGCATGCGGCAACGAGTGGCGATCGCGGTCGCACTGGCCTGCTCGCCGCGGCTGCTGATCGCCGACGAGCCCACCACCGCGCTCGACGTGACCGTCCAGGCCGGCATCCTGCGGCTGCTGGACCGGCTGCGCCGCGAGGAGGGCGTGTCGATCATGGTGATCACCCACGACCTCGGCGTGCTCTCCGCACTGGCCGACCGGCTCGTGGTGATGTACGCCGGCCGGATCGCCGAGACCGGCAGCACCGCCGATGTTCTCGGCTATCCGCGGCACCCCTACACCCGCGGGCTGCTGCACGCGCTGCCGCATCCGGAGGACGGGTGCGGCCGCCGCAGCTCGCCGCCGATCGCGGGCGACCGCCACCGGCTGCTCGGCGCGCACCGAGCCCGTCCGGCTGCGCCGTTCGCACCGCGCTGGTGCCGATCGGCGCGCCGAGCCATCCTGCCGCCGACGCGACCGATGCCGGCGGCCTGCTGATCCCGTGGGCGACCGGGCCGACTGCCGGCCTGCCCGGCGTGCGAACCGTATGCGCCGCGGCGAATCGGGTGCCGTTGCCGGACGCCGACGCGAAGCGAGGCGAACGGCATGAGCCTGCTCGAGATGCGCGGGGTCGAGGTGGTGTACCGCCGACCGGGCCGGGACGTGCGCGCAGTGGCCGGCGTCGACCTGTCGGTCGAACGCGGACAGATCGTCGGCCTGGTCGGCGAATCCGGTTGCGGCAAGTCGACGTCTGGCCCGGGCAGCGGTCGGTCTGGTGCCGGTGGCCGCCGGCCCGGTGTTGTTCGACGACCGGCCGGTGCAGCCGCTCGGGCGCCGGGCCCGCGACCCGCGGGAACGCCGGTTGCAGATGGTGTTCCAGGATCCGTACTCGTCGCTGAACCCGCGCCGCCGGATCGGTGACCAGATCGCCGACGGTCTCAAGCTGGCGGCGCGGCTTCCGCGGCGACCCGCGGACGAAGGTCGCCGAGCTGCTGGAGCGGGTGCACCTGCCGACGGACGCCGCCCGTCGCTATCCCGCACGAGTTCTCCGGCGGTCAGCGCCAGCGCATCGCGATCGCCCGCGCACTGGCCGCCGACCCGTCGCACTGATCGTGGCCGACGAGGCGATCTCCGCCCTGGACGCCTCCGCGCAGGCGTCGGTGGCCAACCTGCTGGTCTCACTGACCCGCGATCTGGACATGGGGCTGCTGTTCATCTCCCACGACCTGGCCATCGTCCGGCAGGTCGCCGACGTGGTGGCGGTGATGTACCTGGGCAAGGTGGTGGAAACCGGTGTCACCGCCCAGGTCTGGGCCGAGCCGGCCCATCCCTACACCCGTGCGCTGATCGCCGCGGTGCCGCCGCCGGACGGGTCCGGCACGCTGCCGAAGGATCTGCCCGGCGATGTTCCGGATCCGGCGGAACCGCCGTCCGGATGCCGGTTCCACCCGCGTTGCCCGGCCGCGTTCGCACCGTGCCCGATCGTGGAACCGCCCCTCATCCCGCTCGGCGCCAATCGGACCACGGCGTGCTGGCTGCACACCGAACCGCCGGTACTCGGCAGTCGACCGGCCGACCTGACCCCGGAGGTAGCGTGACCCAGCACTGGCTGAGCGGCGTCTCGGTCGTCGACGTCGACGACGGGACGGTGGCTCGCGACCGTGCCGTCGGCATCGAGGACGGCCGGATCACTGCCGTCGTCGCGAGACAGGCAGTTCCCGAAGGCGCCGCGGTGCGCGATCTCGGCGGTCGATACCTGATGCCCGGGCTGATCACCGTGCACACCCACCTGTCGATCGTGTTCCCGTTCTCCGACACCGACGAGGCGGAAGATCCGGCCCTGACCGCGTTCCGGTCCGCGTCGCGGGCAACCGCGGCCCTGCGCGCCGGTGCCACCACGATCCGGTGCGTGCACGAGCAGCACCGGGCCGACATCACCCTGCGCGCCGCCGCGGCTCGGGGCTGGTTCACCGCGCCGCGGATCCTGGCCGGCGGCCGGGCTCTGTCCAAGCCCGGCGGCCACGGGCAGGGCACCGGCTCGGCCTACTGCACCGGGCCCGAGGAGTTCTACGCCGCGGCCATGGGTGAACTGGAGGCCGGCGCGGACCATCTGAAGATCTTCATCACCGGCGGACTGGCGCACGCGGGGGAGAGCCCGGCCGAGCCGGAGATGACCGACGCGGAGATCGCGGCGGTGGTCCGGGCGGCCGATTCGGCCGGGGCCTACGTGGTGGCCCACGCCGGCCACTACGCCGCGATCCGGCAGGCGCTGGACGCCGGGGTCCGGTCCTACGAACACGGCTACCTGGTCGACGAGGACACCGCGGTCCTGCTGGCCCAGCCCGACGTCTACGTCTCGCCGACGCTGGCGGTGAGTCGGTCGGTGGGTTGGATGCGCGCCAACGGGTTCGAGGAGCATTCGATCGCCAATGCGGTGGCCGTCGGCCCCGACCACCTGGCCAGCGCCCAGCGGTTGATCGCGGCGGGGGTGCGACTGACCAACGGCACCGACTACCCGCCGGGGGACGACGCCGACGGGGTGCCCGCGGTCGTCGCCGAGTTGGAGTTCATGGCCGGCGCCGGGCTGGATCCGGTGGCCGCGCTGCAGACGGTGACCGTGAACGGGGCCGCGCTGTGCGGGATCTCCGACACGGCGGGCCGAATCGCGGTCGGACAGGCTGCGGATCTCATTGCCATGCCGGCGGATCCGACGGTGGCGGTGTCGGCACTGCGGGACATCACCTTCGTCATGTCGGGCGGACGGGTCATCAGGGACGGGAGTTGGGCGCCATGAACGGGTCTTCGGCAGCGGCGAGGTCTGTCGGCGGAGCAACAGGCCGTCTTCGAGGTGCTGCTCGACCTGTACGCCAGCTACCTCGACAACGACCGCGCCCGGCTGGAGGCGCACCTGGCCGACGACTGCACCCTGTTCGACTCGTCCGCGCCGGAGCTGATGACCAAGGCGGTGCTGCAAGCCGCCCGGCGCACCCCACCAGCATCCGACGCGCGCTGCTCCGCCGCCCCGACCCCTCGCGCTCGACGCCTCCGAACCACAGGTGCGGGTGTGGGACGGGTGGGCGGTGGAGACGCACCGACTCGACGCCCGGTTCGAGGACGGGTCGCTGGACCAGCGGCTCCGGTGCAGTTCGATGCTCCGATTGGTGGACGGTCGGTGGCTGATCGAGCACCACCACGAGGAGCTGCTGCAGGACTGAACTGCGTCATGGTCGATCAGCGATACCCTCAGCCGCCGGATCATCGGGCCCCCGGCTGACGTGGCGTGTCCGGCGAACCGGATGGTGTCGGCGCACCGTCGCCCGGAGTCACAGCTCGCGGGTCATGAACACGGAGAAAGGATTGTCCGGGTAGTCGCCGAACGGCCCGCACCTGGTGAATCCCTCGCTCTCGTACAACCGCTGGGCGGGCACGAACGCAGCCGGGGTGCCGGTTTCCAGCCATAGGCTCGTCAGCCCGCGGGCGCGAGCCTCGGCGATCAGGTGCCGCAGCAGCGCCCGGCCGACGCCGGTACCGCGGAACTGGTCGGCCACCCGCATGGACTTGAGTTCACCGCGCTGCTGATCGAGCGTCTTGAGCGCGCCGATGCCGGCGAGGTTTCCGTCCAACCAGGCGGACCAGAACGAAACGGTCGGATCACGGAGCCGGTCGACGTCCAGGGCGAAGACGCTCTCCGGCGGGGAGGTTTCGTGCATGCCGGCGAGGTGCGCGGCGATCAGGGCCCGGGTGGCAAACCCGGACAGGTCGTCGGGGCGGATCTCGATGCTCACGGACGTGATCTTCGCAAAGTACGGACGACCGGCACCGCCCCTCGGTTCTACTACCCGACCAGGTGGTCGAGGATCAACTCGACGCTTTTGGGGACAGAGTGACAGGTGACGCCGACTTCATCCTCGAAGCGCCTGTTGGTCCTCGCAGGAGGAGGGAGCGGAGGGGGGCCAGGCCCATGGGGCCGGTGGCCAAGAGCTGGTTGTGGAAGGCGCGGGCGTCGAAGGCGGGGCCGGCATCGGCCTCGGCCTGGGCCCTGATCTGGGCGAAGAGTCGGGCGCCGACCCGGAAGGCCAGGGCCTGGGCCGGCCAACCCAGGTAGCGATCGACCTCGAAACCGGCCATGGCCGGGCTGATTCCGCTGACCCGGCTCAGATAGGCGACGCCGAGGTCCACCGTCCACCGCCTCGGGTTGCCGAACGCGGCCAGCCGCCCGGGCGGGATGGACAGGTCCAGGTGCAGACCGGCGTCGATGACGATCCGGGCCGCCCGCCAAGCCTGCCCGAGCAGCATTCCCAACCGATCGCCCGGGTCGTCCAGTAGCCCGATCTCGCCGGCCCACTCCTCGGCGTGGTGGGCCCAGCCCTCGGCGTAGCCGTGCACGTGGCACAGCGCCCGCTGCCAGGGATGCAGACCGCCGCTCGTCAGGGCGGCGGTGATCTGCGTGTGGTGCCCCGGGACCCCTTCGTGGTGCAGTGTTGTCGTCTCCCGCCAGGTGTGCACCACGGCGCCGGGTTCGGCGGTCCACCAGACCTGGCCGCGCCGGGTCAGCCCGGGATCCGGTGGCGCGTAGTACATGACGCCCGAGCCGGAGGCGGAGATCCGGCACTCCGGGACCCGGGCCCGCGGCACCAGGTCGAGGTGGACACCGTCGACATGGTCGGCGATCCGGGCGACGCCGTGCTGCAGCCAGGACCGGACGGCAGCCGGGTCGGCCAGCCGGCGCCGGGGGTCGGCGTCCAGGGCGGCGGCGGCGGCGCCGAACCCATCCGGATGCAGATCCCTGGCGAGCCGGTCGATCTCGGCACCGATCCGGTCCACTTCCGCCCAGCCCCAGGCATAGGTCTCGTCCAGATCGACCTGCGGCGCCGAGGAACGCGGCGGCGGTGCGGGCATAGCGCTCCCGCCCGGCCCGCTCGTCCCGGTCGGACCGGGGGAGCAGGTCGCGATCGAGGAAGTCCGCGAACGCGGCAGTGTCGGCTCGGGCTGCGGCGACGCCGGCGGCCAGGACGGATCGGACTTCGTCCGGAGCGCGCGCGACGAGGCCGGCGTAGTAGCCGTCGTCGGCGATCCAGCCCCGACATTGGGCGGCCACCCCGCGCGATCAACCGTGGCGCGGCGATGTGCCCACGGTCGGCGGCCCGGGTCAGCGTGGCGCGGTAGCCGGCCAGGGCCGGGCCGACGCCATTCAGGTGTTCGGCGAGCGCCTGCCAGTCGTCGGTGGTCGTGGTGGGCAGCGCGTCGAACACCGACCGGATGGCGTGCACCGGGGTGGCCAGCGGGGCCAGCAGCGATTGGGTGAAGCCGTCGTCGTCCAAGGAGATCTCGGAACTGCCAGCCGCTCGACCAGCGCGGCGGCCAGCATCGCCTCACCGGTGTCCGCCGGGCTCGATGACGGCCAGGTCGGACAGCGCCCGCTCGGCGGCTGCGCGACGGACGTCGAAGTCCTCGGGAGCGAAACCGGGGAACGGGCTCCTCGGCTGAGCACCAGCCGCGGCGGCGGCGTCCGGGTCCACGGCGGTCAGGGCGGCGAGGTACTCGTCGGCCACCGCCGACGACCGAGTGCGGTCTCCCGCCCGCTCATCGCCGCCACGGCGCCAACGCCGGAAGCACCTGCCGGCCGAGGAGTTCGATGCCGCGGGAGGGGGAGAGCCCGTGCGGGGTTCCGAACTCCACCCGGGCCGCGCCGGCGTCGAACAGCGCTTCGGCCTGGGCGGCCACCTCGCCGGGGGCACCGGCGAAGGCAAATCGGTCGAGCAGGTCGTCGCCGATCAGCGCGCCCGCCCCGGCGTGGTCCCCGGCGGCGACCAGCGCGCGCAGCCGGGGCAACAGGGTCGGGTCCAGGTCCACCGTCGGGTCGAGACCGGCGACCACGTCCAGGTACATGGCCACCTCGCGGCGGGCAGCGCGCACGCGCGGCGGCCCGGTCCTCGTCAACAACGGTCACCGCGCCGGCCACGATCCCCGGAGTGCCGTCGGTCGGTCGGCAACCAGGTCTGCATACGCCGCACCATGTCCGGGTTTGCCGTGCCACCGATCTTGATCTCCGCGGCCACCGACCGACGCCGCCCAGCCCGCGGTTCGGCGTCCCCAGGTGCCGACCAGCAGATCGACGCTCGGGCGATGGCCGGCGAACCGGAACCGGAACCCCGGCGGCAGGCCGAGTTCGGTTCCCTGGTAACCACTGTCATCCCCGGCCAACAACCGGGTGACGATCTCCACCGCGTCGGCGAGTCGGGCCATGGTGCTCGAGGGCGCGCCGAGGCCGTCCAGCCAGGCGCCGCGGGCAAGACCGAGATACGCGCGCCCGTCGGACATCTCGTCCAGGACGGCGACCTGCCCGGCGATCTCGACCGGATGCACCAGTGCCGGGTTCTGGCACGCGATGCCGAGCCGCAGCCGGGAGGTGGCCCGGGCCACCACCGCCATCGGGCCGGCCGGCGGTTGGTAGCCGAGGTCGGCGAACATGGACAGTCCGTCGAACCCGAGGTCCTCGACCATGGTGCCCAGCGCCGCGTACTGGATTGCCGTTTTGTCCGTCTGCAGCGCGATCGACACCGACCGGCGATGCCCGCTCACGTCAGCTCGCCCGTCCTCAGCGTCTGCAGCCGGCCCCGCTCGATGCGCATGATCAATCGCTCGTCCGGATCCGGGCAGGCCACCTCCGTGTCCCTGGCCATCCAGTCGCCGGGTTCCAACGCCCGTTGCCGCGCCGGCAGCAACGGCAACACCGCGGCCAGCGCGTACAGGCAGAAGTGCCCACCGTCGGGCATGCTCAGGCGCGAGGAATCGGTGACGCAGAACGAGTCACCGGGTTTCATCCCGCATACCGATCGGCCCTCGATACGGTCGACCACCACGCGGATCTCGGCCAACTCCACGGAAGGGTCCTCGGTCATCCCTGCCAGCCCAACGCGTCCAGCAGACGCTTCACCGAGCTACCGATGCCGTGCTCGGTGACCAGCGCGGCCAGCCGCTGCGGGTCGAGCGGCTCGGCCGGGATCCGGCCATCGCCGTCGGGCTCGGTCCACACCTGGGCGTCGCGCTTGACCCGCACCACTCGCGGTGCGACGTCCAGATAGGCGCGGGCGGCGGCGAGCTTGCGCCGCGGCCCGGCGGCCAGCCCGGACTGCGGGTCGTCGACGGCGGCGGTCAGCGCCTCCACCGAACCGAACTGCCCGATCAAAGCGGAGGCGGTCTTGTCGCCGATGCCGGGGACGCCGGGCAGTCCGTCCGACGGATCCCCACGGAGCAGGGCGAAGTCTGCGTACCCGGAGGCGGGCACGCCGTACTTGCGATGGACCCCGGCCTCGTCGAGCACCTCCGCCCTGGCCAACCCGGCGCCGATGTAGCGAACCACCACCGGTGTCGGGGTCGCGCGGGCCAGTTGCATCAGGTCGCGGTCGCCGGTCACCACCTCGACCGGATCCGCCGTCTCCCGCTCGACCAGCGTGCCGATCACGTCGTCGGCCTCCGCCTCGGGCGCGCCGGCCTGCGCGACTCCGATCGCCGCCAACACGTCCAGCAGCACCGGTACCTGGGGAGAGAGCTGGTCGGGCACCTCTTCCTCGGACAACTGAGTGAGCTGCCGCGGATCAGCGCCCCCGGCGCCGGGCACGGCGTCGCCGGCCACCCGATGCGTCTTGTAGGAGGGGATCAGGGAAACCCGCCAGGCCGGGCGCCAATCGATGTCCAGGCAGGCGATCACCCGATCCGGGTGGGCGTCGGTCACCACCTTGGCGATCATGTCGAGTGACCCGCGGATGGCATTCACCGGGCGGCCGTGCGGGCCGGTGATCGACGCCGGCACCGCGTAGAACGCCCGGAAGTACATTCCGGCGAGATCCAGCAGTTGCAGCACGAGCACGGACGCTACCCGCGGTCCGGCACGACTAGTCTTCCCGCATGTCCGCGGATGCCGTCGTCACCCCCAGCGCCCGGGGGGACCGTGCCCTGCACGATCCGGCGACGCCGGCGACCCTGGCCGACCGGATCGCCCGGCTGGGCGGTCAGGCGGCGAAGGCCGGGGCCGATGCGGTGATCGTGTCGCCCGGCGCCGACCTGCGGTATCTGCTCGGTCATTCGGTTGCCTCGCACGAACGGCTGACCTGTCTGGTTGTCGACCCGGACGGGACGGCCCGGCTACTGGTGCCGGCACTGGAACGGCCGGGCTGGGTCGGCACGCCGGTCGAGGACCTGGGCCTGGACGTCAGCACCTGGCTCGACGGCGAGGACCCGTACGCGGCCGTGGCCCGGCTACTCCCGCGCAGCGCCCGGGTGCTGTCCGTGGACAACTACCTGCCCACCATGCACGCCCTGGGCCTGCAGAGCGCGGTCCCGGGCTCCGAGTTGACTGTGGCCGGGCCGGCGATCAGCGAACTGCGGATGCGCAAGGACATCGACGAGGTCGCTGCGCTGGCCGCAGTCGGCGCGGCGATCGATCGGGTGCAGCGCCGGATCGCCGAGTGGCTGATCCCGGGCCGCAGCGAACACGAGGTGGCCGCGGACATCGCGGCAGCCCTGGTCGATGAGGGCCATGAAGCCGCCGACTTCGTCATCGTCGCCTCGGGTCCCAACGGGGCCAGTCCGCATCACGAGGCGTCGGATCGGGTGATCGGCGAGAGTGAGCCTGTGGTCGTCGACATCGGTGGCCCGAGCCCGGCCGGCTACTACTCCGACTGCACCCGCACCTACGTCACCGGACCCGCCGCGCCGGACGACGTCGCCGAGGTCCACGCCATCGTCCGGGCCGCGCAGGCCGCCGGAGTTGCCGCCGCCGTCGTGGGCGCCAGCTGCGAGTCGGTCGATGCCGCCGCCCGGCAGGTCATCGTCGACGCCGGATACGGCGAGCACTTCCTCACCCGGACCGGCCACGGCATCGGTCTCGAGGTGCACGAGGAGCCGTACATGGTGCGCGGCAATGTGCGTCGGCTCGAACCCGGTATGGCCTTTTCCGTGGAGCCCGGCATTTATCTGCCGGGGAGGTTCGGCGTGCGCATCGAGGACATCGTGATGGTCACCGAGGAAGGGCCCGTACGGATGAACACCTGCCCCACCGACCTGATCGTGCTGGGCTGACGTCGTGCTCGAGGACATCGACGCCCGGATCGTCGCGGTGCTGGCCGCCGACGGTCGCTGTTCGTACACCGATCTGGCGGAGCGGGTCGGCCTGTCCGTGTCCGCCGTGCACCAGCGGGTGCGCCGGCTCGAACAACGCGGCGTGATCCGCGGATACGCGGCGCAGATCGACAGCGAGCAGATCGGTCTCCCGCTGACCGCGTTCGTCTCACTGACCCCGATCGACCCTGGAGCGCCGGACGACTACCCACAGCGCCTGTCGGTGCTGCCGGAGATCGAGGCCTGCCATTCGGTGGCCGGGGTGGAGTCCTACATCGTCAAGGTGCGGGTGGCATCGCCGTCCGCGTTGGAGGCGCTGCTGGGGCAGATCCGCGCCCACGCCGCGGTGTCCACCAGGACCACCGTGGTGCTCTCCACCCCATACGAGGACCGGCCGGTGCCGATCACTGTCGCGGCGCCCGTCCACGTCGCGGTGGACCGGCCGGGTGAGTGATCCGGGCCGACGATCCGCCGGCCGCTCGTGGTCAGCTCGCCGGTCGCGCTCGCGTCGAGGCCGGACCGCGCTGCCCGCGGCCCTGGCCACGCTGGCTGTCCTCGCACTGACCGTGAGTGCGTGCACCGACGAGCAGTCCGGCAGCCCGCAGCCCGGGACGGCCGTACCGCAGACGCCCGGCGTGGACTGGACGGGTAGCCCGGCCTACGTCGCGTTGGGGTCCATCCCGGCGACGTTCGACACCAAGTACCACATCGCCCTGCTCGATCCCGCGCCGGTGAACCTGGTCGGCCGGATCGGCGGAGAAGCCGGCCCGACCACCGCGGCCAGCACCGGGGGCCGCCCGCCGGCCGAGTCGGCGTGGGTGAACAATTCGACCTCGGAGCAGATCTGTGCGGCCCTGCTCGACGATCGGTCGGCGGCCGCGGTGCGCACCGCCCCGCCGGACAAGATGTTGTCGGTGTGGTGGGGCGGCACCGACGCCGAGCAGAAGCTCGGCGTCTGTCAGGGCGCAATCGATCCCGAGCGGCTGAGCGACCCGAAGCTGCGCGACGAAACGGTTACCGCGCAGACAGTGGCCGGGGTGGGCGGGTATGGCGGCCCGCACGGCTGGGCCGGGTATCGCGCCAGCCCGCCGGTCACCTACCTGGTCGGCACAGCGGTGCCGGACGACACCCGGACGGCGGTGCTGGCGGGCACGGCCGTTCCCGGGTCACTCGCCGAGGATCGTCAGGTCAAGGCGGTGCTGGACGCCGCGCCGCACGCGGCCATGATCGACATGGGCACCGTGTACCTGCAACGCAACGTGCTCGGCACCTCGGACAAGACTGCTACCGCGCTGACCGCGGCCATGCGCAGCGCCGGCGTCACCCAGCTGCCCGTCCCGGATTTCGCCGGCTACGCGTGGACGCCCGGGACGCGACGGGTCGGCATTGCCACATTCGTCACCACCTACGGCTCCACCCAGGAGGCCCAAGCGGTCGGCGCGGTGTTGAGCGCCCTGTGGCCGGCCGTGGCCGACACGACGTTCGCCGGAGCCGGCACCGCCGTCGACGGTCAGGTGGTGGTCACCACCGTGACGGAGGTCGGACCGGCCGAGTTCAGCCTGCGGGACCGAAGCATCCTGGGCTATCCGGCCCTGGTCAGCGGGTCGTGAACAGCTGACCCGGGCGGGCGGCCTCCCTTCCGCCCGGCGCGGCTAGGCCATCGGGGTCTGGGTCCGGGCCAGGCCGGAGGCATTCCAGTAGTACCCGCCGAACAGTCGCACGCCGGCGTAGTAGAGGGCGGCCCAGGCGCGGCACGAGGTGTACTGCTTGACCGACGTCGCGCTTACACAGTCCTGCTTGAGGCTGGTGTACAGGGCTGCGTCACAGGCGGCCCTGGTGGTGTTGTGCAGGAAATAGCACAGATCGTGCGCGACGCAGGAATCGTGGAAGTCGACACCGGACGGTGCCTCGGGTACCAACGTGCACCCGTCGCTGGTGAAGCCGGGCGGTGTGTCGGCCGCCGACGCCGAGGCGGCCCCGACCAGCAGGAGCCCGAAGATGGACACGATCAGGACGAGTCCGGCGGTCAGCGTCCGTCGAACCCGGTGGCGAGCGGTGTGAGCTGCGGAGTCGGACATGAGGGCTCCCTCGTCGGGCGGCGCAGGGCAGCGGCGGTTCCGCGTGCCCGGTGGCCGTTGCGCGAACGCTAGGCCCGGCTGTGACGGCTCACAAGGAGGTCACCCATCAGGGGACGGACAAGACAAATTCGGAGATGTCGTTGCGACGACTCGCCTGCGCTCTCCTCGCGGCGGTGCCGGCGGCGCGGTGCCGGTGCCCGGTGATTGAATCGGGGGATGCCCTCCGCTTCTCCCGCCCTTCTGTCCTACCCGCCGGTCGACCGGGACGACGTCGTCGAGACGTTGCACGCGACGACCGTGGTCGATCCCTACCGGTACCTCGAGGACCCGGACGGCGCGCGCACCCGGGCGTTCGTCGCGGCACAGAATGCGGTGTCCGAGCCGTACCTGGCCGGTCTGCCGAGCCGGGAGTGGTTCGGCCGCAGGGTGATCGATCTGCTCACCCGTCCGCGCCAGGGCACCCCGTGGGCCCGCGGCGGCCGGTACTTCCGGTTGGTCAATCCGGGAGAGCTGGACCAGGACCGGTTGATGGTCGCGGACTCGCTCGAGGAGCTGCTGGCCGGTGGCCGCGTGCTGCTGGACCCGAATCGGCTGGCCCACGACGGCACGGTCGCGCTGACCGCCGCGGAGATCAGCCCGAATGGTCGGTTGCTCGCGGCGGCCCTGGCCGAAGCCGGCTCGGACTGGCAGACCATCCGGGTCTACGACGTGTCCAGCGGAGCCGCCACCGACGACGTGCTGCGCTGGGCCAAGTGGGTGGCGCCGACCTGGCTCGCCGACGGCACGGGCTTCCTGTATTGGCGATACCCGGCGCCCGACGGCCAGGAATTCACCGACGCCATGGGCGCCGGCGAACTGGTGCTGCACCGCTTGGGCACGGCGCAGGACAGCGACACGCTGGTCTGGTCGCGGCCGGCCGATCGCGCCTGGATGGTCGACCCCTACGTGTCCCCGGACGGCCGCTGGCTGGTGCTCACGGCGGCTCCGGGGACAGACTCGCGATCGACCGTCGAGGTCCGCCGGATAGCCACCGGCCCCGACGGTGCGACGATCGAGGACGACGCACAGGTGCTGGTCGGAGACCTGGTCGACGCGCACCACGTGGTCGCGGTGGACGGGGACTCGGTGTTCCTGCGCACCGAGCGCGGAGCCGAACGGGGCCGCTTGGTGGCGGTCGATCTGACGGCGCCGGGTGCGGAGTGGGTCGAGATCGTGCCCGAGCACCCGACGGACGTGCTGGCCGACGTGGTTGCTGCTGCGTCGGGTTTCGTTCTGGTGTGGTCGCAGGACGCGGCGCACCGGGTCGAGGTCGTGGACCGCGGCGGCGACCTGCGGGGAGAGCTGAGCCTGATCTACCCGTCGGCGGTGGTCGCGCTGCACGGCCGTCTCGGGTCGGATGAGGTGTTCATCGGGACCAGCTCCTTCACCCGTCGGCTCGACGTCGTCCGCGTCGACCTGTCGGACCCCGAGGCGGACCCCCAACCCATTCCGACCGGATCGCCGGAGCCGGTAGCGGGGGTCATCGCGGAACGCCGGCACGGCACCTCGGCGGACGGGGCGAGCGTCCCGATGACCGTCGTCCGTCGGACAGATCTGCCGGACGGGACCGCACCGACCCTGCTGTACGGCTACGGCGGGTTCGACATTCCGGTGCTGCCCACGTTCTCCGCGCTGTTCGCCGCCTGGGTGCAGGGCGGCGGGGTGCTGGCGGTGGCCAACCTGCGCGGCGGCGGGGAGTACGGAGCCGCGTGGCACGAAGCCGGCATGAAGGGGGCCAAGCAGCGGGTCTTCGACGATTTGTACGGCTGCGCCGACCAGTTGATCGCCGACGGCACCACGACGCGCGATCAGCTCGCGGTGCACGGGCGGTCCAACGGCGGACTGTTGGTCGGCGCGGCGCTGACCCAGCGGCCCGAGCTGTGGGCGGCCGCACTGCCCACCGTCGGAGTGCTGGACATGCTGCGGTTCCACCTGTTCACCATCGGCTGGGCCTGGGCCTCCGAGTACGGCACCCCGGACGACCCGGCCGACTTCGTCTCGCTGCGCGCCTACTCACCGCTGCACAACCTCGTTGCCGGCACAACCTACCCGCCGACGCTGGTGACGACCGGCGACCACGACGACCGGGTAGTACCTGCACACTCGTTCAAGTTCGCCGCGGAGCTGCAACGGTGCCAGGCTGGTCCGGGTCCGGTCATCCTTCGGGTGGACACCAGGGCCGGCCATGGCCTCGGCAAGCCGGTCCACGCGCTGGCCGACGAGTACGCCGACCAGCTGGCGTTCGCCGCCGAGCACACCGGGCTGGTGCCGAGAGCGTGAACCAGCCCAGGGCCACGGCCGCGTCGGTCGGATTGCGCTCCGACCGCGGGCCGGTGCTTGCCTCACTCATGCTGGCGACCTCGCTGGTCGCGCTGGATTCCACCATCATCGCCACCGCGGTGCCGTCGGTGGTCGCCGACCTGTCCGGGTTCGACCAGTTCCCGTGGCTGTTCTCCGCCTATCTGCTGGCCCAGGCGGTGACGGTGCCGGTGTACGCCAAGCTCGCCGACACCTTCGGCCGCAAGCCGATCATGTACGTCGGCATCGGATTGTTCCTGGCCGGCTCCGTGCTCTGCGGGTTCGCCTGGAGCATGACCGCGCTGATCGTGTTCCGCGCCCTACAAGGCCTGGGCGCGGGCGCGGTCCAACCGATGAGCATGACGATCGCCGGCGACATCTACACGGTCGCCGAACGGGCCAAGGCCCAGGGCTACCTGGCCAGCGTCTGGGGCATGTCCGCCGTCGTCGGGCCGTTGCTCGGCGGACTGTTCAGTGAGTACATCTCCTGGCGCTGGATCTTCTTCGTCAACATCCCGCTCTGCCTGGTCGCGTGGTGGATGTTGCGCCGGTCCTTCCACGAGACGCGGCAACGCCGGACGCACCGGATCGACGTGGTCGGCGCAGCCCTGCTGACCGCGGCGCTGACCGTGCTGATCCTGGCCCTGCTCGAGGGTGGGCAGGCGTGGGCCTGGTCGTCGGCGACCAGCGTGACCATGTTCGCCGTGGTCGCCGTGCTGCTGGTGGTGTTCGTCCTGGTGGAACGCCGGGCCGCCGAGCCGGTGCTGCCGTTGTGGGTGTTCCGCAGCCGGCTGATCGCCGCGACCGCGGTGGTGTCACTGCTGGTCGGCGCCATCGTCATGGGAGTCACGTCCTACGGCCCGACCTACCTGCAGGACGTGCTCGGGCACGGACCGCTCGCGGCCGGCTTCGCGCTGGCCACCATGACCATCGGCTGGCCGATCGCCGCGTCCCAGTCCGGGCGGCTGTACCTGCGGATCGGGTTCAGGGCCACCGCCGTGATCGGGGCTGTCATCGCGGGCGCCGGCGCCACCCTGCTGGCCCTGCTGAGTGCGGACTCGTCGATCTGGCGGGTCGCTGCCGTGTGCTTCGTCATCGGGGCCGGAATGGGCCTGGTGGCCAGCCCGACGCTGATCTTCGCCCAGTCCAGCGTCGGCTGGTCCGAGCGTGGCGTGGTCACCGGGACCACCATGTTCACCCGATCGATGGGCAGCGCGGTCGGGGTCGCCGTGTTCGGCGCGCTGGCCAATGCGATCGCCTCCGGCGCCCTGACCGGAGGACAGGCGCCGGACCCGGCGACGCTGTACCAGGCGACGCACCGGGTTTTCGTCGCCGTCGCCGTGCTCGTCGGGCTGATGCTGCTCGGCACCCTGGCGCTGCCCGCCGGACGCGGCGAGGACGCGCCGGCCGATGTCGGCCGGGCGGCCGAGGGCGGCACCGACAGCCGGGACGAGAACGCCGACCTCGACGCGCTTTCCGAGTCCCGGTTACCGTCGGGCGATGGGTGAACTCAGTGAGTACCTGGACACGGTGTCAGCCGCCGACCGCGCCGCGCTGGCCCACGTCCAGGACCTGGCCGTGCAGGAGTGTCCGGAGGCCGTGGAGGGCCACAGCTACGGCATGGCCGCGCTCCGCTATCGGGGCAAACCGCTGCTCGGGTTCGTCGCCGCGAAGGCGCACCTGAGCATCTTTCCGTTCAGCCCGGAGGCGGTGGCAGCCGTTGCTCCCCAGCTCGCGGGGTTCAGCCTGTCCAAGGGGACCATCCGGTTCACCGCCGACCGGCCGCTGCCCGACGGCGTCGTCCGCGAACTGGTCGGGGTCCGGGTCGCCCAGATCGTCGGCTGATTGCGTTCACGGGACGAGGCTGTGCTGGACCTGCCGCATCTCCGTGGACAGCTGATAGATCAGCTCGACCACCGCGGCCCCCGCCACTCCGACCACGAGCGATTGCCAGAACAGAGGCGCCGGCAGGTCGAACTCGAAGAAACGTCGCCCGGCCGGCAGGATGAATGCCAGCGCGGCCAGGCCGATCATGCTGGCGACCAGGGCGACCTTCCACGGCCGGAACGGCCGGGCGAGCACGATCAGAATCCAGAACGACACGGTGAGCAGCGCGACCGTGGCGCCGGTGCCAGGGCGCCAGCACGCCACGTCGGCCACCTGCTTGGCGCCGGACACCACGCCGCAGCGGGTGGCGAACTCGTCGGGTGGTATGCCGTAGACGCCGTACGACCAGAGATACGACACGGTGACGGCCAGCCCGGCAACCGCACCGGCGGGCACAGCGAACCGCACCACGCGGCGCAGGAACCCGGGAACGTACCGGCGCCGGTTGGGCCCCAGCGCCAAGAAGAACGCCGGGATGCCGATGGTCACGGCGGAGACCAGGGTCAGCTGGCGGGGCAGGAACGGGAACGGCAGGAAGAAGACCGCGGACATGATGATCGCGATCAGGCTCATCACGTTCTTGGCCAGGAAAAGGTTGGCCACCCGCTCGACGTTGCCGATCACCCGCCGGCCTTCGGCCAGCACCGAGGGCAGGTGGGAGAACCGGCCGTCCAAGAGCACCAGCTGGGCCACGGCCTTGGTGGCCTGGGCGCCGTTGTTCATCGCCACCCCGATGTCGGCGTCCTTGAGCGCGAGCGCGTCGTTGACCCCGTCACCGGTCATGGCGACCACGTGTCCGTCGGCCTGCAGCGCGTGCACAAGCGCCCGCTTCTGCTCGGGCGAAACGCGGCCGAAAACGGTTGTAGCTCGGGCGATCTCGCGCAATTCCTGGACGTCGGTACCCATCGTCCTGGCATCCTTGGCGCCCTCGTCGCCGACGTCCAGCCCGACCCGGCGGGCGATGGCGGCGACGGTGACCGGGTTGTCGCCGGAGATGACCTTGATCGTCACGCCCTGGTCGGCGAAGTACTGCAGCGTGTCCTTCGCGTCCGGCCGGACCTGCTCGGACAGCGTGACCAGCGCCGCCGGTTGCAGGTCGGCGGGTAGCTCCTGCCCCACCAGCGGTGCGTCGCTGCGCGCGATCAGCAGGACCCGGCGGCCCAGCAGGGCGAACTCGTGCACCTGCTCGCGCAGCGGAGAGTCCTCCGGCAGCAACACATCCGGCGCGCCCATCACCCAGGTGCCGCGGTCGACGAAGCAGGCGGCGCTCCACTTCCGGGCCGAGTTGAAGGCGATGGTGTCCAGCCGTTCCCAATCCTTGGGCGGTTCGATCGCGGCCGCCACCGCCTTGAGCGTGCCGTTGGCGTTGGGGTCGTCGGCCAGCGCGCCGAGGCCGGCCGTGATGACGTCGGTGTGCTGCCCCTCGATCGGATGGATCTGCTCGAAGACGATGTCCCCGACCGTCAAGGTGCCGGTCTTGTCCAGGCACACCACGTCCACCCGGGCCAGGCCCTCGACGGCCGGGAGTTCCTGTACGAGTACCTGCTGCCGGGTCAGGCTCACCGCGGCCAACAGGAACGCCACCGACGTCAACAGGACCAGGCCCTCGGGCACCAGGCCGACCAGGCCGCCGGCCGACCTGATCACCACCTCGCGCCAGCCCTGGTCGCCGATCACCCTGGCCTGCGACCAGATCTGGAGTGGCAGCGCGACGACGATCACCCAGGTGATGTACTTCAACAGGGTGTTGACCGACGCCTGGATCTCCGAGTGGGTGCGGGTGAATCTGCGGGCCTCGGCGGCGATCTTGTTGGCGTAGGCGTCGGCGCCGACCGCGGCCGCCGGGAATCGGCCGGACCCGGCCACCACCGTCGTGCCCGACAGCACCGCGTCGCCGGCGCTCTTGGGCATCGCGTCGGATTCGCCGGTCAGGTTCGACTCGTCGATCTCCAGACCGGTGGCCGACAGCAGCGTCCCGTCCGCGGGAACCTGGTCGCCGGTGCGCAACTCGATGAGGTCGTCCAGCACCACCTCGGTGGTCGGCACCTCGACCAGCGTCCCGTCCCTGACCACCCGGGTGGTCGGCGCATTCAGCAGTGCCAGCCGATCGAGTTTCCGCTTGGCCAGGTACTCCTGGACGATGCCGATCAGCGAGTTGACCACGAGGATGAGCCCGAACAGGCCGTCCGCAAGCGACCCGGCGATCAGGACCATCACGAACAGCGCACCCAGGATCGCGTTGAAGCGGGTGAAGACGTTGGCCTTGACGATCTCCCAGATGGATCGGGAGGACCGATTCTCGGTCGCGTTGGTCTGACCACGGTCGACCCGCTCGGCCACCTCCGCCGCGGTCAGTCCGGCGTGCCCCGCCGGCAGTTCCGCGGTCGGGGCATCGGGTAGCGAACTCACCGTGACACTCTCCCAGACCTCAGCGGCAGCCGGTATGTCCGACGTAGCCCAGGAGTCGGTAGCGTCAATTCTGATGCTCACGCTGCTGCGCAACGGCCGGATCCACTCCGCGGCCGACCCGGAGGCCACCGCGCTCGCCTTTGTCGACGGCACCATCAGTTGGCTCGGCGGGGAGCACGCGGTCGACCTGGCCGGCGCACCGGACCGGGTGATCGACCTGCACGGGGCGCTGGTGGTGCCGGGATTCGTCGACGCGCATGTGCATTGCACCGACGCCGGGCTGTCGTTGACCGGACTTGATCTGTCGACCACGACGTCGCTGGCCGCGTGCCTGGCGCTGGTCGGCCAGTTCGCGGCGACCACCGACGGCGGCGTCGTCTGGGGGCACGGCTGGGACGAGACCCGGTGGCCGGAGAACCGGCCCCCCACCCGTGCGGAGATCGACGCGGCCGTGGGCGGCCGACCCGCGTACCTGGCTCGCATCGATGTGCACTCCGCCGCGCTGTCGACGACCCTGGCCGACGCGCTACCCGACGGTCCGGCCCGGGACGGTTGGCACCCGGAACTGCCCGTCACCAAGGATGCGCACCACGCCGCCCGATCACGGGCCAAGTCGCTGCTCGGCGAATCCGCCCGGTCCGCGGCGCAGCGGGCGTTCCTGGAGCGGTGTGCGCAGCGGGGGATCGTCGAGGTGCACGAGTGCGCCGCGGCGGACGAGCAGGGCCGGGCCGACCTCGTCGGCCTGCTCGCCCTGGACTCGCCGATCTCGGTGCTCGGCTACCTGGGGGCGGCGGTCGACGACCCGGAACTGGCTGTCGACCTGCTCGCCGAGACCGGCGCGGTGGCCCTGGGCGGCGACCTGGTGGTGGACGGCGCACTCGGCTCGCGGACGGCGTCGCTGCGCGCGCCCTATTCAGACCTTGCCGCCGCGCCGGGCATGCACGGCGCCCGGTACCTGACCGACGCGGCCCTCGTCGATCACCTGGTGGCGTGCGCGGTGGCCGGCGTGCAACCCGGATTCCACGCCATCGGCGACGACGGCGTGGGCGCGGTCGGTGCTGCGCTTGCTCGCGGCGGCCGACCGGCTCGGCCCCGGCGGCAGCGCGATGCTGGCCGGCGTGACCCCACGGGTGGAACACGCGGAGATGCCCGACGCCGACACCATCGCGGCGTTCGCCCGGACCGGCACGGTGGCGTCGGTGCAGCCCTTGTTCGACGCGTTCTGGGGCGGTCCGGACGGCATGTATGTGCGGCGTCTGGGGGCCGTGCGGGCGGCGCCGATGAACCCGTTCGCGGCGTTCGCCGCTGCCGGCGTGACGCTGGCCTTCGGCTCGGACGCTCCGGTCACCCCGGCCGAACCATGGCAGGCGCTGCGAGCGGCCGTGCACCACCGGACCACCGGATCCGGGATCTCGGCGCGGGCCGCGCTGCTGGCCCACACCCGCGGCGGACACCGGGCGGCCCGGCGCACCGGCCGCGGCGCCGGCACCATCGCGGTCGGTGCGCCGGCGCAGTTCGCCGTGGTGAGCGCGGGGGAACTGGTCCGGCCGGTCGCAGATCCGGCGGTGCAGCGCTGGTCCACCGATCCCCGGTCCCGGGTGCCGCTGCTGCCCGATCTCTCGCCGGACGCCGAGCTGCCGGCGACCCTGTGCACGGTCGTCGGCGGCCGGGTCGTGCACGACGTCGGTCTGTTCGAAACCTGATCCCGCCACCAGGCCGACCGCGTCGGGCTTGTGCATGCGGGCCCGGGAGGACTCCGTGTCCAACTACGCTGAACGGGTGGCGTCACCGACCGTGGGAAGTGAGCCGGTGGACGCCAGTTCCGCCGGCCCGCCGGCCTCGCCGCCGGCCGGGGCCACCGCGCGTCGTCGATCGGACACGCTGCCGGTGCGCTGGGGCCGGGCCCTGCGCGGCAGCGGCGGGCTGCGCATCCTGGCCGCGTCGGCCGGCGGGCTGACCATGTACGCCGCCTTCGCCCCGTCCACCCAGTGGTGGGCGGCGATCGCCGGCAGCGCCCTGCTCGGGCTCGCGCTGGCCGGCACGAACTGGCGGTCCGGCTACGGCCTCGGGTTCCTCTTCGGGCTGGCCTTCTACCTACCCCTGCTGACCTGGGCGAACATCTACGTCGGCGACCTGCCCTGGATCGCGCTGGCCACCGCAGAGGCATTGCTGCTGGGCATCGCCGGTGCGCTCATCGCGGTCGTCTCTCGGCGGCTGCCGGTGTGGCCGGTGTTCGCCGCGGCCGCCTGGGTGGCCGGCGAGGCGCTGCAGGCCCGGTTCCCGTTCGGCGGGTTCCCGTGGGGATCGGTGGCGTTCTCCCAGCCGGACGGCCCGTTGCTGCCGGCCGCGGCGCTGCTCGGCTCGGCCGGCCTGACCTTCCTCACCGTGCTCGCCGGGTTCGCCGTCGCCGCACTGCTCCGGCTGGGTTGGCACCGGCGTCGCGGCCGGTCGGTGCGGCGCACCTCGGTCCTGGTCGCGGTCGGCCTGGTCGTAGCACCGTTCCTGCTCGGAGTCGCGGCACGCGCAGCCGAGGTGGATCCCGCGGCGTACCCGAGCACCACCATCGCGGTGATCCAGGGCAACGTCCCGGAGCCGGGCCTGGAGTTCAACGCCCGCCGCCGCGCGGTCACCGACCTGCACGCGGCGGAGACCGCGCGGCTGGCCGCAGCGGTCAGGGCCGGGACCGCCCCGAAACCACAGTTGGTGATCTGGCCGGAGAACGCCTCGGACATCGACCCGTACCGGAACGCCGATGCGGCCGCCGAGATCTCCGCGGCCGCCAAGGACATCGGTGTGCCGATCCTGGTCGGCGCGGTGGTGGACGCGGGCCAGTCGGGTCTGAGCTACAACCGCGGCATCGTCTGGGATCCGGTGACCGGGCCGGGGGAGTACTACGACAAGCAGCATCCGGTCCCGTTCGGTGAGTACATGCCGTACCGGTCGTTCTTCCGGATCTTCTCCGACCAGGTCGACCTGCTGCGCGGCGGGTTCCTGCCCGGGGACAAGCCGGGCAACCTGGCGGTCGGCGGGGTCGGCGTCGGCGATGTCATCTGTTTCGAGGTTGCCTACGACGACCTGGTGACCGCGGTGATGAAGGGCGGCGCCCAGGTGTTGGTCGTGCAGACCAACAACGCCACCTTCGGCTGGACCGACGAGACCTACCAGCAGCAGGCGATGAGCCGGGTTCGCGCCGTCCAGCACGGCCGGGAGGTGCTCATCGCGGCGACCTCCGGGGTGTCCGCGGCGATCCGGCCGGACGGATCGGTGGAATCGTCGATTCCGTTGTTCACCGCCGGCTACCTGACCCCGCAGGTTCCGCTGATCACCGCGGCGACGTTCGGTACCGTGCTGGGCACACCGGTGGAGTGGACGCTGTCCGCACTGGCACCGGTGGCACTGCTGATCGCCTGGGTGGTGGTTCGCCGCCGCAGACCGTCCCTGACCGCTCCCGCCGGGAGCCCTGCCGAGGAGAGCACCGAGAAGTGAGCCAAGCCATGCGCGGCGGAGGAGAAGCGAGCACCGCGGCGCCGTCAGGCGACGCGAGCCAACCATGCGCAGCGGAGGAGAAGCGAGCACCGCGGCGCCGTCAGGCGACGCGAGCCAAGCCATGCGCAGCGGAGGAGAAGCGAGCACCGCGGCGCCGTCAGGCGACGCGAGCCAAGCCATGCGCAGCGGAGGAGAAGCGAGCACCGCGGCGCCGTCAGGCGACGCGAGCCAAACCATGCGCAGCGGAGGAGAAGCGAGCACCGCGGCGCCGTCAGGCGACGCGAGCGAAGCGCCGCACCCTGGATCGGTCGGTCGGGTCCTGGTGATCGTCCCGACGTACAACGAGCGGGAGAATCTGCCGTTGATCCTCGACCGGATCCGGGCGGCAGTGCCGGAAGCGGCCGTGCTGGTGGTGGACGACGGGTCGCCGGATGGCACCGGCACGATCGCCGACGAGCGCGCGGCCGCCGACGAGACGATCAACGTCCTGCACCGGAAGGTGAAGGACGGCCTCGGCGCGGCCTACATCGCGGGGTTCCGGTGGGGCCTGGACGCCGGCTACGACGTGCTGGTCGAGATGGACGCCGACGGGTCGCACGCCCCGGAGCAGTTGCCCCGCCTGCTGGGCGCGCTGTCGCACGCCGACGTCGTGCTCGGCGCCCGGTACGTACCCGGCGGCGCGGTGGTCAACTGGCCGAAGAGTCGGGAGTTCATCTCGCGTGGCGGCAACCTGTACTCCCGGCTGGCGCTCGGGGTGCCGCTGCACGACATCACCGGTGGCTATCGCGCCTACAAGGCCGAGGTGCTCCGCGCGCTCAAGCTGGACGAGATCGCCTCGCACGGCTATTGCTTCCAGATCGATGTGGCCTGGCGGGCCATCCGCGCGGGGTTCACCGTGGCCGAAGTGCCGATCACGTTCACCGAGCGGACGCTCGGGGAGTCGAAGATGACCGGCTCGATCGTCCGCGAAGCCTTCCTCAAGGTCGGCGTCTGGGGCCTGCGCCACCGGTGGGAACAGGTGCGCGACCTGGTCGCCGGCAGGTCCGGAGCCAAGAACCCCACGGCGTAACCGGGGCCCGCCTCACGCCGGCGCGGATCGACGCCGATCGCGTACGCAGGGGCCCCGGGGCAGACGAAAGGGCGCCGCCCCCACTGGGGGAGCGGCGCCCTTCGGCTTGGTGCTCGGTCCGAATGCCGGCCTCAGGAGGCCGTGCGCCGCGCCTTGACCTCGGCCAGGCGCTCGTTGAGGATCTCCTCGAGTTCTTCGATGGAGCGACGCTCGAGCAGCATGTCCCAGTGGGTCCGCGGCGGCTTGACCGCCTTCGCTTCCGGCACCGAGCCGTCGACCAGCGTCGACTCGAGGCCGTGCATCCGGCAGTCCCACGCCGCGGGGACCTCGGCGTCGTCCGCGAGCGGGACGGTGAATTCGTGGTCGCGCGGGCACGCGTAGGTCGCGGTGCGCCGGGGCGCGAGGTCGTGGTTGCGGTCGGCTTCGTAGCTGGTCGAGCCGAGCCGGGATCCGCGCAGAACTCGGTCTGCCATGGTGTGTCCTTCCTGTGCCGCCCGGGCGAGTGGCGGCCGATCAACGGTGCGGGCCCCGCCGGACGGCCCGCAACCAGGTCCGCGAGGACCCAGAAGTACTTCGCGATGTTCACCGAACACAACGCGATCACGTTGGTGTTCGTTCCCGCGCCACGCATCGGATGGTTCCGTATACGAGCCGCGGAGGCGTGCGGTTCATCACGTGACCGGTCGGTGACCGGCGCCGCAGCGCGGGCCAGACTACCGCAGGTGCCGTCTGCTGGGCGAATTGACCGTTGCTCAGGCCACGGTCAGGGGGGAGGAGTGGTCGGGCAGGCCCGGCAGACCGACGCCCACGTCCACCGGGTGAGCCAGTTCCGGGCGCCACAGCAAGATCCTGGACTCGTCGGCCAGAGCGATGGGTAGTACCAACCAGTGATCTTCGCCGGCGAAGGAGAGCGAGGTCGAACCTTTGGGGGCAGTTCGATGCCGGGCACGTCCGTCGTCCGACCGGTGGTCAAGTCGAGGACCGCTATTCCGGTCGGCCCTCCGGGGTGGTCGATGGCGTAGTGGAGGTCGGGCGGATTGTCATAGGTGAGGAACGCCGCCATGGCTCCGTCCGGGCTGATCGCGCCGTAGCCAAGGTCGTGGCCCGGGTCCAGGCGGGCCACCACCGTCCTGGTCGTTCCGTCTGCCAGGTTCCGCACGTGGACGGCGCACCGTCCAATGCAGGAGGCATCGGCCCACACGACGTGACCGTTGTCGACGGTGTAGGTGACGTCGGTCGACCCGAACCTGGCGACGATCCGCTCGGTCGCGACGTCGAATACTTCGACGGGCCCGTTCGTCTCGCCGTCCGGCCGCCAGTTGTTCCCGACGATCAGACCGCGAAACCCGCTCCTGGGGATGAATCCGTTCGGCAGGCGGACGGGCGACGAGCCCGCGACCGTCCCGACCAGCTGCATCGGAGCGTCCGTCGAGTAATCCCCGTCGGCTTTCATCGGCCACCGCGAGAGCCACGTCAGGTCGCCGCCGGGAATGAGCGAGTCCGAGGAGAACTCCGGTACCTGTACCGACCGCTCGTAGCGCGAACCGTCGGGGGCCAGCCGCACCAGGCGGGTCGGCATCGAGACGCCGCCGGCTTTGTCGCACGATGCGATCAGCGCCACGGTGCCGTGCGGGTCCGAAGCGAGCTGCACGACGAGCTCGTCCGCGGTCAACCGGATGGGCAACGTCGTGCTGACCCCCGTGTCGACATCGACCAGGCGCGGGGTGCTGCCGACGACGACCCGGACTCCGGTGACGGTGCTGAGCCGGCCTACATCGGACAACACCGGCAGGGACACTTCGCCGCCGCAGGCCCCTGCGGTGCTGGGCCATGGCGGTAGGGCCGGCGCCGACGACCTTGTCGGCGCCTCGGTCAGCGCTGTCGGGTGCGAAGTGGACGACGGAGCAGGCGGGGGCGTGACGTCGGTGGCCCGGTCGCGGTCGTGGTGCGCCACGATCGCGACGACCAGTGGCACAGCGAGCGCTACGGCCACCGCCAGCACCGACCACCGCCGTCCGGAGCTCCGCGAGCTGCCCGCACCGGTCGAGTCGGCGAACTCGGGGCTGCCGTCCGGACCGAACAGGTATACCGCGCTCGGTTCGGCGGGGTCAGGTGGATCGGAAGGGCGCCCGCGGGCACGCCTGGCCATGGCGGCAAGCCTATTCCGAACCCGAGATCAGGGATCGGATCGCTCCGCGGCAGGCGTTGGGGCACGATCGAGCGATGACCGTAGCGACCCAGACCGACCTTCCCCGCCTGGCTCGCCGTTGCTGGGGGGCCCTGGAGATGCTCCAGGCGGTGGGCTGGCTCGCTCCGCAACCGGCTGCGGCCTACGCCGAGCACGGGCTCCGCGGCCGGGTCGGCTACTTCGCGGCCAGGTCGGCACCGATGGGCGAGGTCGACGCCGGGGTGGTGACGGCGACGTTCTACGTCTTCGCACCTTCCCTGGTCGCCCACGCCGTCCCGGCGGCCTGGCAGCGGATCCGCCCGGCCGACATGGTCGCACTGCGCTACCGGGTGGTGACCGCCACCCTCCGTGACGTGCTCGGCGATGCCACCGACACCAGCCGGATCGACGCGGCAGCGGCCCTGGCCAGAACCGCGTGCGGCGGACTGTCGATGCCCGGCCGCCCGCTGTACGCGGCTCACAGCCTGCTGGACTGGCCCGACGACCCGGTGGGTGGGCTCTACCACGCGGCAATCTTGCTGCGCGAACATCGCGGGGACGGACACGTCGCGGCGCTCGTGCAGTCCGGATTCGATCCGGTCGAAGCGCTGGTGCTCGACGGGCTCTACTCGGGCAACACCGAGTTTGTCAGGACCACCCGCGGCTGGACCGACCAGGACTGGGCCGACGGCCACGCCCGGCTGCGCAACGTCGGGCTCATCACCGAAGACGACGAGCCGAAGCTGACCGAGGAGGGCCTGGTCCGTCGCAAGTCGCTCGAGCGAGCGACCGATGCGGCCGCGCTGACCGGGTGGCAGCAGCTGGGTGTGGACGGCTGTCAGGAGCTGCTGGCATTGCTGGCGCCGCTGCGCGAGTCGGTGCTGGCCAGCGGCGTCCTGCCCGGCTGGATCGGGAAGCGCGGAGCCTGAGGGAAGGCGCGGGCCTCACGAGCGGCGCGGGGCCCGGCGATCGATCAGGGGCCGCGAAGCAGGGCGACGGCCTCGACCGTTCCGCGGACGCCGACGGCCCGCTTGGCCTCGGCCAGCCGCCGGTCGGCGGTCCGCCGCGAAAGGTGCAGGCGAGGCGCGGCCTCGCCGAGGCTGAGTCCCGCGGCCAGCAGTTCGAGCAGAGCGACGCCGTCGTCGGTCAGCTGGTCCAGCCGGTGCAACTCGTCGTCCGCAGCAGAGTGCAACTCGACCCGGCCGAGCCTGGTCAGGTCATCGCAGAGGCGGTCGACGAGCACGGCGTCGGCCCGGGCATCGACCAGCAGGTCGGCCCCGCCCAGTGCGGCCCGGAGTGCGGCCCGGGCCGAGGCCTCGTCATCGACCCGTCCGCAACAGGCGACGTGTGGCGTCGCTGCGGCCCAACCCGGTAGCACCGTTCGTCCGCGGACGCGCGCGCGGGCGGCCGCGATGCGCAGCCAGCCCGCAGCAGCCGGCTCGACCACCACGAATTGCTGCCCTGCGGACGAGTCCGTCATGGCCGGTCCCCGCCCCGCAGCGACCTGTACATGGCGGCTGCCTGCGTCCGACCGGTGGCGCCGAGCCGGGTGGCGGCTGACTCGATCTGGGTGATCACCGTGCGCGGGGACAACCCGAGCCGATCGGCGATCTGCGGGTTGGTCAGCCCCTCCACCACCAACGCGAGCACCCTGGCCTCGCTGATCGTCAACCCGCCGACCGCCGAGCCCCGAGCCGCGGTGCGACGTTCGCCGGCCTGCCGCAACGAGTGTCTGGCCCACCCTGCGTGCCCGACGAACCCGAGCTCGTCGGCTGCGGACTCGGCCCGGTGCAGCACCGGAATGGCTGCGTCCAGATCACCGGCCAACCGCAGGGCCTCACCCTGGGCCCAGGCACACCGGACCGAGCCGCGGCGGTGGTACGGCCGCCACAGGCCGACCGCAGCCGCGAACTGCTCGGCCGCCTCGGCATATCGACCCGCATGCAGATGGACGATGCCGGTGATCTCCGGCACCACGCCGTCGAGCATGCGGCGGCCCGGATCCTCCGGCGGGTCGCCGGGGTAGTGCCCGATGCCGAATCGGGCCCACGCGCGGGTGAGTCGCCCGAGCACCAGGTTGGGATCGGAGTCCTGGAGCGTGAGGAACTCGTCCATCAGGGTCACCGCATCCGCCGGGCGGCCGCCGCACAACGCCGCCTCGGCCCGCACCCAGAGGAACTGGGCCGCCCCCTGTTGATCGTCGACGGCCTCGGCCATCCACGCGACGGCCAGCCGGTCCGCCTCCTCGATCCGACCGAGGTCGATCAGCGCCATGCAATGGACCTCCCGCGTCGAGTCGCGGGTGCGAGGGTCGAGCGGAAGCCGCAGCAGATCCGTTGTTTCCGGGAGGACCTGGAGGCACCGACCGGCATGGAAGTCCAGTTGGGTGATCTGGTAGCGCATGCTGTTCTCCCACATACCGAGCCCGAGCTCGTGGGCACGGTCGCGCATGCGCGCGGCGTAGTCCCGGCCGACAGCCGGGTCACCGTCGGATTCCAGGAACGAGATCAGATTGTTGGCGGCCGTGAACTCCGTGTCGTAATCGCCGTCCTGGCGAGCCGACTCGACGGCTGCGGCGAGGATCGACAGGCCCTCGGGGTCGCCGGTCATGGCTGTCGCGGTGCCCAGGTAGTACCGGGCCCGGGCGACCCCGACCCCACGGTCGAGCGCGAGGGCCAGGTTCGCGGCGGCCGTGGCCAGATGTCCTACCGGGTCCGCCTCGATCCAGATCGCGATCCGGCTGCCCTCGATGCGCAGGAGGACTTCCATCGCCGAGTTGCGACCGGCACATGCTTGCAGACCGGCCTCGAGGGCGGGTGCCATCTCCTCCGCGGCACCCCTCGCCCAGGCTCCTCTGGCCCGCAACAGCCACGCCTCGGCCCGGATGTCCGGCGCGGCGTCGGGAGACACCTGGCGCAGGATGTCGTCGACACCGGACCAGTCGAACCCCTCGGCGAGCGCCCGGCCGGCGGCAAGCCGCAAATCATCGGCGCCGGGCCCGGACACGGTGGCCGCGGCCAACCGCAGATGTCCGGCTCGCTCTCCGGGAGTCGTCGCCTCCGTCGCGGCACGCAATGCGTTGGCGTGTGCCAGGTCTCGCTCGCCCGCCGCGGCGTGGTGCCGGGCCGCCTCGCCGGGGCTGTCCACCAGCCGGGCTACGTCGGCGTTGAACTCGCGCAACTCGGTCGGCGTGAGGGCTTCGACGGCGATCTCGCCGAGCAACGAGTGCCGCGGCGCAAGCCGGCCCGGTTGCTGCTCGACGACCAGATTCGCCGTCCGGAGGGCCTTGACCCCAGCCGGATTCAACATCTCCTCGCGCAGGGCCGATCCGGCCACGGCGACCAGGGTGAACACCTCGCGGGCCGGGGCGTCCAGGTCCCGCAGCCGGGCCGCGACGCTGCGCCGGAGACCCGCCGAGGCCGTGCCGTCGGAGCCGAGTTCGGTGAGTAGCAGAGGGATCCCGCCCGAACGACGGACCAGCGATGCGACCGCGGGTGTACCCAGTCCCGGCCGCGCGGCCCTGACCAGCTCGGCCGCCGTTGCGCTGTCGAGCGGCTCGAGTTCGATCTCGGTGAAACCCGCGGCCCCGAGTATCTCCAGGGCGGCGGCCGCGCCTGCGTCTGCCGTCCGGACGGTGCCGACGATGGCGATCCGCCCGGCCAGCGCCTCGAGGACATGCAGCGTGGCCGGAGCGGCCCAGTGCAGGTCCTCCAGGACGAGAACACCGTCCTGCACGGTCTCTTGGACGTCGATCGCCACCGCGGCCGGATCCACCCCGTTGACCGGGCGACCCACAGCGCGCTCCAACGCGAAGAACTCACGCCAATCCAACATTCCGAGTGCGCCGCCCTCGAACACCCGGCGGGCGGGTTGGTGCCCCGAACGGCGCTTCGCTCGTGCGCGCTGTGTCGGGGCGGCGGAGTCACCCACCGATTGCCGGACCAGGGCCGATTTTCCGATGCCGGCCTCGCCGACCACGAGCACGGGGCGGCCCGCGGCCACCGCCGCGCGCACCAGCCGGACGGAGTCCTCTCGACCGACGAACACGCGGTTGATGGTGGCACGCCGACCTGAGCCTGGGCCTCATCCGGTGCGGGTAGATTTCCGGGTGCGGCTCGACCCGACGATCCGCTGGTGCAGCGGAGGAACAGCCAGATGTACGTTCCGCACTTCAACGCGGTTCATGACCAGGACGAGATTCGCCGCATGGTCCGGGCGATCGGTGCGGCCCAGCTCGATCACCACCGGGCCGGACGGCTATCCGCTGGCGACGCTGCTGCCGGTGGTCTGGCAGGGCGACGTCGTGATCGCCCACCTGGCCCGGGCCAACCCGCACTGGAAGTCGATCGGCGACGACACTCCCACCCTGCTGGTGGTGGAAGGACCGCAGGCCTACATCTCACCGACCTGGTACGCCAGCAAGGCCGAGCACGGGCGGGTCGTCCCCACCTGGAACTACACCGGCGTCCAATTGACCGGTCGGGCCCGACTGCACCACGAGCCGGAATGGCTACGCCGGGCCGTTGACCTGCTCACCGACACCCATGAAGCGCACCGGGACAGCCCGTGGGCCACCACCGACGCGCCCGCCAAGTACGTGGACGGCCAGCTGCGGGCGATCGTGGGTATCGAGATCCGGATCGAGAACGTTCACGGCAAGGCCAAACTCAGCCAGAACCGGTCCACCGCGGACCAGCAGGGCGTCATCGGGGGACTTGACCAGGAACCGGAATTCGGTGCGGCGGCCGCCGCGCTGGAGATGCGTCGCCTCCTGGACGAGCCCACCTCCTGACGCGGGTGCGATCGAGGCGGTCAGGGTCGGACGAGCACCTTCAACGCCTCGCGTCGATCCATCGCCGCGTAACCGGCGGCGGTGTCGTCGAGGGCGACCTCACGGTCGAAGACCCGACCCGGCTCGACCGTGCCGTCCAGCACCGCTGGCAGCAGGGTCTCGATGTAGGCGCGAGCCGGCGCCGGTCCACCGGTCAGGGTGATGTTGCGGCCGAACAGGCTGCCGAAGCCGACCGGCGCGTCCTCGTACTGGGGAACCCCGACCCGGCTGATCGTGCCGCCGGAGCGGACCACGCCGACGGCCTGGTCGTAGGCGGGCCGGTGGCCGACGGCCTCCAGCACGACCTGGGTGCCGTCGCCGCGGGTGAGTTCCCGGACCCGGGCGATGCCCTCGTCGCCGCGGTCGGCGATCACATCGGTGGCGCCGAACTCGCGGCCCAGATCGGTACGAGCCCGGTGCCGACCCATCAGGATGATCTGCTCGGCGCCGAGTTGGCGGGCCGACAGCACGGCCATCAGCCCGACGGCGCCGTCGCCGATGACCGTGACGGTGCTACCGGGCCGGACGCCGCCCTTGACCGCGGCATGCCAGCCGGTGCCGTACACGTCGGAGAGGGTGAGCAGCGACGGAACCAAGGGCGAGGTCTCCTCGACCGGTACCGGCACCAGCGTGCCGTCGGCGAGCGGCACCCGCACGGCCTCGGCCTGGCCGCCCTTGACGTCGCCGGCGTTCCAGAAACCGCCGTGCCGGCAGGAGGTCTGCAACCCCTCACGGCAGAAGTCGCAGGTCCCGTCGGACCAGGCGAACGGCCCGATGACGAAGTCGCCGGGCCGCACCGAGGTCACGTCGTCACCGATGTCCTCGACGACGCCGACGAACTCATGGCCCATCGACTTGCCCTGGGGGGTGGCCGGCAGGTTGTGGTACGGGTGCAGGTCCGAGCCGCAGACACACGCCCGGACCACCCGGACCACGGCGTCGGTGGGGTCGACGATCTTCGGATCGGCGGCATCGATGACGCGGACATCGCCGGCGCCGAACATGTACGCAGCACGCATGGTGTGAAAGTCCCTTCGGTCAGTCCTGCGCGGTGACGGGCAGCGTGACGGTGGTGGCGGCCGGCCCGACGACGGTGTTGACGATCTTCGCGCCGTTCGTGCCGGTCACCACTGCGTTCCCGCGGCGGCGAACACCTCGCGCGCGACCGGCACCGCCGACATGGCCCGCGGCCAGCCGGCATAGAACGCCAGATGGGTGATCATCTCGATGATCTCGTCCGGACTGACGCCGTTGTCCAGCGCCCGGCCCAGGTGTCCCCTGAGTTGTTCGGTGCTGCCGTTGGTGATCAGTGCGGCACAGGT
This sequence comes from uncultured Actinomycetota bacterium, assembly GCA_963706185.1. Lineage (GTDB taxonomy): Bacteria > Actinomycetota > Actinomycetes > Mycobacteriales > Nakamurellaceae > Nakamurella. The sequence continues at coordinate 141,558 of CAVPLZ010000013.1, read as the reverse complement.
GATCAGGCTGCGGTCCCGCTTGGCCAGGCCGGCGCGCTCCCATACATTGCCGAACAGCACCTGGTCGGTGAGCGTGGCGAGTTCCGGCGCGATGTCGCCGACCAGTCGCTGGGCCGCGGTCAGTGGTTGCTCGGTCACGAGTTCGTCTCCTCATGTGCTCGGGTGTACTCGTCATCGGGAACTGCTTCGCCCCAGGTGGTCTCGGGAACGCCGGAATCGCCGGTGCCGTCCCAGATCGCCAGATGGGTCATGAACCGGTCGGTGGTGGCGCCGTGCCAGTGCCATTCACCGGGTGGGGTGTGGATCGTGTCGCCCGGTCGCATTCTGATGACGGTGCCGTCGCGACTCACCACCAGCCCGACCCCTTCGGTGACGTGCAGGGTTTGGCCCATGGCGTGCACATGCCAGGCGGTGTGCGAACCGGGCGCGAAGTGCACCGCGTTCACCCTGGCCCGGGACGGTTCGGCACCCCGGTAGATGACGTCGAACCAGACCGGACCGGTGAAGGTCTGCGAGGGGCCGGCGGCCGTGGCCGGCGGGATCAGCTTCTGCATCACTCCATTCAAGGCGGGTGTGCGACAACGTGGGAGTGTCTGTTCTTCCAGGTAACAGCAGTACCTCCCACAGGGCTGTAACTCGTCCTACCGTGGTTGGCATGGACAGCCGCGCCGAGATCCACGAGTTCCTCACCACGCGTCGCGCCCGTATCACCCCGGAGCAGGCCGGGCTGCCGGCCTACGGAGGAAACCGGCGGGTCAACGGGCTGCGCCGGGAGGAGGTCGCGCTGTTGGCCGGCGTGAGCGTCGACTACTACGTGCGTCTCGAGCGCGGCAATCTCAGCGGCGTGTCGGACAGCGTGCTGGACGGATTGGCCCGGGCCCTGCAGCTGGACGAAGCGGAGCGCGATCATCTGTATGACCTGGCCCGCACCGCCGCTCCGGCGCCGCGCCGCCGCACGGTGACCACCGAACGAGTCGCCGACAGCGTCCAGCAGGTCCTGGACGCGATCTCCGAAGCGCCCGCCTGGGTGCGCAACGCCCGGCACGACATGCTCGCGGCGAACCCACTGGCCCGTGCGCTGTACTCACCGGTCATCACCTTTGCCGCGGGGGCGACGCCGAATACGGCTCGGTTCATCTACCTGGACCCGTCCGCGCCGGAGTTCTTCACCGACTGGGACCGGGCTGCCGACGACATCGCGGCCATGCTGCGGTCGGAGGCGGGCCGCAATCCGCACGACAAGAAGCTGGTGCAACTCATCGGCGAGCTCTCCACCCGCAGCGAAGTGTTCCGGACCCGTTGGGCAGCCCACAATGTCCGATTCCATCGGACCGGACAGAAGCGGCTACGCCACCCGGTGGTCGGTGCGCTGGATCTCAGCTTCGAGGCGATGGAGCTGCCCTCGCATCCCGGACTGACGATGTTGGTCTACACCGCACCGGCCGGCACCCCGACGGCCGATTCACTGCGCATCCTGGCCAGTTTGGTGGCCACCGACGATCGCGCCCCGATCGGCGACAGCGCCGGCTGAGCGCGAAGCGGCGCGGCCGGCTTGCCATCTCCTGCGGCCGGGACGATTCGACACACCACTCGGCACTGCCGGGACCACAGGCAATGGAGGGATTGACCGTGCACAGAAGGACATTGGGTCAGGGGTTCGAAGTCTCCGCAATCGGATTGGGCTGCATGGGCATGTCCCAGAGCTACGGGCCGAACCCGGGGGACCGGGCGGCCATGATCGGCGTGCTGCGCTCGGCGGTCGAGGTCGGTGTCACATTCTTCGACACGGCGGAGGTCTACGGGCCGTACGTCAACGAGGACCTCGTCGGCGAGGCACTCGAACCGCTGCGCGATCGGGTGCAGATCGCCACCAAGTTCGGCTGGCGTATCGAGGACGGCAAGTCGGTCGGACTGAACTCGCGCCCCGACCAGATCAGGGCAGTGGCCGATGCGTCGTTGACACGGCTGCGCACCGACGTGATCGACCTGTTCTACCAACATCGGGTCGACCCCGACGTGCCGATCGAGGACGTCGCCGGTGCCGTGGGCGAATTGGTCACGGCCGGGAAAGTTCGACACTTCGGGCTGTCCGAAGCCTCGGCCACGACGATCCGCCGCGCCCATGCGGCGTTCCCGGTGACCGCGGTGCAGAGCGAATACTCGTTGTGGACCCGGGATCCGGAGAACGACGTGCTGCCCACGCTGGCCGAGCTCGGGATCGGGTTCGTCCCGTTCAGCCCGCTGGGCAAAGGCTTTCTCACCGGCACCGTCAGCCCGGCCACGGACTTCGCCGCCGGTGACATCCGCAGCACCATCCCACGTTTCACCGAGGCGAACCGGTCGGCCAACGAGGTCCTGGTCGATCGGGTGCGAGTCCTGGCGCAGGCCAAGGAGTGCGCCGCCGGACAGATCGCCCTGGCCTGGTTGTTGGCCCAGCACCCGTGGATCGTGCCGATCCCGGGGACCCGGCGCGCCGAGCGGCTGGCCGAGAACGCCGGGGCGACTGCCGTAGCCCTGTCCGCGGACGAGATCGACGGCCTGGACTCGCTGGCGGCCGAGGTCGGGGTCGTCGGGGACCGCTACAACCCGCAGCAGATGAGCCTCGTCGACCGCTGAGCGGCAATCCAGCGCAACTGGGCAACGTTTCGCCCACAGTCTGGACGGTGGCGGGGCGGAGTCATCGCTGATCAGGCGTCGCCGGAGCGTTCGTCTTCAGTGCCGTAGAGGGCAGTTCCTGGCTCGGAAGCGGTGGTCTTGAATGCCGCGGTCGCGAATCGGCGCTCGGTTCCGCTCAACCGCCAGATTGTGATGGCGGCGACCCAGCCGACGACGAACATTGCAACAATGCCGTAGCCGGCGTAGTCGAGCCGAATCGCGGCAATCGAAGCAATCGGGCCGTGTTCGATGCCGGCCTGTGCAGTGATCACCCCGGCCAGCTCGATGGTGCCGATGGTCAGTGCGGCTGCGATCGAAAGGGTAGTGGTGGTGACGTTGTAGAAGAGTTTTCGGGCGGGGTGAGACAGTGCCCAGCCGTAGGCGACGTTCATGAAGACGCCGTCGATCGTGTCCATCAGGCACATCCCCGCGGCGAACAGAAGGGGAAGCACGAGAATTGCATACAGCGGGAGAGCCACCGCGGCCGCGCCGACTGCCAGAACCAGCAGGCCGACTTCGGTTGCGGTGTCGAAACCGAGACCGAACAACACGCCGACCGGGTAGATGTGCCAGGGCTCACGCACCGATGTGGTCACTCCGCCGAGCAGTCGGCTGATCAGCCCGCGCCGTTCGAGTCGACGCTCGAGTTCATCCTCGTCGAAGCGGCCGGACCGCTGGTCACGGGCCATGCGCATGATGCCGACCAGAGCGGCCAGGTTCCACAGGCCGAGCACCCAGAGGAAGGCGCCGGAGACCGAGGGCCCGATGACGCCGGTCACGGTGCGCAGGGTGGAGCTACCGTCCTCGACCTGGCCGGCGAGGGCTTTGACACCGAACGAGAGCAGGAACGTCAGGGCGAACACGACCGTGGAATGCCCTAGCGAGAACCAGAAGCCGACGGTGAGGGGACGCCGAGTGCTGTGCCCGGCCCGATCGGCGAGCAGTTTACGTGTGGTGTTGTCCACGGCTGCGATGTGGTCGGCGTCGAACGCGTGACGCAGCCCGAAGGTGTAGGCGAGCAGACCGACGCCGACGGTGAATGATTGGTGCCCGGCGGCGGCCGGGAGGTGGCTGGGGAGGGCAACACCGAACAGCAAACCGAACCCGACCAGGTGCAGGGCAACGATCACGGCCGCCATGGACAGCAGCGTGCGTCGTTCACCGGGGCCGGCGCGCAACCACCGTCGATGTTCCGGGGCCCGGCTTCGGATCTGCAGGGTGCTGCTCATCGTTTCCTCCGACGTTCGCCGTACGGCCCACCGACCGTAGGAGGTTCGAGCGCTCGAGGCTTCGGTCAGATGACGTAGCTGGTGACGCGTTGGACAGCAATGGCTTTCAGATTTCGAAGTACAGTCGGATGACTGAGGATCAGCACAAGCGGTGATCACTAGCGTCTGTGGACATTCCATCCACACACGCTTCTGGAGGCGACCATGTCGCACCATCTGGACTCACCGGCCTCGCGCCGGGATCCGCGGCTCAACGTGACCGACGTCTACGTGTTCGATGCGACGAACGCCACCGTCATGGCAATGATGGTGAACTCGTCTCTGGCCGGCGCCGATCGCACCCCCGGTTTCCACCCGGAGGGCCGCTACGAGTTCAAGATCCATCTCGACGGCTCGGCGACAGAACAGCTGACCTACCGTTTCTCGTTCTCGCCGGCCGATCGCTCGGGCGCACAGCGGGTCAGGGTCGACCGGTTGGACGGCACCGACGCAGCCGACGACCGAGCCCCCGGCGCTCGTATCGCCGACGGAACCACCGGCACACCGGTGACCGGCTCGGGCGTGCGACTGTGGGCCGGGGCGGCAGCCGACCCGTTCTATCTTGACCTGCACCACCTGGTGCACATCCTCGAGGGGTTGCAGAGCGAGCAGCCGATCGACAACGGCGAGTGGACCAGCGCCCAGGCCGCGAGCAGCTTCACCGGATCACAGATCGGTGCGATCGTGCTCGAGATACCTCACCAGGACTCCCAACTGCGACCGGGCTGCCGGATCGGCGTCTGGGCGGCGGCCAAGCTGGCCACCGACGCGGGCGGCTGGCGGCAGATCAATCGCGCCGGCATTCCGATGGTGTGGCCACTGTTCCGGGCGATCGGTGGGGACGACGAGAGTGTCGCCTATACCCGCGACACTGTGGCGCAGCCGGCGGACGATCCCGACAACGACAGCGACCGCATCGCATCGTTCGTCAGCGCTTGCGCCGGTCGCACCGGGATCAGCGACCCGGATGAGTACGGCCGGGTAGTGGCGGCGCGTCTGCTTCCCGATATTTTGCCGTACCAGGTCGGGACCGCCGCAGCCTTCACCTTTGCCGGATTCAACGGACGTCGGACTGGCGGACAACGCTCCCGAGGTGATGTACGGGCTGGTCACCAACTCCGCTGTGCCCACCGGCCTGCTCGCGGCCTCCGCGGCCGAGACTCGACAGAGCGGATTCCCGCACGTTGTTCCGGTGTGATCCGTCGGGCAACCTGGTCCGCGACCGTCGGCACCCGAGGGGGCTCTGATGTCTTTGGCCTCGGCGGCTCTGGTGTCGCTGTTGGCGTTCCTGGCGCCGCTCGTCGTGCGACTTGTCCAGCTGCCGATACCTGACATTGTCGTGCAGATCCTGTTCGGCGTCCTCGTCGGCCCGCAGGTCCTGGGATGGGCCAGCATCGACGAGCCGGTCCGTGTGTTGTCCTTGATCGGGTTGTCGTTCCTGCTGTTCCTGGCCGGACTCGAACTGGACCTGGACCGTATGCGCGGCCGGACCCTTCGCGTTGCCGCTACCGGCTTCGGTTTGTCGTGTGCTCTGGCCGTGGCTGTCGGCGGGATCCTGGGCGCAGCGGAGCTGGCGAGGTCGCCCTTCCTGATCGCCGTCATACTCTCGGCGACATCAGTGGGGATCGTCATCCCCATACTGAGCGACTCCGGCGCGCTCAATACCGTCCTCGGTCGGCTCGTCGTTGTCGGCGGTTCCCTCGCCGAGGTGATTCCGGTGGCCCTGCTCTCTCTCCTGTTCTCGAACACGGCACGCGATCTGGGTTCACGGCTGACCCTGTTGGCGGCGTTCTGCGGTCTGGTCGCCGCCGCCGGCCTGCTCCTGGTGGGATTGGACCGCTGGAAATGGACCAACCGGGCCTTGCTGGCCATGCAGGACACCTCGGCCCAGCTCCGGGTACGGGCCGCCGTCGCTCTCCTGATGGGATTCGCCGCCCTAGCGGCGGGATTCGGGCTCGAGGCGATCCTTGGCGCTTTCCTGGCCGGGGCCACGATCTCCTTGCTCGATCGGCGCCGCACGCTGACCCACCCGGAGTTTCGCGGAAAGTTGCAGGCGGTGGGATTCGGTGCGCTCATCCCGTACTTTTTCGTGGCCACCGGCATGTCGCTGGACGTCGGGAGCTTCGTCACCGACGCAGGAATGCTGCTGCGCGTGCCGGTCTTCCTGGCCGCAATGCTCATCGTGCGGGGATTGCCGGCCCTGCTCTACCGCCGGGTGCTCACCGTCCGTCAGGTACTCGCCGCCGCACTACTCCAGGCGACGAACGTGAGCATCCCGATCGTCGGCGGATCGATCGGGGTCGGCCTGGGACTGATCCGTCCCCAGAACTACGTGGCCCTGGTCGTTGCGGGCCTGGTCTCGGTGGTGGCATTCCCGCTCATCGCGTCAACCCTGACGGTGCCCTCGGGCGCGCCGAACGCGGTTCAGGGCCGCCAATAGTGGTTGGCCGCTGCGATGGTCTGGAACTCGATGGCCACGACGTGACTTGCGGCGATCAGGGAATCGGGTGTGGTCGAGTACTGGGTCCGGCCGGCGATCAGCGCGTCGAGATCCGGCTGGATGTTGTGCACGGTGTGTCGGGCGATTGCAAACGCCAGAGCGCGACCCTCCTCCGGTGTATCCGTGATCAGGGAGCCACCGGGGATCTTGGCCAATTCGGTATCCGGTACGCGGTTCATAACGTTCCTCTCCATCCCGACGGGCGTGGGGGCCAGCCGTACTCGGACCCTAGAAGGGCACCGTTGGTGAGGATTCGGTCAACCGACTGTCGATCATCCGCGAGTCCGTGCCGGCCGCGCGGAGGCGACGGCACGATGCCGTTCGGTCGGCCGCGCGAACTGGCGCGCAGTCATTCGACTGAAGTCTCCGGGCCCCGGTGACGACTACGTTGAGGTCGGCGGCCGAGGAGGGCTGGTGCACGAAGGCGTCGATCACCTCGACCGGAACGGCTGGTCGCTGCTTGGCCGTGAGCCGGAGGTCGCAGTCCTGAACGCCGCCGTGGCTGCGGCCGCCGACCAGGGCGCGGCACTGCTGGTCGTCGGCGAACCCGGGATCGGCAAGTCGGCGTTGCTGGCCAGGGCGCAGGCGGCGGCGGCCGCAGCCGGGTACACCGTCCTTCGCGCCCGCGGCGTCGAGAGCGAGACGCACCTGCCCTTCGCCGGCATCTCGCAGGCGCTCACCTCGCTGACGGGCCACCTGCTCAGCTTGCCGGCCGGGCAGCGTGCGGCGGTCACGGCCGCGTTGGGCCTTTCCGAGGGCACTCATCCGGATCTGTTCCTCATTGCCCAGGCGGTGTTGGGTCTGATCATCCGAGAGCGTGCCGAGCGTCCGGTTGTCGTGATCGTCGACGATGTGCAGTGGCTCGATCCCCAGTCACAGCAGATCCTGGTGTTCGTCGCTCATCGCGGCGTCGGGGCCGGCATCACGGTGATCGCGGCGACACGTCCGGAGCATGCTGGGTTGTTGGACGAGGGGGTCGTACCGCACCTCGTCGTGGAAGGTGTCGACGAGACCACTGCCGGAGCGATTCTCGCCGCCCACGGCGACGCATTGAACGCCACCGATCTGGGGCGCATCAAGTCGGAAGCGCAAGGAAACCCGCTGGCGTTGTTGGAACTACCCCGTTCATGGGAAGACGGCGCTCCCGCGGAGGGTGGACCGATCGAACTCTCGGCGCGATTGGAACGAGCGTTCTCCGGCCGGATCGCCGCATTGCCTGCACGCACCCGCGACGCCTTGCTCGTCGCAGCCGTCGGATCCTCGAGCCGTACCGCGGAGATCATCAGGGCGGCCTCCGCGTTGGGCACGCCGGGCACGTCACGCAAGCACCTTCGACCTGGTATTGCCGCCGGGCTGATAGCCGAGGATGAAACGGAGATCATCTTCCGGCATCCCCTTGTTCGCTCGGGCATCTTGCAGAACGAAACCCTGAAGCGGCGTCATGCGGCTCATGCGGCCCTGGCGGAGGTGCTGGACTCCGACCGGTACCGCCAGATCTGGCACCGTGCGCAGGCGCTGGTCGGACCGGACGACGACATTGCCCAAGCGCTCATGACAACAGTTCCCGATGCGCTTCGCCGCGGCGCGGTGATGTCTGCGGTGTCCAGCATCGAGCGCGCGGCGCAGTTGACGAGCTCTCCGACCGAGCGCGGCCAACGCCTGCTCCTGGCTGCAGGCAAAGCGTTCGAGGCCGGACGGGCCGACGCCGTGAAGCGCCTGCTGCGCGAGGCCTCCCAGATCGACCTGGCCGACCTGGACGAGACTCGGGTGACCTGGCTCGTCGAAGCTTTGAACGACGACGTACGGGCCGACTCGGCACTGGTTCGGCGCCTCTGCGCGAGCGCCACCCGGGCGGAGCGGCTCGGGGACCCTGGACTCGCGCTCAACCTGTTGCTCGCTGCTGCGCTGCGGTGCTGGTGGGCCGACAGCGCTGCGGATGATCGGTCGGGGGTCATCCGGGTGCTGGACGGGATGTCCGTTTCGCAAGCCGACCCGCGACATCTCGCCGCCGTGTCCCTCGCCGAACCCGTGCTCCGAGCCTCCGACGTCATGGAATCTCTGGGTTCTACCGCGCTCGAAACAGTGCGCGACGGTGACTCACTGCGGGTGTACGCGATAGCCGCTTACGGCGTCGGAGACCTCGTCCTGGCCACCGATCTGCTCGACCGGGCGGAGGAATCGTTTCGCACCGATGGCCGCCTTGGCATGTTGCCTGTGGTGCTGGCCTTGCAGTTGCACATCCGGCTCGACCTGGGGGACTGGTCCGGGGCGGTCAAGGCGGGCCGCGAGGTGGTCACCCTCTCGCGGGAGACGGGACAAGCGGTGTTCGCGGACAACAACATCCTGGTGGAGGCGCGCGGCATGGCCCTACGCGGGGAGTGGCAATCCGCTCTCCGCTCCATGGCTGCGGCCGAGTCGGAGGCCGCGCGCCTACATATCAACGACCGAATCTGTCTCGGTTACCAGGCCAGGGGCGCTGCGTTGCTCAGCGCCAATCGTCCGGCCGCGGCCTTCGCCTGCCTGCGCCGCCAATACGATGCGACCGATCCCGGTTACCACCTCCGCGAATCCATGGCCGCCGTCGCACTGATGGCCGAAGCCGCTGTGGCCTGCGGCCGGGTCGAGGAGGCGCGTCGTATCACCCTCGCACTGGAGGCCGTTGCCGCCATGACACCCTCGCCTCTCCTGGAGATCAATCTGCTCTACGCGAGGGCCGTGCTGGCGCCGGCTGCTGACCGTGAACCGCACTACCGGGACGCCCTCGCGCGCGATTTGACCCGATGGCCCTGGATGCGGAGCCGCATACAGTTGGCGTACGGCCAGTGGTCGGCCCAGGCTGGTCGACGGGATGTGGCGACAACGAACCTGCAAGCGTCCCTAGAGGTCTTCGAGCGCATCGGCGCAGTGAGATGGGCGAGTTCTGCTCGACTCGCGCTGCACAACGTGAACAATCCGAAATCGGGGTCGTGGTGATCTACCCTGGTGCGCTGATCGGACGCGACACGGAACTCGCGATCTTGCGCGGCATGATCGCCGGCGTCGAGGACGAAGGTGCATCGGTTGTCCTGCGCGGACCGCCGGGAGTGGGCAAGTCCAGCATGCTGCGTTCGGCCCGCGCCATGGCCGTCGCCGGGGGCGCCGTGGTACTCGAGTCATCGGGCACCGAGTCGCAGGTGATGCCGCCGTTCGCAGGTCTGCAACAGCTACTCGATCCGTTGGCGTCGCAGGACGGGACCCTTCCCGCCATACAACGTCACGCACTGTCTACCGCATTCGGCGCCAGCACCGGCCCGCCGCCCGAGCTCTTCCTCATCGCAATGGCCGCCCTGACCCTCGTGGTGGACGCAGCCATATCGCATCCGGTGGTGCTCCTGGTCGACGACGCGCAATGGCTGGACGCGCCGACAATCGAAGTGCTGGCCTTCATGTCGCGTCGGCTGCGTCAAGATCCAGTGGTCATGATCTGCGCCCTGCGCGATGGCCATGCCGTTCCACTCGGTGATGCCGAGGCGTACGAGATTGACCTGGCGGGCCTGGATGCCGAGTCGTCGCGGGAGCTGTTGGCCACGGTCGCCGAAGGCCTCACCGCGGCTGATCGGGGCGAAGTGCTGGATCAGGCCCGTGGCAATCCACTCGCCCTGGTCGAGCTGCCGGCGGCGTGGCGATCGGCCGGGTCACATATTTTGTCCCCGACGTCGGCGGCCGTTCCGCTCACCGTCAAGCTCGAGCGGGCGTTCGCGGCCCGGATCCCGGACCTGCCTCCGGTCACCCGTGACGCGCTTCTCGTCGCCGCGGTCAATGCCGGGGACGCGCTGGCCGAGGTGCTGGCGGGTACGGCCGTCCTCTCGGGTGGCGAGGTGAGGACGGAGGACCTGGAGCCGGCGGTGGCCGCGCGGCTCCTGGAGTTCGATCAGGTACGCCTGCGGTTCCGTCACCCACTGGTGCGTTCAGGTGTGCTGAACCTCGAGCCGGCCGCCCGTCGGCAGGCGGCACACGCAGCAATGAGTACCGTCCTGACCGGGCAGCCCTATCGACAGATATGGCATCAAGCGCAGTCCATCGACGGTCCCGACGACGAGGTTGCGGATCTGCTCGACGCCAGTCATGTCGAGAGCATGCGGCGCGGCTCCGTGTTGAGTGCCATTGCGGCGCTGGAGCGCTCGGCGCAATTGACATCGGCCTCGGGGCCACGAGCGCGACGCCTGCTGCTCGCGGCCCAATGCGCATTCGGGTTGGGCCGCGCGGATATCGTCGGTCGCCTCCTCGACGCGGCCGAAGCCAACGGCCTGCGGGAGGCGGAGCGAGCTCGAGCAGCCTGGCTGAGGGAGCTGTTCGATGAGGGTCACCTCGGCGACTCCGCGCGGGTCCGCGAACTCTGCACGCTGGCGGCTCGTTCGGCCAGCTCAGGAGAGATCGACCTGGCCCTCGACCTGCTGGCCAGTGCCGCGCTGCGATGCTGGTGGGCAGCAGGCGACGTGGCCGATCGTCAGTGCGTCGTGCGTGTTGCGAAAGAGTTGACCGGGGTCCAGGACGACCCGCGATGCATCTCGGTGATCGCTGTGGCCGACCCGCTGGGGCGCGTTCCAGAAGTGCAGCGCCGACTGGCGACGGTTTCGGCGTCGGGCGTCTCGGACGCCGAGCAACTGCGCCGGCTCGGGATGGCCGCCCGCGCGATAGGTGCGGACGCACTGGCCGCCGACTATTTCTCGGCCGCAGAGAGCAAACTGCGCGAGCGCGGCCAACTGGGTCTGCTTTCGCATGTCCTGGCGGTCCACGCCGCGGTCTGCCTGGATCTGGGGGATTGGTCTCGCGCGGGCCAGAGCCTGCACGAGGGACGACTGCTCTCGCAGGAGACCGGCCAGTCGACCTGGCGAACCGGGACCGCAGCAGTCGAGGCGGTATTCCATGGCCTGACCAGCGACACCGGTCTCGCGCTGAAGCAGGCAGCGGAGATCGAGTCTGCCTGTCGTGGAGAGATCGCCGGCGACTTCAGGGCCCTGGTGCAACTCGCCCGCGGGGTTGCCCACTTGTCCGCAGGCCGCCCCGCCGATGCCTACGCCGCGCTTGCGCCGATCTTCGATCCCACCGGGGCATGCCACCATCCGCGCGAGCAACTCAGCGCCGTGATGTTCCTCGCCGAGGCGGCGGCCGGTTGTGGTGCTCAGGACGAGATCAGTGGCCTGATCAGCCAACTCGAGACGTTGGCCTTGGTGACGACCTCGCCGATTCTGGATGTGCATCTGCTCTACGTGCGAGCACTGCTCGCCGCTGACTCCGATGCCGGGCCCCTCTATCGGGCGGCACTCGCGCGGGATCTGAGTCGCTGGCCCTGGCCCAGAGCCCGGATAGAACTCGAATACGGAAACTGGCTCAGGCGGCAGCGACGGCTGGTCGAAGCGCGGTCCCCGTTGTGGTCGGCCCTGACCACCTTCGACGCCATCGGTGCCAAGCAGTGGGCCCGCCGGGCGCGGACCGCGCTTCGCGCATCCGGCGAGCGGTCGTCCGCGACCGAAACCGAGACGCCGGAGTCGACGATGACGGCGCAGGAGATGCAGATCGCCCGACTGGCGGCCGAAGGCAAGTCGAACCGCGAGATCGGGCAGCAGTTGTATCTCTCACCGCGCACGATCGGCTCACATCTGTACCGCATCTTTCCCAAGCTGGGCATCACGTCGCGGACCCAACTCGCGTCGCGGATGGAGAGGTTGTGATGCCGAACCTGGCCGTCGACAGGCAGCAGATCCCGCAACGCCACGTGTTCCCGTTTGCGTCACCTGACCGAAGATCGAGGCGCGTAGGCGCGTTACTGTGAGGAGCCGGGATCGGCCGGCGACCGGCCCAGCAGAAGGGTCGACCAGCAGGCCGGCGCCCGGCATGACAGGAGGGCCGGTGGACAGCGACGAGCTGCTCGGCCGCGACGCCACGCTCGGCTTGATTTCCCGCGCCCTGACCGTTGCTGATGATCGGGGCCACGCGTTTGTGCTCGTCGGCGAACGGGGAATCGGTAAAACCGCTTGTCTGCTGGCCGGCCAGAAAATGGCGCGGTCGACGGGACGCTCTATCCTGGAGACGGCCGGCTACGAGGCCGAGACGCACTTGGTTTTCGCCGGACTGCATCGTTTGCTCCGGCCACTGCTGTCCTCCGTCGATGACCTGCCCGATGGCCAGCGCACAGCATTGCTGGGGGCACTTGGGATGAGCCATGGCCCAGCTGGCGACGGCCTGGCTGTGCGTCTGGCGACACTGAACCTGCTTCGCGGTGGCGCCGCGAGGGCGGGCCTGCTCATCAGCGCGGACGACGTTCAATGGCTCGACGCCCAGACCCGCGACGTCCTGGCCTTCGTGGCCCGGCGGCTCGAGCATGGCATTGTGATTGTCGCCGCGTCGTCAGCGATGTCGGACGAATTTGCCGTCGATGGCACCTTCCTTCCGGCACAACTGGATCGCTTGAACGAGTCGCAGGCCCACCGCCTGCTTGCGATGCATGCGCCAGACCTGGCCCGGTCCCGGCGGATCTGGGTGGCGAGTCAGGCGGTGGGCAATCCGCTGGCCCTGCTCGAGCTGGCCAGGACGGCAGCCATTGCCGACGTCGGCGGCGTCGATCCCACCGGCCCTGGGTGGTTCTTGACCCAGCGACTGGAGCGGGCTTTCGCCGCCGGTCTGCAGGAGCTGGCGAAGGACTGCCGTGATGCTGCGCTCGTTGCGGCGGTGGCGCTCGACCCGAGATCGCCGGAGATTCTGTCCGCGACCGAGATGCTGTCGGGGCACCGCCTGGACATCGGAGACCTCGAGGCATTGCAGGCCACGGGGCTGGTCACCGTCGACGAGACGCGGGTACATTTCGCCCATCCACTCGTCAAGGTGGCCATCGCGCACGCGGAGTCGGTAAGCCGGCGCCAGGCCGCCCATCGCGCACTCGGCGCGGTCATCACCCTGAGCTCGCACCGTCGGGCCTGGCACCGGGCGCTCGGCGTGGCCGCGCACGACGCCACGGTGGCTGCCGATCTGGAGGCGACGGCATCAGACAGCGTCAGACGTGGCGACATCTCCCCGGCCATCAGGGCTCTGGAGCGCGCTGCCGAGCTGAGTATCGAGCCCACCGAGCGAGGACGCCGGCTACTTATGGCGGCCGGGCACGCTTCTCGGCTGGGCCAGGCCGACGAGGTTGTTCGGTTGGTGGGAGCGGCGATCGAAACCGAGCTGTCGGACTTCGATCGGGTTCGGGCCGAGTTGCTCCGCGAGGAGTTCGACGGCGCGGTGATCGCCGACAGCAACAGGGTCATCCACTTATGCACCATGGCCGACCGCGCCGCCGCGGCCGGCGAGACCGCGCTCTCGCTCGAGTTGGCCGACGCCGCTGCCCGGCGCAGGTGCGCTGCCCCCATCGACGGTCCCACCCTGAGCCGCCTGACCTCGCTCGCCGAGAGTTTGGTGACGAACTCCGACGACGCGCGCGCGGTCGCCGTCATGGCGTTGGCCGACCCCGTCGGACACGGCCGGGTGGTGCTCTCGACCCTGGCCGACGTCGATGACGCGACCCTGTTCAGCGGTGAGGAGTTGACCGCATGGGGAGTGGCGGCCCGGGCCGTGGGCGACTACCGCGGCGCCTCCGCCTACTTCGACCGAGCCGAAGTCGTGCTGCGGGCCGGCGGACTCCTGGGACCGTTGGCGCGAAATCTATGCGTGTCGGCCGATCTTCGTCTGGATCTCGGGGAGTGGGACCGCGCGACGGCGGCCCTCATCGGGTTCGCAGCGCTGTCCGGTGCGTCGATGTCCGAGAGCCATCGCGCCTCCGTCATTGCGACAACCGCGAAGATCACCGCACTCCGCGGCGACACGGCCGCGGCGCTGGACCTGGTATCGCAAGCCGAACGCAGTCCGGCAGCGCGCAGTGGGAGCCGATTCCTGTGCCGCGCGCAGATCGCCCGCGGCATCACCTGCCTGGCCGCCGGCCGACACGAAGATGCCTACGCTGCGCTCAGCCGGGTCTTCGACAGACAAGATCCGACCCACCACTTTCGCGAACAGTTCGATTCCATCTGCTATCTCGCCGAGGCCGCTGCCCATACCGGACACCGTGACCGCGCGCGGGTGCTGATGCTGCGCATGCGCCGAATCGCAGATGTCTCCGGGTCACCGGCGCTGCTGTCCCATCTGTCCTATGCCGATGCGGTTCTCGCCACCGACGAGCATGCCGAGCCGCTGTTCCTGGCCGCACTGACCTCGGACCTGATGGGTTCATCCTGGCTGCGAGCGCGGGCGCAGCTTGCCTACGGGCGCTGGTTGCGCCGCCAGTACCGGGTGAGTCAATCGCGCGCCCCCCTGCAGGCTTCACTCACAGTTCTGCAGCGGCTCGGCGCGCGACGCTGGGCCACTGAAGCCATGGGTGAGTTGCAGGCGGCGGGCCTGCGCCGTTCGGCGGGACCTGATGTACCGACCGCCGATCGCCTGACAACTCAGGAGTTGAAGATCGCCCGATTAGCGGCCCAAGGTCTGAGCAACAAAGAAGTCGGTGAGCAGCTGTATTTGTCGCCGCGCACCGTCAGCTCACATCTGTATCGAATCTTCCCGAAGCTGGGAATCTCCACTCGTGCCCAGATCGCCGGCCAGTTGACCGATCTGGCCGGGGTGGACGCCGGACCCGACGGTCACCGTCCAAACTGACCGGATCGGTCATGCCGGTCATCGGATGATCAGAACAGTCTTGCCCGGGCCACCGTGCCGGCCGCGATCTGCATACGCAGCGGCGGCATCCGAGAGTTGGAAGGTCTGGCCGACCAGCGGAACCACCGCGCCGACGTCGACGAGCATCGCGAGCCGCTCGAGTTCGAGCCGGTCGGGTGCGACCACGAAAAACTCGTCGCGAACGTTTCGGCCTGCACGCAGATCCGCGCCCGGCGGCGCACTCAACGTGACGAGCCTGCCGCCATCGCGGACGTGTGCGTACGCGGCCGCCAGTACCGGGCCGCCGATCGTGTCGACGACCACGTCGAAATCGCCGTGCACATCCTGGACGAAGACCTGATCGGCGCCCAGAGCCGTCACGTAGTCGACGGTGTCGCCGGACTTGACTGTAGCCGTCACCCGCGCTCCGAAGTGGTGGGCGAGTTGCACGACATAGGCGCCGACGCCGCCGGCGCCGCCGAGGACGAGGACGGACTCGCCCGCGGTGAGATGTGCGTGGTCGAAGAGTGCCTGCCAAGCCGTCAAAGCGGCCAACGGCAGCGCAGCCGTCTGCACATGGTCGGTGGTAGCAGGTTTGAGAGCCAGGTCCGTTGCGAAAACCGCGACGTACTCCGCGGCGGCGCCGTCGCGATCGAACCGGATCAGGCCGTACACCTCATCGCCGACCGAGAGACCGGTGACCGACTCACCTACGGCGGTGACAGTGCCCGATACCTCGTGGGACGGGATGATGGGCGTCCGATCGCGCCCGTCACGTGTCCAGGACTCATCCCACAGCAACTCGTCATAGGTGATCCCCGCGGCGTGCACGGCTACCAATGCCTCCCGCGGGGTCGGCATCGGCACCGGAGCATCCTCGAGGTGCAGCGTCTCCGGCCCACCTCGGCGGTAGGCCCGCACTGCCTTCATCGTCTGCACATCGCGCTCCTTCGCCCTGGTCTCCCGACGATGCGGCAAGCTCTGTAGCCATGACCAGTTCACGAAACGCTGCGTCGCGATCCGTTTCGTCACGTGCCCTTGCGATACCGGTGAGCTCACAGCAGGGGCGGCGCCGGAACCCCGATGCGTCGGTCGCCGTACTCCGTGCGGCGGTGGAGCTGCTCGACGACCCGGAAATCGGCCTTCGGGGGCTCACGATGCAGGCCGTCGCAAAGAGGTCCGGGGTGAGCAAGGCGACGCTGTACCGCTGGTGGCCGGACAAGGCACACCTGGTGCTCGATGCCTATCGCTCCAAGTCCGCGCGCGACATCATTCCGCCGACCAGGGGAGATCTGCGGCCCGATCTGCTGGCGCATCTCGGTAACGTCGCGTATGCGCTGGCTGAGCTGAATTCCGCGCGGGCTGTCACGGAGATCACCGTCGCCGCTGCGGCGGACCAATCCTTCGGCGCGCTGTATCGCGACACCCTGCTACGGGAACGTCGGCAAGCGTTGCGCGACGTGCTCGCGGCCGGGCGTCGCCGAGGGCAGGTGCGGGTCGCGGTCGACCTGGAGGTCGTCGTGGACGCGGCATACGGAGCGATCCATCACCGCCTGTTGCTCAGTCGGACGCCGATCGACGGTCCCTTCATCACCGCGCTGGTTGATCTGATCGTCGCAGGGGTGCGAGCGTGAGATGACCGCGGCCCGGACGATCACAAGTTGTGCTTGCCCAACCAGATCAGGGCGGCGTCAGCCACGTCGCGCCAGCCGTGGTCGATGGTCAACGAGTGGCCGCGGTCGCTGAACTCCATCAGTTCGGTTTCGGCTGGGGAGTGCCGGTACTGCTTGGCCGTCGACTTCGTGATGGACTCGGGCACCGTGTGATCCTTTCCACCCATCATGAGCAGCAGCGGTCCCCTTGTGTCGTTTCCGGTCCCCACCGCGGCCGGCGAATGCGGAGAGAAGTTGGCGGCAGCCGCCTCGAACAGCGGCCGGCCAGGAGCGGGAATCGTCCACCTGGCCCACAGGTCATCGGATTCGTCCTGGTCGATGGCATTGCCGAAGCTGTACCGGAACTGCTCGCTGGTCAGCGACACCGCGCGGTGCTTGTTGGCCGGGTTCTTGAACACCGGCAGAGTCGAGTGCAGCGCCGACAACGGAAGGGGAAGCACTCCCTTGATCTGGGCGGCGTCGATGGCGACGACGCCGGCCGCCCGGCCCTCGCCGAGCAGCTTCTGCGCGATCATCCCGCCGAACGAATGGCCGACGAGCACCGGCGGCACGGCGAAATGGGCGAGAAGCGTGCGGTAGTGCTCGGTGACCTCCTCGATGCCGC
This sequence comes from uncultured Actinomycetota bacterium, assembly GCA_963706185.1. Classification (GTDB taxonomy): domain Bacteria; phylum Actinomycetota; class Actinomycetes; order Mycobacteriales; family Nakamurellaceae; genus Nakamurella. The sequence continues at coordinate 124,194 of CAVPLZ010000013.1, read as the reverse complement.
GGTCAGCAATCGGGTCGGGAGAGTCCCGACAGGCCTGAACAGTCGCGGCGACACCCGGCCACCCCGGCGCCGAGCCGGGGTAACCCGCGCGCTGGAAGGCCTCGACCCACGGCTGCCAGGAAAGGGGATGCAGCCAGAGCCCGTGGATGAACACGACGGGGGGCTTGGCGGTTGATTGCGACACGATGGACTCCACTCATCTCGGTGAGGAACGCGGTACTGGCCATGGCCGCTGCGCGTCCCGGCGCCGCCGATGACGACAACGGTCGGCCGGAGGGCCATGCCCTGATCGTGCCCCTCGCCCAGTCGGCCGGGCTTCAGTCATTCGACTGACTCGTGCTGTCGCAGGTCGAGCGTCCCGGCGTCGGGGCCGCCACCAGTCAGCGGTCGGGCCGCCATCCGTGCCTGCATATTTGCAGTCGATCAACTCAAGCGACGGAAATCGCGCATCCGTACCGTTCGACGGGTCATCCACATCCCCTGCAGCGACGGGAGTCCCGCCATGGGTCACCACATCCGCCCGGCCCAGCCACGCTGGTCGGCCATCGTCCTGAGCCTGGCGCTCGGCATGGCCACCGCTCTCCTCGGCCCGGCGTCCAGCGCGTCGGCAGTACCCACTGCGGGGCCGCCGGCCACGTCCGAACTGGCTTCCCGACACCAGGTTTCGCCACCCACGATCGTCCTGGTACACGGCGCCTTCGCCGACGCCTCCGGATGGACCGCCGAAGTCGTTGCCCTCCAACGGCTCGGGTTCACCGTCCTGGCCCCCGCCAACCCTCTGCGCGGTCTGACCTTCGACTCGGACTACCTGCGGTCCATCCTGGCCACCATCGACGGACCCGTCATCCTGGTCGGTCATTCCTACGGCGGCGCCGTCATCACCAACGCAGCCCGCGGAGCCACCAACGTGATCGCCCTGGTGTACGCCGCCGCGTTCATACCCGACACCGGCAGCAGCGTCGCCACGTCCTACGACCCGGCGACCTACCCCGGATCCCTGCTCACCCTGGACGCACTGGACATCCGCCCGGTGCCTAACCCGCTGACCCCCGACGGGCACGACGCCGACCTGACCATCCGTCCCGACCTGTTCCGGGAGATCTTCGCCGGCGACCAGAGCCCGCGGACGTCCGCGGCGATGGCCGCCACCCAACGACCGCTTTCCGCCTTCGCCTACACCGAGCCTTCCGGTGAACCAGCGTGGGAGAATCTTCCGAGTTGGGATCTGGTCACCCTGGACGATCGGGCCATCTCACCCGGTGGCCAGCTGTTCATGGCCAGGCGGGCCGGCGCGAAGATCACCACGATCCACTCGGCGCACGACGTCATGATCTCCCACCCCCGCGCCGTCGTGGAACTGATCACCACTGCGGTCCACGCCACCGCCGGACGTTGAACCTGCGAAACCTCAGACGCGCGCCACCGCGGACCGATCGCGGGCGCCGCGAACGCTCGGCCGGATTCGGTGGGGATGTCAGTTCGCGGTCAAAACGCCGAATCAGCCTGGACAGCCGGCTACGACAGCCTCATCGTCGCTGCCGGCTCGGGCCAGCCCTACTTCGGCCAAGGCCATTTCGGCGCTCACGCCGCCTGCATGAAGGCGACCGAACCCGGATGCGGGGCAACGGCTCGCATCGCCGCCCCGGTCGGGGCTGTGGCATCGTCGTCTCCATGGCGAGAGATGATCGGAGCATGCACCCCGGTCCGCCGCAGCTGTGGCAGGAGCACTGGTTCGAGCACGACCAACTGCTCCACCTCGCCGGAGCGACCAGTCAGGTCGCGGTCTACCTCGATCCGGACGGGAACGAGGACGTCGCGCGCTGGCTGCTGCCCTACCTGGACGACGTCTGGAATTACACCAAGCAGACTTTCGGCGAGTTCGGACCGGATCCCTTCCTGTACTCGATCTTCCATCAGGGCCGCTACTCGGGTGGGCATCCCTGCACCTACCAGGACGCGAGCCACGACAACCGCAACGTCACCGATTGCGGGCCCGGCCCGTACCGGCCCGGCGACCGCGGCGTGTACGACATGGTCACCCACGAGATCTCGCACGTGGTGGAGGGCGCGAACAACGGGACATGGGGATCGCCGGCGTTCCCCATTTGGGGGGACGCAAATGGGCCGAGTTCTTCATCCACGACGTGTACACGGCCCTCGGGCAGTACCGATGGGCGGCGGACGTCGCGACCCTGTTCGACCGGAACTCGGACGCCTTCCCCCGCGGCGGCACCCACTGGTTCCGTGACTGGTGGCGTCCGTTGCGGGCGGGCACCGGTGGCGGCCCACAGGTCATGGTGCGGTTCTTCCGGCTGCTGGCCGAATACTTTCCGCGCGGCGAGAACACCCACTACCTCCGCGATCTGACCTGGGGCGAGTACCTCCACTTCACCAGCGGGGCGGCCGGGGGCGACGTCTCGGATCTGGCCCGGAGAGCCTTCGGCCGCTCGCGTAGTCGAACGCGGGACTTGGCCCGGGCGCAGGCCGAATTCCCAGAGATCACCTACTGATCCAGCGCGTCGGTAGGCGAGAAGCCGGCGCGACCCGCGCCCTCGGGCGGTCCCGCATGCGGAGAGGCGTCGTTCCCGCTCTCAGGACTCTTCCGGGTGGGCGATCCAGGGAGAGTCGAAATCGGCGTCGTCGGGATCCATCTCGTGGGTCTTGGCGCAACTCCACCCGGTGCGGCAGCCCGGGTATGACCAGCAGGTAGGCGAACCCAACTGGGAGTCAGGTGGTCGAACTGCGGCATGCGTCGACCACCCAGCACTTGCTCGTAGACCTGCAGGCTGGTGTCGAGGCCGAGACCGGGACCTTCAGGTGGTGGATGCCGGCGATCCTGGGCTGCGCCGCGGGCCCGGCACACCGGGCTGCGGATCGCCGGCGATCACTGGGAAACGCTCACGCCGGACCGGCCGCCGGAGCAGGTGCCCTTGACGGCGCTGGTGCGTGCGGTACATGACGCGGTACCGCTGCCGGTCCTGGCGGCTGGGGGCCTGGGCACCGCGGAGGAGGTCGCCGTTCCGGGCCCATTGTGACCCGCGCTTTCAGCGGTGGCCCCGCGCGGGCGCCGCCCAACACGTTCCTGTTCCGCTTCGATCCCCTCGCGGCGCTGGGCTACCCGGCCGTCCATCACCTAACCAGCCCGCTCCGCACGGCGGCAGCGAGAGCCGGCGACTCCGAGATGGTCAACCTCTGGGCGGGCACGGGATACCGGCATGCCCGCAACTCTCCCGTGTCGACAACCCTGGAACGATTGGCCGCCAAGGCTTGACCCAGCCCGTCAGCGGCCTCGCCGGGTCAGCGAAGCTTCGCGACAGTCAGCAGAATGACTGCGTTCTCGAGTGCCTCGAGGTCATGTCGGGAGTCAGGCACGATGAGGAAATCGCCTATTGCGCCATCCCATGCCTCGCCTCCGGCGCGTAGGCGGACCCGGCCGTGAAGTACCTGGATAGTGGCCTCGCCGGGGTTGTCATGCTCGCTCAGTGCGCGGCCTACCGCGAGCGCGATCACAGTCTGCCGCAGGACATGCTCGTGGCCGCCGTAGACCGTCGAGGCGCTACGGCCGCTGCTCGTTCACTGGGCCGTCTCCAGATGGCGACGGGCCAGCGCGGTCAGCGATGATTTGAGCATGGGGGTCCTCTCGTTGGTGACGCCCCGGACGGGCGAGGAAGATTATGCCGGGGTCGGCACCAGTCCGAGCAGACAAGACCGGTGGCACACCGAGGACCTGCCGGCTACCCGCTCCTTCAGGTCGCCGGGGGTGTCGATACCGAGCCGGCCGGTGGCTCGGGGGTCAGATAGGCCACGCAGAGGTGTGGCTTGACGAAGGGAACCAGCCGCACCGCCATGGGTGGGTCGCCGAGCTGGCTCATGGCGCCCTTGAGGAGCCCGAGGTGGATGGCGCAAACGACGTCGGGGTGATCCCGGGCGACGTCGCGGTAGGGGCAGGCGCGCAGCCGGATCTGCCGTTCCGTTCCTGGGGCGGAGTCGACGAGTTCGGGATCAAAGTTCATGTCGGCGAAAAGGGCTTCGACCCGGCGCGCCGATTCGTCCGCGTCGACGGCGTGATCAGGAGGGTCGACGAGGCTGGTGGCCCAGTCTCGGCCCGCCTTTTCGCCGCGACGACGACGGGTGCGTGGGGTGGGCCCCAGATGAGCCGCGAGCAGCGCAGCCAGTGGCCGATAGCCGTCGGGGGGTGCTTCCTCCGTGCGGATCGTGTAGACCGACCGGGGCCTGCCCGGCGTGGGCCGCGGAGCGTTGTGCACAGCGATCCGGCCGGCTCGGACCAGCACGTCCAGGTGGAACCGAACAGTCGTGGTGTGCAGTCCGGTCGCGTCGGCGAGCTCGTAGACATCCATCGGCGTATCGCTCCGGCGCAGCAGTTTGAGCAGGCGGCGGCGTGGCTTGGAGGCGGCAGGGTCGGCCGGCTCCTGCTCGGACGCGTTCGGCTGGTCGGTCATGTGCTCAGGGGTTGGTAGCCCGCCACCAGATCGGTGTCCACACCGACGGGGCCGATCTTGGAAGCCCCGCCGGGCGATGCGACCGGTTGGTCTCTGCCGGGTAGGCGCTCGGTGAAAAAGCGGGCGTTGTCATCCGTGAAGGCTGTCCAATTGTCCGGGACATCATCTTCGTAGAAGATCGCCTCGACCGGGCATACCGGCTCACACGCACCGCAGTCGACACATTCGTCCGGATGGATGTAGAGCATCCGGGACCCTTCGTAGATGCAGTCAACCGGACATTCCTCGACGCACGCACGATCGAGTATGTCGATGCATGGCTCAGCAATGACGTAGGTCACTGGAGCACCTTCTCCGTGGTTGACTTCGTCCTTGACGTTCCCGAGTTTAGATGAAGACGCTCCTTAGAAACAGGGATACGTCGAGACCCGCCCTGCAGACCGTGGTGGGCACCTGAGACGGTATTGCGGAGTTCGGATTCAACGGCGGCGTGGACATACAGTTCGAATCCGTGGATGGCCCAGGCCCGGCAATCACGAATCGCTTTGGCCAGGCCCCGATCGGCCAGTTGTTCGGCCTGCTCGTCTCGCAGCCCGTACGCCGGTGCCAGGTCAGTGGCGATGGCGCGAGCGACCGGCCGATAGTGCGTGAACACGGCTTCTTCTGCGGCCGCCAGGATGCGGGGGGCGTACTGGGCCCGCGCCTTGTCCAAAGCCGTCCAGACGTGCTGCCGGCGCACGGAAGAGCCGGGCAGTCTGCGATACCGAGGGCTCCCGCGGTCCCGGGACCTTCGATCCGGTAACAGCCCGGTCGGAGTGGGTCTGTTGCATCGTCGGTCTCCTGCCTGATCGCGGGGGGAATCTGCCGACCTCGGTTGCGCCAGGGGTCCCGAGGCTATTAAAAGGAGTATAGTCCGAAATATCTACGGGGGCCAGCCCCCTCCAGCTCCACCAGGCAGAAGCGGGTTACAGGCGTGCCGGTGGTCACCTGCGGTGCAGGGTTCGCCGCCCTCGAACGGCTGCTACGGTTGCACCGGTTGGCGGCCGATCGGGTTGAGATCACAATGGTCTCGCCGACGGATGAGCTGATCTACCGCCCACTCACCATGCTGTCACCTTTCACCGGTCAACGAGCCGCTCGCTACCCGATCCGTGACGTCATCGCCTACGCCCGTGCCTCGTGGACGCGCGACAGCGTCCTCCCGGGGACGGGCGTCCAACGGGTGAAAATCCGGGACGCCGCGGCGCTCGATCCCGAGTACCTCGCGATCACACTCGCTGCCCCATGGAACAAGGGGTTCCTCGGTGGAAGGACGATCCAGCGGGCAAGACTCAGCGAGCCGGATTCTTCTTTCGTCCGCCTTCGCCGCCGAGCAGCGGCGCATCGGGACAGCCCTTAAGGGGTCGAACGGGTCGAGCAACTAGCTGCTCGACTGCCAGACGCCGCTACTGTGCGAACCGCCTACCTTGACGCCCTGCTACAACATTGACCTGACCCGCAGAAACACTGAAAGAACGGCCGAATGAGCCCGCCAGGGTCGGACTCAGCTGATCCAGCCGAGCGTCCCCAGGTCTCCGGGCGGTGGCTCACCCCCGGCCGCGGCGAAGTGGCCAAGAGTGCGGCTGAGCTCTTGTCGATCAGCCGTTGTCATGCGCTCCAGGATTGTCGCTATCGCGCGGCGTCGGCGCGCCACCACGTCGTCGATCAGAGTGCGTCCGGCCGCGGTGAGTTCCAGGCGCAGGTGCCGTCGGTCAGCCGGGTTGTCCCGACGATCGAGCAGTCCGGCGGCAACCAGCCGGTCGCACGCCCGGGTCGCGTTCGACGGATGGACCCCCATGTCGCCGGCGAGCGTCGTCAACGTCATCGGTCCGCGGGTTGCCAGAATCATCAGCGCCCGCAATTGCGGCAGGCTCAGCACCTCCGCGGTCGGCGCGAGCGCTTGGGCGGCAACGCCCACCATCATTCGAGAGGCGGCGAGCACGACCTCGACATCGGCATCCATGGACTGGTCGGCACTGACTTGGCGAGCCATGGATACGAATGTTGCCCGATCAGTTGCATGGCTGCAAGAATTGCGGCCATCAGTCCAGTCGCAACTCTTGCGCACCCGCAAGTATTAGGAGTACACCTGTTGAGAGGGACGCACTCAGTCCCCGACGTCCAGGCACCGGGAGGGCAGATGGCCAGTGCAATGGGCCGGACTCGGCCGGTGTCGCGGACGGTCGGCCGCATCCTGCAGGGCACCGCTGCCGCTGGGTCAGAGTGCATGGCAGTGCCGTTCCCCGTTCGCCGCCGTGGTCCCCGCGTTCGATTGAAATCTGTTGCGAACGGGTGAGTTGCTGCCGGAAGGCGCGGGTGGTCGAGTCACGAGGCCCGGTTCGGAGAAAGCAAACAGGTATCGAGCGAGGAGAAGACGATGCAGTGCTATGACTGTTCGGCCCGCGGAATAGACCGCCAAGCGGTCGCGGCGTGCACCAACTGTGGTGCCGGACTGTGCGCCGGGTGCGTGAGATCGGACGTCGGCGACCATCTACTGCGCCAAACCCCCGGAAATCCAAGTCATCACCTGACCCGGGTCATGCGGTGCGGTTCGTGCGAAGCGGCGCTCGGGATGGTGAACCAAGCAATCGTAGGAGTCTGAACGTCTGGCTCCCGAATCAGCTGACTCGCGAGTGGCTGACCCCGGCGACTCGACCGCGATCCTGCGGGACTTCGCTTCGGACCAGACCCTCCGATCGGTGATTCTTCTCGGGGAGTGGATATTCGATTCGTCCAAGAAGCCGGGCGGCGGCGGGACGCCGGGCGCCGCAGGGTCGTTCTATGTGTCGCACCGTCCGTCAGGTGGGTATCGGAAGAGGTTGTGACCCCGAGTCTGGGCCCAGATCTCCAGTGCGATGGTGACGTCGACAAAGCACTTGGTACCGGACGTCGAAATCGTGGGCTGGCTCGACGTCCGCCACCACGACCTGCGCACCCTCGGTGGCAACCTCACCGTCGACCACCCGGGCGTTGAACCGGCCCGGTCGGCCGCACCAGCAGAGCACCTCGACCTGCAGTGGCACGGCCTCGTCGGCGAGTTCGAACAGTCGTTGGCCGAGCCCGGGAACATCCGTCCGCGGAAGTCGGTGGCGATGCCGAATGCGTAGACGTCGACCTGCGCGTCGTCGGCGAGTTGGGCCATCTGCTCGACCTGCCGCTCGGTGAAGAACTGGGCCTCGTCGACGATCAGGTAGTCGACCCGGACGACCGGCGGCCCAGGAGTTGCGCGGACCAGGTCGGCCAGGTCGGTGTCGTCGTCGACCTCGACCGCCGACCTTGCGAGATGCCGATGCGTGAGCTGATCTGCGGCTTGCTGGACCGGTCGAACCGGGTCAGCAGCAGACCGTCGGCGGCCCTGCCGGGAGTGGTTGTGGTCCAGTTGCAGGGCCAGGTGGACTTCCCGCAGTCCATCGGGCCGTAGAAGTACTTGCAGACGTTCCGGTGACGCCCAATGCGCGCCGTGAGCCCGCGGCCGGCACCGACGCCGGCTGCTCCGGAATGTCCACCACGTGAAGCACCCTAGCGTTCGGCTCCCCGTGGGAAGGTCGACGCTCAGGACCAGGCGCCCCGCCGCTGCAGCACGTCCCGCAGCAGATCGGGCCGGTCGGTCATGATCCCGTCCACGCCGAGGTCGAGCAGCCGGGACATCTCGGCCGGGTCGTCGATGGTCCAGGCGTGCACCTCGAGCCCGCTGCCGTGCGCCACGGCGATGAACCCCGGCGTGATCACCCGCACCCGCCCGAATCGCACCGGCACCTGAGCCGCGACCACGCCGGGCGCAGCGTGCCCGGGCCGCCTCGGTGTGGCGCCACGCGCGGCCGGGTCGGTGTGCCAGCGCGGGAAGGGCCGGACCCGACGCCAGTGCGTCGCCGAGACCGTTCGGAACACCTGCCGGGGCCCGAGCGAGGTGGCCAGCGCCGGACCGGCGGCTCGCCGGATGCCCGCGAGGCGGCGGTCGGAGAACGCACCGACGCACACCCGATCCGTCGCGTTCGTCTCGCGCAACAGGTCGAGCAGCGGGCCGACGGCGGCGTCCGACTTCGGGTCGATGTTGATTCGTGCGTCCGGGAACGCCTCCAGGACGTCGGCCATCAGCGGGATGGGCTCCCGACCGCCGATGCGGGCGGTGCGCACCTGATCCCAGCGTCTGGGCGCCGATCAATCCGACGCCGTCGGTCACCCGGTCCAGTCGATAGTCGTGGAAGGCGACCAACCGACCGTCCGACGTCACGTGGACGTCGGTCTCCAGGTACCGGTAGCCCTCGTCGACCGCCCGGGCGAACGCGGCCATCGAGTTCTCCAGGCCGGCGAGATCGCCGGTGTGCCACCCACGGTGCGCGAACGCCCGAGGACCAGGTCCGTCCAGGTAGCCGGTCACGTCGTCGCCGCCATGTCTCTGAGTCTGGCACGCCTCGCGATCCACCCCCATGGGCGCGCCTGCGCAGCCGCACGCGAGGCTGCCGCTAGCGTCCCCGACATGGCCGGCCCGGTGATGGATGCGTTCGCCCCGGTGGGCCGGGCCGCGCGCGCCGCCAGGACGGCCGCCGACTCCCGGTGCACCTGGTGCGGGCGTCGGCTGCCGGACCAGGACGGGGTCGGGCGCCGCCGCCGTTACTGCGCGCAGTCCTGCCGGCAGCGCGCCTACGAGAACCGGCACGCGCTGAACCGCGGTCAACTGCCGGCCGATGCCGTGGTCCTCTCGGCCGAGGAGTTCCGGGACCTCGCCGATCGGCTGTTCCAGGTGCGGTGTGCCGCCGAGGACGTGGCGACCGCGGTGGACGAGCGGGTCGACGTCGGCGAACTGGGCGGTCTGCTCGATCAGCTGCTGGCCGCGACCAGGGACGCCGAACAGATCCGCTGATCGCGCGGCTCCACTGTCCTCGCCGGAATCAGCTGCCGGGCGCGGCGTCCAGGTAGGCGAGAACGGCCAGCACACGGCGATTGTCGTCCTCCGACTGTTCCAGGCCGAGCTTGATGAAGATCGAGTTGGTGTGCTTGCCGACGGCCTTCTCGGTGATGAACATGGCCCCGGCGATGGCCGCGTTGGAGCGGCCCTCGGCCATGTGCCCCAACACTTCCCGTTCCCGCGGAGTCAGGGTGGCGATCGGCGAGGAGTCCCGGTGCCGGGACAGCAGCTGACCGATCACCTCGGGGTCCATGGCGGTGCCGCCGCCGGCCACCCGGCGGATGGCCTCGATGAACTGGCCGATGTCCGACACCCGGTCCTTGAGCAGGTATCCCACCCCGCCCGAGCCCTGGGCCAGCAACTCGCGGGCGTAGAGCTGCTCGACGTACTGCGACAACACCAGCACGGGCAGCCCCGGCACCTGGCGGCGCGCCTCCAGCGCGGCCCGCAGGCCCTCGTCGGTGAACGACGGCGGGAGCCGGACGTCGACGACGGCCACGTCGGGGCGGTGCGTGACCAGCGCCCGGACCAGGGACGGGCCGTTGTCCACGGCCTCGACCACCTCGAAGTCATGCGCGGTCAGCAGGCGGATCAGGCCGTCACGGAGCAGCGCAAGGTCCTCGGCCAGCACTACCCGCATGGGCGGACCCTATCGTCCGGTCGCGCCGGTTTTCCGGGCGGCTCACTGGGTGGCGGCCCGCGCGAGCGGGCTCCGGCTGCAGGGTGCACGGCACGTCGATGGTGATCACCGTGCCGGCCCCGCGGGGCGAGGCGAGGGTCAGTCGGCCGTCGAAGGTCTCCAAGCGCTGGGCCAGCCCGGCCAGTCCACCGTCGGGCGGCATCGTGGCACCGCCGACACCGTCGTCGGCAACCGTGATGCGCAGGTGCCCCTGCCCGTCGGCGTCGGCGTCGTAGCGACCCCAGATCCACAGTGACGCGCCGGCAGCATGCTTGGCGGTGTTCGTGACGGCCTCCGCAACGGCGAAGTACACCGCGGACTCGACCGGAGCCGGCGGCCGGCCGGGGAGCTGCACGTCGACGTCGACCGGGCCGGAGTGGGTGAGCGCGAGCGCCTCGATGCCACCGGTCAGCCCGCGATCGGCGAGCACCGGCGGGTGGATGCCGCGAACCAGGCTGCGCAGTTCCGACAGCGCCGTGGACGACGACGCTCTGGCCTCGGCGATCAGCTGCGCCGCGGCGTCGGGATCGCGAGTGATGAGTTCCTCGCGCGAGCCCGAGGTTCATCCCCAGCGCCACCAGCCGGGCCTGCGCGCCGTCGTGCAGGTCGCGTTCGATACGCCGCAGCTCGGCGGCCGAGTGGTCGACGCTGGCGGCGCGGGAGGTCTCCAGTTGCCCGATGCGCTGGTGCAGTTCCTTCTCGCCGGTGGGTCCGATCAGCACCCTGGTGATGGACGCCTGCATCCGCATCAGCAGCGGGGAGCCCCAGTAGCCGATCGGCAGGATCGGGAACGCGACGAACGCGGCGACGTGCAGCGCGAAGCCCAGCGACTGGACCTCGAGCAACCAGACCATGTCGCGCCAGGTCGCCGGGTCGGTCAGCCGCATGCGCAGGCGGACGAAGACACCACCGGTGTCGACCGCGCGGCGGTACGGCGCCGGGATCGGCGCGCCCAGGATCCGGCTGTCCAGCCGTCGGTGCAGGTCGGCGTAGCTGCGCAGCATGGCCAGGACCACCAGCAGCACCGGGAGCCCGATCCACACGATGACCAAGGCGAACGCCGCGATCAGCAGCCCGAAGATCAGCCAGCCGTACACGGTGAGCAGCACCTGCAGCGCCGAGTAGCCGAACATCGCCCAGCGGCCGGCCGGCGCCGGGGTCGTGACGGCGACCGGCTGGTCCGGGCCGTAGGGCGCGGCCGGGCCGACCGGGTACGGCCCCGGGCCGACGGGGTACGCCCCCGGGCCGACCGGGTAGGGCTGCGACGGGCTGGGTCACCGCTCCATCCTCGCCCGTCCGGGCCTGCCGGGCAGTGGGGATTTCCCTACCCCGACCTGGACCCAGCCCGCCGAACCCGGGAAGTGGCGAGGCGACCAACGCAGCGGAGGGTCCCGGATCAGCCTGCGGCCGCCCAATCCAGCAGGTCGTCGGTGTCCTTGGTGGTGACGATCAGCTCGGCGGGAATGCCGGCGTGGGTCGCCCGGTCGCAGCCGAGGTTGACGAACTCCAGGTGCCCGGGGGAGTGCGCGTCGGTGTCCAGGGCGAACCAGCAGCCCTCGGTCAGGGCCAGGTCGATCAGATCGCCGGGGGGTCCTGCCGCTCGGGGCGGCAGTTGATCTCGACCGCGGTGCCGGTCTCGGCGCAGGCGGCGAACACCGCGCGGGCGTCGAACTTGGACTGCGGCCGAATCACCTTCTGGGTCGGCGGTTCGCCGGAGACCTTGCGGCCGGTGCAGTGCCCGAGGATGTTCACGTGCGGGTTGCGCACGGCCGCCAGCATCCGCCTGGTCATCGACGGTGCGTCCATGGTCAGCTTGGAGTGCACCGAGGCGACCACCACGTCGAGCCGCTCCAAGACGTCGTCGTCGCAGTCGAGCGCTGCCGTCGTCGAGGATGTCGACCTCGATCCCGGTCAGGATCCGGAACGGGCCGAGATCGGCGTTCAGCTCGGCGATCTCGGCCAGCTGGGCGAATCGTCGCTGCCGGTTCAGGCCGTTGGCCACGGTCAGCCGCTGCGAGTGGTCGGTCATCACCAGGTACCGTGGCCCAGCGCGATGGCGGCCCGGGCCATCCGCTCGATGGAGGCCCCGCCGTCGCTCCACAGCGAGTGGGTATGGCAGTCACCCTTGACCTGCGCGCGGAGTTCCGCTCCGACCCCGACCGGGATCCGGGTCTCCTCCTCGAGCCGGGTGATCCGGCTGGGTACCTTGCCCGCGGCCGCCTGCCGGATGACCTCGGCCGTGCTCGGGCCCGATCCCGGGCAGCCCGGTCAGGGTGTTGGTCGTGATCCGGTGATCGAGTTCGCCGTCCGGCAGTTCGGCGAGCACCTCGGCGGCGCGCAGGAACGCGGCGGTCTTCTGTGTCGGCAACAGCCCGCGGTCCTGCAGGTACGCCACCCGGTACAGGGCCTCGATGGGATCCACCGGCCCACGGTAGCGAACCCGGAATCGGCCGCCGTCGGCCACCGGGCTCGGGCGTCAGCCGCTCAGATAGCCCTTGACCAGGTGCGCCGGTACCGCCTCGTAGCCGCCCGCTTCCCGGCCGAACGTCCCGGTGCCGTGCGAGACCGACCGCAGATCGACGGCGTACCGGATCATCTCACTCTGCGGGACCTCGGCCAGGATGGCGGTGCGGCCATCGCCCGCCGACTCGGTCCCGTTCACCCGGACCCGCCGGGTCTGCAGGTCACCCAGGACGGCGCCCAGGTACTCGTCGGCCACCTCCACCCGCACCCGGTCGACCGGTTCGAGCAGACTGACGGTCTGTGCGCTGGCCGCGGCCTTGAGGGCCAGGGCCCCGGCCATCTGGAACGCCATGTCACTGGAGTCCACCGAATGGGCCTTGCCGTCGATACAGGGTCACCCGGATGTCGACCATCGGGAATCCGGCCAGGCAACCGAGATCCAGCTGCGCCCGGACGCCCTTCTCCACACTCGGGATGAACTGGCGCGGAACCGCACCACCGACCACCTTGTCGACGAACTCGAACCCGGACCCCCGTGGCAGAGGTTCGACGGTGATGTCGCAGACCGCGTACTGCCCGTGACCGCCGGACTGTTTGACATGGCGGCCATGACCCTGCGCGTTGGCGACGAAGGTCTCCCGCAGGGGCACCCGGACGTCCTGGGTGTCCACCGAGACCCCGAACCGGTCGGCCAGCCGGGCCATGACCATGTCGACGTGCGCCTGACCCATCGTCCAGAGCACCACCTGGTGGGTCTCGGCGTTGTGCTCCAGCCGCAGGGTCGGGTCCTCGGCCGTCAGCCGGGCGAGCGCGCCGGCCAGCTTGTCCTCGTCGGACTTGCTGTGCGGCTGTACGGCCACCGGCAGCAGTGGTTCGGGCAGCTGCCAGGGTTCGATCAGCACCGGAGTGTCCTTGGCGCTCAAGGTGTCCGACGTCTCGGCCTGGCCCAATTTGGCCACCACACAGAGGTCCCCGGCCACCGCCGGACCGCGGGGGCGGAGGGTATCGCCGAGCGGCGAGGACAGCGCACCGATCCGCTCGTCGTCGTCGTGGTCGGGATGACCGACGATCTCCCGCCCGGCAAACGCCGACCAGTGACCGGAGATGTGTACCGGGGTGTCCGGGGTGAGCGTGCCGCGGAACACCCGGACGACCGAGAGCCGGCCGACATAGGCGTCCGATGCGGTCCTGACCACCTCGGCGACGAGCGGTTCCGAGGCATCGCAGCGCATCGGTTCGAGGGCGACGCCGTGCACCGTGGTGATGTTCGGGAGTGGGTGCAGGGTGGGTGGCGGAAAGGCCCTGGCGATCAGCTCCCAGAGTTCCTTGATGCCCACCTTGGTGTCCACGGACACCGGCACCAACGGGTACAAGGTGCCCTTGGCGACGGCGGTGAGCAGGTCGGCGATCACCACGTCCAGGTCGATCTCCTCGCCGCCCAGGTAGCGGTCGAGCAGCGAGTCGTCCTCGGATTCGGTGATGATCGCTTCCAGCAGTTCGCTTCGCGGGCCCTCGATCTCGGCCGCGGTGGCGTCGTCGATGTCGCTGACCGTCCGGGCCCCGGAGTGATAGTCGTACAGCTGGCGGGACAGGATGCCGACCGTTCCGGTTACCGTTCCGTCGGCCGCGTGCACCGGTGTGTAGAGCGGCAGCACGCCTGTCCCCGAGCTGCTCGTGGCAGGAGGAGATGGTTCCGTCGACGTCGGCCCGTTGCGCGTCCAGCCTGGTGACCACGACGGCCCTGGGCATGTTGACCGCGGCACACTCGTGCCAGAGCATCGCGGTGGCAGCGTCGAGGCCGTCGGCGGCGGAGACGACGAAGACGGCGGCATCCGCGGCCCGCAGACCGGCCCGCAGCTCGCCGACGAAGTCGGCGTAGCCGGGGGTGTCGATCAGGTTGACCACCAGGTCCGCGACGGTCAGAGCGGCCAGGGACATCTGGACGGACCGGTCGACGGGCGCCGGACGCGGGCGGTACTCGGTGGTGGTGTCGGCGATCAGGTGGTCGAACAGGGTCGACTTGCCCGAACCGGACCGACCGACGAGGACGACGTTGCGGATCTTGGCGGGATCGGTGGCCACCGGCGCGGGAGCCGATGAGGCCGGTCGTGGACTCATCGTCCCACCCTGACCCGTTCGGGGGCGGTGCACAAGTGCAGCGGCCCGCCGGTGAACCGGCTCAGAACAGGCCCTGGCCCTGCACCGGCTTGGGCGAATCGAACAGCGCGCTCACCGACTCGCCGTCGTGGATCCGGCGCATCGCCTCGGCCAGCGCCGGCGCGATCGACAGCACGGTCAGCATCTCGTGCTCGGCTGCGGCCGGCATCGGAACGGTGTTGGTGCAGACGATCTCGACCACCTCCGGCGAGCTCGGCGATGCGTTCGAGGGCACCGTCGGCGAACAGCCCGTGGGTGCAGGCCACCCGGACCGAGCCGACGCCCTTGCTCGCGGAGCAGCCGGACCAGCTCGATCACCGTGCTGCCCTTGGCGATCTCGTCGTCCAGCACGATGACGTCCCGGCCGGCCACGTCGCCGATGACCGAGGTGATCGCCACCGTGTCGTCGGCGAAGCGCTGCTTGGCCCCGGCCGCGACCGGCACGCCCGAGCATCCGGGCGAACGACGCCGCCTCCTTGGCGTTGCCGAGGTCGGGGGAGACGACGATGGTGTTGCACAGGTCGTACGTGCGCGAAGTGGGCGGCGAGTTCGCGCAGCGCGTGCAGGTGGTCGACCGGCACCGAGAAGAAGCCGTGCACCTGCGGCGAGTGCAGGGTCATCGCCAGCACCCGGTCGGCGCCGGCCGTCGACCATCAGGTCGGCCATCAGCCGACCGCCGATGGAGATGCGCGGCGCGTCCTTCTTGTCCGAGCGTGCGTAGGCGTAGTGCGGCATCACCACGGTGATCCGGGCGGCCGAGGCGCCGCGGGCGGCGTCGATCATCAGCAGCAGCTCGACCAGGTGCTCCTGCACCGGTTGCACCAGCGGCTGGATGAGGAAGACGTCCCGCTCGCGGCAGTTGGCCTGCAGCTGCACCTCGAGGCAGTCGTTGGCGAACCGGGTGGTCCGCACCGGCCGCAGGCGGTACCCAACTCGGCGCACACCTCAGCGGCCAGACTGCGGTGGGCACTGCCGCTGAACACCGCGATGTCGCGCACCTGGTGGCTCCTGCCGGGACCCGAAGGGGTGGGGACCGGGCCAGCCTGCCACGTCCGGGGCCACCGGACACCGTCAGGGGCCCGCTGCGTGCGACGATGCGCGGGTGAGCGAGAGGAGGGTCGCAGACGTGAGGAGCGGGTCCATGCGCACCCTCACCGTCGGCGGCGTGCTCCGGCGCGTGCCGTTCACCCTCGCGGTCGTCGCCGTGATGCTCGTCCTGTCGATCGTCTGCACCACCCTGTGGACCCCGATCGAGCAGTTGCCGCTCTACCCGCGGGTGGCGTTCGGCCTGCCGGCCTTCGAGGCCGGCCGCTGGGAAACGGTCGTGTTGGGGGCCTTCTTCGCCCTGCTCCCGATCTATTACGTGTTCGTCGCCGGTGGTTTCGCCGTGCTCGTCGGGTTCGCCGAGTACCGGATGGGCACCGGGCGGACGGTGCTGGTGACCATCGCCGGCCACCTGGCCGGGGTGCTCGGCTGCGCGCTGTTCCTGCTGGCATTCCGGGACATTGGCTGGCCGTGGGCGGCCCGGATCGCGGCGATGACCGACGTCGGCTTCTCCGCCGGCATGATGGCCGCGATCTGCGTGGCCAGCGTCACGGTGGCCGCGCCGTGGGGTCTGCGGATCCGGCTGGCCGCCATCGGCTACGTGGTGTTCTCCCTGCTGTATGTGGGCCTGATGGCCGACATCGAGCACGGCATCTCCGTGCTGCTGTCCTGTCTGTTCGCGGCCAAGCTGGCCGGCCCCCACGCGGTTCCGCAGACCAGGACATCCGCCCGGGAGTGGCACCTGCTGCTCGGGATGGCCTACGCCCTGGCGGTGATCGGCGCGCTGGTGGTCCGGTTGTTCCCCGGGGACGGGCCGACGGGCAGCACACCGGGCGGCGACACCACCTCGATCGTGCTGCGAGTCTGTGTGCTCGTGGCCGGTGGGGTGATCTGCGTGGGTCTGTTCCGCGGCTCCCGGTACGGCTGGGCCGGCGCGGTGGGGTTGGCCGTCGTGCAGATCCTGTGGTCCGTGCTGGTCGTCGCTCTGGCGCTGGCCGCCGACCACCCGACGGGCCTACTCGCCGATGCGCCGCTGGCAGCCGTGGACGGCATCGTGATGGCCGTCCTACTGATCGCCGCCGTCCGCGGTCGCTGGGCGTTCGTGGGCACCGGCGGCGGTGGGCGATCGAGCGAGCCCGTCGGGTGACCATACTGGGGACATGCCGAGGACCATTGCCACGACCACCGCGGTCGACCTGGACGCGCTGCTCGAGTTCGCCCGCCCCCGCCACCACATGATCCTGCTCACCACTCGTGCCGACGGGGGAGTGCAGGCATCCCCGGTCACCGGCGGCGTGGACGCCGCAGGGCGGATCGTCATCTCCAGCTACCCGGAACGGGCGAAGTCGCGCAACGTCAAACGGTCCGGCACCGCGTCGGTGGTCGTGCTGTCCGACGAGTTCGGTGGCGCCTGGGCGCAGGTCGACGGCACGGCTGAATTGATCGAACTGCCGGAGGCGGTGGACGCCCTGGTGGACTATTTCCGCTGCATCTCGGGGGAGCACCCCGACTGGGACGAATACCGGCAGGCGATGATCGATCAGGGAAAGTGCCTGATCCGGATCACCCCGACGCGGTGGTCGCCGATCGCCACCGGCGGATTCCCCGCCCGGCTGGCGGAGGCGTCGGCATGACCCGCGACGCCGGAATCCGTGACCGACACCGACGCCGCGACGCTGGACCAGGTGCTCGGCGCCGCCGCGACCGCGGCGACCGACTTGCGGTCGACGTCCGGCGCCACCCGGGCGACCTGGCTGCGGGCCATCGCCGCCGCGGTCGACGCCGACCGGACGGCCCTGCTCGACATCGCCGTGGCCGAAACACATCTCCCGGCCGCGGCGTTGGACGGCGAGATCAACCGCACGGTTTTCCAGCTCGAGCACTTGGCCGAGCGGGCCGAGTCGCCGGGGCTCCTGGACGTGGTGGTCGACGAGGCCGACCCGGAATATCCGGTGGCGCCCCGTCCGCGGCTGGTCCGCGCGCTGCAGCCGGTCGGCCCGGTGCTGGTGTTCACCGCCAGCAACTTCCCGTTCGCGTTCAGCGTGGCCGGCAACGACACCGCCTCCGCACTCGCGGCGGGCTGTCCGGTGGTGGTCAAGGCCAACCCGGGCCACGTCCGGCTGTCGGTGCGCACGGCCGAGGTGGTGGCGGCGGCGTTGGCGCAGGCCGGAGCGCCGGACGGCACCTTCGCGCACATCGTGCGGGGTCGACGCCGGCACCGCTGCCCTGCGTGATCCGCGGATCAAGGCCTGCGGGTTCACCGGCAGCGTCCGCGGTGGCCGGGCCCTTTTCGACATCGCCAGCAGCCGGCCGGAACCCATCCCGTTCTACGGCGAACTCGGCTCGCTCAACCCGGTGGTGGTCACCCCGGCCGCGGCCGCGGCGCGGGCCGCCGACATCGCCGCCGGATTCGCCGCCAGTATCACCGGCCGTGGCGGTCAGTTGTGCACCAAGCCGGGGGTGCTGTTCGCGCCGGCCGGTTCCGGGATCGCGGCGGCGACCGCGGACGCCGTGCAGTCGGCGCCGCCGGCCGAACTGCTGACCGCGCGGATAGCCGACGCCTTCCGCGCCGGCACCCGGCGACTGGCCGAGATCCCCGGGGCCACCGTGCTGGCCGGTGCCGACACGACCAAACCCACCGTCGTGAGCCTGCCCGCTGCGGTACTGACCGGGTCGGACATCGAACTGGAGGAGTGCTTCGGCCCGGCCGCGGTCGTGGTCGAGTACGACGACCCTGCCGATCTGTCCGACCTGTTGAGCCGGATCGGGCCGAGCCTGACCGCGACCGTGCACGCCGAGCCGGGCGATCCGGTCGCTGCAGCACTGTCCGACCAGCTGGTCCTCTCGGCCGGGCGGGTGATCTGGAACGGCTGGCCCACCGGTGTCTCGGTGAGCCGGGCGATGCAGCACGGGGGGCCCTATCCGGCGACCACCGCCCCCGGGTTCTCCTCGATCGGTGCCGACTCGGCCAACCGCTGGCTGCGACCCGTCACCTTCCAGAACTGGCCCGACGAGATGCTGCCGGCGTCGGTCCGAGAGGCGTTGACGGGCTGAGTTTGTCCAGGATCTCGACGCCTCGACCAGCACCCTTCGCACTACTCCCATGACGGACCAGCCGCCGGACCACCGCACCATCGGCCGGGCCGCCGGCGGCATCGCCGTGCTCGGATCGGCGAATTTCATCGCGATCACCACCGAAATACTTCCGGTGGGTCTGCTACCGCAGCTGGCCGGTGGCGTCGGGGTCTCCGAGTCGACAGCCGGGTTACTGGTCACGGTCTACGCCTACGTCGTGGCGGTCGCGGCCGTACCGCTGACGATCGCCACCCGCCGGTTGCCGCGCAAGCCCTTGCTGATGGGCGCGCTGGTCGCCTATGCCGTGAGCAACGTGCTGGTGGCGACTGCGCCGATCATTCGCGGTACTGGCCGCCGGCCGGATTCGTCGGCGGGCTGGCCCACGCCATCTTCTTCTCGATCTCGATCGCCTACGCCTCGCGGCTGGTCGCTGCCCGGTTCGCCGGCCGGGCGCTGAGCCTGGTCACCGCGGGCGCAACCCTCGGGTTCGTGCTGGGTGTGCCGCTGTCCACCTCGCTCGGCACCGCGGTCGGCTGGCGATGGTCATTCGCCGTGCTCGCCGTCGGGTGCGCCGCGATCGTGGTCCTGGTCGCTGTCCTGTTGCCCGCGGTGGCGGCGGAGATTCCTCCGCGCCGAGATCGGGACGACACCCGGCGCGGCCGGTCCCGTCTCGGCATCGTGGTCACCGCCAACGGGTTGCTGTTCGGTGGTCAGTACACCGCCTACACGTACATCTCGGTGATCCTGCTGGCCAGCGGGGTGAGCGCCGGCGCGGTCGGCCCTGTCCTGCTGCTGTTCGGCGCGCTGGGGCTGATCGGGCTGTGGGCCGCGGCCCGGTTCCTGGACCGTTCCCCCCGCACCCTGGCCATCACCGTGACAGCGGTCATCATCGGCGGAATGGTGGCAGTGGCGGTGGCCATCCCGTCCGCTGCCGGCGTCGTGGTCGCCGCCGGCGTCTGGTTGGCCGCCTTCGGCGCGATCCCGTCCACGTTCCAGGTGGCGGCATTGCGTGCGTCGGGGGGGACAGCCGATGTGGCCGGCGCGTTCGTCAACGCGACGGCGAACTTCGGCATCGGAACCGGCGCAGCGCTGGGCGCCGTGGTGGTGGCCGGCCCCGGCTACGTCGCCGCGGTATGCCACCGCCGCCGCCATCGTCGGTGTCGGTCTGGTGGTGATACTGCTGTCCGGCAGCGCCTTCCCCAGCCGGCCCGGCTTCTGACCGACGGCCCGACCGCCACAGCGACCGGCCCGGACGATCGTCGGGTCGAGCTCGTCGGTAGTTCATGATGGTCGGACCGCTTGGCAACATTCACAGACAACCGATGGAGAGCGCTGGGCATGGCAACGAAGACGAGCCGGACATCAACCACCCACGGTGCCGACAGTCACGACCTGATCCGGGTGGTCGGTGCACGGGTGAACAACCTGAAGGACGTCAGCGTCGACATACCCAAACGCCGGCTCACGGTGTTCACCGGCGTGTCCGGATCGGGGAAGAGTTCGCTGGTGTTCGGTACCGTCGCGGCCGAGTCGCAGCGGCTGATCAACGAGACCTACAGCACATTCGTCCAGGGCTTCATGCCGACGCTGGCCCGGCCCGACGTGGACGTGCTGGAAGGGTTGACCACGGCGATCATCGTCGACCAGGAGCGGATGGGCGC
This sequence comes from uncultured Actinomycetota bacterium, assembly GCA_963706185.1. GTDB lineage: Bacteria > Actinomycetota > Actinomycetes > Mycobacteriales > Nakamurellaceae > Nakamurella. The sequence continues at coordinate 103,710 of CAVPLZ010000013.1, read as the reverse complement.
CAACCCGCGGTCGACGGTGGGCACGGCCACCGACGCCAACGCGATGCTGCGGATCCTGTTCAGCCGATTGGGCCAGCCGTACATCGGCTCCTCGCAGGCGTTCTCGTTCAACGTCGCGTCGGTCAGCGGCGCGGGCGCGGTGAAGCTCCAGCGGGGCGGAACCACCGTCAAGGAGCGCCGCAGCTTTTCCATCACCGGCGGCATGTGCCCCCGCTGCGAGGGCATGGGCCGCGTCAACGACTTCGACGTCACCGCCCTCTACGACGACAGCAAGTCGCTCAACGAGGGGGCGCTGACCATCCCCGGGTACAGCATGGAGGGTTGGTACGGCCGGATCTACCGCCAGTCCGGGTTCTTCGACCCGGACAAGCCGATCCGCAGGTTCACCAAGAAGGAGCTGGCCGACCTGCTGTACAAGGAGCCGACCAAGATCAAGGTCGAGGGCATCAACCTGACCTACGAAGGGCTCATCCCGAAGATCCAGAAGTCCATGCTGTCCAAGGATGTCGATGCGATGCAGCCGCACATCCGGGCGTTCGTGGAGCGGGCGATCACCTTCACCACCTGCTCGGAGTGTGGCGGGACGCGGCTGTCCGAAGCAGCCAGGTCGTCGAAGATCAAGGGGATCAACATCGCCGACGCCTGTGCGATGCAGATCAGCGACCTGGCGGAATGGGTCAGAGACCTGGACGACGCCTCGGTCGGTCCGTTGCTGACCGCGTTGGGCGAGACCCTTGACTCGTTCGTGCTGATCGGTCTGGGCTATCTGAGCCTGGACCGGTCGGCCGGCACGCTCTCCGGCGGGAGAGGCGCAGCGCACCAAGATGATCCGTCACCTCGGGTCGTCGCTGACCGACATCACCTACGTGTTCGACGAACCCACCGTCGGCCTGCATCCGCACGACATCCAGCGGATGAACGAACTGTTGCTGCAGTTGCGGGACAAGGGCAACACCGTGCTGGTGGTCGAGCACAAGCCCGAAGTGATCGAGATCGCCGAGCACGTGGTCGATCTGGGGCCCGGTGCCGGCGGCGGCGGGGGACAGGTGGTGTTCGAGGGCACGGTCGAGGGGTTGCGCGGCAGCGCACACGCTGACCGGGCGGCACCTGGACGATCGTGCCTCGCTCAAGACGGCGGTGAGCGAGTCCTCGGGGGCGCTGGAGATCCGCGGTGCGCACACCAACAACCTGCAGGACGTCGACGTCGACATCCCGTTGGGCGTGCTGGTGGTGCTGACCGGTGTTGCCGGCTCCGGGAAAGAGTTCGTTGATCCAGGGATCGGTGTCCGGACGGGACGGCGTGGTCACCGTCGACCAGGCCGCGATCAAGGGATCACGACGCAGCAACCCGGCCACCTACACCGGGCTGCTCGACCCGATCCGCAAGGCGTTCGCCAAGGCCAACGGCGTCAAACCCGCGCTGTTCAGCGCCAACTCCGAGGGCGCCTGCCCGAACTGCAACGGCGCCGGCGTGGTCTACACCGACCTGGCCATGATGGCCGGCGTCGCTACGACCTGCGAGGTGTGCGAGGGCAAGCGGTTCGACGCGTCGGTGCTCGAGTACACATTCGGCGGTCGGGACATCAGCGAGGTGCTGGCCATGCCGGTGAGCGAGGCGGAGACGTTCTTCGGCTAGGGCGCAGGCGCGCACACCGGCGGCGCACGCGATCCTGCAGCGACTGTCCGACGTAGGGCTCGGTTATGTCAGCCTGGGTCAGCCGTTGACCACCCTGTCCGGCGGTGAACGCCAGCGACTCAAGCTGGCCACCCACCTCGGGGACAAGGGCGGGGTGCTGATCCTGGACGAGCCGACCAGCGGGCTGCACCTGGCCGACGTGCAGCAACTGCTGGGCCTCGATCGACCGGATCGTCGACTCGGGTAAGTCGGTGATCGTCATCGAGCATCACCAAGCGGTCATGGCGCACGCCGACTGGATCATCGACCTGGGGCCGGGGGCCGGCCACGACGGCGGCCGGATCGTCTTCGAGGGCACCCCGGCCGACCTGGTCGCCGCGCGGTCCACACTGACCGGCCGCACCTGGCCCAGTACGTCGGGACCTGATCGTCTCGTCGCAAACGACCCTGACCCCACGATCGTCACACAGCTGATCGAGCCATGCCAGCGGCAGGCGCAGCCGCCGGTCGCGCCGGCGATGACCGGTCCCCGGCCAGTCAGCGCCTGAGCAGGAGCCCGGAGTCGCCGAACTCGTGCCACAGGTATCGGCCGGCGACCGCGGCGTCGTAGGCCCGTTGGGTGAGCTGCGGCGCCGGCGACCTGTTCGACCAGCAGAAGGTGCGATGCGTCCGGATTGTGCCAGCCGGTGATCATGCCGTCGACCGCCCGGACCGGGTGGTCGGGCCCGATGACGTGGCCGGTCCAGCCGGCGCTCGGCGCCACCAGGCCGTCAGGTCCGACCGACGACTCCAACGCCCTGGCAACCGTGGTGCCAACCGCGACCACCCGGCCGCCCGCCTTGCGGGTGTCGTTGACCAGGTCGGCGGTCGCGGTCGTCACCTCCCGCCATTCCGGCTGCGGAGCTTCCCCGGCGTCCTGCGAGGAAACACCCGTGTGCAGGGTGATAGGCGCGATCCCGATCCTGGACGGCGGCCAGCCGACGAACCAGCCTGCCAGTGAACGGTCTTGCGGCGCTGGGCATCTCGGCGCTGCCGTCGCGCGTCGCGAACACGGTCTGATAGTCGGCGATCGGGAACCGGTCGCGGAGGTAGCCGTACGCGATGGGCCGACCGACGATGGGCAGTTCAGTGGCCAGGTCGGCGGGCCCGTCGATCTCGCCGAGCCACAACCGATTCCCGGATCCCGGTCGGCGAGGAGTCGCCCTCCGGGTAGGGAGTGCGCAGAGTGATCCGGATACCGGCCGGTCCGCGGTAGCGGTTGCCGGGGCCGGCGTCCAGGATCGGTTTGGCGGCATCGGGCGCCGTACGCAGTTCGACCACCCAGGTGCGGCCGCCCAGCCCGGTCGCGACATGGACCACGATCGGATCGTTGTCGTCGCTGGTGGCGTCGAACTCCGCGGCCCTGGTGGCGGAGTTGTTCACCACCAGCAGGTCCCCGGGGTTCAGGTACTGCGCCAGATCGGAAAACCGGGTGTGCGTGAGCCCTTCCGGTGTCGCCACGAGCAGCCGGACCGCGTCCCGCGCCAGCCCGCGGTACTCCGGCGGCTCGGTCGCGGTCAGGTCCTCGGGGGAGCGGAAGTGGGTGGCCGGACGCGCGGCGAGCTGGGTCATGCCAGCGCCTGGCGGGGGTGCCGAATCGGCTGCCACTCCGCCGCCCGGTACCGGCCGGACGGCGGCAGTTCCTCCAGCAGCCGGAGCAGTGCCGGCACGACAGTGGCCGGATCGGGCCGGTCGCTGATGTCCTCCCCGGGAAAGGCGGCCTGGTGCATCTCGGTCCGCATGTCGCCGGGATCGACTGCGTAGACGTGCAGCTCGGGGTGCTCGACGGCCAGGGTGCCCAGCACGTGGTCGAGCGCGGCCTTGGCCGCACCGTAGGCGCCCCACCCGGGGTAGTGCTCGACTGCTGCGTCGGACGAGATCCCCACGACAACTCCGCCGGCCGATTGCAGCGCGGGCAGCACCGCGGCGGTGAGTGCGGTGGGGGCGAGCACGTTGACCTCCAGCACCCGGCCGAACCCCGCCGGCGGCAAACTCGTGAGCTGCGGCAACGGAGTCGGGCCCAGCGTGCTGGCGTTGTGCACCAGCAGGTGGAGGGGACCACGGGCGGCAACTGCCGCCTGCAGGGCCGCCCGGTGGGCCGGGTCTGCGATGTCGCCGCGGATGGCGGTGACGGTGCCGCGGCCGGCCATGCGCGCGACCGCGCGGTCCAGCAGGTCGGAGCGCCGCGCGTCGATGACGAGCTCCCAGCCATCGTCGGCCAGAGCAGCGGCGAGTTCGTAGCCAAACCCGGTGGAGGCGCCGGTGATCAGAGCAAACGGCATGATCGTTCCCTTCGTCCGATGTATGGACCCATTGTTGAACTTGCAGTCAACTTCAAGTCAAGGGATGCTCGGAGAGTGGAAGAACTGCTGACGATGTCCTACGTCTCCGAACGCAGCGGGTTCGCCGCGTCGGCCCTGCGGTTCTACGAGCGGGAAGGCCTCATCCGGGCGGAACGCGAGCAGCGGTGGGCAGCGCCGCTACCGGCGGGACGTCCTCCGGCGGCTTGGCGTTCGTTCGGGCCGCACGCAATGTCGGGCTGTCTCTCGACGAGGTGCGCGCCGAACTCGGCCAATTGCCCGACGAGCGCACGCCGACGACGGGGGACTGGCATCGGATCAGCAGGAACTGGCGGGTCCGGCTGAACGAGAAGATCACCGCCATCGAGGCGCTGCGCGACCGGTTCGACTCGTGCATCGGGTGCGGCTGCCTGTCGCTGAAGTCCTGCTCGCTGTACAACCCGGGCGACGCTTTGGCCGGCAGCGTTTCGCCGCCCGGTGCTGCGCTGCTGCCGCGCCTGCTACGAGAGCCTCGGGACGGCCGGTAGGCGCAGATCGACCACGATGAAGATCGCCCACCGACACACCTGGTAGGTGATCGGTCAGCTGATGCCGCTGGGAAACGCGATGCCTCGCCGATGCGGACTTCTGGAGCACCGCGATCAGAGTCGAGCTGTCCCCGTCCTGCCGAGAAGCCCGTGATACAGGTCTGTGGCTACCTGGCGGCCAACCGGTCGGCCCTTGGCATCGGCGAGGAGCAGGTCGTCCGGATGCAGGAACTGGCCGCCAACGGCTCGTGAAGTCGCGCGGTGACTCTCCTCGTTCGTTCCCTCCACGACGTCGCCTGGCGACCTGGCCCGGTGCCGGCGAGCCCCCGGGGGCGCACAGCACCTTGACCCGGGGGCAGCCATTCAGAATCGGGCCGCGCTACTGGGCGCCATCACTGAGCGTCGGGCGCAACGTCGGAGGCGGCCGCGAGGCGCGCGACCTCGGCTTGATCGAGCGAAACTTCTTGCGCTAGCAGAAGATCACTGAGCTGCTCGGGTGATGTTGCCGATGCCAAGGGTGCGGTGACCGGGGGTTGGCGCAACAGCCAAGCCAGCGCGATGGACGCCGGTCGCACATTGTGGGACGCCGCGATCTCATCCAGCGTGTCGAGCAGCCTCAACCCCGCCGATGTCAGGAGCGGTAGTACTCCGGCCCCTCGGGCCCGGCCCTCGGTGCTGGCTTCGTTGCGATACTTGCCGGAGAGAAAGCCGCCTCCCAGGGCCCGGTAGGGCAGGACGGCAAGTCTCTCCCTGCTGGCAAAGGGAGCGTATTCGCTTTCGAAGGGTTGGCGATGCACCAGGCTGTAATGGGGTTGGAGTGCCATCGGAACTGCATACCCGCCGCTACGCGCCACCTGAATCCACTCTTGCACCGTGTCGGCGGCGAAGTTCGAGAGCCCGACGGCGCGGACCTTGCCGGCCCGGACCAACGCGTCGAAGGCCGCAACACTGTCCTGGACCGGAGTGTTTTCATCTTCGTAGTGAGCGAAATAGAGGTCCACGTAATCGGTGCGCAACCGACGCAGCGACTCCTCGAGCCCGGCGGTGACGGTGGCCGCCGACAGGCCCTCGAAACGGGGGTGGTTGCCGACCTTAGTGGCGAGGACCAGCCGATCACGGTTGCGACGTCGGTGCAGCCAGTCACCGAGGATCGTCTCCGAAGCCCCGTCGGAGTAGGTGTCGGCGGTGTCCACCAGGGAACCGCCGGCCTCGACAAAGGCGTCCAGGACCCGGCCGGAGGACGTTTCATCTGTGGTGCGGCCGAAAGTATTGCACCCCAGACCGATCGACACTTTCAGGTCGACGCCCCATGGACGCCGAGCGTCGGACTCGTACGCACTTGCCGATGCGGATTCGTTCATCGCGAAGGCTCCTTCCCGAACCGGACGGTCACCACGAGTCAAGCAGAGACCACGGACATGGTTGCGTCGGAGCTGGTCGATCAGCCGCCGCAACGAGGGCGCCCAAGATCGACCCTGGATTCGTCACTGTGACGGATCGTTGGCGCCCTTCTCCTGACGTGCGCGGTGCGTCCGGCTCGAAGGGCGGCTCGCGCCCGAGGGCGCTTCCTTGGCCCACTGTGTCTGCGCCACCAGAAGGTCGACACTGGTGGACCCGCCCGCCCACTTGTTCGGCGGCGGCGAGTCGCGAGCACAAACGCACGAATGGCACGGGGCCGTCCATTGTCGGCGCAGGAGATCGAAGAGTTACACCATGAGCAGGTCGCTTGACATCAGGTCAGCGCCCGGCCCCGGCGGTGTATACAAATCGCCGATAAGGCACATTATGTCAACTAACGGTGGCGTGTACGGTCGCCCACCCGCGGATCGTCAGCGGGCTGTCGAATGTGTCCTTGGCCCCTCCCTTTCCACGCTGTGTCAGCGTCCGAACGCCCACGCAACCATCAGAGGGAACTCCCCCGCCCAAAAGGGGTCACCGTGCCCACCGACTCGCTCGGCCATCACAACGTCAGCGCCGGCAGCGCGCAGCGCATCAGCCCACCGGATCGCGTTGTCACGAAAGAACGGCTCCCGTGTCCCAGCGACGAGGTAGATGCGCGGTAGCGGGCTCGGCATCACGGGAGGCGGTCGGTAGCCGGCGCCCGGCGAAGCGGAGAAGACCGCGCCGTAGACATCCGGATGACGAAGCCCCATGGCGATCGACAGCTCTCCACTCGCAGACACGCCACATACGGCGGTGCGATCGGCGGGCAGGGCGACGCCGAATCGCGAGGTCACCCAGCGGCGGACGTCCTGGACGAAGAACCGCTCGTGCGCCACGAAGTGCTGCTCGTCGAAGGTCGGCGAGTATTCATGGATGCGCACCATTTCGTCTTCATCGTCCGGCCCGTGCACACCGACGATCATCGTGGGCGCTACGTCGGCGGCTTCGAGATACCCGCCCCACTGCGAGATCAGCTGACCGTCACCGGCAAACACCACCGCCTCTGGACGGATCCTCCGGCACATACACCGTGACCTGCCGGCCACCGTCGTACTCGAAGGTCTCGGTGACGAGCTCTCCCGCGATTGGACCGGCCGGCGCCGGTTGCGGCTCCGAATATGGACCGTCCGTGCCCCGGTCCGCTGGATCATCCATGGCTCGACTATTCGACGTCCCGAGCCACGACAGTAGTGCTTTCGGGCGCCACAACTCCTGCAGGTGCGCGGCCCGGCTCAGGCTCGAGCCAAGGTCTCACGCGACGTTGGTTGCGTGAACCTCCGGTTCGGCCGGGGTCGGCGATGTTGCGGCCGACTCGATCTGGGCAACGGCCGATTTCGGCGCCTTGTCGTCCTCACTCATTGTTGCCACCTCCGACTTGAGGATGCGCAGCGAACGGCCGAGGCCGCGGGCGGCATCGGGCATGCGCTTGGCGCCGAACAGAATGACCACTACGCCGACCACGATCAACCAGTGCCACCAGGACAATCCACCCATGTCTGTTCCTCTCGTTCGTCCGCCGCCGCTCGTAACCAAGCGCGCGGGTGCGTTGATGGTTCGTCGGGGCGGGACCTTCGGCTTGGTGGGGGATCGATCGTCCCGACGGCGCCCCCACGAGGAAACAGTGGTCGGTTCCGATAGCCTGCTTGGCATGGATCTCCCCCACCACGACGTGGACCGTGAGATCGGTCCGGTACGTGTGCTCGCCGCGGGTATGTGACCGAGTCGCCGATTCCGGGAGCCGACGAATGACGTTCCTGCCCCTGGCCGACCCCACCTTCGACGTCACCGGCGACGACGTCCGGACGGCTCGCGACGAGCACTGGTGGGTCAGCACGTCCTACGGCTATGCGGTTCTGCGGTACGCGGAGGGGGCCGAGCTCCTTCGTGACCGGCGATTCCGGCAGGGCAATGCCCGCTGGCCCGAGCAGAACGGTATCCACTCGGGGTTGTTCTCCGACTGGTGGAGGCGGACCCTGCTGAGCCTGGAGGGTGACGACCACGCCCGGCTGCGCCGGCTGCTGAATCCGGCCTTCAGCCGCAAGCGGATCGCGGCCATGACCCCGTCGTTCCAGCAACTCGCGACCGAACTGATCGACGCCTTCGCCGGCCGCGGCACCTGCGAATTCATCGCGGACTTCGCCGAACCGTATGCGACCAGGGTGCTGTGCCGATTGCTCGGCCTGCCGGAGGACTCGTGGCCGCAGATCGCCCGCTGGTCCGACGATCTCGGCCGCTCGTTCGGGGTTCGGGTGGCCCAGGATCTGCCCGTCATCGAGGCGGCGCTCGACGGGCTGACCGACTACTGCGAGGCGGTGATCGCCGACCGGGCCCGATCACCGCGGGACGACCTGGCCACCACCATGGTGCAGGCCCTGGACGCCGGTGTACTCGACCGCCGAGAACTTGCGGTGGCCATGGTCTTCCTGGTCTTCGCGGGGATGGAGACCACCCGCAACCAGCTGGGTCTGGCCCTGCAGACGCTGCTCGCTCACCCCCATCAGTGGCGGCTTCTGGGCGAGCGGCCCGAACTCGGTGAACAGGCCGTCGAGGAGGTGATGCGGGTCAATCCCACGGTTACCTGGATCACTCGGGAAGCGATCGCCGACGTCGATTTCCGAGGATTGCGCCTGGCCGAGGGCGACATCCTGCAGGTGCTCTCGCACGCCGCAGGCACCGACCCGCGGGCCATGCCCGACCCGTCCTTCGACATCACCCAGGTTCGACCGCCGCACCTGGGCTTCGGTGCCGGCGTTCACCACTGCATCGGACACTTCGTCGCCAGGGTCGACATGGCGGTCGCACTCCCCCTGCTCGCCTCCCGACTGCCCGACCTGAGTGCCGACGGACCGGGCGAATGGATGCCGATCTCCGGCAACACCGGTGCCGTCCGTTTCCCGCTCCGCTTCACCCCGGAACGCCTCGGCCGACAACCTTAAGCGTGCCGTGTGCACTCAGCCGCCGGGCGCGTCGTCGGCGCCGTCGAGTTGCGGATCGTCCCAGGTGGACAGGCAGAACGGGTGGCCGACCGGGTCCGCGTACACGAAGCAGTGATCGGAGTTGGGCTGGAAGTCGAGCAGCGTGGCCCCGGCGTCGAGGACCCGCCTGGCCGGCCCCCGCGAGGTCGTCGACGACGAAGTCGAGATGCATCTGCATCGGTACGTCGCTCCCCGGCCATTCCGGGGGTCGGAAGTCGTCGACCTGTTGGAAGCCGATGGAGCCGTTGCGGCCGGTGACCGCCGCCCAGTGCGCGGAGCCGGTGGCGAGGCCGCCGGTGATGCGGGCATAGAACTGGGCCAGCGCCAGCGCGTCGGGTGCGTTCACCGTGGTCCCGGTCAGCCTGATGCTGTCGGACATCAGGCGCGCGCCAGGTCCTGGTACACGGGCGAGAGCTCGGTCCAACGCCGGTGCCAGGCTGCGGACGGCGTCTGCTCCGACCAACCGCCGGGGTGTACCGGCTCGTCACCGGCCAGCGCACGTCGGAGATCCTCCAGGTGCACCTGCCAGCCGGCTCCGTAGAAGTGCAGGCCGTCCACCGGCAGTCCGCGCTCCTCGACCACCAGCTTGGTCTGCGATCCCTCGGCGGTGAGCCACGCCTCGAGCTGCGCCTCGTCGTCGGTGCCCGGCTCCGTCGTCAGGAGCAGATGGTTTGGCGCATCGCAGATCTCGATCCTCGCCGGGCCGCTCCAGGTGCTCGTGAACACAGCGTGCACGGTCCCCCCGACGCGCAGGTCGCCGGACACCTCGGCGATCCAGCGCGCGAGTCGCTCCGGCGTCGGTGCACGCCTGCCACAGGTCGTCGATGTCGGTGTCGTAGATGTCCTCGACACGCACCGCGCCGCGGGTCTCGTCGACGGCCCGCATGGTCCCGATGATGCTCATCTTCCGCGCCTTCTTTCCTCGGGCGATCTCGGTGTGCAGAGCGTCGAGACGGTTGCGCCACAGCGCGCGGTATTCCTCGAGCCACGCGTCCACCTCGACCAGGGACTCCGGACGCAGGCTGTAGATCCTCCGCTGCGCTTCCTGACGCACCTCGACCAGTCCGGCCTCGCGCAGCACCCGTAGGTGCCGGGACACGCCCGGCCGCGCGATCGGCAGGGCGTCGGCCAATTCGCCGGCCGTCGCCGGGTGATCGCGGAGGATCCCCAGCACGGTGCGTCGGCTCTCGTCGGCCAACGCCTGCAGCACTGCGTCCATGGCTGAGCGTAACCGACTCAGGTACGTACCCGCAAGGGTACATACTGTCATTCGACATGGGCGAGAGCAGGCTTCCGATTCCACTCGGCCGCCGGCCGAATGTCGGCGTACCGCCTGCGACGGTGCCCGTGGTGGTAGAAGTTTTCAGGTGATCCTGTCCAAGGTCCGGGACCCCCGCTTGGTGACGATCCGTCGTGGCGGGTCGCTTACCGATGCCGATCATCACCTGCTGGCACTGTGGGCGGCTTCCTGCGCCGAACACGTCCTCCCGCTGTTCGAGACAGCTGAGCCTGACGACCCTCGGCCGCGTCAGGCGATCGAGGCCGTCCGCGGCTGGGTGCGCGGTGAGGTCCCCATGATGCAGTCCCGTGCCGCAGGAGGCCACGCCATGGGGGCGGCACGAAACCTCACCGGTGCAGCGCGCCACGCGGCCTACGCGGCCGGACAGGCCGGAGCCGTCGCCCACGTCGCCGCGCACGAGCTCGGAGCTGCCGCCTACGCCATCAAGGCTGCGCGAGCTTCCGCACCCGACGGTGACAGTGCCGCCGCGGGGCGAACGGAATGCCACTGGCAGCGGGACCAGCTTCCGGACGCGGTACGCGCCCTGGTGCTCGACGACCAACGGTTGCGGAACGACATCTGCTGGTCGGTGTTCGACTACTGACGATCGGCAGACGAGTGGACCGCCGGTGAGTTCCATGCCTGCAGCCGGAACAGGCGCACGGTGCGGCCGGACTCGCGTTCGTACTTCCGGTACCCGGGCCATTGCGCCTCGATCCTGGCCCAGACGGCATCCCTTTCGGTGTCGGCTATCTCGGTGGCGTGCACGTTGATGGTGCGTCCGTAGACGACGATCTCGGCGTCCGGGTGCGCCCGCAGGTTGGTCGTCCACGCGGGGTGCCGATGGCTGGCGAAGTTCGACCCGGCCACGATGGCACACCCGATGCCGTCGGGCAGGTACATGAGTCGGGTGGACCGCGGTTGACCGCTCCTCGCGCCGATCGTGTGCAATTCCAGGGCTGGGACGAGCAGACCGGCGAGTTGCAGGCGCCCGCCACTGAGGAAATCAGTGATGGCCTCCAAGGTGGGCAGCACCCTGGGGGCATATCGACGGAACCAGGTTGTCCGGGTCAGTGGTGCGACGATGTGGCGGGTCAGATCCAAGGCGTCGCGCACGGTTCACTCCCCCCATCGGTGAGGGACTGCGCGCCGGCCCGAGTCGGCGGGCCCGACCAGCGCACGCACCCGGGTCGGGGGCGTCGGGGCTGCCGTGCACGATCGGCGCGTACACCGAGCATGGTGATCGTCGGTCAAGCCAGATGACCTCTCTCCCACTTCAACATATAGCGCACCCCGGGGCTTGCGGCAAGACCCCGGTGGCGGCGCAGAATGGCCGACCGATACCACGTACACATCGAACCGGGACGGCGTGAAACCTCTGAACACCAGCACTTTTGACCTGCCGGACAACCTTTCCGCCAAGGCCGACCCGGCGCTGATTGCGCGCGACGAGCAGCAGTTCGAGGCCATCGCAGCGTGTCTCGCCGACTCCATCGCCGACGTGTCCGAGCGACTCGACACCGAGCGGAGGGCTCCGGGCGGTGCCGGGCAGGAGGCGATGGAACGGGATCAGACCATCCACCGGTTGACCGCACGGCTGCGCACCCTGCGGCGGTTCGGGCTCGACGTCTGCCTCGGGCGCATCGATCCGGGCCGGCAAGCGACGAGCCGGTGTACGTCGGCCGGATCGGCCTGACCGACGGCACCGGGCGCCAGCTGCTGGTCGACTGGCGCTCCCCCGTTGCCGAGCCGTTCTTCGGCGCCACCCACGCGAAACCCATGGGCCTGGTCAGCCGCCGTCGATACCGCTGGACCCACGGCCGGGTCGGCGACTACTGGGACGAGGTGTTCACCGCCGAGGGACTGGCCTCCGACGCGGCGCTGGACGACCAGTCCGCCTTCATCGCCAGTCTCGGTGCCACCCGGTCACCGCGGATGCGTGACGTCCTGGGCACGATCCAGGCGGATCAGGACGCCATCATCCGGGCCGGCTCCCGCGGACCGCTGGTCGTCGACGGCGGGCCCGGCACGGGTAAGACGGTCGTCGCGCTGCACCGCACGGCCTACCTGCTCTATTCCGACCCGCGGCTGGGTCACCGGCGGGGCGGCGTGCTGTTCGTGGGGCCGCACCGCCCGTACCTCGCCTACGTCGCCGACGTGCTGCCCAGCCTGGGCGAGGAAGGAGTACTGACCTGCACCCTGCGCGACCTGGTGGCCGAAGGGGCACACGCACTCCCCGAGGTCGATCCCGAGGTGGTCGCCCTGAAGTCGACCGCGGACATGGTCAAGGCAATCGAGGCAGCCGTCGCCTTCTACGAGGAACCGCCCACCGACGACCTCACCGTCTCGACGCCCTGGGCCGAGGTGCGAGCGTGACGGCGGCCGAGTGGGGCGAGGCGTTCGACGGCCCGGAACCCGGCACCCCGCACAACGAGGCCCGCGAGGCGATCCTGGAAGCCCTGATCGGGACGCTGATCGACAAGCACGACGACGAGGCCCCCACCGAAGCGCTCCACAGGTCACTGCGGCACAACCGGGAACTCCTGACCACGCTGAACCGGGCCTGGCCACTCATCGAAGCCGAGGAACTGATCGGCGACCTGTGGTCGGTTCCCGCCTATCTGCGCAGGTGCGCCCCGTGGTTGTCTCCCGACGACGTCCACCGACTCCACCGGTCACCGGCCGCGGCCTGGACCCTGTCGGATCTGCCGCTGCTGGATGCCGCCAGGCACCGACTCGGTGACCAGACGGCGTCCCGACGTCAGCTCCAGCGCAGTGCGGTCGTCGCGGCCCGCCAGGGCCTGATGGCCGGCGTCATCGCGGATCTGATCGAGAGCGACGATTCCGAGCTGGCCGTGATGAGCATGCTGCGCGGCCAGGACTTGCGCGATGCCCTGATCGACGAGGACGAACTGCCCGCGGCCGATCGGGACCAGTTGGCCGGACCGTTCGCGCACATCGTGGTGGATGAGGCCCAGGAACTGACCGATGCCCAGTGGCAGATGTTGCTGCTGCGTTGCCCGTCACGCAGTTTCACCATCGTCGGCGACCGGGCCCAGGCCCGGCACGGATTCATCGAGTCCTGGCGCGAGCGGCTCGAACGGGTCGGTTTCGGCGGAATCAGGGAGGCCGGGCTGAGCATCAACTACCGGACCCCGGTCGAGATCATGGCGGCGGCCGAGCCGGTGATCCGGGCCGTGCTCCCGGACGCCAACGTGCCGATCTCGGTCCGCAGCACCGGAATGCCGGTCCAGCACGGGCACCGATCTGCGCTTGCCTCGATCCTCGACGACTGGTTGGCGGGCAACGCCGACGGAACCGCCTGTGTCATCGGCGATGCGCGACTTCATCGGCGGCCCGCGTGTGCGGTCGTTGACCCCGGAGCTGGCCAAGGGTCTCGAGTTCGACCTGGTCGTGCTCATCGATCCGGATACCTGGGGCGGGGACATCGAGGGCGCTGTCGACCGGTATGTGGCGATGACCAGGGCGACCCGCAAGCTCGTCATCCTGACTGCCGGCGATCCGCGGCCCCTCTCGCAGCAGCGGCGGGCCGACCTCGCCCTACGGCCCGGCCCCGCCTCCGTTGACGGCGACGAACACCCAGCCCTGCCCCGGGCGGTAGAACAGGTCGCGGACCTCGATGTCCCAGAATCCGGCGGCCAGCAAGGTCGCTCGCACCTCGTCGCGCCCCCGGAACCGCAAGGTCGACGTGGACCGAACATCCTCGTCGTCGGCATCGGCGTGGTGGAAGACGGTGTGACTGTCGAACGTGACGAACGGCAGTTCCACGCCGCGCACCTCCTCCCAGCTGGAGACCCGGCCGACGCCGGGGACGTCGATCGTCACCAACGAATCCTTCGGGTTCCAGCGTTCCCAGGCCCGGCGCTCGGGGTCCCGGGTCTCGAAGACCAGCCGTCCGCCGGGCCGCAGTCGCCGGCGGACGGCGGCCAGGGTGTCGGACCAGTCGTCGTCGGTCAGGAACACCTGCGCCACGTTGGCCGTCATCACTGCGAGATCGGCGGCCAATGCCGGCAGGTCGCCCGCAGTGCCATGAATCCAGGTGACCAGTTCGGCTCCCGGTTTGCGGCGGGCCACCTCCAGGCTGGCGCCGGCCGGATCGACCGCACCACGTTCACGCCCCGGGCGGCCAACGTGACGGCCAGAGTGCCGGTCCCACAGCCGACATCGATCACCGACCGGGCCCGGAACTCGTCGACAACGGCGACATAGCCGTCGAGATCGCTGCGGTCGGGGTCGAGCGGGTCGTAGACCGCGGCCAACCGGGGGTCGTCGAAGATCGCATCGGGCACGGCCGGAACGGTAGCGTCGGCGGGCCGCGGCGTACAGCCAATTCGGCAGAGTCACGGAGTCTCGCCCCGCGCCGGTACCTCAGTGCCAGTCGGAGATCACCACGTCGCGCGGGGCCGGCGCCCCCACGCCGGTCTCCGGCAGGGCCTTGAGGCTCATCAGGAAGGTGCCCCACTTCGTGCTGCAGTGGTGCATGAACTCGACGGGTTCGCTCCAACCCCGGTGCGCGAACAGCACGATCGTCCAGTCGCCGTACTGCTGGAGCTCCCAGTCGACCGTGGTGCCGATCCACTCCTGCGGACCGTCGATCACCCGCCACTGCACCCGCTCGGTCGGCTTCGCCTCGAGTACTTCCATGTCGAAGCCACCGATCGGCGGGAACCGGAACTCGAGCTTGCCGCCGCGGCTCGCCGCTCCCGCTGACCTCCTCGGTCCACCAGCCGGCCAGCCCGTCCACCGTGGTCAGCGCGTCGTACACCGTCTCCGGCGTCGGGCGTCTTGATCCCTACCCGATGCAGAATGTCCACCATGTCGAATCTCCTTGTCCGTCAGTCTTGTGATTGATCTTGTTGGGTACGTTGGATCGTCTCGGCGATCCGCTTGATGCGCTGCAGTCGGGCATCCCAGGCCGAGCCGACTGCGGACAACTGCGCGACGGCGCGGGCGAACTGGACCTCGTCCACCCGGTAACGCCGCTCGCGGCCATGCGGTGTCGAACGCACCAGACCCGCCCGGTCCAGTACCGCCAGGTGCTTGGTCGACGGCCTGCCGGGTGACCGGGAGCTGTTGTCCCAGTGTCGTTGCCGTTCCCACGCCGTCGGACAACAGCAGATCGAGCATCCGTCGCCGGGTCGGATCACCGATGGCCGACCACAACTCGTCGTCCACCGCCTGGTCGAGGGTCGGCGTCATGGCCGGGCAGCCAACGACTGCGGCGTACGTGGCCAGCCGGGGGATGAAGTAGTCCCATCCGCTGACGTGGTCGTTGTACTGCTCCTCCAGAACCGCCGCTTCCCATCCCATCTCGCGGAACCCGGTCTCGGTCATCCGCAGCAGGGTGCCGTCCCCGGACGGCAGCAGTTCGAAGGTGACCAGCAACGAGTTGCCGACGCCGGCGATCTCGCCGGCCGGGTGGGTCCACCGGAACGAGAAGGTCCGCGGCGCGTCCACCTCGACGACGGTCAACGATTCGACCGCGCCGCCGTTGTCCGGATCGCCGAAGGTGAGCTTCCGACCGAGCCCTCGACGACCTCGTACCGGGCGTCGTCGGGCCACCAGTTCCTGACGTGTTCGGGGTTGCTGACCACGTCGAAGACGATCTCCGGTCGCGGCGTCGACGAAGATCTCCCGCTCGATGGTTCCGAGTTCCATGCCTACCTCCTGCAACTAGTGGTTGCACCTGAGGTTAGCGATGTCCAACGCGATTACGCAACCACAAGTTGCATATTTAGCTCGCCGCGTTCGGATCCCCACCGTCGGCGAGCACGGCGAACCGGCCGAGGATGAACGGCCAGTCGCGAAAGCCCGTGCGTCGGTCGAGGTTTCCCGCCGTCCAGCCACCGTGCGCGAAGTGCACGGTCGTCCCGCGCCGTCGGCGTGAACGTCACGTCGAGCTCGCTGGGGTGCGCCGGATCCTGGGCCAGGGTGAAGCTCTGCCGGTAGCGCCGCCCCGGATCCCAGGTCAGCACCGTCCCCCACCCGCCCACCCGCGGCTCGATCCGGACGTCGACGATCGGACCCGGTGCGTCACCCTCGGGTGGCCACCAGATGTCGATGCGACCGGTGAACGTGGCGAACGCCTGATCCGGCGGGCAGGTCACCAACGTCGGCCCGTTCGCCACATCGTCGACGCCGGCCAACGCCTGCACAGCTCCGGTGCGCTCCAGCGCATCATGCAGCGCGTGGACGTCGTCCACGGCGACCAGGGCCGCCCCGCCGGGGCTCGCGTCGTCGTTGTGCTCGGTGAGCTGCACGACGGAGTTGGACAGACGTTGTCGCGGGGCGTTCACCGTTCCCATACGGGATGCAGGCGGCAGGCTGCCCAGCCTGCCCAGCCCACGACAATACGACGATCCGGCCGTCCGGCAAGGTCGTGGCCACGAAGACGCCGCACCGCCGGCGGATACGGCGAGCGCCGGGGTGGGACGCAATGGGAGGATCCGGGCATGTCGTATCCGTGGTCGATGCAGGCGGAACGAGGCACGGGGTGAATCCGACGATGACGATGATCGTGGCCGGACTCATCGTCCTCGCCACGCTGGTCGCGATGACCACCGGCGTGGTCAGTCCGATCATCGCCCTGGCCAGCGCGTTGGTGCTGGCCGGGATGCTGGGGATAGCGCCGGCGTCGGAACTGTTCTCCGGGCTGAGCAACACCGGGGTGATCACCGTCGGCGCGATGCTGGTGATCGCGAAGGGGGTGGTGCAGACCGGCGTGGTCTCGCGGATGACCAGGTTCCTGCTGGCCACCGCGAGATCGTCGAGCCAGGCGCTGGCCCGGCTCGGCGTGCCGGTCGGGGTGGCCTCGGCGGTGATGAACACGACGCCCATCGTGGCCATGCTCATTCCGGCGACGAAGCAGCTGGAGCAGACCCGGGACATTCCGGCCCGGGAGGTCATGCTGCCGATCGCGCACATCACCACGCTGGCCGGAACCATCACGCTGATCGGAACGAGTTCCAACCTGCTGATCGGCGGCATCGCGGCGACCAACGGGGTGCAGATGGGCATGCTCTCATTCGCCGCCGTCGCCCTGCCGGTGGCGGTGATCGGCGGGTTGGTCATCTTCTTCCTCGGTCCGCGCATGCTGCGGGCGCCGCTGGCCACGAGCGCGAGTTCGCTCTCCTGGCGGGTCGAACTGAAGGTCGGCCGCAGTGCCATCGGCGCAGGGCGGACCGCAGCGCGCCTGCAACTGGCCACGTCGCGCGAGTACGAGCTGGTCGGTATTCGGCGAGACGGCGATGACATTGCCCTGGATTCCCCGATCGCCGCAGGAGATCGACTGGTGTTCAAGGCATCCGAGGCCGGGGTGCGATTGCTGTGGAGCAGCCCACTGTTCGGCCTGCCAGCGCAGCGGCTGTATGCCGTTTCGGTCCGTTCCGGCGAGCACGGGGTACTGAGCAATTTCGAGGACGACGGCGAGATCATCGTCGTCGCCGCGCAGACCGCAGTGTCATTGCGGCGGACTCCGCTGGTGCCGGGGGCCACGGTCTACGTCACCGCGCGGACGATCGCGGAGGTGGAGCGCAACGAGGCCATCGCGATGTGGCAGGACGCCGCCAGCCGGGTCCCCCAGCCGGGCAAGACCTGGATCGCGCTGTCCATCCTGGCCGCGGTCATCCTGACCGCGTCGTTCGGCCTGGTCGGCATCGCGTTCTCGTCGGTGGGCGGGGCCATCCTGATGGTGCTGACCAAGGTGCTCACCCCGCGGTCAGCGGCGCGGGCGCTGGACTGGCAGATCTTGTTCGTGCTCGCCGGCTCCGTAGGCCTGGGCGCGATCGTGCTGTCCAGTGGCCTGGCCGACCAACTCGCCGCCGGCATCCGGTACCTGTCCGCGGGCAGCTCGGTCCTGGTGATCATCGTGCTCGCGGTCGTCACCACCGTGCTCACCAACCTGGTCACGAACGCCGCCGCGGCCTCGATCCTGACGCCCGTGGCGATCAGCCTTGCGGTCGAACTCGGGGTGAACCCGGTGATCGTGCTGGCGCTGATCGGCACATGTATCTCGTTCACCTTCATCAATCCGTTCAGCCACCAGTCGAACCTGATGGTGATGGGACCGATCGACTACTCGACGAAGGAATTCGTGCGGTTCGGCATTCCCGTCCTGCTGGTGAGCCTGGTGGTTGCGTGCGGGACGGCGGTCCTGCTGAAGTGATCCGGTCGCAGCCGCGCAGTGAGAACACGGGAGGTCGAGACGTGAGTGCCGAGACAGCCGGATCCCCGGGGTCAACTGGGGCGCGGCATCTGGTCGAGCTCAGCCACGTGATCGAGGCCGGGATGATCACCTATCCGGGCCTGCCCGGACCGGAGATCGTGCCGCACCTGACCCGCGAGGCATCGCGTGATGTCTACGCACCGGGCACGACCTTCGCCATCGACCGGATCAGCATGGTCGGCAACACCGGCACCTACCTGGACAGCCCGCTGCATCGCTACGCCGACGGGCCGGACCTCGCCGGCATCCCCTTGTCGGCCGTCGCCGATCTGCCCACTGTCGTCGCCCGAACCGTGGGGACCGGCCGCCGGGGCGTCGAGGTCGGCGATCTCGACGCCCTGGATGTGGCCGGCGCCGCCGTCCTGTTGCACACCGGCGGCGACGAGCACTGGCGCACCGAGCAGTACGCCAGGGACGCGCCGTTCCTCACCGCGGCGGCGGCCACCTGGCTCGTCGACAGGGGCGCCGCACTGGTCGGGATCGACTCGATCAACATCGACGACACCGCCGACGCCGAACGCCCGGCCCACACCATCCTGCTCGCCGCTGGGATCCCGGTCGTCGAGCACCTGACCGGACTCGGCCGACTGCCGGACACCGGAGCCCGGTTCACGGCCGCTCCCCCGCTGGTGGCCGGATTCGGCACCTTCCCGGTTCGGGCGTTCGCGGTCGTCGATGCGTCGGCCGAGCGGGGGTGATCGGCGCCGGCGTGTGGGGTGAGGCGCATGCGGGCACCACCCCGACGACCGAACACAGATCGCACGGAGGGGCCCTGCTCATGTCCGACACCACCAGTACCGACAATCTCGAGACCATCCGCGGCATCATGAAGGACGTCCGGACGGCGATGCTGACCACGGTCTCCGAGAACGGCTCGCTGCACAGTCACCCGATGACCACCCAGCAGGCGGATTTCGACGGGGACTGCTGGTTCATCGCTTCCGATTCGGCCGACAGCGTCAAGCATCTGGCGGCCCAGGCGAAGGTCAACCTGGCCTATTCGGCGTCGTCGTCGTGGTTGTCCATCGCCGGCACCGCCGAGACGGTCCGGGACGAGGCCAAGAAGCGCGAACTGTGGAACACGTTCGCCGACGCCTGGTTCGAGGACGGCGTCGATGACCCCTCGGTCATCCTCATCCACGTGACCGCCGAGTCGGCGCAGTACTGGACCACGCCGGGTCGGGTCGCCACCATGGTCAGCATGGTCAAGGCGAAGGTGACGGGGGGTACGCCGGACGTCGGCGAATCCGAAGAGGTTGACCTGCCGGCGTCAGGTCAACCCTCCGACAACTGATCGATCGCTCGGGCCAGACGCCGCGCACGGGTTGCCGATGAGCCCGCCGTGGTCAGGTCGAGGATGACGGCGTACTGCGCGGTGCGGCCCAGCTGGCCGAATCGTTGGGCAGCCGCCGAATTCTCGGTCAGGGCTGCGGCCAGGTCGTCCGGGATGACTGCTTCCCGCTGGGAAGCGTAGGCCGCGTCCCAACGACCATCGGCCTTGGCCGCGTCGATGGCGGCCTGACCCGCGGGACGCATACGGCCGGCGGCGACGAGCGCTTCGGCCCTGCGCACGTTGACCTGTGACCAGCGACTGCGCGGCCGCCGCGGGACATACCGCTGCAGGTACCAGGTTTCGTCCAGGCCCTGGCGTCGGCCGGAGATCCAACCGTGGCACAGGCCGACGTCGACGGCCTCGTCGCTGGTCAGCGAGTCTATGCCGGAGCCGGCCTTGGCGAGCTTGAGCCATACCCCCTGCGAGGTTGTCGCCCGCTCGTCCAGCCAAGCGTCGAATGCTTGGGCATCGGCGAAGGCGACTGCGTCGTCCCCGGGTGACACGTGTTCAGCCACCGTTGCACCCTAACCAGCCACCGGTGCGCGTTGGACCCGAGGCAAGGACGGAGGCCGCCCGGTCAATACTGGCCGGCTTCACCAGGTCGAGGGCCTGGATTTGGCGGATCCGACGATGCCGATGGCACGGTCATCGCCGAAGATGACCGGCATGACGAATCGTCTCCAGCAGATCGTGACCGAGCACGCCGAACGGATCGGGGTGCCCGGTGTCGCCGCCGGGGTGTACCTGGACGGCGCCGAGGAGTACGCGTTCCACGGCGTCACCAGCGTCGAGAACCCCCTGCCCGTCGACGAGCACACGTTGTTCCAGTTCGGTTCCACCGGAAAGACTTTCACCTCCACCGCGATCATGCGCTTGGTCGAGGCCGGCAAGATCGACCTGCACGCGCCCGTCCGGCGCTATGTCCCGGAACTGGTGCTGTCCGACGAGGCCACCGCCGAGGCGGTGACGGTGCTGCACCTGCTGAACCACACTGCCGGCTGGTCGGGTGACTACCTGGGCAGCGCGCAGGACGTGGGCGACGATGCGCTGGCGAACTACGTGACCCAGATGGCCACGCTGCCCCAGGAGTACCCGCTGGGCGCGGGCGTCTCGTACAACAACGCCTCGCTCTCGCTGGCCGGCCGAGTGATCGAGAAGGTCACCGGTCAGCGGTTCGAGGACGCCATCACCGAGCTGGTCCTGCAACCCCTGGGGATGGAGCACAGCTTCTTCTTCATGACCGACATCATGACCAGGCGGTTCGTCGTCGGTCACACCAAGGGCGAGGACGGCACGTTCACCGTTGCCCGCCCGTGGGCCATGCCGCGCAGCGGGGCGCCCGCCGGTGGGATCACCGCGAATGCCGGCGACCAGGTCGCCTGGATCCGCTTCCACCTCGGCGACGGCACCGCACCCGACGGCACCCGGCTGCTCACCCGGGACACCCTGGATCTGATGAAGCAGCCCACGGTCCACATGGTCGGCAGCGCCATCGGCGACCACGTCGGCATCTCGTGGTTGATGGAGGACGTCGACGGCGTGCGCCTGGTCGGCCACGGCGGTTCCACCATCGGGCAGCAGTCGGCGTTCCAGATGGTGCCGGAACGCAACTTCGGCATCACCGTGCTCACCAACGCCGACGCCGGTTCGGACCTGAACCATGCCGTGGTCCGCGCGGCGCTGAAGGAGTACGTCGGCGTCGTGCAGACCGACCCAGAGCCCACCCGACGCGACCGCGGGGCGCTGGCCGAATTCGCCGGCAAGTACGACACGATCGCCATGGCACTCGAGCTCACCGTCGGGGACGACGGCTGGTTGATGGCGGACAGCCAACCGAAGCCCGAGTTCCTCGCCCAGCTCGGCGCCAGCGCCGAGGACTTCGCCTCCCCGCCCATGCCGCTGGGCATGACCACGCCGGACGGCGACGGATTCGTGATCGTGGAGGGTCCGGGCCAGGGCATGAAGGGCTATTTCGCCCGCGACGAGGCCGGCGAGATCACTGCGGTGCACCTGGGTGGGCGGCTGGCCACCCGGATCTGACCCGGGCCGCGAGAGTTGCCCGCCGGCTACTGCTGGTAGCCCTCGACCACGTCCGACGGCCGTACCGCGGATTCGTCGACGTCCTGACCGAACTCGCGGTGTGCCCGCCGTTGCCGGAGCAGATCCCAGCACTGATCCAGGGTCTCCTCGAGGCGTCGCAGCTCCGCCGCCTCGTCGGCACGGTCGACCTGCCCGGTGCCCACCTCAGCGCGCAGCCGGTGTTCGGCGTCGACCAGGTCGTGGATGCGCTGCAGGATCTCGGCGTCGTTCATGGGACCTCATTCTCGTCGCGGTCAGCGGTCCATCCACGGTAGTGCCCTCGCTAAACCCGGCGGGCGTAGGTTGCCGACATGGTCGAGCAGCGTAATCAGCCGTGGTCCGATGCCGTCGAGCAGGTCGGCCGGATCATCGCGGTGACCGACAACCCGATCTCCCGGGCCATGACCACGATCGCCGCCGCCACCGACCGCGCCGTCACGGTCCTGGCCGACGACGCGGCCGCGGACCCGTCACCGGCCGCTTGGTTGGTTGCGCATCCGCTGGACGAGCGTGACGCACTGGTGCTGTGCGACCACGACACCGCCGATGCCGAGGCGCTGCTACAGACCGCCCTGGCCGGTTCGGCCGGGTACGTCGCGGTGCTCGGCAGCCGGCGCCGCGCCGCCGACCTGTTCACCCGGCTCGGCGGCACGCTCGACGAGGCGACGCTGGCGCGGTTGCACTCCCCCGCCGGCCTCGACATCGGCGGTAGGAGTCCCGGCGACATCGCCCTCTCGGTGATCGCCGAAATCGTCGCTGGGGCCCACGGACGCTCCGGCGGGTCGATGAAGACCTGACCGAAGCTGCGGGCTCAGGCCAGGGTGCGGCGAGCGGCGTCGGCGACGACGGCCGCCAAGTCACCGCCGGTGTCACGATGTACCGCTCGCTGACGCTCGGCGCCGGTCCCCGAACTCAACACGCGGTGAACCCCGTCGGCCACCAGCGCCGCGTCCCCGTTGGATTCCAGGGCGGGCGAGATCACCTCGAGGAACTCCGCCACCGCCTCGGCCGCCGGTATCGCGGCGGGCCGCAGCGGGTTCACCAGTTCGCCGGTGAGCCCGAACCGGGACGCACGCCACACCGCGGCCCGTTGGAGCTGCGGCAGCACACCCGGCGCAGGCAGGCCGGCGCGCCACTGGGTCGCCGCGGTGTCGACCAGTGCGCGGCAGACCGCGGCGAGCAGCACGGCATCGTCGACGTCCGTGCAGACGTCGGCCACCCGGATCTCGACGGTCGGATAGCGCGCCGACATCCGGGCGTCGAAGTAGATCATCCCGTCGTCCATCGCGGCACCGGTGGCGATCAGGTCGGCGATGGCCGCGTCGTACCCAGCCTCGTCGTGGAACAGCCCCGTCGGCCCGGAGGTCGGCCACAGCCCCCACATGATCGTCCGGAAGCTGCTGTAGTCGGTGTCGTGTCCCTGCCACAGCGGTGAATTGGTCGACAGGGCAAGCACTATCGGCAACCAGGGACCGATCCGGTCGAGAACGGCCACTCCTTCGGCCCGCGACTGGATACTGACGTGCACGTGCTGACCGCCGGTCAGCTGCTGTCGCGCGACCAGGCCGAAGCGGTCCGCCATCCGGGCGTACCGCTCGTCCTCGGTGGGGGTCGAACCGGTCTCCAGGGGGCTGGTCGCGATGGCGACGATCTGCGCCTGCGACTCCCCGGCCGCGCTCGCGGCCGCGGCCCGCAACATGCGCAACTGGGCGGCCAGTTCCGCAGGCCGCAGGCAAGGTTCGGAACCGATCTCGACCTGTTCCTGCTTGAACTCGTGCCCCACCGAGCGCACACCGAACGAGGAGGTGCCGTCGACCAAGGCGGCCTGCGCGGCCAACACGACCTGAACCGCAACTGGGGTCGGCCGTCCGTCGTCCGGTCGGACCAGCAACAGCTCTTCCTCGACCCCGAACGTTCGCTGCATACCGTGCAGTGTTCCCGACCCGGGTGGCGGCCGACCCGGCGGCACCGACCCGGCGTACCGTTGGGCATGGTCTCGTCGATCCCGCTGTTCCCGTTGGGGACGATCCTGTTTCCCGGGGTGATGTTGCCGCTGCACATCTTCGAGGCCAGATACCGGACCCTGATCCGCGATCTGCTGGCCGCCCCCGACGGCGCCCAGGTATTCGGAGTGGTCGGCATCCGCGAGGGCCGCGAGGTCGGCATCCGCGCCATCTCGCAACTGCACCCGATCGGCTGCACCGCCGAATTGCGGCGGGTCGAGGCGCTGCCCGACGGCAGGTTCTACGTCCTGGCCACCGGGGGAAGCCGATTCCGGGTGCTGGACCTGGACACCAGCGACGATCTCGCCCGGGCGGCCATCGACTACCTGGACGAGCCGGAGACCGCAGGAGCGGACGATCTCGCCAGGCACGTCGCGGCCGCCTTCCGGCGCTACTACACCGCGTTGCTGACGGCGCAGGGCAAGGTACCGGATGACGATCTGGACCTGCCGCTCCGACCGACGGATCTTGCGTATGCGGTGGCCGACGCGATGTTGCTGGACGACGGCGAGAAGCAGCAGTTGCTCGCTGCGCCGAGCACCAACCGGCGGCTGGAACTGGAACTTGCACTGCTGCAACGGGAGACGGCCATGGTGGGGCAGTTCGGCATGCGTCCGGCCGTCGAGCTGCAACACCCCTCTTACCACGAGAACTGACCTGCCTCGCGGCGGCCGCCGCCGACCGCGAGGTGTGCGCGGGCCAAAGTGGAGTGGGTGCCGACCTCTTTTCGCCGCGACGCAGTATCCGCACATGCCCGCAGGACCACGCATCCCTAGGATGCTGGGATGCCGAGCCTGCTCCGCCAACCGAAGGTCTCGATCATCGGGGCGGGCAGCGTCGGGGCGACGATCGCCTACGCCTGTCTCATCCGCGGCGCGGCCAACACGGTCGCCCTGCACGACCTGAGCGCCGACAAGGTCAGGGCCGAGGTACTGGACCTCAACCAGGGCATCCAATTCGTGCCGATGGCCCAGGTGATCGGCTCCGACGACGTCGAGGTGACCGCCGACTCGGACCTGGTCGTGGTGACCGCCGGCGCCAAGCAGAAGCCCGGCCAGACCCGGTTGGAACTGGCCGGGGTGAACGTCGAGATGTGCCGGACCTTGCTGCCGAGGCTGGTCGAGCTGTCCCCCGACGCCACGGTGCTGATGGTCACCAACCCGGTGGATGTGCTCACCTACGCGGCGACGATGTTCACCGGCCTGCCGCACAGCCGGGTGATCGGCAGCGGGACCGTGCTGGACTCCTCGCGCCTGCGCATCCTGCTGTCCCAGCGCACCGGCGTCGCGGTGCAGAGTGTGCACGCCTACATCGTCGGTGAGCACGGCGACTCCGAACTCCCGCTGTGGAGCAGCGCCTCGATCGGGCCGGTGCCGGTGGCCCAATGGGTGGGCGACGACGGTCGGGCGCTGGACGAGGTCTACCGGTCCGAGACGGCCGAGCAGGTGGTCAGGTCGGCCGAGATGATCATCCGCGGCAAGGGGGCGACGAACTACGCCATCGGGCTGTCCACCGCCCGGATCGTCGAAGCGCTGATCAAGGACGAGGGCCGGATCCTGCCGGTCTCCTCACTGATGGACGGCCAGTACGGGATCACCGACATCTGCCTCTCACTGCCCACCGTGGTGGGCAGCCACGGGGTGCGCTCCGTGCTGACCCCACCGTTGTCCGACGACGAACTGGACGCGCTGCGCCACTCGGCCGCCACGGTCAAGGGCGTCGCCCGCTCCCTGGGCCTGTAGTCGAGCGAAGCGGGACCGTCGTCGAATCGGTCGGGCCGAGCCGCCGGGGTGGCTGACCCGCTCCCGGCAGCGGGCGGCATAAGGTGCAGGGCATGCAGCAGTACCTGGACCTGATGGACCGGATCCTCACCGAAGGGGTCGACAAGTCCGATCGGACCGGCACCGGGACCCGCAGCATCTTCGGCCACCAGATGCGCTTCGACCTGTCCCAGGGTTTTCCGGTCGTCACCACGAAGAAGGTGCACCTGCGGTCGGTGATCGTCGAGCTGCTGTGGTTCCTCCGCGGCTCGACCAATGTCCGCTGGCTGCAGGAACGCGGCGTGCGCATCTGGGACGAGTGGGCCGACCCCGAGGGCGAGCTCGGCCCGGTCTACGGGCACCAGTGGCGCTCCTGGCCGACGCCCGACGGCCGGCATATCGACCAGATCGCCCAGGTCGTCGACGGGCTGCGGCAGAACCCGGACTCCCGGCGGCACATCGTGTCGGCCTGGAACGTCGGCGAGGTGGCCGACATGGCCCTGCCGCCCTGCCACGCGATGTTCCAGTTCTACGTCGCCGACGGCCGGCTGTCCTGCCAGCTCTACCAGCGGTCGGCCGACGTGTTCCTGGGCGTGCCGTTCAACATCGCCTCCTACGCGCTGCTGACCCACTTGGTGGCCAAGGTGGTCGACCTGGCGCCGGGCGACTTCGTGCACACCATCGGCGACGCGCACCTGTACGCCAACCACTTCGACCAGGCCCGGCTGCAGCTGACCCGAACCCCTCGGCCCGCTGCCCACCTTGGAGATCGCCGAGCACGTCACGAATCTCGACGAGGTCGACTACCCGGACATCGCCGTGCACGGGTACGACCCGCACCCGTTGATCAAGGCACCGATCGCGGTATGACCATCGTCCTGGTGGCCGCGGTCGCCGACAACGGGGTGATCGGGTCCGCCAACGCCATGCCGTGGCACCTGCCGGACGATCTGCGGCACTTCAAGGAGCTGACCTCGGGCCATCCGATGGTGATGGGCCGCAAGACGTTCGACGCCATCGGTCGGGTCCTGCCGGGTCGGCCAGACGGTGGTCGTCACCCGGGATCCGGACTGGTCGGTGGACGGTGTCCTGACCGCGTCCGACGTCCGTACCGCCCTGGGACTCGCCCGTGACCGGACCGACGACGGCGTGGTCATGGTCGCCGGTGGGGCTGAGATCTACGCCCAGACCATCGATCTCGCCGACCGCCTCGAGATCACCCACGTGCACCGGGCGGTCGAGGGCGACACCCGTTTCCCGGCGATCGATCTCGGGGTGTGGGAGGCGGTGCGGTCGCAGCCACGGGACGGCTTCACCTTCACGACCTATCGGCGTCGACGGGTCGCCGATCTGTCCGGGCTGCTGGCTTCGATGCGCCCGGAGCGGCAGCCGGGCGAGTACGCGTTCGTCACCGTCGGCTCGGACGACGGGGTGCCCACCGGGTTGACGCCGGTGGCCACCGTGCACGAGCCCGAGGGCACGACCTTGGTGGTGCCGCTGCAACAGGCCCAGACCTGCAGCCTGCCGATGGACTTCCGCTGTGCCTGGATACTCCTGCGGGTGCACTCCGACCTCGCGGCGGTCGGCCTGACCGCCGCGGTGGCCACCGCCCTGGCCGAGGACGGCATCGCGTGCAACGTGATCGCCGGGTTCCATCATGATCACCTGTTCGTGCCGGCCGACCGGGCCGACCGAGCGGTGGCCGCGCTGGAGGCGCTGGCGCACACCCGGGTGGCCGAGCGGTCCGGGACCTGACACCCGCGCCGGCCCGGCGGTCAGAACAAGGTCGTCAGATGCCCGAACGAGGTCAGCGTCACCACTCCGTGATCGCCACCGTCCAGCTCCGTCATCTCCAGCGACCAGGTGTCCGGATTGGGGATGTATACGGCGCGCATACCGGCGGCCCGGGCCGGCAGAATGTCCGACCGCGGGGAATTGCCGATCATCCAACAGGAGGCGACGTCGACTTCCTTGTCCGCGGCCAACTCTCGGTATACCTCCGGGGTCTTGTGCGCGACGATGTGGGTGCTCTCGAACAGCTCGGCCAGACCTGATGCGTCGATCTTGCGTTGTTGTTCCGGCACGGAACCGCGGGTGAGCAGCAGCACCCGATGCCGGTTGGCCAGTTCGGTCAGCGTCTCGGTCACCTCGGGCATGAGGATGATCTCGTGGTCGAGCAGCGCCTTGGCCAGACCGCGGATCTGCGCTTCGTCCTGCGCGGTCCGCGGCCGATCGGCCAGCCGCTCGAAGGCCTGACCGAGGTTGCGCAGGAAGGCCTCGGCACCGACCCCGTGCACGACGATGTTGGCGGCCTCGATCTCGTCGACAATGGCGCGCACCTGCGCCCGATCCAGGCTCGGGTGGGCCAGCCAGTCGGTGAAGTCCTCCACCACCCGTTCGAAGAGCAGGTTGTTCTCCCACAACGTGTCGTCCGCATCGAAGATCAGCGTCTGGTTCGTGAACCGCGTGCCGGTCACGAGCCGACGCCGAGCAACTGGAGGGTCCGGCGGTCCGGCCGTCCGTCGTAGAGCCGATCGAGCACCTCACCGAAGACCGGTTCGTCCGGATCGGCCTGTTGGAACAGGGTCATCGACGAGCGGACCTTCATGGCGTCGATGCCGCCCAGGATCTCCTCCGCGCTGCGGTTCGGTGTCGACAGCAGCAGCCGAGCACACTCGACCAACCGCGGCCCGAGTTCCGGATGGGCCAGGTAGGCCTGCGCCTCGGCCATCGACCCGATCGCGTAGTGCTGCGAGGTCGAGCTCATCCCGAGGCCGGCGATCTGCGGGAACACGTACCAGATCCAGTGCCCGACCTTGCGGCCACGCTGCAGCTCGGCCACGGCACCGGCATAGTCGGCTCGCTGCGCCTTCGCGAAGCGGGCCAGGTCGAACGGATCGTCCACGTCTCGATTGTGCCCGGTCGTCGTGGAGTCGGTCCCGACCCGCCCTGGACCCCGCCCTGCCGCGCCGGCTGGTCGGCCGCCGGGTGTTCCTCGGCCCGCGGCAACATCTACCTCACGTGACCAGCGGGTGTCGAGCAATTGCCGGTGCAGGACGATCCGTCGATCACCCCAGGGCCGGCTCGAGCCGGGGCGAGAGTGCCTGCCCGGGCTGATAGCCACCCCCCCGCTGGCGGGTGATGACATTGAGCCGGTTGAACGCGTTGATGACGGCGATCTGGCCCACCAGGGCCATCAACTGCTCGTCGTCGAAGTGCGCCGCCGCGTCGGCCCACACGCCGTCGGTGACGCCACTGCCGTCCGCCAGCCGCGAGCCCTGCTCGGTCAGGGCGAGAGCCGCCCGTTCGGCGTCGGTGAAGACGGTCGCTTCGCGCCAGGCGGCGACCAGGTGCAGACGCACCGACGACTCGCCGGCGCGGGCTGCGTCCTTGGTGTGCATGTCCAGACAGCCGCTGCAGCCGTTGATCTGGCTCGCCCGGATGTTCACCAGTTCTCGGGTCTTGGGTGGCAGGGGCGAGTCGATGACGACCCTGCCCGCCGCGATCAGGTACTTGGCGAGATTCGGTCCGACCGCGGTGCCGAAGGGGTCGAGTCGAGGTTGCATGGGATCCTCCTGGAGTGAATTGAGTGACAAACGTAGGACGACGAACCCGACCGAAAGGTAACACCGTGACGGGCATCTCACTGAGCAAGCGGCGAAAGGCCCATGTTCGCAAGGCGTTGCGGATCACTGACCGAGACGATCTCGACAATT
This sequence comes from uncultured Actinomycetota bacterium, assembly GCA_963706185.1. GTDB lineage: Bacteria > Actinomycetota > Actinomycetes > Mycobacteriales > Nakamurellaceae > Nakamurella. The sequence continues at coordinate 74,375 of CAVPLZ010000013.1, read as the reverse complement.
CGACCGTCCACCACGGTGCAGGCCATTGTGCCGAGTAGACGGCCATCCGCCCGCCACACGGCAATGCCGGGTTCGCCGTTGATGAGTGCCGGCCGCGTGGTGATCGGGATGCGAGCACCCTGCCGGGCTCTCGTGGCCACCTCGGTCGCGCCGAGCCTGACGACCTCGCCCCGGGGAGTGTGCACGCGCAGGATGACGTCCGGGTCGAGCAGCCGCAGCAGGTCCTCGAACTCGCCACCCCGGGCCGCCGCCAGAAAGGCGTCGACCACCGCCCGCTCCCGCCGCAGCTCACCCGGCGCCCGGTGGTCCCGCACCTTGCGACGGGCTCGGCTGGCCAGCATCTTTGTCGCGTCGGTCGACTTGCCGATGATCCGGCCGATCTCGTCGAAGGGCACTCCGAACGTGTCGTGCAGGACGAACGCCAGCCGCTCGTCCGGACGCAGTGCATCGAGCACGACCAGGAGCGCCAGCCCGATCGAATCGGCCAGCAGCGCGTCATCCTCGGGACCGGCGGCGTCGTCCTCGAGCAGCACGAGATTGTCGAGAGCGTCGGCGTGGGCGGGCCTCTGACGACCTTTCCGGGAGCGCAACATGTCCAGGCAGACCCGTCCGACCACGGTGGTCAACCAGCCGTCGAGGTTGTCGATCGCGGCCGCGTCCTGCCGCGCCAACCGCAGCCAGGCCTCCTGCACCGCGTCCTCGGCGTCGGCCCGGGTGCCGAGCATCCGCTCGGCCACCGCGACCAGTCGCGGCCGCCGCTGCTCGAAAGCCTGGGTCAGGTGGTCCTCGATACCCGGTTCGACCATGCATGTCACCTTCCTCGACCGCGTCCGGTCATGGATATGACGGCGGCGCGACCATCCAGGTAACGACCAGACGCTACTCGAGCTCGGCCGGCTGCGCCTCGTTCTCCCGTACCAGCCGGACGACCAGTCGGCGCAGGGCCGCGTTGACATCGTCCTGACCGGCCTTCGTCACGCCGCTCGGTTCCTGGGCGTCCGTCGCATCGGCAGCGGTGTCCGACGGTAGCCAGTCGTGCAGCTGGGTGACCAGCCACTGGCGGGTGGCGGCGATGATCAGCTCCACCTGGTGGTGACCCGACTCGGTCAGGTGCAAGGTGTCGCCGTCCAGACGCAGGTAGCCCGCCTCGACGAGTTCGTCGAAGAAGGGGCGCAGCACCCCGCGTGGCACGCCGAGCTGGTGGGCGATGGACGCACCGGTCGGCGCGGTGGTGAACGCCTCCCGCAGGTGCACGCCGAGCACGCCCCAGGCCTGCGCGATGTCGAGATCACTCCCGGAGCCGGCCAGCACGCCGGGCGCCGCGGCGCGGGCGCGTTTGCGCAGGATCTCCCCGACGATCTTCTCCAGCTGGGTGTCCGGATCCGCGCCCTCCGGAATGGCGAAGCCTTCGCCGGCACCGGTCGGTCTGGTCCCGTCCCGCAGTGGCACCTCGGGCAGGAAGAACGCCACGACCAGGGCGACGAGCGCGACCGGGATGGCCCACAGGAACACCGAGTGCAGTGCCTCCGCGTAGGCGGCGACGACCGGCGCGGTCTGGTCCGAGGGCAGTGCGTGCAGAAGGGCCGGGGTGGTGGCCGCCTCGACCGACACACCGGGCGACTGGGCCAGGGCCGCGGGTAGTAGGTCGGCGATCCGGTTGGAGTAGACGCTGCCGAGGACGGCGGCGCCGAAGGCGCCCCCCAAGGTGCGGAAGAACGTGATCCCGGACGTGGCCGTGCCGAGATCTTTGTAGTCGGCGGTGTTCTGCACGATCAGCGTGAGGATCTGCATCACCAGGCCGATGCCGGCGCCGAGGACGAACAGGTACAGCGTCTCGACCAGGATGTTCGTGTTCTGGTCCATCCGCGACACCAGGAACAGGCCGAGTGCCGTGACCGCCGACCCGGCGATCGGGAACAGTCGGTAGTGCCCGGTCCGGCCGACGTAGGAACCGCTGGCCACCGCGGTGATCAGCAGCCCGACGACCATCGGCAGCATCCGCACGCCGGACGTCGTGGCACTGGCACCGCTGACGAACTGCAGGAACGTCGGCAGGAAGGTGATCGACCCCATCATCGCGAACCCGACGATGAAACTGAGCGTCGACGCGGTGCTGAACACCCGGCCGCGGAACAGTCGCATCGGCAGGATCGGCTCGGGTGCGCGCAGTTCGACCAGCACGAAGATCACCAGGGCGATCACCGAGCCGATGAACAGGCCGATGATCATCGCCGACCCCCACGCATACTGCGTCCCGCCCCAGGATGTGGCCAGGATCAGGCCGGTGGAGCCGAGGCCGACGAACAGCACACCCAGATAGTCGATGGCCGGTTTGCCGGTGCCGCGACCACCGGGGATGGTCCGGGCGGCCATGATGATCACGACGATGGCGATGGGGACGTTGATGTAGAAGGCCCAACGCCACGACAGGTGGTCGGTGAACAGCCCTCCCAACAACGGACCCAACACGGTGGTCACGCCGAACACGGCGCCCAGTGCGCCCTGGTACTTGCCCCGTTCGCGCAACGGGATGACCTCACCGATCAGCGCCGTCGCCGTCACCGCGAGTCCACCGGCGCCGACGCCCTGGACGGCCCGGAACGCGATCAGGGTGGTCATGTCCCAGGCCATGCCGCAGAAGAACGAGCCGATGATGAAGATCAGGACGGAGAGCTGGAAAACCCTCTTGCGGCCGAACAGGTCACCGAACTTGCCGGCCAGGACGGTGGAGATGGTCTCGGCCAGCATGTAGGCGGTGACCACCCAGCTCATATGGCCGGCGCCGCCGAGATCTCCGACGATCGTCGGCAGGGCGGTGGCGACGATGGTCTGGTCCAGGGCCGAGAGCAGCATGCCCAGCATGATCGTCACAAAGATGATGTTCATCTGGGCCCGGGTCAGCCCGCCCGGCAGCACGGCCGGGGACGGTGCCGCCTCCGTGATCCCGACGTCGGTCATGGCTCTCCCCCGGTCGCGAACCTGCTGGCAAGTGTCCCCCAGGGCGGGGTTCCCGGCACGCCAGAGGGGCCGGGATCTCCGGGTCGACAGCTGCGCATCGACATTCACCCCGGCTGGGCGCAGGCTCAGTGAATGCCGCGCCCCTCGATCGCACCCATGAGGTGGCAGCCGCCCCGGGCGCCGAGCAGGGCCGGCCGGCCGCGCGGTCCGGTGGCGATGCCCGAACCGCGCCTGCTCGATCTACTGGGAGCCGGCCCCGAGGACGTCGCCGTGGACGCGGCCGGACGGGTCATCACCGGCTTGGCGGACGGCCGGATCCTGCGCATCGCGCCCGACGGTTCCGCGGTGCAGGTCATCGCCGGCACCGGCGGTCACCCGCTGGGGGTCGAAGTCGACACCGATGGAACATTGGTGATCTGTGACTGTCGGCGGGGCTTGCTGCGCGTCGACCCCGGCACTGGTGCGGTGGCCGACCTGGTGGCCGCCGCCGACGGCGTAGACGGTCAGCCGCTCGGGTTGTGCAATAACGCGGCCATCGGACGTGACGGCACGATCTACTTCAGCGACTCGTCGAGCCGATTCCCCCAGCCCTGGTGGAAGGCGGATCTGTTCGAGCACTCGGGCACCGGCCGGTTGCTTCGGCGCGCCCCGAACGGCGACTGCGACATCATGGCCGGCGGACTGCAGTTCGCCAACGGTGTGGCGCTGGCGCCGGACGAGAGCTTTGTGTTGGTAGCGGAAACCGGTGCCTACCGCCTCACCCGACTCTGGCTGACCGGCCCGGACGCCGGCACGACCGACGTGTTCGCCGACAACCTTCCGGGCTTTCCGGACAATCTCTCCAGCGGTACCGACGGTCTGCTGTGGATCGCCATCGGCTCGCCGCGCAACCCGGTGCTCGACCACCTGCTGCCGCGGCCCCCGATCCTGCGCCGCGCCCTCTGGGCGCTCCCGTCGCGCCTGCAGCCCGGGCCCGTGGACACCGTGTGGGTGATGGCGATGACGTTCGGAGGCGAGCTCGTGCACGACCTGCAGGCTCGGGTTCCGGGCTTCTTCATGGTGACCGGGGTCCGCGAGCATCACGGGACCGTGTACCTGGGCAGCCTTCATGGCCGGGCCGTGGCCGCGTTGGAACTCGCCGGCTCCCACTCTCAGTCCTGACCTGCGCCGCCGACACCCACCTCGTTGCCGTCCGGGTCATGGAACAACGCCTTGCGGACGCCGTTGTCGTATGTCTCGAGTGACACCGGCTCCAGGCCACGCGAGCCTGCGGAGGCCAGGAACCCATCGAGGTCGGCGACGAACAGGGTGACCAGCGAGTGGCCGGCATCGGTCGGCCGTACCTCGACGTACAAATGGGCGTGGTCGCCGAGGGTCCACACCAACTCGTTGTCGTTCGGCTCGAACGAGGCCGGCGCGCCCAGGAGCCGTTCGTACCAGTGCGCCGCTGTGGTGCGGTCGCACACCGCCAGGCCGGCGAAGAGGTCGATCTGCATGGAATACCTCCGCTCAATGGCTCCTACACGACCGTGGCCCCCGGGAAGGGCAATTCTGAGGACGTTGATGTGGCGCGGTCTGTCCGCTACGCGGCGCGGTACTCGACGACCAGGTTCGGTAACCGTCGGGTCAGGTCGACCACGTCGAAGCGGGGCCGGCACGAACTCCGCGGCGCGACCCGTTGTGGCTCACGGTCATCGGGCTCGCCTTCGGCGACGACGGGTTCACGGCCGTCCAGGTCAGCCTGCGCACTACCCACAGCGTCCGGCTCGACGTCGGCAGCGACTGGTCCGACTCCACCGTCCGTTGGTTCGGCTCGCCCGGGCGCAGGTCCGACCTGACCGTCCGTTGGTTCGGCTCGCCCGTCCGCCAGTCCGGTCCGCCGGTCCGCCGGTGCGGCGCGTGCCCGGGGCTCGGCTCGTCCATCTGCCGGGGGCGCGGTGCCGGGTGGTGTGGGCGGTCGGCTCTCATAACTGTGACCGGTGGGGGTGGTGGTGACGATGACCCCGTCCGGCCGGTTGACCACCCGCCACCCCGGTGCCTGTTTGATGTGATTGCACTGCTCACACCGACAGGTGCCATTGATGTCCACGTCGGTCTGCCCGCCGCGGGCGTGATCATCGCCATGGTCGGCGTGCCGGGCCGGGGCGTGACAGAACGGTGTGCGGCACTCCCGGTCCCGGACCAGCATGAACTGCTTCATGTTCCTCGAGAAGAACCGGGCGGTGGACTCCATCGCCGCCAACTGGCCGGTCTCCGGATCGGTGTAGAAGCGCCGCAGGAACGTCCGCACGTCCGGTCCCAGGTCCGTGGCTACCAGATCCCGCGCCAGCGCCGCCGGGATCGGGCCGTAGCCGACCAACTCGGCCGGCTCGTCGCCGTGCCCCCACAACGTGCGGTCGCTCATGATCACATTGATGTTGAACCGGATCGCCGATCGCGGGCCCGGCTGCAGTCGTTCGCGCAGATCCTGCAAGGTGGGGAAGCGGTAGCGACCAACGTCGGGGTTGTCCTGCGATGTGGGCTCAGCCGGATTGGGCCCAGCCGGGCTGGGCCCAGCCTCGGTCGGTTCCTGCTCGGCTCGGATCGGCCGGCCCTCCGTGTCGCAGCCGGTGATCGTGCCGCCGGTCACTCGCTCCGTCAATGCATCGGCCATGAGCTGCCCCCGGCCCCGGCCATCACCCTCACCCACCGCCAACGTCGCGTACGCGTTCAACGCCGCGTAACAGGCCACCGCGTTCGCCGCGGGCAGCAACGCCGTCAGGTACGCCATCGTGTCCGGCGCCGGCCGCACCGTCACCCGCCGATCGCGGGCCGCTTTTGCCGCCCGCTCGGCCACCGCGGCCGGATCCAACTCGGCCACCACCCGAGCCGCCTCCCGCGCCACCCCGGCATCGCCCAAAGTACCCAGCCGCCCGGCCAACCGGGCATCGGCCTCACGCCGCAACTCCGGCGCCAGACACGCCGTCTCCCGACAGATCAAGGTCGCCTGCCACTCCGAGATCCGTCCCGCGCACAGGGCTCCCCGGGTACAGGGCAACTCCGAATGCAACGCCAACGCCAACCCGACATGCCGGCCACCGCGATGCGCTGCATCCCGTCGCGCCAAGGCCACCTGCCCACACACCGACCGGCGCACCACCTCCGGCCTGGTCTTCGCCGCCGCACCGATCGCCGTCTGCGACCGGGCGAACACCACCGTCGCCGCCGCCTGCGCGCCCGCCGACGCACCCTTGAGCGACTCCAACGACGACACCAGATCGACCAAAGTTGCATCGTCGGTGCAGGTCCGCACCAGCTCGCTCAACTGATCGACCCACCCGGCCACCACGGGATTCGGCACTGTGCCGCTCCCGCTCCCGCCGCTGTTCCCGACCATGCCCCGACCCTAGAACCGACCACCGACATACCCCCTGACCAGCGGGTTTTTGTCCAGGCCAGCCGGATTCATGCCGGGCTGCAAGCTGTCACGTACTCGCGATCGGGCAAACTCCCCCGCCGCCGACCCATAGGGTGCCATCGTGCCTACCGACCGGCGCCGACCGTTGCTGTTCCTCGATGTCGACGGAACGCTCCTGCCGACCGCCGGGATACAGCTGCCGACCACGCTCGAAGAGTGGAACGAGACCTGGCAGAACTCCGCCAACCCGCAGCTGGCGAGGATCGTGCCGGAGCACGGCCCGCGCCTGCTGGCACTCCCGTGTGACCTGATCTGGGCCACCGCCTGGATGGCGGACGCCAACCTGGTGATCGCCCCCATCCTCGGCCTGCCTGAGCTACCCGTGGCGGATCTCGGAGCACTGCCGGGGATCGATGATCCCGTGTGGCCGGAGGATGATGAGGCGGCCGGTCTCAACTGGAAGACCTGCGCTCTGGTGGCACTCGCCGCCGGCCGTCCGTTCGTGTGGATCGACGACGAGCTCACCGACACCGATCGACGGTGGGTCGCCGAACATCATCCGGGCGCCGCGCTGCTGCACCGCGTCGATCCGGCCCACGGTCTGACCGATGCGGACGTGACGGCCGTCGCAAGGTGGCTCGACTTCCTGTGAGGCCCACGCACACCGGCGGGATCCCGCCACCGGAACACGAGTGAACGGGTGGACCCGCCGGCCGGGCCGTCGACGGATCAGCGGGCCACCGGGCGACCGGCCTGCACCACGGTCCGCAACCGCGAGGGAAGGGTGTCCAGGTCGTACGGATCACCGTCGATCACCACCAGATCAGCGGCGAAGCCGGGCTCGATCCGGCCCAGGGTCTCTCCCCAGCCGAGCAGCGACGCCGCGACCGACGTGGTCGACGCCAACACCTGCGCCGGTGACATGCCCGCCGCAGCCATCAGCGGCAGTTCCTCCAGGTTCGTGCCGTGCGGGCCGACACCGGAGTCGGTGCCCATGGCGATCCGCACCCCGGCCTGGTGGGCCCGGGCCACCGTGTCGCGGTGGGCGGCAGCGGCTTCGCGGGCCTTGTCGACCACGGCAACGGGCAGCGGCACGCCGGATTCCGCGGCCCGGATCACCGCGATCGGCGCGATCATGGTCGGCACCAGGTACGTGCCGTGCTCGGCCATCAGCGCGATGGCCTCGTCGTCGGCGTAGATGCCGTGCTCGATGGAGCGGATCCCGGCCCGGACCGCGTTCTTGATGCCGTCGGCCCCCTGGGCGTGCGCCATCACGTACCGGCCCTGGGCCGCGGCCTCGGCGGTGAGCACGTCGAGCTCGTCCGGAGCGAACTGGCTGTGCCGTGGGTCGTCCAGCGGGGACAACACTCCGCCGGTCGTGCACACCTTGAGCACCTGCGCCCCGGCCCGCATCAATTGTCGTGCCGTCCGGCGCATCTCATCCGGCCCGTCGACCACTCCGTCGGGTCGGCCGGGGTGCGCGGCGAAGATCTCCGACATGGCCCCGGACGGCAACCAGCCGTCGCCGTGTCCGCCGGTCTGGGACAGGATGGTGATGGAGATCTGCAGGCGTGGACCGGCGATCAGTCCGTGCTCGAGCGCCCGTTGCACGCCGAGGTCGGCGCCGCCGGCATCGCGGGCAGTGGTGATGCCCGCGTGCAGCGTCTTGCGCAGATTCGTTGCCGCCTCGTAGAACTGGTAGCTGAAAGGCTGGTGCAGCAACTTCAGTTCATCCATCGAACCGGCCATGACGTGGACGTGACAGTCGATGAACCCGGGCAGCAGGGTGGCACCGGTGACGTCGACGATCTCGTCACCGTCCAGGCCGCTACCCACCTCGGCGATCAGCCCGTCGGCGACCGCGACGTCGGCGGCGAACGGGTCGGCACCGGTGCCGTCGAAAACCTGGCCGCCGGCATAGACGACGCGCGTCATGCGGTCTCCCTGGCCAACCGTCGCACCGCCAGCTCGGCGAGCAGCGCGGCACCCTCGGGCAACACGGCGTCGTCGTAGCGGGCCAGCGGCGAATGGTTCGGGGCCGCGTCCTCGACCGGGCCGACCGTGGCGCCCAGGAAGACGTACGCCCCCGGCACCAGATCGAGCACCCGCGAGAAGTCCTCCGATCCGGCCAGCGGATGCGGCATGTCCTCGATCCGGTCCTCGCCGAACAACTCGGCGATGACGCCACGGGTGAACTCCCACTCGTCGGGATCGTTGCGGGTCAGCGGGTATTCACCGACCCACTTCGCTTCGACCGCGAGACCGTGGGCCGCGCCGATGTTCTCACAGACCCGCACGCAGGCCGCGGCGGCCTTCTCGCGCGGCGTCGGCGGAGAACGAACGCACCGTCGCCTCGAACACCGCGTCGGCCGGGATGATGTTCCGCTTGGAGCCGGCGTGGAAGCTCCCGACCGTGACGACCACCGGGTCGAAGGCGTCGAAGGTGCGGGTCACCATGGTCTGCAGCGCGGTGACCATCTCGGCCGCGGCCGGAATCGGATCCTTGGCCAGGTGTGGGGACGAACCGTGTCCGCCCGCTCCGATCACCCTGACGTACAACGCGGCCGAGGCGGCCATCAGCGATCCGGCCCGTCCCGCCCAGACGCCGGCATCGAACCACTTGGAGAACACGTGCAGTCCGTAGGCACCCACCACCCGCGAGCCGGCCGCGTCCAGCACTCCCTCGTCGATCATGTAACTGGCGCCGTCGAAACCCTCCTCGCCCGGCTGGAACATCAGCACCACGTCGCCGGCCAGCTCGTCACGGTGGGCGGCCAACAGCCGGGTCGCGCCGACCAGGCCGGCCATGTGCAGGTCGTGGCCGCAGGCGTGCATCGCACCCGTGGTGCGGGGAATCGGGTGCGGGAGCGAACGACTCGCCGGTGGCCTCGACGACCGGAAGGCCGTCCATGTCACCGCGCAGGAGCACCGCCGGGCCCCGGACGCCCACCCCGAAGCACAGCCGTCACCGAGGAGACGGCGCTGCCGGTGGAGATCTCCAGGTCCAACCCGTCCAGTTCGTCCAGGATGGCCCGCTGCGTCGCCGGGAGCTGCAGGCCCACTTCGGGTATCGCGTGCAGACGCCGCCGCAACTCGCTCAGTTCCGGCCCCAGTTCCCGGGCTTCGCTCGCCAGATCCACGTCGATCCTCTCGTTGCGATGGTCCGACCGGACGCTACTCCGGTTCAGGCGCTGGCCAGATCGACGTCCTGGCCCGCGGGTGGGGCGGTGAGTCGCCGGGCCAACAGGTCGAGCGACAGGTCCACGGCCGCGGCCACCGCGACCACGGTGGCGAAGGACGGCGTGGGGATGCGGCCCGTTTCGATCTTGCGCAACGTCTCGACGGAGATGCCGGCGGCGTCGGCGACGGTGGTCATCGGCCGGCCGGCCCGGGCGGCGCGCAGTTCGGCGCCCAGCGCCAGGCCGGCCGCCCGCTGCTCGGGACTCAACGGGATCCGCACCATGACTGTGATAGTAATACCGGGGATAAGAATACCGCCCGGACCCCGCGCCGGGCGGTCCGAACGATGAGGACCACGATGCTGAAACGAAGGCCGAAGATCGAGTTGCGCACGCCCGGCGAGATCGACGCCATGGCGGCCACCGGCAATGTGGTGGCCGCGGTCCTCGCGGCCTGCGCCCAGGCCTGCGAGGTCGGGGCGACGCCGCAGGATCTGGACTCGATCGCCGACCACGTGATGACCGACGGCGGCGCGGTGACCGTCTACCGCGGGTACCACCCGACCTGGGCGCCCACCCCCTACCCGGCCGTACTCTGCGTCAGCGTCAACGACGTGATCGTGCATGCCATCCCGGACCGCCGCGAGTTGGAGCCGGGCGATCTGGTGTCCATCGACTTCGCCTGCTCCCTGGACGGCTGGTGCGCCGACGCCGCGGTCACCGTGCCGGTCGGCGAGGCCTCCGCTCAGGATGCCGCGCTGATGGCCGCGACCAGCGCGTGCCTGGAGGCCGGCATCGCCGCCGCCCGGCCCGGCGGCACCCTCGGCGATGTGGGTGCCGCCCTGGCCGGCCCGGCACAGCGGGCCGGCTTCGGCATGCTGGAGGACCACGGCGGTCACGGGATCGGCCGCACCATGCACGCCTCGCCGCACGTCGCCAACTTCGGCATTCCCGGGCAGGGCCTGGATCTGCGGCCCGGACTGGTGATCGCGCTCGAGCCGATGCTGCAGGCCGGCGGCCGCGGCGACTACCGCCACCTGCCCGATGGCTGGGGCGTGGCCACTGCCGACGGTTCCCGCGCCGCGCACTTCGAGCACACCGTGGCGGTCACCGCCGACGGCCCGCGGGTGCTCACCGTGCGAACCGACTGAACGGACTTTCAAGGACGGACGTGCCCCGGGGTGGGACATTCTTGGCTCCCTCTCAGGAAGCGTGGCTACCGTGCTGGCATGGACGACGAGTCCGGCGCCGGCGTGCCGCCCACCCCCAGTGGCCCCGGCGCGCGACCGGGCTTTCGGCCACCGGCGCCGATCTCGCTCCCGGACGGTGCCGGACGGCCGACCCTGACGAGGCCGGCCGGCCCAAGGCCCGCGGCTTCCGCATCGACCCGCCCACGCCCACCGATGCCGAGGTGGCCCCAGCCTCCGAGCCGGAGCGCGAACGCGGGCGGACAGCCGGGCTCACCGGGCCGCAGGAGCAACACCTGGCGGTGGGCCGCGGCCGCCACCGCGGTCGCCGCGGTCGCGGTGCTGGTCATTGCGATCCTGGCATTCCGTTTGGGCGCCAACAACTCCGAGGCGGCCGACCCGGCCGCGGCGCCGACCACCGAGACCAGTTCCTCGGCGCCGACGACGCTCGCCGCGACCGCCATCTATCAGCAGCTCCTTCCGTCCGTCGTGGTCATCACCACGGCGAAGGGTGCGCTCGGCACCGGTTTCGTCGTCACCGACACCGGCACCATCATGACGGCCAATCACGTCATCGACGACGGCAGCGCGCTCACCGTCATCTTCGCCGACGGCACGAAGACCACCGCAGCCGTCGCCTCCTCCGACACGGCGATCGACATCGCCACGCTGACCCCGGCGAAGCTGCCCGAGGTGGTCGTCCCGGCGACCCTCGGCGGCGGCGTCACGGTCGGGATCCGATGTGGTCGCCATCGGCAACCAGCTGGGCCTGGCCGACAGCACCACCACCGGCGTCGTCTCCGGCCTGAAACGGACGGCCAAGACCGACGCCGGCAACCTGACCGGGCTCATCCAGTTCGACGCCGCGGTCAACCCGGGCAGCTCGGGCGGTCCGCTGCTCAACGACCAGGGCGCGGTGGTCGGCGTGGTCGTCTCGATCGCCGATCCCGGCAAGGACGACTCCTGGTCCGGCATCGGTTTCGCCGTCCCGATCGGCGCGGCGCTCGGCGCCACCGGTAAGGGACCGGGCGGCGGGCCGCAGCTGTGAGCACCTCCATGCACAACCACGGCCGCGTACGGAAGGACCACTCATGACCTCGCCCCAGCCCATTCCGGCCCGTCGTTCAACCCCGGCTTCCCGCTCGAGTCGGTGCTGTTCGAGGTCAAGCGCACCATCGTCGGCCAGGACCTGCTGCTGGAGCGGATGGCCATCGCCCTGCTGTCCGGCGGCCACCTGCTCGTCGAGGGCGTGCCGGGTCTGGCCAAGACCCTGGCGGTGAAGTCGCTGGCCGGCGCCATCGGCGGCCAGTTCCAGCGCATCCAGTTCACCCCGGACCTGGTGCCGGCCGACCTGGTCGGCACCCGGGTCTTCCACCAGCCGTCCGGCGAGTTCCAGGTCTCCCTCGGCCCGGTGTTCACCAACCTGCTGCTCGCCGACGAGATCAACCGGGCCCCGGCCAAGGTGCAGAGCGCGCTGCTGGAGGTCATGCAGGAACGGCAGGTCACCATCGGGCGGGAGACCCACCGGGTGCCCCGACCCGTTCCTGGTGATGGCCACCCAGAACCCGATCGAGTCCGACGGCACCTATCCGCTGCCCGAGGCGCAGGTCGACCGGTTCATGATGAAGGTGGTCGTCGGCTATCCCACCGGTCCGGAGGAGCACGCGATCGTCGAGCGGGCGCTGCAGCCGCCGGCCGGCGCCCAGGCGATGATCAGCCCGGAGATCCTGGTCCGGATGCAGCGGGCGGTCGAGCAGGTCTACGTCGACCCGGCGATCACCGACTACTCGGTCCGACTGGTCGCCGCCACCCGCTCGCCCGGCCGGGTCGGGCTGGGCGAGCTGGACCGCTACGTGACCTACGGCGCCAGCCCGCGGGCGTCCATCGACCTGGTCCTCGGCGGTCGCGCGCTGGCCTTCCTGCGGGGCCGCGACTACGTGCTCCCGCACGACCTGGACGAACTCGCCCTGGACGTGCTGCGGCACCGGCTCGTGCTGTCCTACGAGGCGCTCGCCGACGACCTGGACGCGGACACCATCCTCACCCGGGTGCTGCGCGCGGTGCCGGCGCCCGAAGTCGTCCTGCAGGACCGCTGACGGGCGACTGCGCGGTGACCACAGCACCAGACAAGCTGCTGCTCCGGTTGGAGTGGCGGGTGATCCGTCGGCTCGACGGGCGGCTGCAGGGCGCCTATCGGACTCCGCACCGCGGTTCCGGGATGGACTTCGCCGGCGTGCGGCCCTATGCCTGACGGCGACGACGCCCGGCACATCGACTGGAACGTCACCGCGCGGCTGGACGAACTGCAGGTGCGGGAGTTCACCGAGGATCGGGAGCTGACGGCCTGGCTGGTGCTGGACTCGTCCGCCTCCATGTCGATCGGCAAACCCGGGCGCGGCAAGCACGACGTGCTGGCCGACCTGTCGCTGTTGTTGGCCCGGTTGCTCGGCCGCGGCGGCAACCGGGTCGGGGCGGTGCTCTACGACACCGGCTCGGTGCGCATCGTGCGACCGGGTACCGGACGGAACCAGGCCCTGCGGATCGGCCGGGAGATCGAGCGCGCTCCGGGCGACCGGCCGCCACCACACCACCGACCTGGCCGCGATGCTGGAGGCCGTCGCCTCGCTGGCCAAGCGGCGCAGCCTGATCGTGGTGATCTCCGACTTCATCGGCACCGGCGACTGGGAGCGGCCACTGCTGCGGCTGGCGCACCGCAACGAGGTCGTCGCACTGCGGGTGGTCGACCCCGCGGACGACGCGATTCCCGAGGTCGGGCTGGTCGTGGTCGAGGACGCCGAGACCGGTGAACAGCTGCTGGTGGACTCCAGCGATCCCTGGTTCCGGTCCCGCTTCCGCGACGGGGTCGACCAGCGGGACGCCGCGGTACTGGCCGGCATGCGGCGCGCCGGCGTGCCTCAGCACCGGGTGGACACCGACACCGATCTGGTCGACACGCTGGTGTCCGTCGTCTCCGAAACCCAGCGGCGGCGCGCATGAGCCTGACCAACCCACTCCTGCTGGTGATCGGCGTGCTGCTGGTCGCCGGGTTGGTCGCCGGCGTCGTGCTGTTCGACCCGCCGGCGACGAGAAGCCCTGGCCGCGGCCGGCATCGTCGCGCCGGCCCGGCGGACGCCGGCGTTCGGCCCCTGGCTGACCCTGGCCGGCATCGCGGTGCTGGCATTGGCGATGGCCGGCCCGCTCGCCTCGCTGCCGGTGGGCCGGTCGTCCGGCACGGTCATCGTGGCCATGGACGTGTCCAACAGCATGGGCGCGACCGACGTGTCGCCCACCCGGTTGGCCGCCGCACAGCAGGCCGCGGTCGCGTTCATCAACGCCCAACCCGACAACGTCGACGTCGGTGTGGTCGGATTCGACCAGGGCGCGCTGACCACGTCGCTGCCCAGCGCGGACAAGTCCGCCGCGATCGCCTCGGTCAAGAACCTCCGGGTGTCCGGCGGCACCTCCCTGGCCGCGGCGATCCTCGGCTCGTTGACGGCGATCACCGGCAAGACGGTGGCCATCGACAAGGACGGCACCATCCCCGATCTCGGCTACTGGGGCTCGGCGACCATCGTGATGTTCTCCGACGGCGAGGACCAGGGTCAGGAGAACAGCGCCGAACTTGCGGCGACGGCGGCGCAGAACGCCGGCGTGCACATCGACACGGTCGGTGTCGGTACCGCAGCCGGCACGAACGTCGAGGTCGACGGGTACCAGGTGCACACGGCCCTGAACGCCGACGAGCTGACCACGATCGCCAAGATCACCGGCGGGAACTATCACCCGGCGTCGAGTGCGTCCCAGCTCGACGATGTCAGCTCGACCATCGACCTGCGGCTGACCGTTGCCGACGAACAGGTCCCGCTGGCCGGTGCGTTCATCGGATTCGCGCTGCTGTTGCTCGCCGCCGGCGCCGTCCTCACGGTCGTGCGCACCGGGAGGTTGGTCTGATGACGTTCAGTTGGCCCTGGGCTCTGCTGTCCCTGCTGCTCATCCCCCTCGTCCTGGGCATCGCCTGGTGGTCCCGGCGGCGGCGTCGCCGCTCGGCCGTCACCGTCACCTCGATGGCCGCCGTGCGCGCCGCGCTGCCCGGCCGGACCAGGTGGACCAGGCGTATTCCGGTGCTTCTGTTGGTGCTCGGCTTCGCCGTGCTCGGCGTCGGGGCGGCCCGGCCGCAGGCCACCGTGCCGGTGGCCAGCAACTCGACGACGATCATGTTGGCGATGGACGTGTCCGCGTCCATGTGTTCCACCGACGTCTCGCCGAACCGGATCACGGTGGCCGAGGAGGCCGCGATCGCGTTCGTGAAGTCGCAGGCCGGCGGGGCGAAGATCGGACTGGTGGCCTTCGCCGGGTTGGCCGGCGTGCAGGTGCCGCCGACCACCGACACCGATGCGTTGGTGACCGCGATCCAGCAGCTGACCACCGCCCGCGGCACCGCCATCGGCTCGGCCATCCTCACCTCGATCGACGCCATCGCCGCGGTCGACCCGTCGGTCGCGCCGACCGGCGCCGACGTGAGCAGCGCCCCGGCCGGCGGGTACGCCGCGGACGTCATCGTCGTGCTCACCGACGGGGCGAACACCCAGGGGGTGGCGCCGCAGACCGCGGCCGAGCAGGCGGCTGCGCGGGGGCTGCGGGTGTACACGATCGGCTTCGGCACGACGACCCCGACGCGGATGGCCTGCAGCGGCACCCAGGTCGAGGGTTGGGGTGGCGGCGGGGGTGGGGGCGGCTTCGGCGGTCAGAGGAACGGCGGGCGCAACCCGCTGGTGATCGACGAGGCTGCGCTGCAGGGGGTGGCCGAGACCACCGGCGGCCAGTACTACCGGGCGCAGAGCGCCGACCAACTGCAGACCGCGCTGGCCGACCTGCCCAGCCACGTCACGGTGACCACCGAGAAGGTGGACCTGGCCGCGTGGTTCGCCGGGATCGGTGCGGTGTTGCTGGCCGCGGCGGTCGGGCTCTCGCTGTGGTGGAACCGGATCAGGGTCCCCCGACCCGGTGCCACCCACGCGCAGCACCCGCCCCACCGGGGACAGCCGATCAGTTGACCGCTGCGGTCCGGTTCGAGTACGGCAGCACGATGCGCAGCGTCGGGTCGATCGAGGAACGGGCGGGCGGCAGGCCCGCCTTCGCGGAGTTGGCCGTGACCCCGGCCTTGCCCGATCGCACCAGGTGATCGGTCTTCAGGGTGCGGGAGACGGTGTCGAGGACCTCGGCGAGCTCCAGTTCGAGCGCGTCGCAGATCGAGGCGAGCAACTCACTGGACGCTTCCTTGCGGCCACGTTCGACCTCGGAAAGGTAGCCGAGGGACACGTTGGCCGCCGTGGAGACGTCACGCAGGGTCCGGTTCTGTCTGGTACGGGCATCGCGCAGGGTCTCCCCCAGGGCATCGCGCAGCAGCACGGCGCACCTCCTCCCTCAGGTCCAACTTCGGTCGGGCCTCCGTCGGCCGACACCCGGTGGTCGGACCCCATCGGTTGATGGGAACCATCGGCCGGTTGCGCCGCGTCTGCTTGCGGTCAACGTTACTCCGCGTCGCCGACACAGCCCCGGGCACCGGAGTCCGCTGTGGGCGAAACGCTCCGGGTGACGGGAATTGTTCCCCGTTCAGGCGAACGGGTCCGACCACCGGTGGGCCCTGCTGATCGGCCCTACGTATCGGCCCTACTGATCGGCAAGCGCGAGTTCCAGCAACTCGACGGCAGCCGCGACTGCCTCCGCCCTGACGTCCGACCTCGTCGGCGGCAACGCGCCGGGCGAGAAAGTGCCGTGCCGGGTCAGGGTCAGCTGGGGTCCGGTGACGGCGACGTGCCAGGTGCCGGGCGGTCGGCCGTCCACCGGATCGGGTCCGGCGACGCCGGTCAGGCCCACACCGAGCGTCGCCGTGCAGGCCGCCCTGGCCCCGTCCGCCAACTGCACGGCCACATCGCGCTGCACCGGTCCACCGGCCGTCAACAACGCGGGGTCGACGTGCGCAAGTGAGACCTTGAGGTCGGTCGCGTACACGATCAGGCCGCCGCGGAACGTCGCGCTCGCTCCGGGAACCGCGGTGATCAACGCGCCGAGCAGCCCGCCGGTCAGCGATTCGGCCGTGGCCACGGTCAGGCCGCGCGCTACGAGGCCGTGGACCAACGCGTGCAGCCGGTCGGAGGTGGAGGTGGCCGAGGCCGTCCCGATCGGGTCCGGCTGCACCCCGGTCACGCCGGGCCGGCCTGCTGCTGTCTGTGCGCCTTGGAGACCAGGGCGATCGCCCGGACCAGGTAGTCCAGCCCGGTGACGACCGTCAGGATCAGCGCGGCGATCATCACGGTGACCCGCAGCCACTGCAAGCCGTCGGGCAGCGGCATCAGGTACAGCCCGATGGCAATGATCTGCAGCAGGGTCTTGAGCTTGCCGCCCGGGCTGGCCGCGATCACCCCGTACCGGATCACCGCGAACCGCAGCAGGGTGATGCCGATCTCGCGGACCAGGATCACCACGGTGATCCACCACGGCAGGTCGCCCAGCATGGTCAAGCCGACCAGCGCGGACCCGGTGAGTGCCTTGTCGGCGATCGGGTCGGCGATCTTGCCGAAGTCGGTGACCTGACCGCGTTGCCGGGCGATGTGCCCGTCGTACCGGTCGGTGATCGCCGCGACGGCGAACACCACGAACGCGATCCACCGCCAGAGCGGGTCGTGCCCGCCGTGGGCGAACAGGGCCAGCAGGAACACCGGGACCAGGATCAGCCGGAGCACGGTCAACGCGTTCGGCAGGTTGACCAGCGACACCGGCCGCGGCGGAGGGGTGGTCATCGTGTGGTCGCCACCAGCGAGCTGATCCGGTCGGCGTCCGGGCCGGCCAGCACCTCGCGGGCCGCGGCGATCAGGTCGATGCCGTCGGTGTCGATGACCTCGGCGATCACCAGGCGGCCCAGCGGCACCCCGTCGGCGTCGGTGAGCGTGGTGCTGCCGTCGACCTCCGGAGCCTGGTGGTCGGCCCGACCGACCACGCCGTCGGACAAGTCGTCGACCAGTACGACGATCTTGGTGCCGATCCGGTCCTCCGCCCGTTGGGCGGCGATCTCGTCGGCCAGCGCGGTGACCCGCTCCACCCGCTCGGCGATGACGTCGTCCTCGAGCTTGTGCTCGAACTGTTCGGCCGCGGTGCCGTCCTCGTCCGAGTAGCCGAACACCCCGACCGCGTCCAGCCGCGCCCCGATCAGGAACAGCTCCAACTCGGCGACGTCGTGCTCGGTCTCACCGGGGAACCCGACGATCACGTTGGACCGGATGCCGGCCGCCGGTGCGGCGGCGCGGATACGCCCGACCAGGTCGAGAAACGATTCGCGGGAGCCGAACCGGCGCATCCGGCGCAGCACCGGTTCGGACGCGTGCTGGAAGGACATGTCGTAGTAGTCGGCGACCCGCGGGGTGTCGGCGATGGCCCGGATCAGGCTGTCCCTGGTCTCGGCCGGCTGGAGGTAGGACAGCCGCACCCGGTCGATCCCGGCCACCGCGGCCAGCCGGATCAGCAGGTCCTCCAGCGGCCGGTCGCCGGGCAGGTCCTTGCCGTAGGAGGTGCTGTTCTCACTGACCAACACAATCTCCCGGACGCCCTGGCCGGCCAGCCAGTCGGCCTCGGCGACGATCTCGTCGGGCGGCCGGGAGACGAACGAGCCGCGGAAGCTGGGGATGGCGCAGAACGAGCAGCGCCGATCGCAACCGGAGGCGATCTTCAGCGGAGCCACCGGGCCGGCGTGCAGCAGCTTGCGGGTCAGCACCGGGCCGCTCGCCGGGATGTGGCCCATGCTGCTGTGACCGGTACCGGCGTGTCCGGGTACCGAGATGCCGCCGGCCGCCGCAGGCCGGGCGGCCGGGCTGATCGGCAGCAGGGTGCGCCGGTCGACCGGGGTGTGTGCGGGCGGCCGATGACCGTGCAACACGTCCCCGAGCAGGCCGGGCAGGTCGGCGTAGGCATCGAAGCCGAGTACCGCGTCGGCCTCGGGCAGCGCCGCGGCCAGTTCGGCGCCGTAGCGCTCGGCCAGACAGCCCACCGCGACCACCTTGGCGCCGGTGTCGGCGGCCGCCAGCAGCGTGTCGATGGAATCCTTCTTGGCCTGGGCGACGAACGCACAGGTGTTGACCACCACCACGTCGGCCTGCTGCTCGGCCGCATCCTCGTCGAGCAGGTGGTAACCGCCCTGGGCCAGCCGGCCGGCGAGCTCGGAGGAATCGACCTCATTGCGGGCGCAACCCAACGTCACCAACGCAACCCTGGGCATGGCGGACACATGCTGAGGGTAGTCGGCCCCAGCCGGCTGCCGTGCCAGATGCGGCCAAGGTCCAGCGGCCCTCGATTCGCCACTGTGCCGACTACCCTGCAACGTTGTGTCGTCCGCGTCTGGGTCCTCGGCCACCGAGGTGACCACCCGGCGGGCCAGGGTGACCGACGTGCCGCGGATCAAGCAACTGGTCGACTGCTACGCCGGGCCGATCCTGCTCGAGAAGACATTGGTCAACCTCTACGAGGACGTCACCGAGTTCTGGGTCGCCGAGTTCGACGGCCGGGTGATGGGGTGCGGCGCGTTGCACGTGCTGTGGCAGGACCTGGGCGAGATCCGCACGGTGGCCACCGACCCGGCCGCGCGGGGCCTGGGCGTCGGGCGGGCGGTCTGTGCCCGCGTCATCGACGAGGCACGCGCGCTGGGCCTGTCCCGGCTGTTCGTGCTGACCTTCGAGGTGCGGTTCTTCGCCGCACCTGGGCTTCGCGCCGATCGCCGAACTGGACCTGAGCCCGGAGGCGTACGCCGAGTTGCGGTCGTCCTACGACGCCGGCGTCGCCGAGTTCCTCGAACTGCCCTTCGTCAAGCCGAACACCCTGGGCAACACCCGGATGCTCAAGCCGCTGTAGGCCCGTTCAACGGGGGCGGCGCTTGTCGGCGACCCGCTCCAGGGCCTCCGCGAGCAGGGCGTCGCCCTCTTCGTCCGTGCGCCGTTCCTTCACGTACGCCAGGTGCGACTTGTACGGCTCGTTACGCGGGGCGGCGGGCGGCGCGGCCGCATTCTGGCCGGCCGGCAGGCCGCAGGACGGGCAGTCCCACTCCGCCGGAATCTCGGCCTCGACGGCGAAGACCCGCGGTGTCACATGGCCGTTCACACAGTGGAACTCGACGCGCTGCCGGGGCGCGGAGTCGCCACGGGCGGCCTCACCGGCCGGCCCGGCGCCGATCCGTGAGCCACGAATGGCGCTGCCACCGGCCACGGGTCAGGCCCCGACCTTCAGCAGCAGTCCGACGCCGACGATGGAGACGGCCCAGATCAGCGCGGCGAACAGGGTCAGTCGGTCGAGGTTCTTCTCGACCACGGACGAGCCGGACAGCGAGGACTGCATGCTGCCGCCGAACAGGGAGGACAGGCCGCCGCCCTTGCCGCGGTGCAACAGGATCAGCACCATCAGCGCGAAACTGGTGATGACGAGCAGGATCTCGAGAAAGAGTTTCATCACTGCCTTGCTGCTGGGGATCGTGGATCCAGGGTCCGGCTGATTCGGGTGCCCAAGCGTTCGGGTGCCCAGTCTATTCGGGACGCCAGTCTACCGGTGGCCGATGGCTGATCGGCGCCACCGGTAGAACTTCGGCCTGAATCCGGTCAGGACGGAAGGATGCCCACCGCGTTGGCCACCAGCTGGGCGAACTCGGCGCCGTCCACGCTGGCCCCGCCGACCAGGGCGCCGTCGACGTCCGGCTCGGCCATGATGTCGGCGACGTTCGCCGGCTCGACCGAGCCGCCGTAGAGGATCCGCACGCCGTCCGCAACGTCCTGCCCGTACTGCCCGGCCAGCAGTTGGCGCAGCGCCGTGCACACCTCCTGCGCGTGCGGCGGGAGTCGCGATGCCGACCGGTGCCGATGGCCCAGACCGGCTCGTAGGCGATGACGATCCGGGCGGCCTGCTCGGCCGGCACCCCGCGCAGCGCGGCGATCAGCTGGCCGGTGACGTGCTCGACATGGTTGTCGGCGTCCCGCACATCGAGGCCCTCACCGACGCACAGGATCGGCACCAGATCGTGCCGGAACGCGGCCGCCACCTTGGCCTGCACCAGGTCGTCGGTCTCGTCGTGGTACTCACGCCGCTCGGAGTGCCCGATCACCGCGTACGTGCAGCCCAATTTGTGCAGCATGCCGCCGGAGATCTCGCCGGTGTAGGCACCGGAGTCGTGCGGGGAGAGGTCCTGGGCGCCGTAGACCATCGACAGCTTGTCGCCCTCGATCAGGGTCTGCACCGACCGGATGTCGGTGAACGGCGGGATCACGGCGACCTCGACCGCGTCGAGGTACCTCTCCGGCAGGGTGAAGGCGATCTTCTGGACGAGCGCGATGGCCTCCAGGTGGTTCAGGGTCATCTTCCAGTTGCCGGCGATGAGCGGCCGGCGGGCAGCGGTGGCCATGGGCGTCAGTCCTCCAGAACGGTGATGCCGGGAAGTTCCTTGCCCTCCAGGTATTCCAGCGACGCGCCGCCGCCGGTCGAGATGTGGGTGAAGCCGGCCTCGTCGACGCCGAGCGTGCGCACCGCGGCGGCCGAGTCGCCGCCGCCGACCACGGAGAACGACGGCGAGGCGGCGATCGCCTCGGCGACCGCCTTGGTGCCACCGGCGAACGGCTCCATCTCGAAGACGCCGACCGGGCCGTTCCAGAACACGGTGGCCGCACCGGTCGAGCACCGTGGCGAACGCCGCCCGCGTGTCGGGCCCGATGTCCAGGCCCATCCAGCCCGCCTGGATGCCGTCGGCCGGCACGGTCTTGACGTTGGCGTCGGCGGCGAACCGGTCGGCGACGACGACGTCGGTCGGCAGCACGATCTTGTCGCCGTGCTTGGCGGCCAGCAGCGTCCGCGCAGGTCTCGACCTGGTCGGCCTGCAGCAGCGACTCCCCGACCTCGTAACCCTTGGCCGCCAGGAACGTGTAGGCCATCCCGCCACCGATCAGCAGCGTGTCGACCTGCGGCAGCAGCGAGGTGATGACGCCGAGCTTGTCGGAGACCTTGGACCCGCCGAGCATCACCACGTAGGGCCGCTCCGGATCGACGGTCAGCCGCTTGAGCACCGCGGTCTCGGCGGAGACCAGATAGCCGGCGTAGTGCGGCAACCGCTGGGCCACGTCGTACACGCTGGCCTGCTTGCGGTGCACCACACCGAACCCGTCGGAGACGAAGGCCGCGTCCGCGCCGACCACGGACACCAGATCGTCGGCCAGCGTGCCGCGCTCGGCCGCGTCCTTGCTGGTCTCCCGCGGGTCGAACCGGACGTTCTCCAGCAGGGCGACCTGGCCGTCGGTCAGCCCGGCGACCGTCTGCTCGGCGGACTCGCCGACCAGGTCGGTGGCCACCGCGACCGGCGCCCCGAGCAGTTCGGCCAAGCCGGGCGCCGACGGCGGCCAGCGAGTACTTCGGGTTCGGGGTGCCGTCCGGCCGGCCCAGGTGGGCGGTGACCACGACCTTCGCCCCGGCGCCGGTCAGTGCCTGCAGCGTGGGCAGGCTGGCCCGGATCCGGCCGTCGTCGGTGATGGTGCCGGCGTCCAGCGGGACGTTCAGGTCGGCCCGGACCAGGACGGTGCGGCCGGCCACGCCGGAGGCGAGCAGGTCGTCGAGGGTCTGCACGGTGCTGATCTCCCTACTGGGGAAGGCGGACGGTCCCTGCGCAAGGATCAACTCGACGCTGTGGGAATGGAGTGACGCCTGGTCGAGCCGAGCGGAGCGAGGCCGCCATGGGCACTGGCCGGTGGGGTCCGTCCGGACCCCGCCGGAACGGCTCAGAGCTTGGTGGCGACCAGCGCGGTGAAGTCGACCAGGCGGTTGGAGTAGCCCCACTCGTTGTCGTACCAGCCGACGACCTTGACCAGGTTGCCGCCCAGCGCCAGGGTCAGCGGCGAGTCGAAGGTGACCGAGGCCGGGGAGCCGACGATGTCGGACGAGACGATCGGGTCGGTCGAGTAGTCGATGCAACCCGGCCAGCGGGCCTTCCTCGGACGCCTTCTTGAACGCGGCGTTGACCTCGTCGACGGTGACGTCGCGGGACAGCTGGACGGTCAGGTCGGTGGCCGAACCGTCCGGCACCGGCACCCGCAGGGCGTAGCCGTGCAGCTTGCCCTTGAGCTCCGGCAGCACCAGCGCGGTGGCCTTGGCGGCACCGGTCGAGGTCGGGATGATGCTCAGCGCGGCGGCCCGGGCCCGGCGCAGGTCCTTGTGCGGGAAGTCCAGGATCACCTGGTCGTTGGTGTAGGCGTGCACCGTCGTCATCAGACCCTTGACGATGCCGAAGTTCTCGTGCAGCACCTTGGCCATCGGGGCCACGCAGTTGGTGGTGCAGGACGCGTTGGACAGGATGGTCTGCGAACCGTCGTACTGGTCGTCGTTGACGCCCATGACGACGGTGAGGTCCTCGTCGGAGGCCGGGGCGGAGATGATGACCTTCTTGGCGCCGCCGCCGTCGACGTGCTTGCGCGGCGGCCTCGGCCTTGGTGAAGTGCCCGGTGGACTCGATGACGATGTCGACACCGAGGTCGCTCCACGGCAGGTTGCCGGGGTCGCGGTCGGACAGCACCTTGATGTCCTTGCCGTCGACCGTGATGACGCCGTCGCCGGCGGTCACCTCGTGCGCCAGCTTGCCGAACGTGCTGTCGTACTTGAGCAGGTGTGCCAGGGTCTTGGTGTCCGTCAGGTCGTTGACCGCCACGATCTCGAGGTCGGTGTCCAGCGAGTCGACCGCTCGCCAGAAGTTCCGGCCGATTCGCCCGAATCCGTTGATGCCGACGCGCACAGTCACGTGCAGAGTCCTTCCTACGATCGTGATGGCGCCGCCGGTGCGGCGCACGGGCGGTGGCTACCGAGGTCACGTGCACAGAATCGATCAAGTGCTGGCGCTCACCATTGGGCACCCTGCGGCTCTACTGTATCGGCCGGATTACGGGACGGTCTCGTCACCCCTGGATCGACGACCGTCGGCCCGGAGGTGGGGACCGTCGGCCCCGCCCGCGGGCGACCGGACGGTCAGCTGTCGAGCATGTCCGCGGTGACGGCCGATTCGGTGTCCGGGATGCCCAGATCCGAGGCGCGCTTGTCGGCCATGGTCAGCAACCGGCGGATCCGGCCGGCGATGGCGTCCTTGGTCATCGGCGGGTCGGCCAGCTGGCCGAGCTCCTCCAGCGACGCCTGGCCGTGGGCGATCCGCAGCGCCCCGGCCTGCGACAGGTGGTCCGGTGCCTCCTCGCCCGAGGATCTCCAGGGCCCGGGCGACCCGGGCGGACGCGGCCACCGCGGCCCGCGCCGACCGTCGCAGGTTCGCGTCGTCGAAGTTGGCCAGCCGGTTGGCGGTGGCCCGCACCTCCCGGCGCATCCGCCGTTCCTCCCAGGCCAGCACCGAGGAGTGCGCGCCGAGCCGGGTGAGCAGGGCGGCGATCGCGTCGCCGTCCCGCACGACGACCCGGTCGGCGCCGCTGACCTCCCGGGCCTTGGCCGCGACGCCGATCCGGCGGGCCGCGCCGACCAGCGCCAGCGCAGCCTCCGGACCGGGGCAGGTGATCTCGAGCGAGGCACTGCGGCCGGGTTCGGTCAGTGATCCGTGGGCCAGGAACGCCCCGCGCCAGGCGGCCTCGCTGTCCCCGACCGACCCGGCGACGATCTGCGGCGGCAGGCCGCGGACCGGGCCGGCCGCGCTGGTCGAGCAGCCCGGTCTGCCGGGCCAGCGCGTCGCCGCCGTCGACCACCCGGACGACGTACCGGGTGCTCTTGCGGATCCCGGTCGGCGCCAGCACCTGCACGTCGGGCGTGTGCCCGTACAGCTCGCCGATCTCCCGGCGCAACCGGCGGGCCACCACCCCGGTGTCCAGCTCGGCCTCGACGACGACCCGACCGGCGACGATGTGCAGCCCGCCGGCGAACCGGAGGATGGTGGACACCTCGGCCTTGCGCGCGGACACCTTGCTCTCCGGCACCCGGCTGAGTTCGTCCTTGACGTCGGCGGTCATCGCCATCCGCGCCGGTCCCCCGTTCCTGCTCGTCCGATCACTCGGTCCAACACCGCCTGCAGTGCCAGCGCCAACGCCGCCGGGTCGTGCCGCTGCCCGTCGGCGTCGGCGGCGACATCGGCCAGGTCCAGCCGCGCACCCAGCCGCGCGGCCGCCGTGGCCAGCCGCTGCGGCAGCGGCACGGCGCCGGCGTCGGCCAGCACCGTGTCGATCCGCAGACCGGGAACGTGTGCAGAGAGTACGTCCAGGTGCTGCTCCGGCGAGAATCCCTCGGTCTCACCGGGTTGCGGTGCGAGGTTGAGCACCACCAGCCGGTGCGCGCCGGTGTCGGCGATCGCTTCGGCCAGGTCGGGCAGCAGCAGATGCGGCAGCACGCTGGTGAACCAGGACCCGGGACCGAGGGTGATCAGGTCGGCGTCGCTCGACCGCGGCGACCGCCTCGCGCGCAGGCCCGCGCGTCCGTCGGCTCGAGGGCGACCGACTGCACCTGGCCGGGGGTCGCGGCCACCGCCACCTGGCCGCGGATCCGCCGGACCGCGCGCGGGTCCTCGTCGAGCCCGGTGACCTCGGCGACGATGTCCAGCGGCGTGCAGGCCATCGGCAGCACCCGACCGCGGGCGCCGAGCATCCGGCCGGCCGCGTCGAGTGCGGCGACCGGATCGTCGAGCACCTCGGCCAGGCCGACCAGCACCAGATTGCCGACCGGATGCCCGGCCAGCGCACCCTGGCCGGAGAACCGGTGCTGGAACGTGTCGCCCCAGAGCCGCCCGGCGTCGTCGTCCGCGGCCAGCGCCGCCAGCGCCATCCGCAGATCCCCGGGCGGCAGCACGCCGGCGATGTCCCGGCGCAGCCGGCCGGACGAACCGCCGTCGTCGGCCACGGTGACCACCGCGGTGAGGTCGACGTCCAGCGTGCGCAGCGCGCGTGAGCATGGCGTACAGACCGTGGCCGCCGCCGAGCGCGACCACCTTCGGTCGCCGGTCGGCTGTCGGTGTCGTTCACTCGCGACCGAGGTCGCGGTGGACGACCTGGACGTCGCAGGTTCTCCGACTGCAGCCGCCGGGCCGAGTTC
Organism: uncultured Actinomycetota bacterium; assembly: GCA_963706185.1. Classification (GTDB taxonomy): domain Bacteria; phylum Actinomycetota; class Actinomycetes; order Mycobacteriales; family Nakamurellaceae; genus Nakamurella. The sequence continues at coordinate 48,576 of CAVPLZ010000013.1, read as the reverse complement.
CTCGGCGATGGCACACGCGAGCGGTGTTTGCCGCCGGTGCAGCCGACCGCGACGGTCAGATAGCGCTTGCCCTCGCGCTGGTAGCCGGCGCCGAGCAGGTCGAGCAGCTCGACGTACCGGTCGAGGAACTCGCCGGCGCCCTCCTGGGAGAGCACGTAGTCGGAGACCTCCGGGTCCTTGCCGGTCAGGTCGCGCAGCTCCGGGATCCAGAACGGGTTGGGCAGGAACCGCATGTCGACCACCAGGTCGGCGTCCAGCGGCAGGCCGTACTTGTAGCCGAAGGACAGCAGGGTCAGCGAGGCCGCCCGGTTCGCCCTGGTGAAGCTGCTCTCGATGGCGGCGCGCAGCTGGTGCACGGACTTGTCGGAGGTGTCGATGACCACGTCGGCCTCGTCGCGCAGCGGGCCGAGCAGCGCGCGCTCGGCGGCCAGCCCGTCGGCCAGCCGGCCGCCGCCCTGCAGCGGGTGCTCCCGCCGGTTGGACTCGAACCGGCGGATCAGCACCGCGTCGGACGCCTCCAGGAACAGCACCCGCGGCCGGTAGCCGCGGGTGTCGAGATCCTGGATCACCGCGGCCAGATCGTCGGTGAACGCCCGCGACCGGACGTCGAGGACCACCGCGATCCGGGTCACCCCGCCCCGCGCCCTGGCGCCCAGGTCGACCATGGTGGCGATCAGCTCGGGCGGCAGGTTGTCGACGACGAACCAGCCGAGGTCCTCCAGGCACTTGGCCGCGGTCGACCGGCCGGCGCCGGACAGGCCGGAGACGATCGCGACCTCGATGCCGGCCGCCGGCACCGTCGGCGCCGTCGGCCTCGCCGCCGGCGCGCCCGGTCGGTCGGGTACCGCCGCGACCGCGCTGGTCGGTCCGGACCGGTCACCGGGCTCCCGGCGGGCGTGGCGGTCGGCTGGTGCACCGGGTCATCCTCCGCCACTCGCGCGGATCCTCGCGATGCACCCGGCCGGTCGCCGGTTGACCGGTCGGCACCGGCCCGGTTCGGCGGCAGTCCGGTCCGCGGGCGGGGCGAGCGCGGCGACGATGGCCTCGGCCGTCGCCCGCCCGATGCCGGGCACCACGGTGATCTCCTCGGCGGTGGCCCGCCGCACCTTGGCCACCGAGCCGAAGTGCCGCAGCAGCGCCTTGCGCCGGGTCGTGCCCGAGGCCGGGGATGGTCGTCCAGCGCGGACACCGTCATCGACTTCGACCGCTTCTGCCGGTGGTAGGTGATGGCGAACCGGTGGGCCTCGTCGCGCAGCCGCTGCAGCAGGTACAGCGCCTCGCTGGTGCGCGGGAAGATCACCGGGTCGTCCTCGCCGGGCAGCCAGACCTCCTCCAGCCGCTTGGCCAGCCCGCACGACCGTGACGTCGGCGATGTCCAGATCGGTGAGCACCGCGGCCGCGGCGTTGACCTGCGGCGCGCCGCCGTCCACCACCAGCAGCTGCGGCGGGTAGGCGAACCGGCGCGGCCGGCCGGTCTCCGGGTCGATGCCCGGCGGAGGGCCGCGTGGCCGGCTCGCCGTCGGGGTCCGGGTCGACCGGTCGGCCGGTCCGGGGTCGCGCCGGTCGGTCGGCCGGGTCGGCCGAGCCCGTCGGCGCGTCGTCCGCCGTCGCAGCTGCCAGAACCGGCGCCGGACCACCTCGGCGATCGAGGCGACGTCGTCGCCCGGGCCGGTCCCGGATGGCGAACCGTCGGTAGTCGGACCGCTTGGGCAGCCCGTCCTCGAACACCACCAGCGAGGCGACCACGTCGGTGCCCTGGACGTGCGAGATGTCGATGCACTCGATGCGCAGCGGCGCGGCGTCCATGCCCAGGGTGCGGCCGAGTTCGGAGAGCGCCGACGAGCGGGCGGTCAGGTCGCTGGCCCGCTTGAGGCGGTGCTGGGCCAGCGCCTCGGCGGCGTTGCGGGTGACCGTCTCGGCCAGCGCCCGCTTGTCCCCGCGCTGCGGCACCCGCAGCGAGACCCGGGAGCCGCGCAGCGCCGACAGCCAGTTCGGCACGTCGTCGGCGTCGGCGGGCAGCGCCGGCACCAGGATCTCCCGCGGCACCGCCGTCGCCCCGTCGTCGGCGGCCCGGCCGCCGTAGAACTGGGTCAGGAAGTTCTCCACCAGCGCGCCGACGGCGCCGCGGGGGCCGACTGGCGGTCCGCGCGGTGCCGGCGGTGCCACCCGACGTCTCGTCCAGGATGTCGGCGTCCACGTCGACGATCCAGCCGCGCTGCCCGCGCACCCGACCGCCGCGGACGTGGAACACCTGGACCGAGGCCAGCAGGTCGTCGTGCGACCACCCCGAGCACGTCGGCGTCGGTGCCGTCGCCGAACACCACCGCCTGCTTCTCCATGGCCCGGCGCACCGCGGACAGGTCGTCGCGCAGCCGGGCCGCCCGCTCGAAGTCGAGATCCGCTGCGGCGGCTGCCATCTCCCGCTCGAGCCGACGGACCAGCGGATCGGCCCGGCCGGCCATGAAGTCGCAGAAGTCGTCGACGATCTCCCGGTGCTCCTCGGCGGTGACCCGGCCGACGCACGGCGCCGAGCACTTGCCGATGTAGCCGAGCAGGCAGGGCCGGCCGATCTGCGCCGACCGCCGGAACACCCCGGTGCTGCAGGTCCGGGCCGGGAACACCCGCAGCAGCGTGTCCAGCGTCTCCCGGATCGCCCAGGCGTGGGCGTAGGGGCCGAAGTAGCGCACGCCCTTGCGGTGCGGGCCGCGCATGACCTGCAGCCGCGGGTACTCCTCGTTCAACGTGACGGCCAGTTCCGGGTAGGACTTGTCGTCGCGGTAGCGGACGTTGAACCGCGGGTCGAACTCCTTGATCCAGTTGTATTCCAGCTGGAGTGCCTCGACCTCGGTGCTGACCACGGTCCACTCGACCCGGCCGGCCGTGGTCACCATCTGCGCGGTCCGCGGGTGCAGCGACGCGACGTCGGCGAAGTAGGAGTTCAGCCGGGACCGCAGGCTCTTGGCCTTGCCGACGTAGATGACCGTGCCGGACGGATCGCGGAACCGGTACACCCCCGGGGAGTCCGGGATGGTCCCGGGCGCGGGGCGGTAGGTGGCTGGGTCCGGCACACCAGCGAGGGTAATCGGCCGACTGCGACACCGACGGCGGACGTCGGGGCGGCGAGCCGCCGGCAGGTCGTTAGGGTGGATGGGCCGCGGGGCACCAGCCCCGCGGTCGATACGGACAAGAGTTGAGCACGGACAAGATTGGTGAACGGCTGCCGGCGCGGTGCCGACCAGACGTGGCCGAGGGGAGACCACATGGAGATCTGGCCGGGCCAGGCCTACCCGCTGGGCGCCACCTACGACGGGACCGGCACGAACTTCGCGCTGTTCAGCGAGGTCGCCGAGAAGGTCGAGCTCTGTCTGTTCGACGAACGACGGCGGCGAGACCAGGGTCACCATGCCCGAGGTGGACGCCTACGTCTGGCACTGCTACCTGCCGGACGTGCAGCCGGGCCAGCGCTACGGCTACCGGGTGTACGGCCCGTACGACCCGCGCCGGGGCCTGCGGTGCAACCCGAACAAGCTGCTGCTCGACCCGTACGCCAAGGCCGTCGCCGGCGCCGATCGACTGGGACCCGGCGCTGTTCGCCTACCAGCTCGGCGGCGACCCCGACTCGGTCAACGACGACGACTCCGCGCCGCACATGATGTACGGCGTCGTCATCAACCCGTTCTTCGACTGGACCGGCGACCGGGCCCCGCGGATCCCCTACGTCGACAGCATCATCTACGAGGCGCACGTCAAGGGTCTGACCGAGCTGCACCCCGAGGTCCCCGAGCACCAGCGCGGCACCTACGCCGGCGTCGCCCACCCGGCGGTGATCGACCACCTGAGCCGGCTCGGCGTCACCGCGATCGAGCTGATGCCGGTGCACCAGTTCGTCCAGGACACGCACGCTGCTGGACAAGGGGCTGTCCAACTACTGGGGCTACAACACCATCGGCTTCTTCGCGCCGCACAACGCCTACGCCTCCGCCGGCGACCGCGGCCAGCAGGTCCAGGAGTTCAAGGCCATGGTCAAGGCGCTGCACGAGGCCGGCATCGAGGTGATCCTCGACGTGGTCTACAACCACACCGCCGAGGGCAACCACCTCGGGCCGACGCTGTCCTTCCGCGGCATCGACAACCAGGCCTACTACCGGCTGGTCGACGACGACAAGCGCTACTACATGGACTACACCGGCACCGGGAACTCGCTCAACGTCCGGCACCCGCACTCGCTGCAGTTGCTGATGGACTCGCTGCGCTACTGGGTGCTCGAGATGCACGTCGACGGCTTCCGGTTCGACCTGGCCGCCACGCTGGCCCGCGAGTTCTACGAGGTCGACCGGCTGTCGCGCGTTCTTCGAACTCGTGCAGCAGGACCCGGTGGTGTCCCAGGTGAAGCTGATCGCCGAGCCGTGGGACATCGGTCCCGGCGGCTACCAGGTCGGCAACTTCCCGCCGCAATGGACCGAGTGGAACGGCAAGTACCGCGACACCGTCCGCGACTTCTGGCGGGGCGAACCGGCGACGCTCGGCGAGTTCGCCTCCCGGCTGACCGGATCGTCCGACCTGTACGAGCACTCGGGCCGGCGACCGGTCGCGTCGATCAACTTCGTCACCGCGCACGACGGCTTCACCCTCAACGACCTGGTCTCCTACAACGAGAAGCACAACGAGGCCAACGGCGAGGACAACCACGACGGCGAGTCGCACAACCGGTCCTGGAACTGCGGCGTCGAGGGTCCGACCGACGATCCCGACGGTGGTCCACCTGCGCAACCGGCAGAAGCGCAACTTCCTCACCACCCTGCTGCTCTCCCAGGGCGTCCCGATGATGCTGCACGGCGACGAGCTGGGCCGCACCCAGCAGGGCAACAACAACACCTACTGCCAGGACTCCGAACTCACCTGGATCGACTGGGACACCGAGGACACCGCGCTGATCGAGTTCACCGCCTCGGTCGCCCGACTGCGTCGCCACCACCCGACCTTCCGTCGGCGGCGGTTCTTCGACGGCCGCCCCGGTGACCGCGGCGAGGAGGATCCGTTGCCGGACATCGTCTGGCTGACCCCGTCCGGCGAGGCGATGACTCCGGCCGACTGGGACTCCGGCTTCGGCCGGTCGGTCGGAGTGTTCCTCAACGGCAAGGGCATCCGCTGCGGTCAACACCCGCGGACAGCGGGTGGTCGACGACTCGTTCCTGCTGCTGTTCAACGCGCACGACGAGCCGCTGGAATTCACCCTGCCGCCCGACGAGTACGCCCAGGCCTGGCTTCCGGTGATCGACACCGCCGGGCTGCCCGAGCAGCTCGAGCCGGTCAAGGCCGGGGACCCGGTCACCGTCGCCGGCCAAGGCCGTCGTCGTGCTGCGCGCCTTCACCCCCGAGGCCCCGTCGTCGTCGCCGAGCGAGCCGGCCGCGGCCGCGGTCCCGTCGGTTCCCTCGCCGCCCGTCTCCGAGTTCGTCCGCCGTGCACGTGTCCACGCCGACCGAGGCCGAGGCGCGAGGCCGACGCCCGGTCCGAGGCGGCCACCGAGCAGGATCTCGGCGGCGCTGAGGACGCGACCGAAGCCGAAGCCGCGCACCCGCAGCAAGCGCAGGACCGGACCCGGTCGGAGCAGCGAACGGTGACCGACCGGAGATCTCCCCGGTCCACCTACCGCCTGCAGATCACCGCGGAGTATCCGCTGCTCGGCGGCCGGACCAGCTCGACTACCTGCACGACCTCGGCGTCGACTGGGTCTACCTGTCGCCGCTGCTGCAGTGCGACCACGGGTTCGGAGCACGGCTACGACGTCACCGACCACGCCGTCACGGACGTCCGCACGCGGGGGCTGCCCGGGCTCACGGCGCTCGCCGAGCGCGGCCCACGGGCTCGGGCTCGGGGTGCTCGTCGACATCGTGCCCAACCACGTCGGTGTCGCGGTACCGGCGGAGTCGGTGTGGTGGTGGGACGTGCTCCGGCACGGCCGGGAGTCCGTGCACGCCGTGGCCTTCGACGTCGACTGGGCGGCCGGGGACGGCCGGATCCTGCTGCCGGTGCTGGGCGACGGGCCGGACGAGCTGGCCGCGCTCGCGGTGGTGGACGACGAACTGCGTTACTACGACCACCGTTTCCCGCTCGCCCCCGGCACCGCCGGCGGATCACCCCGCCGAGGTCCACGACCGCCAGCACTACCGGCTGATCTCCTGGCGTCGGGGTGACGCCGAGCTGAACTACCGGCGGTTCTTCACGGTCACCACCCTGGCCGGTATCCGGGTCGAACTGCCCGCGGTCTTCGCCGACTCGCACGTCGAGATCCGGCGCTGGATCGAGTCCGGGCCTGGTCGACGGGCTGCGGGTCGACCACCCGGACGGGCTCGCCGATCCGGGCGGCTACCTGGACGACCTGGCCGCAGCTGACCGGCGGCCGGTACACCCTGGTGGAGAAGATCCTCGAGCCCGGCGAGGAGCTGCCCGCCGCACTGGCGGTGCGCCGGCACCACCGGCTACGACGCGCTCGCCGTGCTGGACCGGCTGTTCGTCGACCCGGCCGGCGAGCCGGCGCTCGACGCGCTGGACACCGCAGCTGCGCGGCGCGCCGGCGGACTGGCCGGCGATGGTGCACGACAGCAAGCGGGCGGTGGCCGACCACGGCCTGCGGGCCGAGGTGAATCGGCTGGCCCGGCTGCTGCCCGAGATGCCGGACGCGGACGACGCGCTGGCCGAGCTGCTGGCCTCGTTCGACGTGTACCGCAGCTACCTGCCGCTGGGTGCCGACCGGCTGACCGACGCCGTCGGCCGCGCCCGGCGGACCCGTCCCGACCTCGACGACGAGCTTGACCGCGTGCTGCGGCGCTGTCCGAGGTCGGCTCCGAGGTGTCCGTGCGGTTCCAGCAGACCTCCGGGATGGTGATGGCCAAGGGCGTCGAGGACAGCGCGTTCTACCGGTGGACCCGGCTGACCTCGCTCACCGAGGTCGGGCGCCGACCCGTCGGTGTTCGCCGTGTCCCCCGACGACGTTCCACGCCGCCCAGGAGTCCGACGGCTGGCCAGCTGGCCCGACGCGATGACCGCGCTGTCCACCCACGACACCAAACGCGGCGAGGACGTCCGGGCCCGGATCTCCGTGCTGTCCGAGATGCCCGAGGCGCTGGGCGGCGACCGTCGCGGTCCTGGCGTTCGCGCACCGCCGTGTCCGACGGTCCGTTGGCCAACCTGGTGTGGCAGGCCGCGGTCGGCGCGTGGCCGATCGACCGGGACCGGCTGCAGGCCTACGCGGAGAAGGCCGCCCGCGAGGCCGGCGGTGTCGACCAGCTGGACCGATCCCGGACGACGGTTCGAGGCCGCAGCTGCACTGGGCTGGTCGACGCCCTGTACGACGACGCCGGACTCGACCGAGGCGCTGACCGCCGCGGTCGACCGGGTACGGGCCGCCGGTTGGTCGAACTGCCTGTCCGCCAAGCTGATCCAGCTCACCGCGCCCGGCGTGCCGGACGTCTACCAGGGCACCGAGCTGTGGGAGACCTCGCTGGTCGATCCGGACAACCGACGCCCGGTCGACTATCGCGCAGCGCCGAGAACTGTTGGCCCGCATCGACGACGGCTGGCGGCCGGCGGTCGACGAGACGCGGCGCCGCGAAGCTGTTGGTGACCAGCCGGGCCTTGCGGCTGCGACGGGAGCGCCCCGAGCTGTTCACCGGCTACCGGCCGCTGACCGCCACCGGCCCGGCCGCCGACCATCTGGTCGGCTTCGACCGGGGTGGGGTGATCGCCCTGGCCACCCGGCTGCCGGTGGGCTTGGCCAGCGGCCGGCGGCTGGCGCGACACCCGGCTCGACCTGCCGGCCGGGCCGCTGGACGCGACGTGCTGACCGGGCGGTCGCGCCGAGCCGGTCGGTGGCCGGGATCCTGCGCCGACTACCCGGTCGCGCTGCTGGTCGCGGCCGACGGCGACCTGGGGATCGGCCGCACATCGGCGGAAGGAGCAGGGATGCAGGACCTGGCGGTGTGGGCGCCCCGCGCCGCCGTCGGTGACGCTGCGTGCCGATGGCCGCGACCTGCCCGATGCGGGCCGGCGACGACGGCTGGTGGTCGTCGCCGACCCGTCCGGGCTGCCGACCGGAGCCTTCGACTACGGCTATCTGCTCGACGACGGCGACGACCTGCGTGGCCGATCCGCGGTCGCCGCCGGCAGCCGAGCGGAGTGCACGGGCCGAGCCGGACCTTCGACCCGGCCGCGCACGACTGGACCGACGGTGCTTGGACCGGCCGGCAACTGGCCGGCGGGGTGATCTACGAGCTGCACATCGGCACCTTCACCCCGGCCGGCACGCTCGACGCGGCCATCGACAAGCTCGACCACCTGGTCGATCTCGGCGTCGACTTCGTCGAGCTGTTGCCGGTCAACGCGTTCAACGGCGACCACAACTGGGGCTACGACGGGGTGCTCTGGTACGCCGTCCAGGAGTCCTACGGCGGCCCGGCCGCGTACCAGCGGTTCGTGGACGCCTGCCACCGACGGGGGCTGGGCGTCATCCAGGACGTCGTCTACAACCACCTCGGTCCCAGCGGCAACGTGCTGCCGCGGTTCGGGCCCGTACCTGCACGACGCGGTCGGGCCAACACCTGGGGTGACGGCGGTCAACCTCGACGGTCCGGAGTCCGACGAGGTGCGGCACTACATCATCGACAACGCGCTGATGTGGCTGCGCGACTACCACGTCGACGGACTCCGGCTGGACGCCGTGCACGCGCTGGTCGACCACCGGGCCGTGCACCTGCTCGAGGAACTGGCCGTCGAGGTCGCCGCGCTGTCGGCACATCTCGGCCGTCCGCTCACCCTGATCGCCGAGTCCGACCTCAACGATCCCCGGCTGATCACCCCGCGGGCCGCCGGCGGCTACGGGCTGGACGCCGCAGTGGAACGACGACTTCCACCACGTCGCTGCACGTCGCCCTGACCGACGAGACGATCGGCTACTACGGCGATTTCGGCAGTCTCGAGGCGATCGCCAAGGTGCTGACCGGTGGCTACTTCCACGACGGGACGCTTCTCCAGCTTCCGCGGCCACCGGCACGGCCGGCCGGTCGACACCCGCACCACCGAGACCTGGCGGTTCGTCGGGTACAGCCAGGACCACGACCAGATCGGCAACCGGGCGGCCGGCGACCGGCTGTCCGACCACCTCGGACCCGAGGATCTCGCGGTCGCCGCCGTGCTGGTGCTGACCGGGCCGTTCACCCCGATGCTGTTCATGGGTGAGGAGTGGGCGGCCCGCACCCCGTGGCAGTTCTTCACCTCGCATCCCGGAACCCGAGCTCGGCGAGGCCACGGCGCGGGGCCGGCTGGCCGAGTTCAGCCGGATGGGCTGGGACCCGGCCGCCGTGCCCGACCCGCAGGACGAACGGACCTTCCTGCGGTCCAAGCTGGACTGGGACGAGCCGGCCCGCCCCGAACACGCGGCCGTGCTGGACCTGTACCGGCGCCTGATCGCCCTGCGCCGTGCCGCGACCCGAACTCACCGACCCGCGGTTCGACCGGATCCGGGTGCGGTTCGACGAGGACGAACGCTGGCTCGTCGTCCACCGCGCCGGCGTTCAGGTCGTCGTCAACGTCGGCGGCGCCGAGGTCTGCGTGCCGGTGAGCCCGAGCGGGCCGGTCCTCCTGACGACCGCCGACGCCGCCGGTGTGCAGGATCGGGCCGACGGACCGGTCGCGGTCCTTCCCCCGCACTCCGCCCTGGTCCTGGCTCCGCAGGCCTGATCCGGCGGGCCGCTACCCGGCCGGCCCGAGGGACGGCACAGGTTCCGCACAGCCTCGGCCCACCGTCCCGACAGTTTGCCTTTCTATCGTCCGAAGTCGCCGCGTGTGTCACGGGGCGACCGAGTGTGAGCTCGGTCGGTGAGAAGGGCGATAAGGGTGGCAGAGGCAGGGCAGCCGAAGACACGCGGACGACGCCGGTGGTTGTGGATCGGCACCACGATCGTGCTGGTGGTGGCGGCCTCGGGGGCGACCTGGTGGTTCACCCGGCCGAACGACACCGCGGCCGCAGCAACGCCGACGACCACGACCAGGTCGGTGGCCGCGTCGGTACAGACACTCAAGCGGACGATCTCCACCACCGGCACGCTGGCGCCGGCCGACGAGCGTGACGTGAGCTTCGGCGCCTCGGGTGAGGTCACGTCGGTCAAGGTGGCCGAGGGCGACACAGTGAAGAAGGGCCAGGTACTCGGCACCATCTCCACCGTCGGTCTGAAGGCCGATCTGGCTACGGCGAAGTCCACGCTCGCCCAGGCGAACGCCAGGGTGGTCAACGACAAGACAGCCGTCACCGCGGCCGCGGACACCGGCTCGACCACGGACGACACCACCACCAAGGCCCAGCTGGCCGCCGACGAGGCCGCCGTGGCCAACGCCAAGGCCGGTGTCACCGACGCCGAGGTCGCGTTGGCCGCGGCCACCCTGAAGTCGCCGATCACCGGTCTGGTGGCCACGGTCAACGTGGCCGTCGGCGACAGCGTCTCGGGATCCTCCAGCAGCAGTTCGTCGTCGTCGAGCAGCAGCGGTTCCAGCGGCTCAGGCGGATCGAGCGGTTCCGGTGGATCCAAGGGAACCGCCGGCACTGGGTCCAGCGGCTCCTCGGGCTCCAGCAACTCGTCGTCCAGCAGTTCGACGCCGTTCGTGGTGGTCGCCACCAACTCGTGGAAGGTCGACGTCAGCGTCGACGACAGCCAGATCAACCTGCTCAAGAAGGGCCTGCAGGCCCAGCTGACCATCGACGGCATCGACGACACGCTGTTCGGCACGGTGAGCTCCATCGGGCTGATCTCCACCAGCACCGGCGACACCGCCAGCTACCCGGTCGAGATCGACGTCACCGGCAGTCCGGAGGGCGTGCACGACGGGTCCGCTGCCACCATCGAGATCATCTACCAGCAGCTCACCGACGTCCTCACGGTGCCGAGCACGGCAGTGCACCAGGAGAACGGGCAGTCCGTGGTGTACCAAACGGTGAACGGCGCCCAGCAGAGCACCGTCGTCCAGGTCGGGGACACCCTGGACAACTACACGGTGATCAAGAGCGGACTGTCCGAAGGTGACGAGGTGTTGGTCACCACCACCACGGTCACCGGGAACCGCACCGGTTCGGGCACCGGAAATCAGAACGGCACGGGCTACAGCCGCAACGGCACCGGCTACAGCCGGACCGGGACCGGATACGGCCAGAACGGTGGCGGCTACGGCCAGAACGGTGGCGGCTTCCCGGGCGGCGGCCAAGTCCCCGGCGGTCAGGGTGGCTTCACCGGCCAGGGCGGTGGAGGGTGACCGAGTCAGCATTTGCCGGCGGGCTCTTCGAGCCCGGCGACGGGACTGCACCCATCGAACGCCCGGTGTTCCGGACCCCAATGTCCGACGGGAAGCCCGCCGTCCGAGGACGGACCAACCCCGGTCATCGACCTGCAGGAGGTCACCAAGACCTACTCGACCGGGGCGGTGGAAGTGACTGCGGTGCGCGGCATCTCGCTGCGCATCGAGGGGGGCGAGTACGTCGCGATCATGGGGCCGTCGGGTTCGGGCAAGTCGACCCTGATGCACATCATCGGCTGCCTGGACGTGTTGACCACCGGCTCCTACCGGCTGACCGGCGTTGATGTTGCGGCGATGGATCAGGTCGAACTGGCCGAGATCCGCAACCGGCACATCGGTTTCGTCTTCCAGCAGTTCAACCTGCTGCCGTCGCTGTCGGCGTGGCGCAACGTCGAGTTGCCGATGATCTACGCCGGGGTCGGCCGCGACCAGCGGCGCAAGCGTGCGATCGCGGCCCTCGAACGGGTCGGCCTCGGTGACCGGATCAACCACCGGCCCGGGCGAATTGTCCGGCGGTCAGCAACAGCGCGTGGCAGTGGCCAGGGCGCTGGTCACCGAACCCGCGCTGATCCTGGCCGACGAGCCCACCGGAAATCTCGACTCCACCGCTACCGCGGACGTGCTCGCGCTCTTCGACGAGCTGCACGAGCAGGGCCGCACCATCGTGCTCATCACCCATGAGCACGAAGTGGCCGAGCGGGCGCGCCGCATTGTCCGCGTCCGCGATGGTCTGCTTGCCGACGCCTACGGCCGATTGGTCGATGTCGGGGTGCCGGCATGAGATTCTTCGAAACCCTGCGCACGGGTTGGGACGCCATCCGGTCGCATCGGATGCGCTCCGGGCTCACCATGCTCGGCATCCTGATCGGTATCGCGGCCGTGATCCTCACCGTCGGTCTCGGGCTCGGGTCGCAGCAACGGGTCAGCGCCCAGATCCGGTCGCTCGGCTCGAATCTGCTGATCGTCACGCCGGGCAGTTCCACCAGTTCCTCCGGACTGCGTGGCGGCTTCGGCTCGGCATCGACGCTGACCGCAGCCGATGCCACGGCGCTCGCCTCGCCGGTCGTCGCGCCGGACATCTCCGGGGTGGCCCCGGTGAAGCAGACATCGTTGGCCCTGACGGCGAACGGCACATCGTGGACCACGTCGGTGGTCGGGACGAGCGCCGAGTGGGCCGATGTCCGCTCGCGGACGGTCGCCTCCGGACGCTTCCTGAGCGACACCGATGTCGCGGACTCAGCGGCGGTGACCGTACTCGGGAGCGAAACAGCCACGGAGCTGTTCGGCTCCGCCGACGTGGTCGGCCAGATCGTCACGATCAATGACGTCGACCTGACGGTCGTCGGTGTGCTGGCATCCGCGGGCTCGGACGCCAGCACCAACCTGGACGACCAGGCGCTGGTCCCGCTGTCCACCGCGGCCGACCGCTTGATCGGCGGCACCAACCGGCAATCGGTGTCGACGATCTACCTCCAAGCAGCGAGCTCGGATCAGCTCTCCGCGGCGTACCAGGAAGCCGACGCCCTGCTCCGACAGTTGCACGGCATCACGGCGTCCGGCACCGCCGACTTCAGCATCGCCAGCCAGGAATCCCTGTTGGACACGGCAACGTCGGTGTCCAAGATCCTCACCACCCTGCTCACCGGCATCGCCGCGCTGTCGCTGCTGGTCGGCGGGATCGGCGTCATGAACATCATGCTGGTCTCCGTCACCGAGCGGACCAGGGAGATCGGCCTGCGCAAGGCCCTGGGCGCCCCCCCGGGGGCGATCCGGTCGCAGTTCCTTGTCGAAGCCACCGTGCTGGGCCTGGGCGGCGGATTGCTCGGCGCCGCCCTGGGCATCGTCGGCGCGTCGGTGCTGCCCAAGCTGATCGACACCACCATCGTCGTCTCCCCGGTGGCCGTCGGCGGATCCATCGCCATCGCCATGGCCATCGGCATCGTGTTCGGCGTCTACCCGGCCACCCGCGCGGCCCGGCTGGCGCCGATCGATGCCCTGCGCTCCGAATGATCATCATGAGCACCCATAGTCTGGAAGGAAACACCTTGACCACCAGCGCTTCTCGCCACCGTCGGCCAATTCGCCTGCTGCTGACCATCGCCCCGCTCGCCATCGTGGCTGTCGTCGCCCTGGCGGCGTGCGGCAGTTCGTCGCCGACCGGCTCCTTGGCGGCGACCACGACGGCCGGCGGCGGCCAGGTCACGGAGGGCGCGGCCGGACAGGGCGCCGGTGGCCAGGGGGGCACCGGCACCGGTAATGGCGCCGGGACCACCCGTCCCGGTGCTTCCGGGCTGATCGCGTCGGTGGACGGGAAGACCATCCAGGTGCAGTCCACCGACAGTCAGACAACGGTGACCTGGACCGCCAAGACCACCTTCGACCAGACGACGGCGGCCGCACTGGCCGACGTGAAGGTGGGTAGCTGTGTGGTTGCGATCGCGCCGCGGACTTCGGGCACCAGCGGCTCGGCGACGACGACCACGTCGGCCGCCGCGTCGGGTTCGTCGGACTCGCTGACCGCGGGCACGGTGGCCATTACTCCGGCAGTGAACGGTGAGTGCACCGCTTTCGGTGGTGGCGGCTTCGGCGGCGGCGGCTTCGGTGGTGGCTTGGGGGGTGCCGGGCGCCCCGGAGCAGCGGGCCCCGGAGCAGCGGGCTCCGGGCAGATGCCCACCGGTGCCGCGCCGACCGGCCAGCTGCCGACGGGTGAGGGAGCTCGGCCCACCGGCCAGGCGGGTCAGCCCGGCGGGACCGGCCAGCAGCGTCAGCCCGGCGGTGCCAACGGCTTCCGCAGCAGGATTGTCGCCGGCAAGGTGACGGCGGTGTCAGGGTCGACGATCACGGTCGAGCCGACCGTCAGGCGCCAGGGTGCCACCGGCTCCGGATCGGCGACCACCTCGGGGGCCCAGGGATCGACCTCGACCACCCCGTCGACCGTCACCGTGACCGACGCGACGACGTACACAACCACCAAGTCTGCGGCGTCCTCTGCGGTGAAGACCGGCCTGTGCGCCAGCGCCTCCGGTACTGCGGATGACACCGGTGCGATCACCGCCACCTCGATCACCTTGTCCAAACCCGTGAACGGGGTGTGCACCAGCCCGACCCGAGCTGGCTTCGGCGGACGCCCGGGCCGCACCGGCAGCAACGGACAGGGTGGCAACGGCGGCGCGACCACAGCGCCGGAGACCACCCATGGCTGATCCGTCCACTGCCGCGGTGAGCCGGACCCGGCGGCGGCGCCGGCGTCGGATCACCGTCGGTGTCGTCTCTCTCGCCGCGCTCGCCCTCGGCGCCGGCGGGTACGTGTTCGCGACCACACGGTCGTCGGAACCTGCCTACCGGATGGCTGCCGCCTCGATCGGCTCGGTGACCCAGGTGGTCTCCAGCGCCGGGACCATCCAGCCGCAGAACCAGGCCGATGCTGCGTTCGCGGTCGGCGGCACCGTCGAGACGGTCGGCGTCAAGGTCGGCGACACGGTCAAGGCCGGGCAGACGCTGGGCGTCCTGGACGACACCGACCTGGCCGCCGCGGTCACCTCGGCCAAGAGCGCCCTGGACACCGCTGAGCAGAACCTCACGGACGACGTGGCGAGGCAGACCACCGCGGCCGAATCGAGCTCGGCGTCGACCACTGCGAGCAGCACTGCCGCCGACACCGCCTCAGGGAACTCGGGATCCGCCTCAGGGAACTCGGGATCCGGGTCGGGTTCGGGATCGGGGTCGGGGTCGGGTTCCGGCTCCGGTTCTCGGTCCGGCTCCGCCGGAGCCACCGGTTCCGGGGCCGCATCGACCCGATCGGCCGGGACCGGCAGCGGGCAGGGCGGCTCCGGGAACAGCGCCGGCGGCCAGACGAGAAGCACCGGGCAGACCGGAAGCAATTCCGGCGCGGGCGGCAGCTCAGCAGATCGGTCCACGCAGTCGGCCGGCCCGATCACCAGCAGCGCCGCTCCGACCAGTGCAGGCAGCGCCAAGTCCGGGTCCGGCGGCAAATCCACCGGCGGCAACCCGTCGTCCGGCGGCAACTCTTCGTCGGGTGGCAGTCTCGGGGCCGCACAGCAGGCCGTGATCAAGGCGCAAAAGGCCGTCGACAGGGCCGAGGCCGCGGCCGCTGCGGCGATCGACGCGCAGACCGTCGCCTGCACCCCGATCCAGAACGCGACCGTGTCGACCGGCAGCTCATCGACCTCGACCCCCGACTCGACGAGTTCGTCCGACACGAGTTCGTCGGACAGCACTGAGCCGGACACGTCCTCGGGCGCGACGGTGACCGTGACGGTGCCGACCACCGAAACCGCCACCGAAACCCAGACCGCCACCGAAACCCAGACCGCCACCGAAACCCAGACCGCCACCGAAACCCAGACCCAGACCCAGACGGCCACCGAGACGGCTACCACCACCGCGACCGCAACCACCACGGCGACGGCAACGGTGACGGCGGCTGCCGCGGATGCCAAGGGCGCGGCCTGGGTTCAGGTGACCCCGGCGATCGTCGACGCCGTCGACGCGGTGCTCTCCGATGGCGGCCGGTCCCCGGCGATCGTCCAGGCTGCTTACCGGACTGTCACAGCGGCGACCACAGCCGCGACCACGACCACCGACACGTCGACGTCGAGCAGCGTCGCGACGCCCACGTCCGGCCCATCGGACTCGGGCTCCGGCACGGTGACCTCCGACCAACTCGTCGCCTGCCAGACGGCCATCGGGACGGTGCTCGCCGACCAGCAGACCATCAGCAACCTGCAGACGCAGGTCAGCACGGCGCAGGAGGCCCTCACGAAGCTGTTGGGGTCGAGCAGCGGCAGCCAGAGCAGCACCGGCACCGGCACCGGAAGCGAGGGCACGACCGGTAACCAAAGTGGCCCCGGCCAGGGCGGCACGGGCGGGACCGGCAATCCCGGCCAGGGCGGCACGGGCGGGACCGGCAATCCCGGCCAGGGCGGCACGGGCCGGGACCGGCAATTCCGGCCAGGGCGGCACGGGCGGGACCGGCAATCAGAGTGGGGTGGCCAATTCCGGAACCGGCACCGGAAGCGCGCCGTCCGGATCGGGCAACACCGGCGGTTCCGGTTCGTCGGCTACCGGCGGATTTGGTTCCTCCGGCACCGGTTCGTCCGGCTCGTCGGGCTCGTCCGGCAGCACGGGCAGCGCGAGCGGAACCAGGGGGACCGGCGGAACAGGTGGCACCGGCGGAAGCGGTGGTACCGGCGGCACGGGAGGCACCAGTTCGACTGACGGCGAATCCTCCGCCACGGTGCCGACCGCAGCCGACATCGCCGCCGACCAGGCGGCGATCGACGAGGCGGAGGCGAATCTGGCCGTGGCCGTGCACGAACGGACCCAGCGGGTGCTGACCAGTCCGATCACCGGTGTGGTCGCTGCGGTGGACGTGGCCGTCGGGCGACCGGGTATCGGCCGGTTCGTCGTCGTCCGTCGATCACCGTCATCGGCAAGAACCAGTTCGAGGTCACCACCACCGTGGCGTTGTCCGACGATCGACCTGGTGAAGGTCGGCCAGACCGGCCACGGTCGCGGTGAACGGGCTGACCTCACCGGTGTCCGGGAAGGTCATCGATGATCGGGATCCTCAATTCGTCGACCGACTCGTCCACGGCCAGCTTCCCGGTGACCGTGGCCTTGACCCCCACCGCCGGCACCACGCTGTTCGACGGCACCGGTGCCGCCGTCGCGGTCACCGTCGGCGACGTGACCAACGTGCTGACCGTTCCGACCAGCGCCGTGCACGCGACCAGCGTCGGCTACGCCGTCACCGTCATCCGTGACGGGGCGACCACCGATGTTCCGGTCGAGATCGGCTCGGTGGGAACGATACTCACCGCAGATCACCAGCGGTCTGGCAGCGGGCGACCAGGTGGTCCTGGCCGACCTGTCCGCCGCGATCCCCACCTCGACCAGCAGTAACCGCTTCCGCAACAGCGGTGGCAGCAACAGCCTGCTCGGCGGCAACAGGTGGCGGCGGTGCCGTCGTCGGTGCCGGTGGCGGCGCGTGTGGGCGGACGTCCGGGGGGCTGACGACCGATGAGCGACTCGGTGGTGGGCTGACGGTCAGCCCACCACCGCAGTGCTGTCCGGACGATGCGCGGTCGCGGTGTATCTCGTGCAACCGCTCGAGGTCGACCTCGGCCAACGACCCGGCGAACACCAGACCAGGAGCCGGCGGCACCGGCACCTCGGAGGGCACCACCAGCACCGGCACCCCGGCGGCCGCGGCCGATCTCGAGCCGTTGGGCGAATCCTCCACGGCCAACGCCTGGTCCGCGGTCACGCCCAGCAGCGACATGGCCCGCAGGTACGGTGCCGGGTCCGGCTTCGGGCGCTCCACCTCATCGCCGCACACCAGAACGTCGAAACGTTCCGGCCCCAACGTCTCCAATGCGATCTCGACCAGACTGCGATAGGTGGCGGTGACCAGCGCGGTCGAGAGTCCCGCAGCCCGAACTCGATCGAGCAGCGCACTGGCGCCCGGTTGCCACGGCATTCCCTCGCGGAACACCTCGGCCGTGACGTCCAGCAGCATGCTGCGCACCGCGGCCGGGTCCACCGCGCTGCCGACGTCGGCGATCAGCATCCGGACCGAGTCGTCGATGTCCTGGCCGATCATCGCCGCCCGGCCTCGCCGGACAGCACGCCGCCCAGCCGCTGGGCGACCCGCTCCAGCGCGACCGTCCACAGCTTCTCGGAGTCGACCAGGGTGCCGTCCATGTCGAACGAGCACCGCCGCGAGGGTCACCGCGCTCACCGAGCGGCGAAGTAGCTGGCCTCGGGGTGGTGGGTGACCAACGCCGCCGTGGACTGCTCCGGGTGCCACTGGAATTCCTCGGACAGCTCCACCCCGATCCGCTCCGGGCTGCAGCATCGGCACCAGCTTCGTCTGGTCCTCGACCTCCGGGCAGGCCGGATAGCCGAAGGAATAACGGGCCCCGCGGTAGCCGAGATCGAAGAAGGCCTCGACATTGTCGGCGTCCTCGGCGGAGGCGTTGCTGCCGTCGGTGAACACCAGTTCCGACCGGATCCGCTGGTGCCAGTACTCGGCCAGCGCCTCGGTCAACTGCACCGACAGCCCGTGCACCTCGAGGTAGTCGCGATAGCGTTCGCCGCGAACAACTCGTTCGCGAAGTCGGCCATCCGCTGCCCCATGGTGACCAGGCTGAAGGCGACCACGTCGATCTCGCCGGTCTCCCGCGGACGGAAGAAGTCGGACAGGCACAGTCGCTTGTCGCGGCGCTGCCGCGGGAAGGTGAACCGGGTGACCTCGGCCGCAGTCGATGCGCGGCTCGGTCAAGCATGACCAAATCGTCGCCGTCGGAGACGCACGGGTAGTACCCGTACACCACGGCCGCCTCCAGTGCCTGCTCGGTCTGCAGCCGATCCAGCCAGTACCGCAGGCGCGGCCGGCCCTCCGTCTCGACCAGTTCCTCGTAGCCGGGTCCGTGGCCGCCCTTGGCCGCCCGGAGCCCCCACTGGCCCATGAACGTCGCCCGCTCGTCGAGCATTCCGGCGTAGTCGGCCAGCGGAATGCCCTTGATCACCCGGGAGCCCCAGAACGGCGGTGTCGGCACGGGGTTGTCGATGGCCACGTCGGAGCGACCGACGGCAACGTCTCCCTCGTCCTCGGCGGCGACCCGGCGGGCCTCGGCGATCCGTCGCGAACGTTCGTGCCTGGCCTTGCGTTCGGCGACCTTGGCCTCCTCGGCCGCGTCCAGCGCCGGGTCGAGGCCACGCTTGCGGGACATCACCCGGTCCATCAGGTGCAGACCCTCGAACGCGTCCCTGGCGTACCGCACGTCGCCGTTGAAGATTCCGGCGAGGTCGTTCTCCACGTAGGACCGGGTGAGCGCCGCGCCGCCGAGCAGGACCGGGTAGCGCTCGGCGATCCCCCGGGCGTTCATCTCCTCCAGGTTCTCCTTCATCACCACGGTGGACTTGACCAGCAGGCCGGACATCCCGATGGCGTCGGCGTTGGCCTCCTCGGCCGCGGTCAGGATCGCCGACACCGGCTGCTTGATGCCGATGTTGACCACCTGATAGCCGTTGTTGGACAGGATGATGTCCACCAGGTTCTTGCCGATGTCGTGCACGTCGCCCTTGACGGTGGCCAGCACGATCGTGCCCTTGCCCTCCGAGTCGGCCTTCTCCATGTGCGGCTCGAGGTGCGCGACCGCGGTCTTCATCACCTCGGCCGAGGTGAGCACGAACGGCAACTGCATGGCCCCGGAACCGAACAGCTCGCCGACCGTCTTCATGCCGGCCAGCAGCGTGTCGTTGATGATCTCCAGCGCGCTGCGCGAGCTGCAGGGCCTCGTCGAGATCGGCCTCCAGACCGTTGCGCTCGCCGTCGACGATCCGCCGCTGCAGACGCTCGTCCAGCGGCAGCGCCGCCAGTTCGGCGGCCCGTGATTCCTTGCCGCCCTTGGCGGTCGCGCCCTTCGAACAGCTCCAGCAGCCGGCTCAGCGGGTCGTAGTCCTCCCGCCGCCGGTCGTGGATCAGGTCGAGGGCCACCGTGCGCTGCTCCTCCGGGATCCGTGACATCGGCAGGATCTTCGAGGCGTGCACGATGGCCGAGTCCAGCCCGGCATCCGCGCACTCGGCCAGGAACACCGAGTTGAGCACCTGGCGGGCCGCCGGGTTGAGCCCGAACGAGATGTTCGAGAGTCCCAGCGTGGTCTGCACATCCGGGTGCCGCCGCTTGAGTTCCCTGATCGCCTTGATGGTCTCGAGGCCGTCCTTGCGAGACTCCTCGAGCCCGGTGGCGACGGTGAACGTCAGGCAGTCGATCATGATGTCCGACTCGGCGATACCCCAGTTGCCGGTGAGGTCGGCGATCAGCCGCTCCGCGATGGCCACCTTGTGGTCGGCGGTGCGGGCCTGGCCCTGCTCGTCGATGGTCAGCGCGACCACGGCGGCACCGTGTTCGCACGATCATCGGCATGACCTTGGCGAACCGGGACTCCGGGCCGTCGCCGTCCTCGTAGTTCACCGAGTTGATGATCGAGCGGCCGCCGAGGCGCTCCAGCCCGGCCTCGATCACGGCCGGCTCGGTGGAGTCCAGCATGATCGGCAGGGTCGATGCGGTGGCCATCCGGCCGGCCATCTCGGCCATGTCGACCGCGCCGTCGCGGCCCACGTAGTCGACGCACAGGTCCAGCACGTGCGCGCCGTCCCGGGTCTGCGCGCGGGCGATCTCGATGCAGTCGTTCCACCGTCCGTCCAGCATGGCTTCCCGGAATGCCTTGGAGCCGTTGGTGTTGGTCCGCTCGCCGATCATCAGGACGGACGACTCCTGCTGGAACGGGACCTGCTGGTACAGCGAGGACAGCCCCGGTTCGTCGCGTGGGCGCCGCCGGGCCGGCTGGACCTCACGGACCGCCTCCACCACCGTGCGCAGGTGCTCGGGGGTGGTGCCGCAGCACCCGCCGACCAGGCCGAGTCCGAATTCGGTGACGAACCCGCGCAGCGCCGTCGCCAACTCATCCGGATTCAGCGGGTAGACGGCACCCTTCGGGCCGAGTTCGGGCAGGCCGGCGTTGGGCATCGCCGACACTCCGAGCTGCGCGTGCTTGGACAGGTACCGCAGATGTTCGCTCATCTCGGCCGGGCCGGTGGCGCAGTTCAGGCCGATGAAGTCGGGGTGCAGCGGGGCCAGCGCGGTCAACGCCGCACCGATCTCGGAGCCGAGCAGCATGGTGCCGGTGGTCTCCACCGTGACGTGCACGATCACCGGAACGGTGATGCCGCTGGCGGCCATGGCGCGGCGGGCACCGATGATCGCCGACTTGGCCTGCAGCAGGTCCTGGCAGGTCTCCACGATGACCGCGTCGACGCCACCCTCCAGCATGCCGGCCGCCTGCTGCTGGTAGGCGTCGCGCAGGGCGCGGTACGGCGCGTGGCCGAGGGTGGGCAGCTTGGTGCCGGGCCCGACCGACCCGAGCACGAAGCGGGGCTGGTCGGCGGTGGTGAACTCGTCGGCCTCCGCCCTGGCCAGCGCGGCACCTGCATGGGCCAGCTCGAAGATCCGGTCCTGGATGTCGTACTCGGCCAGGTTGGCCAGGTTGGCACCGAAGGTGTTCGTCTCGACCGCGTCGACGCCGGCCTCGAAGTAGGCCCGGTGCACCGATCGCACGATGTCGGGTCGGGTGACGTTGAGAATCTCGTTGCAGCCCTCGAGTCCGTCGAAGTCGTCCAGACTCGGCTCGGCGGCCTGCAGCATGGTGCCCATCGCCCCGTCGGCCACGAGCACCCGCTGCGACAGCGCAACGAGCAACGGATGGGTGGCGGTCGATGTTGTCACCCATCCAGGGTAATGCGCGTGCGCGGCGCTTCCCGGCAGGTATGGACGGCAGCTTCCGGGACCGGCGTCGGGTGTGGGGCCCGACGTAGGGTGGCGACGTGAGTGAGCCAGTACTGCCCCTCGGGGCCGTCTACGACCCGGATGCGTCCGCGGCGGTCCTGCCGCACGGCGAGTCGCAGCGCAACCCGGTGATGATCGCCGCCTTCGAGGGGTGGAACGACGCCGGCGACGCGGCCACCTCGGCCATCGAACAGCTGGAGCTGGCCTGGGACGCGGTCCCGCTGACCGAACTGGATCCTGAGGAGTTCTACGACTTCCAGGTGAGCCGGCCGATGGTCAAGCTGGTCGACGGGGTGACCAGGACGATCGAGTGGCCGACCACCCGGCTGTCGATCTGCCGTCCGCCCGACTCACCGCACGACGTGATCCTGGTCCGCGGCATCGAACCCAACTTCCGCTGGCGGGCGTTCTGCGCCGAGTTGGTGAAGATCGCCCTCGATCAGCAGGTGGCCATCGTGATCGGGCTCGGTGCCCTGCTGGCCGACGTGCCGCACACCCGCCCGGTGCAGGTCACCGGGTCGGCGCAGGACTCGGAGACGGCCGAGCGGCTCGGGCTGACCGCCTCGCGGTACGAGGGACCCACCGGGATCACCGGGGTCTTCCAGGACGCCTTCATCCAGGCCGGCATCCCGGCGGTGTCGTTCTGGGCCGCCGTCCCCCACTACGTCTCCCAGGCCCCCTCCCCCAAGGCCACCCTGGCGCTGCTGCACCGGGTCGAGGAGGCGATCGACCTCGAGGTGCCGCTGGGCACCCTGCCGGGGCAGGCCGAGGAGTGGGAAACCGAGGTCAGCCAGATCGCGTCCGAGGACGAGGAGATCTCGACCTACATCCGCACCCTGGAGGAACGCGACTCCTCCGACGAGCCGCTGCGGCCGACCTCCGGCGAGTCCATCGCCGCCGAGTTCGAGCGGTACCTGCGCCGGCGCGGCCCGCACAGCTGATCCGGCCTCCGGCGAGGATCAACTTCGTCGGCGAGGATCAACGTGTGTCCAGCCGTGGCCAGAGTGACAGAAGGGAACAACTTCGTCCGCGTCATCGAAGTTGATCCTCGCGCCACAGGGGTGAAGCTCTAGTCGAGGGTTATACCTAGCAGAGCATCGACGGCCTGAGCGACTCGGCTTCGGCAGCCCCGGCGTGCCCGGCATCTACACCGATCAGCAGATCGCGGGCTGGCGCGAGGTGGTCGACGCCGTTCACGCCAGGGGCGGGATCATCTTCCTGCAGCTCTGGCATGTCGGGCGTGTCTCGCATTCCTCGTTCCAGCCGGGCGGCGTGCTGCCGGTCGCGCCGTCGGCGGTGCCGATCGCCGACCTGAAAACCGGGACGGCAGACGGCAAGGCGGTGCCCTATGAGACACCGCGCGCCCTCGATACGTCGGAGATTCCCGGGGTTGTCGACGCCTATCGGCAGGCGGCGAAGAATGCGCTTGCCGCCGGCTTCGACGGCGTCGAGATTCACGGCGCCAACGGCTATCTGATCGAGCAATTCCTGCAGTCGCACACCAATCTGCGCACCGATCAGTATGGCGGCTCGATTCCGAACCGCGTGCGCTTCCTGATGGAAGTGACGCAACGCCGTGGTCGACGTCTGGGGCGCCGACCGCGTCGGCGTGCGGCTCTCGCCCTATGGCGTCGCCAATGGCAGCGGCGAGCCGGATCCGATGCCGCTCTATACCTATGCGGTCGAACAGCTCAACCCGCTTGGGCTGGCCTATCTGCATTTCATCGAGCCGCGCTCCTCCGGCGCCGGCCGCGCCGAGGTCAACCATCAGAACGTGCCGTCGGCGATGGTGCTGTTCCGTCCGATCTGGAAGGGCGTGCTGATCACCGCCGGCGGTTTCACCGGCGAGGCCGCGGACGCCGCGATCCGGGATGGCCATGCCGACGCGATCGCGTTCGGCCGCATCTTCATCTCCAATCCGGACCTGCCGCGCCGCCTGCAGCGCGGCTTCCCGTTGACGCCCTACAACCGCGCGACATTCTACGGCGGCGACGTGGCCGGCTATACGGATTATCCCGAGCATAACGAGCTGGAGCAGGCGTAAAGCAGATCGTAGCCCGGATGAGCGAAGCGACATCCGGGAGCGGTATCAGCTAGCGTTCCCGGATGTCGCTACGCTCATCCGGGCTACGGACGAGAGGGCTCGCCATGTTTCCGGAAGAAGAATTGGAAAAGAAAAAAACCAAAGCCGTCGCGCTCGGCAAGCCGGCCGCCGGCCAATGCCTGTGCGGCAAGGTCGCCTTCGAGATCGACGTGCCGGCGCGCTGGGCCTGGCACGATCATTCGCCGTCGAGCCGCCGCGCGCATGGCGCGGCCTATGCAACCTATGTCGGAAGCTGGCGCAAGCGCTTTCGCATCACCAAGGGCAAGACCAGCCTCACCCGCTACGAGGACGAGGCGACCAAGACCATTCGAAGCTTCTGCACGAGCTGCGGCACGCCGATTACCTATGAACGCCCGCGCTCGCCGCATATGGTCAACATCCCCCGCGCGCTGTTCTCGGGCCGCACCGGGCGGCAGCCGCTCTATCACATCGCGATCGAGGAATTGCAGGAATGGGCCTACACCGGCGAACCGCTGGTGCCGCTGAAGGGATATCCCGGCGTGGTCTGGCAGCGCTCGAAAAAGAAGAAGCGCGCGGACCGTGAAGGGATGGCTGGTCTAGCGCAGGATGAGATCAAGTTGGCCGTGACGACGGACCATCCCGTGCCCCGGGCGCAAGCGGCCTGAGGGATGTGAGCTGGCGCCCATTCTACTTTGCATGGGGTTGTTTTCGCGATTTTGTGTCCAGGCCATGCGATGTCCCGCCGAAGCCGCGTCGCGGGAGTGGACGTGCAGGGCAGCCATGACCGCGCTCCATTGCTTGCACGCGCCAAGTTTGGTCATCTGTCTCCGTCCCGCAGGCCAACGAACCGGCGGGCGGGAGGACACATGAAGAACAAAATCACCGGGCGCTCCGCATTCCTTGCATTGCTGAAAGACGAGGGCGTCACGCATCTGTTCGGCAATCCCGGCACCACCGAACTGCCGATCATGCACGCGCTGAAGGACCATCCCGACCTCACCTATGTGATGGCGATGCAGGAAAGCCTGGTCGTCGCGATGGCCGACGGCTTCAGCCGCGCCTCCGGAAAACTCGTCGCCTGCAACGTCCACGTCGCGCCCGGCCTCGGCAACGCGATGGGCTCGCTCTACAACGCGAGCTTTACGGGAACGCCGCTTGATCCTGACCGCCGGCCAGCAGGAGCAGGGCCACGGCCTGACGGAGCCGGTGCTCTACGGTCCGCTGGTGCAGATGGCGCAGCCGCTGGTGAAGTGGGCGGTCGAGGTGACGCGGCTGGAGGATCTGCCGCGCATCGTGCGCCGCGCCGCCAAGATCGCGACCACGCCGCCGACCGGCCCGGTGTTCATCTCGCTGCCGGGCGACATCCTCAATGCCGAGGCCGGCATCGAACTCGGCCGCTCGACCCGCGTCGACACCCGCGTCAAGCCGTCGGACGAGTCGCTGCAGGCGCTGACCGCGCGCATCCTCAAGGCCGAGCGGCCCGTGATCATCGTCGGCGACGAGATCGTCAAGAGCGACGCGTTGCAGGAGGCGGCACAATTGGCGGAAACGCTGGGCTGTCCGGCATATCAGTCGTCGACGCCCTATGGCGCGCAGTTCCTGTCCGAAAGCCCGTGCTTCGTGGGTCCGCTGGCGCGCATCCAGAAGATCGCGCGCGACACGCTCGCGCCTTATGACCTCATCATCGCGCTCGGCGGCGATCCGCTGCGGATGTCGGTCTACAGCGAGACCGACCCGCTGCCGGACGGGCTGTCGATCGTGCAGATCGGCCTGGTCGATCACGACCTCGCCCGGAATTACGGCGCCGACATCGCACTCAAGGCCGACGTGCGCGAGACGCTGCGCGCGCTGGTGCCGGCACTGAAGGCGTCGGGCGGCGGCGCGCTTGAAGCGCGCGCGAGGCAGGGATTGGCGGCGCTGGCGTCGAAGAACTGGGCGGCCCGGCGCAAGCCGCTGGTCGAACAGATATCGAAACACGCCAACACGTCGCCGATCGATCCGGACTGGCTGGCGTTGCAGGTGGTCGAGGCGATGCCCGACAACGCAATCCTGGTCGACGAGGGACTGACGTCGTCGCGGCAGATGATCGCGCTGCGCCCGCATCGCGACCGCTACGGCTATCACGCGCTGGCCTCGGGCGGCATCGGCTGGGGATTGCCGGCGTCCGTCGGCGTCAGCCTCGCCAACCCGAACCGGCCGGTCGTGTGCTACTCCGGCGACGGCAGCTCGATGTATTCGATCCAGTCGCTGTGGACCGCGGCCAACCACAAGCTGCCGCTGACATTCGTGATCGTCAACAATGGCGGCTACCGCATCATCAAGCAGCGCCTGCTCGCCTTCCACGGCGACGACAACTATGTCGGCATGGATTTCATCGATCCGCCGGTGGATTTTACCGGCGTGGCGAAATCGCTCGGGCTGGAAGCGACAAAGGTGACCGATCCCTCGCAGTTGAAGTCGGTACTGTCATCCGCCTTCAGCCGCCCCGGCGCGAAGCTGATCGAAGTCGTGGTGAGCAATTCGGTGAATTAGAAGCTGGTCATTCCGGGGCCGATGCGTAGCATCGAAGCCGGACCATCTCGCAGCGCGTTCGCGTGGATGCTGCGTCGCTTCGCTCCATCCCGGAACGACGGAGCACTACTCCGCCGCCGCAGCGCGTGCCTTCACGCGATAACTTGCCGCCGGATGCCCTTCCGCCAACCGCGCCCGTCCCGCACCGAACAGTTTTTCCCGCAACGTCCCCTTCGCATACTCGCTCTTGTACCGCCCACGCTTGGTCAGCTCCGGCACCAGCATATCGGCGATATCCTCGAAATCGCCGGGCGAGGTCGCAAACGCGACGTTGAGGCCGTCGACGTCGGTCTGCTCGAACCAGGCCTCGATATCGTCGGCGACCTTCTCGGGCGTGCCGACCACGACCGGCCCGGCGCCGCCGATGCCGACATGCTCGACGACCTCGCGCACGGTCCAGACCCTGTCAGGATCGGCGCGCGTGACGTTGTCGAGCGCGGTGCGCCCGGCGTCGTTCTGGACGTGGCGCACCTCCTGGTCGAGGTCGTAGCCCGAGAAGTCGATACCCATCCAGCCCGACATCAGCGCCAGCGCGCCCTCGGGTGCGATGTGGCGGCGATAGTCGGCGTATTTCGCTTTCGCCTCCGCCTCGGTGCGGCCGAGAATGATCGTCATCATCGAGAACATCAGGATCTCGGCCGGATTGCGCCCGATCTCCTTCGCCGCCGCGCGGATCGCCGCCACGCGCGGCCCGATGATCTTGGCCGACGGGCCCGACATGAACACGCACTCGGCATGCTGGGCGGCGAATTGCCGTCCGCGCGGCGAGGTGCCGGCCTGGTACAGCACCGGCGTCCGCTGCGGCGACGGCTCGCTGAGATGGATCGCGTTGAGCCGGTAGTTGGCGCCCTCATGCTCGATCCGATGCACTTTCGACGGATCGGCGAAAATGCCGCGCGCGCGGTCGCGCAGCACGGCGTCGTCCTCCCAGCTTCCTTCCCAGAGCTTGTAGACCAGCTCCATATATTCATCCGCGATCTCGTAGCGGTCGTCATGCGCGGTCTGTTTGTCCTTGCCGGCGCCGCGCGCCGCGCTGTCGAGATAGCCGGTCACCACGTTCCAGCCGACCCGGCCTTCGGTCAGGTGATCCAGCGTCGACATCCGTCGCGCGAACGGGTAGGGCGGCTCGAAGGAGAGATTGCTGGTGACGCCGAAACCGAGATGTTGCGTCACCGCCGCCATCGCCGGGATCAGCATCAGGGTTCGTTGGCCGGCGTCTGCGCGGCATTGCGCAGCGCGGCGTCGGGGCTGTTGCCGTAGCACGTCGTAGACGCCGAGCACATCGGCGAGAAACAGCCCGTCGAACCGGCCGCGCTCCAGCGTCTTCGCCAGATCGAGCCAGTAGGGCAGGCGGTTGTAGCCGAGCGTGCGGTCGCGCGGATGGGTCCAGAGCCCCGGCGATTGATGCGCCACGCAGTTCATGGCGAAGGCGTTGAGCCGGATTTGCTTTGTCATGGAACGAACCTCGAATGTGCGCGGGGAGCCCTCGCGCCTTCGCCCGGTTAAACCCCGGGCTGTTGCCTGAATTTGTTGCATCCTCGCTGCTTTTGGCAAGGTCTATTCGGCTTGCCATGCCACTTCCAGCGGGCGGCGTATCCCGATAGGTTGCGCCCCACAAAGTCGGCGAACAAGGAAAAGAAAATATGGCTGATCGAGCCGACGCGATTGCGCGGGTACGTGAGCATCTCAATTCCGGCGCGTTTCTCGCCGAACTCGGCCGCAGGGTCGGTTATCGGACCGAAAGCCAGAACCCCGGCAGCGGCGCGGCGTTGCGCGCCTATCTCGTCGAAGACCTCCAGCCCGCCTTCGCCGCGCTCGACTTCTCCACCCGCCTGATCGAATCGCCGACCGGCAGGGGGCCGTATCTGCTGGCGGACTATCGCGAGGATGCCTCGCTGCCGACCGTGCTCACCTATGGCCATGGCGATGTCGTCGACGGCATGGAAGGCGAATGGCGCGACAATCTCGATCCCTGGAAAACCACCACCAAAGGCGAGCGCGTCTATGGCCGCGGCACCGCCGACAACAAGGGCCAGCACAGCATCAATCTCGCGGCGTTGCGCGCGGTGCGCGAGACCCGCGGCGGCAAGCTCGGCTTCAACGTCAAATTCATCATCGAGACCGGCGAGGAGATCGGCTCGCCCGACCTGCGGCAGGTGTGCGAAGCCCACCGCGAGGAGCTGAAGGCGGATCTGTTCCTGGCCTCCGACGGCCCGCGGCTGTCGGCCGACCGGCCGACCATCTTCCTCGGCTGCCGCGGCGGCAACCGCATCCATCTCGATGTCAATTTGCGCGAGGGCGGCAACCATTCGGGCAATTGGGGCGGCGTGCTCGCGAATCCCGCGACGATCCTTTGCAACGCCATCGCGAGCCTGGTCGACGGCAAGGGGCGGATGAAGCTCGACGCGCTCAAGCCGCCGCGGATTTCGAACGCCGTCCGCGCGGCGCTCGCGGACGTGAAGATCGAGCCGACCGCCGACGAGCCGGCAGCTGGCGGCAGACTGGGGCGAGGAGGGATTGTCGCCGGCCGAGCGGCTGTTTGCCTGGAACACGCTGGAAGTGCTGGCGATGTCGTCGGGCAATATCGACAAGCCCGCCAACGCCATTCCCGGCCGCGCCAATGCCGTGCTGCAGCTCCGCTTCGTCGTCGGCACCAAATACGAAGAGGTCATCGACGCCGTGCGCGCGCATTTGCATGGCAACGGCTTTCCGATGGTGGAAGTCAGCGGCACGCAGCGTTTTGCGGCCTCGCGCACCGATGTCGACAGTCCCTGGGTGAACTGGACGGCGGACTCGATCCGGAAGACCACCGGCAAGGCGCCGGCGATCCTGCCGAATTTCGGCGGCTCGCTGCCCAACGACGTGTTCGCCGAAGGGCTGGGCCTGCCGACGATCTGGGTGCCGCATTCCTATCCCGGCTGCTCGCAGCACGCGCCGGACGAGCACATTCTGCTGCCGGTGACGGAAGAGGCGCTCGCGATCATGGCGGGAGTGTTCTGGGATCTCGGCGAGATGAAGGCGTTTAGCTAGCGGGCGCTCTAGCCACCGCTGACCATCGCAGTTCGCGGCCGTTACGCGTGTCGACATCGCACAGAATTGCTCTGCCCTACGCCGACATGCTGTGGCGAAGGACGCACTCGCGCTTGTCGGCCCTCCGGGCGGCCGTGGTGTTCGGTCGAGGATGGCAACGTGCCGGCCGATGGCAGCGCGCCCGATTGGCGGCGACAAATGGGCGTTGCCTTTATCTTTAGTCGCATTCAGGGGTCGAATGCATGATGGTCAACGGGCACTAAATCTGTTTTGGTCCGAATTGTGCAGGCATAGTGCCGGGCACGCCGGGAGCGGTCTGAAAGACAGGTTCGAGGTCTGCCGGCGAAACTGCCGGCCAGCTGGTTCGTAAGCTACCTGGCAAGTCGCCAGTTTGGGTCGATGAGCAATCATCTGTAGCCTTTAGAGGAGAAGTTACGTGAAACACCGTCAGATTATCGGTTGTCTGCTCGCCACCGCGCTGTGCGCCGGCCCGGCGACGGCGCAGGAGCTCACCGGGACGCTGAAGAACATCAAGGACACCGGCGCCATCACGCTCGGCTTCCGCGATTCCTCGATTCCCTTCTCCTATCTCGACGACAACCAGAAGCCGATCGGCTACGCCATGGACATCTGCTACAAGATCGTCGATGCCGTGAAGAAGGAGCTCAAGCTCGACAAGCTCGAGGTCAAGCTCAATCCGGTGACGTCGTCGACCCGCATCCCGCTGCTCGCCAACGGCACCATCGATCTCGAATGCGGCTCGACCACCAACAATGTCGAGCGCCAGAAGCAGATCGCCTACACCAACACCCACTTCCTGACCGCGAGCCGCTACGTCACCAAGAAGTCCGGCAAGATCAATGCGATCGACGACCTGAAGGGCAAGTCGGTGGTTTCCACCGCCGGCACCACCAACATCAAGCAGCTCACCGAGGCCAACGCGGCGCGCAATCTCAACATCAACATCATCCCGGCCAAGGATCACGCCGAGGCGTTCCTGATGGTCGAGACCGATCGCGCGGTCGCCTTCGTGATGGACGACATCCTGCTGGCGAGCCTGGTGGCCGGCTCGAAAGCGCCGGACGACTACCACATCTCCAAGGACGCGTTCTCCAAGCCCGAGCCCTACGGCATCATGCTGCGCAAGGACGATCCGGCCTTCAAGAAGGTGGTCGATGCCGCGACCGCGGCGCTCTACACCGGCGGCGAGGGCCAGAAGATCTACGACAAGTGGTTCACGCAGAAGATTGCGCCGAAGGGGCTGAACCTGAACACCCCGATCAGCGCCGAACTGAAGAACGAATTCGCCAAGCCGTCGGACTTGCGCCGGATCCGGAATTCGTACAAGTAAGCGCTAAGAGCGTCAACCTGAGCGGACTCGACGTCTTCCTGCCCATGCAATGGCCCGGTCATTGCATGGGCATTTGACGTTTATGTCGGGTTCGATCATGGAGGGCTGCGTAGGCTGTCGTCGAATGGTCCGAAACCATCCAGTGAGGAGAAAATTCGTATGAGACAATGGCGTATGATCGCGTACACGCTGGCCATCGCCGGCTGCGCCGGACAGGCCGGCGCGCAGGAATTGACCGGGACACTGAAGAACATCAAGGAGACCGGCGCCATCACGCTCGGCTACCGCGAATTGTCGATCCCGTTTTCCTATCTCGACGACAGCCAGAAGCCGGTCGGCTACGCCATGGACATCTGCTACAAGATCGTCGATGCCGTGAAGAAGGAGCTGAAGCTCGACAAGCTCGAGGTCAAGCTCAACCCGGTGAGCTCGTCGGCGCGGATTCCGCTGATGGCCAACGGCACCATCGACCTCGAATGCGGATCCACGACCAACAACGCCGACCGGCTGAAGCAGGTGGCGTTCACCAATACGCATTTCCTGACGGCCACCCGGTTCGTTTCCAAGAAGTCGAGCAAGCTCGGCTCGATCGACGATCTCAAGGGCAAGCCGGTGGCCTCCACCTCGGGCACCACCAACATCAAGCAGCTCACCGAGACCAACGCGGCGCGCAACCTCGGCATCAACATCATTCCCGCCAAGGAGCATGCCGAGTTGTTCCTGCTGGTCGAAACCGACCGTGCGGTCGCGGCCGTGCTGGACGACATCCTGCTCGCCAGCTTCGTCGCGGGATCGAAGGACCCGGACGCTTATGTGATTTCCAGCGACGCGTTCTCGAAGCCGGAGCCCTACGGCATCATGCTGCGCAAGGACGATCCGGCGTTCAAGAAGGTGGCCGATGACGCCACGGCCGCGCTCTATACCAGCGGCGAGGGCCAGAAGATCTACGACAAGTGGTTCATGCAGAAGATCCCGCCGAAGGGATTGAACCTCAATACCCCGATCGGCGCCGAGCTGAAGAACGAGTTCGCCAAGCCTTCGGATTCGCCGGATCCGGATTCGTACAAGTAGTATCTATCCCCTCATGGTGAGGAGGCGCGTCAGCGCCGTCTCGAACCATGCGGTCCACAGCCGGGCCTTCATCCTTCGAGACGCCGCGCTATCGCGCGGCTCCCAGGATGAGGGGCCGGAAGTATTTGACCGGACCATTTTCTTGGTGAGAATGGCCCGGTCGTTGCATGGGCATATCGTGCGCGTGGTGGCACGGCGGACGCGTAGGGGCGAAAGTGAACTATAACTGGAACTGGCGCATCTTCTTCGAGCCGTCGCCGAACGGCACCGGCAACTATCTCGATATGCTGCTGTCGGGTCTGGTGCTGACGATCAAGACGGCGCTGCTGGCCTGGATCATCGCGCTGGTGATCGGAACGATCGTCGGCGTCATGCGCACGCTGCCGTCGAAGACCGCGTCCGCGATCGGCTTCTGCTATGTCGAATTCTTCCGCAACATTCCGTTGCTGGTGCAGCTGTTCCTGTGGTTCTTCGTGCTGCCGGAACTGCTGCCGCGCAGCGCCGGACTGTGGCTGAAGCAAATGCCGAACGCGCCGTTCTGGACGGCATCGATCGGCGTCGGCCTGTTCATGTCGGTGCGCGTCGCCGAGCAGCTCCGCGCCGGCATCGGCTCGCTGCCGCGCGGGCAAAAAATGGCGGCGACCGCGCTCGGACTGACGACGACGCAGGCCTATCGCTATGTGCTGCTGCCGATCGCGTTCCGCGTCATCCTGCCGCCGCTGACGTCCGAGTTTCTCAGCACGATCAAGAACACCTCGGTCGCCATCACCATCGGCCTGATCGAGCTGACCGGTCAGGCGCGCGCCATGCAGGAGTTTTCGTTTCAGGTGTTCGAGGCCTTCACGGCCGCGACGGTGTTGTATCTCCTCATCAACATCGTCGTCGTGATCGGCATGCGTCTTCTCGAACGCCAGGTGGCCATCCCCGGCTACATTTCCGGGAAGTGAAGGGCGCCTGATGTTCAGCAACTTCGACTTCGACGTCATCCGCCGGTCGCTCGGATACCTGTTTCTCGACGGCATGACTTTCACCCTGACGCTGACAGCGCTTTCCGCGGTCGGCGGCCTGGTGTTCGGCACCATGCTGGCGCTGATGCGGCTGTCCGGCCTCAAGTTGCTGGGTCGTATCGCCGGCCTCTATGTCGACCTGATGCGCTCGCTGCCGCTGGTGCTGGTGATCTTCTGGTTCTATTTCCTGGTGCCCTATATCGGACAGTGGCTGACCGGCGCGTCGCGGCCGATTACGCGTCGGCGCGTTCGCGTCCTCGCTGATCACCTTCATCATGTTCGAGGCGGCGTATTTCTCCGAGATCATGCGCGCCGGCATCCAGTCGATCTCGAAGGGGCAGCCGGCGGCGGCAAGCGCGCTCGGCCTGACCTACAGCCAGTCGATGCGCTACATCGTGCTGCCGCAGGCGTTCCGCAACATGCTGCCGGTGCTGCTGACGCAGACCATCGTGCTGTTCCAGGACACCTCGCTGGTCTACGTGCTGTCGATCCCGGACTTCCTCGGCGCCGCCAGCAAGGTGGCGCAGCGCGACGGGCGGCTGGTCGAGATGTATCTGTTCGCGGCCGCGGTCTATTTCGTGATTTCCTGTTTCGCGTCCTATGGCGTCCGGCGCCTGCAGGCGCGCATTGCTATTGTCCGGTGAGAGCCCATGATCGAAATCAGCCACGTCAATAAATGGTACGGGCCGACCTTCCAGGTGTTGAAGGACTGCACCACCAGCGTCGCCAAGGGCGAGGTCGTGGTGGTGTGCGGGCCGTCGGGCTCGGGCAAGTCGACGCTGATCAAATGCGTCAACGCGCTGGAGCCGTTTCAGGAAGGCCAGATCATCCTCGACGGCATCAAGGTCAACGATCCCAAGACCGATCTGCCAAAACTGCGCGCCCGCGTCGGCATGGTGTTCCAGCATTTCGAGCTGTTTCCGCATTTGCGGATCATCGAGAATCTGTGCCTGGCGCAGGAGAAGGTGCTGGGCCGCTCGCACGGCGAGGCGATGGCCAAGGGCGAAAAACTGCTCGAGCGCGTCGGGTTGACGGTGCATGCGAACAAATACCCGGCCGAACTGTCCGGCGGCCAGCAGCAGCGCGTCGCGATCGCGCGTGCGCTCGCGATGGACCCGATCGCGATGCTGTTCGACGAGCCGACCTCGGCGCTCGATCCGGAAATGATCAGCGAGGTGCTCGACGTCATGGTCGACCTTGCCCGCGAAGGCATGACCATGATGGTCGTCACCCACGAGATGGGCTTTGCCCGCAAGGTCGCCAATCGCGTGATCTTCATGGACAAGGGCGAGATCGTCGAGGATGCGCTGAAGAACGATTTCTTCGGCAGCCCGCGCAGCGAGCGCGCGCAGAAGTTTTTGTCGAAGATTTTGTCGCATTAGCCATGGCCGTCCAACCCGTCATTGCGAGCGAAGCGAAGCAAGCCAGCTTCCGCTACGGCGCCCATGGATTGCTTCGCTGCACTCGCAATGACGTCGGAGAGGCCGCTCGATGAGCTCGCGAGGGGTTCCTCGTCCTCGTCAAATTGCCTATAAAGTCCGCCACACCGCCTTGTACTACCTCCAGGAGACTTAACTTTGGAACAGATCGCTTACGTCAACGGCTCGTTCGTGCCACTTTCAGAGGCCAAGGTCTCGATCCTCGACCGCGGCTTCCTGTTTGCCGACGGCATCTACGAGGTCGCCGCCGTACTCGACGGCAAGCTGATCGACAACGCCTCGCATCTGGCGCGGCTGGAGCGCTCGGTCGGCGAGATCGAACTGGCGCTGCCGGAAACGATCGACGCGCATCCAGGAGATCCAGCAGGAACTGGTCAAGCGCAACAATCTCGTCAACGGCATGGTCTATCTGGAAGTGACGCGCGGCGCCGATACCGGGCGCGACTTCGCGTTTCCCAAGGGCGTCAAGCCGACGCTGATCATGTTCACCTCGACCAAGGACATCATCAACGCGCCCTCGGCCAAGACCGGCATCAACGTGATCACGGTGCCCGATCTGCGCTGGACCCGGCGCGACATCAAGAGCGTGGCGCTGCTGGCGCAGGTGCTGGCCAAGCAGGCCGCCGCCGTGGCCGGCGCCGGCGAGGCCTGGATGATCGAGGACGGCAAGGTGACCGAGGGCGGCTCGTCGTCGTGCTTCATCCTGACCCAGGACGATGTCATCGTGACGCGGCAGAACGGCAGCGCCATCCTGCCCGGCTGCACCCGCAAGGCGGTGGTGGCGCTTGGCCGAGGAGCGCCAGCTCCGCGTCGAGGAGCGTGCGTTTTCGGTCGAGGAAGCGCTGGCCGCCAAGGAAGCCTTCATCACCAGCGCCACCGTATTCGTGCAGGCGGTGGTGTCGATCGACGGCAAGAAGGTCGCCAACGGCAAACCCGGCCCGATGACCGACCGGCTGCGCGAGATCTATGTCGAGTTCGCCAAGGCGACGGCGGTGTAGTGAGGCCGAGCATCACCGTCATCGCCCGCGAAAGCGGGCGATCCAGTATTCCAGAGACGTCAGCGTTTTAGCCGGGAGGCCGCGGCGTACTGGATGCCCCGCCTGCGCGGGGCATGACAGCGGAGTATGTGGCGCGCGCGGTCGCTACTACACCACCTCTCACTTCTTCTCGAACATCGTCAGTTGCGCGCCGTCATCGGCAACGAAAATCGCGAGCAGGCTTGCCGGCTCCGTCGTGCTCGCGTTCTCGCTGACGAGATGCTCGCTGCCGGGCGGCTCGAAGAACGCCTCGCCGGCCTTGTAGACCTTGGCCGGTCCGGTCGCGGAGTTCTCCGAGCGGATCTGGCCCGTCAGCACATAGGCCATCACGCTGCCGGCGTGATGATGGCTGACCGACTTGCCGCCGGGCGCGTAGTTCACCAATACGGTGGTCACGCTCTTGCCCGGGACGTTCGGCAGCTTTTCCGAACGCACGGGCGTCACCTTGTCGCCTTCGGCATGCGCGGCCGGCGTGCTGCCCGCGACCAGCGCGAGCAGGGCGATTGCCGCAATGCCGTGAATCGATCGGGTCATGGTGTCCTCCCTGTTGCTTACGCCGCCGCCTTGGCCTTCACCGGGTGCACCGCGCGGAAAGCGATGGCGAGCCTGTTCCAGGCATTGATCGCCCCGATCAGCATGGTCAGATTGACGGTCTCCGCTTCCGAGAAGTGGGCGCGCACGTCTTCGTAGAGATTGTCGGGGGCATGCGTTTCGGCGATCAGCGTCAGCGCTTCCGTCCACGCCAGCGCCGCGCGTTCGCGGTCGGTATAGAGCGGTGACTCGTGCCAGGCGTTCAGCAGATAAAGCCGCTGTTCGGTCTCGCCCTGCTTGCGGGCGTCCTGGGTGTGCATGTTGATGCAGAAGGCGCAGCCGTTGATCTGCGAAGCGCGCGTCTTGACCAGCTCGATCAGCGATTTTTCGAGGCCGGAGGCCTGGATCTGCTCCTCCAGCGCGACGAGCGCTTTGATGGTTTCGGGGGCAGCCTGGTAGTAATTCATGCGGGGTTTCATGGTCGTTCTCCTCTGGGGTTGAATTGGATAATCCTAGTGGGCGCCACCGCCGGCAAGCATACTCGGCTTCTTCAGCAAGAGCGCGGCGATCAGCGCGATAATCAATGCGGCGCCGAGCAGATAGAAGGTATCGCTGAAGGCCAGGATGAAGGCCTGTTTTTGCACGATCTTTCCGATGGCTACGACGGCGCGGTGGGTGGCTTCGGCGTGATCGACGACGCCGTGGTTCACGAAATATTGTGTCAGCTTCTCGATCCTCGCGCGGGTGGCCTGCTCCAGCAGGGAGACCGACTGCATCAGCACGTTGGAATGATATTGCTCGCGCTTGGTCAGCAAGGTTTGCAGCAGCGCGATGCCGACGGCGCCGCCGAGATTGCGCGTCATGTTGAACAGGCCGGAAGCCGAACCGGCGTTCTCCGCCTCGATGCCTGATGTCGCGACCGCCGACAGCGGCGCCATCACCAGCGCCTGGCCCAGCGCGCGGACGATGTTCGGCCAGAACAGCTGGTCGGTGGCGTAATCGTTGGTCATGTAGATGTTCATGAAGTTGGAGGCGGCGAACAAGGCGAAGCCGATGCCGATGATGATGCGTGCGTCGAAGCGTTGCATCAGGCGCGGCACCAGCGGGATCAGCAGGAGCTGCGGCAGCCCGGTCCATGCCAGCACCATGCCGATCTGCTCGGCATTGTAGCCCTGGATCCGTGACAGATAGACCGGCAGGATGAACACCGAACCATAGAGCGCGATGCCGAGCAGGAAATTGGCAAGCACCCCGAAGCCGAAATTGCGGCGCGCCAGCAGCCTCAGATTCAACAGCGGCTTCTTCGTCGTCAGCTCGATCGCGATGAAGGCCGTCAGCGCGACCGCGGCGATGACCGATAGTTTGACGATGAACGGCGAGCCGAACCAGTCGTCCTTGTTGCCTTCTTCCAGCACGGTCTGCAGCGCGGAGAGGCCAATCGCCATGGTGACGATGCCGGCCCAGTCGCCCTCGCGCAGCAGCGACAGGTTCATCGGCTTGGCTTCCAGCGCGTAGTAGAGCATGCCGATCATCACCGCGCCGGGCACCAGGTTGACATAGAAGATGTACTCCCAGCCCCAGTTCTCGGTCAGGTAGCCACCGATCGTCGGGCCGATCG
This sequence comes from uncultured Actinomycetota bacterium, assembly GCA_963706185.1. Taxonomy (GTDB): domain Bacteria; phylum Actinomycetota; class Actinomycetes; order Mycobacteriales; family Nakamurellaceae; genus Nakamurella. The sequence goes on along the minus strand of CAVPLZ010000013.1, from coordinate 11,142 downwards.
CGGGCGCGAAGGTGGCCGAGAGGGCGAACAGCGCAAGTCCGATCGGCTGCTTCGCCTTCGGCAGCAGCGTGATGATCAGCGTAAACGCCATCGGGATCAGCACGCCGCCGGTAAATCCCTGCACCGCGCGCAACACGATCATCTGCGGCAGATTCTGCGCGAAGGCACAGGCCACCGAGAGCAACAGGAACAGCACGGCGTTGGTCAGCAGATATTTGCGGATCGAGAACACCTGGGCGAGCCAGCCGCTCAACGGGATCACCACGATCTCGGCGATCAGATAGGAGGTCGAGATCCAGCCGCCGTCATCGATGCCGGCGCCGATCGCGCCCTGGATATCGGCAAGCGAGGCGTTGACGATCTGGATGTTGAGCACCGCCATGAAGGCGCCGAGCGTGGCGCCGATCACCGCGATCCAGGTTTTTGCCGGGATCGCCGGCGCCGCGGCGCCCCCGGCCTGCGGGATGTCGGCGGAGGAAGCGGCATTGAGCGTGGGTTGCAGTGCGGTCATCGGCGGCTCCTCTTGCTCAGGCAAGTCGAGGATGCATTAGGCGGGTCGTTTCGATAATCCGGTGAGGCGTGAAAGGATTGTCCAGTCGAGGATTGATAATCTTGGCTCGACATGCGCCGCCGTTCGGGCGGGTGAGGGCGGTGTCCGAAGCCAACCGGGCTTGGGTCTCGCGCTCGGCCACAACGGTCGCCTTGGTATCGACGGTCGGCACCGCCGACATGCCGGGGCGCAGCAGGCCCTTCAGGCGCTGGTCGTCCAGCACGATCTTCACCGGCACGCGCTGCACGATCTTGGTGAAATTGCCGGTGGCATTGTCCGGCGGCAGCAGCGCGAATTCCAATCCGCTGGCCGGCGACAGGCTGTCGACATGGCCGCGCAGTCTGGTGCCGTGGAAACTGTCGATCTCGATCTCGACCGGCTGGCCGTTGCGGACATGCGTGAGCTGCGTCTCCTTGAAGTTCGCGACCACGTAGACCGCATCCAGCGGCACGACCGCCATCAATTGCGTGCCGGCCTGCACATACTGCCCGACCCGGATCGAACGCGCGCCGACCGTGCCATCCACCGGTGCCTTGATCTGCGTGTAGGAAAGATTGAGCGCGGCCTGGCTCTGCACCGCGCGGGCGCGATCGACCTGTGCGACGGCCTTGGCGCGCTCGGTGGTGAGCACGTCGACCTTGCGCTCGGCGGCCGAAAGGCCGGACTTTGCGTGCTGCAATTGCGCGGTGCCGGCGCGCAGTGCCGCGTCGGTCTGCTGGGCGCGCTGCACCGTGCCGGAGCCGGTCTTCATCAGCCCGTCGTAGCGGGCCTGTTCTTCCTGCGCGAATTTGAGGTTGGCTTCCGCCGCGTCGACATCAGCCGTGCCCTGCTCGATGATCGGCTGCTGCAGGGCGAGTTGCGCATCGAGGTTGCGGACCGCGGCTTCGGATGCGGCGACATCGGCATCGGCCTGCGCCAGCGCGGCCCTGAAGTCGCGGTTGTCGATCTCGGCCAGAACCTGCCCGGCCCTGACCGGCTGGTTGTCGCCGACCAGAACCCGCGCGATGTAGCCGGAGACCTTTGGCGAGATGATCGTGGAATCCGCCTTCACATAGGCGTCATCGGTCGATTCCAGGTAGCGGCCGGTGGTGAGGTAGTCGTAGCCGAAATGGCCGCTCCAGGCGGCGCCAGCGCAACCGCGAGCGCCAGGGCGGCGCGCTTGACCGCCTTCCGGGACGGGCGAAGCGTGATTTTTTCTTTGGTGTCAGAGACATAAGACATGATCGACATGGCATCCTCGGTTGCGGCTTGGGCGCGTCCTTTGAGGAGGCGCCGGGTACGCCGCCAAGATGCAATGTCGGCTCCGATGATATAAGATGTCTGAACTCATTTAAGTAAGTACTGCCGTAACATCGCTTCAACGTATCTGAGTCCTATGTTGATTTAAAAGTTATTTATTACTACCCTCTAGCTGTGGTACGCCTCGGTAGCCGCCATAGCTCCTTCGATTTCGGTGAGAGGATATCTATGGGTTATCATCCTTGATAAATTGACTTTCCCACGTGAAGCAAGTCTGGGAGCCTGCTGAAAGGCTATTTGGTGGATAGTTGAAACTGCCGGTAGCAGATATTTGATTATAATGCAACCAGTTAGGATCCAGCGAAATAAGATTACCACTGCGAAATCCGGCAAATATGTTTATTATCGAACCTTTACTTGCGGTTTTTAAAGCAAATCCAAGCGCTGCGGGATTACTTGTAGCAATTATAATGACGTCAACACCTACTCCATTAGTGAAATCTAAAATGTCCTTTATAGCATTATTAGTACCAGTAATATTATTTTTATTCCTTTTATCATCATCACTATCATCAGCGGAAGATAATGTTACAGTTGTGTCAGCTCCAAGCGATTTTGCTATCTCTATTCTCTGAGGAATTTTTCCCAACAATAGTTCTTGCATGATACAGTCTTTTTGATATTTGAAGATGAAGTAATCCTACTGGCCCATCTCCAATTATTGCCACAGTAGTTTTCTTTGTAATTGGGCCTATCTGTGAAAAACCGTTTAGACAGCATGCCAGGGGCTCAAGTAAGGTCGCTTCCTCGTCGCTTTAAATTATTGGGGACCGCTGAGGACTTTTTCAGGAATTCTAACAAATTCTGCAAAGCCACCATCAACACTGGAACCTATCTCTTTTAGGTTAATGCAAAGGTTATACTGTTTATTATGGCAATATTTGCACTTCAAGCAAGGTATTATAGTCGATACAACAACCCTTGAGCCAGCTTTTATTATCGACTTTGTGCTTACGTCATCAGTTACGAGCACATCTTTCTCAATTTGACCACAAATTTCATGCACTAATATTATAGGCGGTGTAATTTTTTTATGACCGTTTCTGTATACACGGGAGTCATAACCGCATACTGAACATGCATTTACTCTAAGTGAAACTCCTCCTTTTTTATCATTGTAACGGTAATAGACTTCCTCGTTACGATATTATCGGGACCATAAAATACGGCTGGGTTCATCTTATTCTTCTTTTCTAGCAATAACATTTATCATCATCAGTTTGTTCTACCAGTGCGGTAAAAAAGTATTATAGATATTCTTAATACTAGGAATAGGGGGTTAATCTCAACCGGTAGCTTTGACTAGATTATTTGATCCGCATATTCACATGTATTCGCGTACTACAGATGATCATGATGCAATGTCTGAAGAATCCTGAATTGAAGTTATTGTTCAGCCTTCATTTTGGCTTGGTAGTCCGAGAACCTCTGTTGGTACGTTTGAAGATTACTGGGAACATATGATAACTTTTGAAACCAAGAGGGCCAAAGAATTTGGAATAGAGCATTTTGTGTGCATCTCTGTCAACCCGAAGGAAGTGAATGAAAGACCGTTAGTCTTACACGCTTTAAATGCTATGACTAAATACCTTGATAGAGAGAGAGTCGTAGTACTTGTGGGAGAGTTAGGCTACGATCTGATAAATGGCTTGGAAGAAGAGATATTCTTAAAACAGATGGATATTGCTGCACGAAAAGACATGCTTATTACAGTTCATTTGCCACATAACAACAAGCCAGAAGGAATGAAAAGAATGGAGCGCATTTTGAATGAATTAGATAAAGTAGTAGGAATACAGTAGAAAAAAAATACTGAAGAATCTATGTTAGAAGAAACTATAGAGAGAACCTTGGATTTAGGATTGTGGGTTGGTCTTTCCGTATATCCTATCACAAAATTATCTCCTGCACGCGCTATGAAAATAATCAAAAAATATGGAACAGAGCGCATAATGATACATAGTGCCGCCGACATGGGTATCTCAAACCCGCTAAGCGTTCCTCTAACGGCTAGGGAAATGAGAAAAGAAGGGGGATTTAGCATAAATGATATTGAAAAAGTAACCTTTTATAATGCATATGAATTCTTTAGACAGTCACCTAGGTTTACATGGAAGCCTTAGTACAATATTTAAAATCCTATGAAACTGGCGTTCAGCAAATTATGATATTCAAAAAATATTCCTTAGAAGAATCGATCAGAGCAATAGCCAATATAGGATATGAAGGAGTGGAAATATTGGCTGACGTTCCACACGCATATCCGCCTGTATTTGGAAGAAACTGGATTCGATCAGCAAGGGATATTATTTCGGAATACAATATACAAATTTCCAACCTTAATGCATTTACTCTCTATGCTATCATGGACGTTTATCATCCATCTTGGATAGAGAACGATGTTGCTCTAAGAGAATCGCGAATTCAACATACCATAAACTGTTTAGAGTCTGCAAGGAAGATTGGATCAAAGAATATTTCAACAGAACCAGGCGGACCCATTAATAGAGATAGTCTAATAGTTTAAGTCAACTTAAAAAACTTTTTCTCAATGGTCTGACTAGGACAGTCCGCTATAGCAGAGAGAGAGAGAATTAAGATACTAATTGAACCTGAACCAAACTTGCTATTAGAAAATTCTGAACAATTCCTGCATTTTTATCAAGAATATCAACTCCCATTATATTCGGCTCAATTTCGATATAGGACATTTTTACTGCGTAAGAGAAGATCCAGCCGAACTAGTTCATACCTTAGCCGACTACATAGAACATTTTCATGTGGGGGGTCATTGCTACTACAGAAAACATAATCATTTAATACCAGGACAGGGTTCAATCGACTTTAGGTCAGTTTTTAAGGCAATAAAAGAGGTAGGGTATGAGGGATTTGTAACAGTCGAACTATATCCATATCAAGATAACCCTGGTTGATGCGCAAAGGAGTAGTGTACGAGATCTTAATGACATCTTAATCAAGTCGAATAGTATCTATACGCATATTTATTGAATTTTTGACGTATCTTTTGAAATAAGATAAGATATTTATTAAAATTTAAATCATATCCCCATACGGCTGTAAATATATAAATTACATTAATATGAACAGTCGGTGCGCTGCTATGATTGGTGCTCAGACAATATCTGCTTCTAGTTAGGCTACCTAACACGTTCACTTACCCATTGAATATTCTAGCAGGATACTTCGCGGTCATACTTCCCTCATATTCAAATGTTTCAAATTTAGCTGATTCTGATTTATCATCACTCTTACTCTACCTCTCAGGAATAGTCTTCAACGACTATTTTGACATAAAAGAAAATCGGAAAGAACGTCCTTTTCGACCTTTGCCCTCGGGAAAAGTTACAAAACAAAAAGCGTTCATTATTTGCAGTCTGCTTCGATGCTTGCTGGTAATATTCTTGTTTTTGCAGTGGGTGCTACAAGTGTGGTTATCGCACTTATACTATCAGCGACCATAATCGCCTACAACTACCGGTTAAAACACACTATCGCTGGACCTTTCACAATGGGCGCGGGCAAGATTTCTAAATGTGTCTTTGGGAGCAAGTCCAGCGTTTCCTGCATTATTGTTTTCGAACAATAATATCTTGATAGTGAGGATATTGCTTGTAAGTGTGTCGAGTGCTTCCTATATGTCATAGCAATAAGTATTCTCAGCAGAATGGAAATTGGCGCTACACGATCGATACAAACTGTTAGGGGCCCTTTCTTTATTATTTTCGCTGTCATCACAATGATAATATTTGCAGGCCTTGTCGGGGTTTTTCAAAGAGATTTAACTGTAAGTCTAACGCTATTTGCAGGCACAGTAATTATTACTTTCAAGCAAACTATTTTTAAAGATTACTCCTCAACAGGTATTCAAAAGGCTATCAAGATTATGGTACTTTCTATTATAGTTCTTGATTCAGTTTTTGTAAGTGGAACTGCCGGACTATACTATGGATTGGCTACTCTATTTCTTATAATTCCGTCAATAATTTCACCTGAGAAAACTATATGTGACTTAGCTTCTATAAGTTACCGCATGTTTGAATATGCTATGACAATACTCATGTACCAGTAATAGTAGTGAGACGAAACTAGCCATGACAAAACACTATATAATTATTGATATTGTAGGATTGGAATTTGATCATTTGCATTCTGGTCTCACTCCGAATATTTTAAGGATTGCAAATGAGGGTGAAGCTAAAAATGATGAGTTTTTCCAGCCGTTACATGTACAGTTCAGGCCAGCATTCTATCGGGCACATATCCTAACCAACATGGCATAATCGGTAATGGGTTCTATGACAGGACGAATCATAATATTTCATTTTGGGGAACAATCCAGTGATTTAGTCCAAACTGCTAGAATCTGGGACATAGTGCAAATGAACAGCAACAACGCCAAGATCAATGACATTTCTCCTACATCTTCATCTTTATCTCCCTCACCTACCTTTAAGACGGCAGTGTTATTCTGGCAAAATATTATGTATTCCAAAGCAGATGTTGTCGTCACTCCACGCCCTCTTCACTTGGATGACGGAATGATTATGTGGTGCTATTCGAAACCTGTTGGGTATTATGATTCAGCAATTAAAGGCCAATTTTGGAGAATTTAACATTGCAAGTGATTTGGGGGCCATTTGCATCGTACAAGTCGAGTGAGTGGATAAGCCGGGCTACAATTTATACTTTGGAAAAGCAACGACCAAATTTGCTGTTCACATACATCCCTCATGTTGATTATTCCGCTCAAAGGTTTGGTAAGACAGGAGCCAAGTAAGAGACGATTTGAAGATTGTTGATAGTATTGTCGAAAATATAGTGCAAAAGACAATTGACCTAGGAATAAATGATGAGTCACAATTTGTTATCCTTTCTGAGTACGGATTTAATGACGTCTCGGGTGCTGTCCCTTTAAATTTGAAACTTAGAGATGTAGGGCTTCTTGCGACACGCACAATCCTGGACAAGGAATACATAGACTATGAATTTAGCAAAGCATTTGCTATGGTGGATTATCAAATTGCCCACATATATGTCAAGGATGGGTTTGCTAACCAAACTAAAAAGGCGCTAGAGGGTATAAGCCTGGTGTAGACAGACTCTTATATGGTGAAGAAAAAAAGCGTTTAAACATTCATTATGAAAATGCAGTGGTAGAGATCGTTGCGATCTCTGATGAAGATAAATGGTTCAGTGGATTACCGTGGATACCCTGAAAACGCACCTAGCTTTGCAAGAAGCGTAGATATACATAGAAAACCTGGATATGATCCAGTTGAATTGTTTATAGATCCAAAGACAAGATTGATATCACAAGATACAGGTTTAATAAAAGGGTCCCATGGTAGGCCTGCGAATCATGAGCCTGAAGAAGGATTTTCACTTTATGTATCGAGTCGTAAATCTGGGATTCTAAATAATAATAATATCAAGTCTACTGAGAGTGTTAAGTGTATTGATATAGGCAAATATTTAATCAGCTTGGTTTCATAGGTTATAGGAATAATACAGAAAGATATATGAATAATACAGAATGGCCATAGTTGAGGATACCTGCGAAACAAATGAGGTTCAAGTATTCTATCACACTTTCTTCCTTTAGAAATATAGAAGAACCATTAGAAAAAATCTTGGAGACATTGGGACACCAAGGCTATGATGCCGTTGAGATGTTTGGCGAGCCATACAAGGTAGACTTGAAAAGGCTAAATGAAATATTTCATTCATTCAACATTCCGGTTTGCGGTATTACGGGAATGTGGGGTTCAGTAAGCGAGGAGGGGCGGAAAGAAGCTGTTAAGCTCAGATACAAATATCGTTGCCTACTCGGTAGAGTATGTAAAGAGGTGTATTAAAATGTGTCATTTGTTGGGCGGGTATGAGATTAATATATGCCTTTTTGCTGATGACAAATTTGTTGAATTCGATAGAACTCATGGAATGGTTCCAGAAGATCAGAAAGAATGCATAATGCAAAAGACATAGTTATACCTACTCTTTCTAAACTATCTAAGTTTGCCAGGGATTATGGTATTCAACTATTATTAGAACCCCTTAATCGATACAGTGCACCGTTTTGTAGCAATCGCAACGGAGGCGGTTTCTATTGCTAGCCAATTAAATCAAGATAATTTTGGGGTTTTTTTTAGATACTTTTCATATGAATATAGAAGTACGCTAACAAGCGATAATGAAATCTCGTGGTTTATCACGACATATCCATTTTACCGATAACAATCGGAAAATGCCAGGATACGCACATTTTAATTTCCAGGAAGTTGTCAAAGGTCTAAAGAACGTAAATTATAATCAGTATATCAGTCTTCGAACCTAATTTAACAGACAAGGGCTATGCCGTTGCTACCAAGAAGGGTTTGTAGTTCATCAGGTCGATATAGAAAAATGAAGTAAGATAAACTAATCCTGCCAGAAGCATTAAAGAGGCACTCTTGTTCGGAACCCGTATCATCTTCAACTAATGTATAACAACTTCTAACTCGTTACGGCATCAATTAATTTAGGCATTTCAGGAAATCACGTTAATGTTCAATAAAGTTTTTGTTACGGAATATTACCTGCACTATTTGCTGTAATACTCCGTAGTTCCTTCTCGAAGCTTGCAAATGCATCTCATCTAACTAACCTTCGCAACAATGGAGATGTTGCTAACACGATTAGTATGTGAGGAGTGTGGTTCATTCGAATTTATAATGAAATTGTAATAATACGGAGCGTTACACGATAAAGTTCCTTAAATAAGTAGATCGAGCCCCACTTTGTTATACCGTAAAAAATCTAGACTGCAAAGTATTATTGGAAAAGAAAGTGACCATAGACTGGATGATAGAATCTATCCAAAATATCGGAGGTATTGGTCTTAGACGAAGGTGAAGAGCTACCACACATTTTATAATGAAGAATGTGCTGCCATATCAGACAAAACATAGCATCGCGATTGAAATATTGTTCCGGCAAGCAGAATTAAATTTAGGACAGGAGGATGACGTGCCTAACGAATAGAAAAAAGCAAAATTTAATAATTAAGAGCATTGTTAGATAACTATCTCCTAAACGTATGGTTAGACCTGTACATTTAGATCATATAATATAACACCATTTAGTGTTTTACTGCTAGATGATGCCTCAGAAAAGAGTTTTAGCACTTAATTATCTACTAAGGCGTAAAGATAAGTAAAAGAGAAAGCAAAGTCTATAGAGGGAACTTTGTAAATTTATTCCATAGAAGAAGCAAACTTTAGTATGCTTTTCCACTGGAGTTCATATCAATAGATTTCCAAAGTATCGTTTGTTAAAAATGAATAAATTCACATTCCTTTTGCCTACTATTACACTAATAGCGGTATCGTGCTGACTCCTTGGCAACTCTTTCCATCATTGTGTCCATACGTAAGTGCGCAATCCTCACAGTGTCGGGTCCCGGAACACAACAACAACCATTCACCCAACAACAACAACAACAGCCATTCACCCAACAACAACAACAGCCATTCACCCAACAACAACAACAGCCATTCACCCAAACAACAACAACAGCCATTCACCCAACAACAACAACAGCCATTCACCCAACAACAACAACAGCCATTCACCCAACAACAACACCATTCACCCAACAACAACACCATTCACCCAACAACAACAACAGCCATTCACCCAACAACAACAACCGTCTACAACAGTAATACCATCCACACAGCCACAATTAGTCTCACCACCATAAGAACTACAACGAATACAATGCCGTTAATTTTCTGATGATTCAATAGCTTTAAGCTATTTGCGTGCCTTCTACCATCATCATTTTAACAATAGCGTTTGGTAAATTCTCTACAATGGTATTTCTTGGTAATGAATTTCTCCGCCGTTGAGCATCTCACATCCGCAATCATCATAGGTGAATCGTCTACAACTGGTCCTTTCCCAGAACAGCACACCACCCGTATCTTCTGCATTTCCTAAAATAAACAACTTTGTGACTATTTATACAATTACAGGAGGATTGGATTCAATAAGGTCATCTTCCGATTCTATTTTTACTAATACAAAGGATTTTGAGAGCAATGTCAATATTGGATATGTGAGAAGTGGCACCAGTTCTCATCAAGAGTCCAGAACAACAAAAGAACCAGAACCACCAGCGGCAGAACATACTTCCAAATCCTTTTGTCGATAAATCAATGATAAATGAAACAATTTCGACAGCAATGCAAAATGCGATTCCCTCTTCCTCGATATCATTGGGAGGTTACAGTCAGATAAAATGCAACTTTGCATTAGTACTTGTTAATTATTTGTAATACTAATGTTCCACTTCTAGCAAAATAAGTGATAAAATCCCGTTAACTCGAGCCTCATTCTAACCCCTCGTTATTTCTTGAGGCCTTCTATTATATGAATGCCTTTCTAATGGTATTTGGATTGGTATCGCTATGTGCTTCGTTGCATACCTATGATAGCAGTTGTTGGAAGAGGACCCGAATATCAGTTAGCGCTTCTTACCGAAATAGGGAAATACGCTGTCAATTTACCAATTAAAACTTAAATCCATCAGTATATCTGACATATTAACTACAAATTATGGTTGCCGAATTTTCTAACCTAATAATGGGTATAGTCAACGGAACAGAATGGATAATTATCGTAGTAGTAATTGCGATAGTTATTTTTGGAGCAAAGAAAGTCCCAGATATTGCAAGATCTTTTGGTAGGGCAACTACAGAATACGAAAAGGCTAAAATTGAAGCGAAAAAAGAGCTCAATCGGATTAGGAATTTACCAGCAGGCGGTATACAAGATGATAGAGAAAAACTCGAAGCAGTAGCCGATACTTTGGGAATTAATTATTCAGATAAAAATAACTTTGAACTTAGGTCTGCAATTCAATCAGAAATTGACAAGGATAAAAAAATAATCTGAAAAGTAGAGAATTATATCTGCTTTATTAGATTGGATATAAGCCGAGAAGATCTCTTCCTCATACAGATTACAAAGCACAAAATTGATGCCAAAAATTTAGATTTATGATTTTTATTTTTATGTCGTTCTATTATTTGTGTATGGGTTGCCCTTCATCTGACACTCTAGCTATTCAAGCATGAGATTCTATCTTGGAACTCTTGATTGGAGATACAATCTAAGCAAGTTCCTAGAGCAGGAAGGCATGGCTGTTCCATAGTCGCCTGATTCTACCATCCTTTTTTTCACTTTTTTTTATCCACATGCTCATTAGCAGAAAATTGAACCAATATCCT
>CAVPLZ010000012.1:0-167109 GCA_963706185.1 uncultured Actinomycetota bacterium | reverse complement strand
GGATACCCTGCGCACCGAGATGGGCTACCCGCTGCACGGTCAGGACCTCTCGCCGACGATCAGCCCGGTGCAGGCCCGGGCCGGCTGGGCGGTGGGCTGGACGAAGGAGAGCTTCTTCGGCCGGGAGGCGCTGCTGGTCGAGAAGTCCGCCGGTCCGGTGCGTTCGCTGCGGGGGCTGGTCGCGGTGGACCGCGGCGTGCTCCGGCCGCACCAGAGCGTGCTCGGCCAGGACGGAAATCCGGTGGGGGAGACCACGTCCGGGACGTTCTCGCCGACCCTGGGCAAGGGTCTCGCGCTCGCCCTGATCGACACCGCGGCCGGGGTGAAGGACGGCGATCGGCTCGCGGTCGACGTCCGGGGGCGGGCCCTGGCCGTGGACGTCGTGCGGCCGCCGTTCGTGCCCAACCACACGAAGTAGCGACGCCCCCGCTGTCTCGCCCCGCTTCTGCGAGGATCAACTTCTATCCACCTGTGACCGATGTGACGGGTGGTAACAACGTCATCCTCGTCGTCGAAGTTGATCCTCGCCTTGCCTGGTGATCCTCGCCGGGGCAGGGGGGTCTCGGGGGTGGGAACAGGATGGTAGGACGTCCTACTAATGCTCTATTCTCGCGGTATGACGACTTTCCGGTACCGGCGCAGCGACTCTCCGACATCCGCGGAGCGTCGGGCGGAGATTCTGGCCGCGCCCGGGTTCGGCCGGTACTTCACCGATCACATGGTGGTCGTCGACTTCGACAGTGAGAACGGTTGGCACGACGCCAGGGTCCAGCCCTACGGCCCGTTCAGCTTCGACCCGGCGACGATGGTGCTGCACTACGCGCAGGAGATCTTCGAGGGGCTCAAGGCCTACCGGCAGCCCGACGGTTCGGTCGCCACCTTCCGGCCGGAGACCAACGCAGCCAGGATGAACACCTCGGCCGACCGGCTCGGCATGCCGCGGCTGCCCGACGGGCTGTTCACCGAGTCCCTGCGCGCCCTGGTCGGGGTGGATCGCGAGTGGGTGCCCGGTGGCGATGAGTCCTCGCTCTACCTGCGACCCTTCATGATCGCCACCGAGGTCGGCCTGGGTGTCAGGCCGGCCGACCGGTACGTCTACTCGGTGATCGCCTCCCCGGCCGGTGCGTACTTCGCCCGCGGGGTCCAGCCGGTGAGCGTCTGGTGGTCCACCGAGTACGTCCGCGCCGCTCCGGGTGGCATGGGATTCGCCAAGACCGGCGGCAACTACGCGGCGTCGCTGGCCGCGCAGGCGCAGGCCGCCGACGAGGGCTGCGATCAAGTCGTGTGGTTGGACGCCATCGAGCGGCACTGGGTCGAGGAGATGGGCGGGATGAATCTGTTCTTCGTCTTCGGCTCGGGTGACGACGTCGAAGTGGTCACCCCAGAACTCAGCGGCTCCCTGCTGCCCGGGGTCACCCGGGATTCGTTGCTGCACCTGGCCAGGGACCTGGGCTACCGGACCGATGAGCGCCGGATCTCCACCGACGAGTGGGAGAAGCGGGTCGACGCGGGCGAGTTGACCGAGGTGTTCGCCTGCGGCACGGCTGCGGTGATCACGCCGGTCGGTGCGGTCAAGCACGCCACCGGCGGCTTCGACATCAACGGTGGGGCGGCCGGCCCGGTCACCATGCAGCTGCGCGCGGAATTGACCGCGATCCAGACCGGGACGGCGCCGGACCCGCGAGGGTGGATGGTGCGGCTCGCCGACCCGGCCTGACGGCCCGGCCCGAGTCCGGGACCGAAAGCCCGGGTGGACGGCCCCACCGACACGAAGAGCGGCGGCACCCCGGTGGGGCGCCGCCGCTCTCGTCGTCGGTCTGCTTTTCGGGCCGCTGACCCGGGCTGCTCAGGTCAGCCGCGAGTGACCTTGCCGGCCTTCAGGCAGGAGGTGCACACGTTGACCCTGCGCACGGTTCCCGGCGCCACCTGGGCGCGAACCGGCTGGATGTTCGGGTTCCAGCGGCGGTGCGTCCGCCGGTGGGAGTGCGACACACTCATCCCGAAGCCCGGACCCTTGCCACACACGTCACACACGGCAGCCACGCCGGTCACCCCTATCGAACTCGGTCGGCCGGAACCGCCGACCGGAAGAAAGACAATCCAAAGCACCCGGACCCGCCGGGCAACCTCACCAGGATAGCGACCGGACGGGCCGTGGTCCAAATCGCGGAGCGCGGGCCCACCCGGATCGCCGGGGTGGCCGTGCACCATGGTCGCATGGACTGTCTCGACGTCGACGTGGTGCAGCGCTGGTTCGATGCCGTACCGTCGGCCGATCGCGGCCTGCCGCATTACCTGGCCGGAGCGCTGAGCGCCGCGGAACTCCGAGTGCTCGACACCGGCCGGCGCGCCGTGCTGGCGGCCATGGGCGAGGGGCCGACGGCCCCGGCCCGCGCGCCCGGCGCCTCGTTCGAGGACGGCGCGGACTGGCTGGCGACCTACCTGGAGGCCTTCGCCGCCGGGTTGTTCGACGCCCGGGGCGCGGAAGGTGCGCCGGCCGGCGAAGCCAGTCCGCTGCACCTCGTTGCCGGCTTGATCACCGGAGCGGCGGCGGTCGCCGGCCGGCCGGCCACCCAACCCTGGGCCCCCTTCGTCGAGCCCGACGAGTTCCGGCGCCGGCCATCTCGATCCGACCGCGTCGCAGGTCGCTCACCAGCTCGGAGCGGCCGCGGCGGACGAGGCGGTCAGCGGGGCATCCCTGGAACGGGTCACCCGCGCCGCGCAGGCCGCGGCGTCGCGGACTTTCCAGCCGGCACCGCCCGACAATCTGGCGTGGGCCGCCGACCTGCGTCGTCGCGGCTTGCTCCTGCGCCTGATCAGCGCGCTGACCATGGCGACCGTTCCCGCGCCGCCGACGGTGGACCTGCCGAAGGATGCGCCCGGTTGGCGCCCCGAATGTGTCGGCACGCCGGGCGGACACCCGGGCCAGCCCTTCCTCGCCGAGATCACCTTCCTGACCGCGGACGAGGCCGGAGCCGCTGACCTGGCCGAGGTGTTGCGGGCCTCCGGGGTGCCGTTCGGCACCTACTGCGACAGCGGTTCGCTCGGCTTCCACATCCACACGGCGCAACCGGGCGCGGTCGTCTCCGAGATTTTCTCCCTGGTCGTGCCGTTCGACCTCGGCATTTCCCGGCTGGCGGGCCAACCCTGACCGGCGGCCGTCCACATTCCGGGCGGGTTCGTTCGGCCGTGTCGGTGCCCGGCGGCAGGATGGACGTGCGACGACGAGGAGGACCGCAGTGCAGGTCGGGTTGACGACGCCCCTGGTGCATGCGCTGGGGGCCAGGACGGGCAAGCGGCTGGCCGACAAGCTCAGCCTGGGCACGGTCGGTGACCTGTTGCGGCACTACCCGCGCCGGTACACCGAGCAGGGCAAGCTGACCGACCTGTCGAGTCTGCAGGAGGGCGAGAAGGCCACCATTCTCGGCGAAGTCAAGAAGGTCACCGACCGGCGACCGAGGTATCCGAGCAAGGTCAGGCTGATCACCGAGGTGGTGGTGACGGACGGCAAGCGGGAGATCAGCTGCACGTTCTTCAACCAGTTCAAGATCGCCAAGGACCTGCGGCCCGGCACCGAGGCGGTGTTCGCCGGCACGGTCTCGAGATTCCGCAAGACCCTGCAGATCTCATCGCCGACCTGGGAGGCGGTGAAGGGCGCCGGGCCGGGCCAGACGATCGACACCATCGAGTCGTTCGCCGGCGGCATCCTGCCGCTCTACCCGCTCACCGAGGGCATCACGCAGGTCGTTCCTGCAACAGTGCATCCGCACCGCGCTGAGCCTGCTGGACGAGGTGCCCGACCCGGTGCCGATCGAGCTGCTGGCCCGGCACGGCCTGACCGATCTCGACGCCGCCCTGCGGGACGTGCACCGGCCCCGCTCGCAGCGCGACCTGGATCGCGCGCTGCGGCGGCTGCGGTATGACGAGGCGCTGTCCATCCAGCTGGTGCTGGCCCGGCGGCGGGCGGCCGCCAAGGATTACCCGGCCGAACCGTGCCCGCGGATCCCGGCGGGATTGCTCGAGGCGTTCGACCGTAACCTGCCGTTCGCCCTGACCACCGGCCAGAAGGCGGTGGGCGAGCAGATCGCCACCGACCTGTCCACCATCCACCCGATGAACCGGCTGCTGCAGGGCGAGGTCGGGTCGGGCAAGACGGTGGTCGCCCTGCGGGCCATGCTGCAGGTGATCGACGCCGGCCGACAGGCCGTGCTGCTGGCACCGACCGAGGTGCTGGCCGCCCAGCACGCCAGGTCGCTGCGCGACACGCTCGGCCCACTCGGGCACGGGGGCGAGCTCGGCGCGCCGCCGGAGGCCACCAAGATCACCCTGCTGACCGGGTCGCTGTCGGCACCGGCGCGCCGCGAGGCGCTGCTGGACATCGCCTCGGGTCAGGCCGGGATCACCGTCGGCACCCACGCCTTACTGTCCGACGACGTGTTCTTCGCCGAGCTGGGACTGATCGTCGTCGACGAGCAGCACCGGTTCGGTGTCGAGCAGCGGGACACCCTGCGCACCAAGCACCCGGCCGGCAATCCGCCGCACGTGCTGGTGATGACCGCGACCCCGATCCCGCGCACGGTGGCCATGACCGTCTACGGCGACCTGGACACCTCGACGCTCACCGAGCTCCCCCGCGGCCGCTCACCCATCTCCACCACGCTCGTTCCGGTGGCCGCGCAAGCCGGCCTGGCTGGACCGGGTGTGGCAGCGCCTGCGGGAGGAGGTCGCGGCCGGGCATCAGGCCTATGTGGTGTGCCCGAAGATCGGCGACGACGAACGGGCCGGCAGCGACGACGGGGTGGCCCTGACCGACGACGACGATGACGAGGAAACCAAACGCCCGCCGCTGGCGGTCCTGCAGGTGGCGCAGGAACTGGCCGAGGGGCCGTTGCGGGACGTGCGGCTGGCGGTGCTGCACGGTCGGCTGCCGGCCGCCGACAAGGATGTGATCATGCGGCGCGTTCGCCGCGGGCGAGATCGACGTGCTGGTCGCGACAACGGTCATCGAGGTCGGCGTCGACGTCCCCAACGCCACCGCGATGGTGATCATGGATGCGGAACGGTTCGGTATGTCGCAGCTGCACCAGCTACGGGGGCGGGTCGGCCGGGGCCGCGCGCCCGGCGTGTGCCTGCTGATCACCGAGGCCGACCCGATGGCCCCCGGAATCGCCCGGCTGCGGGCGGTGGAGCAGACCACCGACGGGTTCGAGTTGGCCGAAGCAGATCTGCAGCTGCGCCGCGAGGGCGACGTGCTGGGTACCAGCCAGGCCGGCCGGTCCTCCACGCTGCGGCTGCTGTCCCTGCTCCGGGACCGGGAGCTCATCGAAGAGGCGAGGGACGACGCGCAGCAGCTGATCACCAGCGATCCCGCGCTGACCCGGTTCCCGGGACTGGCCGAGATGCTGGCCGCGGTGATCGCCGAGGAGAGCCAGGGCTACCTCGAGAAGGGCTGAACGTTCGTGACCAGGATCGTGGGTGGCCGCTTCGGTGGGCGTCGCCTGACCACGCCGACCGGCGCGCAGACCCGGCCGACCGCCGAGAAGGTCAGGGCGGCGTTGGCCAACTCGCTGGCGTCCACCGGCGGGCTCGACGGTGCCCGGGTGCTCGACCTGTACGCCGGATCGGGGGCGCTGGCGCTGGAGCTGATCTCGCGTGGGGCCAGGTCGGCGGTGCTGGTCGACAGCGACCGTGCGGCGGTGTCGGCGGCCAGGGCCAACGTGGACCTGTTGGGGCTGGCCGGCGTCATCGAGGTCATCGCCGGCGACGCCCTGGCCGCAGCCGGCCGGGCGCTGTCCGAACCGTTCGACGTGGTGGTCGCCGATCCGCCCTACGACCTGCCCGACGCGGACCTGCTTGCCGTGCTCGACCGCGCTGCAGCGCGCCGGCAACCTGGTCCCCGGTGCCGACCTCGCGGTGGAGCGCGGCGTGCGCTCCGGGGAGCTGCTGTGGCCGGCACCGTTGGTCGGGGTGCGCGCCCGCCGGTACGGCGACACGCTGCTCTGCTACGGTCGCGGCCCATGAGCGAGCGCCGTGCCGCGAAGCCGGGGCCACGCATGACCCACGCCGTGTGCCCCGGCTCGTTCGATCCGCCCACCCTGGGCCATCTGGACATCGTCGGCCGCGCCGCCGGCCTGTTCGACCGGGTGACCGTCGCCGTCCTGGTCAACCCGGCCAAGCAGGGCATGTTCACCGTCGAGGAACGGCTCGAACTGCTGCGGGACGCGGCGGCACCGTGGCCCAACGTCGACGTCGACTCGTTCGGCGGCCTGCTCGTCGACTACTGCGCCGTCGCACGACATCCGGCGATCGTCAAGGGTCTGCGCGCCGTCTCCGACTTCGACTACGAACTGCAGATGGCCCAGATGAACAAGGGCCTGACCGGGGTCGACACCTTGTTCATGCCGACCAGCCCGGCGTTCAGCTTCCTCTCGTCGTCGCTGGTCAAGCAGGTGGCGACGTACGGCGGCGACGTGTCGGCGCACCTGTCGCCGGCGGTGCACGCGGCCTTGGTCGAGCGGCTCGCCGAGTTGCGGGCCGACCCGTTCTGACGACGGTCATCGGTCGGTCGCCCGGCGCCGACCGGGCGTGCCTCCCGGCGTCCCGCCCCGGACTTGACAGACTCGACGGGAAGACCGCCGGCCGGTACCGAGATCGGTGCTCCGTCCGGTGCGAGAGGGAGGTCGACGGTGTATCGGGTTTTCGAGGCCCTCGACGAGTTGGTGACGATCGTCGAGGAGGCCAGAGGACTGCCGATGACCGCGTCCTGCGTCGTGCCCCGCGGTGACGTGCTGGATCTGCTCGACGACGTCCGGGACGCGCTGCCCGGCGAGGTGGACGACGCGCAGGACGTGCTGGACCACCGCGACCAGATGCTCGACGACGCCCGCGACAGCGCCGAGAAGACCATCACCAACGCCGAGGCGGAGGCCTCGCGCCTGGTCACGACCGCCCGCGAGGAGGCCACCGCGACGGTCAAGGCCGCGCAGGCCGAGGCCGACCGACTGGTCGACGAGGCCACCCAGCGGGCCGAGGCGATCCTGGCCCGCGCCCAGTCCGACGCCGACCTGGCGATCCAGGCCGGTCAGGATCAGCACGACAGCCTGGTGCAGCGCGGGCACGGCGAGGCCGAGCGTCTGGTCGCCGCCGGTCGGGCCACCTACGAGCGGGCCCTGGCCGACGGCCGGGCCGAGCAGGCCAGGCTGGTGTCGCAGACCGAGGTGGTGCAGGTCGCGCACCGCGAGTCGGCCAAGATCCGCGACCACGCGCACGCCGACGCCGATCGGCTGCGCGCCGAGTGCGACTCCTACGTCGACACCAAGCTCGCCGGGCTCGAGGAGACGCTGACCAAGACGCTGCGCACCGTCGGCCGGGGCCGTACCGCCCTGCGCAGCGGGGCCGTCGCCGACTACGGCGACTGAGTTCCGCCGGCCCGGCAGTCGACCCCGCCGCGCTGAAGGCGCCGCCCGATGGCCCGGTGACCAGCGCCGATTGGGATCCGGCGGCGAACTCGACTACTCTGGAACGGTTGCCGACCGCAGATCGCGTGCGCTCCCCACGCGCGGGCAGACCAGCGCCGGCCCCGACCATCGACCCCAACCCGAGAATCCGGACATGACTACCACGCGCCCCGACCACGCTTCGCCCTGGGTGCTGGACACCCGCAAGCTGGGCCGCAGAGCCGGCGCCATGCAGCGCGGTCCAGCTCTCGGTCCCGACCGACGACCGCATCGGCATCGACGTGATCGCCGTGCCCGGCCGGCGGCGAGTTCGACCTCGACCTGCGGCTGGAGTCGGTCACCGAGGGCGTCTGGGTGTCCGGATCGGCCTCGGCGACGGCGCAGGGGCAGTGCTCGCGGTGCCTGATCGACCTGGCCCAGCCGGTGGTCGCCCACGCTGCGTGACCTGTTCGTGTATCCGGGCAGCACGACCGACCGGACCACCGACGCCGACGAGCTGCCCAGGGTCGACGACGACCTGCTCGACCTGCAGCCGCTGGTCCGCGACGAGATCGTGCTGGCCCTGCCGCTGGCCCCGCTGTGCCGGCCGGACTGCCCGGGCCTGTGCCCGGACTGCGGGGAGCGGCTCGACGATCTCGAGCCGGGCCACCGGCATGAGATACTGGACCCTCGCTGGGCCGGTCTGCGTGACCGGTTCGGCAGCGCTGAGACGAACTAGGCCCGCACCGAGCACCGACGAGCTCAGCATCGAAGACCTGGATCCCCGCGGGGATCCGCAGCCGAAGTAGTGAACGAGGAGTAAGTACCGTGGCCGTCCCGAAGCGGAAGATGTCCCGCTGCAACACCCGCGCCCGTCGCTCGCAGTGGAAGACCACCGTTCCGACGCTCGTGGCCTGCAGCAACCGCGCCTGCGGCGAGCTGAAGCCGCCGCACATCGTCTGCCCGAACTGCGGTCAGTACGACGGCCGCCAGGTCGTCGGCGTCTGACCGTCCGGCATGGCCGGGACGGGCGCCGCCGACCCGTCGGCCGCCCGGGCACGTCTCGAATCCGAACTCGGCGTCCCGCTGGACGCCGAGTTCGTCGTGTTGGCGCTGACCCACCGGTCCTACGCCTACGAGAACGGCGGCCTGCCGACCAACGAGCGGCTGGAGTTCCTCGGCGACTCCGTCCTCGGCGTCGTGGTCACCGAGGCGCTGTACCGCGACCACCCCGACCTGCCCGAGGGCCAGCTGGCCAAGCTGCGCGCCTCCATCGTCAACATGCACGCGCTGGCCGGGGTGGCCCGCACGATCGGGCTCGGTGACCTGCTCCGGCTCGGCCGGGGCGAGGAACTGACCGGCGGCCGGGACAAGGCCGTCGATCCTGGCCGACGCCGTGGAGGCCACTGCTCGGTGCGGTCTACCTGCAGCACGGTCTGGAGCCGGCCCGCGCGGTGCATCCTGCGGCTCTTCGCCGAACTCATCGACGTCGGCACCGCGGCTGGGCGCCGGCCTGGACTGGAAGACCTCGCTGCAGGAGCTGGCCGCCGCCCGCGGTCTCGGCGTGCCCGAGTACCGGGTGACCGAGGAAGGGCCCGACCACGCCAAGACGTTCACCGCCGCCGTCGTCTTCTCCGGCGTCGTGCACGGCGACGGGTCGGGACGGACCAAGAAGGAAGCCGAGCAGCAGGCCGCGGCCGGCGCCTACCGGCGGCTGCGTGAGGCCGAACCGGAGCCCGGAACGCGTCGCCGCCCGCACGTGCGGCCCGAGAGCCGGCACCGACCGCCGCGGACGCCTGACGTGCCGGAGCTTCCCGAGGTCGAGGTGGTGCGGCGCGGCCTGCAGCCCACGTCGCCGGCCGCCGGATCGCCCGGGTCGAGGTGTTCTCCGACCGGGCCGTCCGCCGTCATCCCGGTGGCCGGGCCGACTTCGCCGCGATCCTCGCCGGCCGCCAGGTCGGCGACATCCGCCGCCGCGGCAAGTACCTGTGGTGGGAGCTGGACGGCGGTGACGCGGTGCTGGCGCACCTGGGGATGAGCGGTCAGTTCCGGGTCGGTGGACGTAGCGTCGAAGCCGGCTCGGGGCCGGACGACCCGGCCGAGCCGGCGCTGCACCCGCACCTGCGGATCCGATTCCACTTCGCCGACGGCGGACCGGATGTCGACTTCCTCGACCAGCGCACCTTCGGTGGCATGGCGTTCTCGCCGGGCGGTGCCGAGCTGCCGGCGGAGATCGCCCACATCGGCCGAGATCCGCTCGATCCGCTGTTCTCCCTGGCGGCCGCGGTGGCCGCGATCCGGGCCAGGCGCACCGAGATCAAGCGCGCGCTGCTCGACCAGACGCTGGTGTCCGGGATCGGCAACATCTACGCCGACGAGGCGCTGTGGCGGGCCAAGCTGCACTACAGCCGGCCGACCGCCGGGCTGAGCCGGCCGGCGGTGCGCGCGGTGCTCGACGCGGCGACCGACGTGATGACCGAGGCGCTGGGCGCAGGGCGGCACCTCGTTCGACGCGCTGTACGTCAACGTCAACGGCGAGTCCGGCTACTTCGACCGATCGCTCGCCGCGTACGGCCAGGAGGGTCTGCCGTGCCCGCGATGCGGTACGCCGATCCGTCGGGAGCCGTTCATGAACCGCTCGTCGTACTTCTGTCCGCGGTGCCAGCGTCGGGCGCGGACCTCGACCGGCGTGCGACGCTGACCGGCGTGGACCTGACGTTCTCCGGGGAGATCTTCTACTGGCGCGGCCCGTCACCGTTCCACTTCGTCGCCACCCCCGACACCGTCACCGAGCAGATCGCCATGGTCGCGCCCAGGGTTTCCTACGGGTGGGGGATGATCCCCGGCACGCTGCGCCTGGGGGCGACCGAGTGGGACACGGCGCTGTGGCCCAAGGACGGCCGCTATCTGGTGCCCCTGCGGGACAAGGTGCGCGCCGCCGAGGCTGTCGACGACGGCGATCTGGTCGCCCTCGAGCTGCACATCGAGATTTAGCCCTGGTTACCCCCGGCCGCGGGGACTTTCTCCGCAGTTTGCGTCCGAATTGCCGGGATTTTCTCCCCGCGGGCCGGGTGTTCTTCAGGGGGTGACGCCCCAGCGGCCGTGGTGCACGACCTGATCGGCGCCCCGTCGTCCGCGTTTCAGCGAGGGCGACCTGCGGTCCTGCGCCCGGTAGCCGACGGTGACCACGCCGATCGGGTGGAAGCCGTCCGGCACCCCGAATGCCTCGCGCAGGGCGTCGATGGTCCCGATCGGCACCCCGAAGAAGCAGGCGCCCAGACCTTCGTCGACCGCCGTCAGCAGGACCAGCAGCGCGGCCATGCCGGTGTCGATGTCCCAGTACGGCGCCGTCCACCACGAGTCGTCGCGGTCGGTCACACCCTTGTCGGGTTCGGCGTACCGGTCGAGGTAGGCGTCCTTGTGGGAGAAGCAGACGATCACCACCGGTGCCCGCCGCAGCTCTCGGCCAGCCACGGTGTCGGCGGCGCCGGGTCGCCTGCGGTGACGGCCCAGAACAGCGTCCCGGTCGGCGCGCTCCGTGAGCACCAGGAAGCCCCAGCCCTGGGAGAAGCCGGCGCTGGGGGCGTGCAGCGCGTTGGTCATCAATCGGTCGAGCACCTCGGCGGCACCGGCCGGTCCGGGTCGTAGTTGCGCACCATCCGCCGCCGGTCGACGACCTGCTGGAATTCCATGGCGCCCACGCTAGACGGCGGTGCGCCCTCGCCTCCACGCAGGCCCGGTGCTGCCTATGCTCTGCACATGCTGCGGGTACGCCTGACCGGTCGGTCCATCCGTCCCGTCGTCGCCGGGACCGGTGACGTGATCGCCGCGGGCCGGGCGCCGTCCATCTCGCGCGGACGTGTCGCCGGCGATGGCGGTGAAGACGACGCTGGTCGCCGATCAGCGACGCAGCCGACCACGTGTCCCGGAACGCGTTCAGCCTGAACATCGGGGTGGAGACGGTGCGGCTGCGCTTCCACGGCAAGCGGCGAGGCGCAGCTGTCCTCGCTGTTCGACGCCCCGGGCGGGGCCCGGCGGGTCACCCTGACCACCGGGATGTCGGCCACCCTGGACGAGGGCGACAACCAGCTGGTGCTGCTGCGCGGCTGCGGTCGGAGCGGACGGCCGGTTCACCGATCTCAACCTGTCGATCCAGGTCGCCGAGGTCGGCGACGACCAGGTGCCGGATGTCGTGGAAGGTCCGTCCGGCGGCGATCCGACGGCGACCATGGCCGGACCGGCGCTGGAGCGGTTCGGCCGGGAGTGGTTCGTCGCGCTCGCGCTGGCCGAGCCGTGGCTGGCCGGGCAGGACGACTATCCCCGCCCGCCGTCGAACCGCGAGATCTACGAGCGGGTCGCCGAGTGGCACGGCTACGCCTGGAATCTGGCCCGGCCGCAGCGGGTCGACGACTCGATCAAGTACATCTCGCGGCTGGCCTTCGGCCACGCCGACGATCCGTTCCACCTGGCCGAGGGACGTTCGCAGAACGTCAGGTTCTCCGTCGGCCGGCGGGCCGCCGAGGTGCGTCTGGTCACCGCCGAGGATCTGGCCGAGGTCCAGCGCCGGGCCGCCTCGCGAGGCTGAGCCAAGTCATCGATCCGCGGCGGCACGCGGTCGGATCGGGCCGTGCCGGCTGCCGGCCCGTCGGGCGACGAGCAGACCCGTAGCCGCCACCAGCATGCCCAGGACGGCGACCACCCCGAAACCACCACCGAAACCGAACCGGTCGATCGCCAGCCCGGCCAGGGGTGCTCCGACAGCCGAGCCCACCGTCATCGACGAGCCGTGCCAGCCCATCGCCTCGCCCCTGGCCGACTCCGGCACCAATCTGGAAACCCGGTCGACGGTAGCGGTGATGGTGGGCGCGCAGAACAGTCCGGAGATCACCAGCAGCACGGTCAGCCCGACGCCGCCGGTGGCGAAGGCGATCGGCAGGGTCAGCAGCCCAAGACCACCGAGCAGGACGAACGGCGAGATCGCCCGGTGCAGACCCCCGTAGACCAGCCCGCCGACGATGGAACCGAGGCCCCACAGGGCAAGCACCGGTCCGATCCAATCCTGCCGGCCGAACTGTCGGAGCCCGGCGACCGTGGCCAGGTCGGCTCCGGACAGCACGATCGTCGCCGCTCCGGCGGCCACCAGCACCAGCGCCAGCTGTCCGGTGAACCAGTTGCGCCGCCCCGGCAGCTGCCCGTCGGCATCGCCGGTCGTTGTGGGTGCACCCGCCGCCTCGGCGGCTGCTGCGGCGGCGTCCATCGGGCTTGCCATCTCGGTGCCCGCCGGCCCGTTCGCCGACCGGGACGTTCCGGAACCGGACGCGTCGCCGGTGATCCGTGGATCGACCACCCAGAGCACCAGCCCGATCACCGCAGCGAACATCTCCATGCCGAACAGCACCCACGAGGTGGACAGCTGGGTGGCCAGCCAGACGCCCAGCACCGGACCGACCATGAACGAGAGTTCGACGAACACCGAGTCCAGGGCCAATGCGGTGCGCCGCCCCGAGTCGGGCACGGCCACGATGACCGCCTGACGCACGATGGAGAACGTCGGCACCACGAACAGGCCGGAGAAGGCGCCCAGGATCAACAGCACCCAGTAATCGGCGAAGGGCGCCACCGACCAGCAGGCCGCGATGATGACCACGGACGGCGCGACGACCCGCCGCAGACCGAACCGGTCGAGCAGCCGCCCGCGCCACGGTCCGCTGATCGCCGCGGTGACCGTGGCGGCTGCGGCGACCAGGCCGGCCGCACCGTAACTGCGTCCCAGGGTGGTGACCACGTGCAGGGTCAGCACCACGGCGGCGCCGAACATCGGGACGCGCAGCAGGAAACCGAGGACCAGCGCGGTACGGACCTCGCGAACACCCAGCACCGACCGGTAGGCGGTGAGCCCGTGGCCTTCTGACGGTTCGCGGTCAGACACGGACGGTCAGGCTACGCGGCTGACCCCGACACGGTCGCGTCCCATTTCCACTGGCGCCGCCGTCCCCTCCCGACCTTCGACCACCCCGCGGCGGCCGTCGAGTGACCCCTTCGGTCAAAGCAGGGCGGGTACTCAGGTGTGGCGGAACCGGATGCGACGGGGGTGATGCGGCAGGTCGCTGCCTTGGAAGCGGTTCAGGCGCCGGTTGGCCTCCAGGGTGCGGCGGGTCTCGGCGGCGACGTTGCGCAGGTGGGTCTCGGGATCGATGGGGTTGTACATCGGGAATTCTCCTTCGGTTGAACGGTATGAACGAATGGGCGGACGGGGAATGCCTCAGCTGGATTGCCGGGCGAAGGCTCGGGTGGACACCGTGAGTCCGATCGCGACCATGGCCACGGTGACCAGCGTCCCGACCCAGAAGTGCCAGCTGGTGAAGTCGCCGAGGAACGCCGCGCGGGTGGCGTCGACGACGTAGGCGACCGGATTGCACCGGGAGATCCAGTAGAGCCAGTCGGGGGCGAAGCCGCGGGTGATCGGCAGCATGATGCCGGACAGCAGCATCACCGGCAGCAGAACGCCGTTGATCAGCGGGGCCATGGCGTCCTCGGACTTCACCGCCAGGGCGACGGTGTAGGACGCGGCGGCGAAGGTCATGCCCAGTGCTGCGACCAGGGCCATCCCGACCAACACGCCGGCCACCGGCGCTCGCAGACCCAACAGCAGCGACGCACCGATCAGCAGCGCCGCCTGGGCGATCAGCACGACGCCGTCGCGCAGTACCCGGCCGGCGAGCAGCGCGAACCGGGACAGCGGGGTCACCCGCATGCGTTCGATGACGCCGTCCCGCCACTCCTGGATGAGGCCGAAACCGGCGAAGGCGGAGCCGAACAGCCCGAGCATCACCATGATTGCGGGCACGAATACCTGCCACGGGTCGCCGGGGGGAAGCCGGGCACACCGGTCAGGTTCTTCAGCAGAGGCCCGAAGAAGACCAGGTAGAGCAGGGGCTGGGCCAGTCCCATGATCAACCAGACCGGGTTGCGCAAGGTCAGCAGCAGGGCTCGGCCGAACACCAGCCTGACGTCGCGGCCGACCGTCGACCGCAGCTCGACGCCGACGGGGTCGGGTGCGGCGGGCGTCAGGGTCATCGGCAGGTTTGCTGGTCATCTCAGGCCGCCTCGTCCCGCAGGGTCCGCCCGGTCAGCGTGAGGAACACGTCGTCCAGCGTCGGTCGCTCGATCGCGAAGCCCTCCAGGACGATGCCGGCGGCATCCAGTTCGTGCAGCAGCCGCACCGCGTGCCGGTCGGCCTGCGGCAACCGGAAACTCACCACGGTGCCGTCCACTTGCGGGGACGTGACCTCGGCCCACCGGCGGGCGAGCGTGATCGCATTCCCGGCGGCCGCCTCGCCCCCGGC
The DNA here is from genome assembly GCA_963706185.1 of uncultured Actinomycetota bacterium. Lineage (GTDB taxonomy): Bacteria > Actinomycetota > Actinomycetes > Mycobacteriales > Nakamurellaceae > Nakamurella. The sequence goes on along the minus strand of CAVPLZ010000012.1, from coordinate 152,327 downwards.
AATCGACAGCCGCACCAGGTCGCCGGAGACGGCCGCCTTGAGTGCCTCCGGGGTGCCCTCGGCGACGATCCGGCCGTCGTCGATGACCAGGATCCGGTCGCACAGGACGTCCGCCTCCGTCCAGGTAGTGAGTGGTCAGGAAGACGGTGCAGCCGGTGCGACCGCGCAGGCGTTCGATGTGCTCCCACATGTTCGAACGGCTCTGCGGGTCCAGACCGGTCGTCGGCTCGTCGAGAAAGACCACCGACGGCGTGTGCACCAACCCCAGTGCGATGTCCAGGCGCCGCCGTTGGCCGCCGGAGAGAGTCTTGACGTCCCGGCCGCCGAGACCGGTCAGGTCCAGCTGGGTGAGCAGGGCATCCGCCCGGTTCTGCGCGTCGATCCGGTTGATCCCGTAGAACTGCGCCTGGTAGACGAGCTCGTCGAGCACCCGGGCATCCGAGCCGGCGCCGCCACCCTGCGCGACGTATCCGATGGACCGCCGGACTCCGTTGGGGTCGGTGGCCAGGTCGTGGCCGGCGATGGTGGCCCGCCCCTCGGTCGGCCGCAACAAGGTCGTCAGCATGCGCAACGTGGTGGTCTTGCCGGCTCCGTTCGGACCGAGGAACCCGACGATCTCCCCGGCCGCCACCGCCAGATCAACGCCGCGTACGGCCTCGACGGTGTCCCGTCGGCCCTTGAAGGTCTTCGCCAGACCGCTGGCACAAATCATCATCGGCTGCGTCATGCCAGGGAGCATCTACCTGACGACATCGTGGTGTCAAGATGGTGTCACTCATGTTATTCAGATGTCACCCGATCGCCGTAGCGGGTGAGGCATGCCGGGTGACGTGCATGGACTCGTGACGTCAGCGGCGTCGTCGGTGCTGTCGATCACGCCCGTCAGGCATGATGCGGTCATGCGTGACGGTGCGTCGGATGGTGCCGACGACGAGCCCGTGCGGATGATCGCGTTCGTGCACGGGAGCGTCCAGGGCGTCGGGTTCCGCTGGTGGACCCGCGCCCGCGCCGCTGAACTCGGTCTCGTCGGCAGCGCGACGAACAGGGCGGACGGGCGGGTCGAGGTGGTCGTCGAGGGCAGCAGGCGGGCCTGCGATCGACCTGCTGGCGGCGCTCCGCGGGCCACGCGCGCCGGGCAGCGTGGCCATGGTCGTCGAACGGTTCGAACCGGCCAGGGGCGACCTCGGCGACTTCACCACCCGGTAGGGCGGGCCTTGCTTGCCCGGATCGGGGCCTGCCGGCCGGTAACGTGACCCACGCGGCCGACCACATCCGGCCGCCGAGGGAAGGACCAGCGCGCACGTGTACCTGAAGTCGCTGACGCTCAAGGGCTTCAAGTCGTTCGCCTCGGCCACCACCCTGCACTTCGAGCCCGGGATCACCGCGGTCGTCGGACCCAACGGTTCGGGCAAGTCCAACGTGGTCGACGCCATCGCCTGGGTGCTCGGCGAGCAGGGTGCGAAGGCGCTGCGCGGCGGAAAGATGGAGGACGTCATCTTCGCCGGCACCGCCGACCGGCCGCCGCTGGGCCGGGCCGAGGTGACGCTGACCATCGACAACTCCGACGGTGCGCTGCCGATCGACTACACCGAGGTGTCCATCACCCGGCGGATGTTCCGCGACGGCGCCAGCGAGTACGAGATCAACGGCTCATCCTGCCGGCTGCTGGACATCCAGGAGTTGCTCTCGGACTCGGGCATCGGCCGGGAGATGCACGTCATCGTCGGGCAGGGCCAACTGGACGCCGTGCTGTCCGCCCGCCCCGAGGACCGGCGGGCGTTCATCGAGGAGGCCGCCGGCGTCCTCAAACATCGCAAGCGCAAGGAAAAGGCGCTCCGCAAGCTCGACGCGATGCAGGCCAACCTGACCAGGTTGACCGACCTGACCGGCGAACTGCGTCGGCAGCTCAAGCCGCTGGGTCGGCAGGCCGAGGTGGCCCGCCGGGCGGCCGGCGTGCAGGCCGATCTGCGCGATTCGAGGCTGCGGCTGCTGGCCGATGACCTGGTCACCCTGGCCGACGAGATCGCCAGGGAGACCGCGGACGAGGACCAGGCCGTCGCCCACCGCGCCGCCGTGCAGCAGGCGCTGGTCACGGCCACTGCTGCCGCCGACACCGCGAGCGCGGATCTGGCGGCCGCCACCCCGGCCCTGCAGCAGGCCCAGGACACCTGGTTCGCCCTGTCCGCGCTGGCCGAACGCGTCCGCGGCACGGTCTCGCTGGCCGAGGAACGTGCCCGCAACCTGGCCGCGCCGATGGAGGCGCACCGATCGGGACGGGACCCCGACGAACTCGATGCGGCGGCCGCGACCGCCGAGGCCGAACAGGCCGAACGCCGGCAGGCGGTGGCAGCGGCCAGGGGCACGCTGTCGGAGGCGGTCGCGGCCAGGTCGTCGGCGGAGGGTGCACTGCGGGCCGCCGAGGCCGAGGTGTTGCGGGCCACCCGGGCGGTGGCCGATCGGCGCGAGGGACTGGCCCGACTCTCCGGTCAGGTCAACGCGGCCCGCTCCCGGGCCGCGGCCGCCGACGATGAGGTGACCCGGCTCTCGACGGCCGTGCACGACGCCCGAAGCCGGGCGGCGGGTGCGCAGGCGGAGTTCGCCGACCTCCAGGAGTCGGTCGGCGATCTGGACTCGTCGGAGGTCGGGCTCGACGAGACGCACGAGAGCTGCCGCGGCGGCAGCGGGAGCCGCCGACGAGCGGGTCGCCGAGCTCTCCGAGCAGCTGCGTGCGGCGCAGACCGAGCAGGCCGGGCTGCGGGCCCGGCTCGAGGCGTTGTCGCTCGGGCTCGACCGGCGCGACGGAGTCGGGACGTTGCTGGCGGCCGGTCCCGCGGTACCCGGCGTGCTCGGGTCGGTTGCCACCGTGCTCGACGTCCGGCCCGGCTACGAGGTGGCGGTGGCGGCCGCGCTCGGCGCCGTCGCCGACGCTGCGGTGGTCGACGACCTCGACGCTGCGGTCGCGGCGGTGGCGCACCTGCGGGCCCAGGACGGAGGCCGGGCGGGCCTGTTGGTGTCCGGTGGGCCGGCCCTGGTCGATCCGACGGCCCGGCCGGAACTGCCGGACGGGGCGGCCTGGGCGCTCGACCTGGTTTCGGCGCCCGAGGGCCTGGTGGCCGCGGTCGGGCGCGCCCTCGACCGGATCGCCGTCGTCGGGACTGCCGAGGAGGCAAGCACTCTGGTCGCGGCACGCGCCCGAGGTGCGAGCGGTCACCCTGGCCGGTGACCTGTTCGGCGTCGACTGGGTGCTCGGTGGCAGCACGGGCAAGCAGTCCGTCATCGAGATCCAGGCGGCGGTGGACGAGGGGGAGTCGGCGCTGGCCGAGGTCACGGCGTCGATCAACGGGCTCACCGCCGCACTGTCCGGCGCACGCAGCGAGGCCGCGGCCCGCGCGCAGGAGGCCGACGGCTGCGCTGGCCGCTTTGCACGATTCCGACGCCCAACTCGCCGCGGTCGCCGAACAGCTGGGTCGGCTCGGCCAGGCGATGCGATCGGCCGCGGCCGAGCTGGACCGGCATTCCCAGCGGCTCGCCGAAGCGGAGAGCGCCCGCGACCGGCACCGTGCGCAGGCGGTCGAGTTGGAGGATCGGCTGCAGGCCGCGGAATCCGAGGACGCGCCCGACGAGGTGGACACCACCGCGCGGGACGGCCTGGCGCTGGCCGCCGCTGCGGCCAGGCAGAGCGAGGTGGACGCCCGGCTGGCGCTGCGCACCGTCGAGGAGCGTGAGCGGGCCGGCGCCGGCGTCGCCGACGGCCTGCGCCGGGCCGCCCGGCAGGAGCGAGAGGCCAGAGCCAGGGCGCAGGCCGCCGCCGCCCGTCGGGTCCAGGGCGCCGCCGTCGCCGCCCGGGTTGCCGAGCTCGGTGCGCAGACCGCGCAGCGGCTGGCCCAGTCGCTCGAGACCGCAACGGCGGCCAGGGAGAACGCGGCCGTGCGGCGTCGGGACGCCGATACCGCGGTCTCCGGCGAGCCGGGCCACAGTGGCGCAGCTGCAAAGCGAATGGGACGCCGCTGACCGACGCCGTGCACCGTGACGAGGTGCTGCGCGCTCAGCAGCAGGTCCGCCACGAGCAGCTGGTGGCCACCATCACCGGTGACTTCGCGATCTCGGTCGAGGATCTGCTGGCCGAGTTCGGTCCGGACGTGCCGGTGCCGCCGACCGCGCTCGAGGTCCTCGAGTACGAGACCGCAAGGGACGCGGGCGATCAGGTCTCCGCGCCGCAGCCCTGTGCCTACGACCGACCGTCGCAGGAGCGGCGGGCCGCCAGGGCCGAAAAGGACCTGGCTCTGCTCGGCCGAGTGAACCCGTTGGCCCTGGAGGAATTCGCGGCGCTGGAGGAGCGGCACGCGTTCCTGTCGACCCAGCTCGAGGACCTCAAGGCCACCCGACGCGATCTGCTCACCGTCGTCGGCGAGGTGGACGCCAAGATCCTCGAGGTGTTCACCGCCGCCTACCACGACGTGGCGCGGGAGTTCGTCACCGTGTTCGGCACGCTGTTCCCCGGCGGCGACGGTGAACTCGTGCTCACCGATCCGCACGACATGCTGGCCACCGGCATCGAGGTGCATGCCCGGCCGCCGGGCAAGAAGGTCAAGCGGTTGTCGCTGCTGTCCGGCGGCGAGCGGTCGTTGACCGCGGTGGCGCTGTTGGTCGCCATCTTCCGGGCCCGGCCCAGCCCGTTCTACGTGATGGACGAGGTGGAGGCGGCGCTCGACGAGGTGAACCTGACCCGCCTGGTCGGCCTGCTGGCCGAGCTGCGCGAGTCCTCGCAGTTGATCATCATCACCCACCAGAAGTTCACCATGGAGTCGGCCGACACGCTCTACGGCGTCTCCATGCGCGGCGATGGCATCACCCAGGTGATCAGCCAGCGGATCCGCGAGGTGAGCGGAGCGATGCCGCCATCGGATGCGGTCGAGGTGAGCGGAGCGAGGCCGCCGTCGGGCGCGGTCCAGGCGGTCGAGGATCCGGTGCCGGCCGGGAACTGACTCCAGCAAAGCTTTGTGGGCGGCACGGGGCGCGCCGCCATTGCGGATCCTCCGACATTTGCGCCAACCTCGCTTCCTGGCCGGCTGCGGCGGTATCGGCGCACCGGCGACGGCTCTCCTGCAGCCGTCGTCCGCTCCCGCGGTGCCGACACCGTTCGATCCCGCGCCCGCGGACACCGTGTGTCCGCCCGTCGAAAGTGATTCGATGTCCGCTCGCCGTACCGTCCGTGCCGTCCTGCCCGCCGCTCTGCTCGCCGCTGTGGTAGCCCTGACGACTGCCTGTGCCACCACCCGGGCCGGCAGCGCTGTTCCCCGCCGCGACCGGTATGCCGTCGTCGTCTGCTCCGGCGTCGACCGACCGACCTTCCGCCGACCACGACGGGCGGCGACGCGACGCCGCTCTCCGGCGCACCAACGACCACCGCGAGCGAGCCGGCCACCTCCGGTGACGCCACCGCCGCAGACACCACCGAGCCGAGTGAGCCGACCGAGACCAGTGAGCCGAGTGAGCCGACCGAGCCGACGGATTCGAGTGAGCCGAGTGAGCCGACCGAGATCGACGACCCGACTGGGCCCGCCCACCCGTCGTCCATCGACCAGGTGACCGGCGTCTGGCTGGACACCATGTGCACCGACGTGCACACCTACCTGGGCGTTGTGCTTGCGGTGCCGACGGTCTCGGTCAAGGACAGTCCGGAGCAGTACCGCCAGGCGTGGTTGGACTTCCTGGGCGCCAATGCTTATCAGATGGAGAACATGATCGGCAATATGTCCCAGCTGGATCCGCCGAATCTGCCCAACGGTGCCGAGGTGCACCAGGCCTATGTCGATTACTTCACGAACCTGAAGGACGCGACGGTCAGCGGTTGGGAACTGATCGACGCCGCCTCCGCGGACCCGGACAACATCGGCGAGATCGTCGAGCAGGGCGTGAAGATGATGGAGTCGGCGACCAAGTCGGACATGGGTCTTGGCAACCTGGTCGGCGCGGATTACAAGAACGCCATGGAACAGATCGACTCCTGCGCCCCGCTGCTGCAGGGCTGACTCGCCGCGCCTGCGAGACCGGGGGAACGCAGGACCGGGGGAACGCGAGACCCGGGGCCCGGCGCCGGCGGAGTCAGCCCCAGGCGTGCACGATGCCGGCCGGCGTCGACGGTGCGGATGCGGTGGTTGCCGGCGTCGGCGATGTACAGCAGACCGTTGCCGTCGATCGCCAGGGGGCCGCTCTGCAGATCGAACGTCGCCTGGATGGCGTCGTCGCCGTCGCCCTCGTCGCCGGAGGAGTACTTATCGGGATCACCGGCGATGGTCAGCATGGTGCCGTCCTCCTGCACCCGGCGGACCCGGTTGGCCGACGATTCCGCGATGTACAGCCGGCCCTGGGGGTCGATCGCCAGGCTGGTCGGGCCGCTCAGCTTGGTCTGGGTCGGCTCGAACCCGTCCCCGTCGGACGCCTTGGGATCCTCGGTGCCGGCGACCACGTTCCGGGACGCCGCATGGGATCCCAACTCGAACACCTCGGATTTGGACGAGTCGGCCACCAGCAGCGTCCCGTCGGAGCGCATCAGCAGGTCGTTGACGGAGGAGAAGTCCTCGGCGTAGCTGGTGACCGTCCCGGAGCTGTTGCGCACCAGGACTGCGTTGTCGGTGCCGACATAGAGCGAGCCGTCGCCGCCGACCGCCAGGGCGGTGACGCTCAGGTAGTCCTCGAAACCCGTCACCGGGCGGATCAGCCCCTGCGGGTCGATCCGCCTGATCCGGCCGCCGCTGGCCACGTACACCGAACCGTCGGCGTCCCAGCGCCAGCGCTGACGGGTCGTCCAACTCCGCCGCGGTCGCCGGCCGGCCGTCCCCGGAATCGCCGTTCTGACCGGTACCGGCCACGGTCTGGACGGCCCCGCTCGAGGTCACCCGCAGCACCTTGTCCAAGCCGCGATCGGCGACGTACAGGGATCCGTCGCCGGCGATGGCCATGCCCGTCGGCTCGTCCAGTCCGAGGGCGGAGTGTGGAGTGCCCGGCACCGCCGGCGGGGCCTTCTCCGGCCACCACGCGACGGTTCCGACCACCCCGGCGGCGATCACCAGGGCGACGATCGCTGCGATCACGATCCAGCCCCGTCGCCCGCGCGAGCGCGCCCCGGGATCGGCCGGCAGCGAGCCGTCCGGCAGCACCGCAACCCCGGCGGCGGTCAGCGGGTACTGCGGGGCACCCATGACGGTCGGCGAACTCGCGTGCCGCAGGCCGTCCAGCGGGGTCACCATGGTGGTCCGGTCCACCTCGTCGGTCACCGCCATGGGGGTGACCGGCTGCCCGGTGAGCCGCTGCGCCTCCTGCAGGTGGCGGCCGAACAGCGCCGCCCGCTGGGGCCGCTGGGCCGGGTCCTTGGCCAGGGCGGACTCGAGCACCCGGCACACGGCGTCCGGCACCCCCAGACCGCGCAGGTCCGGCACCGGATCGCGGCTGATCCGCAGGTACAGCGACACCATGGCCTCGTCCCGGCCCGCGGCGAACGGTGGGCTGGCCGGCGATCGCGCAGAACGCGGTGGCCGCCAGCGAGTACACGTCCGCGGCCGGCGTCGCCGGGCGTCCCTCGAGGATCTCCGGTGCCGCGTACGGGATGGACGCGCTGATCAGGCCCTCGGACGTCTCGAAGCCGCCGCTCACCCTGGCGATGCCGAAGTCGGCCAAGAGCGGCTCGCCGAACTGGGAGATGAGCACGTTCGACGGCTTGACGTCGCGGTGCAGGACCCCCGCGCGGTGTGCTGTCTCCAGCGCTCCGCTGAGTCGCACCGCGTAGTGCACGGCGTACTGCCACGGGACCGGGCAGCCGGTCGGCCAGCGATCCGCCCTCGACGAACGGCATGACCAGGTAGGGCCGTCCGGTCTCGGTGGTGCCGGTGGTGAACACCTGGACGATGTTCGGGTGGCCGGCGACGGTGCCCATGGCGTAGGCCTCGCGGTCGAACCGGTCGCGGCCGGCCTGGTCGAGCACGGTGGACAGCACCTTGACCGCCACCACCCGGTTCAACCCCGGCTGCCGAGCCCGGTAGACCGCACCCGAGCCGCCCCGGCCGACCTGGATCGGGTCGGCCAGGCCGGGAATGCCCAGGTCGATCGGAAGGGACTCGACACGCGGCACGTCGCCCGGCTCTCCCGCCGCGTGCGGTGGCAGCGTGCTCACGTTCCCCCTACCGTCGACATGCCGGTGATTCTGCCTGCTCGCCCGACGCCGTCGGCCCGATCGAGTGGACTCGGTATCGGTGGCGTCACGGTTCGTCGGGTGCTGCAACGGCCCGTGCGGCAAGATCCGTCGAGTGGACATGGACCTGCCACTTCTTGCCATGACGACGGCCCGCCGTCGGTTCTTCTCGATCGCCGCCGCCGCCGCGGCCGCCGTGCTGGTCGGCGGCTGCTCGGCCGGGGACAACCCGGTGGTCTCGCCGACCTCGCACACTGGATCCTCACCCGAGCCCAGCCCGAACCCGACCACCGGGAGCACCGTGACCCAGACCGGTACCTCCGCCGGCCCGTCCGGGGCGGGCATTGCAGCAGCTGCACTCCGATGTGCAGCGTCGGTCCGACGTCACCGCCGCGGGACCGGACGCCCAACGGGCACTCTCCGGGTTCGGGGCCGAGATGCTGCGCCGGGTGTACGACGCGACGTCGCCGAACACGGCACTCAGCCCGTACTCCTTGGCCACCGTGCTGGCCATGGCCAGGGCGGGGGCGAAGGGCAACACCGGTGGACAGCTGGACACGGCACTGGAACTGACCGGCGTGGATGCCCAGGGCGCCGCCATCACCGCGATCGACGGCGCCATGGCCGCAGCGGTCACGACGGCCACCGAGCGCAAGTCCGAGATGATCATCGAGGCGGCGAACCAGACCTGGGTGCAGACCGGCTTCGACGTGCACCAGGAATACCTGGACGAACTGGCCCGCCAATTCGGTGTCGCCGCGGTCGCCGCCGACTTCGCGGCCGATCCGGAAGCGGCTCGGCAGGCCATCAACGCCTGGGTGGCGGAGCGGACCCGAACGCTGATCCCCGAGCTGTTCGGCCCCGGCAGTATCGACGCGTCGACAGTGCTGGTCCTGGTCAACGCGCTGTACCTGAAGGCGGCCTGGGCGGCGCCGTTCTCCCCGAACCCGAACACGACGCCGTTCACCACGGCTGCCGGTTCGGCCAAGCCGGTCACCCTGATGCGGGCACCGTCGCCGGTGCCGGGGCACCAGGGCAAGGGGTGGATGTCGGCGTACGCCGGGTACGTCGGTCAAGGACTGGCCATGACCTTGTTGCTGCCGGACGACCTCGATGCCACCCTGGCCCAGCTGGACGCCGATCTGATGGCCGAGGCCAACGCAACCTCCGGGCAGTACACACTGCAGATGCCCGGTTTCGAAATCCACTCCACTCCGGATGTGATGACCGCGATCAAGGCGATGGGCGTCACCGACCTGTTCGACCCGAACGCCGTCGACTTGTCCGGGATCGCCGGGAACAAGGGCGATCTCGTGGCGACCAGCTTCGTCCACCAGGCCGTGGTGCTGGTCGACGAGAACGGCACCGAGGCCGCGGCCGCCACCGGTCTGGGTATTTCGGCCACCGGTATGCCGCAACTGGACGGAGAGATCGTGGTGGACAAGCCGTTCCTGTTCTGGATCCACGACACCGTCACCGGCGCACCGGTTTTCCTGGGCATCGTCGGCGATCCCACCACGACCTCCTGACCCCACCCGCGAGCGCCGCAGGATGAACTCGACGTCACCCGTCACTCTGTTCCCAAAACCGTCGAGTTGATCCTCGCCGGCGACGTCGATAGGCGTCCGCTCGGTTCAGTGCAGGAACGGGCCGCCGACCTGGGTCCACTCCCGGATCCGGCGCTCGGAGATGAAGCCGTGCAACCAGAACGGGTCCGAGTCCATGAACTCTCCGACGTCATCGGCCGTATCGGCCCGCACGACGATCAGGGCACCCGGGTCATCGACATCCACGTACGGGCCCCGGGCCAACACCACCCCCTGGTCGGCCAGCGACTGCAGATAGGCACGGTGAGCGGGACGGACCTCGTCCCGCTCGTCGAAACGGTCGTCGTAGCGATAGTGGACGGCGTAGACGGGCATGGCTGCTCCTCGAGAATTCACCGCCGGGGTAGCGGATGTTCGGCTGGAGTCATGATTCCTCATCCCGCTCTCGGTCAGGTGTGCGGCCGACCGGCCCGGCCGGCGGCGGCCTTGTCGCGCCCGAGTCGGCGGCGTGCAAGGCGACCTCGGCGCGTGCGGCCAACAGCACCGTGTGTCCTGCTGCTTCCAGCGGTTCAGTGCTGCGCAGGGCCTGCCCAGTACGAACGCGCCCTCGAGCGCGGTCAAAAATCCGATGATGAGTCGACGTCGTACATCCTCGGGCAGGTCGGCGGCCGGTGCGCGTCGGCTCCGTTCTCGCTCCACTTGCTGCACCTGCGGTCCGTGGCCAGCCGCAGCCGCTCATCGGACTGGCGACCTCCGCGCGATGGCTCGTCGGGCGACGCCCGCGTGTCCCGGCCGTGGGCCCGGGCGCCGCGAACGACGTCGATCGCCCTGGGCAGGTCCGGGCCGACTTCGCAGATCGCCATGACGTGTTCGCCATATTCCGTGCCGACGACCGGACACTTCCTCGGCCTGCTCCGCCTTCACCATCGGATCTCCCCGCGGCCGTCACGCAGCGGCGAACACAGCGCCGAACCCACCGGCTCCAATCAACCAAGTCGACACGAACGTCAACCCCGGCCTGGCCGCTCCGCCCGCGGTGTGTCGAGCTCGCGGTCAGGATGACCCTCTCCGACCTGGCGCTCAGGCAAATCCCGCAGAAGTTGAGCAGGCCGTCGCCGCGCTGGCTGGCCTCTTCACGGTCCAAGTCGATCTGCACCCAACTGCGCGGAATCGTCAGCAGACCTTGGCGGCGCTCGACGGGGATGCCGATGCAGTCTGCGCGGGCGTGATAGGTGTGCCCGCCATGCGGCCACACCGCTGCCACCAGATCCTCGGGGATATCCGAGCGCATCTCCCAAGCAGTGCCGTCCGGCCGGTGCAACGTGGTGTTCATCGGTCTGTTCGCGGTCGTGCTCATGGCGGCCTCCTCATCCCGCTGGACACTTGCAGCCACGGTCCAGATTGCCACCCCCCCGCCCTCGGGGGCTCGAACGCTAGCCCGGGCGGACCCGTTGCCGCGGTTGTTCGGCCGTCGCGAACCGCCGCTGCCGACGGGTCAGGCTCAAAGCCCTACTACTGCGCCCGACGCCGACACCACCGGGTGTCGCCATGCGAGCGAGCCGTTGCCGCGACGAACGCCGCGCCTCCCGAGAAACGAAACTCGGCCTGGACAGCAAAAAGCGGTGGAGCTGCCTGGAACCGAACCCCGGACCTCTTCGATGCGAACGACAACAAGCCGCTTCGCACGCCTGCAAGAACAGGCTCTGACCTGGTAACACACATCGGTTGGCATCACGCAAGATCATAGGAGACGACACAGTTTGTGGGTCTTCTGTGGGGGGCGCGCTGCTGGCGATGGAGGCTGCTGCCGCATGAAGGCCCACCGGCGCCGCTGGCCGCCGCCTATGCTGCCGACATGATCCGTGACGGTCGCGACTCCTCGACGATCGTGGTGGGTATCGACGGCTCATCAGCTGCCCTGCGCGCGTTGGACTGGGCGGTGCGGGAGGGGATCAGCCACGGATTCGAGGTCGAGGTGGTGCACGCGTGGGAGAACCTCCCGTTGCCCAGTGCCGTGTTCACCGGTGCCGAGGAAGTGCGACACCGATCCGAGACCATGCTGGCGGCCCAGGTGTGGGCGGCGACCCGTGGCCTGACGGATCCGCCGCCGATCAGTCCAGTGAGCGCCAGAGGGTCGGCGGCCACAGTTTTGATTCATCGTTCGGCCGGCGCCGCGATGCTCGTGCTGGGACGTAGCCGGCATCACGCGGTCATGGATCTGTTCGGCGCTGTCAGTGCCAGCTGCGTGCGAGGGGCGCGTGCCCGGTCGTGGTCGTCCCCGAGCCAGTTTCGCGGGACGCCGAAGACGCAGACGACACGGTCTGACGTTCGGCGGCGAGGTTGCCGTCTAGGTAGTCACTTCGAGTGCGGCGTCGCGTGGAGCGCGGGTGCCCGCCCGGCGTCCAGGACCCTGTGACCGCTTGGCGTGAACGGACAGGCAGCAGACCAGTCCTTCGGGCGCACCTGGCCGCGCGTTCCTGGGGCGATCATCGACCGATGGATCCGGTGTGCCGACGTCAACCGCGGGCGGCTCCCGCGCTCCGGTGAGACATCACCCCTAACAAGCGACAAGTCCGGCGCGGGTGTAACTTTCTTGCGGTCATCTTCTTCCGGTGCGATCTCAGGGGGCCATGCGATGCGTGCGTCGTTCGACAAGTTGATCTCGTGGACCGGAGTGTTGCTGGCTGTCTTCCTCCTTGTTGCAGGGGGACTGCTGACCTGGGCGTGGGTCTACATCGGGAACGAGGTCGAGTCGCAGCTCAGCCTGCAGGACATCACCATGCCCCAGGGTGACGCCCTGGCGTCCCTGCCGCCGGCCGATCAGGCTGCCCTGACCCCCTACGCCGGAAGCCCGATGGACACCGGACCGGAGGCCAAGGCTTACGCCGATCACTACATCCTGGCCCACCTGAACGCGGCCTCCGGAGGCAAGTCGTACTCGGAGGTCAGCGGTGCGTATCAGGCGATGTCCCCCGCGCAGAAGGCGAGCCCCGAAGGTCAGGTTCTGAGCGCGCTGCGCGACACCATGTTCCAGGGCAACACGTTGCGTGGTCTGCTTCTGTACGGGGCGGCGTTCGCGACCATGGGTACCATCGCCGGCTACGCCGCGATCGCCGCCTACGTCGGCGCGGTCATCATGCTGGTCCTCGGGCTCCTGGGCTTGCGCCACGCCCGTCGCCTGGAACGAGAGGCGGCCGGAGCACCACCCGGCACAGCGACCGTCGCCTAGAACGGGATGCGGTCGCCGTTGGGGCTGGACAGGACCGGGACCGCCAGCGCACGGTCGTCGATTGAACCGTGCTGGGCGCCTCGGCGGGGGCTGACCAAGCAAGGTGACTGGTTAGCACGCCATCACCAGGATGTACGACCACGAGACGAAGGCGCGGCGGTCCGGCTCTACTCGGATAGTCCGGTCCCAGCGCCCGTCCAGGTCACCCGTCCGGGACGGACCGAGGTCGTGCCGAGCTGGACGGTATAAATGCGATCGCCGTGATGACCGCCCCTTTGCCGTCTGCCTGGTGAGCCCGACACCGTGGCAGCGGCACACACAGTCGCCGCCGGGGCTCGGCGCAGCATCACAGCCGCAGTGTTGGCCGTCCCGACAGTCGAGTGAGATCCGGCGCCGGTCCCGCTGCGATGGGATGCGGTGCCGCCCGCCCATCAGTCCACCAGGGTCAGGGTCCACGCGTAGGTAAACGTCAAGGGCTTACCGAACGTTCGACGCCGCCCGCTTCGGCCTGCTGTCGCGCGGGGTGCTCTCCCTGTGAATCGACCAGTGGGCCATCGGCCTATTGGTCTGCCGCGCTGCCCGAGCGGCGTAGGTGTCGCGATCCGCGTGGTCAGGCTGGGGAGGACGCCGTCCGGAGTGCGGCGCGCTTGGCGGCCAACTGATCACGCAGTTCCGGGTCGGATTGGGCGAGTTAGACCAGGCCACAGATCTGGGACCGGCCCCGGCAAGCACAAGTGCAGGGCTCTCCGATGCGGATGGGGCACCTGGGTTCCGGACGTCTGGACATCTCCTTCTCCTAACTCCTCCAGCCCTCGATGGAGCCGTTCCGTCCGTAGGTAGCGGTGGCCCAGGCAGGATCCGATGTTCCCGTTGTACCCGCGGTCGAACCAGTCCCGCCGTTGCTGCGCTGTGCCGTGTGGGTCGCCCGGTGAGGTGTCGGTGTAGGACAGAAGCGCGGTCTCCAGGGCCGATCCATCGACGGTGAGGTATCCATCTTGCGCGGCCTTGTGGAGCGTGGCCCCGAAAATGCAATCCGCCTGCAGTTCGCGCGGTTGGCCAGAACGGCGGGAGCTTGACCGTCATGGACGAACGGAGTCTGGGCGGCGTGGCCCATCTCGTGGCCGACGATGATGTAAAGGATCAGCGGCCCGAGTCCGGCCTCTTCGCGGGGAAGAGCTGCATGTCCCAGGCCGCGTATCCGGTTCCGCTGCCGACGTTTCCGCAGAAGAAGGCGTTGCCGGCGGTGTCGCTGAGGCGGGCACAGATCGCGATCACCCCGGCCGCGGAGTCGTAGAAGCCGTCTCCGTTGTACAGGGCGGGCTCCACCCAGTACACCGGGTTCCCGGCAGGGTCCTCCCACGTGCTGAACAGGTCGGTCCAATACGGTTGGACCACATTCACCGCGCGCGCCGTCTCCGAGCGGATCGCCTCGTCGGAAAACAACGCCGACGCTTGCGGCGCCCGCGCCGGCTGCTGCCTCGTCTCGGTATTCGTTGCCGGCTCGGTCACCGTCTTCGTCACCGTGGTGCCAGGCCCCTGCTGCCCTCTTCGGAGGCCGGTAAGGGCCAGTTGCCATCCCAGGTGGACCCGACGTACGACAACATAGGAGGAGTACCGATGGTGCACTACGCCTGGTGGTCGCCCCCTTGTCGCGGCGCTCGCCTCAGTGTTCTTGACATCCCTACCAGCTTCCGCGGAAAGAGTCCCGCCGATGATGGGCTTCGAGAGCGGCACCCCAATCGGGGCGATTGCCCCGAAGTGATCGGCTACGAAGGCGCGCTATGACGATCGGCGTGGAGCATTGGGGCGACGGTATCGCCCGGCCGGGGCATTCCAGGGACCGTTGTGTCTGAGGACACTCCATGTCATCGAGCGGTTCAGATCGCGTCCAACTCCACCCGACCAGGAAGGAGTCCTTCGGATGAGGGGCTTGACGAGGAACGCGGCGACCCTGGCCATCGCAGCTGTCCTGCTGCTCGCCGGAACCATCATTGCAACCTCAGCTCTCGGCTCCCCCAGCGGCGACAGCACCGGCCCCGGGACGTCCCGAACTCCCGGCCAAGCCGTAGCTCGTCGCAACCACCAACACCGCGCCGGTTCCGACTTTTCAGCCGAGCCCAGCGGGATCAATCTTCGTGCCGATCACCCCGTGCCGGGTCGCCGACACCCGGCTCGGCGGCGGCATCGTGATGGGCTCCAGTACGCGCTCGTTCTATGTCGCTGGCACTTTCGGCTTCGCCCCCCAGGGTGGAAAATCCGGGGGCTGCGGCGTTCCGCTGGGAGCGACGGCGGTGGCGACGAACGTCACCACCACCCAATCCGCAACATCCGGTTATCTCACTGGATACGCCAACGGTGGCGCCGCACCATTGAGCAGTTTCCTGAGCTACACCCGGACCGCAAACGTCACCGGCAATCCGGTACTCCCGCTGGCTACCGGCAGTGGCAAGCAGCTGAACATCAAGGCTTCCGCGACCACCCACATCGTCATCGATGTCACCGGCTACTACAACACCCAGAGCCACCTCATCATCCTGGCCGACGGCACTGTCTGGTACGGAAGCCAACCTCCCATCTGACCGCTCTGGTCCACGACCCGAATATCGGGTCTCTACGAGCTGACGTTCGATCGGAGCCTCGAGGGGTGCAACGTGCTGACATCAAGCAACGACCAACGCGACGTGCAGGCCGTCGGGTCATGGGGTGGCACAACGCTCGACGTCTCCACCTCCCACGAGACCGGCGGGGTCTTCACCTCCGCGGACGAGAGTTTCCAGTTGTCGATCATCTGTTGACCCGGGGCAGATAACCGTGGCAGGATGCCATGCCCACCGCAGGCGAGCAGCTTACGGGTGCTGCTGCCGCTCATCTACGGCTCGGCGCGGGACGAACGGCACGAGTCGATAGACCCGACCGCGCTGGCGCTGCGGGCTTCTCAGTGGCAGGAGTCTGCGCCCAGCTCGCCAAGGGCGTCCCGGACGACCGCATCGCCGGCGTCAACTCGGTCTGGCATTCATGAACTCCGGCCCGAGCGCCTACGACGCGTAGGCGCTCGGTTTCCGGCGGCGAAGTAATCCGGCTGTTCGCCAACTCGTTCACCGGCACCACCATCCCGATGTCCACCTCGGGCATCCGGGTCCACGCGGTCGGCGCAGCCACCGCCGCCTTGGCGGCCTTCTTGTACGCTCGTTCGGGTCAAAGAGTCGGCGTCAACCACGTCGGCAACGGACATGCAGGTACCTAGGCGACACGGCGGCTCCCGCCAACCCTGCGGCGTCGCGGTCTGAGGCGTTTCGTGCGGATCGGCTGCCGACTCGTGGCTGCTCGTCCAGCCGTCCCTGCGGCCTGCGGAATGTCGTGGAGGCCGGATTTCGAAAACGAGCGTTATCTGGGTCAGCCGGTAGGAGCCTCCCGCATCGGTCGATTCCGCGTGACCCAGTACCACCGCACCGTCCCATTCAGTCCCAAAATCAATGTCCCGCAATCGGTTCCGGTTGCGGGACTTTGCCATGCCCGCACACCCGGGCGGAAAGAGAAGGTGAGATCACATGGCATCCATCGGCTACGCACGAGTCAGCACTGCCGACCAGTCCCTGGACCGGCAGCTGGACGAGCTCCACGCCCACGGCTGCGAGCGGGTGTTCGCCGAGGCCGCCTCCGGCAAGCGCGGCGCGCACCGGCCGCAGTGGGAGGCGTGCCTGGCGCACCTGCGGGCCGGCGACACCCTGGTCGTCGTCGAGCTGTCCCGGCTCGGCCGCAACACCGGCGACCTCGGACGCCTGCTGGACGACCTCGAGCAACGCGGGATCGGTCTGACGATCCTGAACCTCGGCGTCGACACCAAGACCCCCGCGGGCCGGCTGATCTTCACCATGGTCGGCGCCGTGGCGGCGATGGAGCGGGAACTGCTCGTCGAGCGCACCCAGTCCGGGCTCGCCGCCGCGCGGGCGCGTGGCCGGGTCGGCGGCCGGCGGCGCAGCTTCAGCGCCGAGCAGGAACGCGAGGCGCAGCGCCTCTACGAGCTGCGGCAGCTGACCGCCGAGCAGATCGCCAAGGCCGTCGGGGCCAGCACCTCGACGATGTACCGATACCTCCAGGTCGACAACAGGTACAGGCCGGCACGCTCAGCACCTCCGCAGTGCCCCGCACGAGAGAAGCCCCGGCCGGCCTTCGGGCCGGTCGGGGCTTTCTCACGTCCGGAGCACAGCGGTACAGCTTTCGCCTTCCTCACCGACGTTCATCACGTCGTCGCCATCGTCAGGACGCCGCAGTGTCCACGATCGCGGTTCGTTTGACGTATTTCAGGATGTCGACGATGACTTCGACGTCGGCTTCTGGGAACCGAAGTCCGGACCGGTCGGCGCATGGTCGGTGTACGGCGATTCGAACAGCCGTCGAGGCTCGACCACCGCCGTTGGCGGTGAGCTCGTCGACGACGTCACCTGGCACGAGTCGCCGCTCACCTGGCACCTACACCAGCGTCACAACGGCCGGACTGGCCAGCCCCCCGGGCACGAAACGGCCTTCGCAGCAGCCACAGGGACCGCCGCGAAGGCCGTTTCCGACACCTCGCATGTCCAGGCCATGTCCAGCTGAACCGCTGAACTAGGCCCTGACCTGCGCAGATACGTCCTAGATGTCGAAGTACATCGCGAACTCGTGCGGGTGCGGGCGCAGCCGGATCGCGTCGATCTCCTCGCGCTTGATCCGGATCCAGGTCTCGATCAGGTCGGGGGTGAACACGCCGCCCTCGAGCAGGTAGTCGTGGTCCACCTCGAGCCGGTCGATCACCGCGGCCAGCGAGCCCGGCACCTGCGGGATGTTCGCGGCCTCGTCCGGCGGCAGCTCGTACAGGTCCTTGTCGACCGGGGCCGGCGGCTCGATCTTGTTCTTGATGCCGTCCAGGCCGGCCATCATCATCGCGGCGAACGCCAGGTACGGGTTCGACGACGGGTCGGGGCAGCGGAACTCGAGCCGCTTGGCCTTGGCGTTGGTGCCGGTCAGCGGGATCCGGATACAGGCGGAGCGGTTCCGGGCCGAGTAGACCAGGTTGACCGGCGCCTCGTAGCCGGGCACCAGGCGGTGGTAGGAGTTCACCGTCGGGTTGGTGAAGGCCAGCAGCGACGGCGCGTGGTGCAGCAGGCCGCCGATGTAGTAGCGGGCCAGGTCGGACAGGCCGCCGTAGCCGGCCTCGTCGTAGAACAGCGGCTTGCCGTCCAGCCACAGCGACTGGTGGGCGTGCATGCCCGAGCCGTTGTCACCGAACAGCGGCTTGGGCATGAACGTGGCGGTCTTGCCCGCGGCCCACGCGGTGTTCTTGATGATGTACTTGAACAGCATGACGTCGTCGGCCGCGTGCAGCAGGGTGTTGAACTTGTAGTTGATCTCGGCCTGGCCGCCGGTGCCGACCTCGTGGTGGCCGCGCTCGACCTCGAAGCCCATCGAGAGCAGGTTGGCGGTCATGTCCTCGCGCAGGTCGGCGTGGTGGTCGTACGGCGGGACCGGGAAGTAGCCGCCCTTGAACCGGGTCTTGTAGCCGAGGTTGCCGCCGTCCTCCTCGCGGCCGGTGTTCCACCAGCCCTCCTCGGAGTCGACCTGGTAGAAGCTCGAGTTCGGGCCCTCGCCGAAGCGGACGTCGTCGAAGACGTAGAACTCGGCCTCGGCCCGAAGAAGCAGGTGTCGGCGATGCCGGTGCTGGTCAGGTACTCCTCGGCCTTGCGGGCGATGTTGCGCGGGTCGCGGGAGTACGGCTGCAGGGTCAGCGGGTCGTGCACGAAGAAGTTGCAGGTCATCGTCTTGCGGGCGCGGAACGGGTCGATCCGTGCGGTCGCCGGGTCGGGCAGCAGGGTCATGTCCGACTCGTGGATCGACTGGAAGCCCTTGATCGACGAACCGTCGAAGGCCATGCCGGCCGCCAGCGAGTCGACGGTGACGGTTCCGGCCGGGACGGTCAGGTGGTTCATGATGCCGGGCAGATCGCAGAACCGGATGTCGAAGACTTCGACATCGTTGTCCTTGATGTACTCGACCAGCTCTTCGGTGGAGTTGAACACGCGTTCCTCGCTCTTCGTGGTCGGCGGTTACAGCGGACGGGGACGGGTAGAGCCATTGCATGCACTGCGCGTACGGACGGGCAGGACATACCGGGCACGGTCCTCCCGCGCTCCTTCAGGCAACGTAGGGACGGGGTGTTGCCCGACGGTCTCCGCCTTGTTTCACCCGCGTTAACGGGCCTGTGCTTCGGCCCACTCGCGCCCGACGGCTCGGCGCGGTCGGCCGTCCGTAGACTCGGCGGCGTGTCAGCAGCGGCCCCCGAACATCCAGGGCAGCAGTACGGCCTTCCGGCAACCGGGCGCGGGCTCGGTCGCGCCGTTGAACCTGCGGGCCGGCGGCTTCGTCATCGACGTCGTCCTGTCGTTCCTGGTCGCCTGGCTGTTCACCTCGCCCGCCCTGCCGAAGAACTGGTCGCTGGTGGTCTGGGCGGCGATGACGGTGGTCGCGGTCGGCGTGTTCGGATTCACTCCCGGTCAGTTCGCCGTCGGTATCCGGGTGGCGCCGCTCGGGCGGCCGGCGGCTGGTCGGCCTGTGGGCGCTGCCGCGCACGGCTGCTGACGTTCCTGATCGTCCCGGCCGTGCTGGCTCGACGACGACGGCCGTGGGCTGCACGACCGGGCCTGCCGCACGATCGTGGTCGCGCACCCGCTGAACCGCCAACCGGTCAGCGGCGACGGGCGGCGCGCTGCACGTTGCGCATTTTCGCGCCGGCGGGCATCGGACCCTTCGGCAGGCCGGCCTGGGGCGACCGGTTGCCCAGCGCGTTGAGCTCGGTTGTCCAGCTCGCCCACGGTGTTCGCCGAGATGTTGCGGGGCAGCCGGGTCAGGTAGCTGTTCAGCTTGCGCAGCGGGACCTGACCCTCGTCGTTGCCGATGATGACGTCGTAGATCGGCGTCGTACCGACGACCCTGGCGATGCGCTTCTTCTCCTGGGCCAGCAGCGGTTTGACCCGGTGCGGCGCGCCCTCGCCGACCAGGATGACGCCGGGACGGCCGATCACCCGATGGACCGCGTCCAGCTGGGCGGTGCCGGCGACGGCCGGCGTGATCCGCCACTTGCCGCGCAGATTGTTCTGCAGCGACCAGGCCGCGGCCCCCGGGGTGCCCTCGGCCTGCTTGTACACCGAGCGTCTGCACCCGGCGGGAGAAGACGATCATCGCGAGCATGCCGCCGAGGATCAGGCCGAACGGCAGGATGATCCACCAGCCAGTCCGACCAGCAGCCCGAGACCGACCAGCACCGCGGCGGTGCCGAGCAGGGCCAGCAGCATCCACGGGATCAGCCACTTGTCCTGCTTGCGCTGCATCTTGAACGCTTCCCAGATCTGCTTGCGGCGTTCCTTCTTCTCCACCTTCTGCGGCGGCCTTGAGCGCCTTCGTCTCCTCTTGGAGAGCTTCCCGGAAGTCGCGGCAGACTTGGCCATGAGCCCAAGGATACGGCGCCGGGACCGCTGCAGACTGCATCCCGGCGGGCGACCGTTCGGGCGCGGTCCGGCTGGACGGCTCGACGGGCCAGTCGCGGTGCGCGCGCCGAGCGTCCGGGCCTGCCGCACCCTGCCGGTACAGCGTTCCGGCCTTGTACGACGAGCGGACCAGCGGTCCGGACATCACGCCGGCGAAGCCGATCTGCTCGGCCTCCTCGCGCAGCTCGACGAACTCCTGCGGGCTTGACCCAGCGGTCGATCGGGTGGTGCCGCGGGGTCGGCCGCAGGTACTGGGTGATGGTGACCAGGTCGCACCCGGCGTCGTGCAGGTCGCGCAGTGCCTGGGTGATCTCCTCGCGGGTCTCGCCCATGCCCAGGATCAGGTTCGACTTGGTGACCATCCCGGCGTCCCGGGCCTGCGTGATCACGTCGAGCGAACGGTCGTAGGCGAACGCCGGCCGGATCCGCTTGAAGATCCGCGGCACCGTCTCGAGGTTGTGCGCGAACACCTCCGGTGCCGCGTCGAAGACCTGCTGCAGCAGGTGCGGGTTTGCCGGAGAAGTCCGGGGTGAGGATCTCCACCCCGGTGTTCGGCGCCAGTTCGTGGACCTTGCGGATGGTCTCGGCGTACAGCCAGGCACCCTCGTCGGGCAGGTCGTCGCGGGTGACGCCGGTGATGGTGGCGTAGCGCAGGTCCATCGTGGCGATCGACTCGGCGACCCGCCGCGGCTCGTCCCGGTCGAGCTCGCCGGGCTTGCCGGTGTCGATCAGGCAGAAGTCGCAGCGCCGGGTGCACTGGTCGCCGCCGATCAGGAAGGTCGCCTCGCGGTCCTCCCAGCACTCGTAGATGTTGGGGCAGCCGGCTTCCTGGCAGACGGTGTGCAGGCCCTCCCGCTTCACCAACTGCTGCAGCGAGGTGAACTCCGGTCCGGTGCGCAGCCGGGTCTTGATCCAGTCCGGCTTCTTCTCGATCGGGACCGCGGCGTTGCGGACCTCGAGCCGCAGCAGCCTGCGGCCTTCGGGAGCAATCGTCACGCGGACCCCCCACCGGCCTTCTTGGCCCCGGTCTTCGGCTTGGCGAACCCGGCGGCCTCGGCCGATGCGACGCTGTCGAACCAGACCTCGGCGATGGTGCGCTCGTAGCCGGGGCTACTGGGCTCGTGGTACAGCATGGAGTTCGCGTTGCCCTTGATGTCGTACCCGGGCGGTTGCTCGCCACCGTCGAGCGGGGTGTGCGACCCGGGACCGTAGGGCTGCGTGTCGGATGCGGCGGCACCGTCAGCGCTCGTGGCGTCATCGTCGTCGGCGTCGTCGGCGGCCTGTCGTCGGTCGGGGCCTGTCGTCGGTGGGGGCCGACTCCGATTCGGTGTCTGGCGAGTCGACACTCTCGTCGGTGTCCGTGCTGTCGGGCGCAGCGTCCGCCGGCGCGTCGGCAACTCCGGCGGCGAGGAACGTCTCGGCCGCCTCGGCGGCGGTGTCCGGCGCGGCCGCCTTCGGGGCGGGCGTCCCACCGTTGCTCGCGACGTCCGGCGGGGCAGTCGGCGCGGTTCGGGGCGGATCCGGTCTCCGGCGGTGTGGTCTGTCCCCCTTGAGCGCCCTGGCCAGGGCCGCGGCACCCGCAGCGATGACGCCGATGATCAGCACAGTGCGGACCGGGTGACGCTTCTTGCCGGCTTTGTCCAGCTTGGCGGCGGTCTTGCCGGCGGACTTCTCCGCCTTGCTGGGCCCGCTTCTCGGGCCTGCGCGGCGGCGGCTGCGGCCTTGGCGGCAACGATGGCGGCGGCCTTGGCGGCCTTGCCCCGGGCCTTGCGGGTGAGTTGCGGCGGCCTGCGTCACCGGCCGAGGTCTGCACCTTGTCGACGCTCGTCGGTGGCGGACTTGCGGGCGGCGTCCGCCGTCGCCGTCGCCTGCTTGGCTGCCTTCTTCGAGCCCTGCGCGTGCTCTGGTTCAGCTTCTCCGCCGACTGGCCCAGCGAGTCGGCGGCCTTCTCCACCAGCGGCGTCGCCGCGTGTGCCGCCTTGCTCGCCAGCTCGGCCACCTTGCTGGCCACGCCGCTGGCGGTGTCGGCCATCTTCTCGGCCACGTCGCCGGCCTTGTCGGCCAGCTTCTCGGTCACGGAACCGGCCGCGTCGGCGACCTTCCCTGCCGTATCGCCGGCCTTGTTCGCGGCCGTGGCGACAGCATCGCTCGCCTTGTCGGCCAACTCCTCGGTGCGGCTGCTCATGACGTAGCTCCTCGTCGTCGTCGCCTGGATCGGCGCCATCCGGCGCCGGTGCGGCGGCTGCTGACCTGCTGCCACCGTCACCTGCCCGGTACCCGATCGGTCCTCGGTCCAGTCTCCCACGCGGTGCGGCGGGCGACCGGGTGGGTCACTCGCTCCGCAGCGCGGGGGCCAACCGCAGATCCAGGCCCGGCACCGGCGCATTCGGCGCCGTGCGAGCCGGCCCTCGGTCCACCGCCAGCGTGCCGTCGACCGCGTCGGCGAGGTGCCGACGGACGAGCGGCCGGACCTCCGCCACCGGAACCGAGCGGCCGAGTTCGGCGGCCAGCGAGGTGACGCCGGCGTCCCGGATCCCGCACGGGACGATCCGGTCGAACGCCGACAGGTCGGGCTCACAGTTCAGCGCGAACCCGTGCATCGACACCCCTCGGGCGATCCGGATGCCGATGGCGGCGACCTTGCGCTCGGGCCGGCCCGTCGCCGGCGGCCAGCCAGACCCCGCTGCGGCCGGCACCCGACCGGCGGCCACACCGAGCTCGGCACAGGTGGCGATCAGCGCCTGCTCCAGGGTCCGCACCCACGCGATCACGTCCACCGGGTCGCGCGAGCGCGACGATCGGGTAGCCGACCAACTGGCCCGGCCCGTGCCAGGTGATCCGGCCCCCGCGGTCGACCTGGACCACCGGCGTGCCGTCCACCGGCAGGTCCTCCGGCTGGGTGCGGCGTCCGGCCGTGTAGACGTCGGGGTGCTCGAGCAGCAGCACGGTGTCCGTACCGCGGCCCGTCCGTGCGGGCGGCGGCCAGCTCCCGCTGCAGGTCCCAGGCCTGCGGTGTAGGGCACGCGTGCCGAGTTCGCAGGAAGATCAGATCGTCCATGTCCAACGTACGCCGCATGCGGTCACGCTACGCCGAGCCGTCCTGACCTAGGCCGATGTGGACAACTCCGCGAGGTGGCCCCGCGCACCTGTGCCATCGTCGCCCGCATGAGCATCTCGGTGGGCGGCTACACGGCCGACGAGCCCGATCGCCACGGGCGGCAGCGCGCAGGTGTTTCGCGGGCACGCCGACGACGGTCGGCCGTGGCGATGAAGGTGCTCGACGGTCCCGGTCGACGTCGCGCTGCGTCGGGCCCGTCGCGAGGCGGCGCTGGCCGCCGAGGTGAATCACCCGCACATCCTCGAGGTGCTGGACGTCGTCGGCGACGACGCACAGGGTCGTGGTGGTCAGCCCGTTCGCCGACGGTGGGACGCTCGCCGACCTGCTGGCCCGACGTGGTTCGTTGCCGTCGGCGAGGCCCTGACCGTGCTGCTGCCGATCGCGGCCGCGGTGGCCACGGCGCACGAACGTGGCGTCGTGCACGGCGACCTGAGTCCGGCGAACATCCTGTTCGACGCGGCCGGCCGGCCGGTGCTGGCCGACCTCGGCGCCGCCCGGGCCGCCGGGGAGCTGGGCGAGCCGGTGTCCGCCACTCCCGGCTACGTGGCCCCCGAGGTGGCCAGGGGCGCGCCGCTCACCGCCGCCGCCGACCTGTTCTCCCTCGGCGCGGTGGCGCTGCACTGCCTGACCGGTCGGCCCGCCTGGAACGCCGACGACCTGCGGGATGTGGTGATCCAGTCGACGATCGGACAGTGGCCCGACCCGGAGGACGGCGCCGTTGCCGGCGACGTTGGTGGCGGCGCTGCGTGGTCTGTTGGAAGCCGATCCGATGCGGCGTCCGGGTGCCGCCGGCCTGGTCGTCGACCTGCGCCGTTGCGGGTCGCCGGAGCCGGTCGACCTGGCGCTGCACCTGGTCCGCCCGGCGTCCGCGCCCGCCCCGACGGTGGCCCGAGCGGACGCGCCGCGGCGACCGGAACCGGCGGCCGCGGCCGGACCGGGGCTCGCGGGCCGCCCGGCACCGCGCGGCCCGCGAGCGATGGCTGCCCAGGACCGTCGACCGGGATCGGCGTGAGCGCCCTGGTGGTCCTCGCGGTGCTCGGCGGACTGTGGTGGGCCACCTGGGAACGACCCGACGCCGACCGCAATCGGCCCGGTGACGGCCACGGCAGCGACCCCGTCGCATCGCGCCGGTCGCCGGCTCAGCGCCGACGCTGGCCGACCGATCCACGTCGACCTCCGCAGCGTCCACCGCGAAGACCACGGCACGACCCGCGACGACCGGCCGCGGCCGCGGCGTCGCACCGCTACCGACCGCGTCGGCCCGGCGCGCTCGACGGGTCCGACTGGCTCGAGGTCGTGCGGGAGTTGGACACCCGGCGGGCCGCGGCCCTGGCAACGCCGACGTCTCCGGCCTCGAC
Organism: uncultured Actinomycetota bacterium; assembly: GCA_963706185.1. Taxonomy (GTDB): domain Bacteria; phylum Actinomycetota; class Actinomycetes; order Mycobacteriales; family Nakamurellaceae; genus Nakamurella. Next base: position 127,370 of record CAVPLZ010000012.1, on the reverse strand, counting down.
CGGGTCTACACCGCGCACGCCGCGGCCAGGGCCGTCGACGCGCGCACCATCGCCGCCCTGCGCGAGCAGGGGCTACGGGTGGAAGACCCCGCCCACATCGTGGTCAGCGCACATCGGGTCGCCGCCCGGCGGGAGCGCGGTGACGGTCGAGGTGGTCGACGAGTTGCCTGCCTACCCGGTGCTCGACGAGGCGCGGTCGGGTGGTCGGCACCACGCCGGGCCGGGCCGCCGGTCGTCGGCTGGTCGGCCTGGTGAAGACCAGCGCCGGGTATCGCATCTCGAGCATCTCGACGTCCTGATCGCCGCCGCTCAGCGTCGGCGAGCCCGGCGCCGCAAGCGCCGGATCTCGGCCGGTTGACCGGCGTGGTCGGCGCGTCGAAGCCGCCGTGCCGGGGTCTGTCGGTGGCCTCTCCTACCGTGCTGAGTGTGAAGCTGCTGCACACCTCCGACTGGCACGTCGGGCGCTCCTTCCACGGGCAAGATCTGCTCGCGGACCAGGAGTCGGTGCTGGCTGCGCTCGCGGACGTCGTGCGCGTCGAGCAGGTGGACGTCGTGCTGCTGGCCGGCGACATCTACGACCGGGCGATCCCGTCGGCCGAGGCGGTCGGGGTGGCCACGCGCGCGCTGCAGCGGATCAGGGACGCCGGTGCGCAGATCGTCGCGATCTCCGGCAACCACGACTCGGCCGCCCGGCTCGGCGCGTTCAGTGGCTTTCTGGCCGCCGGCGGGCTGCACCTGCGGACCGACGTGCGCGATCGGTCGCCGACCCGGTCGTGCTGGACGCCGGCACGGGACCGGTGGCGCATCTACGGCATCCCGTTCCTGGAGCCGGATCTCGTGCGGCACCGACTTCGGGCTGGCCGGGTCGGTCTCCCACCAGGTGGTGCTGCGCGCGGCGATGGATCGGGTCAGAGCCGACCTCGCCGGCCGGCCCGGGCACCGGTCGGTGGTGCTGGCGCACGCCTTCGTGGTCGGCGCCGCCGTCGTCCGGGTCCGAACGGTCGATCGCGGTCGGCGGCGTCGAGTCGGTCGGCGCCGACATCTTCGACGGCGTCGACTACGTCGCCCTCGGTCACCTGCACACGCCGCAACAGCTGGCCCCGCGGCTGCGGTATTCGGGCTCGGTGCTGCCCTACTCCTTCACCGAGACCGGCGGCAAAGGGCGTCTGGCTGATCGACCTGGCCGGCTCCGAGGGCCCCCACGTTTCCTGGCGGGAGTTGCCGGTGATCCGCCCGGTGGCCTGGGTCAGCGGAGAGCTGACCGAGATCCTCATGGGACACACTGATCTCGCGGACCACTACCTCGCCGTCGAGCTGACCGACCCGGTCCGCCCGATCGATCCGATGCGGCGGCTGCGGGAGGCATTTCCCTGGGCTCTGACGGTGACCTGGCGGCCGCCGGCCGCCGCTCGGACGCCGCCGGCCTATCCGAGCGTCACCGCCGCCTCGTCCGACCGGGTTCTGCTGGACCGGTTCCTGCAGGAGTGCCGAGGTGACGCGCCGACCCCGGGCGAGGCGGCGCTGCTCGACCGTGCGGTCGCCGACGTCCGCGTCGGTGCGGCCGCCGGATGAGACTGCACCGACTGGAACTGGCCGCCTTCGGACCGTACCCGGGGACGGTCGTGGTCGACCTGGACCGACTCTGCGCCGACGGGCTGTTCCTGTTGCACGGCGAGACCGGCGCCGGCAAGACCACCTTGCTCGACGCGGTGGCGTTCGCGTTGTTCGGACGGGTTCCGGGGGTGCGCAACGATGCCAAGCGGTTGCGCAGCGACCTGGCCGACCCGCACACCCGGACCGAAGTCACTCTCGAGGCGTCTGTCGGCCCGGTCCGCTTCGCCATCACCCGCAACCCTGAGTACCGGCGGCCCAAGGCCAATGGACGCGGTCAGACCGTCGAACGGCACCGGGTGCTGCTTCGCTGGGTCGGACCCGGCCCGGCCGGGCGGGCCGCCGACCGACCTGACCCGCGCCGACGACGTCGGCGAGGCGGTCAGGGATCTGCTCGGCATGTCCGCCGATCAGTTCTTCCAGGTCGTGCTGCTGCCCCAGGGCGACTTCGCCCGGTTCCTGCGCGCCGACACCGCGGATCGCGAAGACCTGCTCGAGCGATTGTTCGACACCGGCCGGTTCGGCGACATCGAGGAATGGTTCGCCCGGCTTCGGCGGGACTCGCACGCCAGGCTGGCCATCCTGCAGGAGGAGGTCGACACCCACACGGCCCGCGTGGTCGAAGCCGCCGGGCTGGCCGAGCGCCCCGAGCGCCCCGATGCGGCCTGGGTCGGTGGGCTGGTCGACGACCTGGCCGAGCGCGTGGTGCTGGCTCGGGCGGTTGCCGTGGAGAGCGGCCGGTACCGGGAGCAGGCCGGAGCCACCCTGCGCGACGCCAGGGACCTGCATCTGCGCCAGCAGCGATGGGCCGAGATCACGCGGGGGCTGGCCGAACTCGACGAGCGAGCTGCCGAGCTTGCTGCTGCCCGGGCCGGCCTGGCCGCCGCCGAGCGGGCTGCACCGGCGGCCGCCGCCGCGGCCACCGCGCTCGAGTTGGCCGCCGAGGCGGGTCGGTCCCGCCGCCGCTGCCGCACGGCCGGGCGCGCCGTGGTCGCGCTGGAGTCCGGGCGCCCGGCGGCGGAACCGGGATTGCCCGTCGACTGCGCACCTGCTGCTGACGATCCGGTCGAGCCGGGACGCCTGCGCCGCCGGTCGGCGGCCGACCGGGAACTGGCCGGCACCCTCCAGGCCCTGGCCGACCTCGCCGTCGAGCAGCAGTCGGATCAGCGGCTGGCCGCGGAACTGGCTCTCGCCCGACCGGCGACCGAACGAGCCAGGAACGTCGCAGATGTCGACCTGGCCGGCCTGCCCGACCAGGTCGAAAGCCTCCGGCGGCGGACCGACGGCGCGCGAGGCGCGGCCGCCCGCGTGGCGCAGGACCACCAGCTGCTCGCCGCCGCTGTGACGGCAGCCCACGCGGCGGCCCGGCTCCCCGCTGATCAGGCCGCCGCGAAGCAGGCAGCTGCCAGCGGCCGCCGCCGCCGTGGACGCCCATCAGCGGGCCGTCGACCTTCGCCAACAACTCGCGGAGCTGCGGATCGCCGGGATGGCCGGCGAGCTCGGCGCCCTGCTCGAGGACGGGCAGGACTGCCCGGTGTGCGGGTCGAGGCAACACCCGCACCCGGCGTCGGCGGCCGAAGCGCCGGTCGGGCCGGACGACATGAGGGCCGCCGTCGAGGCCGAGCGGCAGGCGCGGGCTGCGCAGGCAGGAAGGCGAACAACGTCGCGCCGCCACTGCGGCCACACTCGCGTCGACCGGGGCAGCGGCCGGCGGGCTGGACGCGGCGACCGCGACTGCCGCCGTGGACGCTCTCCGGATTGCGGTGGCCGAAGACCAACGTGCGGCCGACGAGTTGACCGGCCTCGAGCAGCGCCTGTCCGACCTGCTGCGGCCGCCGCGAACACCTCATCGCCGAACGGGAGCGATGCGCGGCCACCCTGGTGACGCTGGATCGCGACCTGAGCGCCCTGGCGGAGCGCATCGCGGGCCGTGCGACGCGGCTGGCCCAGGCCTGTGCCGGACATCCGAGTCCGGAGCATCGCCGGACCTTCCTGCTCCGCAGGGCCGACGCGGTGGATGCCTGGGCTGCGGCCGCCGAGCAGGCGGCCTCCGCCGACATGGCGGCCCGGAGCGCATCGGTCAGTGCGGAGCGGGACGCCGTCGCCGCCGGATTTCCCGATGCCGCGGCGGCCCGTGTCGCCGCTGAGCTCGACGTCGACGACGTGCGCGGACGAATCCGGGCTGCGGAGGACCGACGGACCGCGCCTGGAGGGCCGGCTGGCCGCGCCCGACCTTGCCGGGCTCGAACTCACCGAACCGGTCGACCTCGACGCGCCGACCCGCGCCGCCGCCGCGGCCGACGTCGCGCACCGGGCGGCCACCTCGGCCGCCGACGCGGCCGACCGCCCGCCGCGCCCAGGTGGGAGCGGCGGTGGACCGATTGCGCCGCGCGTGGGACGACCGGGATCCGGTAGCGGCGCAGGACGCCGAACTCGCTGCGCTGGCCGAGGTGGTGGCCGGCCGCGGTCAGAACCACCGGGCGATGTCGCTGCGGGCCTATGTGTTGGCCGCCAAGCTGCAGGAGGTCGCGGTGGCCGGCAGCGCCCGGCTCGAGCGGATGTCCGGCGGGCGGTACACGTTCGTGCACAGTTCGGCCAGGGAGAGCCGGGGGCGCAGCGGTGGCCTCGGGCTCGACGTCCTCGACGGCTGGTCGGGCCAGACCCGGCCGACCCGGACCCTGTCCGGTGGGGAGACCTTCCTGGCCTCGCTGGCCCTCGCGCTGGGACTCTCCGACGTGGTCGCGGCCGAATCCGGTGGTCGCGTCCTCGACACCCTGTTCATCGACGAGGGCTTCGGCACGCTGGACGCGGACATCCTCGAACTGGTGATGGCCACCCTCGACGAACTCCGCAGCGGCGGGCGGATCGTCGGGCTGGTCTCGCACGTCGACGAGCTGCGGCAGCGGATCCCGTCCCGGCTCCGGGTGCGCACCGGGCCTGCCGGTTCGGAGTTGGAGATGTCGGTGGCCTGACCCCGGCCTTCCGAGCGCTCGGCCCCGGGCGGGCTCAGCCGCGGATCGCCAACGACACCGCCACGGCCACGGTCGCCAGCACGGCGACCAGCCGGACCACCCTGACCTTGGAATCCACGACGACCAACGCAGCGCCAGCAGCACCCCGGCCCCGGCGACCAGCAGCCCCAGCAGGACGGCGCCGAGCCAGCCCCCGACGACCACCGCGATGATGAACGCGGCGAGCACCAACGCCCCGACGACCAGCTGGATCGGCTTGATCGTCGGCGTGGGCCGCCGCCCCCGCCGGCCCGGTGCACCCCGGTTGCTCATCCCCGCCCCTGCCTGCGCACGCCGACTCCCATTCCCACTCACACACGCCCGATCCTCGCCGACGCCCTGATCCTCCCTGCCCCGACCACCCGGGGATCCCCATCTGAGAGGATCATCTGGCAAGACGAGGACGAAGCTCGACGTCACCGGTCACTCTGGTCACAAAAGCGCCGAGTTCATCCTCGCAGGCAGGGGAGATCGGAACATCGCCAGCTGACACGATGGGCCCGTGTTCCTGCTCGTAGCGCACTTCGATCCGCCGGCCGATCCGAGCGACGCCGACGCCGGTCGCGCTGCTGGCCGCCCAACCGTCGTGTCGGTGGCTCCGGTTCGCCCGGTCCACCGAGACCGCGGACGAGCGCGTGCTGGTCGCCGAGTTCGACTCGGCCGCCGACTATCGGCGGGCGCTCGCGCCGTTCGACGTCCGGACACTGGTCGTTCCCTGGCTCTCAGGCGCCCGGGTCGAACCGACCGGGGTCTTCGAGGTCGAAGTCGACCGCCGACGACGGGGTGCTGACCGCACTGCCGATCGACCGTGCCCGAGCCCGGCCGCTGAGCGCGGCCAGGCGGGTGGAGCGGGCCGACTAACCTTGGCGTGTTGCCACCCGGCCTGCCGGCCGGGGCCGTCCGCGCGGCACCGGCACGTTCACGCACGGAAGAGAAACACGAGATCATGACGCCCGACGCCGCGCAGCCGACGCGCCCGCAGCCGCTGACCATGCAAGACGTGCTGCTCACCCTGCAGCGGTTCTGGACCGAGCGCGGCGCGATGATCGTGCAGCCGTTCAACACCGAGGTCGGCGCCGGCACCGCAACCCGGCGACCATCCTGCGGGTGCTCGGGCCGGAGCCGTGGCGCGTCGGCTACGTCGAGCCCAGCGTCCGGCCCGACGACACCCGGTACGGCGAGAACCCGAACCGGCTGCAGACCCACACCCAGTTCCAGGTGATCCTCAAGCCCGACCCGGGCAACCCGCAGGAGCTCTACCTGGAGAGCCTCGCAGGCGCTCGGCATCGACATCGCACGCCCACGACATCCGCTTCGTCGAGGACAACTGGGCCTCGCCCGCCGCTCGGCGCCTGGGGCCTGGGCTGGGAGGTCTGGCTGGACGGCCTGGAGATCACCCAGTTCACCTACTTCCAGCAGGCCGGCGGCCTGAACCTCGACCCGGTCTCGCGTCGAGATCACCTACGGCATCGAGCGCATCGTCATGGCGCTGCAGGGCGTCGACCACTTCAAGAACATCGCGTACGCGCCCGGGCATCAGCTACGGCGAGGTCGTTCGGCCAGGCCGAGTACGAGATGAGCCGCTACTACCTGGACGACGCCGACATCGCCGACCAACCAGCGGCTGTTCGACGCTGTACGCCGCCGAGGCCGACCGGCTGCTCGACGCGCGGCTGCCGGTGCCGGCCTACGTCTACGTGCTCAAGTGCTGCGCACGCGTTCAACGTGCTGGACGCCCGCGGCGCGATCAGCACCACCGAGCGGGCCCAGGCGTTCGCCCGGATGCGCGGCCTGACCCGGCGGGCCGCCGCAGCTGTGGGCCGAGCGCCGCGAGGAGCTCGGCTACCCGCTGGGCGTCGTCGACCCCGCCGCCGGCCGCCGCGGCTGCCGACCGAGTTGCCGCAGCGGTCGACGGCACCGCGCACCCTGCTGTTCGAGATCGGCCTCGAGGAGCTGCCGGCCGGCGAGGTCGGCGCGCAGCGCCGAGGCGGTGCGCGACGGCGGTGACCGAGCAAGCTCGCCGGCACCCGGCTCGCCGCACGGCGAGGTCACGGCGCTGTCGCACGCCCGCGCCGGATCGTCGTCACGGTCGCCGACGTCGAGGCCCGCGAGCCCGACGCCGAGCGGACCGTCCGCGGCCCGCAGCTCGACCGCCGCCTTCGACGCCGACGGCGCGCCGACCAAGGCGGCCGAGGGTTTCGCCCGCGGCCAGCAGCGTCGCGGTCGGCCGACCTCGCAGGTCGATCGAGGTGGACGGCGGTCGAGCACGTCGGCCGTCGCCCGCACCGAGCCCGGCCGCGGCGCCGCCGAGGTGCTGTCCGGACTGCTGGCCGAGGTGGTCGCCGAACTGCGCGCCGAGAAGAACATGCGCTGGCGCGACGCCGGGCTGTCCTTCACCCGGCCGGTGCGCTGGCTGCTCGCCCTGCTCGGCGACGACGTCGATTCCCGGTCGCGGTGTCGTCGCTGGCCGTCCGGGACGCACCACCCGGGTGCTCCGCACCGGCCGCGAGCCCGTGGTCGAGGTGGCCGCGGCCGACGACTACCGCGAGTTCCTCGCCGGCCACGGCATCGTCGCCGACTCGCGCCGAACGCCGCGACGCAGATCGTCGCCGGCGCCGCGAACTCGCCGCCATCGGCGTCGGCGGCGTCGTCGACCTGGACGCCGAGGCGGCTCTGGTCGACGAGATCACCGACCTGGTCGAGGCGCCCGACGCCGGTGCTCGGCAGCTTCGACCCGCGCTACCTCGAGCTGCCGACCGCGGTGCTCACCACGGTCATGCGCAAGCACCAGCGCTACCTGCCGGTGCGTGAGTCCGCCGACGGCGCGCTGCTGCCGCACTTCGTCGCGGTCGCCAACGGCCCGTGCGACCGCGACGTTGGTCCGCGCCGGAAACGAGGACGTGCTGCGGGCCCGCTACGAGGACGCCGCCTTCTTCTGGCGGGCCGACCTGCAAGGTCGCCCCGGCCGAGCTCAAGGGCGGACTGGCCAAGCTGACCTTCGCCGACGGCCTCGGTTCGATGGCCGACCGCGCCGCCCGGATCGCCGACACCGCAGCGGCTCTCGCCGCCGATCGTCGACGTCTGCCGACGACCGATGCCGAGCACGCTGGCGCGGGCCGGCGAGCTGGCGAAGTTCGACCTGGCGTCGCAGATGGTGATCGAGTTGTCCAGCCTGGCCGGCACCATGGCCGGCGAGTACGCGCCGGGCGGCGGGGGAGCCGGAGGCCGTCGCCACCGCTCTGGTCGAGATGGAGCAGCCCCGCAGCGCCGGCGCCGTCGTGCCGCGGACGGTGCCGGGCGCGCTGCTGGCGCTGGCCGACCGCTTCGACCTGCTCGCCGGGCTGTTCGCCACCGGCGCACGCGCCACCGGCAGCTCCGACCCGTTCGGGCTGCGGCGGGCCGCGCTCGGCGTCATCAGCATCCTGCGGGCGCGACCGGATCTGGCGGCGATCTCCATCGCCGCGGGCCTCGCGGCCGCGGCCGGCCGGTTGCGGCAGGACGGTGTCGAGGTGGCCCAGGACAGCGCTGGACGAGGCGGCCGAGTTCATCGCCCGGCGCTACGAACAGGCCGTGCTCGACACCGCCGTCGAGCACCGCCTGGTCCAGGCCGTGCTGCCGTTGGCGGACCGGCCCGCGGTCGCCGACGCCGCGCTCGCGGACCTCGAGACTCTCGTGGGTCGAGGACGATTTCGTCGCGCTGACCGCCGCGCTGCAACGCAGCCGGCGATTGGTGCCCGACCGGCACGCCCGCCGAGTACGACGCAGCAGCGCTGACCGACCCGGCCGAGCTCGACCTGCACACGGCCGTCGCCGCGGCGGCACCCACGGTTCGATCGGCCAGGACCCTCGCCGAGTTCGCCGCCGCGGCAAGCCCACTGGCCGCCGCCATCAACACGTTCTTCGACAACGTGCTGGTCATGGCCGACGACCCGGCCGTGCGCGCCGCGAGGCTCGGCCTGCTGGCAACGATCAACGAGCTGGCCGCGGGCCGGCTGGACTGGGTCGCGCTCGGCTGACCCCCCGGTCCGCGGGGACTTTCTCCGAGCTTAGCGTCTGGTTTGTCGGGATTAGGTCCCCGCGGCCCGGAGGATCACAGGCCGCCGGGGTGCAGGTACTTCTCGGCCGGGATGGTGGTGCCCCGGAACCAGGCGTCGATGAACGCGGTCATGTCCTTGCCGGCCACCTGCGAGGCCATCGTCTCCCACTCGTCGAAGGTGGCGTTCTTGCCCTTGTAGGTGTCCTGCCACTTGCGCAGCAGGGTGAAGAACTTGTCGTCGCCCATCTCCTTGCGTACTGCGTGCAGCGCCAACGGACCCCGGTCGTACACCCGGGTGAACTCGTTGCCGGCGCCCATGTCCACCAGCGGTGAACTCCAGAACGACCCCGTACCAACGGCTTCCATCTGGCTGTGCCAGTAGGCGTCGAGGTCCTCGCCCTCGGTCTTCTCGTACCACAGCCACGGGGCGTACGAGGCGAAGCACTCGTTGATGCAGATGTCCGACCACCGCTCGATGGTCACCTGATCCCCGTACCACTGGTGGGCCAGCTCGTGTACCACGGTGTCCAGGTCGACCCAGTTCGCGTACACCGGTCGGGTAGCGGTCTCCAGGGCGAACGCCAGTTCCTGATCCGAGTAGATCCCGCCGACCGACTTGAACGGATACGGGCCCGAAGTACGACGAGAGCAATTCGATGATCGCCTTGGTGTTCGTGGCCAGGGACTTGTCCTCGCTGTCGCCGGGGGCGAAAGCGTTGATGATCGGGGTGCCGTCGGCGAGTTTGTCGGTGGACGTGGTGAAGGTGTCGATGTAGACGGTCGTCAGGTAGCTGGCGATCGGCACGTCCTGCACCCACCGGGTGGAGGTGTACCCGGACGGGGCCGCCGGCAGCGCTCCGTCGAACGGCACACCGTTGGCGATCACCTTCCACTTCGACGGCACGGTCGCGGTGACCGTGAACGTCGCGGTGTCGGCCGGATGCTCGTTGACCGGGTACCAGGCCGAGGCGGAGAACGGCTCGCCGATGGCCACCGCACCGCCGGACGGCGTCCGGTACCACCCGCCGTCACCCAGGCTCGCGGTGCCGCCGGCGATGGCCGCCGGCTGACCGGCGTAGCTCACCGAGACCTTGATGTCCGTGTCGGTCGTCAAGCCGGCATGGGGGGTGATCACCAGTTCGGCGTCCTGCTGGGAGAACGTGGCCGGCTGTCCGTTGACCGTGACGGCCGAGACCTTCATCGCCTTCTGCAGGTCGAAGTTGAACCGACCCAGCTTGCCCGGCTCGGTGACCTCGGCGGCGATCACCGTGGTGGCCTGCAGCTGGTTCGTCTCGGGGGTGTAGGTCATGGTGACGTTGTAGCCGGTGACGTTGTAGCCGCCGTTGCCCGCGTCCGGGTAGTACGGATCACCGATACCCGGATCGCCGACCGCGCCGTCCACCGTCGACGGGGTGCTGACCGCAGACGACGGGGTGCGGACCGTGGACGACGACGAGCCGGCACTGCCCGGCGACGACGAGCGACCGGAGTCGGGCGTGCCGGTCGTGGACGGGGTGGTGATCTGGCGAGGGCGCAGTGCCGGTGGGCGACGGTGCCGAGACGCTGCCCGTCGTGCCCGGCACCGGTACGCCCTGCGGCCGGCCGGCGACCGTCGACGAGCAGCCGGCGATCAGCACGCCGGCCGCGAGGAGCAGCCCGACAGCCCGTCGGGGACGTCCAGCACGCCACATGCCTCGCACGGTAACAAGCCGACGGCGGTCGCCTGGTCGGTTCGGGTGCGCGGCAACCTGACAGATGTCACGGCAGGTTCGTGACGCCCGGCCGACGTGCGGGGCCGGCGTCCGGACCACGCTCGAAGCATGATCGACAGAGAACCCAGAGCCACCGCAGATTCCACTGCGGCCGCAGCAGTCGGTGCCGACGGTCGACCGGCGCCCGACGGGGCCGCCGTCCGCCTGACCGGCCTGCACAAGTCCTTCGGACACATCGATGCCGTGCGCGGCGTCGACCTGACCATCGTCCCGGGGGAGGTGGTCGCCTTCCTCGGCCCGAACGGCGCCGGCAAGTCCACCACCATCGACATGCTGCTCGGACTGACCAAGCCGGACGCCGGGACGGTCGTGCGTGTTCGGCACCGACCCGGTCCGGCGCGGTCAAGGCCGGCAAGGTCGGCGCCATGCTGCAGGCCGGGGCGCTGCTCCCGGACGTCACCGTCGGCGATCTGGTCGCAGACCATCTCGGTGCTGCACCGCCACCCGATGCCGGCCGGCCGGGCCATGGAGTTGGCCGGCGTCGCCGACCTGGCCAAGCAGCGGACCAACAAGCTCTCCGGCGGGCAGGCCCAGCGGGTCCGCTACGCGCTGGCGCTGGTGTCCGATCCCGACCTGCTGGTGCTCGACGAGCCGACGGTCGGCATGGACGTCGAGGTCCGGCGCGCGTTCTGGGCCTCGATGCGGCAGTTCACCGCTGCAGGGCCGGACGGTCATGTTCGCCACCCACTACCTGGAGGAGGCGGACGACTTCGCCGACCGGGTGGTGGTACTGGCCGCAGGGCCGGATCGTCGCGGACGGCACCGGGGCCCAGATCAAGTCGACGGTGGCCGGCCGGACGCTGTCCGCGGTGGTGCCGGGCGCCGGACCTCGACGAGCTCACCGGGCTCGCCGGAGTGCACAGGTCGAACCGCAGGGTCCACGGATGATGCTGCGCTGCAACGACTCCGACGCCGCCGTCCGCGACCTGCTCGCCCGGTTCCCGAACGCCCACGACATCGAGATCACCGCGCGGCAACCTCGAGGACGCGTTCCTCGAACTGACCCAGCGGAAGCCTCCGCCAGACCATCCGAACGGACCACCGAGGGACACGCGTCATGAGCATGGCCCTGAGTTACACCCTGATCTCCGCCCGGGCCACCCTGCGCAACGGCCGCTATTTCGTCTTCACGGTCGCCCTGCCGCTGGTGATGTACCTGATGTTCAACTCCCTGTACGGCGGCGACACCACCGACGACGGCGTGAATGTCGCGGCCTACCTCATGGTCTCGATGGCCGCCTACGGCGGCCATGGGGGCGACGATCACCGCCGGTGCCCGCATCGCCATCGAGCGGCAGGTCGGCTGGAACCGGCAACTCCGGCTCACCGCGCTCTCGCCGCAGGGCTACATGGTCACCAAGGCCGCCGTCGCCATGCTGGTCGCGCATCCCGGCGATCGTGCTGGTGTTCGCGGCCGGCGCGATGGTCGGGCACGCGCAGATGTCGATCGAGCAATGGTTCGCGTCCGGGATCGCGCTGTGGCTCGGACTGATCCCGTACTCGGTGCTGGGCATGATCATCGGATTCGCCGCCAGCGTCGACGCCGCCCAGGCGTTGACCACGATCGTGTACCTCAGCCTGTCGATCCTCGGTGGCCTGTGGTTCCCGGTCGAACAGTTCCCGACCTTCATGCAGCACGCTGGCCAAGGTCCTGCCGTCGTATTGGACCGCGGAGATCGCCAGGGCGCCGCTGACCCACAGCGCCATCCCGCTCACCGGGGTGCTGGTGCTCGCGGCCTGGACCATCGGACTTACGGTGGTCGGCATGATCGCCTACCGCCGCAGTGGCGCCACGGGTCTGACGTGCCGGATCCGACCGCTCCCGGGGCGGACCCGATCGGAGTCCGCCCCTTCGGCCGGGTTCGGACGTCCTCGACGCCGGCTACCTGCGCGGGCCCGGAGGAGCTACGGCGCGGCCGGCTCACCGGGGTTCAGCGCTGGCGCGGCGGCGCGCTGTTCGCTCAGGTCTTCGCTCGTCTTCTTCCTCGTCGGCATCTGGAGCGAGCGATGGTTCGATCCGTGACGAAGGTCGCCACCACGGTGCTGCTGATCGCGTTCGGCGCGTGGTACGTGTGGGTGCCGCCACTGGTGTTGGGCCAGCCGGTATCGCGCCGGCTACCAGGTCCTGTCGGTGCTGCTGCTGATATCCGTCGCGCTGATCGTCGCTCGGCGGTCCGTCGATGTCCGCGGTGTGGGTCTATCTCGGCGTGGCCGCGGGCCTGATGCTGCCGTGGCGGCATGCGCTGGTGATCGCGCTGCTGCTCGGGGCGGCCATGGTCGCGCTTGACCTGGCACGCGCCCGGGCGGAGCCCAATGGGAACTGGCCGTCACCGTGGTGGCCCTGACGCTGTGGATGGGCGGCTTCGCCGGCAACATCAGGCTGACCGCCGAACTGCGGCAAACCCGGGACGAATTGGCCAAGGCGGCGGTCGCCGCCGAGCGGGTGCGGATCGCCCGCGACCTGCACGACATCCTCGGCCACTCGCTCACCGCGATCGCAGTGAAGGCCGGACTGGCCCGCCGGCTCATCGAGCGTGATCCGGCGGCGCGCGACCCGGGAGATCGTCGATGTCGAACGACTGGCCCGGGAGGCGCTCACCGACGTTCGGGCCACCGCCGCCGGCATCCGCGGCACGTCGCTGGCGGTCGAACTGGCCGCGGCCGCGTCCGTCCTGCGCGCCGCCGGCATCCGGCCCGTCGTACCCCAGGCCGTCGACGACGTCACGCCCGCCGGTCGTGAGGTCTTCGGGTTCGTGGTCCGCGAGGCGGTGACCAACGTGGTCCGGCACTCCGGGGCGACCACCTGCACCATCACCCTGGAACCGTCCCGCATCGAGATCGCCGACGACGGCACGGGACCCGGCGACCAGCCCGGAAGCGGACGCGGGGTCCTCGGACTGGCCGAGCGGGTGCATGCGGCCGGCGGACAACTGTGGGCCGGCCCCGGTCCGGACCGGGGCTTCGTCGTCGTCGCGACCGTGGGGTCACCGTGATCAGGGTCCTGCTGGCCGACGACCAGGCGCTGATCCGCGGGGCCTTCGCCGCGCTGCTCGGCACCGAACCCGACCTGCACGTGGTCGCGCAGGTCGGCACCGGCGACGATGTGGTCCCGGCGGCCCAGCGCAGCGACCCCGATGTGGCGCTGCTGGACATCCAGATGCCGGGGATGGACGGGCTGGCCGCCGCGGCGGCGCTGCGGATCGCCATCCCGTCCTGCCGGGTGATCGTGCTGACCACCTTCGGGCGCCCCGGGTACCTGCAGCGGGCGATGGAGGCGGGCGCCGCCGGGTTCCTGGTCAAGGACGCGCCACCGGAGCAGCTGATCGACGCCATCCGTCGGGTGCACGCCGGGCTGCGGGTGGTCGACCCGCAGCTGGCGGCCGAGACGTTGACCGTGGGCAGTTCGCCGCTCACCGGACGGGAACGCGACGTGCTCGCCGCCGCCGCCGACGGCCGCACCGTGGCGGCCATCGCCAAGGCGCTGTTCCTGTCCGAGGGCACGGTGCGCAACCATCTGTCGGCGGTGATCGGCAAGACCGGGGCAAGCACCAGGGCCGAGGCGGTCCGGGTGGCGACCGAGCGCGGCTGGCTCTGACCCACCAGGTCCTTTCCTGCTGGCATGATCGGGCGGTGTCGATCCCGCCGCCGCGGCGGGACGGGGGAGGTTCGCCGGCGTGGTGGCGGGATCAGGGCTCCGGCCGTGGACTCGCGGCGTGCTGCGCTACCTGGCCGGTGCGGTCGTGGTCGGCGCGCTGGTGACCGTCGGGGTGGCCGTGCGCATCGTCCAGGTGGGGTTGACCGACCAGCGGGAGCCGGTCGACGCGATCGTGGTGCTCGGCGCCGCGCAGTACAACGGCACGCCGTCACCGGTGTACCAGGCCCGGCTCGACCACGCCGCGGCGCTGTTCCAGGGCGGCGTCGCCACGCAGATCCTGACCATCGGCGGCGGCCAGACCGGAGACGCCACCACCGAGGGCGAGGCGGGCCGGCGGGCCCTGATCGACGCCGGGATCCCGGCCGGCTCGGTCACCGCGGTCGGCGTGGGCAACGACACCCTGGTCAGCCTGCGGGCCGCCGCGCTGGTGCTGGACCACAGGGGCTGGACGTCCATCGTCCTGGTCACCGATCCCTGGCACGCGCATCGTTCCCAAGTGATGGCAAGGGATCTCGGTCTGCACGCGCAGGTGTCACCGGTCGACGAAGGGCCGGCCACCCGGCGTTCGGTGATTCCGGCGTACGTGCTGCGGGAGACCGCCGGGACGCTGTTCTACCTGGTGGTCGGCGGTCCGTCCGGTGCCGGGAGCCCGGTGCTGTGACGTCGAGTCCGATCAGCCACTGGCGCTACGACGAGGACGACACCGCGCGCCGGGTCACCGAGACGAGCAAGTCGGCCCTGCTGCCGATGGCCGAACAGGTGCCGGGCCGCAGCGCGTTCGGCCGCGACCGGGCGCGGGTGCTGCACTCGTCGTCGTTCCGACGGCTGGCCGGCAAGACCCAGGTGGTCGCCCCCGATTCGGACGAGGTGCCGCGGACCCGGCTGACCCACTCGCTGGAAGTCGCCCAGATCGCCAGGGAGATCGGCGGGCAGCTCGGCTGCGACCCCGATCTGGTCGACCTCGCCGGGCTCGCCCACGACATCGGCCATCCGCCCTTCGGCCACAACGGCGAAGCGGCGCTCGACCGGATCGGCGGCCCCGCCGGCGGTTTCGAGGCCAACGCGCAGAACCTCCGGCTGCTGGCCACCCTGGAACCCAAGGTGGTGGGCGACGACGGCGAGCCGGCCGGGCTCAACCTGTGCCGGGCGTCGTTGGACGCGGTGATCAAGTATCCGTGGACCCGACCGACCGAGGGCGGCAAGTTCGGCGTGTACGCCACCGAGTCGGCGGTGTTCGGCTGGCTCCGGCCGGACGGTGACGCCCGCCGCTGCCTCGAGGCCCAGGTCATGGACTGGGCCGACGACGTCGCCTACTCCGTGCACGACGTCGAGGACGGCGTGCTCGCCGGTCGCATCGACCTGGAGCGGCTGGCCGCGGCCGAGGAGCGGGATCAGGTAGCGGCATTGGCCGCGCGGCTGTCCGACGGGCCGGTGGCCGACCTGGCCGGTGCGCTGGACGACCTACTCGCCCTTCCGGTGGTCGCGCTGGCCCGCGGCTATCGCCCCGGGCTGGCCGGCGATGCGCAGCTCAAACGGATGACCAGCGAACTGACCGGTCGGCTGGCCACCGGCGCGGTCGCCGCGACCCTGGCCGTGGCCGGGCCGGGTCCGCATGGCCGGTACGCCGCCGATCTGGTCGTTCCCGGCGTGCTGCGGGCCGAAGTTGCGCTGCTCAAGGCGATCGCCACCCGCTACGTGATGGAGGAGCCCGCGCGGCTGCAGGTGCAGCACCGCGAGCAGGAGCTGCTCACCGAACTCGTCGGACTGCTCTGCGACCGCGGCGACGACGCGCTCGACCCTGGCCACGCGCAGGCGTACCGGCAGGCCGGTGACGACTCCGGTCGCCTGCGGGTGGTGCTGGACCAGGCCTCGCTGCTCACCGACGCCCAGGCGATCGCCTGGCATGCCCGGCTGACCGCGAGTTCCTGAGCCTTGCGCTTCACGTCCGTTCACCTGTGGTGAACCTGCTCGCTCGGCGATGCGGATCGGAGCAGGCTGGGGTCATGACGCAGAGATCACGCAGCGGCCGGGTGGTGCGCATCGTCGTGCTGCCGGTGGTGCTGCTCGGTGCGATCGTCACGCTCGGACGCCGGCGCCGGGGTGCCGCCGCCCGCCGCCGTGGCGACGAGGGCGGCGGCACTGCCGGCGACCGGGAACCGCGTAACCCGCTGCCCACCACGCTGGTGGATGTCGGCGCCGGCATCCCCGCGGAGTGACCGGGCGCAATCCTCGACCTGGGGACGGATCCGGGAGCGTCCGCCGGCGGACATAGACTCGCCGGGTGGCGGGACGGTTCAGCGATGCGGACAAGGAACGAGTCCGTGACGCCAGCCGCATCGAGGTGGTGATCGGCGACTACGTCGCCCTCCGCCCGGCCGGCAGCGGCAACCTCAAGGGGTTGTGCCCGTTCCACGAGGAGAAGTCGCCGTCGTTCCATGTCCGGCCCGCTCACGGCACTTATCACTGTTTCGGCTGCGGCGAGGGCGGCGACGTCTTCAGCTTCGTCGCGGCCATCGACCACCTGACGTTCGTCGAGGCGGTGCAGCGGCTGGCCGACCGGGCCGGGATCACCCTGACCACGGTCGACGGGGGCGGCCCGGGTCGCGGGGAGGCCGGGAACCGGTCCCGGCTGCTGGCCGCGAACAAGGCGGCGGCGGCGTTCTACGCCGGGCAGCTGACCACCGACGAGGCTGCGCCGGCCCGGGAATTCCTGGCCCAGCGCGGCTTCGATCTCGCCGCCGCCACCCACTTCGGCTGCGGGTTCGCGCCGTCGGGCTGGGACAGGTTGATCAAAGCCTTGACCGCGCAGGGTTTCTCGATCAGAGAACTGACCGAGGCCGGATTGGCCCGGGCCGGGCAGCGCGGTCCCATCGACCAGTTCCATCGGCGCCTGCTGTGGCCCATCCGGGACGGGGCCGGTGACGTCGTCGGATTCGGTGCGCGGCGATTGTTCGACGACGACCGATTGGAGGCCAAGTACGTCAACACCGCGGAGACCAGGGTCTACCACAAGTCGCAGGTGCTGTTCGGTCTGGATCTGGCCAAGCGGGAGATCGCCAAGCAACGCCGCGCCGTGGTCGTCGAGGGCTACACCGACGTGATGGCCATGCATTTGGCCGGCGTGACGACGGCGGTGGCGTCCTGCGGAACTGCTTTCGGGGACGAACATGTCAGCGTGCTCCGCCGCTACCTGCAGGACAACGAGGTGATGCGCGGCGAGGTGATCTACACCTTCGACGGCGACGCCGCCGGCCAGAAGGCCGCGCTCAAAGCGTTCGACGCCGACCAGCGGTTCGCCGCCAACACCTCGGTTGCCATCGCGCCGGACGGCATGGACCCGTGCGAGTTGCGATTGGCCAGTGGGGATGTCGCGCTGCGCGAGCTGGTGGAGGCGCGCAAGCCGTTGTTCGCCTTCGCCGTTCGCAGCACGCTGGACGGCTACGACCTGGATACCGCCGAGGGCCAGGTCGCGGCGACCGCGGCGGCCATTCCGCTGGTCGCCCGGATCAAGGAAGTGACCCTGCGCGAGGAATACGCCAGACGGCTGGCCGGCTGGCTCGGGGTGGACCCGGGCCCCATCGTGGGCCGGGTGCGGCAGGCCGCCACCCAGTTCCAGAAGCAGGACGACCGACGCGGACGGGAGATCGCCGCCGGCGGTCGTCAGCACGATCGCGGCGGATCCGAGCGACCTGGAGTTGCCGGGAGCCCGGCGGCGGAGTCCGAGCCACTGGAGGTCCCAGCCGCCGGCCCGGCCCGGCCAAACCCGGCGGACCGACGCAGCTCGGTCGAGCGCGAGATGGTGAAACTCGTTCTCCAGCAGCCGGACCTGGTCGCCTCGGGCTATGCCCAGGTGCTGGCGGTCGCCTTCACCGAACCGGCCTACCTGGCCGTCCACGAGGCGGTGCTTCGCGCCGGCGGCCCGGAGGAGACGGGCGGCGGCGCGGCGTGGGTGACCGCGGTCGCTGACCAGGCTCCGCCCGGTCCTGTGCGTTCGTTGGTCACCGAACTCGCGGTGGAACCACCGAGCCACCGATCCGACGAACCGGACGGTCGGTACGCCGGCTCCATCGTGGCCCGGATGGCCGAGCGAGCCGCGGCGGTCGAGGAACGGCGCCTTCAGTCGGCGCTGCGCCGGGCCGAGGCCGAGCACGACCGGGATCGCGCGATGTCGTTGCAGACCGATCTGGTGAAGATGGCCGCCTACCGCCGGGCCCTGTCCGATCGGGCCCGCGGCGAGATGGTTTGAGGTAGCCGACGTGAAGCTGCCGTGGCGTCGGGAACCCTTGCCCCCGGCCCTGGCCGGCCGGCTCGCTCCCGACGAGCTGATCACCGCCATCGCCCGGTCGGACGACGGCCCCACCTTGCTGACCACCCGACGAGGCCTGTGGATCGTCGACGACGAGCGGGCCGAGCGACTCGGCTGGGAGCGGATCGCCAAGGCCAGGCTCGAACTCGGGATGCTGACCCTGGTGCCTCTGGACGACGTGCCGCTGCCGACGGGCACGGACGACGGCGCCGAGGTGGCGCTGGTCCGCGACGGGCGGCCCCGGGAGCACCTGCTCGGCCGCCCCGCGAAGGTCACCGATCAGATACACACCCGGGTTCGTCGGTCGGTGGCGGCGAGCCGCTACCTGCCGTGGCCGGGCGCCGGCGGCTGGGTCGCGCTGCGCCGGGTCCCCGGACGGGACGGGCTGCTGGTGCAACTCCGGCTGGACCCGGCCGCGGACCCGGCCGCGCCCGGCTTCGTGCCCGCGGTTCGTCAGGTCGCGGCGGAGCTACGAGCGGGCCCGACGATGGGCACCACCGGCGTCGACTGAACCGAACCCGAATGGTGTCGTGACGACGCCACTTCTATCCATTATGGTGTCAGGTTATGATGCCAACCGTGACTGGTGCACAGAATGCCGGGGACTTCGGGCCGGGACAGCTGCGAGCCTCCCATGCTGACCGAGAGCGCGTCGCCACCGTCCTCAACCAAGCGCTGGCCGAAGGTCGCCTGAGCCTGGACGAACTCCAGGAGCGGCTCGACACGGTCTACGCGGCAAAGACTCTGGCCGAGCTGGAGCCGGTCACCCAGGACCTTCCCGGGCACACCGTCGCTGGTGCCGAGGTCGGTCGAGGGGGTCCTACAGCCGACACCCGCGGCGGCCGCCGCGAGCTTTCCGCCGGCCGGTTCGCGGGTCAGCAGCGGCTGGACCTCGACCACGGCCGTCGCGGTGATGTCGGGTGCGTCCAGATCGGGCGACTGGGTGGTGCCGCCGCGCTTCAGCGCCTTCGCCCTGATGGGCGGCATCGAACTGGATCTGAGCCAGGCCCGCTACGGCGCGGCCGAGGTGGTGATCAACGCCGTGGCAATCATGGGCGGGATCGAGATCACCGTGCCCGACGATGTGACCGTCTACACCAACGGCATCGGCATCATGGGCGGGTTCGAGAGCAACGTGAACTCGATCCCGATCCCGGGTGCCCCGGTCGTCAGGGTCACCGGCACGGCGATCATGGGCGGGGTCGAGGTCAAGCGACCGAAGCGCAAGAAGAAGCCACTCGACCAGTAGCGCACCACCTGGATGCCGGAACGGGTGACCCGCTCGGGGTTGTTCACCATGTCGCCATTGCCGACCCAGGCTGGATACGTCGCCACCGTGCCGGCGCACGACGCCTGATCGTTCGGGGTAGTGCAGCCTTGCTCGACCACGATGTGGTGGCTGTTGGCATCCCGCGCTCGACCATCTGGGCGCGGCCGATGGCGAAGTAACTGGTCAGGTCCTGCGCGCCGTACATCCCGTCGGCCAGTTTCAGTTCGTACAGGTTCGCCGCCACGTGGACCTTGGTGTTTGCCGGCCAGTAGCCCTCGGGCCGCCAGTCCACGCCCCAGCTGTCGTCGTGCTGAATCCAGGCCCAGGCCGCCTTCACCGCCGGGGTGGTGGTGATCGTCAGGTGTTCCTCGATGTCCGCCTTGTCGGTCGGCTCGACCCGGGAAGTCGAGGATGACCGATTGGGCGATGCCGACGACGTCGCCGTCGGTTGGGGAGCGGTCAGTGCTGCTTGTTGCCGCCGGGCAGGACGTCGGAGACCTTGGCCTGGATGAAGCCGGCGCCGCCCTGCACCGCAGGGTGATCAGCGACCTGAGCGGCCCAGCGCTTCAGTTGCTCGTATCGCTCGCGGCCCGCCCGCGAACCGAGCACGTAGCCGATCGCCAGGCCCACCAGCAGACGGAACACGCTGCACCGCTCCTTCGTCATCGACGCCCGGGACCGACGCCGGTTCCCTGTACACAGTGTCCCCCATAAGGGTGGCGCTCACACCTGCGTCCCGCGCCGGGCGTTCCCGACCACCCGGCCGCGTGGGCTATTCTTGTCCGGCACCGCTCCAATGGCGTGGTGCCGGTCCTCCGTAGCTCAATTGGCAGAGCATCCGACTGTTAATCGGACGGTTGTTGGTTCGAGTCCAACCGGGGGAGCCCTGACCAGCGGAATGCTCAGATTCGTCTCCGCACGGCCACCTGATCGAGACCGCCGGGTGCCATCCAATGTTGATCATGGCGAATCCGTACGGCGACCGTCGGCGTGTTGCGCAACACGCCGAGTTTCGGCGTACGGGTCTCCCATGATCAACAAGCTCGGGTCTCACCGTTGGGGCCTAGCGGTCTGCCGGTAGGCGGCCGCCAGTTCGGCTCGGTGGGTCTCCAGCCTCATCGGCACGATCGCAGGACGGCCACCTCGGGATAGTCCTCGGGCGGACCGTAGCCGTGTTCGACGAGCCAGCGGATGTTGGTCAGGCATCGCAACGACCACCACGCGCGGATGAGGTCGCGGTCAATATCGGCGCGGTAGCCGGCGATGAGGTCATCGAGGTGTTCGGGGTGTCCGAGGGTGAGGGTGGCGAGGTCGTATAGCGCGTCACCCTGGGCTGCTTCGGACCAGTCGATGACGCCGGTGACCTCGTTGCCGGCGACGAAGATGTGGTCGATCTGCAGGTCTCCGTGAATGAAGACCGGTGTCCATGGCCGCAGTGCGGTCTCGGCAAGTCGGCGGTTTGGTGTGACCACGTCGGCGGGAAGGACGTCGTTTTCGACGAGCCATTGGCATTCACGGGCTAGGTGCGTTGCAAGCTCGTCGAGGTCCTGACCGGGCCACGGTGGTAGCGGCGCGTCGTGCAGCGCCCGAACGGCGGCGCCCGCTGCGGCCCACGCCGCCGGGGATCCGGTAGACGGCTCGCCGAGGTGGCCCAGTGCGGTTCCCGGGACAGCGGCGAGAGCGAGCACGGGTGGGTCCCGCCAGAGAATGTGCGGGGTCGGGACCGGCGCCATTGCCATTGCCGCTACCTCGACGTCGGTACGGGTCTGATCGGCGTCGATCTTCAAGAACACGTCGCCGACGCGCAGGGTCGCGCGGTCGCCATGAGCGACGACGACCTCGACCGTATCCACGTCGGCCATGATCGCGCGGATGCACGACCGACGGCATCCCATATGTGGACTGCACTACGCAGCTGACCGCGTCAAGACAGTGGATCACCGCCGCTCGTGCCCGCAAGCGGAACGTTCAGGGGCCGAATCGGCACGCCGTGCTCCGGGCTGCGGACCACGCTGCCGGCCCCCATGCACCGGGCACTACCGACGCGGGCTCATCGCGTTGCTGGAGCCGCGGGCCTCATGAACCAAGGTCGCGACCTGCGTTCCCGAGCGACCACGGGGTGGACGCACGCCACACGCAGGCCGCCCTATTTGAGAAGGCTCAATCGGCGGCCTACGGGTCGGCCGCCCGTACAGTCCGACATGACAGCTGTGAGAAAACGATGGCGTCGGCCAAGCGTCGACGTTGACGCCTACAAGAAAAGGGTGGCTGCGCGTGAGCGAACTGGACCGTTGGGTCCGGCGCGAATTCACGCCCGATGACATTACCCACGACATTTATCGCCGAGGTGCTGGACCCGGGGTCATCTTGATCCACGAGATCCCGGCGCTGAGCCCGGAGTGCATCGCGTTCGGGCAGGAGATCGGCTGACCCCCGCGACCTGAACCCGGCCATCTGTTCCTGCGCCGGAAACGGGGCGGCCACTGGTTGCGCGGCGGTCACCTCGTCGATGTCGACGTGTCCGTCGCGCATCCACATGCCGCCGTCCCACCGCGCGGGTGCTCGCAGATCCGGCGATACCCGGGGGAAGAGTGGCGCCCGGAGCACCGGTCGAGAAATTCGCACCCGGCCGGGAGCACCGAGGTCCACCGCGGGCAGACTTGCGCGGGTGACCGAACCGGAAGTCGAGAAGCGCGTCAGCTGGGCCGAACTGTTCTTCGACCTCGTCTTTGTCGTGGCCGTCACCCGAGTGTCGGCCCTGATCGAGGACGACCACACCTGGGGCGGCATCCTGCGCGCTGTGATCGTCTTCGTTCCGGTGTACTGGACGTGGGTGGGCATGGCAGTCCAGACCAATCTGCTCGACACCTCCCGTCCCCTCATGCGGATCCGGATGTTCGCGGTGGCGCTGTGCGGGATCTTCATGGCCATCTCGATGCCCGACGCCTACGGGTCTCTCGGCACCCTGTTCGCCTGCTCGTACTGGGCGGCGCGGATCATCCTGGCCACGAACCAGGTCGGTTCGATCCGCGCCGGTCGGTTCAGCGGGCTCAACCCGTCGATGGCGGCGGCGGTGGTCACGGGACCGCTGCTGGTGATCGGTTCGCTCTTCGAGGGCGGGACCCGCGAGCTGATCTGGGGCCTTGTTGCCCTGCTCGATCTGTCCACTCCAAGGATTTTCCGCAGCCGGATGGCGGCCATGCACGTCAACGCCGCGCATCTGACCGAGCGGTTCGGCCTGTTCGTGTTGATCGCCCTGGGCGAATCGGTGGTGTCGATCGCCACGTTGACCACCGGAATTGACGTGCCCACCGGGGTCGCGGTGGCCGCAGCCTTCGCCCTGAGCTGCGGGTTGTGGTGGGTGTACTTCCACTTCGCCGCGGACGCCATGAGGCATTCGTTGACCACCGCCCGGGTCCAGCTCGACATCACCCGGTTGGTGCTCTCGTACGGACATCTGGCCTTCATCGCGGCGATCATTGTGGTGGCGGTCGGGTTGCACGATGCGATCGCGCATCCGACAGAGCACCTGCACTGGGCGATAGCCGGTCTGTTGTTCGGCGGCACCGCGATGTTCCTGGCCACATTCGGCTTCACCCGCTGGACGATGTTCCACCTGATGTCCTGGACCCGACTGATCGCGGCAACAGTTGTGCTCGCTGTGATGCCGATCGCGCCGCTGGTACCGGCGCTGGCCTCGCTGATCGGTCTGGCCGTCCTGGTGGCCGCGCTCAACGTCATCGAGATGGCGCGGGTCAGCACGATCGGCTGGCGAGCACGGTTGGACCGCCGGTCGGTCGCGGCGCGATCAGCGGTGGATCCGCCCTGAGCGGCACCTTGCCGGGCCGGACCCGTGGGTACGTGAAATGGCCCGGCGGTGCCGACTGGTACGCCGCGTATAGCTAGCTCAACCCAGATCGGACGACCATCGCCCCGAACATCGAGGACACGGCGCACGGGATACACACTCGGCTGTCCTGCTCGCCGACTACTTCTCGATCGACTTCTGCACCGCTCCGTGTTCATCGACATCACTGGCGACAGCTACTGGCTGCCCGACCACCACGCCCGCACGAACAACCTGCGCCGCACCACCACGGTCAGACCGCTACCATCCCACGGTCACCAGGTGGTCCATTTCGCTGAGCCGACCTGGGGAGATCCGGCGAGCGTCATCACCGCATCAAGACCGAACGACCACACCCAGCTGCCCTCAGTCACCTCGGTCAACCGAGCGGTCCTGGTCGGTCAGCGACGATTTGGTCGGGACCTGCTGCTCGACAGGCCCTTGCGTCGAGGCGGTGTCGTCGGGACCGATTCGTTGGGAAGCCTCTGCTGGGCGGCCTTGTCGGCTCGTAGTTGGCTGTTCTCGTCCTGCAGGTCCATGACCATCGCGATGCCGGCGAGGTTGAGGCCGGCCTCGAGCAGGTCGCCGATGCGGTGTAGTCGTTCCAGGTCGTTCGCGCTGTAGCGGCGAGTGCCGCCCTCGGTCCGGTCGGGTTCGAGCAGGCCGTGGGCCTCGTAGGCGCGGAGGTTCTGCACCCCTGTGCCGACCAATTCGGCGGCGACCGAGATGCCATAGACACCACGGGCCTTGTCCGGCCTGGTTTCCGTCACCTCGCAACGACCCTTCTTCCCAATTTTTTTCCAGATTGCGTCTTGCACCAGCATCCCACGAGTGCTATATACAAAGCTATAGCGCACACCACAGATCCTACGGGGGATCTGCGGACTCGAGCATCCGAGATAGGAGTCATGGAGGTGGACACGATGCTGATGCGCACCGATCCGTTCCGCGAGCTGGACCGGCTCACCCAGCAGGTCTTCGGCACCAACGGCACGATGGCTCGTCCATCGGTGATGCCGATCGACGCCTGGCGAGAGGGTGACACCTTCCACGTCGAGTTCGATCTGCCGGGCGTGGACCCTGGCTCGATCGATCTGGACGTCGAACGCAATGTGGTCACCGTCAAAGCCGAACGCCCGCCCCGCGCCAGCGACGCCGAACTGATCGCCGCCGAAAGGCCGCGCGGCATCTTCAGCCGGCAGCTGGTCCTCGGCGACAACCTGGACACCGAACACATCACCGCCAGCTACGACGCCGGGGTACTCACCCTGCAGATCCCGGTCGCCGAACAGGCCAAGCCGCGCAAGATCTCCATCACCAGCAACGGTGAGGACCGGCAGGCCATCAACGCCTGACCGGAGATACGGTCATGCCCACGACACCGACCACCGATGACGTCGGATCGACCGCCAGTTCCTGGACCTGATCTGCCACGACCATGACCTGCTGGCGGCCGAGTTCGACGCCATCATCGGCGCGGAATGGCCGGCGCCACCACCGTCCAGGACTTGGCGCGGCACCTTGGGCGGGCACTGCATCGGGCGTCCGCGCCGCCGAGCTGCCGACCTTGCCCGCTCGACCCCCGGGTCACGCCAGCCCACCATCGGCGGGCGGGGCCGGCAACGCTCGCCCCCGCCCCGATCATCGGGGCCAAACAACGACCAACGACAGAAGGGCAGGTGATCGCCACACGTGAACCGACCCCTCAGAGGTGACCGTGCGCCCCGCCCGCCAAGTCGAATCGCAAGCGTCGACGCATCTTGCGCCACGCCGCGCCCGAACGGCGCACCCTTACCCCGGGCCGGGCGCCGGTCCTCCTCACGGTCGTGGTCCCGGCCGACCTCCCTCGCCGGGACCGCGACCGCCAATCCATGACGATGACCATGACGACCGACCGCCCGGACCTTTACGCCATCCTGGGAGTTGAGCCAAGCGCGACCCAGGCCGATATCAGCCGCGCTTACCGGTCGCTGCTTCTCCGCCACCACCCCGACACCCGCGCCGGCCGCGACGAACCACTGGGCACCATCTCCGACGTGGCACTTCAAGAAGTCCTCGCTGCATACCGGGTGCTTCGCGACCCTGTCCGACGCGTCGAGTACGACCGCGAAGCGAGATCACGAGCACATCCAGCTCGACAGCAACCCCGGCAGCCGCCCTCTGACTACAGCCGGTACGGTCAGCCGCCCATCGTCGCCGGACCGGTCCGCTGGCACCCGAGTCCGTGACTTTGTTTGCCACGACATCGGCGGCGTCCGCCGCCATAGACACTGCTCATGCTGGGCGGCCAGTCAGAGCGCAAATGGCCGTTCAGGTCTCGCCACCCGCCTGCCACCGTCAACCGACGGACCCTGGCGCTTCTGCCGGTCCGCGCCGAGGGGGTGGTCAGAAGCCATGGCAGGCGCCGGCGCGTCCCCGGCGTTGCGCCGGAGAACCAGATGGCCAACTCAGCCAACAGCGGTGACGGCGAGTGCGTCAAGGTCGCGTGTGACATAGCGATGGTGTTCCCACTCCTCCTCGAGGATCGTTCGTAGGCAGGAGAGGACGGTCTCTGGATAGTCCTGGCTGTGCGGGTTCTTGCGCGGCTCGGCGAGATCCTCTGGGTTCAGGCCGGCGAGGAACTCGCTCACCATCAGCTGGCGCTCGGTGCGCGCCTCGATGACCTCGGCAAACGATGGCGTCTTGACGGAAAAGACTGACTCGTCATAAGCATCAGAGCCGTTGTCGTCGTCAGGTAGGCCAGCCGGGTGATATGGCTGCTGTCTCTCGAGGATCGCCTTCCCTAGCCAGGTGTCGGTCGCCATCACCAGGTGGCGCAGCGTCTCGGCGAGGGACCACTCGTCATCGACGGAAGCATCGACGGTGCCGGCAGGCATCGTCCTGGCCCGGTCCAGAGTGGACGACCAGGTCCGCTCGAGAGCAACCCAGGCGGCGCGCAGCCCCTCGGGATGCTCGGCGACGCGCAGCTCACGCCCCGGGAAGCGAATGTTCAGCGCTGCGTCGACCAGCGGCACGACATCGACGCCGTTGACCAGGAGCCGATTGCCGCCCTCGAGCAGCCAGGGCGAGTCCACCTCCATTCCGGCCACGTCACTGCCACGTACAACGACTTCACCCAGGTCACATCCGATGAAGCGGGACTGTCGAAGGGTCCTGTTCTTGAAGGTCCGCCCACGCAAGCTCTCGGGTTCACTCTCGCTCATGCCCTCACTCTGCCTCAACACCCAGACACACGACGATGAACCGCCTGGCCCGCGTGACGAACCGCAACCGATCCATGGCCATGGAGTGCCGCGACTACCACCCGCGGCGGCTGTCCATGGGGCTTCCGGCCTTCGTCGGCGGCGGTCCTGGTAGGTGCTGGCCATGACCTTGGACACGGCCTCCTTGGGTCCCAGCGCGGAGACGACGGCGTCGGCAGCGGCCACCAGGTCGGTCAGCACACGGGGGTCGGTGGCTTCGCCGATGATCACCGCGACCGAGTACAGCCACCTTCATCGTGATTCCCTTGTGGTTGTTAGGTGGTCTGGAGGCCCGAGCCGATTGGCGTCGGCGGCGAAGCGATCCAGGAGCCGGCTCACTCCGTGACGCCGACCGATCCGGTGTCCGACCGCTATGCCTGGGAAGGTGGGACCCGGAGGAGGGCTGTGCGATGTCGGGTGCAACGCTGCGGTCAGTCAGGCGATAGAAGGATATGGCCTACCCCCGAGCAGCTGCCGACGCTGATGGTTGGGCGCGTGCGCTTGCCGGCGATCCGTCCGGGATGGCCGGGCTGTACGACCGACACGCCGCGGCCGTGTACAACCACTGCTTCCAACGGCTGGGCTCACGAGCCGACGCTGAGGACATCACAGCCGAGGTGTTCATCGTGGCTCTGCAGTCCGGTGCGAAGGTCACCCCTCATCCGGCGGCGGGATTGCGGCCGTGGCTGCTGGCGGTGGCGAACAACCTCCTCCGCCGACACGTGCGCAGGCGGGCCGTCGCTGCTCGCGTCGATCTCCGGTTACGGACGGAGTTACGGGACGTGCCCGACATCGCCGAGCTCGTCGTCGACGCCTCGGCTGATCTGCACTACCTGCACATTCTCCACGCCATCTTGCGGGACCTGCCGGTCGCCGACCGCGAACTGATCCAGCTGTGCGTCATTCAGGGCATATCGCCGGGTGTCGTCGCCGAGGTGACGGGAAGCCGTCCCGGCACGGTCCGGTCACGGCTGTCCCGGGCGTTGCATCGGGCCCGTCGGGCCCTGGATCGATACGAGCGCACACCGCCGGAGCCCGCCGATCGCAATCCCGCGCTGATGGCCGCGGCCGGTCCGGCCAACTTCCACCCCGTCTTCGAAAGAGGCTGCTGACATGGACGATTTCGATACCTTGGTCAGTCGGGTTGAGCGGATCGAGCTACCCGCCGGCACCCGTGACAAGCACCTGGCCCGCATCGGCCTGGCCGTGCTGCAGGCCGGAGGGGCACACGCGGCCGCACCACCGCCCGCGGTCGGCGGGCCGGTCCGCCGCAGCCATAGCGTTCCCGCGACCGTCCTGGCCGCGGCAGCGGTAGTTGCCATCCTGGCCGGCGCCTGGGTCGGATTCGCCCCGGACCGACCGTCGGCGGCCACCCCGCCGCTGGCCGGGGCCAGCAGCTCGGCGACCAGCCAAGCCCCGGAACCGGTTACCCGGCCGGCGAAGGAGTTCAATCTGCTGACCGCTCCGGGGTCGGCGGCCCTGCTGGCCGGGTTGCTGCACATCTCGGCTGCCGACGCCGGGGCCGGACTGACCCGACTTGCCGCGCTGGCCGAACGCACCGGCGGCGCTCTGGACCCGGCAAACCCGGACTTCCAGGTCATCGCCCACGACCTCGGCGTCAGTCCGGCCGCACTGGACGACGCGTTGACGCACATCAAGGCGGCCGCGGTCGCCGCAGACCCTGCCCTGGGGCGGAAGACCGGCGGCTCCGCGGACCGTGAGAGCGCGCAACCCAAGGCTCCCGGTGCCGTCGACACCGGATCCGACCTGCTCACCGCGCCCGAGACGGTAGCGAAACTTGGTTCTCTGCTGCATGTCTCCACCGAGGCCGCCAAGGCCGGACTGGCCAAGATCGCCGCGCTGGCTCAGCAAGGCGGCGGCAAAGTCGACCCGACGACGGCCGCGTTCAGGGCTATCGCCACCAGCCTCGGCAGCACGCCGGCCGGCCTGGACACGGCCCTGGCGACGATCAAAGCCAGCGCCGGCGCCGACAACTCGGCCGACACGAAGGTCAAACCGGCGAACTCCGCCGCCACCCCGAAACGATCAAAGGACAAAGCACCCGGATCCTCGACCGGTGACGCCGACCTGCTCACCCTTCCGGCCACGGCTACCAGCCTCGCCCACCTCTTGGACATCACCCCGGCCGCGGCCCGCACCGGGCTCGCCCGGTTGGCGGCGCTGGCTGACCACAGCGCAGGTGGACTGAGCCCCAAGTCACAACAGTTCCGCACCATCGCCACTGATCTGCGCGTCACGCCCACAGAGCTCAACGAAGCACTTCGTACCATCAAGACGGGCAACTGACCAGGCCGACGGCGGTGGGCCTGCAGCGTAGGTATCCGTGCTCGGCTCCTGTCCCGGCTGAGAACGTCGTCGACGCCTGTGTGCGCCTGCAGGTCGGCCGACGCATGGGCCAGTTCACCTCTCGGCCCGGCGACCGAGCCCCCGCTCGCGACTTTCACTCCGACCGACGGCCGCTTCGTCGACGGCCACCTCGTACGCCGCCTGCAACTCGGCGAACACCGAAGGCGTCCCGGGCGACCGGGCAACGCCGAGATGCTGTTCACGCAACTCGTCCATGAACCGATCCCACAGCTCGGGACCACCGCGCTCGAGAAGTTCTGCGCGCACGGAGAGCTCATGGCTGGCGGGCATGTGCTTGCGTCCCCAGGAGCCGAGCGCCGCCATCACCGGGACGAGTTGCACGCCCGCCTCGGTCAGGCTGTAGCGGATCTTCTGCCGGTGAGTCTTGTCGTCGGCACGCCACAGCAGCCCATGATCGACCAGCCGTCGCAGCCGGTCGGCGAGGATGTTGGACGCGATGCCCTCCTGCGAGCCGGCCTGCAGTTCTCGGAAGTAGTGTCGGTCGCCGAACATCACGTCGCGCAGAACCACCAGCGACCAGCGATCGCCCAGGACTTCGACGGCCAGGTTGATCGGGCAACCCGACCGGTGCGCCACATCTCGTTCGCCGGCCATCGAGACCGATTGTACTTTGCAATCGGTCGTGTTAGCGTCGCGAAACCGCTTCAACTCTGCAATCGGTTCCGGAGGGTTGACGATGCTGAAGATGCAGCGACTTGATCGCGGCTACAGCGATGACGGGGCCGAGGCCGTCCCATGGCTCGCCGTCGAAACCAGGCTGGCCGAGTCGGAGGTCGCCTGGATCGTCACCGTCCGTCCCGATGGCCGTCCGCATGCGACTCCGATGGTTCCCGTCGTTCATGACGGGAAGGTCTACTTCCACACCGGCAGCACCGAGGTGAAGTACGCCAATCTCCGCGCCAACCCGCACGTGCTTGTGCTGGCCGGCGACACGGCTTGGGACGGCGGCCTGGACGTGGCGTTCGAAGGCGTCGCCGGCGAGGTGACCGACGACGTTCTCCTCCGCCGGGTGGCCGAGCTCTATCGCAGCCGCTGGGACGGTCGCTGGCAACTCGAGGTGGCCGATGGCATCGTGGTCGGCACGAATCCCGACGTCCGGGTTATCGTCTTCGAGGTGACGCCGAGTCGCGCTCGCGGCCACGCCAAGGGAGATCCGTTCGGCCAGACCACGTATCGCTTTGTCGACCAGGAATCGCTCGTACCGGAGGGCCGATCATGAAGCTGCTGCTCACATCGGGCGGAATCACGAACGCCAGCATCCGCGCCGCGCTCGTCGACCTGCTGGGCAAGCCCATCGGCGAAGCCACCGCGCTGTTCATCCCAACCGCGCAGTGGGGGCAGCCCGCCTGTTCGCCCGGGTCGGTGTGGAACTCCATCGCCGGCCAGTGGGGAGACGAACCTGGACTGTGCGACCTGGGCTGGAAGTCGATCGGCGTCCTGGAACTCACCGCGCTGCCGAGCATTGCCCAGGAGCGCTGGGTTCCCTGGATCCGCGAAGCCGACGTCCTGCTCGTCGACGGCGGCGAGGCGATCTACCTGTGCCACTGGATGAGGCAGTCGGGCCTGGTCGACCTGCTCCCGTCGCTGCCCGACACCGTCTGGGTCGGCGTGAGCGCCGGCAGCATGGTGATGACCCCTCGCATCGGCACCTTGTTCGTCGACTGGAACCCGGGCGGCAGCGACGAGACCCTTGGTGTCGTCGACTTCTCGATCTTTCCGCATCTGGACTATCCGGGGTGGTCGAGCAACACGCTCGACAGCGCGCGCAACTGGGCGACGACAATCCCCGGACCGGCGTACGCGATCGACGACCAGACGGCCATCTCGGTGGTCGACGGTGACGTCGAGGTCATCTCCGAGGGACACTGGGAGCTGCTTGGCCCGTCGGCACCGTAGACCCCGTGGGAACCGCGTGCGCGACCCGAACGTGCCATCGTCCAACTCTGGATTGGAGGTTCGGGTGGATCGGCGCCCGATCAGGAGTACCACGTCGGCTGAACGTGCGGTGACGTCGGAGATTCATCTGGCCGACGCACGGTTGCCACGTCATCGTCAGCATCCGGGACCACACGCGTCCCACCATGGCGATCGTGACCAGCACATCGGTGCGACTTCGACACGGCTGACGACCGACGACCGACCTCCGGCGGCTACCGGGTCAGCCTGGCCGAGGGTAACGAGCAACGGGCGGCCGTTCAGCGGCTGCGGCACCAGATCTTCAGCAGCGCGTACCCGGCCGCCCTGATCGGCCCGGACGGGTTGGACGCAGATGAGTTCGACGACCGCTGCGACCACCTGATGGTTTGGCACGGCGCCGACGATCAGGGCCTGGAACGCCGCAGGTTGGTCGCCACCTGCCGGTTGCTTCCACCGCACCGACGAGCGGGCGCCGCCGATCTCTACACGGCGACGGAGTTCGATCTCACCGCGGTGCTGCCGGTGCTCGCCGACACGGTCGAGGTGGGTCGAACCTGCGTAGTGCCGGAAGAGCGTGCCGGGACGGCCATCTCGACCATGTGGGGCGGGATTGCCCGCTACGTGCTGCTGACCGGCAACCGGCACCTCATCGGCTGCGCCTCGGTCGCGTTGGCCGACGGTGGGGCGAACGCCAGAGCCATTGCGGCAGAACTCGCGGCCGCCGGTCGCGCGGACCGCGCGCTGGACTGCCGGCCCCGCCACCCGTTCCCGATTGGATCGGCCGGCTGAACCTGGCCGGCGCGCGGTGGCCCCGCCGCTGCTGCGCGGCTACCTCCGACTCGGCGCCAGAGTGGGCGCACGGCCGGCCTGGGACCCGGACTTCGGCACCGCGGATTTCCCCGTTCTGCTGGACTACGAACAAGTCCCGCCGCGCTATGTGAATCACTTCATGGCCGTCGGCGGCTGACATGGCCATCGGCTGCCACCGGTTGGTCTGCGAGGCCCGGTGCGCCGTCGATGGCGCCACCGCCGCGCCGGTCAGATCCATTCCGGCGCAGTGGTTCCGGCTGACACTGGTGGGCGCGGCCGTCATCCTGGGCTGGCTGCTGGTGGTCACGGCAAGTCTGGGCAGCGGCCAGGGGTCGGTCCGTCGGGGCGGCCGAGCCGTGCGCGCGGCGTCGCAGCTGACGCTGCGCGCGTTGGGGTTGAGCATCGACAGCCATGGAGAGCCGCGCAGCGGACCCGGACTCGTCGTCGCGAACCATGTCTCCTGGCTGGACATTCTGGTGCTGACCGCCGGCACGCCGATGCGACAGGTGGCCAAATCCGAGATCGCTGGGTGGCCGCTCGTCGGCACGCTCGCGCGACGCGGTGGCGCGCTGTTCATTCGCCGCGGATCCTGGCGGCGGCTGCCCGCTCTGATCGACGAGATGACGACGGCGCTCCGCCAGGGGTACAAGGTTCAACTCTTTCCGGAAGCCACCACCCGGTGCGGCGGCGCCGTCGCCGAGTTCCACCGGGCCGGCTTCCAGGCCGCCATCGACGCCGCCGTCGTGGTGATGCCGGTGACACTCATCTACCGCGACGCTCACGGACAGCAGACCGCCGCGGCTGCGTTTGTCGGCGACGAGAGCCTGGTGTCGGCGATCCGGCGTGCGGTCGCCCTGCCCGCGATGTCCGTCGACGTGCATTGGCTCCGACCGATCCCGGCCATCGCCGGCACCGGGCAACGGGCCAAGGACCGCGCCCGGATCACCACGTTGGTCGAGTCGGCGATCGCCCGTGACCTGCAGGTATCGGTCATCCGCCGCCCCGGAATCGGACCGTTGCCACCCCGGTCCGGCCGACCCTGGCCGCGCCGGGCACCATGGCCGGGTGACACAGGAGGCCCATCGCCTACCGCCCGACGGTGCGCCCTTCGACGGCAGCCCCCTGCTGGCTGCCTGGAACGCTGCCAGGCAGCGGCACCATCCGTTCACCATCCCCGGACACAAACGCCGGGCCGGCGCCCACTGGCCCGATCTCGGGGCCCTGCTCGACGGCGACGTTCCCCTGTACGGCGGACTGGACACGGTCAAACAGGAACGCGGTCTACTCGCCGCGGCCGAAGCCGCGGCGGCACGGCTCTGGGGCGCGGAGTGGCTGCGGTTCTCGGTAGGTGGCTCGACCCACGGCAACCAGGCCGTCGCGCTGGCCCTCGGTCGACCTGGGGAGAAGGTCCTGGTCGCCCGGAACGCGCATCGCTCCACCCTGCTCGGTCTGGTCCTGGCCGGCCTGCGACCGGTCTGGTTATCGGTCGACGCCGACCCGACCTTCCATATCCCGACGGGGATCTCACCGGCGACCCTGGGCCGGGCGATCACCGACAACCGGGATGCGGTGGCGGTGTTGCTCACCGAGCCCGCGTACCTCGGCGTGAGCTCGGACCTGCCGCTGCTGATCGACCTGGCCCACGACGCGGACATGACGGTTGCTGTCGACCAGGCCTGGGGGGCCCACTTCGGTTTCGCCGACGGTTATCCGGAGCACGCGATCGCGCTCGGCGCGGACGCGATGGTGCTGTCCGTGCACAAGACGCTCATCGGCTACAGCCAGGCGTCCCTGGTGGCCGCGCGGCTCGACCGGCTCGCCGCCGACCGGCTCGACCGGGCTTTCGAGGCCGGCAACACCACCAGCCCTGCCGGTGCGATCCTGGCCAGCATCGACGCCTCGAGGGCGTTGCTGGCCGGGCCGGGTCCACAGATGCTGCACGACTTGGTGCACACGGTGGCTGCGGCACGATCAGCGCTGCGGTCGATCCCGGGCGTCGTCGTACCGGGCCCGGACAATTTCGGACCGGGCCGGTTCGATCCGGCGAAGTTGGTCGTGCAGGTCGCCGGCGTCGGCGTCGACGGCATCGAGGTAGAGCGTGCGCTGGCCGCGCGCGGCTACCCGGTGGAGTTGGCCGATCGGGACACGGTGGTGCCGATCGTCACCATGCTGGATCCGGCCGCCGAGGTGCACCTGCTCATGGAGGTTCTGGCGCGGGCGATCCGGGAGGTGCCGGCCGGTGAGCCGCGTTCGGTGGCCACACACCACTGGTCACCCGGACGGCAGCTGCTCGATCCGCGCACCGCGTTCTTCGCGGAACAGACCACGGTCGGGTGGCAGGAAGCCGTGGGGCGGGTCTGCGCCGAAGTGGTCGCCCCGTATCCACCGGGGGTGCCCGTGTTGATACCCGGCGAGCACATCGATGCCGAGACCGTCGACGCGCTACGCACTCTCGCCGCACACGGCACCCGGGTCGCCTACGCCGCCGATCCCTCGCTGGACACCTTCCAGGTGCTGGTCGACGAGCAGTAGGGACATCACAGCCGGTAGGCCCGCCGGGCGTTGGCCGCCCCGATCATCCGCACCACCCGGCCGGCGTCGGTCGCCGACCAGTCGCCGGTGCGCACCCAGCCGCCCAGCACCCGCGACATGCCGCGCCGCCACAGCAACGAGCCGAGCAGGTGCAGCTCGGCCGGCCCGAAGGCGTCGGAGGAGTAGAGCTGCTTGGCGAAAGGGGCGAGCTCCATGGCCTCGGCGATCACACCGACCGATCCTGCGCCGGTGTAGTTCACCGCCAGACCGACGTCGAAGTACACGTTGTCGAAGGCCTGCGCCAGATAGCCGGCAGCCCGCTGGTACGGGTAGCAGTGCAGCAACAGTACGGAGACCTGCGCAACGGCGGGCTGTCGCAGCAACGGCAGCAGCAGCAGCGGATCCACTCGGTTCAGGTCGAGATCCCGGTCCCCGAAACCGACGTGGAACTGAACCGGGAGCCCGGCAGCGATCGCGGCATGCACGCCGAAGGCCGATAGCAGCGACGAGGTCAATCGCGGTGCCCCGGAACCGGTCGCGTCCCGCCACTGAGCAACCGCCGTGCTGACAGCGGCGTCGGCCGGCGCCGCCCAGTCGATGTCGAACCCACAGCGGTACGCCACGATCGACTTGGTGCCGACTACCCGGTCGGCTCGTTCGGCCAGCGCGGCCCGGAAGGCGTCGGGATAGTCGGCGGGGGAGACCGCCAGCGCCAGCAGGTTTTCGCCGAGCGCCTCCAGCCGCAGGATCTCCGACACCGAACCGTGCGAGAGATGGGCGAAGGTGGGCAGGTCGACGATGGCGTCGCCGGAATAGCCGGTGTCCAGCAGCCAGCGGTCCACCCCGGCGGCCCGGAGAAACCTGGAGGAGACTTCACGTTCGCCCAGGTTCTCTCGGGTCGTCAGATAGGCCTCGGGTTCGGCGTGGGCCGGGAGGTCGAGCAGCGGTGCGCACCAGCGCCGGATCGCGAAACCCAACGGTGAGTCGAACATGGTCAGGAAGTCGGGGACGGGGGCGGTCGACGCCTCGTCGATCGCGGCCTCGAAACTCGCGCGGCCGGTCGGGCCGGTGAAGCTGGTGTGCACGTGGTGGTCCACAAGCGGCTCGGCCAACGCGTCGAGCAGCGGACCGGGTACGTCGCCCAGCCCCGCGAACGGATCGACGGTAGGGGATTCACCAGCCGGCATAGGGTGCCACCTCCGCGTCGCTGACCGCGCCGGCCGCCGCGTCGGCGATCGCGCGGCCGATGATGTCGATGGCGCGGTCGATCTCGGTGTCGGTGATCACCAGTGGCGGGGTGATCTCCAGGACGTTGCCGCCGACGTAGTAGACCACCGCACCGAGCTGCCACGCCCGGTAGACCACGCGCTGAGCCAGCGCACGGTCGGGCTCGCCGGCCTCGTCGACCAGCTCCAGACCGATCGCCAGGCCGCGACCCCGGACGTCGCCGACCCGGGAGCCGGGGACGACCAGCTCCCGCAGCCCCGACATCATCCGGGCACCGGCGGCCGCCGCCCGCTCGGTCAGGCCCTCGGTCTGCAGCACCCGGAGCACCGCCCGTCCGGCCGCGGTGCAGATCGGGTTGCCGGCCGTGGTCAACAAGGCCGAGGCCGGAGGTTCGTCCAGCAGGCTCGCGGGTCCGACGGCAGCGGACAATGGCAGCCCGCCACCCAGAGCCTTGCCGAACGTGACGATATCGGGGGTGATGCCGTCGTGCTGGAAAGCGTGCAGGAGGCCGGGACGTCCGAGGCCCATCTTCACCTCGTCGCAGATCAGCGGTACACCCTGGGCGGTGCAGAGCTTCTGCAGTTCGGTCAGGAACCCGTCCGGTGGAACGACCAGACCGCCGTCGGACAGGATCGGTTCCACGATCAGGCAGGCCGCCTCCGGCAGCGCCGCCGCCACCCTGCCAAGGGAATCCGCTACGGCGGAGCCGATCTCGCCGGTGTGCGGTCGGAACGGGTTGGGGTAGGGGACGAACACTGCGGCCGGGTCGGGCGGGACGCCCGCGTCGACGTGTACTCCCGAGACGCTCATCGCCACGCCGACCCCGCCGTGGTAGCTGTGCTCGAAGGCGACCACTGTCGTCCGGCCGGTAGCGTGCCGGGCACACCGCAGCGCGACGTCGTTGGCGTCGGAACCCGCGTGCCCCAGGTACACCCGTCGCTCGTCCGCGCCCGGCACGATCGCCAACAGATCCTCGGCCAAGCCCACTGAGTCCGGGTGCACCGCGGACAACCCACCGGCGCCGGCCGGAGCAACGGCAGCCGCGGCGATCGCCTGCGCCACCGCCGGGTGACCGTGCCCGAGACCGCAGGCGGTCCAAGTCGCCGACAAGTCCAGCAGCTCGCGACCGTCCGGCGTCACCAAGGTGCTGCCGTGCCCCGAGACCACCTCGAGGGGAAAGAACCTGCAGCTTCTCGACGCCGGCAATGACGACCGCGTCCCGCTCGGTCAGGGCTGCGGTGTCGCCGTCACTGGTGCGATCGACGCCGTCGGATCCAGGTCCAGTTCCTGGGACAGTGACTGATCCCACCCGAGCGGACACACCCGCCAGGAAGGTGACGATCAGCCCGATGGCCACCCAGTACAGACCGAGCAGTGGTGGGTTGTCCCAACTCTCGGAGTCCTTGACGTTGAACCACAGCACCACGACGATGACGATCGCGCCTATGACCGGGAGTGCGACGCCGAGGACCAGACCCTGCGCTGGTGGATGTGTTCGAAACGTCGCGCGCTGACGAAGTAGGTCGCGGCCACCTCGACCATGAAGTAGGTGATCATCAGACAGGCGGATCCCGCGATGGCGAACAACGCGTAGCTGGAGATCGGGTCCCCGTGCAGCGGGTCACCTCCGGGCCAGCCGGTGAAGTAGCTGATGCCGTTGGCGACAAGGCAAATGGCTAGCACGAACCACATGGCGAACTGTGGGCTGTTGGCGTTACTGGTGCGCTGCAACCTTTTGGGCCCCAGCCCGTTGCGGGCGAAGGCGAACAGCATCCGCCCCGAGGTTGCCGTGGTGGCCAGGTGACAGCCGAATGCGGAAATGGTCGCGGTGAAGACGATGATCGCCGCGAACCAGGAGCCGATGTACTGGTGACCCAGGTCGCCCAAGGTGTTGCCGCTGCTCGCGAAGGCCTTCAGGCCGGCCTCGTCGGTGCCGAAGCCGACGGTCTGGGCAAACATCACCAGGATGAACAGCACGCCGGTCAGGATCAGGGCACCGGTCAGCGCTCGGGGGATGTTGCGCTTGGCATCGGCGGTCTCCTCGCCGAGCGAGGCACAGGCCTCGAAGCCGGCCCAGGACAGGAACGCCGACACCACACCGGCCAGCACGAGGCTCGGGGTGACCCCGGTGCCGAAGGTGAAGACCGAGAAGTCGATTCCGGTGGTCGGCGCGCCGCCCTTGCCCAGGATGGTCACCGACAGGATGAGCATGGCGACGATGCCGACGGCCTCGATGGCGATCAGGACCTTGGCCACCGAGTGCACGTCCCGCCCGGCCACCGCGGCCGAAATGGCCACGCCGACGAGGACGGTGATGTACCAGGAGATCTGGAACGGGTTGTCGCTGTTGGGTTGCAATTCAGACAGCAGCGCGTTGAGGAACGCTGCGGTCAGCGCCAGCGTTCCGATGGCGAAACCGACGTAGGCACCGAGCATCGCCCAGCCGGCGAAGAACCCGGCGCGGGGGCCGAGTGTGCCGCCGACCAGGCCGTAGGCCGAGCCTGCATGGTTCAGGTGCCGGGTCAGCCGGACGAATCCGTACCCGACCAGGCTGACCGCGACCAGGCCGATCAGGAACACCAG
This sequence comes from uncultured Actinomycetota bacterium, assembly GCA_963706185.1. GTDB lineage: Bacteria > Actinomycetota > Actinomycetes > Mycobacteriales > Nakamurellaceae > Nakamurella. The sequence continues at coordinate 89,163 of CAVPLZ010000012.1, read as the reverse complement.
AGGAATGCTCTTGCCCACCGTGCCGGCCAGGAACTGTCCGTTGCCGGACATGGCCAAGGTGGGACCGATCAGGGCGAGGGACAGAGCGACGGCAGCCCACAAGGGCAGCGCCCGTTTGCGGCTGACGTGATCCTGCTCGGGTTCGGTGTCGACGGACTGGGACATGGCGGGCTCCTCCTGGGGACGGGAACTCAGCAGCTGAAGGCGAGACGGAAGGCATCGGTGACGAACTCAGGTCTCTCGCCGCCGTAGGTGGTCTGTTCGTAACGGCGGACCGCGAGAACGCCGGCGTGGATATCGTCGCCGAGCAGGGACCTGGCCCCTTCGGAGCGCTCCAGCCGGTCCAGGGCGGTGCCCTGGTCTGCTGCCAGGGCGATCGGTTCCTGTTCGGCCTCCGGCAGGCTGGCCGGATCGACGGTGATCTCCGGCGGAAGTTCCGTGCCCGCCTCGATCCCGTTCAGTGCGGCGCCGAGCAGGACGGTGGGCACCAGATACGGGTTCGCGGACGCGTCGACGATCTTGACCTCGACGTTGGCGCCGCCCGGACTGCTCGGCGTGGCCTCGATGAACCGAACGGCGGCCTCGCGATTCTCCAGGCCCCAGCAGGCGAACGCGCCGGCCCAGTGGCCGGGTTGCAGGCGCTAGGGCGGACACCGCCGAGCCGGCGAGGACGCCCTGCAGGTCGGGCAGCGCACCGACGATGCCCGCTATGGCCGCTTCGCCTTCGGCGGAGATGCCGTGCGGACCATCGGCACCCGAGAACAGCGGCTGCCCCTGACGCTCGAGCGAGAGATGGACGTGCGCACCGTTACCCACGCCGCCGGCGAACGGGGTGGGGGAGAACGACACACCCAACCCGGCCCGCTCGGCCGCCCGGCCGATCAGAATTCTCGCCAGCACCGTGTTGTCGGCAGTGGTGAGCGGATCGGCCGGAGCCAGCGAGATTTCCACCTGGTGGGCGCCGTACTCGGTGTGGATCTGTTCGACCGCGACCCCGGCGGCGTCGAACGTCCTGGCCAGGTCGGTCAGCAGTGACCCGTGGTGCAATGCCGGGCGAATGCCGTAGCCGTTCCATGGGCCGTCGTCCAGCGCTGAGCCGTCCGGCTGGACCAGGACGAACTCGAGTTCGGTTCCGGTCTGCGCGGAGAATCCGGCAGCGTCGAGGCGGTCCAGGGTGTTGAGCAGACGTGCCCGCGGGCAGCCGGGAAAGACCGTGCCGTCCTGGAAGTGCAGGGTGGTCGGAGCCCAGGCGATGCCGTCGTCGACGACCGTCAGCCGTGCTGGATCCAGCCGCAGGCGGAGGTCGCCGGTCACGCCGAGGGCCGGGGTGAATGCGATGCCGAAGTCGATACAGAAGACCACCCAGGACGTCGACGCGCCCATTCCGGTGGTCACAAAGGCGCCAAGTCGGGAGACCGGAACACCTTTGGACCGCACGACCCCGGAGTAGTCGACGGCAGTGCCGAGAATCAACTCCACCCCGCGGGCCGCCCAGGCTTGCGCCGACTCCTGTGCCGCTTCGTGACCGGTCACCTGACCTCCGATCCGCGCGCCGGTTGCGTCGGCGGCTGGCTGCTGGACACGCTGAGTGTCCACCTGCAAAGTGTCGAGGATGTTACAGAATGGTTCCGCATGCCGATAGTGGTTCTGAGGTTACAATCGGCTCAACCTCGGCACGGGAGCGCGCATGTGCAGATTGCTCGGCTTCGCGGCCACCCGGCCGATGACCGTCGATGACGCGGTGGGTGCGACGGAGTTGGCCGAGTTCGTGGAGCTCGCACGGGTGCACTGCGATGGCTGGGGAACGGCGTCGGTGAATGATCCGGGTGCGACGCCGCGCGTGGTGACCAGCCAGCTCAGCGCGCAGTTGGACCCGGAGTTCCTGGCGCACAGTTCCTCGGCATCCGGCCGCGCCGGGATGCTGCACCTGCGTTGGGCCACCGACGGACTCGAGGTCAAGCCCGAGAACACCCACCCGTTCCTCGCGGACAGCATTGCCTTCGCCCACAACGGATCCGTGAACCGGACGGCGCTCGCCGGGCTCCTGGAGCCGGAGTTCGCAGCTGGCGTCCTGGGTACCACCGATTCCGAGCTGTACTTCGCGGTGGTGCGTCAAGACCGAAGGAAATCGGCGGATCTGGCCGACGCGGTGTTCTCCGCGGTCCGCCGGATCCGCGCTGCGGCACCGACCCAGAGCCTGAACGCGCTGGTGATCGACGGCCGCCAGTTGGTGGCGGTGCACGTCAGTTCCGACTCCTCGCTCTCGGCCGAGGATCAGGAGCTGTGCCGGGCCATGGATCTGCCGGCCGAGCACCACCGTGCCTACTTCCGGATGCGCATGCGACGAACCGATGATGCGGTGCACATCGGCTCGACCGGCTTCGGCCGCTCGGGGTGGGAGCCGTTGCCGTTGGACTGTGTGGTGACGGTCGACCTGGCCGACCTGACGGTCGTGACGCGCTCACTGTTCGCGCCGGACAGGGAGGCGGACGGTGGGCGCGGAGCGGCCTGAGTCCGGTCCGGTCGACCGGGCGGCGACGATCGCCGAGCGGACACGGGCTGATCTGAGCTTGTTCTCACGTTCCGAACGGCGAGTGGCGCAGGCGCTGCTGGCCGACTACCCGAACGCCGCCCTCGGGACGGTGGCCGAGCTGGCCGAGCGGGCGCAGGTGAGTGCGCCGAGCGTGGTGCGGTTCGCCCATCGCCTCGGCCTGGCCGGCTTTGCGCAGCTGCAGGCGGGACTGCGTGACGAGCTGTCCCGCCAGACCACCGGGCCGCTGCGTCGGGCACCGGGCCAGGACCGCACCGACGCGCCATCGACCGTGTTGATGCGGCGCGCTCGGCGGCAGTCCGAACGGGCCCTCGACTGCCTCGGGCAGATAGGTGCGGAGACCTTGGAGACGGTGGTCGGCGTCCTAGCCGACGGCAATCGACGCCTGTACCTGTCCGGCGGGCGCTTCTCCGGTCTCCTCGCTTCGTACCTCGGTATGCAGCTCCAGGAGATCAGACCGCGGGTCAGCATCATCGGGGACCCGCACGGCCGCGATCTGGACGCGGTGATCGGGCTGCGCCGGGGAGACGTGCTGGTGCTCTTCGACTTCGCCCGGTACCAGCGCAGCGCCGTGGAACTCTCCCGCACCGCGCGTCAGGCCCGGGCCACCGTCATGCTGATCACCGATGACCTCGCTTGCCCCGCAGCGGTTCCCGCCGATCATGTGCTGGTCGTCGCCAGCGACTCCGACCTGGCCTTCCAGTCGATGTCCGGAGCCTTCCTGTTCACCGAGCTGATCATCGGCCCGGTCCTGGACCGGCTGGGCGAAGCCGGCATCACCCGGCTGGCCCGTTGGGAGCGCTACCGGTTGGCCGAGCTGATCTGACGCACGACGGTCAGAACGACCGGTGACCAGCGGCCCGGCGGGCCGGTATCGTCCGATCACCACTCCGGTGCTGGACACACTGGAGTCATGTAGCTCGAGCGACGCCGGCACGGTCCCGTCACCGAACAATCGGCGGCCGGGGCCGACCACGACCGAAAGGTCCAGATCAGGAATTCGTCGATCCGCCAATCCCAGCGTTCCTGTGGTCGTCCCAGAGATTCACCGACCAGCCGCCGTGCGCGAAGTCCCGGTCGTCCTCGGTGGGGCCGGCCGCCCGGGGCCTTCATGACTCCGTCCAGGGGTCAGCAACGTCGTGGCGATCAGCCTGCGCATCGTGGTGCCCCCCGTCGTCCGTGTCGTTGCCCACATCGGACCGACCTGGCGCCCCGAAGTCATCGCCCGAACGGGATCGGGCCGGTTGCCGCGGAGCCAGGTGGCCGGGCGGTAGTCTCCCCGACGGGGCGGTAGCTCAGTCGGTCAGAGCAGCGGACTCATAATCCGTCAGGTCGTGGGTTCGAGCCCCACTCGCCCCACTGTTTGCGCAGGTGAGCCGTGGTCTTGGGCCGCTCGCAACGGAGCCAAGGTGGACACCTCGGCGCCACAGGTGTCCACTTTGCTTTTGCTCAGCTCATCCACTTGGCCGGTAAAGTCCCGGCGTGCTGGTAGAGGGCAGTCTGGCGGGTCAACCGGGACTGTGGCTCGGTTGACCCGTCGTCTGGAGCCTCGTCGCATCTGCCGGCATCACCGAGCGTGCCAAGCCCACTGCAGGCTGCGGACACGCCCGGAGGATATACACGTGGGAACTGCAGGCTGTTGATCGAGCAGGTCCAAATTTGCGCCCAACGGGTGCGACGATCCTGACATGGTGAATGACGAACCCGTCCCCTCCAGATCAGCAGACACCACCGTGCGCAACCTCGTCCCTAATGTCGGCCGGGGGGTCCACGGTCACACGGTTCGCGAGCAGACCGAGCCTGAAACGCCCGCCGGCTCAGTGCAACACTGCAGTCGCACGTTCGTGCGGGGCTTTTTCGTAAGCGCGGCGGTCGCATTGCTCGCCGCCGCCGGATGCAGCTCCCGCACCACCCCGAACACCCCTACGACATCGTCACCATCGACGTCGGCTTCCGCGGTGGACTCTTCGGAAATGACGGACACCTCGATCCCGGCCGGCTACCCGACCGGCAAGGAACAGGTCTGTGAAGCCCGCGACCGACTCAATACGTCTATCGCCGCGCTTACCAACATGAGTGTGCTGAAGGGCGGCACAACCACGCTGAAGGCCGCTGTCGATCAGGTCCAAACGGATCTCACGGCTCTCGCTGCCGCCGCCGAGCAGGACTACCAACCACAAATTGCCGCGCTGAAGTCTGCTCTGCAACAACTCCAGACCGCAGTCAGTGGCCTCGCCAACGGCGACGGATCGGGAAGCGTCACAGCCGTGGCCACGGCAATCGCCGCAACTGGAACCGCCGCCGGGCACCTGTTCACCCAACTCAAGACGGCGTGCGGATCCTGAACTCGATTCCGACTCCATCAAAGTTCGCTACGGCAGCCAACGGCCGGACGCTGCCATCGCGACCGCAGCGGAGGCCGGTACCGTTGTCTGAGCGCGGTTGCCGGCGCGGCGCGGTCGACGCCCTCCCACGGCACCATATGGCAACCGATCGCCAGCATGCGGTCTTGTACGAGCCGATCGCAGCGGGGTGGTGCGATACCCGAGGTGACTGCTACGAGGCTGTCCTCGACTTGTTTGTGTATGGGGTTATCGGCCGGTCTGGACTTTGATGCGTTTGGAGTGGGCAGCTTGTTGCAGGGCGGCGTGGTCTGCCTCGTTGAGGTCGGCGTAGGCGACAGCGAAGTCGGCGAGGGCCTGGTCGAAGGTGTCCTTGCCGCCCAGGTAGGCAGCGATGGCCAGGCGGTCACCGGATCGGGCGTGCGCGCGGGCGAGCGTCCATCCGCACAGTCGGCCGTAGATCGCCATCCCTTCGGGGAGCATCTCCTCTGGCGGCAAGGATCCCTTCCAGTCCCGCAACTGGCGGACGTAGTAGTCCCGCTCGACGCCGTCAACACCCTTGGTGCGCTGCCAGCCGAGGAAGATGTCGGAGCTGGCCTGCATCAAGTGTTGACCGGCGACGACCCGCTCGCCGTGGTTGCGGTACAGGCTTGCACCGGCGAAGGCCTCCAGGACCGAGGCCTCGGCTTCCTTCGCCTGAAGGAATATCGGGTCCCGCTGGTCCACCCCCTCCATCAACAAGATCCATGCGCGGGTACCGACGCTGCCCACCCCCACGACCTTGCGGGCCATGTCCACCAGCGTGAAACCCTCCAGCAGGTGCCTTCGATCCGACTGCAAGGTCCGCCGGTAGGAGCCCAGGAGCTTGCCGATCTGTCCGAACAGTTCGGCCGCGTCCGTATCGGAGAACAGCTCGGTGACCGGCACGATCAGTGGTGGATCGCTGATGATCTTGGGCTGGCCGTCCACCACCCTGGCCAGCTTCTTGAACGCCTGCATGCTGTCCCGGGTCCTGGCGTTGGCCAGAACCTGCGCTGTCAACTTCGCTCGCGCCGGCTTCAGCTGGGAAAGGATCGAAGGCAGTACCTGGTCCACGTCCAGGTGGGCGTACCACACTTCCAGATTGGTCTGGCCGGCGAACGTCCGCATCGCTTCCCGGTAGCCGCGGGTGGCTGCCAGCACCACCGTGCGCCGATCCTTCCGTTTGAAGCCGTTGTCGCGACCGGCGATCTCCAGGCTCGCCGCCAGCCGCTTGACGTCCCACTCGAAGGGGCCGGGTAGCGTCTCATCGAAATCGTTGACGTCGAAGACCAGATGGCGCTCCGGCGAGCCGAACACGCCGAAGTTGCTCAGGTGCGCGTCACCGCAAATCTGCGCCCGCAACCCTGAGATCGGTGTTCCGGCAAGGTCGGAGGCCATCACCAGGGCCGCTCCCCGATAAAAGGTGAACGGCGAAACAAGCATCCGCCCATACCTGATCGGGACCAGCTCGGGCACCCGGGTGGCCGCCTGACGTTCCAAGAGTTCGACCGGATCCGCCCGCAACTCCGTCGGGGCCAGCACCGCATGAGACTCCAACGGCACAGCTCCGTGAGCCGCCTTCCCAACGGCCACCCGCTCGTCCCGACTCAGCTTCGGCGGAGCGCCAGCCGGCCGCACCCGACGAGCCGACCGGTGCTCAACCTCGACAGCAGAAACCTCGACAGTCATCCTCGTCGACCTCTCATCTTCGCCGCCCCGTGCGAGCCCCGGAACGGTCACTCACCGGCCGCGCCGCCGGAACTGACCGCCGTCGCGTGCTGGCCTTCCAGCCATCGATTCTATGGCTCACCCCGGGAGGTGACCCGTAACCGGCAGTCCTGCGGAAGTGAGGTGAGCGCGAGCCAAACCCTGTCCCATAGCCATCGCCGTCCGAGTGGACGACCGCGACGCCCCGCGGGCGTCAGATCGTCCCGGCGCTGAGGCTCGCTTACGGCATATTCGTCATGACCGCCGGGCTTGCCTCGTGTAGGGCTGGCCCATCTGCGTTTGGTAACAACGATCGGTCCGGCCGGTCTTCAACCCAAACCCTCCTGACATCCGCGGCCACTCGTCACCCACCGAACGCGAGACGGTCCGCCCCATCTCCGTACGGTTGGCCTCCTCGAGTTTGTGTTGCGCTGGGTTCTGGAACCCGTCTGCGCAGAGTGGGTCAGGCTTGGACCGGAGTTGACAGGCCCTCGGCACGGTGACATTTAGGGTTCCGGTTCGACGGGGGGGAACGGCGGGGTGGGTCGCGTAATTGTCGACGGCGTCGTCGCAACTGCTCGACGTTGGACGCCCGCCACATCGGGCGGCCTGAAGGAATCGGCCTTGATTCTCGAGACGGATGGCCGGGGCTGCCCGTTCGCGCACCGGACGGTGCCTCTTCGCTCCTCGTCGCAGAATTACTGGCCGGGCACGATCGTTTAATGACGCTGGATCGTGTGATTTCGCGAGCCGACCGTCCGTCATCCGCGGCCCGTCGAGTGCGCGGCGTTGCACCGTCTCTGGGGGTACCGAGTGTCGCTGCCGTGCTCGACCTGCAGCGCGCGGCGGGCAACGGCGCCACCGCCGGGCTGCTGCTGCCCGTGCAGCGACAGACGAAGAAGAAGGCCGTCGGCGTCGCGAAGTACGGCAGCACGAAGCTCACGGCCCGGCTGCAGGACATGATGCGGCGCGGGGTCCTCGGCGTCGCCGGTGCACCCGCCACGCTGGACCGCGACCAGCTGTTCCTGCTGCAGGGTGTCGCCAACGTCGAGACCGGCGGCATGGACAACGCCGTCTACACCCGCGACAACATGTACGTGAGCCTGGGCTTCAAGCAGGTCACGCTCGGCTGGGGATCGCTCTACGAGATCATCGGGGCGGCGCCGGCGGCGTTCGCCAAGCACGGCATCGTCCTGGGCGGCGGCACCTACTCGCTCAAGGCGGGCAAACTCCCGGCCGATCGAGGGCGCGCCGGACCCGGTCGCGCTCAAGACCCCGCCGTGGACCGACCGCTTCTTCGACGCGGGCGCCGAGGACGAGGTCGTGTCGGCGATGGTCGCCTACACGCTCAAGGAGCTCGGGCGCATGGAACGGCGCTTCGCGAAGGACAGCCCGGGCCGGTCGAACCCGTGGATGAAGGACCCGACGGCGCGGGCGTGGCTGCTGGAGACCATGAACAACCGACCGGCGTACGCGTACGCGGCGGCGAAGGGCACGCTGCGCCGGACCAGCGGGCAGGAGCTGAGCCGCGAGGCGTTCCTCGCCGTTCTCGAGTCCGAGATCCTAGGTGCCTACGAGGCGCGGGACGAGCGCGTCAAGGGCGAGCACATCATCGGCAAGATCCCGCGGGCGGTGCCGTCCGGTGGCCCCGCCGTCACGACGGTCGCGTCGACGCCCATCGGGTCCCGACGTCCGGCGGCTGGCGCGAAGAGCACCGAACTGGTCGGTGAGGCGGCCACTGTCCTGCCACCCGGCAGGGCGGCGGCTGGCCCGGATGTCGTCTCGGCGATCGGTTCCGCCGGCCTCGTCCCCGCGGCGCTGCGCCTGCTCGTCGCGGCCGGGCACGGCGACACCAACGCGCTGACCAACATCGCGTTCTGGGCCGCCCACCCCGACTTGTTCGGCACGAAGCTGCAGCCGTCCCAGCCGAACTTCGCGCAGCTGTCGGCGGAGTGGATCCGCCTGCGTGACGGCATCGTGCGAGCCGCGCACTCGACGGCCGACACCCGGCAGACGGCTCCGCACCTCGCGGCCGTCCACACAGCCCGCACCGGGAACGGTCCCCGCCGACGTGGTCGCTGCCGAGAGCCCGCCGCCTCGGGTCGCCGGCGGATCGCAGGCCGGGAGCGGCGACAAGTACTTCGCGCAGGGCGTCGGCCGCTACCGCGACGTCGCCGACCGGGCGAGAACGCCGGCAAGGTCCGTGTCTGGCTCTACGGGTCGTCGGGCGCGAACGTCTGCAACATGACCTCCCTGACGATGGGGCTGGTCAGCATGGCGGGCGAGGACGAGGTGCGCGCCCGGATGATCGGCCTGCTGCGCACGGCGGCATGCACGCCGGCGCGCAGGTGCAGATCGGCGGCAAGTTCGTGGACCTCGCCGCGGCGCTGGACGACCCGCGGCACGTCCGCCCGGATCCGCACCCTCGACCTCGTGACCGCCGTCGCGATCGGCCGGCACGGCTCCTACAAGTCGGTGACGGACGCCGGCACCATCGCCCGCGTCGCCCGCGACGCGGGCATCGCCACGAAGGCCAGGAGGCGACCGGGCAGCATCCTGTTCAGCGACCCTCGGGTCCGCGCCAAGGCCGCCCAGATGCTGGCCGACCGGCACGCGTGTGATCGTCGGCACGGTGAACCACTACGTCTATCTGACCGAGGTCCGCGACGACGGGGTCGTGGTTCACGACCCGGCCGGTGCCCGGGTCACGCCCGGGCTGAAGGGCTACCTGTTCGTGCACGCCGGCGACGGTGCGGCCATCGCGGCGGAGTTCCTCAAGATGGACGCCGGACGGCAGGCCGCTGCCGTGCGCCGCGTGACCACCAACCCCGAGGCCGCGGCGGTGATCAACGAGCTGCCGGCCGATCGCCGGGCTGGGGAAGACGGAGCGGGCCGCCGCGGTGCAGCAGCTTGCCGCCGCCCATCCCGAGCACGTCGAGACCGGCCGGTCGAACTTCTACGCGACCAGCGAGTTCGCGGAGAACAACCTGCGCCTGCGCGTCACGCTCTCCGCCGGGTAGCCGCTCACGCACGAGCAGACTTCAGACCGGCCGCCGTCCCCCGGCGAGGCGGCGGAAATACTTGACAAACCTGCTCTCCGCAGCCGGGCCGAGAACCAACGGAGGGAGTAGTCACAGACCCTTTACGAACTCAGCTGTCCACTTTGGTGTCCAGTTGGCGCGAGAGTCGCGGAGATCTACCGAGACGCTGGGCGTATTCGTGTCCGCGACAAATATTGTGCTGAATAGCATATCGAGGCGGCCAGAGATCCTGCGATGGCTGCAAAGAACGAACCGTCAGGTCGTGGGCTCGAGCCCCACTCGCCCCACTTATCGTCCCGGATACGGCGCGATGATTGGCGTCACGCCCGCGCAGTCCGGGCGCTGGTGTGGTTTCAGGACAGTGACGAGTTCGACGACACCGACAACAAGCAGCCAGATGCGAGCCACGTTCGCCGCCCGTCGAAAAGCGGTACGAGGTCGGGGTGTGCGGGTGCCTACGCGCCTCTCCGTCGATGCGGGAGTTCGCTGTCCCGGTTCAACCGCTGAATGCTGCACCTGGCCACTGGATACCTGTTGAACGAGGACATTCAGGCCGCGGTGACTGCGTCGCGGCCAACCCCCGACTTGCTGGTTCCACGCGAGGCTGCTGAGGTGATCGCTAGCGTGCTCGGCGACGGTAGATAGATGAAGCGACAGGGCCACGACCATCTGGACGGCTGAGGCGGCCGAGGATCGTCGCGCCAGGACCGAAGGCAATCCGATCATCGGGACTGGCCAAGGGCAGTGGGACAAGCTCGATTTGCAGCTCGAGGGCGCTCTGAGGGAGGTGGTGCTCCTTGCCGCCGAGTTGGTTTTTCTTGCGCGACCGTCCTCTTCGGTCGGCCCTCCCAGAGACTCGTCGCGCACACATCGACCGGGTATGTCCCATCTCGACGGCGTGGTGACTATCCCAGAGCTTCGTTCAGCGCCCGGGCGCGGGTCCGGTACATCCGCGATCTCGAGGACCTCGGTCCGTCGAACCGGCTGAACCTTGCCTGCCTTCGTGCGCCAATTATCCGCCCCGGATAGGAGCCCTGAACGCCGCTCGGGCATGCTCGTTCTAGTAGTCCCTCGACTTGCTCGAACCCGCGTCGCGTAACGCGGGCGGAAGTATCGACAAGAAGGAGATCAGCCATGGGCAAGAAATCCACGTCCCGCCGGAGGGGACAGGCCGATGGCGGCTCGCCCAGCGGTTCTCTCGGCAAGCTGAAGACGCAAGGAATACGAGAAGCACATGCGCGTCCTGCACGGCGAACTCGTAGCGATGCAGGAGTGGGTCAAGGCCAGCGGCGCCAAGATCGTCATCGTCTTCGAGGGCCGGGACACGGCCGGCAAGGGCGGGACGATCAAGCGCATCACCGAACGGGTCAGCCCCCGGGTCTTCCGGGTGGTCGCGCTACCGGCGCCGACGCCTCGCGAGCAGTCGCAGATGTACATCCAGCGGTACGTGCCCCACCTGCCGGCCGCGGGTGAGGTGGTCATCTTCGACCGCAGTTGGTACAACCGCGCCGGCGTCGAGCGGGTCATGGGGTTCACCGAGATGGATCAGGTCGAGCGATTCCTGGAGCAGGCTCCGGCGTTCGAGAAGACCATGGTCGAGTCCGGCATCCTGTTGATCAAGTACTGGCTCGAAGTCGGGTCGGACGAACAGACACGGCGGCTGGAGGGCCGGATCAACGACCCGAGAAAGATCTGGAAGCTGTCGGGGATGGACCTCAAGTCCTACAGCCGCTGGTTCGACTACTCCCGGGCCCGCGACGACATGCTCAGAGCCACCGACACGTCATGGGCGCCGTGGTACGTCGCCGACACCAACGACAAGAAGCGCGGCCGGCTGAACATCATCACCCACCTGCTGGGCCTGGTGCCCTACGAACCACTGCCGAAGAGCGACGTCAAGCTGCCAAGGCGGCAGCCGGCCCGGGGCTACGTCGAACCCGCCCTGCCCCTTCACTTGGTCCCCGAGAAGTACTGAGCCGACGGCGATCGGAAGGCCCACGATGACAACTCAACCCATAGCGACGTCCGCTACCACGGCACCTCCTGCCCGGGCCGGGACCGTCCGGTGGTACGCGATGCCGCCCGACGAGGTGGCCCACCGGCTCGGTGTGGACGAATCCACCGGGCTGCCCGCCACGACGGCCGCCCAGCGGCTCGCCGAGAACGGCCCGAATGCTCTGCCAGCCGAGAAGCAACCGCCGGGCTGGCAGCGGTTCCTGGCCCAGTACGCGGCCTACATGCAGATCATCCTGGTGATCGCCGGCGTGCTGTCGCTGGCGATCGGGCAGTGGAGCACGGGAGCCGCCCTGCTGCTGCTGACCGTGTTCAACGCCGTGGTGGGCCTTCGCCAGGAGGGCAAGGCGGAAAGCGCGATGAACGCGCTGAAGTCGCTCACCGAGCGCACCGCCCGGGTTCGCCGGGACGGGGTGGAGGCGTCGATCCCGGCCGAGCAGGTGGTTGTCGGCGATCTGGTCCTGCTCACCGCCGGCGACGACGTTGCAGCGGACGGCCGGGTGATCCATGCGGTGTCCCTCGATATCGACGAGTCCGCGCTCACCGGCGAGAGCACTCCGGCGTCCAAGGAGACGACGACGCTCGCCGACGCGGATCTGGGTCCCGGCGACCAGACCAACATGGCGTTCATGAACACCCCGGTCACCCACGGCAGCGGGATCATGCTGGTCACCGCGGTCGGTGCGGACGCCCAGGTCGGCAAGATCGCCGGGATGCTGGCCAGCACGAAAAAGCAACAGACGCCGCTGTCGATCCAGCTCAACAAGCTGACCCTGTGGATCGGCGCTGCGGCGCTGTTCACCATGGTCGTGATGTTCACGCTCGGGCCTGCAGCGCGGGCAGTCCGCCGAGAGTCTGTTCATCACCGCGGTCGCGCTGGCCATCGCAGCGATCCCGACCGCCCTTCCGACGGTGCTGCAGGTCATCCTGTCGACCGGTGCGAAGGTGCTGGCCGGCGAGAACGCGATCGTCAAGGAGCTCGGCTCGGTCGAGACGCTGGGCTCCACGTCGGCCATCAACTCCGACAAGACCGGCACCCTGACGATGAACCAGGTGACGGTGGTCGAGGTGCTCGACCCGCAGAACCGGTACACCGTCTACTGGAATCGGATACGGGCTGGAGGGCAGCGTCCACCACGCCCTCGGATCCACCGGAGACATCGACGAGGCGATCCTGCCGCTCATGGTGGCCAGCGACTCCAACCTGGTCAACGGCAAGGTCGTCGGCGACCCGACGGAGGGCGCCATGCTCGTGCTGGCCGCCAAGGCTGGGCTGGACATCGATGTCGACCAGGGAGCTGTTTCCCCGAATCGCAACGCTGCCGTTCGACCCGACGTACAAACTGATGGCGACCTTCAACCGGACCACCGACAGCTCCGGCCGGGACGTGATCCGCTGCTTCGTCAAGGGCGCTTCGCCTGCGCTCCTCAGCCGCACCGGGCGGGGATGGGTGTCCGGTGGGCCGGTGCCCGCCGACGCGGACCTGCGCGGACGGGCCGACGCCAACGTCAACCGGATGGCCGGGCTCGGGCTGCGGGTGATGGCCGGCGGCTTCCGAGATCTGGATCCGGCCGACTTCGATCCGGCGGGCGACCTCCTTTCCTATGTCGACGACCTGAACCTGACGTGCCTGGTCGGCATGGTCGACCCGCCCCGGGAAGAGTCCAAGGGAGCGGTGGCCGCGGCCCATTCGGCGCACATCCGGGTGCGCATGATCACCGGAGACGACGTGACGACCGGCGCGGCGATCGCCAAGCAGCTGGGTATACCTGGCGAAGCGATCCTGGGCACCGACTTTGCCGCCCTGCCGGAAGCGGAGCGGCTGACCCGGATCGACGGATCGGTGTGGTCGGCCGGGTTGCTCCCGAACACAAGGTGCTGATCGTCGATACGCTCCGCAAGAAGGGCGATGTCGTCGCGATGACCGGCGACGGCGTCAACGACGCGCCCGCGATCAAGGCCGCGGACATCGGCATCGCGATGGGTTCGGGCACCCAGGTGGCCAAGAACGCGAGCCGGATGATCCTTTCCGACGACAACTTCGCCACGATCATCCGCGCGGTCGAGCGCGGCCGGATGGTGTTCGACAACCTGAACAAGTTCGTCCGCTTCGTGATCATCGAGCTGGTCGCCTACGTGATCACGTTCCTGGGCGCGAGCATCCTGAACATCGCGGCCGGCCAGCCGTTCACGCCGGCCCAGATCCTGTACATCAACTTCCTGGTCAACGCCCCGCTCGGCGTCGCGCTCGGCATGGACAAGGAAGCGCCCGGGCTGATGACCAAGCGGCCACGGCCCCGTGACGCCTCGATCATGACCGTCGGCCTGCTGACCACGGCCGGACTGGCCGGTCTGTTCATGGCCGTCACCACCTTGGCGCTGATCGCCTTCGGCACGAACGAGCGGGGCGGGCTGGCGGTCGGCTCGTCGATGGGCGTGACGGCGTTCTCGCTGATGATCATCGTGGCCGCGTTCCAGGCCCGCAGCGTCACCGACAGCGCGCTGAACATGACCTCGTTCGACAACGCCAAGCTCAACTGGACGGCCCTGGTCGAGCTGGTGCTCGCCGTGCTGATCACCCAGCTCGACGCCATGCGGCGGATCTTCGACACCGTGCCGCTCGGCATCTCGGAGTGGGCACTGGCGCTGGTACCTGCAGTGGTCCTGTTCTTCGTGTGGGAGATCGGCAAACTCGTTGCCCGCCGGCGCGTACCGGCAGGTTGATCGGCCGTGCACGGTGAGCTGTGCGGGTCATCAGTCTTCGGTCTGGTGATCCGGCATCCGCCCCGAGCGGAACCGCGGCAACGTGAGCAGCAGCGCTGTACCGACGAGTCCGACGACGCCAACGGCGATTGCCGATCGGTTCCCTCGAGCTGCCGCGATCAGAACGCCGAGAGGGGGCCGACACCACAATCGGTCCCCAGTTGATCGAGCGGATCGTGGGCGTTCATGCTGGCGCGCAGCCGGTCCGGGTCACGGCATTGCGATAGCTCGTATACAACGGCCCTTTCACACCTAGGCAACCAGTGGGGGCGCGCGCCGAGCGGCCCGCCCCTTTGGTGGGCGCCGGTCGGGGTGACGTAGTCCAGCGCCGAATGCAGACTGGCCTCGTTGAACCAGTGCACCCAGGACTGGGTGGCCAGCTCGAGCTCGCCGACGGTGTGGAACGACCCGTCGTGCCGGATGCACTCGGTGTTGTTCAAGCCGATCGCTGTGCTGGTGGTGCCCATGCCCGAGATGTCGCCCGGAAGGCCGTCCGCTGATTTGTTTTTGTGCGTCGGGTTATCAGCCGGTCTGGACCTTGATGCGTTTGGAGTGAGCAGGTTGTTGGAGGGTGGCGTGGTCTGTCTCGTTGGGGTCGGCGTAGGCGACAGCGAAGTCGGCGACGGCGAGGAGACCCGGTTGAAATATCGGTATCTCGACCTGTCTGCGAACATTGCGCACAATTCGGGCATTTGGCAACAATGCGCGATTTGTCAATCCGGAATGTGGATCTTTACCAAGTCGTTATCAAGTGCCGCGTCATGTTGGATGGTCCTGGGACTTACACCGGTGAATGGCCCGAAAGTGGCCCAATCCCTGGGAGTGAGCATGCAAGTAAGTCGATCTGCAGACATGGAAACGGCTCACGAGGTGCAAACCGAGCCCCGTCACGGGCTATCGCGCAGCAAGGTGACACTGGCCGTGCTGGCCGTCTGCGCCATGGTCATGACACTCGTGGCGCCGGCGGCGACAGCCGCGACAACGCCTGCGGCAGGCCATCAAGCGCTATCGGCGCCCCTGCCGGCAACAAAGCGGGGAAGATCTCCCTGCTCAAGGCCACCACTGCACCCGTCACCGGCGCCGCAGCGGACGGCACCACATTCACCGGCAACTTCGACCTGAAGCGCTTCAAGGAGCGCGGCGGGGTGCTGTATGCCGTCGGCACCCTGACCGGAACCATGGATGGAAAGTCCTACAAGCACAACGTCTCCCTGCCGGTGACCAATGGCAGCAACGAGTCGGCAGCCACCACTGCCGCTGCCGCGCAGGCACAGCAGGTTGGGCCGACCCCGACTCCGGGCGCTTGCAGCATCCTGACGCTGAACCTGGGGCGCGCTGAACCTCAACATTCTCGGTCTGCGGGTTGCGTTGGACCCGGTCAATCTGCTGATTGAAGCGATCCCCGGCGCCGGAAACCTACTCGGCAACCTGCTCTGTGGAGTTGCCGGGTTGCTGGACGGCGGATTGCTGGGTGGTGGCCTGGGTAACCTGCTCCGCAACCTGTTGGGCAACATTGCCACTCTGCTGAACGGTCTCCTGGGCGTCTGAGCCTAGAACGCCGCACCGAATTCAGGCTCCCGCGCCCGGAGCGCGGGTCGACTGCCCGGTACAACCGCAGAAGCGCTTGTACCGGGCAGTCGTTTATTCGCCTACAGTGGCCCTTGACCACGATGACCGCCACATGTCAAACGGCGTTGAGTTCAATCGCCGCGGTAGTCGGGCACCTGGTCGCGCGGGCTATCGGGCCGAGTCGTCTGCCGGTTCACTGAGAGCCTCGCGCCGTTTGCAACATTGTCCCGTATCCGGAAGGCGGCTATCCGCCACCGGATACTGCTGTGCCCCCGTATGAGCAGATCCCAGCATCGCCTCAGGCGCCCCTGGCGCCACCGCTACCGACATGGTCTGCCGGATCGGCCGACGAACCGTCGACAACCGACGTGGCCAAGGATCAGGCCACGTCGGTGGCCGGTGGTGCGGCCGACGCTGCCCAGCACGTTGCGGGTGTCGCCAGGGATCAGGTGGGTCACGTCGCCGCTGAGGGTGCGCGGCAGGCTCGGGAGCTTCTCGGGCAGGCCAAGTCGGAGCTTTCCGGGCAGGCGCAGGTGCAGCAGGTTCGGGTGGCTGGCAGGTTGCGGGCGCTCGGTGATCAGCGCTCTGCACCGGCGGCGCACGGTACGGGCTCACCGCCGAGGGTGCGTTCGGGGTTTTGCTCCGCTACTTGCAGAACTGCAACATCAAGCTTGACGTCCTGGCGCGGAATTGACCATCACTCGTCGCTGCGCGACCCGGGTCAGCGCCATCCGCCACCCACCGCCGAACCCGCGCCCCCCGCAACCTCTCCGCCACGGAGGTTCTCAGGACGACACGTGCCCCCGAACGGCTGCTTACCCCGGTCCTGGGCGCGCGGCACGACGATTCTGGCGTACCAGCCGGGGACTACTGGAGCCGCGTCACGCATCTGCCCGTACGCACTCATCATTTAGGACACTCGACGCCGAGCGGACCGATGAACTTGGAGACACGATGAGCACTTTCGACGAGCGATGGGCCGACCAGCCGGAAAAGCGTTTGGCCCGCGACGCAGGCGAGTATCCGGAGAGCCTGCAGGGTCGGGCGGACGTGCCTGGGCAGATCGCGAAGGACGCCGGCTACGACGACGTGCCTGGCATCCACACCGACAACCCCGAACAAGTCGCGAAGGACGCGGCCCCGGAGATGATCGATCGCCCGGTGGACGTGCCCGAGCAGGTTGCGAAGGACGCCGGTGTGGCGCCGGGAGTCAACGATCGTCCGGTGGACGACCCCGAACACTTCGCGAAGGACCTCGGCGACGCTGACCCCAGGGGGGCACTGCCCCGCCGGCATTCGAACCTGCGAAATACGCGCTATAGCGAACGCGCTCTCCGACTGTCTCCCGATTCGTCCGGGCATGCCCTTGAACTGTCGAACGCGATTCGCCCGATCGAGTGAGGTGTACCGGCCCACGTCACCACCGGCGCTGGCCGGAACATTCCACCATGCTGGCCGCGACGGCGGCTGCCGCGTCATGCCTCTGCCCGCACAGACTCATACCAAGAAGAGCGAGGACCGGGCAAGTTTTCCCCGAAACGATGGAGTCCACGAGATGCCGGAGCCCTACCGAGATTCAGTGGACCGCCGTGGCAAGCGCGCCCATGACCGTCTCCAATGTTCGACCGTTGACACTCACTCCTCAGTCGACCCCCCAAACGGTTCCGCTGTCTTGGGCGCAGAACGGCCGGGAGTTCTTTCTGTTGCCGGTGCGACCCAGATCGCGCCCGGGGAGATCGCTCAGTCGGGAAAGGGTCGAACCTTGCGGGTTTCATCGCTCACCGCCGCGCACCTCAATCGCCACGTCCGGATCGGCAGTCGCGGCAGTGGTGACGGTATTCAGGGGCAGTTGTTCGCGGTGCGCCACGAGCGCGCCTGGTCGGTTCTCGAGTTCTCAGTGATGAATCAGTCGGTGACGATCCAGATCCCGCACGCCGGGGACAGTGTCGAACTGGTTCTGCTGGACGACGAGCCGGCGGAAACAAGCTACGGATGACAATTGAGAACGGTCGGCAGATCACGTTGCGGCCGACCGGCGAGTGGCGGTTGCTGGACGAGGCGAGCGGCGACCCATGCGGACTATGTCGGCCAGTGTGCTGCCGCCCGGGTTCACCGTTACGCCCGGCGTCCCAGGGGCCCTGGCCGAGATCTGACGTGGCCGACAGAGCGCCGGTACGGTTCGATCGCGGTCAGCTCGGCACCGTTCTCAGACGCCGGTGATCCGGTCGTCGCGGTCCGTCACTGACTGCCGACCATACGGATCGGTGGTCACCGCGGTACTGCGGGCCCGTCTGGCCCGCGGCATGAAAATCACCAGACTCAACACGATCACCAAGACCCCAGCACCCATCAGGATCCACCCGATCAGCTGCAGGTCCACCCCGGACACGGAGGCATTCACCGCGAACGCCAACACCGCGCCCGCCACAATCAACAACACACCAAGACCGATCCCCATCACATTCCTCCTCTGCGCCGTACCGGCCAGCCGTGCGCCGAACCAAGAGTGGGGTGCCCGAAACGGCGACCGCGGAAACGACACCAAAGGGACACGTCCTCGAGCCCGATCGTCTTGTCCCGCACGGTCGTCCGCCTGCCGCGCGACGATGGCATCGCGCTGCCGGTTAGCGGGATGGGTCAACTCGGTGAGTTCGGCTGGGCCTGGTCGTGGTGAGGTGTCGATGTCTCCATGAATCCGCGGCGGGCGATCTCGAACGGGGCGAGGGCTTCGACGAGGAAGGCTGCGGCATGGTCGAGCAGGTCACGCTGCGAGTCGACTCCGTCACTGGCCTGCAGAACCTCGCCGAGAACGCTGTGATGGGTCCGGACCAGGTCCAGGAGGGAGATGTCGCCGGCGAGGGCATGGCGACCCAGCTCGTAGGCCCGGTGGAGACTGTCCTCGTCCGACCGGGACAGATGCGCCACGAAGGTGGCCAGGTAGTCGCGGCGCAGCCGATCCAGGGGACTTGTCATGGGATATCGGGGCGGCGGGTGGACGTCCGGCCGGCGTCGAGGCGTCGACCCGGCGGTGCGGTCAGGGCGTCGAGCTGCAGCAGACCTTCGTCCAGGTCCAGCGCGGTGTGTACCGATTCCATCCGCATTCCCAGTTGCACCATGGTGAACGCGACTTCCGGGTTGATGCCGACGATGACGGTGCTGGCGCCGCGCAGGGTTGCCGTCCGCGCGATGGTGCGCAGGGTGTGCGCGGCGAAGGAGTCCAGCACATCCAGGGCAGCGACGTCGATGATGACCCCGCGTGCCCGGTACCGGCCGACCTGGGCGATCAGATCGTGTTGGAACCGCGTGAGCTCACTGTCGTTCAGGGCGGTGTGAATCGACGCGATCAGGTAGGAACCCTGCCGCAGGATCGAGACCAGCGGCGGCCCCGGCGGTTCGGTCTCCCTATA
Organism: uncultured Actinomycetota bacterium; assembly: GCA_963706185.1. Classification (GTDB taxonomy): domain Bacteria; phylum Actinomycetota; class Actinomycetes; order Mycobacteriales; family Nakamurellaceae; genus Nakamurella. Next base: position 69,748 of record CAVPLZ010000012.1, on the reverse strand, counting down.
GTTCAGCGTCATCCGGCCTGATCACCTTGAAGCCCAGAAAACGTTCCGCCTCTTCGATCCCACCCTGCAGATCGCCGACGGTCGTGATCTTGCTGAGGTCCACACCGATGGTGACGAGAGTCTGGGCGATCTCCGCCGAGAGGCCGGTCACGATCACCCGCGCGCCCATGAGTCTGGAGGCGTCGACGGTCTGTACCAGGTGGTTCGCGACGGCTTGGTCGATGTCGGGGACACCGGTGATGTCGACCACCACCACCTTGGCCCGGTGGGTCCGGATTCCGCGGAGCAGCTGTTCGGTGAGCTGGCCGGCCCGTTGTGTGTCGAGTATGCCGATGATCGGCAGGATCAGTAGGCGCTCACGCACCTGGAGGACCGGCGTCGAGAGTTCACGGATCGCGTCCTGCTGTTGGCGGATGACTCGTTCGCGCTCGTCGACGAAGCTGACCGCCACGGTGTTGGCGATGCGGTTCGCGGCCGGCTCGTATGCATCGAGAATACGGTTGAGCAGAGGAAAGTCGCTGTGATACTTCTCGAAGAGCGAGCGCGCGAGCACATCCCGCAGGAGCAACACGATGCCCACCACCTCATGGGTCTCGACGCCGCGCGGGATGATCCGCTCCGACAAGTCCCGGGCGTAGTGCTGCAGGGCTTCGACGCTGCCGGTCTCGAGGACCTCGACGTAGTTGTCGTAGACCGAGGTCGCTTCGGAGAAGATCTCCTGATGGGTCATGGCGGACAAAAGGTGTTCGTCGGTGATCCGTCCGGCCCAGGACTGACGAAGTTGGGTTCGGTGCTCTCTCAGATGCGCCACGAGTTCCGGAAGCAACATGTCGTCTGCGGGCACGTCATTGGCCACGCGGGTACCTGTGCTCAACGTCCTGCTCCTTTGTTCTCGAGTCCGGCGCTGTGTGGGCGCCACTTTGCCATGGTCACAGTTGTCCCGACGCCCACTTCAGAGGCGATCTCGAACTGATCCATCAGCCGCCTGGCCCCTCCCAGTCCCAGGCCTAGGCCGCGATAGCTGCTGAATCCGTCTTGCATCGCTTGGCTGAGATTCCTTATCCCAGGTCCAGCATCTCGAGCCACCACGGTGACACCGATGCGATCCGCTTCGTCCACTATCCGAACCTCGATTTCACCCCGCTGGGCGAATTTCACGATGTTCCTGGCGATCTCGGAGATGGCGGTAGCGATCATCGTCAGCTCGGTGGCACTGAACCCGGCCATCGCCGCGATGGCCCGCCCCTTGTGGCGTGCGGTCACTACGTCCGAGTCCACGGACACGCGCACCGTCGCCTCACCGGGGCTCTCCGGGAGGGGGCGACGGTCGAACAACTCCACGCTGAGATCCAGGCAGGTGTCGCACTCCAAAAGGTGGCCGGCGGTATCCAGTTCGCGCTGGCGGCGGCGATCACCGCTGGACAGGGCGTACAACACCGGTCGGCACCGGTCCGTCGGCAGCTCACCGCCCTGATGCGCCAGTAGGTACTCGGCTCGAAGCTTGGCCCGTGTTCGCTTCAGCTGTGCCGCGATCGCCCCTGGGCTCGAGCCGCGGCTGGCCGCCAGGTCGGCGGTGGACCTGCCCTCCACCTCGTGGGCCAGCAAGACTTCCCGTTCTGCGGGCGCCAGGCGGGCCAACGCGGCACCCACGAGGCTGGTCTCCTCTCGGCGGAGGAGGCGCTCATCCGGTGGTGGGTGAGGTGTCTCGTCCACCAGCAGGTGGGCATTCTGCCGGGCCCGCTGATGCACCTGACCAGTGGAGGTGACCAGGTTGCGTGCGGTGACTACCGCATACGGCGCAAGACTGTTGTTCTCGACACGGTCACGCGCCCCCATCACTCGCGCAAGGGTCTCCTGAACCAGATCGTCGACGGTCTGCCCGTCGCGGACCCGCGCGGCAATGACGCGACGGATCAACGGGATCAGACCCACGATCGGATCGTCGTCGGCCGGGAAAGTACCCGGGGAGCCAGCGGGGAGCTGCGAAGGATCCGCCATCCGCATCCCCTCTTTCGGACGCTCGACCCTGTGACACTGGTCGAATCGTAACCCGCCCGGTCCTGGCTGGCCCCGCCCTGGCACAGCATGCCGGCGACGGCACCGGGACTACCCAGCCCTTACCTGGCCGCCTGCATCCCAAAGGAAACCCGTACCCCAGGCGGACACATACTCGAGCCGGACATTCGGGTGTTGTCGCGACCTAGCCCTCCTGCGCGCCGTGCCCGGCGGTTGAGCTACTCAAACAGCCGTGATCCCTGCGCGCTCCGCATTCGGTCCGTTGACCGGACGCGGTGGATACCGGCCCTGACATCGTCACAACGGCCGCCGACACACCCCAGCGCGCCGGCGGACCGGTCCTCATCCTGATCAAAGAGTGCGCATTTCATGGTCTTTGGGATACCCGCGACGGTGGACGCGATCCGCAAGCGACCCGGCTGCCGCCGCTCGCAGCGCCGGGTGTTGTCGTAGTCACGTCAGACGGCCCTGGAGGTACGCGCTCGGCAGGTCTGGACATGCTGGGCCGACCTCGTGGAGGGCAGGCGACCGGCTGGACTCGGTCGTGGGTGGCGTGGTCGAGCGGTGCGCTCAAAATGCGGCGACATGCCGCGCATGGAACGTTCCGTCGGAAGCTTGATTGATCTTCCAGACTCGGAGATCCCGAGCGACTGGAGTGGAGTCCTTCTGATAGAAACGGATCGAGTCGATCATCGGAGTACCGGTCCCGAAGACGCTGTGCGGAACACCGTCCTTGATGATGGTGAAGGTGTTCTCGCCTGCGAAGTCGTCCAGCCTGCCCGGGTTGCGCCCATCGACTTCGGTGATCCGGTACGCGGGACCCGATTGGATCGGGTCCTCCAGAGAATTAGTCATCCGAGATCTCCTTTTCTTGCGCCCATTCGTGCATTCGGTAGCGGAGCGGAACTCGGCCGCCCACCAGGTAGCCCAGCCGCGCCGACACCCGGCAGGGCCTTCGAACGTATGACTCTGGTGAGCGCTGTGCATGACGCGGCGCGGCCGGCGGACCGAGCCGGCCACGCAGAATGTCCGCCTCGCGCGGCGTGTCCCATCTCAAGCTGGCACGCGTCATGCGACTCAAGAGTGTGAGTCTTTCTGGGTAAGTGCCTCACAGTGATGGTTCGGTCACCCTAAGTTGACGGTCCGTCTCGCTTGGCGAGCGATGCAGGCAGACTCTCAGATCGGTGGTGCCAAGTGGTCCTCACCTCGGTGGTCCTGACCGTCGGCGCCTCCAACCTTGTCGGCGGGGTGATCGTCACCGGCTGCCCCCAGTGGGGGATTGGAGAGGCGGAACGTTTTCTGGGTTTCAAGGTGATCAGGCCGGATGACGCTGAACTATAGGGAGACCGAACCGCCGGGGCCGCCGCTGGTCTCGATCCTGCGGCAGGGTTCCTACCTGATCGCGTCGATTCACACCGCCCTGAACGACAGTGAGCTCACGCGGTTCCAACACGATCTGATCGCCCAGGTCGGCCGGTACCGGGCACGCGGGGTCATCATCGACGTCGCTGCCCTGGATGTGCTGGACTCCTTCGCCGCGCACACCCTGCGCACCATCGCGCGGACGGCAACCCTGCGCGGCGCCAGCACCGTTATCGTCGGCATCAACCCGGAAGTCGCGTTCACCATGGTGCAACTGGGAATGCGGATGGAATCGGTACACACCGCGCTGGACCTGGACGAAGGACTGCTGCAGCTCCACGCCCTGACCGCACCGGGAGATGGACGCCGGAAGCAGGCCGGACGTCCGGCGGGCGGCGGGCTACCGGGTGACAACTTTCCAGGATCAGCGCGCCGCGAGTACGTTGCCGCCTGGGGCGGGCCAAACAAGCTCTCCGGTAACCGAATCGGCCAATTCGCCCGTGTTCCGCGGGATTGGTGGGGTCGTGAAGTGGTGTCCTGTCCCGCTCGCGTCATGCCGGTGACTCCGGAGGCTCTTCATATGCGACGGCATACGCATCAGGATCGGGTCGGCCGCACGGTCGATCCGGAGATCCGGTCCACTCGGAGGGAGTGAAACGTGAGGCTTGGTGGAGACGATCGTGATCACTGTGTCCGTAATGCTTTTGGTCAACCAGGTTTTCAGGGTTCGCTCGGCCGGGCATCGGAACCAGCATGGCAGGCACCTTCGACTGGACTGAGATCTACCGATGAACGTCCCAACTCGGCGGCAATCGCTTCGGTGTTCGTGGTAGGCCCAGCAGGGGCAGCCCTGGGGATGGGCGCAGGGGCCCCGGCTGCACCGACAAAAGACCTGTCTCACCCCGGTGGCCGCTGTTCCCATCCGACGAAGGGGCCGACTCGTGACTGAGGCCGATCACCCCAAGGGTGCAGCAGAGGCCGCGCTGGCGGCCCGAGACGCACTGCAGGGCGCCTCCAAGCGGCGTGCCGACGCCACCGCGACTGCGCAACATCTGATCGACAACGCTCTGGTGACCGAGAAGGCCGAAAAGGACGCGGCACGTTCTGCGCTGGCCGCGAGCATCCGCAGACTCGGCGCCGAGGAGGTCCCGGTCGAGGAGATCGCCGACCTGTGCGACATGCCTCCCGATTCTGTCCGTGTCCTGATCGACATGCCGACGGCAGACGTCCAGGATGGTATGCGGTGAGAGCGCCTCACCGCGTGTTTGGATTGCCGTTTCGGCTGTTCAGAGCCGGTGTAGCGGATAGTGAGAGTGGGACGCGCCGCGGGGCTCAGCCACCTCCCCCTGTCTGCACGTCCTCGAGGTGGGATTGCGGTCGACCCACCCGTCGACCGGCACGGTACCCACGGGCGGACCTACTTCAGCCGCTGACCTGGTCGGTTTTCGGTTCGTGGTCTCGACCCCACCCGTTCAGGGGTAGCGCCCCCGCCGTAGCGGGGGTTAGCTTCCCGGCACGCACCTGTTCACCTGGACGAGAAGTCAAGTCTGGAAGGTTCTGATGATGTTCGCCGCTCCGGATCCGGTGCCCTCCGGTAAACAGGTCGACGTCATTGCCGTGGACGGGCGCACGGCCCACGGCGTTGGACGATTTCGTCGGCGACGCCGTGGTCACGTTGCACTGGCAGGACCAGGACCGGCTGGTCGCGGGTAGTGGTTGGGCCGAGGGCGCGGAGTCGGTCCGGTTCATCGAGAAGGATGTCGCTCACGGGGGTAGGGACGTCCGGGTGTGGTCGATCTGCCCGGCGGCACAGCCGGGTCAGTTCGTTGCCTGGACCACCCGGTGAACCACGCCGACCTGTGGCCCGCGTCGGCCGGTGCGGGGTGGTGAGATGACGGCAATCAAGTCGTTGTGGGCCTCGGTGCAGGGGGATCCGACGCTCATGCGGCGGGTCAACGGGTGGCTCACGGTGTTCTGGGTGGCGATGATCCCGGTCTCGATGATCGCAGGGTGGCTGTCCAGCGTGGTGTACGTGTCGGCGTTGTCGTTGTGGGCGTTGGTGTCCGGGCACTGGTCGGCGTGGCAGGCGGCCCGGGTCGAGGTCAACCAGCAGCGCGCCGAACAGGAAGCGGCCGAGGTCGACCTGCCCGCCGAGGTCGCCGACCAGGTCATTGCCCGCACCGGCCTGGCCGCAGCGCCACGGGTCCGGCGGCATCGGCACCCGGCGGCCGGCCGCGCCGAGGCCGCGCCGCCGACCCCCACGGCCGCGATCGCAGCGGCCCGCGAGTTGATCATGAACCGGTGTGGGCTGGACGCCGACCAGGCCCTGACCTTTTTGGCGAACACCGCGACCCTGTCCGAACTGGCGATGGACGACGCCGCCCGTCGACTGCTGGCCACGACAACACCGGAACCGCCGCCTACGGCCCTGCGCAGGGTCATCAGCGGGTCCGGCCACCAGCCGAACGACGACCATCAGCCGAACCAGCCGGCCGGCCCCCACCCGCGCAGCGCGACGCGAGCGCCGCAGGCGGCGGTCAATGACCAGTCGCGGGTCAGGGGAACCAGCTCCAGCCGCTGCGCCCAAGGACTTGGTCCCCGACGCACACGCACAGTGCCTACCCGTTCCATCCACCGAAGGGAACTTCATGATCATCCTGGGCATCATCCTGCTCGTCGTCGGCTTCATCGCCAAAATCCCCATCCTGTGGACCATCGGCATCATCCTGCTGGTCATCGGGGTGATCCTGCTCATCCTCGGCTTCGCCGGCCGGGAAGTCGGCGGCCGCAAACACTGGTACTAGACATCCGTCGGGCTGACCTGTTGCTGCCCGGGACTGGGACCTGTTCGCCGGTCGAACCACACCTTCGCCGGGGACTACCTTGGATCGGCTCGGCCGCCGGTCGAACCTTCTCGACCTTGTCCGACTACCGCAACACGGTGGCCGGCAACGACCCGCGGACCACGGGTACCGCGGCGATGTGAGGCAATGTCGGACCCAGCGGTCAGACGGCACCTACAGCGGCGACACCTGCCCCCGTGCGGGTGGGCTCGACCATGACATCTACGGCGCGATTCACCCTGATCGGACGGGCACCGGGCCAGCAACGCCGGGCGCCACCGCAGCCAGCCGGCGTTCCATCAGCGCGTCCACAAGGTGACCGGTCTGGTCGGGCAGTGCGGCGGCGTCGCCATCGAGCGTGTACAGCCACGCGTCGAGACCGAGCGGAGCGCGGACGGTGGGAACGCCGCGGCGGTCAGGGACTCGGCGATCCGCCGGTATGGACTGGTGCAGACTGTTTGGGGTGATCCTCTCGGGGCCGCCGGAGCTGGCGACGGTGCTCGCCGCCCTGCACGTTTCTCCGGCAGCGCTTCTCGGTCGTGGGGGAGAGGCACGGGTCTATGCCCTGGACGATCGGCGCGTGGTGCGGATCGGGCACGGTCGGTTGCCCCCGGCGCTGATCGCTCGGCGGCAGGAGCTGGTCGACGAGTTGCGTTCGCGCGGGGCGCCGTTCGAACTGCCCGATGTGCTCGATGCGGGAGAGATCGCCGGGCGCTCGTACACCATCGAGCGGCGATTCCCCGGCGTTCCGGTGACCGAGTTGCTGGCCACCATTGGCGGGCGGGAGCGCGCTGTCCTGATCGAGCATCACCTGGACGCTGCGGCGGCCCTGGGGTCGCTGCACCTGGACCCTCGTGGGTGGTTCGGCGAGTTGCTCTCGGAGCCCCCGCTCCGCGCGCCGGCCTGGCAGCAGTACCTGGTTGCGCGGGCGGCGCGCAGCGTGCAGCTGGCACCCGTTGAGTTCCACCAGTTGGATCTCGCAGCAGTAGCTTCCGGCCTACCCGAATGCGTCCGGCCCGGGTTTGTGCACCTGGACGCCTTCGCGGGCAACATGCTGGCCGTCGGCTCGCAGATCACCGCGGTGCTCGACGTCGGCGCCACCAGCCTGGTCGGTGACCCTCGGTTGGACCCGTTGACGTGCGCTGTCTACCTGTCCGCCCCGCAGATCACTCCGGCTGCTCGGCCGCGTGATGTCGAGGTCGCGATGAGTTGGCTGCGGACCGCCGGGTTGGCCGACTGGTTCGAGCCCGCTCGCCGCTGGTGCGCGGCGTTCTGGTCGTTCGCCGTCGACGACACGAAACTCCACCGGTGGTGCCGATCCGTTCTGGTTCCCGGCGAGTGAACCGAGTCGGTCCGATCATCCGGCAGCTGGCCCTTTTCCGGGTCACGGGAGCGGCGGCGGTTATACGGCGTATCCGATGGCCAGGAATGTTGTGAAGGTCCGCCGGCCGCGTCCTTCGAGCTCTCGCTCTACCGTTCCGGCGTCCTCGACGGTGACGCCTCGAAATCCCGCCTCGCGCATCCGCGCGGCAAAGTCGGGCCGGTCGAATCCGTGGTGGCCGGTGAAGTCGTCGTGGTGGGAGTGGAAGTCTCCGGCAGCGTCGGTGTCCAGTTCGACAATCGCGAGCCATCCGCCGGCGACCAGCGAGCTTCTGACCCGACGCAGGAGAGCATCGCCGTCCGGGACGTGGTGCCAGGCCAGCTGGCTCCAGGCGCCGTCGAAGGGAAAGTTCGGCGCCGGCTCGCTCCCGAGGTCCAGCTGCACCGCGGCGAACCGCTCACCCAGTCCCGCTGCCTCGATGTTGGCTGCGGCGACCTCGACCATGCCGGCCGAGGTGTCGACCACCGTGACCGAGCCGACCGCGTCGGCGAGCTGCAAACTGAGCTGGCCGGTTCCGCCGCCGATGTCAAGCACCCGTTCGGACCCGTTCAGCGGAAGTCGATGTCGCAGCAGTGCGGCGGTGGCGCGGGCGCGGTCGAGCTTCGCCGGGTCGTCGTCCCAGGTCCTGGCCGCCTCGTCGAAGTGGTTCGTCGTTGGGTCGGGGCCGTGGCTTTCCTGCGTCATGTGGTCAGTCTCCCAGCAACCGACGAGTGGGGGTGAGCGAGTGGTCTTCGACGGGAGCCGCGCGGTGGCGTCGTACGGCGGTCAGTGAGTGACCCGATGTGCCTACAACCCGGTTGCGCAGTGGTAGAGCCGGGTCCCGACGACTGTTTGCTGCCGATCGAGCGGTGGTGCCCGGTTGCGACCCAGGTAGTAAGGCGCTCGCCGAGCCAGGTTGGAGCAGCGGCCAGGGCCACGTCGTCGAGGCCCGCCGGCCAGCCGGTCGGGGCGGCACGATCGGCGGCAATGTGGTCGACGTGGCCTGGGTGAGGCCGTCCATCTGGGTCAGCCAGAGGTGGTCAGCGCGGGATCGCCCAGCCAGTTCTCGACGATCGCCCGCAGCACCGGAGCGTTGACCTGACCCAGCTGGATGATGGCGATGATGCCCGCGGGTAGGCGCTGACCTGGATCACGGCCGCGATGGCCAGGCCGGAGAGGCTGATCACCGGGGCGCGGCGCCCGCCGCTGTCGGCTTCCGCCGCGTCGTCGATCTGGTCGGCCGTGTCGTGGGAATGGCCGCCGACCATTTCTGACAGCCAATGCCCGAACGCCGACCACCGTCGGTCCCCTGGGTCTGGCCGGAACCGGGTCCACATGCCGGCGCTGGTTCTATCCGGCGTCGACGCCCCGCAGGACTGCGGTCATCGCCGCGAATCCACTGTCGGCGGCGGCCATCACCCGTACCGGATCGGTGGTCAGGCCACGCACACCGGCGTCCACCACGGGAGTCACCGCGTACAGGTGCGCCGCGGACCGCGACGGGTGCGCCGCGCTGTCCAGCACGGCCATCTCCGGGCGCAGCCGGTGACTTTCCTGGGCCATCGAGCCGAGACCTGGGGCGAGCCGGTCGAGTGACCGCGCCCACCGCGCCTGCCGGCCGGCCGGGTTCGGCCGGCGCAGGTCCGGAATCGTGCGGTTGACCAGGGCGAGTACGTGGGTGGCACCGTCGGCGAGCGCGCGCAGCACCGGCAGCGGTTCGGCGACCGACCCGTCGATCCAGTCACGTCCGGCGAGTTGCACCGGCGGCCCGGCGAGCACCGGGATCGTTGCGGTGGCGCGCAGGGCGAGCTGCCATTCCTCGATCGTTCGCGGTCGCAGAACGTGCGCCGACAGGTCGTCGGCGGCGGTGGCGACCACCCGGACCGGGATCGGGCTGTCCCGCAGCCGGTCCCAGGGCAGCGGCTTGGAGTTCACCAAAATGTGATCCATCAGGTGGTCCAGCGAGACCATCGGCCGTCGCGACCCCACCCGCCGCGGATCGATGAACGACCGGGACGCCATGTCCTCGAAGAAGACGTGCGCGGCGCCGCGACCGTTGCCGAGCAGCAGACCGATCGCGACGAACGCACCGGCGGAGCTGCCATAGACCACGTCGAACACATCGCCCAGTCCGGCCTGCTCGAGCGCATGGACCATGCCGCCCGCGTAGGCACCGCGCATCCCGCCGCCGTTCACCACGAGGGCGATCCGCTGGCCGTCGTCGCGGGATCTGGCCCGCCTACGGCGCAGCAGCGCTTGCAGCACCTCCGCATCCCCGGGCAGGGCGGCCGTTGCGCCGACGACCACTGATGCCGCGGTTCCCATCCGACAATCATGCCCCGGGATGTGTTCCTTCAGGTCACGGTCGCTGCCGTCACGGCACGTGCTGCTGGTCGACGTCCACTGCCATCTCGCCGTCTCCCTGGCTTCCAGCCGGTACCTCACGACCCGGTCGTCCTCGTCGGCGAACAGCACGTCGATGTCGTGGATGTCGGCGTTGACCGGGATGTGGTACTCGGCGAAGTCACGGTTCAGGAACCTGCCGAAGCGGTGGTCGGCATGGGTCTCCTCTGATCCCGGCTGTCGCCGACAGCACGGAAGTACCTCCACAGCAACCAGTTCGGCTCGCGCCGAAGATCATCATGGCGTGGTGATCAGTGGTCTGCCGCTCGCCACCCACGCCTGCATGCCGCCGCGGAGTTCGACGATGTCGGTGTAGCCCATACCGGCCAGCGTCTGTGCGGCGATGGCGCTCATATTGCCGCTGCGGCAGTAGACGGCCAGTGGTGTCCGGTGATCGGCCGGCAGGTCCGCGGCGCGTTCCGCGATCAGGTTGTACGGAATCATCAGGTCGCCGGCGTTCAGTTTTCCCTCGAACGGAATGTGCACGTCGATCCGGACCCGACCGGGCTCCTGCATGGCGGCCGCGAACTCGGCCGGATCGAGCAGGGTGCTCGCGGTGCCGGCCGGCACCGACCCCGAGGTCATGTCCATCCCGGCGGACATCGTGGTGGTCGCTGCGTTGCCGGAGGTCGGCGTCGCCAGGCCGACTACGTCCGCGGCTCCGGTACCGCCGGAGCAGCCGGCCAGCAGCACCAGACCGGCGCTCCAGGTCAGCACAACGGCCCGGACCACCCGACCGCGGCTGTTGGTGTGCACATCCCACGGTAACCCGGCGGGGTCTGGAGGCCCAGACACGTCGACCATCGCAGGGTCGTGGTCGGGTGGCGAGCCGCGGCTATCGAGTACGCCGGGCGTCACCCACATCCGCTGGGATGACGTCCTGCTCGCGCAGCCAGACGTAGTCGGTCTGAGTTCGTGAGGTGGGGTCCGGGGATCCCGCGATGCGAACCATGACGTGGCCTGTCGGTACAACGCGGACGACCGTTGCGGTAGTCCAGGTCTCGGTGCCGTCCATCGCGACGAGTCTGGCCCGAACCGGGTAGGGCTCGGTGCCGGACCGGGCCAGGACGCGGGGTGGATGAGCGACGTTGGCATAATCGGGCATCCGCCAAGTATCGAACAAGTGTGCGATACGAGTCAAGATGCCCGCGGTTTCGGAATCGAGCGTCAGCGGACTCGGCGTCGCGGCCGGTGGCGCTGGTGATTGTTCCGACGGCGATCAGGCATGATCAAGGTGCCGCCCCGGTGCGGTCCGGATGCCGAACGGGGAGACACGATGGCGCAGGTCAAGACGGTGACCATGATCGACGATCTGGATGGCGGAAAGGCCGCGGAGACTGTCGGGTTCAGTCTGGACGGCAGCCGGTACGAGATCGATTTGTCGGCGCGGAACGCGAAAGCGTTGCGGAAGGTGTTGGCACCGTTCACCGAAGCGGCTCGGCTTGTCGGTCCGGCCGGATTTGGACCGGGGGCCTGACGTCGCGGAGCCCGGTGAGGTGAGCAGCCGGTTGGTCGGCCCGCTCAGGTGTTGATCGTCACCGCGGCCGCCGATGAAATCGGCACTGTCCATGCCGACGATGAGACGAGTCCGGTAGGCACGATCGAGGCGAAAGATCAGGTAGGAAGTCGACGAAGAAACGCCTGCGATGGTGAGGCGAACCCAAGTCGATCGGAGTCTTCGGGGCCGGCCCAGGGCTCGGGCGGGCTGTCGCCCAGGCGCAGGCCGCAGCGCAACTGCTTGCAGCCGCTGCACGCCGAGATGAGTGAGAAGGGGATCATCTCGGCATGCCTTACGTCGGCGCCATCATCGAGGACAGTGACGTCCACGCCTGGACGACGACACCCGACGGAGCCGCACGGAACTGGGGGCCGACGGTCGACGCGGACCAACTCGCCGACCTGATCTGGAACATGGACCTCACCAGGGACCGGGCGGAGGTCTGCTATCCCGAAGGTATCCCGGTCGCTGAGTCGGCCAGCTGATCCCGATGTATCCCCGATGCCCTGGCTGTACGTGGATCCGGCGCTACCGTTCTTCGATGGACCGGCGACTCATGGGAATCGCGTTACTGGTCCTTGCGGTGGTCGGGGCCATCGTGCTCGGGGCGCGCCACCAGAAGCTGGTCGCAGGCAGCGCGACCCCAGCGTCCTTGACCGAGGCACCCAAGGTCGGCGACTGCGTGCTCGAACCGTTGCCGGACTGGCAACAACCGCCCGAGATGTCCGAAGTCGCCCCGTGCGGCCAGCGGAAATTCGGGGAGGTGGTGGCCGTGATGCCCGGCTCCCTGAACAACTATCTGGCGTCCATGAACACCGACCGGGGCGATGACCCCGTCACGCCCGAGGGCACCTGCGTTCGGGTCGGATCGGCGTTCCTCGGACTGCCATCCACCGCGGCAGATCCGCGGACCCACCCTACGACCTGGTACCCGTCCCCAAGCATCGGAATGCAAGTCGTCCAGCCCAACGCGCTCGCCCGCAGGTTCGGCGCGGACTGGACCGCCTGCGTGGTGCGAATCTTCAGCAACAGCACCTCCAGCGGGCCGTCGTACACCGGCACGCTTGCCGCGGTGAACACCACGTTCGGCTACCCGCCGGAGGCGGCCACCTGCTGGCGGACGATGCAGAAGCGCGAGTGGCCGCCGGTGTCCTGCCGAACCCCGCACGCGGTCGAGGAGTTCGGCAGTGTCGGGGACCTCGACCCAACGATGACCAGCGCGTCGTCCCTCCACGGCAGCTGTCTCCAGCTGGTCTCTCGGATGACCGGCAAGGTGGACCCGACGGCCGGCGGTGTGTTGCTCATCCGGGTGGTCCTGAGCGGTAGTTACCTGAGCGACCAGAACTCCACAGTGACCCTGGTGAACTACAGCTGTCTCGTTGAGGTGAGGCCCGGCGAGCAGCTTACGGGTCCGTTGCTGAACCTGGAGGACGGCCCGATTCCGTTGCGCTGAGCAAGGCCATCGCGTGTGCACCAGCCAGCCGCGATCGCGTAGCCGAACCAGCTCGGACCCGCCGGGGATTGCGTTCCGCCCCTTCGACACAGCCGTCGAGGACCGCGCGGAAATGGTGGGCTCGATGCAGGTTCCACGGTTGGATGTCCTGGTGGGTCAAACCTAGCGGTCGGGCCGTTCGGGTGCGTGGGATCAATGCAGGGTGGGCCGGTAGAGGAGCTCCTGGGTCCGGCCATCCAGTGTCCGGTGTTCGACCAGTTCCAGATCGAAGTCCGCCGCACCAGCGAAAATCGGGCTTATCCCGGTCTGTCCGGTGATGACCGGGAACAGTGTCACCTGCACGTGATCGACGAGGCCGGCGGCCATCAGCGCCCGGTTCAGCGACAGGCTGCCGTGCGAACGCAACGGCACCGTGGAATCCTCCTTGAGCCGGGCGACGATGTCGACGGCGTCTCCGCCGACGACGGTCGCGTTCGGCCAATCGAGGGGTTCGGTGAGGGTCCTGGATACCACTGTTGCCGGCATGTTCCACATCCGGGTGACCCAGGGGTCACGTACATCGGAGTCCTCGGTGCTTGACGCCAGCATGCCCTCGAAATCTCGGTAGGTGTTGGCCCCGAACACCATTCGTTGCTCCACCTGGTAGAGGGCAAGGCGGCGGGCGAGCAATTCTGGGCCCTGCTTACCCCAATAACCTGACCAGTTGGCGCTGGCGGCTCCGAAGCCGTCGAGGCTGGAAAACACGTCGAATGTGTAGGTAGCGGCCACGTCGTCCCCCTTGATTGTCGTCGATCAGTGCGTCGTCAGTGCTCGGGCGCAGTCGGCACGTGATGGCCGACGATCAACGCGACTCGGCGGCCCTTGTCTTTCCCATCTGACCATCGGCACCAATGAGATTCATCGGCCAGGGACCAAGGCTTCCTGACCTCTGGACGCACATCGCGCCGCCGATGTTGCGAGGTGATTTGATCCGGCCATGAACGTTCCGCGGATCGGCGCCTTCCCGAAGGGCTACTTCGACCAGTTGGTCGCCCGGGAGTCGCTGACGATCGAGGACTGGATTCCCGCAGCGTCCGGGCTGGGGATCGAGGGCGTCGAGCTCTACCCGAAGTTCCTTGCGTCCAGCGACGTCGACTATCTCCGGGGGCTGCGCCGGGTCGCTGACGACGCCGGCCTGGAGCTTCCGATGATGTGTTCGTCACCGGATTTCGTCGACCCCCGGCCGGGGGCTTGGGAGCGAGCGGTGCGTCACATGCGCGAATGTGTCGATGTGATGACGGAACTCGGCCGGGGTCGCGAGTGGCGCAGCGTTCGGGTTCTGTCCGGTCAGCGGTGGCCGGGGGTCCAGCACGGTCCGGCCGTCGATCGGGCGGTGGCCGGGATAAAGGAGGTGTTACGCCATGCCGGCGAGCGCGCGGTGCACGTGGTGATGGAGAACCACTACAAGGACGGGCTGTGGACCTACCCCGAATTCGCCCAGCGGTCGTCCGTGTTTCTCGAAATCATCGACCGCATCGACTCGCCGTGGTTCGGAGTGAATTTCGACCCGTCGAATGCACTGGTGGCCGGCGACGACCCGGTCGAACTCCTCGATCGGATCGTCGACAGGGTGGTGACGATGCACGCCAGCGATCGCTCGCTTGCGCCCGGCTATTCGGTGGCCGACATCGAGGCACATCGAGGGCTGGGGTATCCGACAGGACTCGTCCACGGCGTCACCGGGCAGGGACTCAACGATTACCCGGCCATCTTGCAGCGCCTGTGCGCGCACGGTTTCCACGGCTGGATCTCGATCGAGGACGGGGAGCGGCAGGGAGCGAACGGCATGGCCGATATCGCGGCCTCCGCCGCGTTCTTGGCGAAAGCCGTGAAGACATATTGGACTGCTCGACCCTGATCCACCGCCGCATCGCCGGCGTGATCCGGTGAGTGGGTGCACGCAACCTACCTACGGTCGCCATGCGGAGCCCATCAGGCCCAGGCTTGTCGTACGCAGGGGTGCCGGCCGGGATGGTCTTCGCCGATCAGCGCATGACGTCCCAGCCGGAGAGCACGATCGTCGATACAGGATGCGGTCGCCGCGCTCGCCCCCTGCCCCGTGACCCACCTGGAGCGCGAGCTCGACCGGGTCGTCGAATGGCTGTGGCAGCGCGAGCTGGACGGGTGGCCCGACCGCGGGTGACGGTGCTCGCCCCCACGTCCACAGTGTGGCTGTCGCCTACCGGGCCAGGGCAAGGTCGGGACGTGCCGCGCCGGGTCGCAGGGCAACGAGAATCTGGGCCGGGGCCAGCACCACGAGCAGGAACAGGGAGGCGGTCCAGCCCGGCCGCCACCCTGCCACACCCCGGCGAGGCGCGGCGGGGGCCAGCGGCCGGACATGAGCTTGAATCAAAGGCATGACACTGACCTTGGCCGACGCTGTGCAGCTGTGGGACCGGCAGCCCGGTTTCCTGAACACAGGCAACTATGGGCTGCCACCCCGGCCGGCGTTCGAGGCGCTGCGCCACGCGGAGGACCAATGGCGGCGCGGCGAGGTCGACTGGCCGGTGTGGACCGTCTCGGTCGAGGACGCCCGGCGCGAGTTCGGCCGGATCATCGGGGTGCACCCCGACCGCATCGCCACCGGCGTGGCGGTCTCCCAACTGCTGGCGCCGGTGGCCGCGGCCGTTCCCGACGGCGGTGTGGTGCTGGTCCCCGAGTTGGAGTTCACCTCGGCGGTGTTTCCCTTCGCGGTCCACGAAAGGCGCGGCGTGACGGTACGAACCGCCCCGCTGGCGCAGCTGGCCGATGCCATCGGTCCGGACACCGATCTCGTCGCGCTGGCCCCGGTGCAGTCCGCGACCGGTGAGATCGCCGGCCTCCCGGCGATCGTCGATCGGGCGCGAGCGGTCGGTGCCGTGGTGGTCGCGGATGCCACCCATGCCGCCTCCTGGGTCGATCTGGACAACGACGGGATCGACATCGGCGTGGCGGCCGCCTACAAGTGGCTGTGCAGTCCGCGCGGGACTGCATTCCAGTGGTTTGCCGACGACTTGGCCGATCGCCACCCGGATTTCGCGGACCGGCTGCTGCCGCTGGCCGCGGGCTGGTTCGCCGGGCCGACCATCCATTCCGCCTACTACGGCATGCCGTTGCGGCTGGCCGACACGGCGCGGCGATTCGACATCTCACCGGCGTGGCACTGCTGGGTCGGCGCGGCGCCGGCCCTGAGGATCCTGGCCGATGTCGGGCCGGCCGCCATCGGCGCGCACAACGTCGAACTCGGCGACCACCTCCTGGACGCGCTGGGGCTGCCGGCGCGCGGTTCGGCCATCGTCAGCGTCGATGTCACAGCGGCGGAATTGGATCGGCTGCAGACGGCCAACGTGCGCTTCGCCGTCCGGGACGGTAGGGCACGGTTCGCCTTCCACCTGTACAACACGCAGGACGACGTGGACCTGGTGGCCTCCCAGCTCGGGCGCTGAGCTGCTGTCGGCGCGAGCGGCCGAGACCATGACCGTTGACCCGCCGGCACCGGGTGCCGAGGTGGGCCCAGCGGCGGCCCACGATCTCGGTGGACGGCCGGCGCTGTGCCGGCACAAGCAGGTCCGAGGTCTGGCATGGTGGGCTGATGAAGACGCGACGGTTGGCCGTTGGGTGCGAGTTCACCTACGAGGCCGCCGTGCGGACCCCGGCCGTGTTCCAGGTGACCCCGGGGGACTCCCGATCGGTGGCCAGACGGTCCGAGTCTTGGCTCTCGACTCCGGACCTGTCCCTGCGTTCCTACCGTGACCTGTATGGCAATCCGTGCACGCGGGTGGTGCTTCCCGCCGGCTGGTCGACGCTGCGTTACACCGCTGACGTCGAGGTCCCTGATGCCACCGAGGATGTCGACGAATCCGCCCCCGAGATCGCCGCGGAGCAGTTACCGGACGACACGTTGATCTACACCCTGCCGAGCCGCTACTGCCTGCCGGACGTGTTGGCCGACGAGTCGTGGTCGTTGTTCGGCGCCCAGCCGCCCGGATACCGGCGGGTGCAGGCGATCTGCGAGTACGTGAATACCCACCTGACCTTCCAGTACGGTGCATCGAACGCGCTGTCCACGGCGGCCGATGTCAACAGCAGTCGGCTCGGCGTCTGCCGCGACTTCACCCACCTGGCCATCACCTTCTGCCGCGCCCTGAACATCCCGGCCAGATATGTGTTCGGCTACCTCCCTGACATGGACGCTCCGGTCGACCCGGCGCCCATGGACTTCGCCGCCTGGATGGAGGTCTGGCTGGGCGACCGCTGGTGGACCTTCGACCCGCGGAACAACCGGCCCCGGAAGGGACGCGTGTTGATCGGGCGCGGCCGTGATGCCTCGGACGTGGCGATGGCGACCACATTCGGCGGGCCGCGGCTGAACCAGATGACCGTGCAGGCACAGGAGATCTGACCGCCCGGGATAGGCTCGGTCGTCAGCCCGACCACCTGGAGCACGCCGTGACCCGTCCCGCACACGTCGTGGTAGCGGGCGCCGGCATCGTCGGGCTGGCTACCGGCGCCGAACTCGCCCGTCGCGGCCACCGGGTCACCGTCCTGGAAAAAGAGGGCGGCATTGCCCGCCACCAGACCGGCCGCAACTCCGGGGTCATCCACTCCGGCCTCTACTACAAGCCCGGCAGCCTGAAGGCCACCCTGGGCACCGCCGGTGCCCACTCCATGCGCGCGTTCGCCGAGGAACACGGGATCAAGGTCGACATCTGCGGCAAATTGGTCGTGGCCACGGAGTCCCGGCAGGTCCCCGCGCTCCTCACGCTGCTCGACCGCGGTCGCGCGAACGGCGTTCCAGTCACGTTGATCTCGCCCGACCAGGCCGCGGAGTACGAGCCCCACGTCGAGTGTGTCGCCGCCCTGCACGTGGCAAGTACTGGCATCGTCGACTATCGCGGCGTGTGCTCGGTGCTGGCCGAACAGATCCGCGAGCGGGGCGGCGAGATCGTCTTTGACTCCGAGATCGTCGGAATCAACGGTAGTTTCGATCAGGTGGTGATCACAACGGTGACGGCCGAGGTATTCGCCGACCAGTTCATCAACTGTGCCGGACTGCACGCCGACCGTCTCGCTCGGCTGGCCGGCCTTGAACCCGCCGTGCGGATCATCCCGTTCCGGGGGGAGTACTACGAATTGGCCGGTACGGCCGAGCATTTCGTGCGCAGTCTCATCTATCCGGTGCCCGATCCGACCTTGCCGTTCCTGGGTGTGCACCTGACGAAGATGATCGGCGGCGGCGTGCACGCCGGACCCAATGCCGTGCTCGCCCTGGCGCGGGAGGGCTACACCTGGCGAGATTTCGACCGGCGGGACGTAGCCGACAGCCTGCGGTGGCCGGGACTGTGGCGACTCGGTCGCAGGTATTGGCGGACGGGTTACCAGGAAGTCCGGCGGTCGCGTTCACCGCAGCGGTTCCTGGCGAGCCTGCGCGCGTTGGTGCCGGCGCTGCCCGACGGCTGTTTGGTGCCCAGCGCCGCCGGCGTCCGGGCCCAGGCGTTGCATCGCGACGGGAGCTTGGTCGACGACTTCTATCTGGAGCGGGCCATCCGTCAAGTGCACGTGCTCAACGCCCCGTCCCCGGCGGCGACTGCATCGCTGGAGATCGCGCGCCGGATCAGCGACGAACTCGAAGCCGGCATCTGATCCGGTTCGGCGTGGCCACGACAAAGTCGCGACGGAGGGCCCGACCGATCTGGGCCGAAGGTCTCTGCCATGGCGTCCCGCATCGGCGTGGAATTGATCTCAGCAGCAGCAAGGAGTTGCTGGATCACCCTAGGAGGAGATCATGACAACCACCGGAGCACCCCGCACCACGGTTATGAACAGGACCAGCCAGCCGACCGTCGGCATCCCGGAAAAGGTCGGAAGGGTCGGTCCGGTCGCGTTCGCGGCGCTGCGCATCGCCACGGGTTTCATCTTTCTCTGGGCCTTCCTGGACAAGACCTTCGGGCTGGGCTACTCCACCCCGACCGACCGGGCCTGGATCAACGGCGGGTCGCCGACGAACGGCTTCCTGTCCCACCTCGAGGCCGGACCGCTCAAGGGCTTCTTCAACGCGATCGCCGGAAACTGGCTCACCGACACGCTCTTCATGCTCGGCTTGCTCGGCGTCGGTGTCGCCGTAATCGCCGGTGCCGGCCTGCGGATCTCTGCGGTCGTCGGTTCGTTCATGATGCTGATGATGTGGCTGGCCGAGTGGCCGCTGGCCGCCGGTTCGTCCAACCCGATCGTCGACTACCACATCATCTACGGCCTCGTGCTGATCGTAGTCGCCGCTTACAGTGCGGGCCGGTACTTCGGTCTGGGCAGCTGGTGGAGCAGCCTGTCGTTCGTGCAGCGCAACCCCTGGTTGAAGTGAGGGCCTGACCCGGCGCAGCAGCAACGCACCGGGACAGGACGAAGGGCCGGTCCGATGCGGACCGGCCCTCTGTGTTGCCGGGCTACTTCTCGGTCAGCTCATGCACCACCAATTCCGCCGGATCACGCCGCGGGGTAGCCGGCACCGGCGAGCCGAATCCCAGACGCAGCACTGTCTGCGGATGCAAGGCAGCACCCAACACCCGACGGAGCTCGTTGCGACAGGTCTCGACCTCGATCACCTGCGACAAGAACGAGGCGGCCAGGCCGAGAGACGTGGCGGTGAGCAGCACCGCCTCCATGGCTTGCCCGGCCCGCAGCTGCGCGTACTCGCCGTCGGTGTGGGTGGCGAGCACCGCGAGCAAAGGCTCCCGTTCGAAGTCCCGGCCGGGCCACCGCTGCCGGGCCTGTCCACCGCCGAAGTCCCGCAAGCACATACCGGTCCTGTTGCTCGGGTGCGGGACCGGACGAGGTCACGGGCACACCATCCGGTTCAGCGGCGGGACGCCCGGTCCACAACGCGAACTCGGCGCGATAGGCCTCGTCACGCAGTTGTATCGAGTGGGCTTCGGTGAGCAGCCGCTGGATCCGGGACTGCTGGACCGGATTGTCGATCACCTCCAACCAGGAGCCTTCCGCCTCGGCGACCCGGGTCAGCCGATGTCGATGGTCGGTCGGGATGGGTGCGTCGGCGAACGGGCGGCGGTTCGTCCGGCGTTCGACGATGTTCCGGAACTGCGGACGGGTCACGTCGTCGAGGCTGCCGATTCCGCCGGAGCGCACCACCGCCTCGGCGCCCGGGTGTTCCCACGGGCGGATCGTCACCAAGGGACGAATTCCGCGGTCGAGCAGCGCCAACCGCAGGTTGTACAGCGCCGCCCCGATACCCAGCCGCAGCTCTCTGTCGTCCGGATCGGCCGCCGGCAATCGCCGGGCAACGTCCGCGTACACCTCGACGCGGTCGTCGAACAGCGCGAACTTCCAGGGCTGAGCGTTGTGCACCGACGGCGCCCTGCCCGCGGCGGCGAGCACCGTCAGGTCTGCTCAGGATCGAGGCCGAGGGTCTGCATGCTGGTTGCACCTCCCGCAGTGGGTCGATCGACCCACCGTCCCGCAGCACGGGCGCTTCGGCCACGGACCAAAGTCTCTTCTCCGATAGCCTGCTCGCGCACGCAGGAAGGAGGTGACCGTCCGATGTCGACGCCGAACGACTCCGACCATCGGATCGGCTCCCGACGGACCGCGACCAACTCGCCCGTCTGCTCGAGGCCTTCCTGATCGTGTCGTCCGGCTTGGAGTTGCGGCCGACCCTCGAGCGCATCGTGCAGGCGGCCTGCCGATCTGCTCGACGCCCGCTACGTTGCCCTCGGTGTGCTGGGCGACGGACCGGAGCTGGCCGAGTTCATCCACACCGGCGTCGATGCCCAGCTCGCAGCGGAGATCGGCGAGCTCCCGCACGGTCGCGGGCTGCTCGGTCTGCTCATCGACGACCCGCAGGTGATTCGGCTCGCCGACATCCACGACCACCCGGCGTCGGTGGGCTTTCCGCCGCATCATCCGCCGATGCGCACGTTCCTCGGGGCGCCGGTCCGGATCGGCACCGAGGTGTTCGGGAACCTGTATCTGTCCGAGAAGCGCAGCGGCGACCCGTTCACCGCCGACGACGAAGTGGTGCTGCAGACGCTTGCGGTGGCCGCCGGTGCCGCGATCGGAAACGCGCGCACCTATCAGGAGGTCAGCTGCGTGGCAGGCTGGCTGGAAGCGACCTCGGAGATCCAGCTGGCCATGCTCGGGCAGAGGCCAGGTCGCCGACGTGCTCACGCTGATCTGTCAGCGGCTGGCCGAAGTGACCAGGGCCGACCTGGTCGCGGTGCTCATCGGCGTCCCGGACGACCCGGCAGGAGCGAACTCGCGTGCAGTCGCCGGTGCGCGCGCAGCGGCGTGGCAGGGCGCCGCCGGCCGGCTGATGGACAGCCGGGTCATCGGCGCGCTGGCCGGTGGCAGCCCGGTGGTGATCCCGTCGCTCGCCGACGCGGTCGAGGGAACCTGGATCGACGTCGCCGATGGTCTGGGGGCGATCGCGATACCGCTGGACCTGGCGCACGCATCCGGCTGGCTGCTCTGCGCGCGGCGGCCGGGTCGGCGTCCGCTCGGGCCTGCCGACATTCCCCTGCTGGTCACCTTCGGGCAGCTGATCCGGCTGGCCGCCGAGTTGTCCGACCGGCAACGGGCGCAGCGGATGGTCGACCTGCTCGAGGAGCGGGAGCGGATCGCCGGCGATCTGCACGACCGAGTGATCCAGCGACTGTTCGCCACCGGCCTGTCGCTGCAGGCGACGATGGCGAGGATGCCGCACGGACGCGAGTCAGGGATCGGGTGGAGACCGCCGTCCGGCAGATCGACGATGCGATCGCAGACCTGCGCACGTCGATCTTCGACCTCAGGTCGGCCGCTGTCGGTGGGCGAAGCCTGCGCCGTCGGGTGTCCGAGATCGTGCGCGAGGAGACCGACCCGACGCCGCTGCGGCCGTCCCTGCGGTACGTGGGGACGGTTGACTCGGTCGCCGATCCGGAGCTCGCAGATCAGGTCGAGGCCGTGGTGCGCGAGCTGGTCAGCAACGCGGTGAAACACTCGGGGGCGTTCGAGCTGAACGTCACGCTGACCGCCGACGATCGGTTCACGATCGAGGTTCGCGATGACGGCCGGGGGATACCGGAGAGTGGTCGACGCAGCGGTCTGCTCAACCTGGCGCGGCGGGCCGAGCGACTGCGCGGCACGTTGGTGATCGACCACGGCCCGTCCGGTGGCGCGGTCGTCCGTTGGTCGGTTCCGCTGAGCTGAGCGCCCCGACTACGGCCGGAACGGGTCGTCGTCGAGCTTGTGCTCCCGGAGTTGCGCGGACAAGACGGCGGCCTGGGTGCGCCGCTGCATGCTCAGCTTCGCGAGCAGGTGCGAGACGTAGTTCTTCACCGTCTTCTCGGCCAGGAACAGCCGCTCGCCGATCTGCCGGTTGGTCAGGCCCTCGCCGATCAGGTTGAACACCGCGCGTTCCTGGTCGGTCAGGTCGTGCAGCGGGTCGCCTACCTCATCGTTGCCGCCGTAGCCGTTCCATCAGCGCGGCCGACGCGCGCGGGTCGAGCAGGGAGCCGCCGCCCGCCACCGTCCGCACGGCGTTGAGCAGGTCGGTACCGACGATCTGCTTGCCGACGAAGCCGGCGG
Source organism: uncultured Actinomycetota bacterium (assembly GCA_963706185.1). Lineage (GTDB taxonomy): Bacteria > Actinomycetota > Actinomycetes > Mycobacteriales > Nakamurellaceae > Nakamurella. The sequence goes on along the minus strand of CAVPLZ010000012.1, from coordinate 47,219 downwards.
CCCCGGCCATGATGGCGCCCATCAGGGCGTCGTCGTCGGTGTAGGACGTGAGCATCAGGCAGCGCAGTTCGGGCATCGCCGACCGAAGATCGCGGCAGAGTTCGACACCGTTGCCGTCGGGAAGGCGGACGTCCAGGACGGCGACATCCGGCTTCGCCCGCGGGATGGTGACCAACGCCTCGGCCACCGTGCCGGCCTCGCCGACAACCTGGAGATCGGGGTCGGTCTCGAGAAGATCCGCGACCCCACGGCGGACGATCTCGTGGTCGTCGACCAGGAAGACCGTAGCCATCAACTCTCCGTCCCACTCGAAGCACGGCCCGGCGGGGACGCGCGCACCTCGATCATGCCGCATCGCGAGCCTCGTCTGCCGACGCAAGGACCAAAGGCCCTGCCGGTGTTGGGAGTTCGACACTGACCTGGGACGTGCTGGAGCTGCCTACCGTGGAGGACGAGCAGTAGATGGCGACGACTGGAGGACAGCATGAACGGCACTGGCACGGAACGGCGGACCCAGGCGGATCGTGGTCGGCATCGACAGTTCCATCGGCGCCCTGCTGGCGCTCGACTGGGCGGTACGCGAAGCGCAGGCCAGGGGTTGTGTGCTCGAGGTCGTTCATGCCTGGGACAGCGTGCCGCTGCCCGGCAACATGTTCACCAGCGCCCACGAACTGCGTTCGGCGTCGGAATGCTTCGTGGCCAACGAGTGTGCGGCCGTCGCCCGTACAACCGAGAATGCGCCCGAGCTGATTCCGATGAGCGTGCAGGGTCCCGCCGGCCGCGTTCTGGTCGAGCGTTCGGCGGCCGCAGACATGCTCGTGGTCGGCCGCGGCCGGCACCCGGCGGTCAAGGACCTGCTGCCGCGATCGGTGAGTGCCACGGTCGTCCGCGGCTCATCCTGTCCGGTGGTGATCGTGCCGGTGCCCGACGTCGATGCGCCCGAGCGGGCGACTGCGGCGCGACGGACTGCTCCGACGTCCTGACCGCGCGGTTGCGATCGCCAGCGGCACGCGTTCAGCCGGCCAGCAAGCCCCGCAGTTCCGCGGCATTGCGCACGGCATTGCCGCCGCCGTCGTTGTTGAAGTAGGCGAAGACGTCGACGCCGTCGTCGGCCCACTCCCGGATCCGGTCGGCCCACCATCGCAGATCGGCGGTCGAGTACGACCCGCCGTAGAGATGCTCGGTGTCCGGTCCGTGCAGCCGCACGTAGGCGAAGTCGGCGGTGACCCGCAGGATGCAGGGCAACCGCGCCCCGCTCATCACGCAGTAGGCGGCGCCGTGTCGCTCCAAGAGCGCGAAAACGTCTTCATGGAGCCAGGATTCGTGACGGAACTCCACCGCCGGGCGCACCCAGCCGGGCAGCTGATCGAGGAACCAGGCCAGCCGGTCGTCATCGCGGGCCTGCTGGGGCGCCAGCTGAACCAGGAAGATGCCGCGCCGGTCGGCCAGTTCGTGCAGCCCGGCGGTGATGCGTTCGATCCAGGTTTCCGGGCCGTAGAGCCGTTTCGCATGGGTGAGTCCACGGGGCGCCTTCACCGTCATCAGGAATCCGGGTGGGAGCCGCCGGCGCCAGGACGCGAACGTGGCATTCGGCGGCCACCGGTAGAAGCTGGCGTTGAGTTCGACGGTGTCGAATGCCTCGACGTAGCGGGCGAGCCGGTCGCGCGGGTTCGTGCCGGGCGGGTACAGCACGCCGTCCCAGTGGTCGTAACTCCAGCCGGAGGTGCCGATCCGGATCTCGCTCACGACCCGGCCCTCCCCTCGCCGTCGCGCGGGTCGGGTTGTGCCGTGAAGCGCCCATGGTTCACTCGGCAAGCCTCGCTCACGAGATCGGTTGGCCGCCGGTGACCGCGAGGATCTCGGCAGTGATGTAGCTGGACTCGCCGGAGGCGAAGAACACGTAGGCCGGGGCCACCTCGGCCGGCTGTCCGGCCCGGCCGAGCGGGCTCTTCTCGCCATGCTCGGCGACGTTCTTCTCCGGCATGGTCGCCGGGATGAGCGGGGTCCAGATCGGGCCCGGTGCCACCGCATTGACCCGGATGCCCTTCTCGGCGAGTTCCTGGGCCAGGCCTTTGGTGAAGTTGGCGATACCGGCCTTGGTGGTTGCGTAGTCGAGCAGCTGCGGGGAGGGTTGGTAGGCCTGCACGCTCGAGGTGTTGATGATCGACGAGCCGGGCGGCATGTGCGGGATCGCCTTCTGGCACAGCCAGAACATTGCGTACAGATTCGTCTTGAGGACGCGGTCGAACTGGTCGGTCGAGATGTCGGCGATGCCGCCATCCTGGGCCATCTGATAGGCGGCATTGTTGACCAGGATGTCGATGCCGCCGAACTCGGCGACCGCACTGTCGACGATCCGCCGGCATTGCTCTTCGTCGCGAATGTCGCCGGGCACGGTGACGGCTCGCCGGCCGGCCTGTTCGATGAGCCGAACGGTCTCGTCGGCGTCCGGCTGCTCCTCGGGCAAGTAGCTGATGAGGACGTCGGCACCCTCGCGGGCGAATGCCAGGGCGACCGCGCGGCCGATACCGGAGTCGCCGCCGGTGACCACCGCACGACGGTCGGTGAGCTTGCCGGACCCGCGGTAGGAGTCCTCGCCGTGATCCGGCTGGTCCCGCATGTCCTCGGTCAACCCTGGGTGGCCGAGCCGCTCACCCGTCGGCGTCGGGCTGCTGGTGCTCGGGACTGCGGGTCGGGGGAGTCGTGCTGGTCGTCACTGGCGCTCATGGCGGATCTCCTTGCGCATCGGTCCCGGTCCATCCAGCGCGGCTCGCTGCCGCACACACTCGACTGGTGACCGGGTTGCGGCCACCGCTAAGCAGCGCGCACGTCCCGGGCGTACACGCTTCGAGGATCGAGTGCTCTTGACGGCGGCAAGATGGTGTCGCCGGGCCAAGGCGCTCCGAGCTCAAAAGGGCGGAGCTTCGGGGTCGCGGTCCGGATCCAGATTGTCAACATGCTCGCACGCGTCGGAGATACCGGCTGCGTCGGCGTGTGGCGTGGCCGTCGATGGGTCCGCCGGCGGCCGGTCCAGGTTCAGTGGTGTGCCGGTGGGGAGGTCGGGTGTTGGTCGGTCGGCGTGGACGCGGCCGAGGGGGCTGGTCCAGGTCAGGGTGTTGGTTTGGTGGTCGCGGACGGCGGTCCAGGTGGTGAACGTTTTGGTGCGGTGGTGGAAGCGGCACAGGGTGTCGAGGTTGCAGGGGCAGGTGGCGCCGCCGGTGTCCCAGGTGGTGCGGTGGTCGTGGTCGCAGCGTTCGGCGGCCATGGGACAGCCGGGGAAGCGGCAGCGTTGGTCTCGGGTGTTGACGCGGTCGAGGACGGTGGCGGGTGGCCGGTAGGTGGTGCGGCCGAAGTCCAGGACGGTGCCGCAGTCGGGTGAGTGGTGGTGGAGGCCGCCGTGGTTCCGCCGGGCCGGGCCGGGGCCGGGGGTTCCGGGCGGTCCGTCGGTGGTGATCGGTTGGTGGCGGGTCGGGTGGGTTGTGGGTGACCAGGATGCGGACGGTGCCGGCCGCTGTGGTCAGGGCGCGGGCGGTGTCGGCGGTGATCACGCCGAGTCCGGTGAGGCGGGCGGACAGGTCGTCGCAGCCGGCCAGGGTGGACAGCGCGACGGTGACGTCCAGGTTGACCCGCAGCCCGGCGGGTAGCCGGACCAGGGACAGCAGCCCACCCCGCCGCTGACCGTTCGGGTCGAGGCGGGATTTCCAGTCGCTGCTGCGGAGCCGCGTCGAGCAACTGGGCCGCGGTCGGCGGAGATCCATCGGGGTCGGGCTCGGCACCCGCTGCCCGGCCGGGGTTGGGTTCGGGGGGATTGGGTACTTGCAGCGGTTGGGTCCGATCAGGATGTGGAACCGGTCGGATCGGCCCGGTGTCGGCCTTGACCGACCCGGCCGCGGCCGGGTCGGAAGGACCTGGTCCGGACGGGTCAGGTTCCGTGTTGCCGGCGGTTGTCTGCGTCGCGTCCCGCTCGGTGTCGGTGTCGGCCTCGGTCGCGGGTTCCGGCGGCGGACGTCGGCTCCTCATCCGGCCTCGGCCGTCTCGGCCGGCGGTCGGACCGGTCGGGCTCGGACCGGTGTCGGCGTCGGTGTCGGTGTCGGCTGGTTGCGGTGGGGTCGATGTGGGGGTTGAGGCCGCGGAGGTCGATGAGGCCGGTGTCGGCGAGTTGCGGTGAACAGGTCGGCGAAGATGTCGGCGCGTAGTTGGGAGATGCCGCGGCCGTGGCGGGCTTGCGGTGGGGATGGCTGTGGGCCAGCAGGTCGAGCACGGCTTCGGTCAGGGCGGCGTCCTCGACGGCCAGGTCGGCGGTGAACCGGCCCAGGTCATCGTCGAGGTTGCGCACACCGGTGCCGCGGCGGGCGCGGGCCTGCTCGGCGCGTTTGCCGGCGGCGTCGGGGTCCAGATCGGCGACGACCGTGGACGCCAGGCGCCGCAGATCGCCCGGGGACATGCCCCGCTTCGCCCGGTCCAGGATCACCGCCTCGGCCCGCCGCCGCAGCTGCGGGTCGAGCACCGCGGTGGTCTCGGCGATGATCCGGGCCCGGATCTCCTCGATCCGTCCGTCTTCCAGGGCCTGGAAGGTGTCGGGCAACTCGTCCACCAATTCCTGCGCGTCGGCGATCCGGCGGCGGGCGGTGATCGGCGCGACCATGCCACGCCGCCGACAACTCCGGTTCGGCCAGACCGGCCGCCTCCGACGCGAGCAACGCATCCCACGCCGGGTCGCCGATCACCTCGGTACCGGCCGCGGCCCGGTCCGCCAGGTCGCGGCGGAATCGGGCCGGCCGGGACCTGCTTCATCGTCGCGGTGCGCGATGCGAGTCCAACAGGTCCGTCACGGGTACGGCCACGCCGGGCCGGGCCAACGCCGCCGTCCACCGTACATCGCCTGCGCTCTGGCCCAGCTGGCGCAGGCGCTGCGCGCCCAGCACGGCCTGCATCATCACCGCCGGCGGGCAGCTGTTCGGCCGGGCACGTCCCGGATGATGCCCAGCCCGAACATCGCGTCCACCGCCGGACCGTCCAACAACTCGGCCACCCCGGGGTCGAGCCGGCCGGCGGCCCGGACCCGCAGCCGCAGTCACGGTCGTGGGAGCAGTACTCGCGGTCCCATTCCTGGCAGGGCTGATCGTCGTCGGGGTACCGGCGGTCGTCCTCGCCGCCGCCGCGTCGTACGGCTGGTCGTGGTCGGCTGCGGTGCTCATCGCCTGGATCCCCCCTTCCCCCGGCTCCTATTTTGGCATGGACGTGTGTTTGATTCAATAGCTGTGGACAGCTGCAACACGTTTCACCCGACCGGCCCATCGACCCGACCTGGAGAGTTTCATCGGCAACCGGCAAGGGGTGTGCACCCGGCCACCGACAGCGGGTCGAAGAGCCGATCAAGGCCGTCGAGGCGGCCCTCGCTCGCAACGCAGAAACGGGTCACCCACTCGTATCCGCCAGGCTTCCGGCAGATTGCGGCTGCTTGTTAGCATGCATGCAAGGTCATGAGTTCCAGCGTCAGCCCCGGCTTGCTGGGCGGCAACCCTCCACTCGCGGTGGGGTGCCCCGGGTGATGACCTGGCGGACCGCAAGGGTGCGGCCCGCAAGCGCGGCCCGTCAGGGCCCTCTCGGTCGAGCAGGAGAACCGGTCATGTGTTGTCCACGTTGTCGTCACTGACGCCCGTCACCTGATTCACGCCGGCCGGTGCGGCCGGCCCGCCACCGCGGACCTGATCCGCAGCCATCCACGGTGCCGCCAGACGGCACAACACACCCGTCATAAGGAGATTGCATGACCCCCAACTGGTCCTTCGAGACCCGGCAGATCCACGCCGGCCAGACCCCCGACCCCACCACCGGCGCCCGCGCGCTGCCGATCTACCAGACCACGTCCTACGTGTTCAACGACACCGCCCAGGCCGCCGCCGGTTCGCCCTCGCAGAGTTCGGCCCGATCTACACCCGGATCGGGAACCCCACCACCGAAGTCGTGGAGAACCGGCTCGCCGACCTCGAGGGTGGCGTCGGCGCGCTGCTGGTCGCCTCCGGGCAGTCGGCCGAGACGCTGGCGATCCTGAACCTCGCCGAGGTGGGCGACCAGATCGTGTCCTCGCCGCGCCTCTACGGCGGCACCTACAACCTGTTCCACTACACGCTGCCCAAGCTGGGCATCACCGTCGACTTCGTGGCCGACCCCGACGATCCCGGAGTCGTGGCGGGCAGCGGCCAAGCCGAACACCAAGGCGTTCTTCGGCGAGACGATCTCCAACCCGAAGTCCGACGTGCTCGACATCGAGGCGGTTTCCGCGGTCGCCCACGAGGTCGGCGTGCCGCTGATCGTCGACAACACCATCGCCACCCCGTATCTGCTGCGGCCGCTGGCCTTCGGCGCGGACATCGTGGTGCACTCCGCGACCAAGTACATCGGCGGCCACGGCACCGCGATCGGCGGCGTGATCGTCGACGGCGGGCGGTTCGACTTCGCCGCCGATCCGGACCGGTTCCCCGACTACAACACACCCGGACCCGAGCTACCACGGGCTGGTCTACGCGCGCGACCTCGGCGTCGGTTCGCCCTGGGCGCGAACCTGGCGTACATCCTCAAGGCCCGCGTGCAGCTGCTGCGCGACCTCGGGCCGGCGGCCTCGCCGTTCAACGCCTTCCTGCTCGCGCAGGGGCTGGAGACGCTGTCGCTGCGCCTCGACCGGCACGTCGCCAACGCCCAGGCGGTTGCCGAGTTCCTGCGAGGGTCGGGACGACGTGCTGTCGGTGGCCTACGCCGGCCTGCCGTCCAGTCAGTGGCATCACCTGGCCGCAGAAGTACACCCCGAAGGGCCCGGGCGCCGTGCTGGCCTTCGAGATCGCCGGTGGCGTCGAGGCGGGCAAGCGGTTCGTGGACGGCGCTGGAGCTGCACTCGCTGGTCGCCAACATCGGTGACGTCCGGTCCCTGGTGATCCACCCGGCGTCCACCACCCACTCCCAGCTGACCCCGGAGGAGCAGCTGGTCACCGGCGTCACCCCCGGGCTGGTCCGGCTCGCCGTCGGGATCGAGCACATCGACGACATCCTGGCCGACCTCGAGGCCGGATTCACCGCGGCCAAGGGCGCCTGACAGTCCGATCGTGGTGCGGATCGCCGGTCCGGCGGGGCAGTGCGCAGTCCGGCACTGCCCCGCCCGGCTGCTGCGCCGCCGCGACGGCCGGCGCGGCGGAACCGCCCGCCGGTACGCCGACATCGGCGACCTGGACACTGGAATCGGGTGTCGACGCTGCCGAATGTCGTCGTGGCGTACGAGACCTGGGGACGGCTGAACGCCGACCGGGACAACGCGGTGCTGGTGCTGCACGCGCTGACCGGCGACTCGCACGTGGTCGGGCCGGCCGGTCCGGACCAGCCGACACCCGGCTGGTGGGACGGACTGATCGGGCCCGGCGCCCCGTTGGACGACGACTATTTCGTCGTGGCCGCCAACGTTCTCGGCGGCTGCCGCGGCACCACCGGACCGTCGACGCCGGCCCCCGACGGCCGGCCGTGGGGCTCCAGATTCCCCCGTACTCACCGTGCGCGACCAGGTCGCCGCCGAGATCGCCCTGGCCGACCGTCTCGGGCATCGAGTCGTTCGCCGCGACCATCGGTGGCTCGATGGGCGGCATGCGCGCGCTCGAATGGGCGGTGGTGCAGCCCGACCGGGTGCGCCGGGCGATCGCCATCGCCACCTGCGCGACGTTTCAGTGCCGACCAGATCGCATGGAGCGCAGCACAACTGGCTGCCATTCGCGCCGATCCGCGATACGCCGGTGGCGACTACTACGACGATGCCCCGCCGTTGGCCGGCATGGCCGTTGCCCGCCAGATCGCCCACATCACCTACCGCAGCGCCGGTGAACTCGATGCCGGTTCGGCCGGGAACCCCAGTCCGGCGAGGACCCGGCCCACGGCGGCCGATACGCGGTGCAGTCGTACCTCGACCACCACGGCGAGAAGCTCGGGCGGCGGTTCGACCCGAACTCGTACGTGGTGCTCACCGAGGCGATGATGTCGCACGATCTGGGCCGCGGGCGCGGGGGAGTGGCCGCGGCGCTGAGCACGGTCCGGCGGCCGAGCTCACCGTAGCCGTCGTCGACAGCGATCGGCTGTTCCTGCCCGCGCAGGGCCGGAGTTGGCGTGCGCACCGACGGCCCGGCCGCTGATCACCATCACCTCGCCCTACGGTCACGACGGATTCCTGCTGGAGACGGGACCAGGTGTCCGCGGTGATCCGCGAGTCGCTGGCCGAAGTCGGGCCAGCCGAGACCGGGCAAGTCGAAACCGGGGGAGTGTCGGGGACTCCTGGCACCATCTCGACATGGCCCAGGGACCGCTGACCGCCGACGACCGGACCACCGCGCCGGCGACCCTCGCCGACCTCGTCGCCACCTCGCGGACCGTGGCCGGGACTCCCGGCCGCCTGGACAAGATCGCCGCGCTGGCCGATCTCCTCCGTCGAACACCGCCGGACCAGGTGCCGATCGCCATCGGTCTGCTGATCGGTGAGCCTCGACAGGGCCGGCTCGGCGTGGGCTGGGCCACCGTGGGCAGGTCGGAGACGCCATCGGCCGCGACACCGTCCCTCACCCTCGAGGACGTCGACCGGGCCTTCACCGAGTTGGCCGCGCTGGACGGAGCGGGCTCGCAGGTCGCTCGGGCCGACCGGCTCCGGGCGCTGCTCGTGCTGGCCACCGAGCCCGAGCGGGATCACCTGATCAGGGTGCTCGGCGGAGAGGTCAGACAGGGTGCCAACGCGGGCGTCGTCGCCGATGCGGTGGCCAAGGCCGCGGGTCGACCGGCAGCCGAGCTGCGCCGGGCCGCGATGTTGCTGGGTGATCTGGGGACAGCGGCGTCGCTGGCCCTGGCCGGCGGCGACCTTTCCGGCATCGGGCTCACCACCATGGTCGGGGTCCAGCCGATGCTTGCCGGCACCGCGCCGTCGGTGGCCGCGGCCCTGACCGTGACCGGCCCGGCCAGCGTCGAATGGAAGCTCGACGGCGCCCGGATCCAGGTCCACCGGCGCGGCGATCGGGTGCGGGTCTTCACCCGCACCCTCAACGAGATCGCGGCCCGGGTCCCCGAGGTGGTCGGCGCGGTGCGCGCGCTCCCGGCCGACGACCTGGTGCTGGACGGGGAGGCCCTCGGCCTGGACCCGGACGGCAACCCGCTGAAGTTCCAGGACTCGATGAGCAGCGGAGCACAGCTGCGACCGTTCTTCTTCGATCTGCTCGCCGTCGGGGGCCAGTCGCTGATCGACGAACCGCTGTCCGCCCGCAAGTCGGCACTGGCGGCAACGGTGCCCACGTCGCTGCGGCTGCCGACCCTGGACATCGCAGATCCGACCGACGCCACCGACGCCGAGCGGTTCGCCGGCGCGGCGCTGGACGCCGGACACGAGGGCGTGATGATCAAAGCCGCTGGGCTCGACCTATCAGGCCGGACGGCGCGGCGCGACGTGGCGCAAGGTCAAACCGGTGCACACCCTCGACCTGGTGGTGCTGGCCGCCGAGTGGGGACACGGGCGCCGGTCCGGCTACCTGTCCAACATCCACCTCGGGGCCAGGGCGCCCGATGGTTCGTTCGTCATGGTGGGCAAGACCTTCAAGGGCATGACCGATGCGTTGCTGCGCTGGCAGACCGAGACGTTCCAGGCCATGTCGCTGGGCACGGACGGTTACGTCGTGCACCTCCGGCCGGAGATCGTCGTGGAGATCGGGCTGGACGGCGTCCAGCGGTCGCGGCGCTACCCGGGCGGGGTGGCCCTGCGGTTCGCCAGGGTCCGTCGCTACCGACCGGACAAGACCGCCGACCAGGCCGACACCATCGAGCGGGTGCAGGCCATGCTCTGAGGCTCGGGCGCTACCGTGCAGCGGTGGCTGCTGTCGGTCTGGTCTTCGGCGTCGGGTGGGCCCACGAGTCGCTGTACCGGCGCGGGATCACCGAGATGGCTTTCGGCTGGTTGTTCGACGGGCTCGCCATGGACGTCTCGTGGGCGATCAATGCGACCACCACCTCGGTCTACGCCGCGGGCGAGCCGCGCGACCTGCAGCACCTGCTCGATGCGATGAGTGCCCGGCTGGCGAGCGGTCCCGCCGGAGTGGCCACGCACAAGATCGCGGCCGGCGGCGAAACCGACGGCGTGTTGCTCCGCAACCGCTGGGGATACCGCAGCTACGGGCTCGCCGCCGCCACCCGATACGGATACGCCACGTGCGCGCCGGCGGACGTCCGGGCCTGGCTGGCGCACATCGGCCAGGAGACCACCGCCCAGTTCAGCGCCGAGTTCGATCCCGAGCCGCTGCAGCTCCCGTCGGTGACCCCACTGCCGGAACCCGACCGCACCCAGGTCGCGACGTCCGGCTTCATCCCGATCGGCAAGGGCTTCGGACTTTCCTGGTTGCAGGACCGCAACCCGACCGTCGAGTTGGCGGGCCAGATCGTCCTCAGCAGCATCGAGCGAAGCATTCCCGGACCGGGGCCCGGTCGTTCGGGCGTCGAGGGGGTCACCCGTCCCGTTGGCGCCGATGTCCGCCATGTCGGGCTGGTGGCCGTCGACCCGGACATCAACCCCGACCGGCTGGCCGCCGTGTTCGGCGAACTCGAGCGGCTGCGAAGCCAGGGCCCGGACGAGATGGAGATCGTCGCGGCGATGGACCACCTGGCCCGCCACCCGCGTTCCCCGTTCGACGAGGCGGTCACGGCCGCGAACGATCGGCTGTGGAGCCGCGCCGGCTACCGGATGCCGCGGGAGGCGGAACTGGCGGCGGACACCGAATCGCTCCGCGCCCAGATCTGGGCCGTGTGCGCGACCCTTCAGGTGCTGTGCCCGGCGCCCCCTCCGGGGGCGTTCCTGCCGACGGCCGGCGGTACCGACCGGCCGGACCCGGCTACCGGCCGGACGTTCGCAGGGGGCCGGGTAGCCAGGCAGGAAGGCATGTCGGCCAAGCAGCGGATGGTGGTCGGCGACCACCGACTCACCCACTTCGCGCCCGATCCGCGGACCGTGACCGCCGCGAGCGTTGCGGTGGTGGAGCGGCGACCTGACGGCGAACGGGTGCTCCTCGACCAGAGCGGCATGGTCCTGGTGGTGGATCCACTGGTCTGGTCCCAGGGGAAACACCTGGTGACCTGGGTCGACGAGAACCTCCCCCGGCAGGTCGACCGGACGGAACGACTGCCCGCGGACCCCTTTATCGCGAAGGCGGCGGCCAAGGTCAAACCGCTCGTCGTGATCGTCGGGGCGGTCGTGGTCGGGATCCTGGGCCTGTTCCTGCTCCTCGGCGGCCTGACCGCCCACCGGGATCGCGCGTTCCCGATCGTCTTCGGAGTGTTGTTCTAGCGATGGCGTTCGCGTTCATCCCGATCCTGCGGTACGCCCAGCGCCTTCGGCGGCGGGTGTTCGAGTGACGCGACGACGGGCCGCAGGTCGGATCCGCCGAGCGCTAGGCCGACCGCGCGTCGGTGTTCGGCTCGAGGTGCAGGAACACGGAGGGCCGGGCGGCGATCTCCCGCAACGTCGCCAGCAACGGGGCGATGTGCGGCTGGGAGGCGGTTCCGGCGCGGTACTGCAGCGCGATCTGCCGGGTCGGTGGCTCGCCGGCCACCGGGCGGACGACGACCGGATCCATGTACTTCGGGGCCTGGGCCAGCCTGGGTACGGTGGCGATCCCGGCGCCGGCGGCCACCAGGGCCATCACCGCGCTGTCGTCGTCGGCCACGTGCACCACCCTCGGGTTGAACCCGGCGCGTGCACAGGCCGCCTCGGTGATGTTCCAGCAGTAGCCGGCGGTGAAGCCGACCCAGTCGGCCCCGGCCAGCGTGGTCAGGTCGACGGACGGCTGGGCGGCCAACGGGTGGTCCGCGGGCAGGACCAGGTCCAGGACGTCGTCGAGGAGATGCTCGGACGAGAGTCGGGCGTCCAGCCCGGTGACCGCGGTACCCGGACGTACCAGGGTCATGGCGACGTCGATCGACCGCGACAACAAGGCGTCCGCGGCCTCCTCGGCGGCCACCTGGATGACCCGCACCTGGATGCCGCAGCGGTCACGCACCATGCCGATGGCCGGCACCGCCACGGCGCGGATGCTGGTGGGGAACCCACCGAGCCGCACGGTGCCCGAGCGACCGCCCCGGAAGGCGGCCAGATCGGCCTCGGCGTGCTCGAGGTGGGTGAAGATCTCATGGGCGTGGGCCAGCAGCATCTCCGCGGCCTCGGTCAGCCGGACCCGGCGGCCGTCCGGTTCCAGCATCGGCGTGCCGACCTCCCGCGACAATGCGGCGAGTTGTTGGGATACCGCCGACGGCGTGAGGAACACGGCCTCGGCCGTGGCCGCGACGGTTCCGCAGCGGGCGAACTCACGTAGCAGCTCCAGACGTCGAATATCGATCATGCAGAAGATCTTACGGGAATCCTCCAGAGAAACCAGATGGACTTAGGAGTGAGATGGCCGCACACTATTGACATGACACTCCTCATCGTCCTCGCCCTGCTGGTCCTCTTCGCCGTTGCGTCGGCGCGTTACGGCGTCGACAGTCGTAAGAGCGGGAGTTGGTGGCCCGCGACCGATCACTGCGGATCGACGTCGGTGCGCCCCAGCGCCCGGTGACGCCGTGTAGTCGGGGTCGCCCCCGGGACACTCTCTGACACATCCTGCAGGCTCGTGCCCTTTCACCCCTGGTGCACAGACGTCCCAGCAGGCACAATGTGCACAGAGGTACCGGGGGCACGCCTACGCCTCCGGACAACTGCATATCCCAGACACCTGTTGCTGACCAGGTCTCACCGCATGCCCACGTTGGGGAAGACGAGGGATCCGCGAGTGGGAGGTTCACGGTGGCAACACGTGGGGTCATCTACGTCCACTCGGCTCCGGCAGCCATCTGCCCGCACGTCGAGTGGGCGATTTCTGGCGTCCTGGGCACCCGGGTCTCGCTGGCCTGGACGGCGCAACCGGCTGCCCCGGGCCAACTGCGCGCGGACGTGGCCTGGACCGGCGACACCGGTGCCGGCGGCAAGCTCGCCGTCGCGCTGAAGAACTGGCCGATGTTGCGCTTCGAGATCACCGAGGAAGCCAGCCCCGGGGTCGACGGTCAGCGATACTGCCACGTCCCGGGACGGGGCATCTGGCACGCGACCATGTCGGCCAACGGGGACGTGCTGGTCGGTGAGGATCAGCTGCGTGCGCTCGCCGCCAAGGCCTCCAGCCTGGACGGGCTGCAGCACGCGCTGGCCCAGGCCGTCGGTAGCGACATCGACGACGAGTTGGAGAGCTTCCGCCGGGCGGGGGAGGGCAGCCCGGTGACCTGGCTGCACCAGGTCGGCTGATCGCGGGCGGTCGGGTGTGACCGCCGATCCGTGGCACCCTGGAGGCGCGGAGCGACCCGGCAAACACGAGGACAGGTCGGCCCTTCGCCGCGTCGGCGCCACGGGGGCGGTCGACCGAGGACCGGCGGAGGACGACGAGCGTGCGGGCGTTGCGCGGCACGGCCCTGACCGTTGCGCTGGGTGTCGTCCTGGTGCTCGTGGTGAGCGGGGGCCTCGGCACCGCGGCGGCCATCGGGGCCTCGCGGACGAGCACGAGCAGCGCCCCCGCGACCACGACCGGTGGACCGACTGCGCCGACCGGCCCGTCGAGTGACACCGAGGTTCAGCTGACCCCGGCCGCCCAGCAACACTCGGACGCCGACCAGGTCAAGTCCCTGCTGCAGCACTACTTCGATGCCATCAACGACCGGGACTACGCCGCCTGGGCCGGCACGGTCAGCGCCGAGCAATCCGCCGCCTGGTCGGAGAGTGACTGGCTGCGCGCGTACGACAGCACGAAGGACTCCAGCATCAAGGTCATCGACATCGACGACGACCCCCTGCGGGTCCGACTCTGGTTCACCTCGGAACAGGATCCGGCACTGGCCCCGCAGGATCTACCGGTCGACTGCATCAACTGGGACGTCACCTATCTGCTGGTCGAGGAACAGGGCCGGTTGGTCCTCGGCGGGTTGGATCCCGACGCCACCAGCAAGGCGCCCTGCGGGTGAGCCGGCACACCCGGACGGCCCTGCTGGCCGTTGCGTTGGTCGGCGTGCTCGCGGTGACCTCGGCTGCCTGCAGCAGCGGCCCGCCGGACCCTTCGGAGCCGTTGGCCAGTGCCCCGGCCGCGGCGTCGGCGGCGAACTCGGCCGACGTCACCGTGCCCGCGCTGACCACGGCCGGTGTCCTCCTCGCGGACATCGACCGCGACCGGCGCCACCTCGTCCGCGACGGCGTCCGCCAGGAGCTCGAGAACGTCCACCGCGCCGCGGGTGACAAGCACGGTCACCGCCGGCAGCGGCGGGGCACTGCGGGTCACCAAGGCTGATGTGACGGCGGCGACCGTGGCGGTGGCGACGATGACGCCGGCGCAGGTTGCCGGCTCGGTGCTGATGGTCACCAGCGTCGACCTGCTCGGCGCCGACGCCGGGACCGAACCAGCAGGTGGGCGGAGTGATCCTCACCGGAAGCGGCGGCGTGGTCGACGGCACCAGCACCGGCACGCCGGAGGAGGTGAGCGTGCTGACGGCGCAGCTGCAGAAGACCAGGGCCAAGGGGTCGCCCGCGCTGCTGATCGGCACCGACCAGGAGTACGGCGACGTGGTCCGGCTGGTCAACGGTTTCACCGCGTTCCCCGGGGCGTCCGAACTGGCGGCGATCCCCGACACGGATCAGGCGGTGACCTTGACCCGCTCCATCGCCTCGGCTGCGGCGCAGGAGATGCTCGCGGTCGGCGTCACGGTCAACTTCGCCCCGGACGCGGATGTGCTGCCGGCGGACGGGTCCGAGTCGGCCATCGGCGATCGGTCCTACGGATCCGACCCGGAGCGCACGGCCCAGCTGTCCACCGCCGCCGTGGTCGGGTACCAGCAGGGCGGAGTGGCGGCGACGCTCAAGCACTTCCCCGGTATCGGGCGGATCGCCGCCGACACCCACGAATCCCTGCCGACCCTGGTCACCGATTGCGCGGGCTGGAACGCGACCGAAGCGGTGCCGATGAGATCGGGGATCCAGGCCGGGGCCGCCCTGGTGATGACCGGCCACGTGCTGATGCCGGCGGTGGGAGCCACCAGTGCGCCGGCCAGCCTGAGTCCGAACGTCGTCACCGATCTGCTCAAGGGGCCGGGGCGGAACGGCTGCGAAGGGATGGATTTCCGCGGTGTGGCGGTGACCGACTCGCTGCAGATGCAGCCGGCGCTGGACGCGTCGCCGACGCCGGGTGGCGCGGAGGTGGAGGCCCTGCTCGCCGGCGAGGACCTGCTGTTGATGCCCACCGCGCCCCGGGCCGCGACCGAGGCCATCACCGCGGCGGTCGCCGACGGCACCCTGCCGCAGGCACGACTGACCGACGCGGCCGTGAAGGACTACGCGCTGCGGCTGGCCCTGGACCGGATCAAGCGCCCGCCCATGTCGGTCATCGCCTCACCCGCCCACCAGGCACTGGCCGACCGGGCGACAGCCCTGGCCAACGGCGGCTGAGCGGGCAGGGCGCTCACCAACCGCGGGAAAGCAGGATTCCAACGGGGTTGCCCCGCAGCACGTCGACCATGGCCGGTCACGGCCAGGGTCGAAACCGTGCTGCCAGGAATGTCACAGCGGGATGTTGCCGTGTGAGCCGCGGCCGGCCGGGGCCGAGGCCAGGGCTTCGGCCACCCGCCGCCGGGTCTCCGCCGGGGTGATCACCTCGTCGACCACGCCGATCTCCACCGCCCGGGCGACGCCGCCGGCGACCTTCTCGTGCTCGGCCGCGAGTTGGGCGTGCAGTGCGTCCCGCTCGTCGTCCGGCGCGGCCGCCAGCTTGCGACGGTGCAGGATGCCGACGGCGGCCTTGGCCCCCATCACGGCGATCTCGGCGTCGGGCCAGGCGAACACCGCGGTCGCACCGAGTGCCTTGGAGTTCATCGCGATATAGGCCCCGCCGAATGCCTTGCGGGTCACCAGCGTCACCCTGGGCACGACCGCCTCGGCGAACGCGTGCAACAACTTGGCGCCCCGACGCACCACGCCGTCCCACTCCTGGCCCACGCCGGGCAGGTAGCCGGGGACGTCCACGATGACCAGCAGCGGGATGCCGAACGAGTCGCACATCCGGACGAACCGCGAAGCCTTTTCCGCCGAGGTCGAGTCCAGACAGCCGCCCAGCCGCAGCGGGTTGTTGGCGATCACCCCGACGCTGCGGCCGGCCAACCGGCCGAGGCCGATCGAGATGTTCGGCGCCCACTTGGCCTGGAGCTCCTCCATCGGCTCGTCCAGGATCCGGTCGATGAGCGGCTTGACGTTGTACGCCCGCTGCTTCTCGGGCGGCAGCACATGCGCCAGCTCCGGGTCGTCGCGCAGACCGGCGATGCCGGCGATACCGGGCCGGGAGAACAGTGAGGTGACCTTGCGTGCCCGGACGTAGGCGTCGTCCTCGGATGTCGCGACGATGTGCACGACGCCGGATTTGCGGCCGTGGGCCGCCGGCCCGCCCAGCGCCTCCATGTCGACCTGCTCGCCGGTCACCGACTTGACCACGTCCGGGCCGGTGACGAACACCCGACCCTCCGGCGACATGATCACGATGTCGGTCAGCGCCGGCCCGTAGGCGGCACCGCCGGCGGCGGCGCCGAGCACCACGGAGATCTGCGGCACCCGGCCCGAGGCGCGGACCATCGCGGCGAACACGTGGCCGACACCGTCGAGCGAGGCAACGCCCTCGGCCAGCCGGGCACCGCCGGAGTGCCACAGCCCGATCACCGGCACCCGCTCGCGGACGGCGGCGTCGATGGCATCCACGATGTGCCGGCACCCTTCGCGGCCCATCGCACCGCCCATCCGGGTGCCGTCGGTGCAGTAGGCCACCACCCGGGCACCGTCGATCCGGCCGCGCACCGCCCAGACCCCTGAGGTGTCCGTCGGGTGCAGCTCTTCGAGCGAGTCACGGTCCAGCAGCTTGACCAGCCGGACCTCGGGCTCCCTCGGGTCGAGCCGGCGCGGGCCCTGCGTCGTGGTGGGATTCGGTTCGATGGTGGTGGTCACGGGCAGGCTCCTGGTTTCTCGTCCATGCGCGGGCAGCGAAGAACGCAGACGAAAGGTCAGCGAGTGAAGATCAGCGCGACGTTGTGACCGCCGAAACCGAACGAGTCGTTGACCGCCGCATCGAGCTTCACCGAGCGGTTCTCGGTGGCGACATCGATCTTGATCTCGGGGTCGAGGTTGAACACGTTGCGGGTGCCGGGCACCACCCCGTCCCGCACCGCCAGCAGCGTGGCGATGGCCTCGACGGCGCCGGCCGCGCCGAGCAGGTGCCCGGTCATGGATTTGGTCGCGGTGACCACCGGGTGGTCGCCGATCGCCCGCAGGATGGTGTTCGCCTCGGCGAGGTCGCCGACCGGGGTGGAGGTGGCGTGGGCGTTGACGTGACCGATGTCGAGGGGTGACAGGTCGGCCGAGCGCAGCGCCTTGGCGATCGCCCGGGCCGACCCCTCGCCGTTGGGCTCGGGTGCGGTGATGTGGTACGCGTCGTTGGACATCCCGATGCCGGCGAGCGTGCCGTAGATCTTCGCGCCCCTGGCCTCGGCGTGCGCCCGTCGCTCGAGCACCGTGATACCGGCGCCCTCGCCGAGGACGAAGCCGTCCCGGTCGCGGTCGAAGGGCCGGGACGCGGTGGTCGGGTCGTCATTGCGGGTGGACATCGCCCGCATCTGGGAGAAGCCGGCGACCGGCAGTGAGTGGATGCACGCCTCGGCCCCGCCGGCGATGGCCACGTCCAACTCGCCCGACTTGATCATCAGGTAGGCCCAGGCGATGCCCTCGGCCCCGGACGCGCAGGCCGAGACCGGGGCGTGGACGCCGCCGCGGGCCTTCACCCAGAGGCCGATGGCGGCCGCGGGACCGTTGGGCATCAACATCGGAATGGTCAGGACGGCGACCTTGCGCAGGCCCTGGGTCTCCAGCAGATCGTCCTGGTTCAACAGGGTGTGGGCCCCCCCGATGCCGGTCCCGACCACCACGCCGAGCCGTTCGGGGTCGAGCTCGGGCTCGCCGGCGTCCGCCCAGGCCTCCCGGGCGGCAATCAGCGCCACCTGCTGGCACCGGTCCAGCCGGCGGGCCTCGACCCGCGGCGAGCACCTCGGTGGGGTCGACCTTCAGCGGCGCGTTGATCCGCACCGGCAGGTCGTACTTGTCGACCCAGGGGTCATCCAGGGTCTTGACACCGCTGATGCCGTCGAGCATGGCCTGCCAGGTCTCCGGCGCGGTGCCACCGATGGGTGTGGTGGCACCGATGCCGGTGACGACGACGTCCTGGTCGCTGGTCATCCGTCCTTCACCTCTTCCTGCCGGGCCGACCGGGGGCCGACCCGGTCAGCGTCGGGTCATTTGTTGCGTTCGATGTAGGAGACCGCGTCTCCCACCGTCTTGAGGTTGGCCAGTTCGTCGTCCGGGATCTTCACGCCGAACTTGTCCTCGGCCTGCACGGCGATCTCGACCATGGACAGCGAGTCGATGTCCAGGTCGTCGGTGAAGGACTTGTCCGCGGTGACGTCGGCGGCGCTCACGCCGGCGACCTCTTCGACGATCTCGGCCAGTCCGGCGAGGGTGTCCTCGTTGCTCACGATGGTTCCTTTCGGTGGGGTTGTTCCCCTGGTGCGGGGACGGCGGGAATGCCAGAGCGCATTCTGCCGTAGCTGGGCCGGGTTGCCGGCGCAGCGGCGTGTCAGCCGGTCACGGAATCCTGAACACCTGTGCCGCATAGGTCAGCCCGGCTCCGAAGCCGACCGCGAGGACGAGCTGGCCCGAGCGTCACCCCGCCGGTCGAGCGCATCCGGTCGAGCGCGATCGGAATCGAGGCCGACGAGGTGTTGCCGGTGGTGACGATGTCCCGCAGGACAATGACGTCCGGGCGAGCACCGGCGGCGATGACCTTCTTGGCGATGGCGTCGACGATCCGCAGGTTGGCCTGGTGGCAGGCCAGCACGTCGATCTCGGCCAACGGCACGCCGGCCGCCTCGGCGGCCCGGATGGCCACCGGGGCGATCTGGGTGGTCGCCCAGCGGAAGACCGTCTGGCCCTCCTGGTAGATGAACGAGTTCCGGTCCTTGATCCCGATGGTCTCGGTGTGGTCCTCGGCGCTGCCCCACACGACCGGACCGATGGCCGGTTCGTCGGCCCCGGTGACCACCGCGGCCCCGGCACCGTCGGCGAAGATGATGGCCGTGGTGCGGTCGGTCGGGTCGATCCACGCGGTCAACTTCTCGGAGCCGACGACCAGCACGGTCCTGGAATTCCCGGACCGGATCGCCTGATCGGCCGCGGCGAGGCCGTAGACGAACCCGGCGCAGGCCGCGTTGATGTCGAACGAGCCGGGGGCGTGGATGCCCAGCGCGGCGGCGACCTGGGTGCTGGCGTGCGGGATCGGCGCGTCCAGCGTGCAGGTGGCCACGATGACCGTGTCGACCTGGTCCGGCGTGATGCCGGCGTCGGCCATGGCCTTGGCGGCCGCCGCGGCGCCCATGCTGGCCACGGTCTCGTCCGGCGCGGCGAACCGACGCTCGGCGATGCCGACCCGGCTCTGGATCCACTGGTCGTTGGTCTCCATGACCAGGGCGAGATCGTCGTTGGTCACCACCCGGTCGGGGCGGTAGTGGCCCAGCCCCGCGATGCGTGAGCCGGCCGGCGCATCCGGCAGGGTGATCTTCGCTGTGCTCATCCAGTTCCTCCGTGCTCGGCGATGAACGCGTCCGCCGCTTCCAGGTCGTCGGGAGACTTCAGGGCCAGGGTGGCCACGCCTTTGAGTTCGCGGCGCACCAGACCGACCAGAGTGCCGGCCGGGGGGAGCTCGAGGACGCCGGTCACGCCGAGCTCGGCGAACGTGGCCAGACATTTGTCCCACCGCACCGGTGAGGTGATCTGGGCGACCAGCAGCTCCAGATAGCGGGCCCCGTCGTCGACCACCGAGCCGTCGGAGTTGGTCAGCAGCGGACCCCGCGGATCGCCCGGGGTCACTCCGGCCACCACGCCGGCGAACAGGTCCTTCGCCGGCGCCATGTACGCGGTGTGGAAGGCTCCGGCCACCGGCAGCCCGATCACCCGCATGCCGGCCGGTGGCGTCGCGACCAGGTCGGCGATGGCGTCGGCGGCACCGGCAGCGACGATCTGTCCGCCGCCGTTGACGTTGGCGCCCACCAGGTCTCGTTCGGCGAGCAGGTTGAGGACGGCCTCGGTGTCCGGGCTCATCACCGCGGCCATCGAGGTGGACGTGACGGCGCAGGCCTCGCCCATGGCGCGGCCGCGGACCGCGGCCAGTTCCACGGCCGTGGCGTCGTCGAGCACCCCGGCGACGGCGGCCGCGGCCAGTTCGCCGACCGAGTGACCGGCCGACGACGGCGGCGGCCGGCACCTCTAGCCGGGTTGCGGCGAGCAGCGCGGTCGCGACCACCAGCGGCTGGGTGACGGCGGTGTCCTTGATCTCGTCCGCGTCGGCGGTGCTGCCGAGCCGGGTCAGGTCCAGACCCGTCCCGGCGGACAGGGCGGTGAGGTGGTCCGAGGCGCCGGGCAGCTCCAGCCATGAGGAGAGCATCCCTGGCTTCTGAGCGCCCTGTCCGGGCGCGACGATGGCCAGCACCAGCCGAGTCTTGCAGTCCGATGGCACCGGCGTGGGTGTCGGTCGGCACCAAGTCGACCGCTGCGTTTTGTAGGGTTCGGCTAAGGGCGCGGTTCGGTTCCGCCAAATGAGGTCGACAGGCGCCCGACGATCAACGCCGTGTGGAGTGCAGCGAGGTCGCGCGGGTGCCACGGGTCGCGGCCGGTGACCTCGGCGACCCGATGCAGCCGGTAGCGCAGGGTGTTCGGATGGACGAACAGGCTGCGGGCGGCCGGTTCCAGGCTGCCGCCGTGGGCGAGATAGGCGTCCAGCGATTCGAGCAGCGCGCCGCCGGCGGCGGCCAGCGGCGTGTAGATGGTGGCGCGCAGCCGCTCGGCCGCTCGGCCGTCCCCCGCGACCACCCGCTCGGTGAGCAGGTCGTCGGCGTGCACCGGCCTGGGCGCCGCGGGCCAGGCAGCCGACCGCGGCGAGTCCGGCGAGCGCCTCCGCGGCGCTCTCCGAGGCGCCGGACAGGCCGCCGGCGACCGGGCCGGCGACCACCGGCCCGTCGGCGAACAGGTCGGCGACCGACGGCGGGGCCGGCTCGGTGCCGCCCAGGATCAGCACCAACCGGCCGCCCTGCACCCCGGCCAACGACGCCCGGTCGGTGGTGTTGCGCCCACTCGGCGGCGGCGGCCACCACCTGTTCCTGGGCGGCGGCGGGCGCCCGCCCGACGATCACCTGGAGATCGGCCGCGGCATCCCAACCGAGTGCGGCGGCCCTGGATGACAGGGTCCCGACGTCCTCGCCCCGGACGATCCCGTCGACCACCGCGGCCTCGACCCTGGCGTCCCACGCTCCGCGGGTCTCCGCCGCGGCCGCGTACACCGCGGCCGCGGAGAAGGCGATCTCCCGGCTGTAGCGGAGCAACGACTCGCGCAGCGCGACACTCTCCTCGTCCGTGGCGCCGAGCGCGGGCAGGTGCTCCTCGGCGACGGAGATGGCCACCCGGACGAGTTCGACGGTGCGCCGCAGCGACACCGCGCGCACCAGGTCGCGGGGCGCGGTGCCGAAGACCTGGTCGGTGAGCCGGGCTCCGGCAGAGCCCTGGGCCCAGGTCACGTAGCCGGCGATGCCGGCCTGGGCGACCAGGGTGACCCACGACCGCTCCTGGGGCAGGCAGCGTCCGGAACCACGGGAGCCGATCGTCCATCAGCGCCACGGAACGGGTGGCCAGCCCGCCGGCGGCCCGCTCGACGCGCGCGCAGGGTGTCGGCGCGAGACGCCGGGGGCCGGTGAGCGGGGCACCGGCCGTCAGCTCGTGCCCGGCACGCGGACAGCCAGAGGGCGGCACCCGGCACCGGTTCAGTGACGGCTGGGCCGGCCCCTTCGCGGTGTCGAGCGCGTGGTTCAGACCGGCAATGCACGTTGGTGGCCTGCGGCCCCTTGGCCGACTGCTCGACGTCGAAGCTGACCTTCTGGCCCTCTTCGAGCGACTTGTAGCCGCTTCCGCCGATGGCGGAGTAGTGGACGAAGACGTCACCCGATCCGTCCTCGGGGGAGATGAAGCCGTAGCCCTTCTCCGCGTTGAACCACTTCACAGTTCCCTGCGCCATGCGTGCTCTCCTCGAGCTATGGTCCGCGGAAGATCCCCGCGGGGTGGTACACCCCGGCCGGGTCCTTCTCCAACCGGGGGGATGCGCTTTTACCCCGGTAGTGGCCATGCGGACACAAGGAGAAGAGCAACAACGACGCGAAGGCGTAGCCGTCTACCGGGGCATTCGTCCGATATGTCGTCGTTGCGGCGCTCCGGGCAGGTCTGCGTTCAGGACTCCCCGCCGGTCGACCCCGAGGTGCCCGCCCTGGCGTCGTCCAGCTGGTACTTCGCCGCCGCCTCCGCGGCCGCCCCGGACCCGGTACTCGCCGCGCCGCTCCAGCGCCGACAGGGTCGCCACCACCAGCGACGGTCCGTCGATCAGGAAGTGCCGGCGGGCGGCGGCCCGGGTGTCGGAGAAGCCGAATCCGTCGGCGCCGAGCGCCAGGTAGTCGCCGGGCACCCACGGAGCGATCAGGTTCTGCACCGCCCGCTGGTAGTCGCTGGTGGCCAGCACCGGTCCGCGGTCGTCGGCGAGAATCCTTGTCACATAGGGCTCGTCGGTCAGCGACGGATCCAGAAGCCTGGCCCGCTCGAGCCTTTCGCCGTCGCGGGCCAGCTCCGTCCACGAGGTCACCGACCAGACGTCGGCGGCGACGCTCCAGTCGTCGGCCAGCAGTCTGCTGGGCCTCCAGGGCCCACCGCACGCCGACGCCGGAGGCGAGAAGCTGCGCCCGGGCTCGGCTCTCGGTCTCAGCGGCCGGCGCCAGCAGGTACATGCCCTTGAGCAGGCCCTCGACGTCGAGGTCCGCCGGCTCGGCCGGCTGCTGGTACGGCTCGTTGTACATGGTGATGTAGTAGAGGAGGTCCTCGCCGCCGAACGATCCGGCCGCGGGTTGTCGCCGCCGCCGCCGTACATCCGGCGCAGCCCGTCCTTGACGATGTGCCCGATCTCGTAGCCGTAGGCCGGGTCGTAGGCGACCACGTGCGGCATCGTCGCGGCCAGCAGGTGGGAATGCCCGTCGGCGTGCTGCAGGCCCTCGCCGGTGAGCGTGGTGCGCCCGGCGGTGGCGCCGAGCACGAAGCCGCGGCCCATCTGGTCGCCGGCCGCCCAGAGGCCGTCACCGGTCCGCTGGAAGCCGAACATCGAGTAGAAGATGTACATCGGGATCATCGGCTCGCCGTGGGTGGCGTAACTGGTCGCCGACCGCGGTGAAGGTGGCCACCGAGCCGGCCTCGTCGATGCCCTCGTGCAGGATCACGCCCTGCTCGGACTCCTTGTACGCCAGCATCAGGTTGGCGTCGACCGCGGTGTACAGCTGGCCGGACGGGTTGTAGATCTTCTGCGACGGGAAGAACGAGTCCATCCCGAAGGTGCGGGCCTCGTCCGGGATGATCGGCACCACCCGCTTGCCGATGTCCGGGTCCTTGAACATGTCGCGGACCAGCCGGACGAAGGCCATCGTGGTGGCGATCTCCTGCTTGCCCGAGCCGCGGGCCATCACGTCGTACAGCTTGTCCGACGGCATGCTTCAGCGGCTTGGCCGACGACCCGGCGCTCCGGTACGTAGCCGCCGAGGTTGGCCCGTCGCTCCTTGCAGGTACTGGATCTCCTCGGCGTCCTCGACCGGGGTGGTAGTAGGGCGGCTGGTACGGGTCGGCCTCCAGCTGCTCGTCGGTGATCGGGATGTGCAGGGTGTCCCGGAACTCCTTGAGGTTGACCAGCGTCATCTTCTTCATCTGGTGGGTCGCGTTGCGGCCCTCGAAGGACGAGCCCGAGGTGGAAGCCCTTGACCGTCTTGGCCAGGATCACCGTCGGCTGGCCGACGTGGCTGGGTGGCCGCCTGGTAGGCGGCGTAGATCTTGCGGTAGTCGTGGCCGCCGCGGCGCAGGTGCCAGATCTCGTCGTCGGTCATCGCCGGCGACCATCGCCTTGGTCCGCGGGTCGCGCCCGAAGAAGTGCTCCCGGACGTAGGCGCCGTCGTTGGCCTTGTAGGTCTGGTAGTCGCCGTCGGCGGTGGTGTTCATCAGGTTGACCAGCGCGCCGTCCCGGTCGGCGTGCAGCAGCGGGTCCCACTCGCCGGCCCCAGATCACCTTGATCACGTTCCAGCCGGCGCCGCGGAAGAACGCCTCGAGCTCCTGGATGATCTTGCCGTTGCCGCGGACCGGGCCGTCCAGCCGCTGCAGGTTGCAGTTGATGACGAAGGTCAGGTTGTCCAGTCCGTCGACGGCCGGCGACGTGGATCAGCCCGCGGGACTCGACCTCGTCGAGTCTCGCCGTCGCCGAGGAAGGCCCAGACGTGCTGGTCCGAGGTGTCCTTGATGCCGCGGTGGTGCAGGTAGCGGTTGACCCTGGCCTGCTGGATGGCGTTCATCGGGCCGAGGCCCATGGACACCGTCGGGAACTCCCAGAAGTCCGGCATCAACCGCGGGTGCGGGTACGACGGCACGCTGCCGGACGGGTGCGAGACCTCCTGCCGGAAACCGTCGAGCACGTCCGCGGACAGCCGGCCCTCCAGGAACGCCCTGGCGTACATGCCGGGGGAGGCGTGGCCCTGGAAGAAGACCTGGTCGCCGCCGCCCGGGTGGCTCTTGCCGCGGAAGAAATGGTTGTAGCCGACCTCGTACAGGCTGGCCGAGGACGCGTAGGTGGAGATGTGCCCGCCCACCCCGATCCCGGGCCGCTGGGCCCGGTGCACCATGATCGCCGCGTTCCACCGGATCCACGCCGCGGTACCGGCGCTCGATCTCCTCGTCACCGGGGAAGAACGGCTCGGACTCGGTGGGGATGGTGTTGATGTAGTCGGTGGTGGTCAGTGCGGGCAGGCCGACGTGCTGCTCACGGGCCCGGCCCGAGCAGCCGCAGCATCACGTACCTGGCCCGCTGCTGACCGTCGGCGTCGACCATGCGCGTCGAAGGAATCCAGCCACTCGGCGGTCTCCTCGGGGTCGATGTCCGGGCAGCTGGGCGGCGATCCCGTCGCGGATCATGGTGTGCCGCTCGGGCTTCAGGTCGTCGTGTGCTGACGCAGCCAAGACAACTCCTTGACGTAGCGGTCCGGCCGGCGTCCTCGGTCGGTCCCGGCGGCCGCCGGAAAGGGCTGGGTGCGCAGTCGTCCGATCGGGTGTGTGAACCGGGCTTCCGCGCGTCTTCCATCCTCCCCCATGATGGGGTGCGGCGGCTTCCCGGGTCGATTCCTGCGGAGGGGGTGGTTCGCTATCCGGGCCGGCGTTGCATAGGGTGTGCTCGCCGGGCGTGACGCATGCCGGGTTGACGGTGGGGGTACCGGGTCTCCACCGGAGCTGCGAAGGAGCGAAGCCAACCGTGTCGGACGTTTCAGGGCAGGCGGCGGCGACCGCTGCCCGGCTCGGCCTGTCGGCCGGGGACAACGTCGGCGAGATCGGCTACGACGACGACGTCGATTTCGATCTGCGCGACGCCGTGCGAGGCGCTCACCGCCACCGAGCTTCTCGACGAGGACTGCCGACGAGGTGCTGGACGCGGTCCTGCTGTGGTGGCGCGAGGACGACGGCGACCTCACGGATGCCCTGGTCGACGCCAACACGCTGCTCGCCGATACCGGGGTGATCTGGATGCTCACCCCGAAGACCGGGCGCGAGGGTTACGTCGAACCCAGCGAGATCATCGAGGCGACGCAGACCGCGGGCCTGGCCCAGACCACGAGTTTCGCGGCCGGTGTGTGGACGGCCGCCAAGCTCGTCCGGCCCCGGACCAGCCGGGTCCGCCGGTGACGATGCCCGAGGGCACGAAAGCAGTCCAGGTCGGGGAGCTCGCTCCCGACTTCACGCTGAGCGACGCCCAGCGCAAGCCGGTGACCCTCTCGTCGTTCCGCGGTGACCGCGCCGTGCTGCTGGTGTTCTATCCGTTCGCGTTCAGCCGCACCTGCACCGGCGAGCTGTGCACCCTGCGCGACGACCTGGACGACCTTCCAGAACGAACGTGTCCAGGTGCTGGCCATCTCGGTCGACCCGGTGCCGGCCCTGGCCGCTTTCGCCGAGGCGCAGGGCTACGAGTTCCCGTTGCTCTCGCGACTTCTGGCCGCACGGCGAGGTGGCCCGCTCCTACGGCGTGTTCTTCGCCAAGGCCGGCATGGCCGTACGCGGCACATTCCTGGTCGACACCTCGGGCCGGGTGACGTTCGCGGAGGTGAACGGTCCGGGGGAGCCGCGCGACCAGTCGGCCTGGAAGCGCGCGGTCGACGCACTGCCGGGCTGAGCCCGGCCAAGTAGGGTGAGCACCGTCGTCCGGGCCGGCCCCGGATGCGGGCGCGTAGCTCAGCGGGAGAGCACCCGGTTTACACCCGGGCGGTCGGCGGTTCGAACCCGTCCGCGCCCACCGTGTCGGAGAACTTGGTGTCGGGTGGGTGTCGGATCTGCGCGGCGCCGTTCGTGGAGGTGGTGAGCGGCCACCCCGGGTCGCCGGCGGGCGAGGGTCACCTGAGGACTCCCGTCCCGGTCCGAGAGGAGAAGACGGTGCCGGAGTACTTGATCGCGTTCAACGACGAATGGGTGCCGGACTTCACGCCGGAGGAACTGCGCGAGAAGAGCCTGGCCTCGCGAGCTGTGCTCGACGAGATGAAGGCCGCCGGTGTCTTCCTGTTCACCAACGGTGGTATCGACGCCTCGACCGTGGTGTGCAGCGTCCAGGCCCGGGGCGAGGAGGCGATCTTCACCGACGGGCCGTACGCGGAGACGAAGGAGCACCTCGGCGGACTGTGCGTCGTCGACGTGCCGGACGACGATGCTGCGCGGTACTGGGCGGGTCGCCTCGCGGTCGTCCTCGGTTGGCCGCAAGAGGTGCACCGATTCCCCGGGCGCGACCGACGCCATCGTCCGCAGGGCCTGGAGTAGGGGAGCGCCGTCCGGCTGCCGCCGGTCGCCGGCCGAGACGTGACGAACCGGAAAGATACGTCGTACCGGACGGATCAACCGGGGCCGCGCCGCCCACCTGATCGTTGCCCGCCGCCATCGGTGGCAGTGATCGAGGAGGACGTCGATGACGTCGCAGCACCGCTTCGCCTTTCTGGTCCATCCCCGGGCCGAGTTGGCCCAGGACCTCGGCCGGTTGTGGCCGCCGCTGCGCCGGCTGCCGGAGAAGGTCTACGACTCCGCACTCAGGCGGCTGCCGTTGCCGCCGATCTCGATGGCCCAGGTGCACATCGACGGCACCGCGGTGGGTCACGTGGTGCTGGTCCCGTTCGGGGCGCGGCACCTGCTGGCTGCACCGGCCCAGGGCCGCGAGCGGGTGAACCGAGCGGTCGACAAGGCGGTGGCGCTGGGGGCGAGCGTTGTCGGGCTCGGGGCGCTCACGGCCACGGTGACCGGCGGCGGGATCTCGCTCCGGCACCGGTCCGACATCGGCGTGACCAACGGGAACGCCTACACCGCAGCGGTTGTCGAGTCGCAAGTCCGCCGGTTGCTGGACGACCCGGCGTTCGTGGCCACCGGACGTAGGGTGGCGGTGGTCGGCGCCAGCGGCAGCGTCGGCGGCGCGGTCACCATGCTGCTGGCCCGGGACGCCGTGGTCGATGGGTTGACGTTGATCGCCCGCTCGCGTCCCAAGCTGGAGTCATTGGCGGCCAGGGTCAACGGGCAGGTACCGACGGTGGTTTCCGGCAATATTGCCGATGCCGTTCAGGCCGATCTGGTCGTCCTGCTCACCGCGTCCGCCGACGCGCTGCTCGGGCCGGCCCACCTGGCGCCGGGGGCGGTGGTGCTGGACGCCACCCAGCCCCGCAACACCTCACCGGAGCTGTCCGTGCGCCGACCGGATGTTCTCGTGGTGGACGGCGGGGTGGTGGACATCCCGTCGCTGCGTCTCGTCGGTGGTGACATCGGACTGCCGGCCGGGCGGGCGTACGCGTGTTTCGCCGAAACGGCGATGCTCGCGCTGACCGGCCATGTCGGCCACTTCTGTCTCGGTGCCCCGGATCTGGCCAGGGTGGACCGAACCAGGCAGCTGGCCGAAGGGCTCGGCGCTCTCGGCTTCGGGCCGGCCGAGCCGACGTCGTTCGGTGTGCCGACTGCCGGTCGGCCGGCCGCGGCAACCGGAACGGATCGGCTCGTGACCCGCCGGGTGGTGATGGTCGGCGGCGGCTACGTGACCTTGCACGCGTGTGGTGAGCTCCGCCGGCGGCTGCGCCGGGAGATTCGCTCGGGTGCGGTCGAACTCGTCGTGATCAGTGCCGACGACGGGCACAACTTCCACGGTTTCACCGGCGAGGTGCTCGCCGGGATGATGCCGCTGCGGCGCACCCGTACGCCCCTCGAGCGAATCTGCCGTCCGGCCACGGTGATCCATGCCCGGGTCACCGCCGTCGACCGGCGGAACCGCATCGTGAGCTACCTGCCGGTCGGTGCCGCGGAGGCGGCGAGCCTGTCCTACCACGAGTTGATCATCGGGAGCGGTGGCCGCGAACCGGCCGACGGGATCCCGGGCCTGGCCGAGCACGGGTACACCCTGCGCGGACCCGGTGAGCTCGCTCGATTCGCCGGGGTGGTGGACCGGTTGGTCGCCGACGGCGGCGTCGGTGGTCGGATCGTCGTGGCCGGCGGTGGTCTCGCCGGGGTCGAGCTCGCGGCCGCCGTCGCCGACCGCGGCCGCGGACGGATCGCCGTCGATCTGGTGCACGCCGGCCCGCAACTCCTCCCGGTGCTGCGGGCCGGTCAACCGAGGCTGGCCCGGCGGGCCGAGCGCGACCTGGCCGGGCTCGGAGTGCGGGTGCATCCGGGCGTCCGGCTGTCCGGGGTGACACCGGGCGCGGCCGTGCTGTCGGACGGGACGGTCCTGCCCGCAGCCGCCGTGCTGGGCGTCATCGGTCAGCGCCCCGTGCCCATCCCCGGCCTGGGTCCGGATCTGCGGGACGCCGCGGGCCGCTTACTGACCGGGCCGGATCTGTCGGTGGCCGAACATGTCTGGGCGGCCGGTGATGCCGCTCGAGTGCAGCACGTGCACACCGGATTGCCCGTCCCGGCCACTGCCCTGTGGGCGATCAAGGGCGGTGCGCATGTCGGGCGGAACGTTGCGGCCGTCCTGCACGGCGACCACCCGCGCCGCTTCGGTTATCGCGGGCTCGGGCAGGCGGCGTCCTTCGGCCTCGGGCGTTCGGTCGCCGAGTTGTACGGCGTCCCGTTCACCGGTCCACTGGCCTGGCTGCTCCGATTGGCGTTCTTCCTGCGGTTCGTGCCGTCCCGCCGCACGGCCCTGGCCGCACTCGGTGATGTCGGCAACGTGTTGGGCGGAAGACGGCTCGGTCCGGACGGACGGTGGAGCCGACCGGACCGCGGTCAGCTGTCCTCCGGGTCGGCATCGATCGGCGGCCGGGGAAGCCGGCGAAGCGATTCGATCGAAGCGGTGAGCTCGTCCGCACCGGCGCCGAGTGCGCCGAGGGTCGCCGATGCGGCCGGCACGAAGTCCGCGGAGTCCAGCGGCAGCTGCGCGACGCCGGGAACCAGTCCCTTCTCGTTGGTGACCCACACCCCGGCCACCGCATGCCACCCGTGCGCCAGGAGCATCACGGCCGTCGTCGTGCACAACGCGACATAGGCGGCATCGGGCTTTCTCGCCCCCTTCTCCGCGGCGTCGAGCAGGAAGTCAACCTGCCACTGCTGACGAAGCATCGACGCGCGCAGGGCCGGCGGGTAGGGCGAGACGAGCGCGGCGAGACGTGCGAGGTCTCCATCGATGTCGACCAGTGGCCGGCACGTCGCCACTTCTCCGGCGTAGCTGACGTCCAGGAATCCGAGTGGATGCCCGGGCTGCTGGTGGAAGGCGAACGCGCCGCGTGCCGCACGTTCACACTGTTCGGCCACCCGGGCCAGGTCACGCAGGATCCAGTCGACCGCGACGCCGTCCACTCGAAGCCAGGCACCGCCGTCGACCCACGGCCCCCAACCGCCCGGCGCGGCCACGGCCACCTCGGCGCCCTGCCAGCGGGCAGCCAGCCCCCGGAGCGCGGCCAGGTCGAGTTCGCCGTCGTAGTACACGCCGAGATCGACATCGGAATCCGGCCGATGCGTGCCGCGTGCGCGACTACCGCCGAGGGCAACTGCGCGGACACCGGCGACGCCCGTGAGGTCTCGGGCCATGTCCCGCAACCGCGCATCGCTGATCATCACCGAAGCCTACGAACAACTCGGCGCCCCGAGCCCGCGACCGGGTGCTCCCGAAGGGCGGCGTCGATCCGGCCGTCCGGCTGGTCGACGCCCGGCTCCGATCAGGTGCCCTCGGACTCCGCGACCGCCGGGTCGACGTCCTCGGCGAATTCCGGCTCGAGGTCCGCGGCTCGAGGTCCTTGGTCGTCGTCCGCGGGCTTCGGCTGCCGCTGCGGCTTCCGGTTCGACCCGCCGTGCGTCGACTTCGGCTTGGCCGGCCACTTCTTCGCCACCCAGCGACCGAGTGGGTCGCCGGCGCGGGCGATCAGCGGGCCGAAGACCGCCATCAGCAACACATACGCGGCGGCGAGCGCGGCCAGGCTCGGCGCGTCCAGCGCGGCCGAGGTGGCCAGGCCGGCGATGACGATGTTGAACTCGCCCCGGGACACCATGACCGTGCCCGCCCGGATCTGACCGGGCCGGGCGATACCGGCCCGCTTGGCCGCCCACCCGGTCGAGATGATCTTGGTGAGCGCGGTGACGACGGCCAGGGCCAGCGCCGGCAGCAGCACGGCGGGGATGTCACCGGCGTGGATGCGCAGCCCGAAGAACACGAAGAACACCGCCGCGAAGAAGTCCCGAAGCGGCCGGAGCACCTCCTCGGCGCTCTCCGCCACCCGGCCGGACAAGGCGATGCCGACCAGGAACGCCCCGACCGCCTCCGACACCTGCGCCTGCAGGGCCAGCCCGCCGACGAGCAGCGCCAACCCGAAGACGATCGAGCAGGAGCACCTCGGAGTTGTCGCTGAACACCAGCTTGCCCAGGACCCGGCCGTAGCGGAGCGCGATGACCAGCGCTGCGGTGACCGCGACCAGGGCGATCCCGACCGACAGCGCTCCACCCAGAAGCTGACCCCGGCCAGCAGGGCGGTGAGCAGCGGCAGATAGACAGCCATCGAGAGGTCCTCGATGACCAGCAGCGACAGCACCACCGGGGTCTCGCGGTTACCCAGCCGGCCCAGATCCGACAGGAGCTTGGCGGTGATGCCGGACGAGGACACGTAGGTGATCCCGCCCATGGCCACGACCGCGGCCGCCGGCCAACCCATGATCAGTCCGACCGCCACCCCCGGCGCGGAATTGACCACCAGGTTCACCACGCCGGAGGACGCCTGTTGCCGCAGATTGGTCAGCAGTTCGGCCGCGGAGTACTCCAGGCCGAGCAGCAACAGCAGCAGGATGACGCCGATCTCCGAGCCCGTGGAAATGAACTCCTGGCTCGCGCCCAGCGGCAGCAGACCACCCTCGCCGAACGCCAGCCCGGCGAGTAGATAGAGCGGAATCGGGGAAAGCCCGATGCGACCGGCCAGTTTGCCCAGCAGACCGAGGGTGAGCACGATCGCGCCCAGTTCGATCAGGACCAGCGCTTCGTCCACGAGGCTTCCTCCCGGAAGGGTGAAGGATCGGGTCGGCGTGGACCACGCTACTTCGGGGGTTGGTGTTACTCGGCGATGATCTCCCGCAGGGAGTCGATGCCCTCCGCGGTGCCGACCGCGACCAGCGCGTCACCGCCGGTCAATCGCTGTTCCGGTCCCGGCGAGGCGATGGCCTGGCCACCGTGGATGAGGGCCACGATCGAAGCGCCGGTGCGGGTACGGGCCTTGGTGTTGCCCAGGGTCAGCCCGTCGTAGCGGGAACCGTGCGGCACCACCACCTTGCTCGTCACCAGGCTGGCCACCTGGTCGGACAGGGAGGCCAACCGCTCGACGATGCGGCGGCTGCCCAGGAACTCGGCCAGCGCGTCGGCCTCCTGGCCGGTCAGCCGCAGCACGACCGAACAGGCGTCCGGGTCGTCCTTGGCGAACACCAGCAGGTCGCGCCGGCCGCTCTTGCGGCTCACCACACCGACCCGGCGGCCCTCGTCGGTCTCGAAGTCGTGCCGGAGCCCGATGCCGGGCAGCTTCGTCTCGCTGACCTCGATATCCGTGTCGAACACGGCACAGTCCTTCCGTCGAGGTGCCCGCCACGCCGGTGGGGCGTGCGCACCCTGACGCACGTAGGAACGCGCGCCGTGGCCAGATTAGTCCTGCTGTCGGTCCCGACCGCTGCCGTCCGCGGGCCGCCGCGGAATGCGCAGGGGCACTTGGCCGTCCCAGGCCACCGGGGCACCCCAGCCGCGCCAGAGGGCGAGCAGCCGTAGCCCGATGATGAGCGCGGCGGCGACCACTTGTACCCAGACCCCGTCCTGCCCCGCCGCGTGCGCCATCGCGACCACCGTGGAGCCGAGCACCGCCGGGACCGCGTACAGCTTGGAGTCCTTGCGCAGCACCGATGGAGTGTCACCGGCGAGGACGTCGCGCAGCATGCCGCCGCCGATCCCGGTGATGGTGCCCATCAGGATCGCGGCCAGCGGACCGAGACCGAATGCGGTGGCCTTGGCCGTGCCGGCCGCGCAGAACACGCCGAGCCCGATGGCATCGAAGAACAGCACGGCCCGATTCAGACGGCTCACCGGCCGGTGCAGGAAGAACACCACCCCGGTCGCGATCAACGGGGCGGCCAACCACCAGGTGTTGCGCAACGCGGCGGGCGGGATCGCGCCGATCAGCACGTCGCGGATGATTCCGCCGCCGAGCGCAGTGAAGGTGGCCAACACGGCCATCCCGACCAGGTCGAACTGCCGGCGCACGGCCAGCAGCGCCCCGGACACCGCGAAGGCGAACAGGCCGATCAGGTTGAGTACGTTCTCGAGGACGGTGGTGGAGTGCACCGCACGATGGTCGCGCGGCGGCGAGCTCGGGCGCATCCCGGACCGGCCGGCCGCTCACGCGTCGGTCATCATCCGGCAACATCGGGCCGTTAGCGTCCGCCAGATCAGATCGGGCGTCCGCGGGTGGCGCCAGGCAGGAGAACGGGATGGCGTGCACCCTCCGACGGGTCGGTCGGGAATGATCGCGCGGATCTCCACTCACCTACTGGACACCCAGGCGGGCCGTCCCGCGGCTGGCATCCCGGTGGGGCTGGACGCCGTCGCGGAGGACGGGACCAGCCGCCGGGTGGGCGCCGGGACCACCGACGACGACGGTCGCGTCGATTCGCTCTCCGAGAGCGCATTGCCGGCCGGCCACTATCGACTGGTGTTCGACACCGCCGACTACTTCGCCGGCGTGCACGGCGCGCTGTTCTATCCGCGCATCACCATCGACGTGTACCTCGACGGCGCGCGCGGCCACTATCACGTCCCGGTGCTGGCCAGTCTGTATTCGTATACCACCTACCTCGGGAGCTGACCGCGATGGCGATCGTCCTCGGCAAGAACCAGTACGGCAAGGCAGAGGTCCGGCTCGTCCACGTCGACCGGTCGACCCCGCGGCACGTGATCACCGATCTGAATGTCACCAGCCAGCTGATCGGCGACTTCACCGACACCCACCTGACCGGGGCGAACGACAAGGTGATTGCCACCGACACGCAGAAGAACACGGTGTACGCGCTGGCCCGCACCGGCGGCGTCACCACCATCGAGGAGTTCGCGCTGCGGCTGGCCCGCACCTACGTCGGCACCTACGACTGGGTGACCGGGGCGCGGATGGAGATCGAGCAGACGTTCTGGGACCGCATCCCGACCGCCGACGGTCCGCACGACCATTCCTTCGTCAAGGCCGGTGCGGAGGTCCGCACGACGGTGGTGCGCAAGGACGGTGACGCCGAGACGGTCATCTCGGGGCTGGAGAACGTTGTGGTGCTCAAGAGCACCGGAAGCGAGTTCTGGGGGTTCCCGGACGTCCCCTACACGGCGCTGGTCGGAGACCGACGACCGGATCATGGCCACGTCGGTCACCGCGCGCTGGCGCTATGCCGCCGGCCTCGACCTCGACTCCGCGGACTGGGACGCGCTCTTCTCCTCGGTGCGTTCGCTGATGCTGGAGAAGTTCGCCACGCTGCACTCGCTGGCGTTGCAGCAGACGCTGTATGCAATGGGCCAGGTGGTGCTCCAGACCCACCCGGAGATCGCCGAGATCCG
The DNA here is from genome assembly GCA_963706185.1 of uncultured Actinomycetota bacterium. Taxonomy (GTDB): domain Bacteria; phylum Actinomycetota; class Actinomycetes; order Mycobacteriales; family Nakamurellaceae; genus Nakamurella. The sequence continues at coordinate 12,890 of CAVPLZ010000012.1, read as the reverse complement.
GTTGTCCTGCCCGAACAAGCACCACTTCCTGGTCGACCTGAGTGCCTGGGACCTGGACAACCCCAAGCAGGTGTTCTACGCCGCCGACCGGCCCTACGGGCTGATCGAAGCATCGGTCATCCGTGACGACCTGCCGGAGCCGGCCGGCGGTGTGGGAAGGCATCAACGGTTTCGTCTGATTCCGGGTTCCCCGGGCTGACCCGATTTACCGTTGGATTGCGCAGGTATCAGTGCCGGGCGGCCAGGCTCCTACGCCCCGGAGACGGGAGACGTGGATGACGACTGACCCGGCTGTGCTCGGTGGCGCCGACGAACGCGCGGTCGTCGAGGACCTTGCCCGAAGGGCGCTGGCTCAGGCCGCGCCCGATGAACTCCCGCTCTTCGACGAGACCGCTCAGCAGTACTTCGCGGACCCGGCTTCCGTGCTCGACCCGAAGCCGCGTGACGAGTCCGTCGGCTTCGGGATCGAGCTCGCGCTGCTGACACCCTTCCTGATCGAGATGGCCACCGCGGCGGTGCGCGCTCTGGGCGCCATGTTCGGGGATGCGGTCAAGGCCGAGGGCACCCCGGTGGTGCGCAGCCTCATCCGCAAGCTGTTCCGGCTGCCCGATCCGGCCGGTTCGCCGGCACCTCCCGCACCGTTGAACCAGGCCCAGTTCAAACGAATCCACGAGGTCGCCGTCGACCGGGCCGCCGCCCTGGGACTCTCCCCCGGCAAGCCGGTCTGCTGGCGGATGCGATCACCGGTGGCCTGGTCGTCGCCCCTACGGGGGCGCGGTTCCTGCGGCGCAGGTCTCGCCGCAGGTCTGGGCGCGTCCGGACATCCTCGCTCTGCCATCCGCCACGGCCGGCCGGAGTTGGGGTCTGCTGGCCGCGGTGGCCGCGGCCGGGATGTTCGCCGGTTCGGCGCTGCATCATGCCCTGCCGGTCGGAAGAGCATGGGCCGCCCAGGTGTCCGGCTGCCTGGCGACGGAGGCGGCGTCCGCCGATGCCTCGGTTGACGGGGTGGTCAGTCGCGGACCGGCCTTCCGGCTCTGCACCGACGGGGTGAACTCGGTGCTCGCCGCGTTCCAGATCGTCGGAGCGGCGCTCGCGCTCGCCCTTTGTCTTGTGCTGGTGCTGATGGCACCGGGCTGGATCGTGCGCCGACGACGTCTACGACCTGCGGGACCGTCGTTCCCGGTGTGCACCGACGCCGCAGCGTCGCTCGCTGCCGAAAAGGCACAGGAACCCCCGGAAATCCTCGTCGGGACCGCGGCGCAGCGGGACGCCTTCAGCCTCGGTCTGCCCGGGCGGTACCGGATCGCGCTGCCACCGGGTTTGGTGGTCCGCGCCCGCGACCGGCAGACATTCGATCCGGTGCTCCGGCACGAGCTCGCCCATCTGCGCAGACACGACGTCCCGTTGGCCTGGATCTCACGCGGCGCGCTGTGGGTCCTGGTCCCGTTGGGCGTGGTGCCCCTGGTCGCCCAGGTGTTGACCGGTGACTGGAGCGCCGTCGGGCCGTCGGTGTGGCGGTTCGCACTGATCGCGTTGGTCGTCGCGCTCATCGCCGCGGCGATCCTGCGGCACAGGGAGTTCGAGGCCGACCTGTCCTCGACCGCACGCGACGATCAACGAACCGCATTGCGGGCCGTGCTCGAGCGAATCGTTCGGCCGCCCGTATCCGGACGTCGATGGCTGGCCGTGCACCCCACCGCAGGTGAACGTATCGGTGTGCTGGATGAGCCCACCCGGGCCACCCGGGTCGGCTTCGTCGAGGGCTTCGGCGCCGCTCTGCTCACCGCACTGGTGGTCCCGGTGGTCACCGGACTGACCTCGGACACCAGCAACCTGGCCACCCTGGTGCCCGTCGCCGGCCCGGTATTGGCCGGCCTGCTGTTGGCGCCGACCCTCGGACTCGGGTTGTTCCGTGATGCGCTCGGACGACGGGTCGCCGGCCTACCGGGTTCCCCGTTGTGGCCGGTCTGCCTGGGGGTGGCCGCCGGTGCGCTGCTCGGCCAGACCGCGAGCCTGGCCACCGTCGGCGACCAGAACCTCGGCGGAGTCCAGCACCCCGCGCTCATGCTCATCGGCACTGTCGGCTATCTGGGCGGCACGATGGTGGCCGCCGGCATCGGCAGCCTGTGCGCCCTCGCTTCCGCTCGTCTCACCCGGTGGCTGGTCGTCGGATGTGCTCTGGTGCTCGTCGGGATCGGCTACGGAGCGACGGCTGCACTGGTCGAGCCGCTGGTGGTGGCGTGGGACAACTTCGGCTGGCCGCTGGCCCGGGTGGCCCTCGCCGCGGGCCTCGGGAGCAATGCCGCAGCTATCGTCGCCATGCTTGCCGCGGTGATCGTCGCGGTCCTGCTCGTGGCAGGTCGCCGTCCGTGGGCGCCACCGGCCTGGGCGACGGCGGCCCGCATCGCACCATCGAAAGTTGGTCGCCCTTACCGCGGGATTCCCTGGGGCAGTGCGCTTCTGGTGGCCGTCGCGGCTGCCATGGGCGCGGAGGCAGCGATAGTGGTCAACCGGTTGGTCCGGGGTTCGGTCGCCGATGCCGCCCAGGCCCAGCAGCGGGTCGACCTGATCGTGTGGACCATTGCCGGTGCTGCTGCGGCGGCGGCCATGTCGCTCTACGTCGGGTACCGCCGCGCCGGGATCGGCGCGGCTATCGGCGTCGGGCCGGCGGCCGCCTTGTTGGCGTCCGTGCTTTTCGTCGCATACAACACGGTTCTCGGCGGTGCCCTGACCGCCGGGTTCGTCTGGGCGAGCCTCCGCATGGGTATCGGGCTGGCCGTACTGCTCGTTGTGCTGGTAGCGGCGGTCGTGGTGCCGTTCGACGCAACGGTGCGGCGGCGCGACCACGCGGCCGGCAGAACCGCCGCTGACCTTCGGCCGCGGAGACTCGCCGCCGTATCGGCGTTGCTCGCGCTGTGTCTCGGGATCGGGTTCGGCGCCCTGGCGCTGTCCGGTGGTGCGCTGCTCAGCCCGTTGGCCGCGACGTCCGTGAGTCCGGGGGCCGACGTCACTCCGACCGCTGCAGTCGCACCGACCTTTGGAAACGACGAAGCCGCCTGGTACCGCTCCACGTTCGCCCCGAGGGAGCAACAGCAGGTGCAGGACGCGATCGACGCCTTCACCACGGCGATGGAAGCCGATCCGCAGCCGACCGCGGAGCAGTCGGTCGCCCTGATCCGGGCCAGAGTGCTGCCACCACTGACCTCGGCGCGCACGGACGCCGTGGGTCTTCGGCTGACCGAGCCCACGGTCATCGCGGCCAACGCCGAGCTGCTCGTCGCGCTCGACGGCATCATCGAGTCCTTCCAGAAGAAGGTCGATTCCGGTGGCCGGGCGGAAACCAGCGCCACCCTCGGGCCCGCGGTCGAGCACTGGCAGACCTGGCTGGCCGCAGTGGCGGCATTGTGAGCGGCGGGCGTTCCCGCGGAATGCGTGCGGCGACTCGGACAACCGCACGGCGCTTTGGCCGAAGTTCTTGTGCCCCCGGCAGGATTCGAACCTGCGCACCCGCCTCCGGAGGGCGGTGCTCTATCCCCTGAGCTACGGGGGCGCAACGACGAGCAACTCTACCGCATGGCGGACCGTCCTACGCGGACGCTCGCCCGCCCGGCGTTGACTCAACGGCGCGGTGGCCGGGGCAGTGGAGACTCAGCTGCCGTCGGCATGGTCGGCGCGGTGAACGGCAACGGCTCGCGCCGCAGGCCGCAGCATCCCGGTCATCGGTCTGGATCTCGCCGGTCTGGGCGACCAGCATCTTGGCCGCGAAGTTGGAACCACCGGGTTCGTCGCATGGCTCCTGGGCGTAGGCCATCATCGGTGCGCCGCCCTGGTGGTGGCGGATCATCAGTTGCAGGAAGTAGATGTCGGACTCCTTGCCGTGCAGCGACTTCAGCTTGTCCATCTCGTCCTGGGTGGCCATCCCGGGCATCAGCGTCGAGTCGGCGCTCGACTTCGCTCGCGGCCGTCGTCGCGCCGGTGGTGGTCATGGCCATGCCGCCCATGTCATGTCCGGCCGTCGTCGACGACGTGCCGGTCATCCACGCCATGTGCGGCTGGGACGACGATCTGCGGCATGTCCCAGAGGGCCAACCAGCCCTGCATCTGGCCGATCTGCGCGGTCTGGGTGTAGTTGATGTCGTAGGCCAGCAGCCCGATGTCGGGTTCGTCGGTGTCCAGCTCGGCGTAGTGCGCCATCAGCACGCCCTGCGGTGGTGCACGATCATGTCCTGCGCGAACCCGACGTCCACCGAGTCGGCAGCCGGAACCACCAGTGAGCTCGAGCTCGGGGCTCGACGAGTCCGCCATCCGCCCAGCGCCAGCCCGAACGTCGCACCGATGAGCACCAGACAACCGCGCCGAGTCCCAGCACGATCGCGGTGCCGCGGGACCCCCAGCGCTGCAGCAGCCCGGAGCCGTGGCCGCCGTCCCGTCGGTGCCGGGGTCTCGGCGGTCCGTCCGGGTCGACGTCGGCTCCGATCCGGACGCGTCCTGGTCGGTCATCTCAGCCGCTGGACTTCGCCGTCGACGAGGTCGGGACAGAGGAGCGTCGCAGAGTCGCTCCCGGCGGTCGTCGCACGATTCCGCGCCGGAGCCGGTCGCCGCGCTCCGAACCCGCGGTTTCCGACCCGGCGGTGTCCGCCCCGGTCGTGCTCGCATCGCCGCTCATGGTGCTCCCCGCTGCGCGCCGGTCCCGGACATCGGCACCGCGTCGGCCGGCACCGGCGGTGGTGTCGAAGGCCGGCGGGTTCGCGATGTCGAACGTGGGCTGTTCGCAGGTCGCGCCGGTCTCCGGGTAGACGTACTGGTTGAGCCGCAGGGCGGTGATGAACTGGCCGATACGCGGGTCGCCGGCCGAGTCGACCTTCAACTGGTGGGCCCAGGCCTGCAGCGAGATCGTCGCGTCCAGGCCCGGGTACGGGGCCAGGGTGATGTACTGCTGCCCGGTCACGATGGTCTTCAGCGTGTCCAGGTCCGCCGCCTGATGGTGTCCGGGTTGTAGGCGATCCAGACCGCGCCGTGCTCCAGCGTGTGCACCATGTTCTCGATCCGGACGGCCTTGGTGTAGACGACGCCGTTGCACGTGGCCCAGGTCTGCGTCGTGCGGTCCACCGACCGGCGGGAACCGGTCGTAGGCGACCCGTTGGTCGGCGGTCACGTGCATCCGGTTGTTGTACTACGGGATAGGTGGCCGGCCCGCCGTTGGTGCCCGGGGTGGATCTTGCCGACGAAGATCCCCTCGATCTTGGTCGACGGGTCCTGGTTGTCGGCCGACGGCACGAAGTCGGCGCCGGCCGCGGCGGCCGACGACTGTGCGGCGGAGGCGTCGGCGGCGGCCGCGTCGTTGTCCGACTTCTTGCTCAGCACCACGAAGAAGATTCCGCCGATCAGCGCCAGGATGGCCACCACCGCGACGATGGTCAACCACGGCAGACCCTGACGGCTGGTGACCACCGGGACTTTGGCAGCGGCTCTTCTTCGCGTTCTTACCACTGGCCATCATGGGTGGGTTCTACCTCGTCAGACACGGTCGCGGGGGCGCGCGGGAGGCACTTGCCACCCGGGGATCGAACGGGAGTCTACGGTGCCGAACCGGTGGACCCGGTGTGAATGCGTCGGAACGGCGGTGGAATGCCGCCGGTGGCAAAACTGGCTCCGCGCCCTTCCTAGAATGGGTGGGTGAATCCCGACCAACTGGCCGCTGCCATCAGAGCTGCCCTCGACGGCGGCCGTCGACGCCGGCGAACTGCGCGTCACCGTCCCGGACGGAGATCACCCTTGATCGCCCGCGATCCCGCGAGCACGGCGACTACGCCACCCCGGTGGCGCTGAAGCTGGCCAAGACCGCCGGCCGGCCGCCGCGGGAGATCGCCGAGGTGCTCGCCCGGCGGGTGGCGGACATCACCGGCAGTCAGCAAGGTCGAGATCGCCGGGCCCGGTTTCCTGAACATCACGCCTCGACACCGCGGCCGCGGGCGCACTGGTCGGCGCGGTGGTCGCCGCGGGGCGCGGGCTACGGCGCCGGCTCGAGCTACGGCCGGCCGGATGGTCAACCTGGAGTTCGTGTCGGCGAACCCGACCGGGCCGGTGCACATCGGCGGCGCCCGCTGGGCCGCCGTCGGCGACGCGCTCGGCCGGATCCTGAGCGCCCAGGGTGCCGCGGTGACCCGCGAGTACTACTTCAACGACGCCGGCGCGCAGATCGACCGGTTCGCCCGGTCGCTGCTGGCCGCGGCCCGGGACCTGCCGGCGCCCGACGACGGCTACAGCGGGGACTACATCGCCGACATCGCGGCCGCGGTCGTGGCCGCAGCACCCGACGCGCCGGAGCCTGCCCGACGCCGAGGCCACCGAGGTGTTCCGGGTCATCGGCGTCAACCGGATGTTCGACGAGATCAAGGAGACCCTGCACGCCTTCCGCACCGACTTCGACGTCTACTTCCACGAGGACTCGCTGCACGCCTCCGGGGCGGTGGACGACGGCGGTCGAGCGGATCAAGGAGTCCGGCCACCTGTACGCCGCCGACGGTGCCTGGTGGCTGCGGTCGACCGACTACGGCGACGACAAGGACCGGGTGGTCATCAAGTCCGACGGCAAGCCGGCCTACATCGCCGGCGACCTCGCCTACTTCCTGGACAAGCGGGCCCGCGGTTTCGACCTGTGCATCTACATGCTCGGCGCCGACCACCACGGCTACATCTCCCGGCTCAAGGCCGCCGCCGCCGCGCTGGGCGACGACCCGGACTCGGTCGAGGTGCTGATCGGCCAGATGGTGAACCTGGTCGCGCGACGGCGAACCGATGCGGATGTCCAAGCGGGCCGGCACGGTGATCTCGCTGGACGACCTGATCGACGCGCTGGGTGTCGACGCCGCCCGCTACGCGTTGATCCGCTACTCGGTGGACACCACCCTCGACCTCGACCTGGACCTGTGGACCCGGCAGACCAACGACAACCCGGTCTTCTACGTGCAGTACGCCCACGCCCGACTGGCCTCGTTGGCCCGCAACGCCGCCGACCTGGGCATCGAGCTGGGCGACGACTACGACCCGGCGCTGCTGGACACCGAGCGGGAGTCCGAACTGATCGCGCTGCTCGCCGGCGTATCCGCAAGTGCTGACGGCCGCCGCGGAGCTGCGCGAACCGCACCGGGTGGCGCGCTACCTGGAGGATCTGGCCGCCGGCTACCACAAGTTCTACGACTCGGTCCGGGTGCTGCCGATGGGCTCGGACGAGGCGGGACCCGGCCACCATCGTCCGCCTGTGGCTGTGCCGGGCCACCCAACAGGTGCTGGCGAACGGCCTTGCGGTGCTGGGTGTCTCGGCACCGGAACGAATGTGACCTGAGATGACGAGCTCATCCGGCCGGTCCCCGGCACGGCGAACTGCTGGCGGTGCACCCGGCCGGTGCACCGCCGGCCGACCTCAACCTGCTGCATCCGGCCGGTCTGGCCGCGCGGCGCCTCCCGCGACGACGACGGCGTCTGTCCGGCTGGCCGGCGTCGACGTGCGGGATCTGGCCGATCGAGTACAGCACCCCGCTGATGGTGGTCGACGAGGCCGACTTCCGTTCCCGCTGCCAGGATTTCGCCGACGCCTTCGGCCGGGCCGGGCGACGTGCACTACGCGGGCAAGGCCTTCCTGTGCGGCGAGCGTGATCCGGTGGCTGGACGAGGAACAGCTGTCGCTGGACGTCTGCACCGGCGGCGAGCTGGCGCTGGCGCTGCGGGCCGGGTTCCCGGCCGCGCGGATCACCCTGCACGGCTCCAACAAGTCGGCGGACGAACTGCGTCGAGCGGTCGACGCCGGGCGTCGGCGTCCGATCGTCGTCGACTCGTTCCACGAGATCGCCCGGCTCGCGGCGATCACCGAGGGCCGACCGGACACGGTCGCGGTGCTGGTCCGGGTCACCGTCGGGGTGGAGGCCCACACCCACGAGTTCATCGCCACCGCTCACGAGGACCAGAAGTTCGGCTTCTCGCTGGCCGGGGGCCAGGCCATGGAGGCGGTCCGCCGGGTGCTCGCCTGCCCCGGGCTGGTGCTCGTCGGACTGCATTCGCACATCGGCTCGCAGATCTTCGACCCGTCCGGCTTCGAGGTCTCGGCCCACCGGGTGGTCCGGCTGCTGGCCGAGATCGTCGGCGATCGACCCGGATCTCGTCGATGTCCGTGACCACCCTGGATCTCGGCGGCGGCCTCGGCATCGCCTACCTGCCGAGCGACGATCCGCCGCCGGTGGATGCGATGGCCAAGTCCCTCACCGAGATCGTCCACCGCGAGGCCCAGGCGTCCGGACTGCCGGTGCCGCGGATCGCCGTCGAACCGGGCCGGGCCATCGTCGGGCCCGGCACCGTCACCGTCTACGAGGTCGGCACCATCAAGGACGTGGAACTCGACGGCGGGCTGGTCCGTCGCTACGTCTCGGTGGACGGCGGGATGAGCGACAACATCCGCACCGCGCTGTACGACGCCGACTACACAGTCGCCCTGGTCTCCCGACGCTCCGACGCTCCGCCGATGCTGTGCCGGGTGGTCGGCAAGCACTGCGAGAGCGGGGACATCGTGGTCCGCGACTGCTACCTTCCAGCGGACCTGGACGTCGGCGACCTGATCGCGGTCGCCGCGACCGGCGCGTACTGCTATGCCATGTCCAGCAACTACAACCGGATCCCGCGGCCTGCGGTGGTCGCCGTGGCCGACGGCACGGACCGCCTGCTGCTGCGCCGGGAGACCGAGGACGACCTGATGGACTTGGAGATCTGGTGACCACCGAACCCGGGCCGGCCCGCAGCGAACCCGGCCGTGCCGAGCCCGGCCGGCCGCCGTCGCTGGTCCCCGGCGTCGTGCTGCTCGGCGTGGCCGCCATCCTCATCGTCGTCGTGCTGGTCAAGCCGGACATGCCGCAGTGGTTGAAGGTGACCATCGCCATCGCGGCCGTCCTCGTCGTGGTCGCGTTGCTGATCTACGCATTCCGGGTGTTCCGCGGCGTATCCCGCCGGGCGGGCCGATGACCGGGAACAGGGCACCCGTGCGGGTGGCCCTGCTCGGGGCCGGGGTGGTCGGTTCCCAGGTCGTGCGGTTGCTCACCGAGCAGCGGCACGAGCTCGCCTCCCGCATCGGTGCGCCGCTGGAATTGGTCGGCGTCGCCGTCCGCCGCCCGCACCGGCATCCCGAGGTGCCCGCTGCCCTGCTCACCACGGACGCCGCGGCGTTGGTCACCCGGGACGACGTGGACGTCGTGGTCGAGGTGATGGGCGGCATCGAACCCACCCGCGGCCTGCTGCTCGCGGCATTGCGCCGCGGCGCCTCCGTGGTCACCGCCAACAAGGCCCTACTGGCCGAGGACGGCCCGGCCCTGTACGAGGCCGCGGACGCCGCCGGCGCCGACCTGTATTTCGAGGCCTCGGTGGCCGGGGCCATCCCGCTCATCCGCCCCCTGCGCGAATCGCTGGCCGGCGACCGGATCTCGCGGATCATGGGCATCGTCAACGGCACCACCAACTTCATCCTCTCGGCGATGACCGAGACCGGGGAGAGCTACGACTACGCGCTCAAGGAGGCCACCCGCCTCGGTTATGCGGAGGCCGACCCGACCGCGGACGTCGACGGTTTCGATGCCGCGGCCAAGGCCGCCATCCTGGCCTCGATCGGCTTCCACACCCGGGTACCGGTGGCCGACGTGCACCGGGAGGGCATCGCCGGTGTCTCCGCGGCCGACATCCAGGCCGCCCGCGAGATCGGTTGTGTGGTCAAGCTTCTGGCGATCTGCGAGCGGGTCCAGGGCGTCGCCGGCGAGGCGGTGTCGGCGCGCGTGCATCCGGTCATGCTGCCGACCTCGCACCCGTTGGCCGCGGTGGACGGCGCCTACAACGCGGTGTACGTCCAGGCCGAGGCCGCCGGCCGGCTGATGTTCTACGGCCCCGGCGCCGGTGGCGCGCCCACCGCCTCGGCCGTGCTCGGTGACCTCGTCGCGGTGGCCCGCAACCGGGTCGCCGGCGGCCGGGGACCGCGGGAGTCCGCGTATGCGGATCTGCCCCTGCAGGCGATGGGCCAGGTGCCGACCAGGTACCACATCAGCCTCGACGTCGAGGACCGCGCAGGAGTTCTGGCCGCGGTGGCCACGGCGTTCGCCGAGGGCGGCGTCTCCATCTCGACGGTCCGGCAGGAGGGCCGGGGCGACGACGCCAGTCTGGTGATCGTCACCCACACCGCGCCCGATGCGGCCCTGGCCGCCACCGTCGTGGCGCTGTCCGAATTGAGTGCCGTGCGCAAGGTCGCGTCGGTGATGCGAGTGGCCGGAGACGACACATGAGAGCCGGACCGGGCTGGCCGGGGCTGATCGAGGCGTACCGCGAACGGATCCCGATCCCCGACGGGGCCACGGTGGTCACCCTGTACGAGGGCGGGACGCCGCTGCTGCCCGCTCCGGCGCTGTCCGCCGCACACCGGCTGCGAGGTCTACCTCAAGGTCGAGGGCGCGAACCCGACCGGGTCGTTCAAGGACCGCGGGATGACCGTGGCGGTCACCCACGCGCTGGCCGACGGCGCGAAGGCGGTGATCTGCGCGTCGACCGGCAACACGTCGGCGTCCGCCGCGGCCTACGCCGCCCGGGCCGGGCTGGCCTGCGCGGTGCTGGTGCCCGCAGGGTCGGATCGCCGCCGGCAAGCTGGCCCAGGCGGTCGCGCACGGGGCGCAGATCCTGCAGGTCGAGGGCAACTTCGACGATTGCCTCGAACTCGCCCGCAAGGCCGCGGTCGACCACCCGGAGATCGCCCTGGTGAACTCGGTCAACCCGGCCCGGATGCACGGGCAGAAGACGGCGGCGTTCGAGATCTGCGACGTCCTGGGCCGCGCTCCGGACGTGCACCTGCTGCCGGTCGGCAACGCCGGGAACATCACCGCGTACTGGCTCGGTTACACGGAGTACCTGGCCGACGGCCGAATCCCGGTGACCCCACGGATGTTCGGCTTCCAGGCGGCCGGCGCGGCGCCGCTGGTGCTCGGTCACCCGGTGAAACACCCGGAGACCATCGCGACCGCCATCCGGATCGGCGCTCCCGCATCGTGGGACGGCGCGGTGGCGGCGCGCGAGGAGTCCGGCGGACTGATCGATGCGGTCACCGACGAGCAGATCCTGCACGCCTACCGGCTGCTGGCGTCGACCGCCGGCGTGTTCGTCGAGCCGGCCTCGGCCGCGTCGGTGGCCGGATTGTTGGCCACCACCGCGAACGGTCGGCTGCCCGGGGGATCCTTGGTGGTCTGCACCGTCACCGGGCACGGCCTGAAGGATCCGGACACCGCCCTGGCTTCGATGCCCGAGCCCATCGTGATCCCGGTGGCCGGCGAGGCGGTTGCGGCCGCTCTCGGTCTGGGATGAGTATCCCCAGCTGCCCGGGAGTCGTCGTTCGGGTACCGGCCAGCTCGGCCAATCTCGGGCCGGGCTACGACTCGTTCGGGCTCGCCCTTTCTCGGCACGACACGGTCACCGCCCATCGGCTGGACACCCGGGGGCCTGGTCGTGGGTGTGTCCGGGGTGGGTGCCGGCATCGTGCCGCAGACTGCCGACCACCTGGTCGCTGCGGGCGGCCGTCGCCGGTTTCGCCGCCTTGGACGAGCCGGTTCCCGGGTTGGATGTCAAGTGCGCCAACAACATTCCGCACGGTGGGGGGCAGGGTTCGTCGGCCGCGGCCATCGTCGCCGGACTGCTGGTGGCCCGCGGCCTGACCGCCGGCGGCGTGGAGCGGCTGCCGGACGAGGAGCTGCTCGACCTGGCGGCCCGGATCGAGGGCCACCCGGACAACGTGGCCGCCGCGTTGCTCGGCGGGTTCACCATTGCCTGGACCGACCGGGACGGCCGGGCCCGCGCGGTGCGCCGCCGGGTGCACCCGGACGTGCGCGCGGTGGTGTTCACCGCGCCGACCGCGTCGGCCACCGTGCACGCCCGCGGCCTGCTGCCGGCTGCCGTGCCGCACGCCGATGCGGCCGCCAACGTCGCCCGGGCCGCGCTGCTGGTCCACGCCCTGTCCGAGGCGCCCGCACTGTTGTTCCGGGCCACCGAGGATCGGCTGCACCAGCGCTATCGAGCAGCGGCCCAGCCGGCCACCGCCGACCTGGTGGCGGCCCTGCGAGCAGCAGGGTTCGCCGCCACGGTGTCCGGCGCGGGGCCGTCGGTGCTGGTCCTCGGTACGTCGCTGCCGGACGAGAGTTGGCCGGCGGGGGGCTTCAGCCGCGCAGAACTCGGCATCGATCGGGCCGGCGCAACCGTCCGGTCGGTCTGACCCTGCCGGATCCGCGCCGAAACGCCGAGCGAATGTTGCTGCCCGCGGTCCGCAGCGTCTACGCTGGTGGTTGACCGACGGTCGGGTGCTGCTCTCCGATGTGCCGCTACACGCTGTGTGGTGGGTTCACGTAAGCCGCGACCGCCGTGGTCATGGGGGCATCTGTCAGGTGCTCGCCGGTCCTCCCGTTCGTCGTGGCATCCGGTCAGACCCCCTTACTTCCCTCGTGGGCCATTGCCCGGGCGTCGCCCGGCAAGCACTGCAGAACGACGTCATGCCATCGGTCATGACCCCGGGGTGAGAAAAATCCGCCGCGCCGCACGGCGCGGATCGGCCGCCGGCGCGCACTGCGCCGGCGCATTCACCCGGTCGGAACAGCCGACCGGACAGGAAGGATCTTCGTGACCGAAACCACGGAGTTGCTCGACGCCCCTGCCACCACAGGTCGGTCGTCCAAGACCGCCGGCGGACTGTCGGGCATGGTGCTCGCCGACCTCAAGGCGCTCGCCGGACAACTCGGCATCAAGGGCACGTCGGGGATGCGCAAGAGCGACCTGGTCGCCGCCATCTCGACCCGGCAGAACGGCGGGAACGCCCATGGGGCCGAGTCCAC
>CAVPLZ010000011.1:0-10123 GCA_963706185.1 uncultured Actinomycetota bacterium | reverse complement strand
AAATCTCGCCCATCGTGATGACGTCGACGATCGCGTCGTCGAGAACGACAGGTTCCGAGTTCAGCTGTGCGCCTGCCGGGACAGCGGAGCAGTCCGCCGATTCCGGCGCGCGCGCAGGTGTGTCTCCCGTCGACGCCGGCTCAGCCGAGGGCACCGCGGTGGTACCCGTTCAGCCGCGGGCAGATGTGGCCTTCGGCGTCGAGCGGGTTGTCGCACAGCGGGCACGGCGGCCGGCCGGCGGCCACCACCTGCTCGGCGTGCTTGGCGAAGTCCCGCGCCTCGGCCAGGGAGAGGAACACCCGCAGTGCGTCCGGGCCGTCCTCCCGGTCCTCCAGCACGATCTCCTCGCCGACCTCCTCCTCGGTCAAGGCCAGCAACTCGACGATCACCTGGGATCCTTCGCCGTCCCAGGCCAGCCCCATGGTGCCGACCCGGAACTCGGCGTCGACCGGTGTGGACAGGGTCAGCTCGGCGCTGGCCAGCACCCCGGGTGGCGCCTCGACCTGCGCGCCGAACCGCCGCGCCACCTCCGTGATCAGCGAGCCGAGCCGGTCGGCCAGCACCGCCACCTGCTGCTTCTCGCAGGAAACCGAGAGCACCCGGCGGCCGTCGACGACCTGCAGGAAGAATTCGCGTTCGCCGGGTTGCCCGACGGTTCCGGCGAGGAACCTGTCGGGTGAACGGAAGACGTGGATCTGACGTGGCATGACTTCTCCGAGCTTAGTGGTCAGGCAGGCTGCGGTGTCCGGCAGACCGCTGCGCCCTCAGCGGACTGCTCCGCCCGGCACGGCGTCCGAGGACGTCTGCGCTGCGGCCCGGTCGTGCCGGTGGCGCCGCATCGGCCGGCGGGGTGTCGGTCGGCTCCTTCGCGGTCGGGATACGGGCTGATGGAACCCAGATCCCCGGTGTCGTTGACCCGCTCGACGAACGGCCGCAGCGGCGTGTACCGGATCACCGAGATCGACGCGGGCGCGACGACGATCCGCTGGAACGCGTCCAGGTGCATGCCCAGCGCGTCGGCCAGGATCGACTTGATCACGTCGCCGTGCGAGCAGACCAGCACGGTCTGGTCGTGCTCCGACGACGCGCGAACGTCCCGGATCGCGGCGGCGGCCCGCGCCGACACCTCCGCCAGCCCTTCGCCGTCCGGGAAGACCGCGGCGGAGGGGTGCTGCTGCACCGTCCGCCAGAGCGGTTCGGAGCCCAGATCCTTGAGCAGCCGCCCGGTCCAGTCCCCGTAGTCGACCTCGGCGAATCGGTCGTCGATCTCGACCTGCAGGCCGGACGAGGCCGAGAACGGGGCCAGCGTCTGCCGGCAGCGCTCCAGCGGGGAGGAGATCAGCCGGTCGAACCGGGTGCCGGCGAGCCGGTCGCTGATCGCCGAGGCCTGATTCTGGCCGTACTCGTCGAGGGTGACGCCCGGCGTGCGGCCGGCCAGGATGCCGGCGGTGTTGGCGGTCGATCGGCCGTGCCGCACCAGCACGACCGTGACGATCGGCGGTCGCAACTCGGCCGGCCGGCCGTCGTTCGCCGGCATGGTTCGAGGCCTCGTCATGCGGCGCCGCGGTGTTCGGGGTCGCACCGTTCGGCGGTCGGGGTTTCTGGGTGGGCCATCAGGTCGCCGCCAGCGCGCCGGTGCTCAGCGCGATGATGATGGCCGCGGCGAGAATCCACCGGTACCAGACGAAGATCGCGATGGTGTGCCCCGCGACGTACTTGAGCAGCCAGGCGATCGACGCGTAGGCCACCACGAACGACACGACGGTGCCGACCAGGGTGGGCAGCGCGCCGACCCCGCCCTCCTTGAGCGCCGCCGGCAATTCGTACACCCCCGCCCCGACCAGGGCCGGGATGCCCAGCAGGAACGCCAACCTGGTGGCCGTCACCCGGTCCAACCCACGCATCAGGCCGACGGAAATCGTGGCACCGGAGCGGGAGACGCCGGGTACCAGCGCGAGGCACTGGGCGAACCCGATCAGCAGTGCGTCCATCAGGTTCAGGTCGCGATCGCCCCGGTCCTGCTTGGCGACGGCCTCGGCCAGCAGCATCACCCCGCCCCAGATGATCAGCGCGAAGGCCACCACCCAGAGGCTGCGCAGCGGTCCGGCGATGAGGTCCCTGCCCAGGAACCCGACGAGGACGATCGGCAGCGACCCGATGATCACCAACCAGGCCAGCCGGTAGTCCGGGTCCGACCGGAGCTTGGCGTCGAACAGGCCGCGGAACCAGGCCTTGGCCAGCACCACGATGTCCTTCCAGAAGAAGATCAACACGGCGATGATCGCGCCGACCTGGATGACGGCGGTGAATGCGGTGATGGACGGGTCGTCGATCTGCAGGCCCAGCATCTTGGCGACGATGGTGAGATGCCCGGTCGAGGAAACCGGCAGGAATTCGGTGAGGCCCTCGACGATGCCGAGGATGATCGCCTGCAGGATCGTCATGCCCGTGCCCCTACCTGCTGCGCTGCCTCGATGACGGTGGTCAGGGTGGCGATCTTGGATTCCAGGTCCCGGTCGAAGCAGTTCACGGCGAGCGAGGTGACGCCCCCGTCGGCGAACCGGGCCAGCCGCTGTGCGATCCGCTCGGAGTGGCCGAGCAGGCTGGTCCGGTCGATGAACTCGAACGGCACGGCCGCGCCGGCGCCGGCGTAGTCGCGGGACATGAACCGCTCCTGCACCTCGTTGGCCTGCTCGCCGAAGCCCATTTCGGTGGCCGTGCGGTGGTAGAAGTTGGTCTTCGCCGAGCCCATCCCGCCGATGTAGAGGGCGGCATGGCCGCGGACCCGGTTCGCGGCGACCTGCGGATCGTCGGCGATGGAGACCGGCACGGTCGCGCAGATGTCGATGTCGGCGGGGTCCCGGCCGGCGGCCCTGGCCGCGGCGTGGATCCGGGTGATCGAGCCGGCCGCGCTCTCCGGGTCGAAGAAGATCGCCAACCAGCCGTCGGCGATCTCGCCGGTGAGGTCGAGATTCTTCGGCCCCAGTGCGGCCAGGTAGATCGGGATCTCGGAGCGGACCGGCTGCAGGGCCAGCACCAGCGACTTCCCGGGCCCGTCGGGCAGCGGCAGGGTGAAATGCGTGCCACCGGCCGTCACCCGTCGCCGTTTCAGCGCCTGCCGGACGATCTGCGACATACTCCCTGGTGCGGCCCAGCGGATCGCCGAACCGGACCCCGTGCCAGCCCTCGGACACCTGCGGGCCGGACACGCCAAGCCCCAGGCTGAACCGCCCGCCGGAGAGCGCATCCAGGGTCGCGGCCGTCATAGCCGTCATGGCGGGGGTGCGGCCGGGGATCTGCAGCACCGCGGAACCGATGCCGATCCGGTGGGTGCGGGCCGCGACGGCGGCGAGCACCGTGACCGCGTCCGATCCGTAGGCCTCGGCCGCCCACACGGTGTCGAACCCCAACGATTCGGCGGCCTGCGCCAGGGCGATGTTGTCGGCCAATTCCTCCGCCGTCGTCACGTATCCCAGGTTGAGGCCTATGCGCATCCTGTTTCCCACGCTGCTGATCGCCCCTTGTTGTTTTCTGCTGCGCTTGCGGTGACGGCTGTGATGTGACGGCTGTGATGTGACGGACGTGGCGCGCCGTCGCGGCGAAGACGCCGCTGCGCGAACGGCTCGGACCCTCTTGCTGGCGGCAGGCCCGGCGCAACGCCCAGGTCACGGTACCGGGTGCCGCCCCGCACCCGGGTCAGCCACCGACCGCCAGCTAGGTTGGCCGTCATGGATTCGCGTCGCGTCGGTCGCAGTGGCCTTGAGGTGTCCAGGCTGGGCCTCGGCACCATGACCTGGGGCCGGGATACCGACGCGGACGCCGCGGCGTCCCAGCTCGAGGCATTCGTGGGCGCCGGTGGGACGCTGATCGACACCGCGAACATCTACGGCGACGGGGATGCGGAGTCGATCCTGGGCACCCTGGTACCCGACGTCGTTCCGCGATCGTCGGTGGTGTTGTCGACGACCACGGTCGGTGTCGGCGGTGGCCGCGGTCGTCTGCTCGCCGCGTTGGACGCCTCGCTGGCCAGGCTCGGCACCGATCATGTCGACCTGTGGCAGGTGCACGGATTCGATGCGGCGGCGCCGTTCGAGGAGACCTGTTCGGCGCTCCGCGTGGCCGTCGATTCCGGACGGACGCGCTACGTCGGCGTGTCCGGGATGACCGGTTGGCAACTGGCCACCGTCGCCGGTTGGCTGCGCGCGACGGTGCCGGGTGACCCGCTGGTCTCCGTCGAGGCCGAGTACTCGCTGCTGGAACGTGCCCCCGAGCAGTCGGTGTTGCCGGCGGCCGCGGTGCACGGCGCCGGCCTGCTGGCCTGGGCCGCGCTGGGACGTGGGGTGCTCACCGGCAAATACCGGCACGGCACCCCGGCGGACTCCCGCGGTGCGTCACCGCAGTTCACCCGCTACGTGGGCAGGTACCGCACCGATCGGTCGGCGCGGATCGTGGAGGCCGTCGTGACCGCGGCCGACGGGCTCGGCACCTCCCCGCTGGCGGTGGCGTGTGCCTGGGTGCGTGATCGCGCCGGGGTGGCCAGCGTGGTGATCGGCGCCCGCGACCGGGCGCAGCTGCTGGGGTCGCTGGCCGCCGAGGAGATCACCCTGCCGGCCGAGATCCGCAGCGCGCTGGACGACGTCAGCGCCGGATCCGGCGAGCCGCAGTAGTCCACAGGATTCGTCCGTGGGCCGGAACGCGGCACCGGCGCGGGTAGGGTCCGGGCGTGCCCGATGTGTTCGCCGAGTTCTGCGCCGCCGGCCTGTGGCCGGGTATCGGTCAGGCGATGGCGGCCAAGCTGGCCGAGGCCGGGATCACCTCGCCCGCCGATGTGACGGCGCCGAACCTGTCCGGCCTGCCGCGGATGACCGATCGTCGGGCCAGTCGGCTGGTCACCAGCTTCATCGGCGCCGGCCAGCTGTACCAGATCGCCGAACTGCTGGTGCCGGAAGAGATCCCGGTCCGCTGGGCGGCCCGGCTCGCCGAGGCGCTCGGCGATGAGGCCGGGGCCGTGCTCCGCGCCGATCCATGGCGGTTGCTGGCGCTGCCCGACGCCGCGGTCGCGCAGGCCGACCGGTTGGCCCGCTCGATCGAGCCGGATGTCCGCCGGGACGACCCGCAGGCGGGGTCGGGCGCTGGTGGAATGGACGCTGGCCCGGTACGCCAGGGACGGCCACACGGCCGCGCCGCAGTCGCTGGTCGCCGACGGTCTGCGGCCGTTCGGGGTGGACGCGCAGCCGGCGCTGGGCGCCGCACTGGTCTCCGGCGGGGTGGTCCGGGTGGCCGACCCGGCCGGCTCGGACGAGCCGTGGATCGCCCGGGAGGTGTTGGCGCGGGCCGAGTCCACCGTCGCCGAGGGGTTGGCCCGGCTGGTCCGGACGGCGTCGACGCTGGCCGGCGAACGGGCGGTCAAGGGTGCGGTGAAGGGGCTGGACGACGTGCAGGCCGGGGCGGTGTCGCTGGCCGCCGCGCACGGTGTCAGCCTGCTCACCGGCGGCCCCGGGACCGGCAAATCCCGCACCGTCGCGGCGATCGTCGCGCTCTGCCGCAAGGTGGACACCACGATCGCGTTGGCCGCGCCGACCGGGCGGGCCGCGAAGCGGCTGGAGGAGCTGGCCGGCAACAACGCGACCACGGTGCACCGGTTGCTGGGCGCCCGGCCACCGGTCGCGGGCGCCACCGGCGTCGGTGTTCGACCGCGACGCCGGCAACCCGATCGAGGCGGGTCTGGTGGTGGTGGACGAGGCCTCGATGCTGGATGCCGAATTGGCCGCGGCGCTGATCTCCGCGTTGTCCGACGGCACCCACCTGGTGATCGTCGGCGACCCGGCGCAGCTGCCGTCGATCGGTCCCGGCCGGGTGCTGGGTGACCTGATCGACAGCGGCACCGTGCCGGTGACCGAGCTGGAGAAGCTGTACCGGCAGACCGAGGGTGGCGCCATCGCCCGGCTGGCGATCGCCGTCCGGGCCGGCGACCTGGTCCGGCGTCGACGATCCCACGCACGAGGTCGTCATCGTCCCGGCCCGCGGCTCCGAGGACGCCGCCCGGCGGGTGGTGCAACTGGTCACCGATTCGATCCCCCGGGTGTTCGAGTGCGAGGGTGACCAGGTGCAGGTCGTCACGCCCGTGCACAAGGGGCCGGCCGGCACCCAGGCGCTGAACCGGGCGCTGAAGGCGGTGCTGAACCCGGGCACCGGCACCGTCCGCGGGTATGACGCCGGCGACCGGGTGGTCGCCACCGCCAACCATCTGGACGCCGAGCCGACCGGGTACGCCAACGGCGAGGTCGGCACCGTGCTGTCCTGCGGCGACAACTCGCTGCGGGTGGCGTTCACCGGCGGTGAGTCCGACATCAGCGGCAAGGCGCTGGCCGACCTGCTGCACGGCTGGGCGATCACCGTGCACCGCGCGCAGGGTTCGGAGTGGGAGGCGGTGGTCGCCGTGATGCCGCCGGAGGCCGGCAACATGCTGTCCCGGCCGCTGGTCTACACGGCGCTGACCCGGGCCCGGCGGCACCTGTCGGTGGTGCACGCGGCCGGTCCGGCGCTGGCCCGCTCCGTGAAGCACATCGGCTCGATCCCGCGGCGGACCCGGCTGGCCGCCTTGCTGCGTACCGAGATGGCGGCGATCACGGCACCGGCCCGGGTTCCGGAGCAAGATGAACTACCAACGCAGGTACCGTCCGTCACGGTCGGCAGCGACCGTCATTCGCAGGGCTAACGGAAGCATTGGTCGGCGGGAGTTCGGCCAACTGGTGATGGAGGTGAGAGGGATCGCCGGTCAGGGATCACCGCTCGAAACCGGCGACGCCGCCGGTGATGCGGCGTCATATCGGGGTCGGGCGACGGCGGCGGGCTGGCGTCCGGCCACCGACGAGTACGAATACCAACCGCTGCGCATCGATGCCCGGGTGTCCCGGTCGGCGGCCGCGACGATGCTCGCGATCCGGGCCGAATTCTCCGGCTGGGAGCTGGCCAGGGTGCTCCGGTTCCCGGACGGCAGCCGCCGGGTGTGGCTGCGCCGCCGTCGCTCCCCCGGCCTGTTGCCGGACGTCACGCCCTGACGTCGCAGGCTGGGTCCGCCGCGACCACCGCGCCGACCACGGACCCGGGGACGACGAACCTGAGCTGGCGCTGGCGGCTGACCCGGTCGCAGGTGCTGCGTGACTCGATGGGCGTCGCGATTGCCACTGGTGCCTACGGCATCTCGTTCGGCGCGATCGCGCTGGCCGGTGGGCTGGACTTCTGGCAGACGATGGCGCTGTCGCTGTTGATGTTCACCGGCGGCAGCCAGTTCGGGCTGATCGGCGTGGTGGCCGGCGGCGGTGCCCCGCTGGCCGGTGCGGCGACCGCGATCATGCTCGGCGCGCGGAACGCCCTGTACGGGCTGCGGCTCTCCGAGCTGCTCGATGTCCGCGGCGGACGGCGATTGCTGACCGCGCAACTGGTCATCGACGAGTCGACCGCGATGGCGATCGGCCGGGACTCCGATGCGGGCCGCCCGGCTCGGGTTCTACGCGACCGGGATCGGCGTGTTCGTGCTGTGGAACATCGGCACGGCCGTCGGGGTGGTCGGCGCGTCCTGGCTGTCCGACCCGCGGTTGCTCGGCCTGGACGCCGCCGCGCCCGCCGCCTTCCTGGCGCTGCTGGCCCCGCGGCTGCGGGGCCGGGAGGCCTGGGTCGGTCGCGCTGACCGCGGCCCTGGTGGCGCTGGTGGCGGTGCCGTTCGTGCCGGTCGGTTTCCCGGTGCTGATCGCCGCGCTGGTCGGGGTGGTCGCCGGCCTGCTGCCGCAGCGTCGGCCCGCCGGCGGGGTCGTCCACCGATGACGACGTGCCGACCGGCGAGGGCGGCGTCGTGACCCTGTGGATCGGCATCCTGGTCGCCTGCCTCGGCTGCTACCTGTTCAAGCTGGCCGGGCTGTCGGTGCCGAAGACGCTGCTGGAACGGCCGAAGGTGCAGCGGATCGCCGCCCTGCTGCCGGTGGTGCTGCTGTCCGCGCTGGTTGCGGTGCAGACGTTCTCCACCGGTTCCGGCGCTGGTGCTGGACGCCCGGGCCGCCGGACTTGGCGGTGGCCGGCGTCGCCGTCTGGCGGCGCTGGCCGTTCCTGGTGGTGGTGGCGCTGGCCGCGTTCACCACCGCGATGGTCCGGCTGTGGGTGCCGGGTAGCTGATCGTTCTGGCTGGACGGCTCAGCAGGTGCGCAGCAACCGGTCCAGCACCCTGGTGCCGAACGTCAGCGCGTCGATCGGCACCCGCTCGTCGACCCCGTGGAACAGCGCAGCTGAAGTCCAGATCGGGCGGCAGCCGCAGCGGGGCGAACCCGTAGCCGGCGATGCCGAGCCGGGCGAAGGCCTTGTTGTCGGTGCCGCCGGACAGCATGTACGGGACGGCGGTTCCGTCCGGGTCCTCGGCGTGCAGCGCGGCCTTCATCGCCTCGACCAGGTCGCCCTCGAAGCGCGAACTCCAGCGGCGGCTGCCAGACCCAGCTCGATCTCGACGTCGTCGCCGACGATCCGCGCCACCTCCTCCCGGAAGGTGTCCTCCGACCCGGGGAGCACCCGGCAGTCGACCGTGGCCTCCGCGGTCGACGGGATGACGTTGGCCTTGTAGCCGGCCTTGAGCATCGTCGGGTTGGCCGTGTTGCGCAGCGTGGCGTTGACGATCCGGGACACGCTGCCGATCTTCGCGACCGAGCTTTCGAGGTCCTGCTCGGGGAACTCCATCCCGGTCAGCTCGGTGATCGAGGCCAGGAACGCGTCGACGGTCGCGGTGTGGGTGATCGGGAACTCGTGTGACGCCGAGCGTCGCGACGGCCTGCGCGATCCGGCTGACGGCGTTGTCGTCGTTGATGAACGAGCCGTGCCCGGCCCGCCCGGTGGCCGTGAGAGTTGCCCAGGCGACGCCCTTCTCGGCGGCCGCGACCAGGTAGGCCCGCTTGTCGTCGGCCAGCGAGATGGAGAAGCCGCCGACCTCGGAGATCGCCTCGGTGGCGTCGGTGAAGAGGTCCGGATGATGGTCGACCAGCCACTGCGACCCCCAGTTGCCGCCGGCCTCCTCGTCGGACATGAACGCGAAGATCAGGTCACGCGGCGGGACGTACCCGGTGGTCTTGAAGTCGCGGGCGACGGCCACGATCATCGCGACCATGTCCTTCATGTCGACGGCGCCGCGGCCCCAGACATAGCCGTCCTGGACGGCGCCGGAGAACGGGTCGACCGTCCACTCGGCGGCGTCGGCGGGGACCACGTCGACGTGCCCGTGCACCAGCAGCGCGCCCCGGTCCGGGTCGGCGCCGGCGAGCCGGCAGAAGACGTTGCCGCGGCCCGGCACCGACTCCAGGTAGGTGGTCTCGTAGCCGACCTCGTCGAGCTTGCGCCTGGATGTAGCGGGCGGCGCGGGCCTCACCGTCGCCGATGGTGTGCCGGGTCGCCGGTGTTCACCGATTCGATCCTGATCAGCTCGCTGCACAGCTGCACGACCTCACGCTCGGCGGCGACTGTTCGCGCTGGGCCGCCGTCTCTCCGCGCTGGGCCGTCGACTCTCCGCGCTGGGCCGCCGTCTCGGCGGCGCGCTTGGCCGCCGACTCGGCGGCGCGCTGCGGGTCCGGTGTGGCCGGTGCTATGTCCGATTCGGTCATCGTCCTTTCCTACCACTCGGCCGTTTCGGCGTTCGGGCAGCCGGACCCGGTTGGGTGGATCCTGCGCATCGAGTAAGCTGGGCCGTCGCGGTGCTCGATGCCGCGGACACCTGTCCGGGTGGCGGAATGGCAGACGCGCTAGCTTGAGGTGCTAGTGCCCTAAGGGGCGTGGGGGTTCAAGTCCCCCCTCGGACACTCTCAAACCCCCACGCACCCTCGGTCGGATCGATGATTGAGGCTCGAACGGTGCGATGTTCGGGGTCGTATTCGCAGGTCAGGCTCGTCGCGCGTCGCTGATTTGAGGGTCCGTCAGCCACACCCTTCGTGCTCGATGAGCTTGTAGCCCAGGCTGCGGCGCACCCGCAAGCAGTCGGCGAGCTGTTCGCGCAGTCGGTTCATCGTGCAGTCGCCTGGACCGGCCAACGGCATGGCCATTTCTGCCAGTCGATGCTGGTCGATTTGGGCATAGATCGCGGCGCTGGCCCTGC
>CAVPLZ010000010.1:0-241467 GCA_963706185.1 uncultured Actinomycetota bacterium | reverse complement strand
TTCGCGAACTTCTCGATCCCGAGCCCGGGGTCACCGAGAAGCGGATGTTCGGCGGTCTGGCCTTCCTGATCAACGGCAACATGGCGGTGGCCGCCAGCAGCAAGGGCGGGATCATGGTCCGGGTGCCGCCCGAGGAGACCGACCAGCTCCTGGCCCGGGCGCACACCGCGCCGATGGAGATGAACGGCCGCCACACCCGCGGGTGGGTCAGGGTCGCCGCCGACGGCGTGCGCGGTAAGCGCGAGCTCAAGTCCTGGGTCGACAAGGGAGTGGCCTACGCGCGAACCCTGCCCGCGAAGTGACCCTCGATGGCGTTGCGGTCATTCGGCCTGACGCAGGTAGGCGAGCACCGCGAGCACGCGGCGATGTCCGCGGCCGTCGTCGGCGATGCCGAGCTTGTGCAGCACGCTGGTGATGTGGGACTCGACCGTACGGTCGGTGACGTGCAGCCGGATGGCGATCGCCTCGTTGGACAGTCCCTCGGCGACCAGCCCGAGCACCTCGCGCTCGCGCTCGGTGAGCCGTTCGAGGGGCTCGGTCCGTCGGCGTCGGCCGACCATCCGGGCGACCAGCGTCGGGTCGATCACCAGCTCGCCGGCGGCGATCCGCCGTAGGGCGTCCAGCAGGACGTCGATGTTTGTCACCCGGTCCTTGAGCAGGTAGCCGCTGCCTTGGGGAAAGTCCTCGACGAGTTTCAGCGCATAGCCGGGCTCGACGTGTTGGGACAACACGAGGACGCCGACGGCCGGGTGGGTCCCACGGATGAGTTCGGCGGCGCGCAGACCCTCGTCGGTGAAGGTCGGCGGCATGCGGATGTCCACGATCACCACGTCCGGTGGATCGGAGGTCACGATCGCGTCCAGCGGGGCGGCGTCGGCGAGCCGGTGGGTGACGGTCACGCCCGCGTCCTCGAGCAACCGGGACAGGCCCTCCCGGATCAGCATGGAGTCGTCGACGACGATCACTCGCATCGGGTCACTCTCATGGCGGGAGCCTTCCTGGGATCACTCGCACGGCAGCGCCACCTCCACCTGCACACCTTGCACCCGCCACCGTCCGCCCAGGGCGCCGACGCGGTCGGTCAGGTGGTCAGGGAGCGAGTCGTGCACGTCCGTGATCCGCACGACGACCTCGGGACCGATCTCGTCGATCCGGACGGCCAGATCGGCGACAGCATGCCCGACGAGGTGCTGGACGAGCAGATAGATGGTCCGTTCGACCTCGGCGGGCAGTCGGTTGGCCAGGGCGTTGTCGACGGTCAGCACGACCGGGGCGTCGTCCGCCAGGGCTCCCAGCGCCGCGGCCAGGCCGGCGGCGTCCAAGGCCGCCGGGTAGACCCCGCGCGCAAACTCCCTGATGCCCGCGACGACAGCCCCCACCTCGGTGGAGATCTCCGCGAGTTGCTCGCCGGCGACCCGGTCACCCTCCAGGTCGGCCGTGTTCCTGGCGCGGGCCAGATCGAACAGGGCGCCGAGCAGTTCCGCTTGGACGACGTCGTGGATGGTCCGTTCGACGCGGCGGCGACTGTCGTCCGCGGCCGCGACGATGCGCTGCCGCGAATCCTTCAACTCGGCGAGCTGAGCCCGGATCTCCGCCTGCAGGCGCTCGCTGTCGATGGCCAGCCGCGCGGCCGACCCGACCAGTTCCTGCACCTCGGCCGGATTGCGATCGGTCCGACCGAGGCGCAGCGCGGCCAGCGGTTCGTCGTCCCGGGAGAGCGTCACGGTCCAGCTCGCCGCCTCCGGGACGGGCCGGCCGTCCGCGGCGACGAACATCCTTGATTCCGGCAACCAATAGGCCACCCGCAGCTCCCGGTCGCCCAGCGCCCGGGCCAGGACCGGCTCGAGAGTGCCGGGCGCCGGTGCCTCGCCGAGCGCGAAGGCCAACTCCCGGATTTGACGCCGCCGCTCGCAGGGCCAGCACCGGCTGAACCCCGATGAGCGCGCCGAGGACGGCCAACGCCACGGCCAGTATTCCGACGGCCGACGACCGGGTGTCGTGATCCACCAGCACGCTCATCGAAACCGCGGCAGTGAGGGCCAGAGTTGCCGTCACGGCGACCGCTAGGTCGAGCACGGCGGGTGGGCGGCGTCGACCTGCCAGCATCCGGGCGATCAAACCCCAGGCGACGCCGGCGACCGACACCATGACGACGGTGAGCACCCGGATGGCCACGGCGGCGGCCGACTGGGAGGGCAACGGCGCAACGTCCTCGAGCGCGCAGTCGGCCCAGCACTCCGGATCGTGGAACGGGTCGCGGACCAGGTAGACCGTGAACGAAGCGGCCGCAACCAGGCCGCCCGAAGCCCAGATCAGCCGGGACGCACTCCGCAGCGGGAGTGCTCTGCGCGCGACCGGTTCCAGCAGGGCGACGACGATCAAGGGTCCGACGACTCCGCCGGCCGAGCGGAGCGCCCCTGGTCCGCCGGTCCAGCCGAGAACCACCATCCCGCCCAGGCTGACCAGGGTCGCAGCAGCGGCCCAACCGTCGCGATGCCACCCGACGTCGACTCGCGGGAGTACCCAGATGCAGGTCAGGCCCCCGAGGGCGAGCAGCACGGCTGCAGCGGCGATCAAACCTGCACGCAAGGGCTTCTCCGCCCAGCGGTCCGCTCTGCAGCCCCCACCCCAGTAGCGCGACGACTGCCGCGGCGGATGCCACGCAAAGCGCTGTGGAAAGCACCCTGCTCGTCACCCCGGGGCGCATTGGTTCGATGGCGCGGGCCGGCCGGGTGACACCTGCCGCACTCCCGTCGCCCGGGCCGCCGATTTCCGACACAAGTGACATTGTCGGCGCCCGGCCGCACACTGATTCCCGTGCCAGCCCGGGTACGCGCTCCGTACTCGTACGGACGCCGACGCGTGCGACCGTTCCTAACGTCGACGTCATGATCCAGACCCGAACCCGCGTGGCGGCCGCGATCGCCGCACTGTGCCTGGTCGGCCCGCTGGCCGGCTGTACGTCTTCGAGCGGTACCACTGCCTCGGCCGCGTCATCCCCAGCCCCACCTCCGTCAACGGCCACCGCCCCCACGGCCTCGCCGGTCGCGGAAACGTCCGGCGACGGGGAGACCACGGGAACCATCTCTCCAGAAGACTCAGCCGCCGGTACCTCCTACGGCGGCCCCGCCATCACCATGACGATCGGCACCGACGATTCACCCGGAGTGCCGAACGCCGATGAGATCGGCCACTTCGTCCAGACCGTCAAGAGTCTCAGTAACGGCAAGATCACCGTCGAGCCGAAGTGGGCTGCCGACGGCGACGGGCACCTCGACTGGGACCAGCAGGTCGCGAAGATGGTGCAGAACGGCAAACTCGATCTGGCCCTCGGCCCGACCTGGGCCTGGGACGTGCTGAAAGTCAAGTCGTTCGAGCCTTTGCAGAGCCCGTTCCTGGTCGACTCCGACGCCCTGGTCGCCGCGATCGTTTCCGATCCCGATCTGTCCGGCAAGCTGATGGCCGGGCTGTCCGACGCCGGGGTCACCGGCCTGGCCCTGTGGCCGGAGGGCCTGCGCCACCCATTTGGCTTCGAGGGTCCGTTGCTGGCGGCCGGGGAGTACCGGGGCAAGACGATGCGCTCGCCCGAGTCGCTGGCGTCGACGGCGATCTTCAAGGCGCTGGGCGCGAAGACCACCGCCAAGGACCCGGACGCCACGAGCATGGTCGGCATCCACTCCGAGTACGCGTACAGCCCCAACGGGACCGGCGCAGCCAACGTCACGTTCTTCCCGAAGGTGAACGTGCTGTACGCGAACGCCGCCGGCTACGAAAAGCTCGACGACGCAGCCAAGCAGGTCCTGGCCGCAGCTGCTGCGGAGACGCAGACGTGGGCGATCGACCGGACCGACGATGTCAAATCCGGAACGGCGTTCTGCGACGACGGCGGGACACTGGTCCACGCTTCCGCGGACGACGTGGCGAGCCTGGTGGCCGCCACCAAGCCGGTCGCCGAAGCGATCGAGTCCGCCCATCCAGACGTCATCGCCGACATCTCCGCGCTGAAGCAGAAGTTGCCGGACGCAGGCACGGCGGACGCCTGCGCGCCGAAAGCCACCGTCACCTCGCACGCGCCGGGTTCGGCAGAGGCGGCGCTCAACGGCACCTACCGATTCACCATCACTGCCGAAGATTTCGAACAAGCTGGGTTGTCAGCTGGAACAGCAATCAACAATGCCGGGGTCCAAACCTTTGTGTTGAAGGACGGAAAGGTGCATTACGCGCTGGATCCGAGCGGCCACGAGTTCCATCCGGCCGGGTCCAACCAGCCGGACGAGGTCGACGGGACCTATCAGATCGACGGCGAACAGCTGACCTTCTGGTTCCCGGCCTTCGAGAATGAGATGGATCGCTTCCGGTTCAGCGCAACGGACAGCGGCGATCTCAAGCTCACGTTGCTGGAGACCACCGGCAAAGCGGACGACCTCGACCTGCTGATGGCCGGCAAGATCTGGGAGCGGATCGAGTGACGATGCGTGCCGCAATGGCCAGGATGGCGGCGATCGGCGTCGCTGTCCTGGCCGTGTCGGTCGTGTCGGCCGGCTGCACGGCTTCCGGAACCAAGGCCGGGCCGGAGCCGCCGGCGGTGACGTTGCGATTGGCGTTGGTGGAGGACGCCGGCGCCGAGTACATCGATGATGCCCGTCGCTTCGCCGACCGGGTCGGCGTGCTGACCGAGGGCTCGGTCACCGTGACGCTGCTGCCGGCGGCTGACGCACCGGTGACACCCCAGTCCGAGCAACGGGTGACCGGCATGGCGAAGGACGGCACAACCGACTTGGCCATGGTCCCGCCGCGGGTGTTCGACACCATCGGGATTCACGGGTTCGAGGCTTTGCAAACGCCGATGCTGATCGACTCGGCCGAATTGGCCGGGGCGATCACGACCGGCGACATCGCGTCGGGAATGCTCGAGCGAGCTCGATCAGCAAGGGTTGATCGGGCTCGGCCTTGTCTATGACGGTTTGCGCCGTCCACTCGCCCCGCATGGCGCGCTCACTGCGGCCGATCGAGTTCGACGGGTTGCTGATCAGGGTGCCGATCTCGGGGATGTCGTTCGAGATGTTCCACGCCCTTGGAGCCGTGGCCGACGCCGGCGCCAGCCACCATTTCGCCACCACCGGTGAGGCGTATTCCGCGATGGAGACCCAATGGGACATCGCTGATTCCGACTACCCGGTCGGGAGCACCCTTACTGCCAATGTGGTGTTCTACCCGAAATTCAATGTGCTGCTCGCCAATCCGGACGTGTTCGCCCGGCTCAGCGATGAGCAGCAGGAGGCGTTGCGTCGCGCCGCCGGGGACGCCGTCGCCGCTGCGGTGGCGACCACGGCCGATGACGAGGTGTTGGCCGAATCCTTTTGCGAAGGCGGTAGGCACGCCGTGATGGCAAGCAGCTCCGAAATCGACGCCATGCATGCCCGGGTGGCGCCGGTCATCGCCCGGCTGGACGCCGATCCGGCGACCGGCAAGGTCATCTCGGCGATCGAGCACCTTGCCCGCACTCTCACCATTCCGCCGTATCGGCTGCCGCCGGCTTGTGCCCCGCGGACGGGCGATGGCGCAAAGCTGCCGGCCACCCCTGCGCCTCCTGGGGGGTAGTGGCACCCTCACTGATGGGCACCCCGGCCGTGACCGTCGTGCCCGTTCCCCCGGCGACCTGACGATGAACCGGCCGCCGAGCGCCTCGACCCGGTCGGCCAACCCGAGCAACCCGGACCCCGAGCCGGGCCGGGCCCCTCCCACCCCGTCGTCAACCACCGACAGCTCCGCCGATCCGCCGACAACCTCGTAGGAGACCGTCACCCGGCACGGGCCGGCGTACTTGGCGACGTTGCCGAGGGACTCGGCCGCGACGGCGAACAGCGTGTCCTCCACGACCGTCGGGCAGCGGGCTTCGGACAGATCCAACTGAACCGACAGCTCCGCAACCAACGGGAGGTCCCGGACGGCGGCGGCCACCCCGGAATCCAGCCCGGGCGGCCGCAGTCCGGCGACCGCCGCCTCGAGACTGGCCAGCGCCCGCTGCACACCTGGAGTCATCCCGGCAACGTCGGCGCGATCGGCCAGGCTTCTCAAGGCGAGGACGGCGCTGCTGCCGATCTCGCTCGCCAGTCGCGCGCGAGCTTCCGCCGCGGCGGTGACCAGCCGGCGTCGGGACTGTTCCACCTCGACCACGGCGAGCTGCAACTCCGCCCGGGTGCGCGCGTTGCTCGACTCCCAACGCCGGGCTGCGTCGATCGCCGCGGACAGGTCGTCCTCCAGGCCCGGTTCCGCCCGGATCAAGGCGGTCAGCGAGCCGACGTCCCGCACCGGCGCCCGGCCGAGATCGACGGCCAGATCGGTGAGCGTCGACCACCCCGGCGTCCGGGTGACGATGCCCTCCGCCACCAGCACCACGAGCAGGGCGACGTCATACCCGACAAGCACGCCGACCGCATCGAGCGTCGCGGCATCTGCGGCGGCGGCGCCAGCCACGGTCGCGGCCAGCACGGCCGGCGCGATCAGCCAACGCCGGCGTCCCCTTACCCGGGCCTCCGCTACGCCACCGATCAGCACAATGGTCGCCAACCCGACCGTGGCGGCATCACTGCTCCAGACCGGCGCGATGAGCGAGGCGCCGGCGGTGACGAGCACGGCCGTCACCGCGACGCGGGACCGCGGCCGAATCCCAGGAGCACACAGCACCAGAGCGGCGAACGCACCGCGATGCCAGTACAGCGCCGGACTCCAGATCGTCCCGGCCCACCACGACGCCGCGACCAGCAGCGCCAGCACGGAGGTGGCCCAGGATCGTCGCCAGGACACCCCGCCCAGCGTGACGGCTGCCAAGCCGACCAGCGCGTCGGGCACCCACTGAGTGGCCGGCTGCTCGGCGTAGGCAGTGCATGCGGCGAGGGCGACACCGACGACCACGGCGACGCCGAAGAACCGCGCGATCGCGCGTGCCCTCGCGGACGTCGGAGCACCGCTCACGGCCGGACCATAGGCGCACGGCGGGAGCACTGACAAGCAGCAGTGAACGGGGGTGAAGGCCTCGGCCGAACCGGGTCGTGGTCGCGTGTGGACCCGGGCCCGGCGGCGCCGGAGTGCCGCCGGGCCCGTGCCCTACCTCCATCCCTGGTGTGCCCGCACGTCCCCTGCCACTGACCTGAAGGTTCGCCGAAACTGCCGACGAAGACCATCGGTGAATGGCGTGCGAACGGGACGGAGGCTCACCCGAATCCGGATCCGGCCGTCGGCAACCAGCCGCGGCGGACCGCCCTCCGCGCCGATGTCGTCGACAGAACCGGCCGACACCCGCGCGGACCCCTCAGTACGGGCGGACGCTGGAGTGCGCGTCCGGTTCGGGGAGTCCTCGGACCGACGACCAGCGGTCGTGGTCCCGGAGCGGGGGTGTCGGACAGGCGCGGCCGTAGCGGCCGGGGCGCGTGTCAGCCCCCGCTGGCCGGCGGGTCAGTCGGGGGAGACGGGTGGATCTTCGGCGGGAGTGCCGGTGAGGTGATCGTCGCGCAGGTACCGGATCGTGCCGGCTGATGCGGAGGGCGGCATCCAGGCTGCCGCGGTGGCGCTGAGGTGGCGCGCGCCGCCGTCATTCCCGGAGGACCCGCCGGAGCCGGCGCCGGCAGTGGTGGCCGCGTCGACCGGCGATGTCGGCGCGGGCGCCGGAACCGGGTTGGGGATGACGAGTGGGTGGGCCGCCACCTGGGCGGCGGTGACGGTCGGGCTCGCCGCGATGTGCTGACGGGTCCAACCGGCGATGCCGGTGTCGACCTGCTGGACAGGTGTCGCGCGCGACGCAGCAGCCTCCGGTGCGGCCATCCACAGCCGGGCCGTCGCCGTCGATGCGGCGGCTACCGGGGCGGCCTTGGGTGTCTTCGAGGTGGCTGTGCGGTGTGTTGCTGTGGTTCGCGGGTGGGCCGCCGCCGCGGTGGGCGCGGACCGATGTGCGGCCGGCACAACCGTGGTCCGCTCCACGTTCGGCGACGGTGCGGACGTAGCGGGTGCGGTGGTGGCGGGAGTGCGCTGGAGCGGGTGCGAGCGGCGGAGGGGACATGGGTCACCGGCGCGGGCGTCGGTACCGCTGCGTCGTCGACCGGTGTGACAACCGGCGCCGGCACGTCGTCGACCGGCTCGACGACCGGCTTGACTGCCTCGACGACCGGCTTGACTGCCTGGACGACCGGCTTGACTGCCTCGGACGACCGGCTTGACTGCCTGGACGACCGGCTTGACTGCCTGGACGACCGGCTCCACCGCGGGCTTGGCGGCGTGCACGAGCGGCTCGACGACGTCGGCCACCGGCTCGACCGCCGGTGCGATCACTTCGGTCACCGGTTCGACGACGGTCCTGGTGACGGGGACGAGCACCGGCTCCGCGACCGCGACCACGGGGTCGGCCACCGCAGCAACCACCTGCACCACGGGCTTCGCGATCGGCGCCACCGACTCGACCACTGGCTTGACCGTCTTGACCACCGGAGCGGTTACCTTCGCGACGTCCTTGACCACGGGCGCGGCGATCGCGGCCGCGGTCCGGACGACCGGCTTCGCGGCCTGGGCCAACGGCTTGACAACCTTTGCGACCGTCTTCGTGATCGGCGCGGCGGTCCTGGTGGCGGTGTCGGTGACGGGCTGGGCAACCTCGGCGACCTTCGGCGCGACCGGCGCCGCTGCCTCGGCCACGGGTTGGGTGACCTTCTCGACGGTCTTGGTGACGGGTTCGGCGGCCGTGGTCACGGTGTCGGTGACGGGCTCGGTGGCGGTAGCGATCTTCTCGGCTACGGGTTGGGTGACCTTTTCGACGGTCTTGGTGACGGGTTCGGCGGCCGTGGTCACGGTGTCGGTGACGGGCTCGGTGGCGGTAGCGATCTTCTCGGCTACGGGTTGGGTGACCTTCTCGACGGTCTTGGTGACCGGTTCGGCGGCCGTGGTGACGGTGTCGGTGACGGGCTGCGCGACATCGGTGACCGTCGTGGTGAGTGCCCCCGTCACCGTTCCGCCGGCCGGGAAGTATCCCGCAGGGGTACCTGAGTCATCGGCGTGTGCGACCGCCGCGCCGAGCAGCCAGGTACCGATCGCCAGGCCGAGGATCACCGCGATCCGGGTGAAGAACCGCCGCAGGAGGCCCTCGGCGCGCTTCGGCGCCGATGTCACCTCGCCGGGTCCCATGACCTACCAGTCTCCTGGCAAGACCGATTTCGAACGCGCGAAGAGCCAATTTCACCCGGACGACCCTCTGGTGATCGGCCCTGGTCACCTCGCGTGTCGACGACAGTCGTGACGTCTTCGAGCCGAGGGTGCTGGATGACGAAGCGACAACGTGAGTACTACCTGTGACCACCCTGGGGTCGGGGCGGGTGGTCGATTCGCGTGGAGTCCCGAACCCGGAAACTTGTCTCCACAGGGCTGCTGAGCCGGGAATTCGCCGTCGGCGCCCCGACTGGAGGCAGACTCCCGGGTTCGCCAGTGTCCGCTGAATCACTGCGCGATCCTGAGTCAGCACCATGTCATCCGATCCGGGAGGAGCGAGCCGTGCGGAGTCTGGCGTTGGTCGAGTTCGTCACCCTGGACGGGGTCATGCAGGGGCTGGTCGGCCAGGACACCGAGGGTGGGTTCGAACACAGCGGATGGGGGCCGGCACATGCCGATCCGGACCTCGAGGCGATCGGCGGCGAGGGCCTGTCCGACACCACCGCCTATCTGTTCGGCCGCCGGACCTACGAGGAGATGATCGGGTTCTGGCCCCATCAGCCGGACAGCAATCCGATGGCGGCGAACCTGAACGCCGCCCGCAAGTACGTGGTCAGCAGCACGCTGACCGACCCGACCTGGGCACAACAGCACTGTGTTGTCAGGTGACCTCGCCGACAGTGTCCGGTCCGTGAAGGAGGCCGGCGAAGGTCGGATCGCCGTACTGGGTAGCGGCCGGCTGGCCCGGGAACTGCTGCAGCTGGGTCTGGTCGATGAGTGCCAACTGTTCGTCTATCCCTTGCTGCTCGGCCAAGGCCGTCCGCTGTTCGGCTCGCTCGACACACCACTCGACCTCACGCTGACCGGCCACCGGACGACCCGGACCGGCATCCTGGCCCTGAGCTACCGGGTCAACCACTGAGCCGCCGGCTCCGCCCCGGATGATGGCGGGTCAAGCAAGCCCTCTCGACCGAAGTCCGATCAACTCCATCCATCGGCCGGCGGTCACCCGCTGCGGCTGGACGGCAAGGCTCATCGCTGACCGGCCCTCGGGCCTGACGAATCGGAGCACGAGGGGGGCGGGGTCAGGGGCCGCCGCGCCAGTGGTCGATGCGGCGGTGGTCGGGGGTGAACCCGTGGGCGACGCCCCAGAGCACGGCCTGAGTGCGGCTGGACACGCCGATCTTGCGGTAGAGACCGCGAATGTAGGACTTGACCGTGTTCGGCGACAGGAACGTCAGTGCGCTGACCTCAGCGTTGCTCCGCCCCTGGGTGATGAGGGCCAGGATCTCGGCTTCCCGATCGGTGAGGCCCTCCTCGCGACCGGGCCAGTTGAGTCCCGGCGCCGACCGCACCCGACCCGGCGGCTCGCTGATCACCACCTGCCCGGCGTGTACCGCCTCCAAGGCATCGACCAACCGTCGAGCCGGCAGCCCCTTTGACAGATAACCGTCCACGCCCAGTGTGCGGGCCACCGCGACCAGGTCCGGCTGGAAGCTCCAGGTGTAGATGACCACTTTGCGGGCCTTGGGGTTGCGCACCAGATCAGCGACGCCAACGCCGTCCGACTCGGACTGCGCGAACGAGTCGTACAGCACAACGTCCACCGGATCAGCGAGCGGCTCGTTCGTGTCCATCTCGGCGACGACCAACCGGTCGCCGAACGGCTCGAGCATCCTGGCGATGCCAAGGACGACCACGTCGTAGTCGTCGATCAACGCGACAGTGAACGGACTCGACGGCTGACCCATGGTGCAGCAGTGCCCATCTTGAGGGCTCGGCAGTGCCTGACATCCGGAACCGGAACATACCTACCTAGGGGTGTGCCCTGCCGTCGTTCCGGGTGATTGAGTGGGGCTACCGGCATCCGGCCCGGGGCTGTACGGGCCGGATGCTCCGGTATTGGACGCACAATCGTCCCGGGAATTCTTCGCGGCGCCGGCCAAACGCATCCCACGTCACATTGATCCATGGCGTTCGCCGCAGCTAAAACCGGTCAAAGCGGTATGAGTAGCGTGAAAGATCGCACCGAACGCCATGATCACCAGGGCTGGTGACGCGGTCGTGCCCCCCGGTCGGCGACCGTGAGCCCTCCGGGGCGGGGACGGTCGAACTGCATTAGCGTGGGCACCAGATGAGCACCAGTCCCTTTCACGACAGGAGTTGATTCATGTCCCTCAATGACGACGACGTCACCACGGGCGGCCCAGCTGGAACCGAGGGTCCGGCCGACGGTGGGGCTTCCGGTGCCCCGGGTGCGCACGACGGCGGCGCCGATGGTGGTGCGGATTCGGGCGCTGAGGGGCCGGCCGACGGTGGAGCCTCCGGCGCGCCGGGAGTGCACGACGGTGGCGCTGACGGTGGTGCGGACGGCGGCGCCCTAGGGCCGCTCGGGCACGCCGGCGGTGTCGACGGCGGCGCGCATGATTCAGCGGGTCCGGCCGACGGCGGGGCCTCGGGTACGCCGGGTGCGCACGACGGCGGCGCTGATGGTGGCGCGGACTCCGGGGCCGAGGGTCCGGCCGACGGTGGGGCCTCGGGTGCGCCGGGTGTGCACGACGGTGGCGCTGATGGCGGTGCCGATGGCGGCGCGGACGGCGGCGCCGACCGAGGAGCCTGATGAGCAGTGACCCGGGGCCGGCGCGCACCGCGCCGGCCCTGGCCCGCTGCACGGCGGTGCCGATCGACGAGTTCGCCCGGACGGTCTGGAGCGCGCGGCCGCTGCTGACCCCCGGACATGATCTCACCGGCTCGTTCGACGACCTGTTCTCCGCGGACGCAGTCGACGAGTTGATCTCCCGTCGCGGACTGCGCACGCCGTTTCTGCGGATGGCCAAGAACGGCGCCGTTCTGGCGGCGTCCTCCTACACCCGCTCGGGCGGTTCCGGCGCAACCATCACCGACCAGGTGGCCGACGATCGCGTGCTCGCCCTGCTGTCCGACGGCGCCACCCTTGTTCTGCAGGCCCTGCACCGGACCTGGCCGCCGTTGGTGACCTTCGGCGCCGCGCTGGCCGCCGAACTCGGTCATCCGATCCAGATCAACGCCTACATCACTCCCGCGCAGAACCAGGGCTTCTCGGCCCACTACGACACGCACGACGTGTTCGTCCTGCAGGTGGCCGGGACCAAGCAGTGGACCATCCACCAGCCGGTGCTCGACGACCCGCTGCCGGACCAACCTTGGGACCAGCACAAGCAGGCCGTCGCTCGTCGGGCGGCCGAGCCGCCGCTGATCGACGCCCTGCTCAAGCCCGGCGACGCGCTCTACCTGCCGCGGGGCTACCTGCACTCGGCCGTGGCCCAGGGCGAGCTGTCCATCCACCTGACCGTCGGCATCCACCCGATCACGTCCTACGACCTGGTCCGTGACGTCCTGGCCCACGCGCGTAACGATCGGGAACTGCGTCGATCGTTGCCGATGGGCGTGGACCTGGCCGATCCGGCCGTACTGGCCGACGCGATCCGGGTGGCCGCCACCCGGCTCGCCTCCGTCGCCGCTCGCGCCGCCGACGAGCACATCGACGACATTGCGCGTCGGGTCGGGGCCGATCTGGTCCGCGACACCCGCCCGCAACCGGTTCCTCCGCTGGCCCAACTCGCTGCGCTGGAGGCCGTCTCCGCCGAGACGCCCCTGATCATCCGGCCGGACCTGCGGTCGGAACTGCGCTCCGCGGGCGACAAGGTGACGCTTGCCTTCCTCGGCACCGGCGTCACCTGGCCCGGTTACTGCGGCGACGCGTTGGCCCACGTGGTGAGGGGTAGCACCTTCACCGCGGGGGAGCTGCCCGGGCTTTCCGAGGACGACCAGCTGGCGCTCGTGCGCAGGCTGCTGCGCGAGGGCATCGTCGTCCCGGTCGAGCCGGCCGCTGCCGCGCGTGGATGAGCGAGGAACCGAGTCGGCGGACCGGCACCGGCCGGTGCCGGTCGAAACCCCCGACCGCTGCGCCGTCCAGGCCGTCGTTCGCTCGGATCCCCTGTGGGGCACGGCATTTCCGTCGGACACGTTGCTGCTGATCGAGCAACCCGGTCCGTGGGGGCGGGCCGGGTTGTTGCAATCGGACTTCGACCCCGGCGTCGCCCGCAGGCTGATCGAGACCCTTGACCGGCAGCGCATCCGGCTGTTGGCGATCCGGCGGCCCGGTCGGGACCATCACCTGACCCACCGGCGCTGGGCCTACGTGGACTGCCGGTCCGACCGAGAGGCGTTGCGGTGGGGCAGCTATCGGTACGACTCCGAGCTGCTGGAGCTGCTGGACAGCGGATTCCCGGACAACGTAGCCGGGGTCCGGGTGGACCAGCAGCCGCTGTATCTGGTCTGCGCGCACGGCACGCACGATGTGTGTTGCGCGGTGCGCGGCCGACCGGTGGCCGCGGCGCTGGAGGCGCTCCGACCGGGGCGGGTGTGGGAATGCAGCCACGTCGGCGGCGATCGGTTCGCCGCCAACGTGCTGGTGGCTCCGTCGGGGTTGCTGTACGGGAGCGTCCCGGAGGATCGGGTCGATGCCCTGGTGTCGACGACCGATGCCGGTCGGGTGCTGCCCGAACTGCTGCGCGGACGGATCGGCTGGCCGCCGGAGGCGCAAGCAGCCCTGGCCGGGGTGCTGACCGCCGAACCCGGGCGCGACTTCCGCACCGTGCGATTCCGAGCCGCCGAGCACACCGGAGGACGGACCGACCGAGATCCAGTTGGAGGTCGACGGAATACCGCGGACCGTCCAGGTCGAGGTCAGCCGGTCCACTCCGCACCGGCTGACCTGCCAGGCCACCCGGCCGGCGTCGGTACGGATCTACCGGCCGCTCCGGGCACGATCTGAGCTGCGGAATCGGCCGGCCGGCGGCCGGCACCGTCACAAGACCGACGGTGCCGGCCACAGGTCAGGTCAGTGGGCCTTGCCCGTGTAGGTATAAGTCCCGTTGGCCTTGATGGTGATCTTGGACCAGGGATAGGTGTTGGCATAGCAGCCGTACTTCACGACGCAGTATTCGAGGTGCCGCTGCAGGTGACTCCACGCCGAGTACGAGCCGGTGGCGGACTTCTGGTTCACGGTGAGCCCGCGAACCTGCACGATGGACTGCTCCGAGCTCAGGTAGTCGTACCGGTTCTGCCACTTGGTGATCTTCTTCGTGGTCTTGCAGTACACGACCTTGTGGTGCCAGACGTAGATGGTGCTCCCCAGCAGGGACTTCTGCTTGTACCAGACATCGACCCACCAGCCGCAGCTTCCCGCCGTCTTGGCGGCGAGTCGGGCCGCCGCATCGACGGTTCGGCCATGGGTGACGCCCGTCGTCACTGCCGCAGGATCGGGTACCGAGACGGCAAGCGTCCGATCGGTACGCAGCAACGCGAGATCGGCCGCGGTGTAGGTGTTGTGGCTCAGCCGACTCAGCGCCGCCGCCTTGGCAGCGGTGCTGCGAGCGGTGGTGCTCGCCCCGGCCGGCGCGGCCAGGGCGAGCAGAGCCACCAGGGTGAGTCCGCAAGCTCCGAGAAGAGCTCGTAGTTTCATGCGTCCCCCAACGGGTCTGGGCCCGGTCGGTGGCGTCGCGCGTACCGGTCCGCGGAGCGCCGGTCGCCGAGCCGGGAGAAGGTGGAACCGCCGGTCGGTGATTCCGGTCTCGACCGTCTCATCTCGAAGAGTCGACCGGGTGGCTTTGGGCCCCGATGGGTAGTTCTCCCCACCGGCCGTACCCGGATCGTTGCGATGCGTGAGGAATCCCCCGTTGGTGTGCACCCATCTGAACGGTTCGCCTCGTTAATTCGTTCAGAAGTCGCTATCGTCCCGTTGAGCGATCCATTTCGGAGACGCTCAGTGACTGTGCCAAGGAGCAATCGGATGAATCGCGCGATCCGCCGTGCCTGCGTCATGACGGGCTCGGTGATCCTGGCGATGTCCGCATTGGCGGGTCCCGCGCACGCTGCGACCCCGGACCCGACGGACCTGTCCGCCACGGCGCTGGCGGCAGATTCGAGCTACCAGGCCCCGAAGTCGACGTCCGGCCAGCTGGCCGAATCCGACCAAACCCTGTTGCGCCGGACGGACAGCGCCGACGTCGACGTCATGGTCAAGCTCGACTACGACGCCGCGGCGAGCTACGACGGCTCGATCGCCGGTCTGCCGGCCACCAGCCCCACCGTGACGGGCGAGGAACTGACCGGTGGTTCCTCGGCGGAACAGACCTACGACGCATACACCGACAAGCTCGATGCGCAATTCCGCAGCCGGCTCGCCGCCGAGCTGCCCGCGGCGGTGGCCGGAGCCAGCCTGAGCACGGTCTACGGCGGGGTGGCCGTCCGACTCCCGGCCGACCAGGCCAAGGACCTGCTGGACCTGCCTGGAGTGGCCGCGGTCCAGGCCGACGTCCGGCAGCAATCGCCCGACGATGCCGCGACCGGCGCCGCGACGGAGGACGCCACAGCCGCCGCGCAAGCGCCGGCCGCCGTCACCCCGGCACAGACCACGCCGCCGAACCCGGTCCAGGCCGACGCGGCTGAGTCCGACGGCTCGGTGTCGGCCGGCGATCCGGCCGAGCGACGCTTCGGCCGCCGAGGCTTCGACCACCGGCGAGTCGGTCGTCGGCCAGACGGACGGGCACGGCGGCGCCAGTCTGGGTGGCGGCGGTCGATGGCGGCGGTCAGGGCGGCGGCTCGTCGAAGGCGATCCCGGAGAGCCCCCAGTTCATCGGCGCGGCCACGCTGTGGAACCAGCTGGGCGGGCAGTCCCTGGCCGGCCGGGGCGTCATCTTCGCCGACATCGACACCGGCATCTGGCCCGAACACCCGATGCTGGCCGACAACATGAAGCTGGGCTCTCCACCCCCGGCGCCCAGCGGCCAGCCGCGGAAGTGCCTCTTCGGTGACAACCCACTGACCCCGGCGGTGGACGTCTTCCACTGCAACAGCAAGGTGATCGGCGGCCAGCCGTTCCTGGCCACCTA
Organism: uncultured Actinomycetota bacterium; assembly: GCA_963706185.1. Classification (GTDB taxonomy): domain Bacteria; phylum Actinomycetota; class Actinomycetes; order Mycobacteriales; family Nakamurellaceae; genus Nakamurella. Next base: position 225,340 of record CAVPLZ010000010.1, on the reverse strand, counting down.
CAACTCGAAGTGGACGGACCAGACCTATCCCGACAGCGCTCGCGATTCGGACGGTCACGGCACCCACACCACCACCACGGCCGCGGGTGACGCGGTGACCAGCGCATCGATCTTCGGCCTCGAGCGCGGCCCGATCAGCGGCGTGGCCCCCGGCGCGTGGGTCCTGTCCTACAAGGTGTGCGGCATCCACGGTTGCTACGCGTCGGACTCGGCCGCGGCCATCCAGCAGGCGATCCTGGACGGCGCCAACGTCATCAACTTCTCCATCTCGGGCGGCACGGACCCGTACACCGACCCGGCCGAGATGGCCATGCTGGACGCGTACAACGCCGGCGTCTTCGTCGCCACCTCGGCCGGCAACGACGGCCCCGGGGCCGGCGACGACCGGCCACCTGGCACCGTGGGTCACCACGGTCGCAGCGTCGACCCAGCTCCGGCAGTACACCTCGACCCTGACGCTGACCGCCGCCCGGGGTGCGCGGCTGAAGCTGACCGGTGCCTCCCTGACCAAGGGGATCGCCACGGCCACCCCGGTGGTGCTGGCCCAGAACATCGCCGGCTACGACGCCTACTGCTCGACGCCGCTCAAGGACGGGCAGGCCACCGGCGTGGTCGTCGCCTGTCAACGCGGCAACGACATCGGCCGGGTGGAGAAGGGCAGCAACGTCAACCAGGGCGGCGCCACCGGGATGATCCTGTACAACCTGCCGCTGTCCGACGTGGAGTCGGACAACCACTTCCTGCCGACCGTGCAACTGGCCGACGGCACCGAATTCCTGGCCTTCCTCGCCGCGCATCCGGGTACTACAGCCAGCTTCACCGACGGCACGGCCACCAGGGGCACTCCCGATGTCATGGCGGCGTTCTCCAGCCGCGGCCCCGGCGGGCAATTCCTCAAGCCCGACCTCTCCGCCCCGGGCGTGCAGATCCTCGCCGGGAACACGCCGACGCCGGACGTGGTCGCCGGCGGACCCGCCGGCCAGTACTTCCAGGCCATCGCCGGTACCTCGATGGCCGCGCCGGCCATCGCCGGGTCGGCCATCCTGCTCAAGGCCCTGCGGCCGAGCTGGACCCCGGGCGCGATCAAGTCGGCGCTGATGACCACGTCGGTCACCAACCTGCGCAAGGAGGACCTGACCACCGCGGCGGATCCGTTCGGCATGGGCGCAGGGCGGGTGGATCTGCACGACGCGGCCGACGCCCCCATCGTGTTCGACGAGTCGGGGGCCAACCTCGGCGCCGACGGAGCGAACCCGGCGACCGCGATCAACCTCAACCTGCCGTCGATCAACCTGCCGAAGATGCCGGGCAGCATGACCGTCACCCGGACCGCGACGAACGTGTCCGGTCGGGCGTACCCCTTCCGGGTCAGCACGACGGCACCGGCCGGGTCGAAGATCACGGTGTCGCCGAGCTCCGGCTCGATCAAGCCGGGCGGCACCCGAACCTTCACCATCACCGTCACCTCGACGGCCGACAGCGGGCAGTACTTCGGAGCGATCTCGTTCCGCTCCGATCGGTTGACCACGGTGCGGATGCCGGTGGCCTGGAACAACACCCAGGGCGCGGTGACCCTGACCCAAGCCTGTGACCCGACCACGGTCGCGGTGGGGGCGCTGATCGGTTGCACGGTGACCGCACAGAACCTCGGCGGTTACGGCGCCGACTCGACCGTGAGCCTGGATTCGACTGTGTCGTGGGGGCTGCGCATCGAGTCGGTGACCGGCGGCACCCTCACCGGCACCAGGGGGGCGTCGTCGGGCAGTGTGCTGTTGGCGGCGAAGAAGGACTCGGTGCCGTCGATCGCTGCGGTCGACCCGGCGACCACCCCCGGCGAGGGGTACTTCGACCTGGCCGACCTCGGCGTCGGGGCGATGACCATCGGTGACCAGGAACTGATCAATTTCAACGTCGCACCGTTCGTCTACGGCGGTCAGACGTTCAGCCGGGTCGGGGTGGCCTCGGACGGGTACGTGGTGCTGGGCGGCGGCGTCTCGGCGGACATCAGCAATGTCCCGCAGCACTTCCCCGACCCGGCCAAGCCCAACGGCGTCCTCGCGCCGTACTGGACCGACCTCGATGGCACGGGCTCGCCCGGCATCCGCGTCGCGTCGCTCGGCGGCACCGGTCAGCAGTGGCTGGTCATCCAGTGGAACGTGCACCTGGCCGGCGACACATCGACGGCCGGGCAGCGTGCCATGCAGGTGTGGATCGGCCAGAACGGGACCCAGGACATCAGCTATCAGTACGCACCCGGCGACGGACGGCGTGGATGCGCCCGCCGCCGCCGGGCTGACCGTCGGTGCGGAGAACCTGACCGGCACGGCCGGCGGCCAGATCGCCGGCGCGCCCTCCGGGTCGTACGCGATCACCTCGGTGCCGCCGAAGGACGGCGAGTCGCTGGTGATGAAACTGACCGTGCGAGCCACGTCAGCGGGCTCGCGCTCGCTGGCATCGACACTGCAGTCCGACGTGGTGCTCGGCTCGACGATCACACGCACGCCGCTGATCGTCCGACATGGCTGACGTGCGTTCCGTGCCGGGGACCGCCGCCTCGGTGGCCTAGTCCTCGCGCAGGGCCTTGGCGCTGGCCCGGTCGTTGGCCTTCTGCAGGGCTTCGACGAGTTCGGCCTTCGTCATGCTCGAGCGGCCCGGCACGTTCAGCCGGGTGGCCAGTTCGTACAGGTGCGCCTTGGTGGCGTTGGCGTCCACCCCGCCCGCGGTCGGTTCGGGGGAGTCGCGACCGCCCTCCGCATGCGCGTCCGACGGGCCCCAGTCCTCGCGATCCTTGGGTTCCCAATGATCGCCGACCTTCTCGTGGGTGTGCTTGAGCGCGGCGAACGCGGTCTGGTGGGCGCGTCGTTCGTCGTCGTACTGCTCGATGGCCGAGTCGTAGGTCTTGGCGAACGTCTCCTGCGCGTACTCACCGGAGCGTTGCAGGGTGCTCGGTAGTTCGTCCTGCTTCGGGCGCCCGCTCTTGGTGGTCTTCGGCATCCCGGCCTCCTTCCGCTGCCCCGGCGGTGCCCGCAACGGCGGTTGGTCAATCCCCGCTCGAGGCGGCTCGCTCCAGCGCAGCGATGTCGATCTTGCCCATCGTCAGCATCGCGTCCATCGCCCGCTGCGCACTGGCCCGATCGGGGTCGGCGAACAGTTCGAGCAGCCGGGCGGGAACGATCTGCCAGGAGAGCCCGAACCTGTCCTTGAGCCAGCCGCACCGGCTCTCCTGGCCGCCGTCGGCCGTCAGCGTGGACCACCAATGGTCGACCTCGGCCTGGTCGGCGCAGCGGATCTCGAACGACACGGCCTCATCGAAGGTGAACTGCGGGACCGCCGTTGAGCGCCGCGAACTTCTGGCCGTCGACGGTGAAGCTGACCAGCAGCACGGTGCCGGCCCGGTCAGGGTTCTCCGAGCCGTAATACATGACGTCGTCGATCGATGAGTTCGGGAAGACCGAGGTGTAGAACTGCGCAGCCTGCTCGGCTTCGGTGTCGAACCACAGGTTGGTGATGAACGCCATGACTGGCCCCTTCCTCGACGCTTCCGTTGTCTCCAGGGTGGACGCCCGGGCCGGCCGGAAGTCATCGGTGCTGCGGGGCGGCCACCGCTCGATACCCAATGCGTCCGCATCGTCCTTCGCGCCGACGGGCTCGGGGACCCGACATCCGGTGACGTTCCGAAGACTTGTCCACCTGCTCTTTCGCGCGCCCCTGGGATGGTGTGAGATTCCCGGCATGGCCGCCACACCCTCGGACGATCGCAGCCGCATCGCCGACACCGCGGCCTTTCGCAGGTTCGTCGACGAGGATCCGCGGGGCGGGCCCGATGTCGGCGATACCGATCGGCCGCCGCTCGGCGGGTCGCCCAGTCCGGTGTTCGGCACGGCGTCGTCGGTGATCGGGGTGGTGCTGCTGATCGCGGTGCCGGTGCTGCTGCTGGTCGCGGGTGGTGCCGCCGGTCGGGCCGCCGGAGACCGCATCCTGGCCGCCGCGGCATGGGTGCTGCTCGGGCTGGCCGTCGTGGTGTGCGTCGCAGGCTTCCTGCGGGACCGCCGCCGGCATCAGCCGGTCGACGTGCTCGATCTCATCGTGGTGTTCGCCGCGGTGGTCGGTGCGATCGTCATCGCGCTCTGGCTCTAGCGGTCCGGTGACTGGCTCCAGCGGTTCGGTGTCACACCCGGCCCGCAGTCGCGCCTGAGCTTCGGTCGCAGCTGACCATCGAGTCAACGAGAACTCGGTGGAGATCCCGCGAATTCCTGCAGTTCCGGTTCACTCGATGGTCTTCGGGGGCGGCCGGTGGCGATGGCCGCCGGGCGGATCGTCCGCGAGCAGGGCGGCGAGCAGGTCGGCCAGGGACCGGCGCTGGTCGGAGTCCAGTGGCGCCAGCAGTTCCTCGCCGGCGGCCCGCCGGGCGCTACGCAGGTCGTCCTGCAAGAGCTGGCCCTGATCAGTCAGTGAGACCAGCACCGAACGTCGGCTGATCGGGTCGGGGGTCCGGCGCACGAGCCCGGCCGCCTCCAGGTCGTCGACCACCCCGGTGGCCGAACGCGGGACGACGCCGAGCCGGTCGGCGAGTTCGCCCATCCGGATACCGTCCGGATCGGAGCGGGTGACAACCCGGACGGCGCGCTCCTGGAACGGGGTGAGCCCCAGCGGGGCGAGTGCGCGGGCGCTCGCGGCCCGCAGTCGGCGGGTAGCGCCGAACAGTCCGTCCAACACCGCACCGGTCGGGTCGTCGGCCCCTCGGGAATACGCGATCATTTTGTGATGTTACCTCACAATGAGATACCCTCATAGAGTTCGTCCGACCGGAGTCCCCCCTGCGGGGAGAACCCGGGACGGACTCCCCACCACTGTGAAGAAGGAGGGCGTCGATGACCACCACTCTCGAGCCTCCCGTGATGACCGGCACCCGATCCGGTCGACCCGACGGACCGCGCCGCGAAACTTCGCAGCCCGCCCCGCCCACCACAAGGCCCGGTGATGTCCGCCGGGTCTTCCGACTGTTCAGCGCCTACCGCTTCCAGCTCAGCGTGGTCGGCGCCCTGATCGTCGCTTCCGCGCTGGTCTCGTTGGCCAGCCCGTTCCTGCTGCGGGCGATCCTGGACGTCAGCCTGCCGCAGCGGAACACCGCGCTGACCGCGGCGCTGGCCGGCGGCATGATCGCCGTCGCGGTGATCACCACCGTGCTCGACGTGATCCAGTCCCGGCAGTCCACCCTGGTCGGCCAGGGCGTCATGCACGGGCTGCGAACGAAGGTCTACGCGCACCTGCACCGGCTCTCGCTCGGCTTCTACACCCGGACCCGTACCGGCGAGGTGCAGTCCCGCATCGCCAACGACATCGGCTCCATGCAGGCCGTGGTCACCAGCACGGTCACCTCGGTGGTGTCCTCGGGCACCACGGTGATCGCGACCCTGATCGCGATGCTGGTGCTCGACTGGCGACTGACGCTGGTCTCGTTGATCCTGGTGCCGTTGTTCGTGGTGATCTCCCGCAAGGTCGGCGGCATGCGTCGGGAGATCGCCACCACCCGCCAGGAGCGGATGGCGGATCTGTCCTCCCAGGTCGCCGAATCGCTGTCGGTGTCGGGCATCCTGCTGTCCAAGACGATGGGCCGCAGCGCCCACCTGACGGACCGGTTCTCCGGCACCTCGGCCGACCTGGCCGATCTCGAGGTCCGGTCGGCGATGACCGGCCGGTGGCGTCAGTCGACCATCGGGATCATCGTCTCGATCCTGCCGGCGGCGATCTACCTGGCGGCCGCGTTCACCCTGGACGGCGGGAGCGGTGCGGTATCCATCGGCACCCTGGTTGCGTTCACCACCCTGCAGGCGCAACTGTTCCGGCCGATGGTCTCGCTGCTGCGCACCGGCGTCGACATGCAGACCTCGATGGCGATGTTCCGTCGGGTGTTCGACTACCTCGACCTGCCGATCGAGATCGCCGAGCCGGAGCGCCCGACGCCGTTGCCCGCGGCCCGCGGTGAGTTGCGGTTCGACGGGGTCTCGTTCCGCTACCCCGGAACCGACCGGAACACCCTGGACGACATCACTCTGACCGTCCCGGCCGGTGGATCGGTGGCCATCGTGGGGGCCACCGGCTCCGGCAAGACCACGCTGGGCTACCTGGCCGCCCGGCTGTACGACCCCACGGCCGGTGCCGTGCTGCTGGACGGCACGAACCTGCGCGAGCTGTCGTTCGCCGACCTGTCCACCGCCGTCGGGATCGTCTCCCAGGAGACCTACCTGCTCCACGCGTCCCTCGCCGACAACCTGCGATTCGCGCGCCCGGATGCCACGGACGAGGAGTTGATCGAGGCGGCGAAAGGCGCCCAGATCCACGAGTTGATCCAGGCGCTCCCCGACGGCTACCAGACCGTCGTAGGGGAGCGTGGGTACCGGTTCTCCGGCGGCGAGAAGCAGCGGCTGGCGATTGCCCGGATGATCCTGCGCAACCCGCCGGTGCTCCTGCTGGACGAGGCCACCAGTGCCCTGGACACCCGGACCGAGGCCGCCGTCACCGACGCGCTGGCCACGCTCGCTGCGGGACGGACGACGGTGACCATCGCCCACCGGCTGTCCACCATCCGGGACGCCGGCCAGATCGTGGTGCTCGACCACGGCCGGATCGTCGAGCGTGGGACGCACGACGACCTGCTCGCCGCCGGCGGCGCCTACGCCGCCCTGGTCGCCCGCGACGCCGTGTGAGCTCTGCCCGCCTCCGGTATGGCGAGGATCAACTTCGACCGCGAGGACGAAGTTGTCTCTTTCTGTCCCATCCGTCTCGAAACGTGCGAAGTTGATCCTCGCCACGCCCATCAACGCCACAGGTATCCTGAGAACGGATCTCAGCAAGCATTCTGGTCGCGAGCAGCGTGGCCGATCAGGTCTGCGGATTCAGGTCGCCGATTCGGATCGGTCGGGGAGGGAAGACGGTGGTCGCCGTTCAGCGCCGCAACACCGCGCAGCGGGCCGGGATCATCGAGGTGCTGCAGCGGACCGGCGAATTCGTCTCGGCCCAGGACCTGCATCAGGCGTTGCGGGCCGGTGGGTCGACCATCGGGCTCGCGACGGTCTACCGCGCGGTCCAGGACATGGCCGCGAGCGGCGATCTCGACACGGTGCGCAACGAGTCGGGTGAGGTGCTCTACCGACAGTGCGCGCAGCCCGTCCATCACCACCACCTGGTGTGCCGAGAATGCGGGCGCACCGAGGAGGTCGAGGCGCCGGGCGTGGAGAACTGGGCCCGCACCGTAGCCGCTGAACACGGCTACGTCGACATCGACCATCAGGTCGAGCTCTTCGGAGTGTGCGGCGACTGCGCCGGTCGCCGCTCCGGAACCGCCTGAGATGCGGCGCTCTTCGATGGCGGCGGCCTCGGTCGCCGCGACCCTGATGCTGGCCGCGTGCAGCGGTCAACCGGACGCCTCGAGCACGTCGATCCCCGCTCAGACGGCAACCTTCGCGCCGCCGACGGTGTCGTCCCCGCCGATCACCCCGGTGCCGTCGTCCACCCTCACCTCGACCATCCGGGTCACCGTCGTCAACTCGACCGTCACCCACACATCGACCATCTCGGTGAGCACGGTCGCACCACCGCCGGCCACCAAGGAGCCGGGGGCACAGGCCGGCTCGTGCCCGTACCTGCCCGAATCCGATCTCGAGTTGATCAACGGTCAGCACTCGGGGCCGACCATGCTCACCGCCGTCAAGCCCTACCCGATCTGCGACTTCTATCGTTCCGACGGCGGGTGGCAGGCCCGCATCCGGATCATCGAGGCCGCGACCCCGGAGGCGGCGCAGGCGGCCGTGGACCAGCACGTCCCGGTCGACCAGTCCGGTCCGGCGACCCAGCCGCCGGGTTGGAGTGGAGGGTCGATGACCACCCCGGACGGCATCGCCGGCAACGACCAGGTCCGCTCGGTGTACGCGGTGTCCAAGGGCAGGACGGCGATCGTCGCCGAGTCGAACCAGGCCCAGACGATCAAGGGCCGGCAGATGGTCATCGAAGTCGTCAAGAACCTCGGCCGCTGACCGTCGAGTGAACCGAAAGGGCCCATACACCGCGGTATCTGGGCCGTTGTGGTGCACTCGACGGCTGGTCGGGCCACGGAGCAGGTAGCGGTCCCCGGGAGGAGCGACGCCGGCACCGTGGCAGGATTGACACCGTGAGCCCACTCTTCGCAACCCTGCACACCAACCGCGGCGACATCCGGATCGAGCTGCTGCCCGACCACGCCCCTCGCACCGTCCGCAACTTCGTGGACCTGGCCACCGGCGACGCCGCGTACACCACCAAGAATGCGTCCGGCGCGACCTCGGGCCCGTTCTACGACGGCGCCGTCTTCCACCGGGTGATCGACGGGTTCATGATCCAGGGCGGCGACCCGACGGGCACCGGCCGGGGCGGCCCCGGGTACGAGTTCGCCGACGAATTCCACCCCGAACTGCAGTTCAACCGCCCCTACCTGCTGGCCATGGCCAACGCCGGGCCCGGCACCAACGGCTCGCAATTCTTCCTCACGGTGACCAGCGTCCCGCACCTGAACTTCCGGCACACCATCTTCGGCGAGGTCGCCGACGACGATTCCAAGGCCGTGGTCGACGCCATCGCGACCACCGACACCGACCGTTCCGACCGGCCCAAGGACGACGTGGTGATCAACTCGATCACCCTCGAGGGCGGCGCCGCCCCGGCGTCCGAAGCCCCCACCTCCGACGCCCCCACCTCCGACGCCTGAGCCGAGTACCGATGACCGTCCCGCCGCCGGGTGAGGAGAACCCGGCGGGCCACGGCCACGGACCTGTCGGCGACCCCGGCTACGGCGGGTACTACTCAGCCCCGCAGGGCTACGACCCGGCCCCGCAGGACTACAGCCCGACCCCGCCGGTCTACGACCCGTCTCAGCAGAACTACAACCCGGCCCTGCCGAACTACGGCCCGGTTCCGCAGAACGTGGGGCCGGTCTGCACCTGGCATCCGGACCGGCAGACGAACCTGAGCTGCACCCGGTGCGGCCGGCCGGCCTGCCCGCAGTGCCTGACCCCGGCCACCGTCGGGTTCCACTGTCGGCAGTGCGTCGCCGAGTCCCGGTCCACCCAGCGGGTTGCCCGGACCCACGCCGGGTCGCGGGTCGACGAGACAGCCGATCGTCAGCTACCTGCTGATCGGCGTCAACGTCCTGGTCTTCCTGGTCACGGCCGTCCAGTCGCGGTCCGTGCTGAACATGGACGGCTGGGTCTTCAACCAGGGCACCCTCGTTCCGTGGTCCGCAGGCAACGGCGACTGGTGGCAGCTGATCACCTCAGGTTTCCTGCACATCGGGATCATCCACCTTGCGGTGAACATGGTGTCGCTCTACATGATCGGGCCGACCCTGGAGCGGTTCGTCGGCCGCATCCGATTCCTGGTGATCTACCTGGTCAGCCTGCTCGGCGGCAGCGTCGCCGTCATGCTCTGGGGCGGTCTGGTCGGCGGCGTGGCGGGAGCATCCGGTGCGCTGTTCGGCCTGCTCGGCGCGCTCGGCGCCACGTTCACCCGCTACAAGTTCGACCTGCGCCAGTTGCTCATCGTGCTGGCGCTGAACCTCTGGATCAGTTTCCAGTTCGCCGGGATCTCCTGGCAGGGGCACGTCGGCGGGCTGGTCACCGGCGCCGCCATGGGCGCGATCATGGTCTACGCACCGGCCAAGAATCGGCTGGCCTGGCAGGTCGGCGGCACCTTGGCGGTGCTCGCGGTGCTGATCGCGCTTGCTCGTCCTGCGGTCGGGGCAGATCCCGGACTGCGTCGTCGCGGGTGGGTATCGGCTACTGCTCCTGACGTCCGGCCGGCCGGATATTCCTGGCCCGGGTGCCCGGCCGCCGCTAGGCTGGAGGGGTCCCATCCCCCATCGAGGAGCGCCGCACCCTTGCTGTCCTGAGGTCCGACCCGCCCGCTCGCGTCCGCACCGGACCGTGGGCCCGGGTCGTCACGGTGTCCCGTCCCGTCGACCCCAGCTGGGGAACCTCATGGCTCATTCCATCGTCTGCGACGACCTGTCCTTTTCCTGGCCCGACGGCACCGTCGTGCTGTCCCATCTCGCCCTGGCCCTCGACGCCGGTCGCACCGGACTGATCGGCCGCAACGGCACCGGCAAGTCCACCCTGCTGCGGCTGGTCGCCGGCGAACTGACCCCGACGTCGGGATCGGTCTCGGTGGCCGGCGATGTCGGTCGCCTCCCGCAGACCCTCACCCTGCAGACCCACCGCACCGTCGCCGACCTGGTCGGCGTGGCGGCGGTCCGGGACGCGATCGCCGCCGTCGAACGCGGCGAGGTCACCGGCGACGCGTCTAGCGGTGATCGGTGACGACTGGGACATCGACGAACGTGCGGTCGCCGAACTGCACCGGCTGGGCTTCACCGATCCGGACATCCTCGACCGACGGGTCGCGACCCTTTCCGGTGGGGAGGCCGTGCTCGCCGGACTGGCCTCGCTGCTCATCCGACCGCCGGCCGTCACCCTGCTCGACGAGCCGACGAACAACCTGGACCGGGTCGCCCGCGGCTTGCTCTACGACGCAGTCGAGCGGTGGCCCGGTGTACTGGTGGTGGTCAGCCACGATCGTGAACTGCTGGAACGGGTGGACCGCATCGCCGAACTCCGGGACGGTGCGGTACACATCTACGGCGGCGGATTCAGCGCCTATCTCGAGCAGATTGACGCCGAGCAGCGGGCAGCGCAGCGGGCGGTCCGCGCCGCCGAGGGCGACCTGCGCCGGGAACAGCGACAGCTGATCGAAATCAGGACCAAGCTGGCCGGCCGGGCCCGGACCGGACGCAAGGCCGAGCTGGAGAAGCGGGTGCCGAAGATCGTCGCGGGCAACCGGAAACGAGCCGCGCAGGTCTCGGCCGGGAAGTTGCGAATCGCGCACAGCGAGTCGGTGGACGCCGCCCGCACGGCACTCACGGACGCCGAGGAGGCGATGCGGGACGACGACCGGATCCGCGTCGATCTGCCGGGCACCGCGGTACCGGCCGGCCGGACGATGCTGCGGCTGAGCGCGCGGGGACGCCCGGTTCTCGGTGCGGGGGCCGGAACGGGTGGCGCTGCTCGGCCGCAACGGGTCCGGCAAGACGACGCTGCTGCGGACGATCGTCGGGAACGAGGCCGGGCCCATCGCCGACGTCGAGATCGAGCATCGCGTCGATCGGATCGCCTACCTGCCGCAACGTCTGGACATCCTGAACGACGACGCGACCGTGCTGGACAACGTGCGATCGGTCAATCCGGGCGCGACGCCGCAGCAGGTCCGGGCCCAGCTGGCTCGATTCCTGATCGGCAAGGACCGGGTCGACCTACCGGCGTCCGTCCTCTCCGGGGGTGAGCGATTCCGGGTGAGCCTGGCCCGGCTGCTGCTGGCCGATCCGCCACCCCAGTTGCTGCTGCTCGACGAGCCGACCAACAACCTGGACCTGGACAGCGTGGACGCGCTGGCCGATGCCCTGGCCGGCTACCGCGGGGCGCTCGTGGTGGCCGGGCACGACCTGCCGTTTCTGCGCTCGGTCGGCATCTCCACCTGGTGGGAGTTCGACGTCGACGGCGGCTTGCAGGTCATCGATCCGCCCTGACCGAGCGCCGCGCCGCGGCGCGGCGGGGCGGGGCGGAGCGGGGACAGCTCAGCCCCGACCGGCCAGCCAGTAGGCCCTGACCACGTCGGCCACGTCCGCCGGGTCCTGGCCGAGATCGAACCGGCCGAGGATGATCAGCCCGTCGTCCGCCAGGTCGACCTCCAGGGTGGTGGAGCCGACGCCGAGCCGCGACCGTCGCGCCAACTGGATCCCGCTGACCGATGACCACGGGTAGGTCCGCACCCCGCCCGGCCCGCGCACCACGAGGCGGCGCGGCTCGACGGTCAGCCGACGCCGCATCAACAGACACGCGATCGTGCGCCAACGCTGCGAACACCACCAGGGCCCAGGCGACCAGTCGGTCCTCCGATGCGCGGCGTGATCAGCGCCCAGGCCAGTCCGCCGAGCGCCGCCACGGCGCAGCCGAAGAACGCCGCTGGGTGCACGCCCCAGGTCTGTGTCGTCGGCGCGGATCCCGGGTTCGGCGGTAGCGAAGGGAAGACCTCCCGGTCGGCCGGGCTCAGGTCATCCACAGCAATTCATCCACAGCAGTTGTCCACAGTGGGGATGAATCACATCGTTGTTGTTCGATGACCGCGAGATGTCCGAAATGTAACCAAACGGCGAACGTGAGCAGAATTCGACCCAGCGCGGCGGTCGGCCCGTGGGGTCGAGGGATACCCAGCCCACCGTCAGGCGGCGGCAGCGCATCGGCGGCCGGCGGCGGTCGTGAGCTAGCGCCACCGCATCGTCATCAGCAGGCCGGCGATCATGAGCGCGAACCCGATGGCGAAGTTCCAGTTGCCGAGCGAGTTCATGAACCCGATGTCGGGTCCCCAGAGGTAGTAGACGACCAGCCAGACCAGGCCCAGCACGATCAGCCCGAGCATGATGCCGATGTAGATCGGCGACGACGGTCCGGCGACCTTCGCCCGGTCGCGAGTCGACGCTCGGCTGGCAGTCACCCGCTCGCGACTGGTTTCCGCGGTCTTCTTGCGGACCTTGGACTTCGGCACGTCATCCTCCAGATCACCGGCCGGGCGTCACTGCTGCCGGCCCCCGGATCGGCGGAAGCGCACGTGACCCGGGCCCTACGTCGTTGTCCCTAGCCTACGGTGTAGGAAGCGATGTCTGACGCCCCGTTCTGCGCGTGCAGCCAGGGCTTACCCCGAGACGGGTGGGGAGGACCGGAGTTGGACGCGGCGTCCGGTTGGCCGGTCACGCGGTCGGGGCTGGCGGATCGCTGGTCGTCCTGGTCTGCCTGGCGGGCGGTCTGCTGCTGGGTACCGCGCGCTCCTTCTCGCACGGCCAGGACATCCGGGACCGCTCGGTCGACCTGGCCGCGCTGGTCGACGACGCCGAGGCCAGGGTGAAGGCCGCCGAGGACAAGCGCGGCCGACCTGCAGGCGCAGATCGACGCCGCCGCCGGCGCAGGACGTGTCGCCGCAGGTCGCGCAGGCGCGGCGACGAGCCGAGAGCCTCGAGCCGGCGGCCGGGCTGACCGCGGTGCACGGACCGGCGATCACCGTCACGCTCTCCGACGCCCCGCGGGATTCCGACGGCAACTACCCCGACGGCGTCGATCCCGGACGACCTCGTCGTGCACCAGCAGGACGTGCAGTCGGTGGTCAACGCGCTGTGGGCCGGCGGGGCCGAGGCGATGACGATCATGGACCAGCGGGTGGTCAGCGACCTCGGCCGTCCGCTGCATCGGCAACACCCTGCTGCTGCAGGGCCGGACCTACTCGCCGCCGTTCGTGGTCACCGCCATCGGCGATCCGGACAGAATGGACGCAGCGTTGGCGCAGGCGCCGGGGGTGCAGCTGTTCCTGCGCTACGTCGAGAAGTACGGGCTGGTCTACCAGACCGAGCCCGTCCGACGACGTCACCCTGCCCGCCTACGACGGCGTGGTCCGCATGGACGCCGCCCACCAGGAGCCACGATGACCGAGGACCCCGACGCGCCGGAGCCCGACGCCGGCCGTGGGACAACGGAGTGCCCCAGGACGCGGGCTGCCCGAGGACGCCGGAGTGCCGGCCGTCGCGAGGCCGGATGACGGCGAGCCGTCGTCCGAACCGCATGGTCGGCACTCCGCGCGACGGTCCTCCGGTGGCACGGTGCGCACGGTGATCCGCGGGATCGGTCAGACGCTGATCACCCTCGGCGTCGTCGTGCTGCTGTTCGTGGTCTACGAGGTCTACGTCACCGACCTGTTCGGCGCACAGAAGCAGGCCGCCGCGACCAGTGCAGCTCGATGCGCAGTGGTCCGAGGCCGCAGACGCCGTCGACCGGCGGGACCGCGGTCACCACCGTGGTCGCAGACCGCCCAGGCGACCGCCGTCGTCGACGCGTCGAAGCAGGCCGTCGATCCGCGCACGCCGCAAGAAGAACTACGACACCACCCTGGGCGAGGGTTTCGCCAAGATCTACGTGCCGGCGTTCGGCGCCGACTACGTGTTCACCATCATCGAGGGCACCGACCCGGACGACCTGTACGTCGGGCCCGGCCACTACGCGGACACCCAGTACCCGGGCCAGCCGGGCAACTTCTCGGTCGCCGGGCACCGGGTGTCCAAGGGCTCGCCGTTCAACGACCTCGGCCTGCTGGCCAGCTGCGACGCGATCGTCATCGAGACCCAGGACGACTGGTTCGTCTACCGGGTGCTGCCGATGGCCGACGAGATCGCGACCTGGGTCGTCGACCCAGCGGGCCGCACTGCGCCGGCGTCGAGCCGCAGACCGGGCCAGTACGCCCAGGTCTCCGGCCGGACGATCGTCGACCCGAGCGACTACGCCGTGGTGCTGCCCGGTGCCGGGGGTGGCCAGCACCGAGGTGCCCGAAGAACGCCGAGCGGCTGATCACCCTGACCACCTGCCACCCGCAGTTCTCCGACGCCGAGCGGATGATCATCCACGGCATCCTGGTGCAAGTCCTACGCCAAGGCGCGCCGGTTTCCTGCCGCCGGAGCTGAAGGAGACCGGCTGATGTACACCTGGATCTGGCGGCATCTGCCCGGCCCCACCGCGGTCAAGGTGCTGGAGGCGCTGGTGCTGTTCCTGGCCGTCGTCGCGTTGCTGTTCTTCGTGGTCTTCCCGTGGCTGGAGCCGTACCTGCCGTTCGACCGGGTGTCGGTCAACCAGAGCCCGGCTCACTCTTGATCGATGACGGGCGTACCTGCGGCGAGCCCGGAGGGTCTGGGACCATGGGGGCGTGACCCGCATCCTCGTCGTCGACAACTACGACTCGTTCGTCTTCAACCTCGTCCAGTACCTGGAGCAGCTCGGCGCCGAGTGCATCGTCCGGCGCAACGACGAGATCACCACCGACGAGGTCGACGGCGCTGGCGGTCGACGGCATCCTGCTGTCGCCCGGGCCGGGGACGCCGGCCGGGGCCGGCGTCACCGAGGACATGATCCGGTGGGGCGACGAGCAGGCTGCCGGTGTTCGGCGTGTGCCTCGGCCATCAGGCGATCGCCGAGGTCTACGGCGGCGTGGTCGACCGGGCCGAGGAGCTGCTGCACGGCCGGACATCGCAGGTGCACCACGACGGCATCGGGGTGTTCGCCGGGCTGCCCGACCCGTTCACCGCCACCCGCTACCACTCGCTGGCCGTCGTCGACGGGCACCGTGCCGGACGAACTCGAGGTGACCGCCCGCACCGACGGCGGGGTGATCATGGGCCTGCGGCATCGCAGCCACCCGATCGAGGGCGTGCAGTTCCACCCGGAGTCGGTGCTCACCCAGGGCGGCCACCGGATGCTGGCGAACTGGCTGGCCCAGTGCGGTGACGACACCGCCGCGGGCCGGGTGGACGTGCTCGAGTACGAGGTCGAGAAGATCCGCGTCTCTGCGGGCTGAGTGTCCCGCCGAACCGGCGCGTGGCGCCGGATGGGTGAACAAGGCCGCCCTGTCGTATTGACAACTGTCCCGGCGCGCTCCTGACCTGCGGATACTTCCGGACCGCAGAGGGGAGGCGGCCGTGGCCCCGCATGCTCTTGTCGACCCGACCGACCGATCCTGGGTCGGCGAGGTGCGGCTGCTCGGTTCATTCCGACTGATCGTCGGCGGCACTGACGTGGCGCTGCCCACCGGTTCGCAGCGCTTGGTCGCGCTGCTGGCCCTGCACGGGCGGCAGACGCGGAGCCGCGCCGCGGGCACGTTGTGGCCGGACGCGACCGAAACCAGAGCGCTGGGCTGCCTGCGCACCGCGATCTGGCGGTGCCAGCAGGCGACGCCGGACCTCGTCCAGGCCGGGGCCACGTCGCTGCAGCTGGCCCCGACCGCCAGGGTCGACTGCGTCGAGCTGGTGAACCGGGCCCGTGCGGTCATCGACGGTGCCGTCGACGATCCGTCCGGATCTGACGGGGAGTTGCTGTCCGGTTGGGACGACGACTGGCTCGCCGACGAGCGTGAGCGGCTGAACCAACTGCAGCTGCACATGCTCGAGGCCCAGGCCGAGCGGCTCGCGGCGGCCGGCCGGTTCGGACTGGCGTTGGACGCTGCGATGCGCGCCGTGCGGGCGGACCCGTTGCGGGAGAGTGCGCACCGCACCGTGATCAGCATCCACCTGGCCGAGGGCAACGTCGCGCAGGCCCATCGCGCGCTGCGCCGCTGCGCCGACGTGCTGCGCTCGGAGCTGGGCATCTCGCCGTCCCCCCAAACCCTGCATCTGCTGCGCGGCGCGGTGCGCGGTGACGCGAGGGTGACGGTCGGATGACGCGGCGAGCGGATCGTCGGTCCTGCGGTCGGCAAAGGGCCGGCCAGGATCGAGAGGATTCCCATGCCTGACTTCAAGTTTCGCAATCTCACCGTCAAGGTCGGTGACCAGCTCGAGCTATGTGCGCCGGACACCAGGATCCAGGCCTTGACACCGTTGCTGTGCCGGCGGTTCTACAGCTACTGCCTGAACTACAGCCGGCCGTGCGATTGGGGAACCCGGTTCCCCACCATCACGATCACCATCACGAACTGCCGCTTCGGCAGCATTCCCATCCCCACCTGCGGCATCTCGGAAGAGCCGACGACCTGGGGCCCTGAGGTCGACGTCGATCTCGAGGTGCTCAAGAAGCAGCTGACCGAGCAGCTCGAAGCCGTCGAGGCCGAGCAGGTGCGGGAAGCCGCAGCGGCCAAGCCCGCCACGGTCGAGGAGGCGGACGCGCTGAAGGCAGAACTGCAGGCGGCCATGGACGAACTCGACGCCCACCGCGCCGAACTCGCGAAGGGCGAGGATGCCTGACCTGTCCGCGCCGCAGGGCCGGGGAGCCGACGAAGGTCGGCTCCCCGGCCTGGCGCGGCGGGCCGTCGCAACGGTGGCGGCGCTGGAACTGCGCGACGTCGAGCAGATCGCCCACCGGCTCTACTGCTTCCATCGGATTCCGTGGGGACCGCACTGGTCTCGGTCGTTGCCCGACCCGGCACTCCTGCTCGCATCGGCTCGTGGCTGGCGGCGGCCGGTGCCGGTCCGCCAGGCGGGCGGTTGGCTCAGCCTGTCCAGGCCGGGGGAGTCCGACCGGGACACGCACCCGAGATTCGGCTACAAGCTGTACCTTTCGCCGGCCCCGGCGGCCGTGGCCGAGGTGCTGCCGGTGGCGGCCGAGGTCGCCGCCCGGGCCGGAGCCGTGCGCTTCAAGGTCGGGGCCGACCCCATCGGCCTGCTGCGGCCGGACAAGATCGTGTTCTACCTGCGCGACGCCGTCGAGTTGGCCGAGCTGGCCGGCGCGCTGGCGGCTGCGCTCGACGGGGCGCAGGCCCACGGGGTGCCCTTCTCGGCGCCGCTGACCGGCGACGGGCTGCTGTCCTGGGCCGGCGACCCGCCCGGCGACGAACGGCAGAGCTGGCGGATGGCCGTCTGCCAACTCCTCGCCGAATCGCTGTCCCGCGGGGTACCGCCGGCCGAAGCACTCCTCGGACTGGCCGACAACGGTGTGCTGGTACCGGATTTCGCCCCCGCCGCCCTCGTTCCACCGACACCGCTCAGGAGCGCAGCATGACCATGACCGCCGACCTGGTG
This sequence comes from uncultured Actinomycetota bacterium, assembly GCA_963706185.1. Classification (GTDB taxonomy): domain Bacteria; phylum Actinomycetota; class Actinomycetes; order Mycobacteriales; family Nakamurellaceae; genus Nakamurella. Next base: position 207,720 of record CAVPLZ010000010.1, on the reverse strand, counting down.
TTGCCCGAGGACGTCCTGCTGATCCCGGTCGCCGACCTCGATCCCGAGCTGCGCGACGAACTGGGCGAATCGGAGGGATTCGCGCTCACCCGGCCCCGGGGGCGTTCGTCCTCGAGTCTCGTCGGGCCCGAGGTCGCCGAGCTGCTGTCGGAGTTCCGCTCACCGAGCACCGTTGTCGCTGCCGTTCTTCGCTACAGCAACCGGCACGGTCTGGATCCGAGGGTGACGCTGGACGAGGCGTACCCAGCCCTGTCCCAGTGCCTCGGGGAGGGCTTCCTGGTGCCGCCGGACCGGTCGGCCGCCTCCGAGATCGTCGCGAGCATCGCGCCGGGCACGACGATCGCCGGTGCCACGGTCGGCGAGTGCATCCGGGTGCTCGACGACACCGAGGTGCTACCGCGCGGTGCTGCCGGACGACTCGCCGGCCGCGCTCAAGATCACCAGGGAGTCGGGTGCGTCGGTCAGCAGCCAGGTGCGGGCGGCATTCGCTCCGGGAGGCTGCCGTGCTCCGGGTGCTCGAGGGTCGGCCCGCCCCGGAGCTGCTGCGACGACGGATCTGAGGCCGACCGCCCGCATCTGCTGCTGGAATGGTGTGACGGGCTCCCGGCGACCGGCGACGGCCGGGCGGATCCCGCGGCGGTGCTGCTGGCGGTGCTGGAGGCCTACGCCCGGCTGCACGACCGCGGCGTGCGGCACGGCGACGTGCACCCGGGCAACGTCCTGATCGACTCGGCCGGCAGCGTGCGCATTGTCGACTTCGGTCTGGCGACCGCCCCCGGGGTCGCCGGCGAGGCACGCCGAGGCGGACTGCCAGCACTACTTCGAACCGGAGCTGGCGGCCGCGTTGCTCGCTCGTCGTCGTCCGCCGCAGGTGTCCGAGGCCGGCGAGGTGTTCGGGCTCGGCGCGCTGGGTTACCAGCTGCTCACCGGGCACCCGTGGATCGATCTGGGTCTGGACTCCGACCAGGCGCTCGGCCGGATCGTCGAGCGGGAGCCGGTGCCGTTCCGGGAGCACCGGGTGCACGGGCACGCGGAGCTGGAGGCGGTGATCATGGCCGCGCTGGCCAAGGCGCCGTCGGCTCGTCCCCAGTCGGTGGAACAGCTCACCGCGTGGGTGCGCGCGGCCATCGCGCGGGACGCGGACCTCACGGATGCGGCCAACGGCGCGGCCGGCCGCCCGGTTCGTCGCGGCGCCGTCGACGCGGTCCTCGAGCAGGTGCTGCCGGGGGGAGTGCTGCATCGACGTGGTCATGCGGCGCCGTCCGCGTCGGTGAGCTACGGCGCGGCCGGCGTCGCGCTGGCCCTGCTCCGCATCGCGTCCCTGCGAGCCGACCCCGAGTTGCTGGCCTGCGCCGACGACTGGGCGGAGCGGGCGCAGCGGCTGCGCGGACGCCCGGACGCGTTCGTCTCCCCCGACCTCGGGCCGGACCGGGTGACCATCGGAGAGGGCACCCCGTATCACCGGGTCAGTGGCGTGGCGCTGGCCCGCGCGCTGGTCGCGCACGCGGCCGGCAACACTCTCGCCCGGCAGGCAGCGCTCGCCGAGTATGCCGCGGCCGCCGAGCACGACGACGTGCTGCCCGACCTGACCTTGGGGACGGCCGGAGCACTGCTCGGTGGTGCCCTGCTGGTCGAGGCGGTCCGGACCGACCCCTACGCCGACCCGACCGCCGTGCGCGAGCCTGGGTGGACGGCTGGCCGACCGGCTCTGGACCTCGCTCGCCGATGCGGTGACATGGCCTCCTCGACGTCGATCACCGCACTGGGAGTTGCGCACGGCTGGGCCGGTCTGCTGCTGGCCGTGCTGCGGTGGGTGGACGCGATCGGCGATCGGCGTGCCCGACGACCTGCCCGATCGCCTTGACCAGCTCGCGGCCATCGCCCAGACAACGCCCAACGGCGTCAGGTGGCCGTGGACGAACGCGCACGGACGCGCGAGCGGGCTGTCCGTGCCGGGCTGGTGCAACGGGACGGCCGGTCATCTCATGCTGTGGACGCAGGCCTTCCGCACGCCTGGGCGACCAGCGCTATCTGGAGCTGGCCGTCCGGGCCGGCGACGAACTCGCCGCCACCGCGGGTGGCCCGCCGCAGCTCTGCTGCGGTGCGCCGGGGCAGGCCTACGCGCTGCTCGACCTGTACCGGATCACCGGGGAACGTCGGACGCTGCTGGCGGCACACCGGCTAGCGGTGGCGATCCAGGACGACCTGGCCGTCGACGGGGACCCGGACCTGGTGCCGGGGAGTCTGTATCGCGGCACCTTGGGCGCCGCGGTCCTGCTGTGCGAGTTGGAGCGGCCGGAGTTGGCCGCGATGCCGGCGTTCGGTCTCGAAGGCTGGTGAGCCCTGGCCGCCGCGCGACCGCGCTCGGATACCGACGTGCGGTGATCAGGACGACGTGGCGCCGAGCGTGACGTCGACCGTGGCCGTGTCGGAGCCGCGGACGTAGGTGATCTTCACGGTGCCGCCCGGGCTCCTGCGAGCGGATCGCGGCGATCAGCGCGTCGGCCGAGTCGACCGGCAGGTCGCCGACCTTGGTGACGACGTCGCCGTCCTTCAGGCCGGCCTTCTCGGCCGCACCGCTGCCGGCGGTGACCGAGGCGATCAGCGCACCGGTCGGGCATCGTCGGTGTCGGTAGCCGCGTTGTCCCGGACGCTGGCGCCGAGCACGGCGTGCGCGGCCTTGCCGGTGTTGATGATCTCCTGGGCGACCCGGTGGGCCTGGTCGATCGGGATCGAGAAGCCGACGCCGATGCTGCCGGACTGGCTGGACGCAGCTCGGTCGGACATCGACGCGATGGCCGAGTTGATGCCGATGATCCGGCCGTTGCATGTCGACCAGCGGGCCACCGGAGTTGCCGGGGTTGATCGCGGCGTCGGTCTGGATGGCGTTGAGCACCGTGGCGCTCGCGGCGGTCGTCGACTGCTGCGTCGTGCCGTTCGGGTCCTGGTTGCCGTTGCTCTGGCCGAACGAACGGATCCTGCTGCGGGTCCTGCTGCTGCTGCTCCTCCGACGCGGTCCGCACCGGGCGGTTCAGCGCGGAGACGATGCCGGAGGTGACGGTCGCGGACAGGCCGAGCGGCGAACCGATGGCAACGACCGGCTGGCCGACCTGAGGTCGGCCGAGGTGCCGAGGGTGGCCGGGGTGAGGTCGGAGACGCCCTCGGCCTTGATCACGGCGAGGTCGTCGGTGGCGTCCGCGCCGACCACGGTGGCCTTCGCGGTGGTGCCGTCGTTGAACCGCACGGTGAGGGCGGTGGCGCCCTCGACGACGTGGTTGTTCGTCAGGATCAGGCCGTCCTTGGTCAAGATGACGCCCGAGCCTTCGCCGCCGGAGCTGTCCGAGGTGGCGAGCACCGACACGACCGACGGCAGCACGATGGCGGCGACCTGCTCGACGGAGCCGGTGCGCGGCCGGCGACAGCGCCGACACCGGGGCGGCGGCGGTCTGCTGGGTGAGCGAGCTGTCCGCGACGGTCGGCGACCGGACGTCGCGACCTGGATCGCGAGTGCGCCGCCCCCGAAGCCGGCGCCCAGGGCGAGCACGACCACAGTGGCACCGACCAGGCGTGCGTCTTCCTGCGCTTCGGCTTCTCGGCGACTGCGACCGCTGCCGGCGCGGCCGCCGGCTCGATCGGCCGGCAGGTCGTTCAGGTGTGGTGCCACCTGGCCGGCGGCGGGCGGTGGCGCCGGTGACCCGGCTGCTGGTAGCCCCCGGTGAAGATCGGGTACCCGCCGCTGGGCCGTACCAGTACGGTGCCGCGCCCGGCCGCGGGATCGCTCCGGTCGGCCGGCCTGCCGGCGAACCAGGTCTGGGCGTCGACGGACGGGTCGTGGTAGCCAGGGGTGTGGGCCTGGCTCCACGCCTCGACCGGGGCCGCGCGGAGCGCGCCCGTTGGGCGGGAGTGCCAGTCGGGTCCGCCGGGGACGGTGTGCAGCGGGCCGGTGACCGGACCGTTGTCGACGACCGGGGCAGCGGTGGGCTGCTCGGCGGAGATGTCGGAGCGGACCTCGGTCGGCTACGTCGGTAGCGCGCCGCGGCTGGTCCTGCGTGGCGGGGGTGCCGTCGGCGGCCGGTCAGCAGCTGGTCCGGCCGGGGTTCTCGCGTGAGGGGCGCGGTCGACGCGTCGTAGGAGCGGGTCGGCGGGGGGGAGTCCTGGCTGGTCATGGGTTCACCTTCGCCCCCCGCATGGGGATCGGATGAGTGCAGCCTTGGCCGCCGGGATGAAACCGGCGAGCGGTTGCTGTGAAGTCTGTGTCCGGACGTCCGGTCCGCTCCAGTTGGCCGCGCACCGAGAGCACTTGTGAGGGCGGTCCTCGCCCGATTTGTCCGACTCCATCGGTTCGACTGAAACGGACGCACGGCCGCGCGCGGTGCGTCCTTCGGCACGGTTGAGGGCGACGGGGTCAGCCGCCGTTCAGCCGTTACCACGACCGTTGCCACCGCCGTTCCCGCGCCGCCGACTCTGGTGTCGGGGCGGTGGTGCCGGGGCGGTGGTGGCCGCCGTCCCGGAGGGCGAGGTGGGCGGCTTCGAGGTGGTCGGCGGTGGCGGCTCCGCGCCGTACATGTTGACGGCCACGTTGTCGATGATCGGTGATCTGGTCGAGCCGGTCGTCGGCTGCTGCAGTTCGGTGACGGTGTGGCCCTTGCCCTTGGGCGTCGGGGTCACCGGCCGGTTGCAGCTGGATCTGCCGCGCCAGCCCTGCGACTGCAGCAGCCGTAGGCCTGGTCGAGGTGAGGCCGACAGGTCCGGGCAGGTAGATCGTCTTGAGCCTGCCGATCTCGGCCTGTGATCTTGCTGTCTTGGTCGATGACAGCGTTCCGGCCGTCCGGGTGCCTGGCCATGATCACGCCGACCTGGGACGTGTCGTGCGTCTCCTTCTCGGTCGAGGCCGTCGTGAACGAGGACAGATCGCCGGTCCAGCCGGCCTGCTTGAGCGACTTCGCCGCCTCCTGCCGGCTGTCTGCTGGGTGATCGTTGGGGACGGTGAACTCGGACTGGTCGGACCAGGTCAGGTTGACGGTGAAGCCCTTGAGGACCTTGTCCCCGGGGTTGGCCGGTTGCCCGTTGTCGAACCGGGTGACGGTCAGCACCTCCCCCTTGGGCTTGTCCGACGTCGTCGACTGGTCGTGGTGAGCAGCCCGGCGTCCTTGGCGGTCCGCTCGGCGTCCTTGAGCTGGGCACCGACCAGACCGTCCGGGATGAGCACCATCTCCGGGCCGGTGCCGATCGTGATGGTCACCGTCGAGCCCGGCTTCACCGACGCGCCGGAATCCGGCTCCTGCGCCGTCACCCGGTCCCGGTACGCCTCCTCGGAGGTCGCGGTCATCGTCTTCATCTTCAGCCCGGCCTTGGTCAGCGCCACCTGCGCATCTGTTGCTCGCTCATGCCGCTGAGTTCGGGCACCTGCACCGACGTCACGCCCTGGCCGACGCTGATGTTCACCGGGTGGCCCTGGTCGACCGAGGTGCCGTCGGACGGGTTCTGCTCGATCACCTTGCCTTTGTCGGCATCGCTGGACTCGATCGGCTCCTGGGTGCCCATTGGCCAGGTTCGACGGTGCGCAGCGTTTCCGGTGGCCTGGTCGACCGTCATGGTCTTGATGTTCGGGCACGTTGACCTGCGCGACCTTCGGCGGGGCGCTGGTGACCTTCAGGGTCAGCCAGATGGCGCCGGCCAGCAGCGCAGCGCAGAGCACGCCGATCCCGACGAAACCCCAGATCCGCTTGGCCTGGCTGGTCTCGTCGGGTCGTCCTCCCAGTCCTCCTGCGGCATCGCCCGGTTCGGCGGGGCCAGCAGCCGCGGCGGCGGCGGCGGGATGACGGCCGGGCCGACCCGCGAGGGCGCCCCGCCGATGATCTCGGTGCGCTCGTCGTCGGTCATCACCCGCGGCGCCTGGACCACCTGGCCGGACAGCGCCCGACCAGGTCGGCGCGCATCTCGGCGGCGGTCTGGTAGCGGTTCAGCGGGTTCTTGTTCAGCGCCTTGAGGACGATCGCGTCCAGCTCGTGCGGCAGCCCCGGCTTGACCGTCGACGGCGGCTTCGGCTCCTCCCGCACGTGCTGGTAGGCGACCGCGACCGGCGAGTCGCCGGTGAACGGCGGCTGCGCCGGTGAGCAGCTCGTACAGCACGCACCCGGTGGCGTAGACGTCGGAGCGGGCGTCGACCGCCTCGCCGCGGGCCTGCTCCGGGCGAGAGGTACTGGGCGGTGCCGATGACCGCGGCGGTCGCGGTCATGGTGGCCTGGCCGTCGGCGACCGCCCGGGCGATGCCGAAGTCCATCACCTTGACCGCGCCGGCCCGGGTGAGCATGACGTTGGCCGGCTTGATGTCGCGGTGCACGATGCCGTGCCGGTGGGAGAAGTCCAGCGCGGCGCAGACGTCGGCGACGATCTCCATCGCCCGCTTCGGGACGCAGCGGACCCTCGCGCCGGAGCAGGTCGCGCAGCGTCTCGCCGTCGACGTACTCCATGACGATGTAGGGGACCGGGCCGGTCTCGCCCTGGGTCTCGCCGGTGTCGTAGACCGCGACGATCGCCGGGTGGTTCAGCGATGCGGCGTTCTGCGCCTCGCGCCGGAAGCGGGCCTGGAACGACGGGTCCCGGGCCAGGTCGGCGCGCAGCACCTTGATCGCGACGTCGCGACCCAGCCGCAGGTCGCGGCCGCGGTGCACCTCCGACATGCCGCCGAAGCCGAGGGTGTCGCCGACCTGGTACCGGTCGCCGAACAGGTGTCCCGTCATCGCCGTCCTTCGCTGTCAACTGCGCCCGGGCGCTGCTGCGCCCGCGCCTGCCGCCACCGCATCCCGCGCGGCAGTGCCGTCATCCCGATGCCGCGGCTCCCCAGTCTCCCAGGCCGCAGCCGCGGATCCCGGCATCCGAGCTCCGGGTGCGGGGAAATCCGGCGATCATCGGCCCGCCCGCCTGATCGAGGGTGGCACAGCGAGGTCACGTCCCGGCAACCCGGCCGCACCAGGAGCGACCGGCCTCACCCCGAGGGCGACGCCGTGCACGAAGCCGTCGCCGGTGCTCGAGGGATCGTCGGGGAACAGCTCGGGGACCGTCGGCAGCGAGGTCGGCACCCGCGGGTCAGGGACGCCGCCGCCGGTGCCCGGCCCGGGCCACTGGCCGCCGGCGTGGTGGTGCCGACCTGGCCGGTCGTCCCGCCGGTGTGCTGGACGTCGGCACGCTCGGGCTCCGCTCCGTGCCGTCAGCGGCGCGGGTGATCAGGTAGATGCCGGCCGCACCCGGCGATGACGATCACCAGCAGCGCGATCACCAGCGCGATGCCGGTGCGCCGGGCCGGCGGCGGGGGCGGACGCGGGCACGAGCGTCGGGTCGCGGGTGGCAGCGGGCGCCGATGCCCGTGGTCGGGACCGCGGCGGCGGCGACGCGGAGAAGGCGCCGGTGCCGGCCACCGCTCCGCCGGCCCGCACCCTGGCCACCGCTGCGGCCAGCGTCGCGCCGTCGGGGAACCGGCGGGCCGGGTCCTTGGCCAGCATCCGCATCACCAGCCCGGCGACCGGCGGCGGCACGTCCGGCGGCAGCGGCGGCGGCGGGCTGCTGCACCTGCGCCATCGCCACCGTCACCGGGTTGTCGCCGTTGAACGGGCGTACCCCGGCCAGGCACTCGTAGGCGACCACGCCGAGCGCGTAGACGTCGGACGCGGGCCGCGCCTCGTGGCCGGCGGCCTGCTCCGGCGACAGGTACTGGGCGGTGCCCATCACCATGCCGCCGCGGGTCACCGGCACCTGGTAGGCGACCTTGGCGATGCCGAAGTCGGTGATCTTCACCTGGCCGGCCGGAGTGATCAGGATGTTGCCCGGCTTGATGTCCCGGTGCACCAGGGCGCGGGCGTGGGCCACCTGCAGCGCCCGGCCGGACTGCTCGAGCACGTCGAGGATCCGGGGCACGGACAGCCGCGGGGTGCGGGCCAGCACCGCGGACAGCGGTTCGCCGGTGACCAGCTCCATCACCAGGTAGGCGGTGTCCCGCGGGCCGCCGGCGATCGAGGCGACCTCGCCGTAGTCGTAGACCGCGGCGATGCCCGGATGGTTGAGCGAGGCGGTGATCCTGGCCTCGGCGCGGAACCGGTCGACGAACTCCGGGTCGCTGGTGAGCTCGGACTTGAGGATCTTGACCGCGACCTGCCGGGCCAGCCGGGTGTCGTCGGCCGCCCACACCTCGCCCATCCCGCCGACCGCGATCCGGTGGGTCAGCCGGTAGCGGTCGGAGAGCAGCAGTCCCGGGGTCAGCGCCATCAGGACCCCCCGCCCAGCGCGGCGGCGATGACCTCGTGCCCGATCGGCGCGGCGACGGTGGCGCCGGTGGCCTGCAGGCCCTTGTCGCCGCCGTTCTCGACCAGCACCGCCACCGCGACCTGCGGGTTGTCGGCCGGGGCGAACGCCACGTACCAGGCGTGCGGCGGGGTGTTCTTCGGAGTCGGTGCCGTGCTCGGCGGTGCCGGTCTTGGAGGCGACCTCGATGCCCGTGCATGCCGCCGCCGGTCATCGTCCTTCTCGGACTCGATCATCATGGCGCGGAGCTGGTCGGCGACCTTCTGCGGGACCGCCTGGCCGGCCGACGACGGCTCGGTCTGCGTCCAGCACCGACAGGTCCGGCTTGGTGACCCGGTTGACCAGGTACGGGTTCATCCGCTCGCCGCCGTTGGCGATGGTCGCGGCGACGATCGCGTTCGCCAGCGGGGTGAGCGCGACGTCCCGCTGCCCGATCGAGCGACTGCGCGACGGCGGCGTCGTCGGCATCGTCGCCCGACGCGGGATCCGACCACCGGCAGCCCGACGTTCGACTGGGCTGGCCGTCGATGCCGAAGCGCCGACTGCCTGGTCTTGAGCGCGTCGGCGCCGATGTCCATCCCGACCTCGGCGAAGGCGGTGTTGCAGGAGTGGGCGAGCGCCTCGGTGAGCGTCACGTCGGCGCCGCCGGCGTCCGCGCAGGTCTCGCCGTCGAAGTTGGACAGGGTGGCGCCGCCGGTGCCGGGCAGGGTGATGGTCGGCGTCGCCGGTGACCATGCGTGGTCGGGGTGTAGCCGTGCTGCAGCGCGGCGGCGGCGACCACCAGCTTGAACGTCGAGCCCGGCGGGTAGACGGCCTCGATCGGTCCGGTTCAGCAGCGGTGACGGGGCGTTCGGGTCGGCCGGGGCGACCAGCGCGTTGTAGGCCTTGCGCTGGGTCGCCTCGGAGTGGCTGGCCAGCGGGTTCGGGTTGAACGACGGCGATGGTGGCCATCGCCAGGATCTCGCCGGTCTTCGGCTGGATGCGCGACCACGGCGCCGACGTAGCCCCGGCTGGTCAGGCCCTGGTAGGCGGCCTTCTGCACGGCCGGCACGACCGTCAGCTCGACGTTGCCGCCGCGCGGGTCGCGGCCGGTGATCAGGTCGGACAGCCGGTCGACGATCAGGTCGGGGTCGTCGCCGGAGAGCACGTCGTTGTAGGTGCGCTCCAGGCCGGTCGGCCCGTAGCGCAGCGAGTAGAAGCCGGTCAGGTTCGCGTAGGTCGCGCCGCCCGGATAGACCCGCTGGTAGCGGTACTGGCCGGTGCTCGGATCGGACCTGGCCAGCACCACCCCGCCGGCCGCGACGATCTGACCGCGCTGCCGGTTGTACTCCTCGAGCAGCGTCCGGGTGTTGTTCGGGTCCTGCCGGTAGGCGTCGGACTTGACCACCTGGATGTAGGTGATGTTGGCCAGCAGGATCGTCATCAGCACCACGACCGCGGTGCCGACCTTGCGCAGCGGGCGCTTCACGCCGTCACCCTGGCCGTGCCTGGAGCCGGTCGACACCGGCACCATCTCGGTGCGGGCCTCCAGCAGCGGCGTGGGCTTGCGGCTTCGGCGTGCGGCACCGGCCGCCGGGACGAGTCCGAGATGCGGACCAGCAGCGCGAGGATGATGTAGTTGGCCAGCAGCGACGAGCCGCCGTAGGACAGGAACGGGGTGGTCAGGCCGGTCAGCGGGATCAGCCGGGTGACGCCGCCGACGATGATGAACACCTGCAGGGCCAGCGAGAACGCCAGCCCGCCGGCCAGCAGCGAGCCGAAGTTGTCCTTGGCCGCGATGCGCGGTGCGCAGCCCGCGGGTGGTCAGGATCAGGTAGCACAGGATGATCGCCGACAGCCCGACCAGGCCGAGTTCCTCGCCGAGCGCCGCGGTGATGAAGTCGGTCGAGGCGAACGGGACCATGTCCGGTCGGCCGGCGCCGAGCCCGGTGCCGAAGATGCCGCCGGTGCCCAGCCCGAACAGCGACTGGACCAGCTGGTAGCCGCGTGTCCAGCGGGTCGGCGAACGGGTGCAGCCAGATGTCCACCCTGACCCGGACGTGCGGGAACAGCCGGTACATCAGGGTCGCCCCGGCGGCGAACCCGAGCAGCCCGATGATCAGCCAGGACACCCGCGAGGTGGCCATGTAGATCATCACCAGCAGGGTGCCGAACAGCAGCAGCGCGGTGCCGAGGTCGTTGCCGCGGACCAGCACGCCCAGCGCGAGCACCAGCGCGACCAGCAGCGGGCCGAGATCGCGGGCCCGCGGGCAGGGTCAGGCCGAGGAACTTCTTGCCGGCGGTGGACAGCACGCGCCCGCTTCTGCACCAGGAAGGCGGCGGCGAAGATGATCAGCGCGATCTTGGCGAACTCGGCCGGCTGGATGGAGAACACGCCCGGGGATCTTGATCCAGATCTGGGCGCCGTTGACCTCGGAGTACCTGGCCGGGCAGGACCGCCGGCACGGCCAGGAACACCACCCCGACGCAGGGCCAGCGTGTAGGCGTAGGACTGCAGCCGGGTGTGGTCGCGGACCACCAGCAGCACGACGAGGAAGAAGACCAGCGCGATGCCGGTCCAGAGCAGCTGGGCGGGCGCCTGCGGCGGCGGGCGCCGGGTCGCCGCGGCCGGCCGCCTTGACCGCGGCGGCCAGATCCAGCCGGTAGATCATCACCAGGCCGATGCCGTTGAGCAGCGCCACCACCGGCAGCAGCAGCGGGTCGGCGTACGGCGCGAGCCTGCGGACGATCAGGTGGGCGACCGCGAGCGCGGACGAGGTAGCCGCCGCCGTACCAGAGCAAGGTCCAGGTCAGCGCCCGGTTCTGGTTGAGCTCGACGATGACCAGCGCGGCCGTGACGATCACGGCGGCGAAGATCAGCAGGCCGAGTTCGGCCGCGCGGCCGGTCCGGGCCGCCGGCCTCGTCAGGTCGCGGTCGCGGCTCATCGGCAGTCCACCCCCGGCACCGGCGGTGCGCGGTGGTGGCGATCGGTGGGACGGCGTCGCCGAGGGCTGGTGACGGCGAGGTGGTGGGTGGTCGGGTGCTGAGTCGGTGCCGAGCGCGACGTCCGGCGCGTGAACGTGGCCGGTGCTGGCCGGGATGCTGCACCGTGGCGCCGTCGGCGACCCGTGCTGGCGACCGGTGCGGTGACGGACCGGTGACGGTGACCGCGGGCTGCGGCCCGGGCGGCATCGGCGACCGAGGCCGCGGAGGACGCCGCCGCCCGCCGCGGGCCAGTTCGGCGCTGCGCGCCGAGGTCGGCGGCCGTCGCCGCGGTCGGTGGTCGGGCGGCGGTGCGCTCCGCAGCGCGCCGCGCAGGCCGGCTGGGTGCTGGCCGGCGGTGCGTGCGGCGGTGGTGCGGTGCGGGCGCGGTGGAGTGCGCGGCCGTGCTGGGCCGCTGGGCTGTCGGCGAGGTGGCCGTGGTCCCGGTCGGGCCGGCGGTGGTCGGCTGGCCGTGGTCGTCGACGACGGCATCGGGCTGGGGCTGGGGGTGGTGATCGGCGGGACGCTGCGTCGGGGCGGCGTGGTCGGCGTGGCGTCGGTCCGGCGGGATGGTGTCACAGATCGGCAGCAGCTGGCCGGTCAGCCGCTGCATGACGACCTGGCGTCGACCAGGCTGGCGGCGGTGATCCCGGCGGTCGACCTGGTCCCGGGCGGCCGGCACCAGGTCGGCGAGCTGCCAGCGGCACGCATCCCGAGGCGGCATCGGTGCCGCCGGCAGCGAGTTCTCCGCGACCGAGGACAGCGTGACACCGAGGATCGAGCCGTCGACCCCGCGGAACACCACCACCTGGCCGTTGTGCGCGCCGACGTAGTACTGGGTGCGCACCCACAGCAGCGAGCCGGTGGCGGCCACCCCGAGCAGCACCACGAGGGCCAGCGCGAGCGCCGTGCGCCGCCGCCACCGCGGGCGGTCGGGCGGCGAGGCCATGCCGTCGTCGGCCTCGGCTCCGTCGTCGTCCTCGCTCGTCGGCCCGTGCTCCAGGGCCTGCTGAGCCGCTGACCGCTCGGCCGCCTCCTCGTCGGAGAGCACCGGCAACGGCACCCGCGGCATCCGCTGGGTCATGTGGATGGGCAGGATCGGGCCGGTGGCCTCCGGGTCGTCCGGGTCGTGGCCGGCCGGGATGCTGGCCGGTACCGGGCCCGACGTCGAGCACGTCGGCGACGATCACCGTGACGTTGTCCGGGCCGCCGCCGATCAGCGCCAGCTCGATCAGCCGTGTCGGCGACCCGTCCGGTGTCGGGGCCGGCCAGGGTGTCGGCGATCGCCTCGGCCGAGACCACCCCGGACAGCCCGTCGCTGCAGATCAGGAAGCGGTCGCCGACGGAGATCTCCCGGATCACCAGCATCGGCTCGGATTCGGAACCGTTGAGCGCCCGCAGCAACAGGTTGCGCTGCGGGTGGTGGGCGGCCTCGTCCTCGGTGATCCGGCCGTCGTCGACCAGCGACTGGACGAACGTGTCGTCGTGCGAGAGCTGGTGCAGCACCCCGTTGCGGTACAGGTAGGCGCGGGAGTCGCCGATGTGCGCGAGGCCCATCCGCGGGCCGTCGAACAGCATCGCGGTCGCCGTGGTGCCCATGCCGTCGAGGTCGGGGTCCTCGGCGACCAGGTCGGCGATGGCCTCGTTGCCGGCGTCCATCGCCCGGCGCAGCGGGGCGATCAGGTCCGCGCCCGGCGGGCTGCTCGTCCAGCGGCGCGAACGCGGCGACCACCACCCGGGAGGCGAGGTCGCCGGCGGCGTGCCCACCCATCCCGTCGGCGACGATCGAGCAGCCGCTCGCCGGCGTACACGGAGTCCTGGTTGTTCGACCGCAGCAGGCCCCGGTCGGTGCGCGCCGCGAAGCGCAGCTGATGGGTCATCGGGCGGGCCGCCTCGGCAGCGGCCGCTGCGGGTCTCGGGCCGTCGTCGGCAGCGCATCGGGCACGGTGGGCGGCACGGGCGACGTCATGGGCGCAACTCGATCACGGTGCGGCCGATCCGGATCGGCGCGCCGACCGGCACCGTGGTCGGCGTGACGATCCGGGTGCGGTCCAGATAGGTGCCGTTGGTGGAGCCCAGGTCCTCCAGGTACGACGTCGTCGCTCGTCGCGGGTGAGCCGGGCGTGCCGGGTCGAGGCGTAGTCGTCGTCCAGCACCAGGGTCGAGTCGTCGGCGCGGCCGATCAGCACCGGGGCGTCGCCGAGCCGGATCCGGGTGCCGGCCATCGAGCCGGCGGTGACCACCAGCAGCGCCGGGGCCATGCGCTCCGGCGCGGCCGGGCTCCGGGCCGCCCGCCGCGCCTCCCGGCGGGACGGTTGCACCGCGTCACGGTGCCCGCGCGGTGGACGCCAGTGCGCAGGTCGGCCCGGATCACCCGGATCGCCGCCAGCACGAACAGCCAGAGCAGGATCAGGAATCCCACCCTGGTCAGCTGGAGGATCAGCGCAGGCACGTCGGAGCGTCCCGCCGTTACCCGCGCAGGTTGAAGACGACCGTGGAATGGCCGATCCGGATGACGTCGCCGTCGGCGAGCTGCCAGGTCTGCACCGACGAGCCGTTCACGGTGGTGCCGTTGGTCGAGCCGAGGTCGTGCATCACCGCGACCTGGCCGTCGAAGTAGATGTCGATGTGCCGGCGGGACACCGAGGTGTCCGGCAGCCGGAAGCCGGCGTCCTGGCCGCGGCCGACGATGTTCGAGCCGCGCAGCAGCTGGTAGGTGCGGTGCGAGCCGTCGTCCACCGACAGCACCGCGACCAGATCGACGGCGCCTGCTGCTGGTACGGCTGCGAGTACCCGGCCTGCGGCTGGGCGTCGCCGGCCGGCTGCTGCGGCGTACCCTGCCGGCCGTACTGGCGGCTGCTGGCTGCGGCGGGTAGGCCGTACTGCTGGCTGCCGGGCTCGTACTGCGGCCGTAGCCGTGGCTGGTCGTAGCCCTGCGGCGGCGGCTGCTGGTAGGCGGGCTGCTGGCCGGACGGCGGCTGCTGCGGGTAGCCCGGCCGGCGGCGGTAGCCCGGCTGCTGCGGGTGGCCGCTGCTGGTAGGCGTTGGGGTCGTAGCCGCTGGGCGGGTAGCCCGGCTGCTGCGGCGTAGCGGCTGCTGGCCGTACTCGGCTGCGGGTTGCCCTGTCCGTACTGGGGCTCTGGTACTGGGCCGGTCGACTGCTGCGGCTGGCCCTGCGGCGGGTACTGCTCCTAGCCGTGCTGCCCGTAGCCCTGGGCCGGTTGCTGCCCGGGCGGCGGGTAGATCGGGTTGCCGTACTGGTCGTACTGCGGCTGCTCGGTCGGACGGGTAGGGCTGGCCGGAGTCCCGGGCTGCTGGCTCATCTGTCCCACTCCTGGCGCTTGGTTGGCTGGAACGCCGGGCGCGTCGATCGACATCGGGATCGATCGAGCGAACTGACGCGGAACTGTCCGGTGTGCAGGGCCGGCGCGTCCTCGAGCGTGACCGCCACGTCACCGAAGGTCTGCCAGCCCTGCTCGTCCAGATAATCCCTGATCATCTCGGACAGCGCCTGCGCGACCCTGTCCTGGTCGGCGCCCGAGACTCCGTCGGTCGGAGGTGCCCAGGCGCACGAGGAAGTGGTTCGGTGCGATGGTGCGGCTGCCCTGCCTGCTGCAGGTGGCGCCTTGGCCTCGTCCTGTAGCGCACGCGGCCACTTCGTCGGGTTGCACCGATCCGCCGAAGATCCGGGCGAAGGTTCCGGCCACCGCTCCCTGCAGGCGGCGCTCGAAACTCTGGATGACGCCCATCGTCACCTCCCCTCTCCTCGACACCGATCGTAACCGTGCGGCAGCACCGGTCCGAAAGGTCGGAAGCGTGGAACCGACGGAGACGTCCGGGAACGGGATTGGTTGCGTGGCCGGCCCGGATGGCCAGGCGCGCCCGGCGCTGTCAGGGTCGACCGACGAGCTCGGGCCGGTCGGTGCCGCATTGACCGGGTGATAATCTTGTCGGCGTCGCTCGGGCGAGTGGCGAAATGGCAGACGCGCACGGTTCAGGTCCGTGTGTCCGAAAGGACGTGGGGGTTCAACTCCCCCCTCGCCCACTCTGGTTGAGACAGACGACCGAGGCCCCGCAGCTGATGTTCCGGCGCGGGGCCTTGCTCGTTCCTCGTTCTGCTCAGGTGCTGACGCCGCAGGCCGGGCCGTGCGGTGTGGAAGCTCAGTTCGTCGGCGGAGGCACCCCTGGTGCTTCCGCCGTTGCGGTCTCCGGAGCCGGCTGCGCCGCACGGCGGGCCGCCGGCCATAGTGGGTCAGCGACCCAGTCGGTCCAGAGCGGTGACGAGCCGGTCGACGGCGGCGTCGACATCGGTGAGCTTGTCCAGACCGAAAAGGCCGAGGCGGAAGGTCGACCACGACTCCGGCTCCACCACACATCAGCGGCACGCCGGCCGCCACCTGCAACCCGACCGGCTTGAAGGCCGCACCGCTGCGCAGGTCGGGGTCGTCGGTGTGCACGACGACGACGCTGGGGGCGGCGTACCCGTCGGCCGCGACCGAGGCAAACCCCCTGTCACGCAGGACGTTCCGCACCCGGCGGCCGAGCTCCACCTGCGCTGCACGCAGGGTGCCCAGCCCGGTGTCCACGGTCTCACGCATCAGCTCGACGTTGTGCGCGATCCCGTCGGTGGGCATGGTGGCGTGATACGCCGCCGTGCCGGCGGCGTACCCCTCCGTGATGTCCAGCCAGCGGCGCAGGTCCGCCGCGAAGCTGGTCGACGTGGTCGCCATGACCGCCTCCCGGGCGGCCGAGTTGAGCAGCACGTAACCGGTGCACGGCGTCCCGCTCCAGCCCTTTTGTGGTGCGCTGAGCAGGACGTCGACACCGAGCGCGCGCATGTCGACCCACAGCGACCCGGACGCGATGCAGTCGAGCACCAGCAGACCACCGACCTCGTGCGTCGCCTCGGCGACGGCCCGTACGTATTCGTCCGGGAGCAGGATCCCGGATGCGGTCTCGACGTGGGCCGCGCACACCACCGCCGGGCGCTCGCGCCGGATGGCCTCGACCAGCGCCTCAACCGGCGGGGGAGTCCAGGCCGAGTGGGCGTCACCGCCGGCCGGTTGCGCCCGGCAGACGGTCACCGCCTCGGCGATCCCACCCTGCTCGAGGATCTGCGACCAGCGGTAGGAGAAGAAACCGTTGCGCACCACCACGACCCGCTTGCCGGTCATCAGCTGTCGGGCGACCGCCTCCATGCCGTAGCTGCCGCCGCCGGGGACGAGCGCGACGGTGTCCGCGGCATAGGTCGTCGTGAGGATCTCGATCGCGTCCTGCATGACCGCGACGAACCGCCGGGACATGTGGTTGAGCGACCGGTCGGTGAACACGACGGAGTACTCGAGCAGGCCACCGGGGTCGACGTCGGGGCGGGGAAGATCCATGCGAATCACGCTATCGGGTCTCGGCGCGGCCGCCCGAACGGAGCAGTGGACAGGGTCACCCGCCACGCAGGGCGTGCTGAAGCGGGGTGCGGAACTTCGGGATCACTGCGACTCCGGCGTGCCACTCGGTGAGTTCCGCCGCTCGCCGCTCGACCTGGGCGGCGCGCTCTTCACCGAGGTCCTCGAGCAGTCGCCAACGGACGTCGCCGGTCGGTGCTTGCGCCCAGCCGCCGACGATCCGGCCGTCGGCCCAGATGCTCGGGCCGATGTTCCCGTTGCTGTCGAACAACTCGCGACGGTGATCCTCGGGCAGATACCAGTCGCGGATCTTCCAGCCCATCGGTGTCGGATCGAGCGCCGGCAGGAACGCGATCCACGACGCGGGCTCGGCCACCGGATCGGCATCGTCGGCGAGCAGGTAGCCCAGGGCGCCGTCGTCGAGTTCGACCTCGACCAGGTCCAGAGCCGCCAGCGCGGTTGAGACGTCGCGCTGGTTCCAGCCGGTCCACCAGACCAGGTCGGCCGGCGTGCCCGGGCCGAACCGGCTCAACCAGGAGCGCACCAGCTCCGCGCGCGCGGTCTGCGCGGGCATCCGCGGTAGGCCATCGGGCAGCCAGGACTCCACCACCTCCCACCGGTACCGACTGCCGGTCCAGCCATTCGTCGGACGGCCGCGGATGATCCGGTTCTGCGCCGACAGCAGGTTGAGCACCCGGCTGGTGATGGCCTGGGGTCCGCCGTACGCCTTGTCCGCCGGACCGAACATCAGCTGGGTGCGGAGCCGTGGCTCCGCCTTGGAGAGCTCCGCGGCCAGGGCCGGGCCCTCGCTGCGCAGCAGGTCGACGACCGCGTCCTCGACCTCGGTCAGCCAGCGTTCCGCGTCGCCGTCCACGACCGTGGCCAACTCCTTGACCAGCCGGGTTCGCAGCCGTGTGGCCACGGCATCACTCGAGCTGTGCTGCACCACCGGGACGAACGGCGTCGGGACGACGAACATGGTGCGACGCATCCCGAGCATCCGGACCAGCGTGCGGTCGTCGTACAGCGCCGAAGTCATCTGTTCCTGCGTCATCACCGGCATCCGGGCGAGCGCCGAGAGGTACACCGAGGCCGGGTCGGTCGCGTGCAGCGCCACGACGCCCTGCGCCACGTCCACCGGGTCGGCGGCTGACGCGGACGGCGCCAGCAGGTGGCGGATTCCCAGCCGGGCGCGCCGTTCGGCCGTGGGTACCCGGCGCACGGCGGTCATCGGTCCTGGATAGCAGTCGGGTCGGACAGTCGTGTCTCCGGCTCCGCGTCGGCGGTGTCCGATTGCGGCCTCGCTCCGCTCGGCTCGACCGCGGCAGACCTGTCGACTTCGTCGTCCGGTCTGTCGTCGGCGGTGTCCGATTGCGGCCTCGCTCCGCTCGGCTCGACCGCGGCAGACCTGTCGACTTCGTCGTCCGGTCTGTCGTCGGCGGTGTCCGATTGCGGCCTCGCTCCGCTCGGCTCGGCCAGATCGATGCGCACGCCGAGCAGCCGCACCGGCCGATCGAGCTCGAATCGGGCCAGCACCTGCAGCGCCTCGCGACGGATCTCCACGGCATCGGTGGTGGGCGCCGGCAGCTTGCCGGTCTTGACCCTGGTGAAGAACGTCGAGGTCCGGACCGTGACCCCGACGTGGGTCCCGACCCGACCCTGACCGAAGACCTCGGCCGACACATCGTCGGCCAGTGCGGCGACCTTGGCCTCGATCTCGGCGCGACCGGTGAGGTCGCGAGGGTAGGTGACCTGCTTGGACCGGGACTTCGCCACATAGGGCTCGGTCGCGATATGGGTGGAGGCGCCGCCCATGCCCAGCAGTTTGAGTCCTGGCCCGATCGTCGGTCCGAACCAACCGGCCATGGCCCCGGGATCGACCAGGGCCAAGTCGCGGACGGTGTGAATGTCATGGGTGGCCAACTTGGCCGCGGTCCGCGTGCCGATGCCCCACAGGTCGATGGTGGGTCGGTCACCCATCTCGGCCATCCAGGTCGAGGCATCGAGCTGGTACACGCGTCCAGGTTGGTCGCGCCCGAGCGGTCTGGCCTTGGCGAATCGGGTGGCCATCTTCGCGCGTTCCTTGGTGTCCCCGACGCCGACGGCGCAGGTGAACTCGGTCGCCTGCAGCACCGCCGTCCGCACCTGCTCGGCCAGCTCCAGCGGCTGGTCGACCCGGGCGCCGAGCACGGCCTCGTCCCAGCCCCAGACCTCGACCGGATGGCCGAAGGTGCGCAACACGTCCATCACCTCGGCCGAGGCGGCGTCATAGGCCGGCCCGTCCACCGGAAGGAACACGGCATCCGGGCACTTGCGAGCAGCCACCCGCAGCGGCATGCCGGAGTGCACGCCGAACTCCCTGGCCTCGTACGACGCCGTGGACACCACCTGGCGGGCGGCCGTCGGGTCACCGGAGCCGCCGACCACCACAGGCAGCCCGCGCAGCTCCGGGTGGCGGCGGATCTCCACCGCCGCGACGTACTGGTCCAGGTCGACGTGCAACAGCCACAGTCCAGGAACCGGGGTGGGTGCCGCCACGTCGTCCAGGGTGCCTCACCCCCCCGACAGCAGCAGCGGCGCCGGGCTTCCGAGGGTCAGCCGGAGGCCGCCGGCGCGATCGGCTTGCGCATGGCCAGCGACACTTCCTGGTAGCCCAGGCTCGTGTACAGCCGGCGGGCAGTCCTGCTCGCCGATCCAGATCATGCCCACCCGATCCGGGCCGGACCACGCGCTCCACAGGTGCTGGCCGGCGGTGTTGCCCCCGTCGGGAAGCAGTACCTGAAATCGTCCCGAGCCTGTCCCGTGCCGCCGCCTCCGGCAGTCCGCCGGAGCCGGCGATGTCCGCGGCGTACTCCGACCGAGCCGGCTCGGCCCAGTAGACGAATTCCTCGGCCGTCATCGGGCGCAGTCGTACCTCCGACATCAGCGCAACGTGCGCCCAACGCGACCCGGACGTCGGCTCAGCCGGCGGCGATCTGCACGCCGTAACCGCCGGTGAGGGCGCCCAACGACGTCGGTGGAGTGAGCACGGACGCCTGCCCGGAGCGAGGGCGGCCGACGCGCGGTCCGTACCCGGCCGGGGTCCACGCGCGGAGCGTGTCGACGAGCACGAGCATCGCGCGGCCGTCGACCACCGCGAATGCTCCGACGGGGAGGTCCGCCCAGGGGCGGGTGTGCAGGCGCCGCTGGTGCGTACCCGGGTGAAGTCGTTCGGCGTGCATGCGGCGGTTCAACTCGGGCGCGCGAATATCCGCAGCGCCGGCCGCGCTCAGGTAGCTGCGAAAGGCAGGACGGCGGCATTCGGCGCACGGCCGGTGCCCCGCCGCCAAGCGCCACCGCCTCGTCGAGGAAGAACAACACCGTGTAGTGCGTCGGGCCCCACTGCTCGACGCGTCGATCGTGGAACTCGAGGGCGCAGATGATCCACAGGTTGCCGGCGTGGAACCGGGCGATCCGGGGCTCACCGTCGTCGTCCAGGTCGTGCAGTCGACCCCGATTTCCCATCCACGCGCCACGGCGGGTGACCGCCACCAGATCGCCGAACGGGGTGACCCGGTTCGGTGCCGGATGCTGCTTCATCGCGCCAGCCTCGCGTGGGCCACCGGTCAGGTCGGCATCGGGATACGGACCGAGGTCGCGCCGTGCAGGTCGAGCCAGGCCGCGTCGGGTGACCGGACCAGTCGGAGCACCACCGCCGTGCAGCCCGGGCAGCGGGCCACCCAGCCGGGATCGGGGCCGTAGACGACGAGCTGCGCCATGGTGTCCACCCGCCCGCAACCGGCACACCGGGAGGTGGCCACGGTGAGATCCACCGAGAACAGCTCACTCAGTGGACCGGCCAGCGTGTTGCCGTCCAACTCGGAGCCATCGGTGTCGGTCGCCCGCAGCCGGTCCGCCGTGCCGTTCTCATCGCTCATCTCAGCCTCCGGTGGGTCCGAAACGTTCGGTCCGGATGACGTCCGGATCGTGCCCGAGCGTGACCAACGCGTCCGCCACGAATTCCACGAAACCGGTCGGTCCGCAGACGAAGCAACTCGGGGCGAAGTCGGCCGGCCACCCGTGCGTGGTCAGGTCGTCCACGGTGATCCGGCCCGCGGGTCGGGGGTCGCCGGCCGGCACGACCCGGGTGTGCACCCACCCGACGTCCAGCCCACCATCACCGGTTGTCGGACGCCGCAGTTCGTCGGCGAACAGTGCGTCCTCGGGCGTACGCACGGAGTAGATCAGCCGAAACGGGACCTGTGACCTGGAAATCCGGCGCTCCCGGACCATGGCCATCAACGGCGCGATCCCGGAACCGCCCCCGACCAGCAGCACCGGCTGCGGGTCGGCCGGTCGCCAGACGAACCAGCCACCGACCGGGCCACGGATCTCGACCGATTCACCGACCTGCAGGTCGTCCACCAGATACGGGGAGACCTCGCCGTCGTCCACCCGCTGCACGGTGATCTCGACGTGATCCCCGGCCGCTGGTGCGGACAGCGAGTACGACCGTTGCGCGGTATAGCCGTCGTCGGCGCTGAGGCGGATGTCGACGTGCTGGCCGGCCAGGTGTCCCGGCCAGCCGGGCACCTCGAAGTTGAGCGAGTGCGCGGCCGGCGCCTGCACCGCCACGTCGACCAGCCGCGCGGCGCGCCAGGCCAGCCGCGTGGTCAGTCGCCCTGGTACCGCTGCTCGCGCCATGGGTCTCCGTAGTTGTGGTACCCGACGCTCTCCCAGAAGCCGGGCTCGTCGCGCGTCATCAACTCGATGCCGCGCACCCACTTGGCTGATTTCCATAGATACAGGTGCGGCACGAGGAGCCGGGCCGGACCGCCGTGTTCGGGGGACAGGTCCTTGCCGTCGTAGGTGTGCACGATCCACGCCTTGCCGTCGATCAGGTCGGCGACCGGCACGTTCGTGGTGTAGCCCCCGTAGCTGTGCACCATCGCGTACTCGGCCGTCGACTCGACGGTCGACAGCAGGGCCTCCATCGGCACCCCGGTCCACGTGGTGTGCAGCTTGGACCACTTGGTGACGCAGTGCAGGTCGACGATCGGCGTTTCAGCGGGTAACGCGGTCAGCTCGGGCCAGGTCCACCGGTGCTCGACGCCGGTTTCGGAGCGGATCCAGAATTCCCAGCGATCCAGCGCGATGCGCGGCGTCGGGCCGGCCGAGAGCACCGGGAAGTCCCTGGTCAGGTATTGGCCGGGCGGCAGCCCTTCGGCGTCCGCGCGCCGGCGTCCGCCGAACCCCGGTGAGAACCGCGCCACGGGCCACCTCCGGTGATCAGGTCGAGTACCCATCGTGAGTCATGTCCCCGCACTTCGCACCCTGCGCCTCTTGACCCGGAGAAAAGAAGCGGACATTCTGGCTGAAACCGTGCAGTCTGCGGCCCGATGTATCGCCACCCCATGCCCGCGCTCCTGCCAGCACCGCCGATGACACCGCTTCGGCGATCACCCCACAGCAGGGCAATGAAAGGCAAGCACGATGAGTGTGGATGTTGGCACCGGGATGTGGCCGGACGCGGGGTTGGCGACGAGCCGTCCCGAGCGCGTCGCCACCGAGGTCATGTTGTGCCTGGACAGCGAGGAGGGCGCCGAGTGGCCGCCCTACCCGGCCGAGACGGTCGCGGCCGAACTGATCGGGCCCGGGCTGGCGGAACTGAGCGTGGCTCCGTGGTTCGCGACCGGGGTCAGCGCCGGCGATGTCGTCCAGGTGCGCCACGACGGCACCGGCTGGGTGGCCGGTCGGGTGGTCTGCCGCGGCGGCCACAGCACGGTGCAGATGATCGCCGCCACCAACTCCGAACTTGTGCCGACCATCGCTGCGCTGCAGGCGCTCGGCACCGTGGTCCGCGAGGTGAGTACCCCGTCGATGATCACCGTGGACATCCCCGAGAGCGTGCCGCTCCCCCCGGTCATCGACCTGCTCAACGCGGCCGAGACGATGACGTGCGCCTACACCGTTGCCTGCGCCCAGCACCGGATCGCGGCATGATCGCGGACACGATGTCGGCCGTGGCGACCAGCCTGGTTCCGGCGACCTTCGACCTGAACGCCTGGGGCTCGTGGCGTCCGGTGCCCAGCGAGCGGGTGCAGGCCACGGTGGTGGCGCCCGGGCTGGTGCGGCTCGCCTCGTCGCCCTTCCTGGCCGGCGGCGTGGCCAGGGGCGACGTTCTTGCCGTGTCGTCCACCGGCAACGGCTGGATGGTCGACGCGTTGGTGGAACCGGCACCGGTCAGCGTGCTGCGCTTGTTCGGGGGGAGCCGGGAGGAGCTCGCCCCGGCCGTCCGCGGGTTCGCCGAGATCGGATTGACCGCGCGCCGGCACCCGAGCCTGGGTGTGGCCGTCATCGACGTCCCGATGGGTCGCTCGCTTGAGACAATGAGCGAGCTGGCCGAGCAGCTCTGCCACGCCCTGACCGTCGTCGAGGTCAGCTGTCGCCGGCACTGAGCCATCGACCGCGGATCAGGCCGCGACCAGGTCCGCGTACTCGGGGTGTTTCCCGAGCCACTCGGCGACGTACGGGCACAGCGGTTTCAGGGCCAGCCCGCGGCCGCGGACGTCGTCGAGCGCCTGCCGGACGAGCTCACTGGCGTAGCCGTGCCCCTCGAAACCCTCGAGTGTCTCGGTGTGCAGGAAGGCGATCACGTTGCCGGTGACCCGGTACATGATCACGCCGGCCAGCTCGCCGTCGACGGCAATCTCGTAGCGCTTGTCGGCCGGGTTGTCCGTGACGCTGGTAGCCATTGCTTCCCCTTCGGTCGTTCGGTGCGGGGCTCACCGCCCTCAGCGCCAACCGTGACCGCCGCATCGATGTTCCCGGTGCGAAGCCCGCGCTCATTCGGTATGGCAGGAAACCGGAAACTCGGTACGGCGGGAAAGACTCCCTCCGCCGTCCTAGCCTGGAACGGTGACCAACCTGGATGTCGCGCCGACCGAGGTGAGCTGCTCGGGGCGGCCGGGTGTCGAACCCCAACTGCTCACCCCGCGGCTGGTGCCGCTCGGCGGCCCGCGCGCGATGACGGTACGCCGGACCCTGCCGGCCCGGTCGCGATCGTTGATCGGCGGATGGTGCTTCGCGGATCACTACGGTCCCGACGATGTCACCAGCACCGGGGGCATGCGGGTGCCCCCGCACCCGCACACGGGCCTGCAGACGGTCAGCTGGCTGTTCTCCGGCCAGATCGAGCACCGCGACTCCCTGGGCTCGCACGCCATGGTGCGGCCGGGCGAGCTGAACCTGATGACCGCCGGGCACGGCATTGCCCACTCGGAGGTCTCCACCGCGGACACCACCCTGCTGCACGGCGTCCAACTGTGGGTGGCACTGCCCGACCACGCGCGCGACATCGCGCCGGCCTTCGACCGGTTCGTGCCGGAGGTCGTCGACGAGGGTCCCGCGACCTGGCGGGTGTTCCTCGGATCGGTCGCCGGGATGTCCTCGCCGGTCGCGACGCATTCGCCGCTGATCGGCGCGGAGCTGCTGCTGGCCGCGGGCAGCGAACTGGACATCGCAGTCGATCCGACGTTCGAACACGGCCTGCTCGTCGACGATGGTGCGGTGCTGGTCGGGGGCTACCGGGTGACGGCCACCGAACTCGCCTACCTGCCGCCGGGGACCTCGGCAATCCGCGTGGTGGCGCTGGATCAGCCGGTCAGACTGATGCTGCTCGGCGGCGAACCGCTGGATGAGCAGATCGTCATGTGGTGGAACTTCATCGGCCGCGACCACGACGAGATCGTGGCCTTCCGATCCGAATGGCAGTCGGAGTTGGCCCGCACCGCATCTTCCGGGTCGCCCCGGTTCGGCGCCGTCCCCGGCTTCGAAGGTCTGGCGCTCCCCGCCCCGGTGATGCCCGGCGGGAGGCTCCGTCCACGCGGCTGACCGGCCGTCGATCCAGCTCAGTCGTGCCCGTTTGAACCTCGCAGGGTGGCGGTCAGCGGGCGAGGGAGCGGATGGCGGCGTCGAAGAGCCAGGGGGTGGCCGTGGCGGCGGGGACCAGGTGGCGGCGGATCAGCGGCACCCGGGTCGCCTCGACCAGGGTTCGGGTGAGTACCCGGTACTCCCGGGTGATGCTGTGCCAGGCCCGTTCGTAGTCCTGCGGCCGGTCGGCGGCCAGGCAGGCGACGGCGGCCTTCGCGGTGCGCAGCCCCATGGCGATGCCCTCACCGGTGAGGGCATCGACGTAGCCGGCGGCGTCGCCGACCAGAAGCAGCCGGCCGGCCACCCGGCGGCCGACGCGCTGCCGCAGTGGTCCGGCGCCCAGCACCGCCCCGACCGCGGGCACGCCGGCCAGCCGCTCGGCGAGCGCCGGAAAGTGGGCCAGCAGCTGCGTCGTAGGACCGGGCCGGCCCGCCACCGCGCGCGCAGAGCACCGCGACGCCGACCAGGTCCGGCGCCACCGGCGTGACATAGGCCTCGCCGACGGACGACCAGTGCACCTCGACCAGGTCCGTCCAGGGGCTGATCCGGTAGTGCCGGCGGAGCCCGTAGCGGCGCACGCCGAGATCAGGGATGCGCCGAGCGATCGACCTGCGCAGCACGGAGGCGCCCTGGACGGCGGTGACCAGGCCGCGTAGCTGCGAGTGCAGCCCGTCGGCGGCCACGAGCCAGTCCGCACCCAGAGTGCCCACCCGCACGCCGTCGGCGCCGACCCACACATCACTCACCCGGTCGGGTACGACCTCGACGCCGAGGTCTGAGCGCGCGCCGGAGCAGCGCGGTGGACAACTCGGTCCGGCGGACGCCGAGCCCCGGGCGGCCGGGGAACAGGGACTGCGGCGAACGCGGAGCCGTCCAGGTAGCGGATGCCACGGAACGGCACCCCGGCCGGACGGACGCCCAGCCGAGCCAACTCCGTCACCGCCGCCGGCATCACACCCTCGCCGCAGGCCTTGTCGACCGGCGCCGTCCGCGGTTCGAACACGGTCACCGCTCAGCCCTGCGGTGCGCGCGTAGATCGCGGCGGCCAGGCCGACCGGGCCGCCCCCGGCGACGATCACCCGAGTCAGACGATCACCCGGCTCATCGGACCGGCAGGGCGGCCGCAGCGTCCGCCAGCGCTGCGTTCTCCACCCGGATCCGGGTGCGCAGGAGAGCGGCGTTGAGCACCGTGAAGACTGCGGCCGTCACCCAAGCCGTGTGCACCAGCGGCAGCGCGATGCCCTCGGCCACCACCGCGACGTAGTTGGGATGGCGCCAATGTCGGTACGGACCGCGCCGCACCGGGGGAAGCCCCGGGATCACCACCACCCGGGTGTTCCACCGATGGCCCAGCGTTCCGATGCACCACCACCGCAGTCCCTGCGCGGCCAGCACCACCACGAGCATCGACCAACCGAGCCAGGGCAGGAACGGGCGAAAGGCGGCCTCGACCGCACAGCCGGCGAGGAGCCCGAGGTGCAGTGCCACCATCCACGGGTAGTGCGGTCGGCCGTGCTCGACGCCACCACTGGCCCGCGCCCAGCGCAGGTTGCGCACGGACACCACGAGCTCGGCGATCCGCTCGAGACCGACCAGCGCGAGCAACGCCAGGTAGGCGTACCAGCTCACCACTGCAACAACACCAGCTCCGAACAGAAGCCCGGGTCCCATGGCCAGCAGCAACCCGTAGTTCGCCCGCCGCCGGCGTACGCCGGTCGAGCGTGTCGGCCAGCACGTGCAGGACGGACGCCGACGACAGGTTGCCGACCTCGGCCAGCGACCGCCAGGTCAGCGCCAGGGCGTCCGGGCCGAGCCCGAGCTCGTTCTCGATGGCCTCGATGACCTTGGGCCCACCCGGGTGCGAGATCCAGGCCGCCACGTCGGCGACGGTCAGACCGTTGTCCGCCAGGAACCGGCGCACGTCCTCACCGAGGTATTGCCGCACCAGGTCGGGAACGGAGGAGTCGAGGACGATCCGCAACCCCTGCGCGCCGATGTCCCAGCCCATCGTCCGCTCGGTGTCCGGGTACAGATGCGACCGGGTGGCCAGCACACGCGGACCGGACGCCGCCCGGTTGCGCTCCGGTCATCACCACCGCGGCCGCGCCGTCGCCGAACAAGCCCGCTGGCCACCAGGTTCGCCACGGAACGATCACCGCGCTGAACCGTCAAGGAGCACAACTCGACGGAGATGCAGCACGCCGATCCCATCCGGTCGACCGACCAGCAGGTCGTGCAGCCGGGCGATGCCCGCGGCCCCGGCCACGCAGCCGAGCCCGAACAGCGGCACCCTGACGATGTCGGCCCGCAGCCCCAGCCGGCCGGCGACCCTGGCCTCCAACGAGGGCACGGCGACGCCGGTGACCGTGGTCGAGACGATGACATCGACGTCGCCGGCCGAGAGTCCGCACTGCTTGCAGCGCGCCGGCGACCGCGTCGGCGGCCAGGTCGACGGCGTGCTCGAGGAACGTGTCGTTGGCCGCGGTGAAGTCGCCCATCGCCGGGTAGTCCTCGACCGGCAGGACCAGGTTGCGGAACCGCACCCTGGCGTTCTCGTGGAACCGGCGGAGCACACCGCGATCGCCATCGGGGCCGAGGCAGACCTCGGCGAACGCCTCGGTGATCACCTGCTGGGGGTACCGATGCGGCGGCAGAACGGCTTCGACGGCCGCCACTGTGCTCACTGACGTGACCCTCTCCTCGCTGACGCTCGGATTGGGTTGCGTCATGAAGTGCCGATGATTCGCTCGCTGGCGCTCGCTCATCGCGTCACCGTACGTCCCAGCGCGCGCGGCCATACAGTGCGACGAGTGACGGGCAGATAGGTGGAGCAGCAGCGGTGGTGGTCGACGGTCGGGCAGTTGGCCCTGGCCTGCCATCCGGCGCCGACGGTCGCGGTCACCGCGCTGACCGCCGGCCTGGCCGCGCTGGCTGGGCTGCCGTGGGGGACGGGGCTGCTCGTGGTCGCCGCCGTATTCACCGGCCAGCTGTCGATCGGCTGGTCGAACGACGCGCTGGACGCCGCGCGGGACCGGCTGGCCGGACGGACCGACAAGCCGGTGGCGGCTGGCCGGTTACCGCGCCGCACGGTAGCTGCGGCGGCGGGCATCGCGCTGGCGCTGACCGTGCTGCTGTCCCTGTTGCTGGGACTACGCACCGGGCCTGGCCGCGCTCACCGTGGTGGCCTGCGGCTGGGCGTACAACCTGGGGTTGAAGGCCACCTGGCTCTCGTTCCTGCCGTACGCGGTGGCGTTCGGCCTGCTGCCCGCGGTGGCCACCCTGGCCCTTCCCGGCCATCCGTGGCCGGCCGGCTGGGCGATGCTGGCCGGCGCGCTGCTCGGCGTGGCCGCCCATTTCCTGAATGTTTTGCCGGACCTGGACGACGACGCGGCCACCGACATCCGCGGCCTGCCGCACCGGCTCGGTCGTCGTGTCTCCGCCGTGGTCGGCCCGGTGCTGCTGTTGGTCGCGTCCACGGTGATCATGGCCGGACCACCGGGACGGCCGCCGCCCTGGATGTGGGCGGCGGCCGTGGTGCTCGCCGTGGTGGTGGCGACCGGAGTGCTCGTTGCCCTGCGCGGGCAGCATCTGCGCATCCTGTTCCTGGCCGCGCTGCTGGTGGCAGCGGCCGACCTGGTGCTGTTCGCGCTGTCCGGGGCCTCGTTGCTCTCCTGACCGATCAGACGGTCGACCGGCGACGACTCATCGCCAAGTAGATGAGCAGCACGATGACCGCGCCGATGATCGAACCGATGATCCCGGCCGGCTGGAAGAAGCCGTCCTGGGAGTCCTTGCGGAACAGCAGATACCCGAGGAATCCGCCGACGAACGAGCCGATGATGCCGAGCACCAGATGTCATGCCCACGGACATGTTCTGCCGGCCGGGAACGAGCGCGCGGGCGATGAATCCGGCGATCAGGCCGATGATCAGCAGGCTGATGATGAGTCCGAGCCAGTGCATGGTTGCCTCCAAGGTGGTGAGGAACGCGTGCACGGCCGGTGGGACGCCACGGGAGGCGGCGCCTCCGGACCACGGGTGCCCGCACAAGGTTGCGGCCAAACAGGTGAATCGGGTGGATTGTTCCGGTTTCGATCAGGTACGGACCGGGGGTGGGATGAGCGCCGTCGAGTCGCCGGTCTCGCCGGGCTGGGTCACACTGACTGGGTCATGAGCGTCGTGCTGATCGGGAGTAATCCGGGACTGCTGCTCTACCGGGACGAGCACCCCGTGGCGTTCGCGTCGGTCTGGTCGGTCGACTGGTCGCGCTGGGGTGGCGGCTCGGTGATCATCGTCGCCACCGAGTTCGGCTGGCTGACCGCGGCCGACGACGAGCACTTCGCCCGCATCCTGCTCGACCGGTTCACCCGGCACCTGCCCGAGGCCGAGGAGTTCGCCTGGGACAGCAGAGTGCACCATGTCGCCGGCACGCCCGCGGATCGAACTGGATCCGGCGAAGGGTCTGCGCGCCACCGCGCCCGGGATCGCCGTGGCGATCTCAGAGGTGCTGGACCGCAGGCACTTCGTCGACCCGGCCTTCCGCTTGGGGCCGTCCGCGGTGGGCCTGAGCAACGTCTACCTGCCCTGCGCGCAGGGGACGTTGAGCCTCGACGGTGAGGCGGTCGCGGGCGAGCCGAACGTCGCCGCCGAGGCCGATCCACCGAGCTCGACCGCGTACCTGGCGCTGGCCGAGGTCTGGGTCGACACCACCGGTGCGCTGGGCCTGCCGACCCTGCCCAGGTCCGAGACGGACCGCAAGCGCCATCTGCGCTCCCTACGCCCGTCCCTGTGAGGACGGCGTCGCCGGGCCGTGTCCCCGTCACCGGTGGGTTACCGATGACGGGGACCTGCCGATGACGCAGGCGCAGGGCAGAGCAGAGCTGGCCCGAGCCAGCTTTCCGGCCCGCTCAGGCGCTGATCGGCTCGTCGGCCAGGGACTGGTGCATCTTGGCCAGGGTGTCCCGCAGCAACCGGGACACCTGCATCTGGCTGATGCCCAGCGCCTTGCCGATCTGATCCTGGGTCCGATCACGGAAGAATCGCATCCCGATCATCGTCCGTTCGCGCGACGACAGGGCAGACAGGCTCTGCCGCAACATGATCCGGTCCTCGACCGAGCAGCCGTCCTCGTCGGACACCGCTCCGCAACGTGGGGTCGTCCACCGAGTCCAGCGCATCGAGGGACGACACCGCGCAGCGCTCGCGGGCGGCCCGGTCGGCGCGCACCAGTTCCTCGGGAATCCCTGCGGTGGCGGCGATCTCGCTGTCGGTCGGGACGCGGCCGAGGCGGACCGAGATCCTCCCGGGCCATCACGATGGCCGGGCCGGCCTGTTGCACGGTCCGCGGCATCCGGATCAGCGTGCCGTGGTCACGGAAGAAGCGCTTGACCTCTCCGGTGATCATCGGGGTGGCGTACTGCAGGAATCCGCCGCCGGGCTGGGGTCGCCAGCCGCGAACCGCCTTGACCAGGCCGACCCTGGCGACCTGCAGGACGTCGTCGGCGTCGATCCCCCGACCGCGGAAGCGGTGGGCGATGGTGGTGGCGAAATCGAGGTAGTGCAGGCACACGGCGTCCTCGGCGCGTTGGATCGCGCGGGGGTTCCCGGTGCTTCGGGCCCTGGTCAGCTCTTCCAGGACGGATCGGGATGCGTCGGTTTCGTCGACGCGATGGGCACGGCGCGGCCGAGCCAGTTCAGCGGAGGGGGACATGAGAGGTGCCTTCCGGATCACGGAGGCGGTCTGGCGCTTGGTTGGACCAGAGATGTCAGATCACCACTGCAGCAGCGCCTCCGCAAGCCAGCCGGGGGAAATGTCCGATTTCTCACCCATTCGGTAAGCGAGGCGACAACTCAGATCACGATGCGTCATCAACGGCGTGACGCCGCGGGGCGTGGCCCAGGGGTGAGAGTTAAGGTACCTTAACTCTCGTGACGCGGGCGGAGATGGCGCTGGCGAAGTCGCGGGGCGTGCCCGACGACTCCGGCCGGCGCCTGGTGTGGCTGTTGGGTCCGTCGTTCGTGGCGGCGATCGCCTACGTCGACCCCGGCAACGTCGCCGTCAACCTGACCGCCGGGGCCAAGTACGGCTACCTGTTGCTCTGGGTGCTGGTGGTCGCCAATCTGATCGCGATGGTGGTGCAGTACCTGTCGGCGAAGGTGGGGCTGGTCACCGGGCGAAGTCTGCCGGATCTGCTCGGTGACCGGCTGCCCCGGTCCGGCCGGCTGATCTACTGGGTGCAGGCCGAACTCGTTGCCGCGGCGACGGATCTGGCCGAGGTGATCGGCGGTGCGCTGGCCCTACACATCCTTTTCGGCGTGCCACTGCCGCTGGGTGGCCTGATCGTCGGTGTGGTCTCGATGGTGCTGCTGAGCGTGCAGTCCCGCCGCGGGCAAAGGCCGTTCGAGTTCGTCATCATGGGACTGCTGGCGATCATCACCATCGGATTCGTCGCCGGACTGCTGTTCAGCCGGCTGGACTGGCGGGCGGTGGTCGGTGGCCTGGTGCCCCGCTTCGAGGGCACCGAGTCCGTCGTCCTGGCGGCCAGCATGTTGGGTGCCACGGTCATGCCGCACGCGATCTACCTGCACTCCGGACTCGCCCGCGACCGACACGGCGTTCAGTCGTGACCCGATCCGGTTGACGCGGCTGCTGCGCGCCACCAGGTGGGACGTGGCCATCGCGCTGGTGGTGGCCGGCACGGTGAACATCGCGATGCTGCTGTTGGCGGCCACCGGCTGTCCGGTGCGCACGACACCGACACCATCGAAGGGGCGCACGCCGGCTATCACCGCGACGCTCGGCCCGGCCGTGGGCATCGCCTTCGGGATCGGGCTGCTCGCGTCGGGGCTGGCCTCCACCTCGGTGGGCAGCTACGCGGGCGCGACGATCATGGGCGGCCTGCTCCGGGTGCGGGTTCCGCTGCTGGTGCGCCGGGTGGTCACGTTGATCCCGGCGCTGGTGGTGCTGGCCATCGGCGTCGACCCGACCAGGGCGCTGGTGCTCAGCCAGGTGCTGCTCAGCGTCGGGCTCCCCTTTGCGCTGATTCCGCTGGTGGCCTACACCTCCCGGCGGAACATGATGGGCGCGTTCGTCAACCGGAGGTTGCTGACCGCGGTGGCCTGGGTGGCAACCGGGCTGGTCGTGCTGTTGAACGTGACGTTGGTCGTCCTGACCGTGTCCGGAGCGGCGTGATGCCGGGCCCGGGGACGGTGGACCTCGACTCGCTCACCCGGGTTGCCCAGGACTACCTCAAGGTGATCTGGTCGGCGACGGAGTGGGGCGAGCCGCCGATCACCACGAAGGCATTGGCAGCGAGGTTCGGGACCAGTGCTGCGAATGTCACCGAGACCATGCGACGGCTGGCCGCGCAGGGCCTGGTCGAGTACGCGCCGTACAAGCCGGTGCGGCTGACCGTCGCGGGCGCTGCGTGCGCGGTCGCCATGGTCCGTCGGCACCGGTTGCTCGAGACCTTTCTGGTCACCGTGCTCGGCTACGGATGGGACGAGGTGCACGAAGACGCCGAGCGACTGGAACACGATGTGTCCGACCTGTTGCTGGCGCGCATCGACGCGACGCTGGGCCACCCGACGGTGGACCCGCACGGCGATCCCATTCCCGATGCCGTCGGTCACACTTTGCGGCCGGCCGACGCCTTGACCCTGGCCGAGGTCCGCTCGCCCGGGCGTTATCGGGTGCACCGGGTGTCGGACGCCGACCCGCTCATCCTGGCCGTCGCCGCCGCGGCTCGGCGTCACCCCCGCCGTCGTCGTCGAGGTCGACGTCGTGCCGGCGGGAGCCGGGGCGGTGCCGCTCGTCAGCACCGATCGCGGCCGGGACGCCGGTCCCGGCCCGGCTGGCGGCCGCTGTCTGGGTATCCGCAGTCACCGGGTCCGATTGACGGCTGCCATGTCGGCCCGCTCGGCGGGGTTCCGGCCGGACGCACCATGACAGATGTCCTGGTCCGGACGGGAGGATCGTCCTGCGTTGGAGGTCCGCGGGCCCGAAGTGAGCCTTCCGGCCGCCGCTCGCCTTCCGCTCTCGGCCGTGGCTACTCAGCTCTTGGCCTTGGTGCTGCGGCTGCGGGCCGAGGTGCCGGTCGATTCCTTGGTGCTCGACGAGCGCGAACTCGACCCGCTCGACGACCGGCGCCGAGTCGTCGGCTTGGCCGAGTCCGTGCCGGTGGCCGCTTCCTCCTCGTCGTCCTCCGACTTCGCCTTCGCGCGCGAGCTGCCGGACGACCCGGCCGCCTTCGACCCGGAAGCCTTCGACCCGGACGGGGTCTTGCCGCCGCGCTTTTCCATGCTCCGCTGCAGCGCGGCCAGCAGGTCGACCACCTCGGCGTCCTCGCCCGACTCCGGCTCCTGGGCGGTGAACGCCTCGCCGCCGTCGAGCTTCGCCTGGATCAGCTGCTCGAGCTCCTCCCGATAGGTGTCGGTGTACTGCCCCGGCTCGAAGTCCGCGGCGAACGAGTCGACCAGCATCGAGGCCATCTGCTTCTCCTGGGCGGAGATCTTCACCGAGGTGTCCAGACTGGCGAAATCGACGCCTCACGGACCTCGTCCGGCCACAGCAGGGTCTGCACGGTGAGCACGTCACCGCGCACCCGCAGCGCGGCCAGCCTGGTCTTCTGCCGCAGCGCGAAGTGCACGATGGCCAGCCGGTCGCGTGTCCAGCAGCGTCTGCCGCAGCAGCTCGTACGCCTTGACCGACTTCGATGCCGGCTCCAGGTAGTACGACTTGTCGTAGAGCATGGTGTCGACCTGGTCCACCGGGACGAAGCTGAGCACCTCGATCTCGTGCGACTCCTCGACCGGCAGGGAGTCGAAGTCCTCCTTGGTGAGGATCACCGTCCGGCCGTCGTCGCTCTCGTAGGCCTTGGCGATCTCGGAGAACTCGACGACCTCGCCGTCCAGCTCGCAGATCCGTTGATACCGGATGCGGCCGCCGTCCTTGGCGTGCACCTGGTGGAAACTGATGTCCTTGTCCTCGGTGGCGCTGTACACCTTGATCGGCACGTTGACCAAGCCGAACGCCAGCGAGCCCTTCCAGATCGATCGCATCCGTCCATGATGGACCCCGGGTGTGACAGCGCGCTCGAATGATCCACTCGGCACCGGGAGGTGAGCGGCATGCCGCCCAAGGCCGCAGAAGACCCTGGTCGAGATCGACGGTCACCGGTTCACCCTGACCAATCTGGACAAGGTGCTGTACCCGGCGACCGGCACCACCAAGGCCGAGGTGATCAGCTACTACGCGCAGATCGCGCCGGTCGATGCTGCCCGTGGTGCGTCGGCCGCCCGGTGACCCGCAAGCGCTGGCCGAACGGGGTGGAGGCCGAGCCGTTCTTCCAGAAGAACGTCGACAAGGCGACGCCGACCTGGATGCCCCGGCAGCGCATCGACCACCGCTCCGGGGCGATCGACTACCCGCTGGCCGCCTCGCCCGCGGCGCTGGCCTGGTTCGGCCAGAACGGCGCCCTGGAACTGCACGTGCCGCAGTGGCAGTTCGACTCCGACGGACTTCCCGGGAAGCCCGACCGGATGGTGTTCGACCTCGACCCCGGGCCTGGCGTCACCCTGGCCGACTGCGCGCAGGTGGCGTTCTGGGTGCGCGAGCTGCTGGGCGACGTCGGTGCCGACGCGGTGCCGGTCACCTCGGGCTCCAAGGGCCTGCACCTGTACGTCGCGCTGGACCGCACCCGCAGTCGTCGGACGAGGTGTCGGCGATCGCCCAGCAGGTGGCCAGGACCATCGAGGGCGACCACCCCGACCTGGTCACCTCCAAGATGAGCAAGGCGCTGCGGCCGAAACGGGTGTTCATCGACTGGTCGCAGAACAACGGCAACAAGACCACCATCGCGCCGTACTCGCTGCGCGGCCGCCCGCACCCGACGGTGGCCGCGCCCGCGGACCTGGGACGAGCTGGCCGATCCCGACCTGCGGCACCTGGAGTTCGCCGAGGTGCTCGAGCGGGTCGCCGGCGGCCTCGATCCGACGGCGCCGCTCGGCGCGCGGTGGCTGCCGACCCCGACGCCAGGGCGCAGGGTCGGCGCCGGGCAGCGAGCCGGACCGGTTGGCGCACCTACCGGGCCATGCGCTCGGCCGACCGCACCCCCGAACCGGTGCCGGCGGCCGGGAGCGCAACCGCACGGCGCCGACGACACCTTCGTCATCCAGGAGCATCACGCCCGTCGGTTGCACTGGGACCTGCGGTTGGAACGGGCCGGCGTGCTGGTGTCCTGGGCCGTTCCCCGGGGAATCCCGGAGAACAGCGGCGACAACCGGCTGGCGGTGCACACCGAGGACCACCCGCTCGAGTACGCCGCGTTCTCCGGCACCATCCCGGCCGGCGAGTACGGCGGCGGCGAGATGACCATCTGGGACTCGGGCACCTACGAGACCGAGAAGTGGTGGAGCGACGAGGTGATCGTCCGGTTCCACGGCGGCAAGGTCCAGGGCCGGTACGTGATCGTGCGCACCGACGGCAAGAACTGGTTGCTGCGCCGGATGAAGGACCAGCAGGGTCGATGGGTGCCGCATCCGGAGCCGGCGTCCCGACGGGCCAGGATCCCGGACAGCGACGCGCTCACCGGATCTCGGGTGCCGACGGCCGGATCCCCGGCGGACGACGACGCGGACGGCGGCCCGGCGCCGGATGACGCGCGGCCGGCCGGCGCGAGACCGGGCGCCGACGCCGGCTCGGCCCGGGCGGACCCGGCCCGGCCGAACCCGACCTGCCTTCCCCACCGACCGATCTCGCGCCGATGCTGGCCACCGCGGGCACCGTCGACCAACTCAGTCGGCGACGACTGGCGGTTCGAGGGCAAGTGGGACGGCATCCGCGCGTTGGCCGCCGTCGGCAACGGCGACGCTGCGGCTGACCAGCCGGACCGGCCGCGACATCACCGTCGGCTACCCCGAGCTGGCCGAGCTGATCGAGCTCACCGTCGGGCACATGCGGTGGTGCTGGACGGCGAGATCGTGGCGCTCGACGACGACGGTCGCACCGACTTCGGGCTGCTGCAGCAGCGGATGGGGCTGACCCGCAAGGCCGATGTCGAGCCGGGTCCGGACCAAGGTGCCGGTGCGCTACTACGTGTTCGACATCCTCTGGCTGGACGGGGTTTCGTTGGTGCGGCGCGGGTACGACGTCCGTCGCCGGCTGTTGACCGCACTGAACCCGCAGGGCGACGTCGGTCGAGGTGCCCGAGCCGATGACCGGCACCGCGGCCGAGGCACTGGACGCCAGCGACGCCCGGCATTGGGAGGGCATCGTCGCCAAGAAGGCGGACGCGCCCTACCGCCCGGGGCAACGCGTGCACAGCTGGATCAAGATCAAGAACTCCAGGGTGCAGGAGGGCATCGTGGTCGGCTGGAAGCCGGGGTCGGGACGCCGGGCCGGCACCATCGGCTCCCTGCTGCTGGCGATTCCGGAGGATGGTGGGTTGACCTACATCGGGAAGGTCGGCACCGGCTTCACCGACGCCGTGCTGGATGACCTGTACGGCCGGCTCGAACCGTTGCGGACGAAGGACGAGCCCGGTCACCGGGCCGGTGCCGAGGCCCGATGCAAAGGACGCGGTGTGGGTGCAACCCGACGCTGGTGGGTGAGGTGCGGTTCGGTGAGTGGACCCACGACGGCCGGCTTCGCCACCCGAGTTGGCGGGGATTGCGGACGGACAAGAGCCCGGACGAGGTGCGTCGGGAGAGCTAGTCGCGGCGAGCACCCAGGGCGCCACGAGAGTCCTGGGCAATGCCTCCCGCTCTTGGGGAGCATTCGCCAGGAGCAGCCTCGCCGGCGCTCGACCCGACCGGTCGGTCAGTTCGCCGGAGCAGTTGTCGGCACTTCCCAGTAGACGTCGGGTCCGGCGTTCTGGAAGTTCTCCCACGGCGAATGCGCCGCGTCCGTCCGGTAGATCGTCGCCATCTTCTCGGCGCTCTTCCGGTCACCGCGCGACTGCGGCAGCGGTGTCGTCTTCGGGGCCCGACGGGCTGTTCTTGTTGCCATGCGCACCGTCCTGATCGTCACTGGGTACCCGGTGTTGGCGCTGATGCCGCTGCACTTCGGAACGGCAACTCCGTCCCTCCATTGTGTGCCCGTTCGGTCACTGAGCGATGCGGCGTTCGGGTACTGAATCGGTCTGGACGGTGTGTTGCCGGCGACATTCCCGGTCGAACCTCACGCCGGCCTGACGCCGGACCCCTGGGGTCGTGCCGAACCCGAAAGGCCCACCACCATCGGCTATCCCGGTGCTCCGGGCAACGGATTGGATTCGCCGGGCGGCCGCGATCCCGGGCGCCGAATTCCTCCGCTCCGAACGAGGACCACCCAGAGCACTCCGAGGGTGAGCCCCATGATCGCGACGGGCAGCAGCGCCGCCTGCGGAAGTGGCCCCGATGATCGGCTCGCCAGCACCGCGCCGTTCGACTGCCAGGACAGCACGGACCGGTTCGACTGCCCGGACAGCACGGCCCCGGCGGCCTGGAACGACCCGATCGAGGCCGCGGACATGGCAGACCCGAACGAGAACGCGGAGCCGAACGATCCGACCGAGCCGATCGACAGGACGGACCCGACCGAACCGATCGAGAGCACCGAGTTGACCGAGCCGATCGAGAGCAACGACCCGCGGGAGCGGATCGACCGCCGCGATGGACCTTTCATCCGTTCAGTCTGCGCTGCGACCTGGGCGGAAACCCCTCGGATCGGTGATCGCAATTCATAGAATGCCGGCATGGGGGAACCGCAGCGGCGGCAGGCTGCCGCGACCGCTGCGCAGCGGCGCACGGGGCGCGGTCGGCTCGATGCGGTCAAGAGCCGTCGCGAACGTCGGCTGGCCCGGCTCCGCACCCTCGCGATCGTGGTGGGTGCCTTCGCGCTGGTCGTAGTGGGCTACGGACTGGTCAAGGGCACCGCCGACTATCTCGACGATCCGGGCTCGTCGTCGGCGGCCACGACGCCCGGTGCGACCGGAACCACGGCCGCGCCCGGGCCGCTGTCGTGGACGGTGGCCGCCGCGGAAGATGCGGTTCGCAGATCGTCGATCGGGCAGGTCTCCGGTGCCCCCGCGCGGATCGACCGGACCCGGGTGACGGCGGCCCTGCAGGGCACCGGCGTCCGGGTGCTGTTCCTGCCGTTCTCCGGGCTGGACGGACGCGAGGTCTACCGCGATCAGGTCGAGCAGGTCGCCACTGCGCTCCTCGATCAGAACCTGGTCGCCGATCGCAAGCATCTTGTCGTCGTGGAAGGACTCTCGGTCGCTGTCGACTTTCTGGACGTCGTCCCGTCGACCCGCGGTGGTCTGGTTCCCGTGTTCGCCCGCTACGACGTCACGGATCCGGTGATCTCGGCGATCGATCACGCGGCGGACCGCGCCGACAGCACCACCGATCCGGCGTACCCGCCGGCCATGCAGGCCGCTGACCCGGCGCAGGCGGCCCGGATCGGCGACGTGCTGGCGGCCGATCAGGTCTACACCGCGCCCGGCGTCGCCCCGGTCGCCGGCCTCGGGAGTGGGGGCACGTCCGCGGGACTGACCGTCCGGATCGCCGCCTTCCCGGCCGTCACCGAGGGCGAGCCGTTGGTCGACTACCTGACCCCGCTCGCCGCTCGATTCCCGGACGACCTGGTCGTGGTGGTGCACGGCCTCTGGGTGCAGACCGCCGGGCCCGACCCGGATCTGCAGCAGTCGGCCAGTCTGTACCTGTACGGGCAGTTCCTCGACCAACTGGCCACCTGGGGCCCGGACCCCGTGCCGCTGGCGAAGACCGTCGCCGGCCGGATCGGTGACCTGCGCAGCAACCGGGCTACCGCGCGCTCGCCGCACGAGGCCGCTGATCCGGTATCGGCGACCGTGCGGCTGGCGCCCTGGCTGTTCGCCGGGCTGGCCGTGCTGGCTGGGGCGGCGAGCGTGGTGCTGAGTCTGCGGATCAGCGGCGAGAAGCGGCTGCGGCGCCGGGCCGGCCGGATCGCCCGGGACCGGCTGGTCGGCAGGCTGACGGCGGTGGCGGCCCGGCTGACCGAGTTGGACGGGCTGGCCGTGGAGGGCGAGGCCGCCGAGTCGGTCGACCGGGCGGCCGAGCGCTATGGCACCGCCCGTCAGTTGCTGGACAGGCATCCCGAGGCCGCCGCCGGCGCGCTGGACCAGGCCGAGGCGGCGCTGACCGCGGCCGAGGCCGCCCTGGCGGTACCGGCCGCCGAGCTTCCGTCGTGAGCGCGAAGCGGCGCCGTGGCAAGTCCCGGACCGAGTGGAAGGCCGACCGGGACGCCCGGGTGCAGCGCGAACTCGTGGTGTCGGCACGGGCGCACGAGGTGCAGCCGCGGCGGCACCGGCGCTGGATCGTGCTGGTCTCGCTGCTGGCCGCCGTCGGACTGTGGTTCACCGTCGGACGCGAGGTGGTGCTCCAGTTCTCGGACTTCGCCGGCCCGGTGAACGCGCTGCGGCACGACGTCATCTATGTCGACCCGGCCGCCGCTCCGGTGGACCCCGGCACGGTCAGACAGGCGATCGGGGACCGGCCATTGGCCATGGTGGTGCTGTCACGTGGTTCGGCCCTCGCCGCCGACGTCAGCGGCACCTGCTCCGGGGTGGTCGACCGCATCGGCGGCCTGATCGTCGCCGTCGTCGTGGACGGCGAGTTCGAATACGGGTGTGAGAGCGACGACCTGCCGCTGACCGGGGCCACCAGTCGGCTCGGCTGGGACCACGGCCAATGGCGCGGTCACGACGACGCGGTCCGCTACCTGGACGGGGACATCGCCGGCCAGGCGGGCGAACTCGCCGTGCGCTACGACGCCTCAGTGGCCCGTGGTGACCTGACCGCCCAGGTGCGGACCTTCGAGCCCCCGGCCATTCGGTGGGTGCTGGCCGTCGGCCTGGGGCTGGCGGTGGTCGCCGGGGCGGTGCTGCTCTACCTCGGCGCGCGCCGCGGCTGGGCGGTGTGGCAGCGGCGACGGGCCGTCCGGGCCATGTGGCGGGAGGTGCACGAGGATCTGGAGCTGCAGCTGTCCGAGGTGGCCATGACGCTGCTCGCCCTCCCGGAGCATCCGGCCCGGCCGAAGCGCGTGGCCGAGCTGTCCGCCGACTACCTGCGGGCCCTGGACGATTGGGAACGGGCCGAACCCGGCGAGGACCTGGTCGACCTGCAGAACCGGGTGGAGGCACTGGTATCCCGAGCTCACCGGGCCGGTGCGGGCGGGGTCGGCGCGGGCGGGGTCGGCGCCCATGATGCCCGGGCGCACGGCGCCAGGGCGACCGGGGCCGCCGCCGACAGCGCCCCAGCGGGCGGGACCGGCCGATGACCTGGGTGCTCTGGGTCGGGGGCGCCCTCGTGCTGATCGGCGCGGCGATGGTCCCGGCCCTGGTGGCCCGTCGCCGGACCGCAGGTACCGCGGACGACAATCTCGGTCGGGCGCGGGACCTGATGTCCCGCTTGGACTTCGAACTGGATCGGGCCGCGTCGGATCATCCCGGTCGGCCCGAGGCGGAGCGCTGCCAAGTGTTGGCCGGTGCGGCGCTGGGCGGCGAGTTGGATCCCGGCGACGCCGGTCGTGCCGTCTCCTGGGCGCGGGCCGGGCTCGCGGCGCTGGGGGTCCGCCGGACCACCGAGTGACCCCCGGGCCCGACCATCAAGCGAATCCCGGCCCAGCCATCGAACGGAATCCGGGCCCGCCATCGAGCGAACCGAAACTGCATGAAACGGGCCGCATCTGGCTGGTTTTGGTTCACTCGATGGGCGATGCGGCGGCGACGCGACGGCAGTCGGGGCCGCTGTCGGACCCCGGTGATCTGATCCCGGCATGACGACGAACAAGCTGATCAACCTGACCGAGGACGAGCTCCGCACGATGGCCGCGGGGCTGACCGACATCAGACCGGGCGAGTGCATGCTCTGCTACGTCTACCGGATGCTCGAGTTCGGCTGCACCGGGCTGCGCTGGGCGACGCACTACCGGGACACCCGAGCACCGAAGGTCCGCGATCTGAACCGCAAGCTCGGCCGGATGGGGGGCTTCTGCGATTGCGAGATCTTCATGAACGCTTTCGAGCCGAGTCACGCGGCCTATCCCGCGCGAACTCCGATCACCCGGGGCGATGACGAGCTCGACGACGACCTGGAACAGGAGATCGACAGGGAGTGGCCCGCTGTCATGCCT
Source organism: uncultured Actinomycetota bacterium (assembly GCA_963706185.1). Classification (GTDB taxonomy): domain Bacteria; phylum Actinomycetota; class Actinomycetes; order Mycobacteriales; family Nakamurellaceae; genus Nakamurella. The sequence goes on along the minus strand of CAVPLZ010000010.1, from coordinate 166,993 downwards.
CCGTGCCGTGGCACCGTGCCGGGCTCGATCCGCGGTTGCTCGCTGTGGTTGTACACGCGGTGAGCGGTGCTCAGAACGTGGTGGTCATGCCGCCGTCAACGGCCAGGGTCTGACCCGTGACGAACGACGCCTCGTCCGAGGCCAGGAACACCACGGCACCGGCGATCTCGGATGGCTGTCCCCACCGGCCGAGCGAGGTCCGGCGGCCCAGCCAGGCGTTCCATTCCGCGTCGTCGGCCAGCTGGGCATTGACCGCGGTGGCGAAGGAGCCGGCGGCGACGGCGTTGACGGTGATGCGGTGGGGGCCCAGCTCCGCGGCCAGGGCCCGGGTCATCCCGTCCACCCCGGCCTTGGCGATCGGGTAGCCGACGTCGCCGCGGCGGCCCAGTTGGCCCACCACCGAGGAGATGTTGATGATCCGGCCCGGCGCGCCGCGGTCGATCAAGGTGGCCGACATTCGGCGGCTCAGCGCGTAAGCGGCGATCACGTGAACCTCGAGGAGGTGGCCGAGATCGGACGGGGTGAGCTCGCTGAGGCCACGTCGGTCGCGGTGGCCGACGTTGTTGACCAGGATGTCCAACGGTCCCAGCGCGTCGAGGGCGTCGGGCGCTTCGTGTCCGGTGACGTCGAAGGATGCCGCACCGACGGCCCGTCCGTCGGCGGCCAGCGTCGCGACGGTGGCCTCCACCGCAGCGTTGTCCCGCCCATTGATCCAGACCCGGGCGCCCGCCGCAGCCAGCCCCCGGGCCATCTCCAGCCCGAGACCGCGGACGGACCCGGTGACCAACGCGCGTCGGCCGGACAGGTCGAACATGCGCCCCACACCTCCGCTACAGATCTGAGACCGATCATCGCCCGGTCAGGCCACGCCCGGCACCAGCCAGCGGTCGCCGCGGTAGCGCAGCCCGAGGGTGAGCGCGCGCAGGCCGAGGTAGAGCCCGGCGTGGGCGATCCACAACCACATCAGCCCGACCCAGCCGCCCGGCGGCCAGACCATCAGCACCACCAGCGCCGGCAAGTAGCCGAGCAGGTTCAGCGCCCCGGTCCAGGCCAGGTACCAGCCGTCTCCGGCACCGATGAGCACACCGTCGAGGACGAACACGAAGCCGGCCAACGGCAGCGCGATCGCCAGCACGATCATCGACGCGGCGATCGCACCGCGAACGTCCGGGTCGGGGGAGAACGCGCGCCCGACCACGACGTGGATGGCCAGCAGCACCACGCCGACGACTGCACCGGCCACCAAGCCCCAGCGGACCATGGCGCGGGTCAGGGCCCGGGCGGCGGGCAGATCGCCGGCCCCGAGCGCTTTGCCGGTGAGCGCCTGGGCGGCGATCGCGATCGCGTCCAGGCCGAGGGCGAGGAAGTTCCACACGGCGGTGACCACCTGATGCGCGGCCAGCGCGGCCACGCCCTGGCGGGCGGCCACCGCCGTCGTCGCCAGGATGGCGATCCGCAGCGCGAGGGTGCGCAGGAACAGCGGGATGCCGGTCCGCCCGGCGCCGGTGATGCCGCCCAGATGTGGTCGCAGGGAGGCCTCGTGGCGGCGCGCAGCCCTGACCACGACCGCGACCAGCGCGACCGCCATCAGGTTCTGGGTGACGGCGGTACCGATCGCCGAGCCGGCCACGCCCCAGTGCAGGCCGTAGACGAAGGTCAGGTTGAGGATCGTGTTCAGCACCGCACCGGCCACCGCCACGACGAGTGGCGTCCTGGTGTCCTGCAGTCCGCGCAGCACACCGGTGGTGGCGAGCACGACGAGCATCGCGGGCAGCCCGGCCAGCGAGATCACCAGGTAGGTGGTGCCGTACGCGGCCGCATCCGTGCCGGCGCCGAGCGCGCCGACCAGCGCGGACGCGGTGGGCAACCCGAGCACCGCCAGCGTCGCGCCGATCAGGACGGCCAGGTAGACCCCGTCGATGCCACTGGACAGCGCCGCCCGCAGGTCACCGGCGCCGAGTCGCCGGGCGACCAGCGAGGTGGTGCCGTAGGCCAGGAACACCGAGAGGCCGACCGCCGTGGACAGGATCATGCCGGCGACGCCGACCCCGGCCAGCTGCGCGGTGCCCAGGTGGCCCACGATCGCGGTGTCGACCAGCAGAAACGTCGGCTCGGCCAGCAGCGCCCCCAGGGCCGGCAGGGCCAGCCGGGCGATCTGCCGGTTCAGCCCGACCAGCAGTGGGTCCTGCCCGATCCCGCCCTGCTGGGCCGGGTTCTGCTGGGTCGGGTTCTGCTGGGCCGGGTTCTGCTGGGTCGGGTTCTGCTGGGCCGGCTCGTCGGGTCGGGGCACGGTGCTCGACGCTATCCGGCGCGGCCCCTTACATCGTCGAGCGAACGCTGGACAGGGAAATCCACCTTCGCGACCCTGCCCAGCGTTCACCCGATGCGACGTCCAGTCGATGGGATGTGCGGGCGGGTCCGGGCTCACTCGCCGGTGGCGCCGTCGATCAGCTCGCGGACGATGTCCAGGTGCCCGACGTGCCGGGCGATCTCCTGTTGCACGTCGACCAGCAACCGCCCGACGCGCACGGGTCGGCCGTAGACCTGCACCGTCGCGTCGAGGTCCGCTGCGGCCACAGCCGCCGACGCCCGGGCGAACTCGGCGTCGAACGCGGCGATCACCGACTCGACCGTTGCCTCGGGTGCGATGCGGAAGTCCGAGGTGGTGTCCTTCGTCCAGAGTGACGGCAGGTCGGTACCGACCAGATGGATCTGCAGATGCTGCCGGTAGACCGCGGTCAGGTGCTGGATCAATCCCAGCGGGGACACCGCCGGCGAGGTCGGGATCGGGGTCATCCTGGCCTGCTGCTCGCCCAGCCCGGCGACCTTGTTCACCGCGGTGTCGTGCAGGAAGCGGAAGTAGTCGGCAACCGCGTCGGACAGCGACAGGTCGCCTTCCGGCCACGGACGTTCTCGTTCGGTGATCATGACCGGACGGTAGTGGCAGGGTGCGACGACTCCGGGTCAGACCTGACGGGATGCGAACAGGGCGAGGTATCCGCAGGTCACGCAGCGGGTGGTGTCGACGACCCAGCGCTGCTTGCCCATCCGCTTGGCGCCACCGGTCCATCCGCGTTCCAGCGGGCCGGCGATCCACCGCAGGTAGCCCTGGCTGGACTCACCGTTGTCCTCCAAGAATCCCGGTTCGGCCCCTGCGGCACTGCCACACGCCGGACATGCGCGGATCGGTTCTGCCATGCCCGCGATGCTAGGTGTGGCTCGCAGCCACCGGGCCGATTCGCGGGCAAACGGACGGTCGGGGCCGGGTTCACAGCCAGTTCCTCGCGTTGTGTCTTGCCGGTAGGCGGATGTACGGCGATATTTCACCCATGAACCCAGGCACGGCGCACCCGTACGTCACGCCCCACCACACCGACGCCCGTCCACCGCGGCCGCGGGACGTGCCCATCGGCGACTACGGCTTCCTGTCCGACGGCGAGGTCTGCGCGTTGGTTGCGCCGGGCGGGTCGGTCGACTGGATGTGCGTGCCGCGGTTCGACGCACCCAGCGTGTTCGGCAAGGTGCTCGGCCGGCGGGCGGGCTCGTTCCGGGTGGGTCCGGCGGATGTCGCGGTGCCGACGGCGCGGCGGTACCTACCGGGCACGATGATCCTGGAGACCAGCTGGGGCAGCCCGTCGGGGTGGATCATCGTCCGCGACGTGCTGCTGATCGGACCGTGGCACCACGACAACGACCGGTCGCGGAACTACCGTCGCACCCCCAACGACTACACCGCCGAGCACGTCCTGCTGCGCACCATCCGCTGCGTCTCCGGCGAGATGCAAACGATCGTGGACTGCGAGCCGTTGTTCGACTACGGCAACAAACACGTCAGGTGGGAGTACAGCGACTCCGCCTACAACCAGGCGACCTGTTCGGCGGAGGGAACCGACCTGACGCTGACCCTGACCACTGATCTGCGGTTGGGCTTCGAGGGTGGACAGGCCTCCGCCCGAACGCTGCTGCGCGAGGGCGACGTGCGGTACATCGCGTTGTCCTGGAACGGGGCGCCGCCGCCGATGGACTACGCCGACGCCTACTCCCGGCTGGTGTGGACCGCGCACCACTGGCAGCACTGGCTGGCCCGGGGCAACTTCCCCGACCATCCGTGGCGCGGGTACCTGCAGCGCAGCGCGCTGACCCTGAAGGGGCTGACCTACTCGCCGACCGGTGCCATCATCGCCGCCGGCAGCACGTCGCTGCCCGAAACCCCGGGCGGCTGGCAAGGAACTACGACTACCGCTACACCTGGATCCGGGACTCCACGTTCGCACTGTGGGGGATGTACTCGCTCGGGTTTCGACTGGGAGGCGCTCGACTTCTTCTCCTTCATCGCCGACGTTGCGGACGGCGAACAGGATCTGCAGATCATGTACGGCATCGGCGGGGAACACGACCTCACCGAGAAGGAGCTCGACCACCTGCCGGGGTACGCGCAGTCACGTCCGGTGCGGATCGGGAACGCCGCCTACGCGCAGCGGCAGCACGACGTGTGGGGGGCCCTGCTCGATTCGGTGTACCTGCACGCCAAGGCGGCCGAGCACGTGGACAGCCGGGTCTGGCCGATCATGGAACTACAGGTCACCCAGGCCCTCAAGCACTGGCGCGAGCCGGACGCCGGGATCTGGGAGGTGCGCGGGCAACTGCAGCACTTCACCTCGTCCAAGATCATGTGTTGGGTGGCCGCCGATCGGGGCTCCCGGCTGGCCCGGCTGGCCGGCGAGGATTCCAAGGCCGACGAGTGGGAGCTGGCGGCCGACGAGATCAAGGCCGACATCCTGGCCAACGGCGTGGACGAACGCGGCGTGCTCACGCAGTACTACGGCACCACCGCACTGGACGCGTCACTATTGTTGGCGCCGCTGCTGCGGTTCCTGCCCGCGGAAGACCCGATCATCCGGGCGACCGTGCTGGCGATTGCCGACGAGCTGACGGTGGACGGATTGGTGCTGCGGTACAAGGTGGAGGAGACCGACGACGGGTTCTCCGGAGAAGAGGGCACGTTCACCATCTGTTCGTTCTGGCTGGTGTCCGCGTTGTGCGAGATCGGCGAGTTCGAACAGGCGAGATCACTGTGCGGCAAGCTGCTCTCATTCGCCGGCCCGCTCGACCTGTACGCCGAGGAACTGGATGCGCACACCGGCGCTCACTTGGGCAACTTCCCCCAGGCATTCACCCACCTGGCTTTGATCAACGCGGTCCAACACGTGATCAAGTTGGAGGAACAGCACGCGTTGTGAGCTGGACGCAGACGCGTCGGGGCGTCGGCACCTCATCGGCGGTCGCGGGTCGCTGCGGTTCCGACCCGGGGGACCGGAGGGTCGTGCATGACGTTGCGTCGCGGATTCTGTTCCGGGTCGACCCACACGGGCGGGATGAACTCGGGGAGTCCGTCCTTGCCGCGATGTGCTTTCCAGTGTTCGCGGTGGATTTCGGCATGATGGTGCGGGCAGAGCAGGCAGCCCTCGTCCGCGCTGGTCGGTCCCCCGCGGCACCACCAGATCAGATGATGGAAGTCGCACCATTCCGGCGGCCGGTCGCAACCCGGGAACGCACAACCCTTGTCGCGCGCAGTGACCGCTCGCCGGATGGCCGGGGTTGCGGTGCGGAGGGCCCGGCCGACGTCCAGCACTTCGCCGCGACCTCCGAGTACGACGGGCACGATGTCTGCGTCGCAGAGCAGCATCCGCGTCTGTGCTGCGGACAGGTGGGTGCCGTCGAGAAGATCTGCGCCGCGGGCCAGGTCGAGTAGCTCGTCCAGCGTCATGGTGGCGGTGATGTGCGGCCGGACGCTGTTGCGGGCCGGCGCAGCTCCGATGTCCAGCAGGGCGCGGAGGGCTTCGACGAGGGCGTGCGCTCGGCGGGTCGCGGCAGGTCGTGGATCCTTGACGCCGTTCTGCTCGGGCCGCGGTGCGGACAGCGTGTCGATGGCGCGGCGCAACGTCTCGGCGCCCAGATCGTCGAGTTTGCCGGCGATCGGGGTCAGTCCGGTGCGGCGGTCCCGTGGGCCGATGTGCAGTTCGGCGTGGGCGGCCGGGTCGTAGCGTTCGTCGTCGAGTATGCCGTCGGGGTTGAGGGTTTCGACGATCTTCTGGGCCGCCTTCGAGAGGGTTCCCGGCTCCATCTGGGTCGCGCAGTCGACCAGGACCTCTTCCGCCTCGTCCAGGATGGCCGGGTCCAGGTGCGTGACGGTCTTGTCGTGCACCGCCGCCGAGATGATCCGGGCGTGGTCGGTAGAGATGGCACCGGCGGCCATCGCCGCACCCATGGCCGGCATTCGCGCGCCGATGAGATCGCCGGAGATGGCCAGGGTGTCGCAGGTCTGTGCGGCCAGAGCGACTCGACGGCCGGCCTCGCCGCGAGAGATGTTCAGCGTGTGCGCGAGCAGCGCGGCGGTGGAAGCGGCGCCGTGGGACTTGGCATCTGCAGCGAGCTCGTGCTCGCCGGCCATCGAGATCTGGGCGAAACCCACTTTGCGAGCGGCGATCTCCAGCTGACGTGACACCGTCAGCCGCTCCAGGCCGGTGAGGCAGAACAGATTCGATTCCAGGAACTGATCCACTGCGGCCGTCATCGTATCGATCTGGGAGAGCACCTCAGTCAGTCGGCCCCCGCCGTCCACCACGTCCGTCATGCCCTCACCCCCTACCCGAAACGCTAGACCCGGGTACCGACAGTGGGTCCGACAAGCGTTTCGTCGCAGCGGTCCGCGGGTGCAGCCGCCGTCGGTTCCCCACAGCCGACAACGCTAGACCCGGGTACCGACAGTGGGTAAGACAACCGTGTCGTCGCAGCAGCTCCACCGCGCTGGTGGCTGTTCTTCCCCATACTGACAACGCTAGACCCGGGTACCGACAGTGGGTACACGTCGATTCGCGCAGCAGCCCGTCCGCAGTGGCCTCGATCCGCTGCCGACGACGATAGACCGTATCGACATTGGGCCCGATAAGTGTCGGCCGAGCGGCTCCGCCGCGGCCGCGGTGCTCGATCCCCGTCGACGACGCTAGTCCGGGTACCGACAGTGGGTCCGACATGAGTGTCGGCGCAGCGACGGCCGTACGCGAGGCTGCCTGTCCCATGCCGGCAACGCGAGCCGTGTCCGACGTGGGTTGCGACCGCAGGCGGCAGCGGGCAACGTCCGCGGATGTCGGCCCCAGTTTGGAGCAGTCGCTGCGCACCTGGCGCAGCACGACGGCAGTGCACCGGCATGTAGGCCGACCGCGAAGATCGGGCTTCGCCCTCGATTGCTGGGGCAACCCCGTGCGTGACCTGCGGCCGCCAGCTGACCGACAGGCTACGTGTGCGAGCACCGCCTGCACCCTCCAGCGGTTCTCATGGCGCAGGTCGGACTCAGCCCGTGCTGCGGCACCGGCTCACCGGGAAACAATGTGCGGTACTGCTTCTCGAACTGGCGCCGCCCGACGAACCGGTAGAGCAGGCGGATCGGCGGCGGCACCGACGCAAAGAAGGTGGTCGCCTCCTCCGGCGAGGAGTTCGCGAGCAGGTAGCCCAGCTGTGGCAGCAGCCGTGACTTCGGGATGGCGCCCATGCTGTGTTTGCCCAGCGACTCCCATTCGGGCTGACTCAAGACCTTCTCGGCGACCGGGATGATCTCCACGACCTCGCGCCGCAGGTGGACCCGCAGCACGGCGAGCATCCGTTCGTAGGCGTCCGCCAAGCGTTCCCCGGTCTCCGGATCGGCCGATTCCCGCCACGACGCCAGCAGCGGCCCGGCCTCGTCCAGCAGCGTTTGCACCTGCGCGTGGTGCGCGCGCATCTGTCCGACGTGCAGGGCACAGGCCGGCGCCCGCTGCTCCAGCTTCTCCCAGAGCAGCTCGTCCTCACTCTGGTGGTGCACGTGCAAAGTGGCGTCGATGTCGGCGATCCACTGGCCGACGAACTCACTGCGCGCGGTGTCGCCCGCGCGCACGCCACGGATCAGGATCGGCGCCTGCTCGTAGGCCCAGAGGAACACGTTGTGCAGGATGCGCATCTCGCTGCCCGAGCACAGCTGCGGGCCGTCGGGTATCGGCGGTGCGGTCTCACCCGGCGCGGAGACGTAGAAGTCGACCATTGATCCTCCGGATCGGTCGGGCCCGGCTCCCCGGGCCGCGCGAATCTGACAACACGCCCTGAGGCCGGCCACCGGCTTTTGATACATCCCGTGCCTACCGACTTACAGGCCCCGACCGCGGAGCCGGGTCCAGGGCTCGAAGCAACCGTGATCTACTCCTGCGCATGAGTACCCCGACCGCTCCCGTCGCGTTGGCCGACGAGCGCACCGGCAGCGGAAGCCCGCTCGTGTTGATCCACGGCATCACCGAGGACCGCACGGCCTTCGGCGCCGCTGACCGGCAAGCTGGGCGAGCACTTCGACGTGCTCGCAGTGGATCTCCGCGGCCACGGCGGCTCGTCGAACGTCGGCCCGTACGACCTGGAGACGATGGCGGCCGACGTCGCGCAGAGCGTCCAGCGGGCCTGGCCGGACGGCCCCGCCCCACTGGTCGTCGGGCATTCGCTTGGTGGCGCGGTGGCCACGGCCTACGCGGCGAAGTACCCGACGGCCGGCGTGGTCAACATCGACCAGTCGATGGACTTGGCCGCCTTCCAGGAGATGGTGCGCGGAGCGGAGCCGATGCTGCGTAGCGACGCCTGCGGGCAGGTGATGATCGGCCTGTTCGAGGGCATGTACGGCGCGCTCGACCCCGCCGAGGCCGACCGGCTGCGAGCGCTGCGCGACGTCCGGCAGGAGTCGGTGCTCGGCGTCTGGGGCGTGCTGTTCGACCTCGACCAGCCCGAGTTGGCGGCGCACGTCGACCGGGTGATCAGCCACCCCGACCCGTCGCCCTACCTGGCGATCCACGGGCAGGACCCGGGGCCGGACTACCCGGCCTGGCTGCAGCAGCGAGTTCCCGGTGCCACCGTCGAACTCTGGGCGGACCTCGGGCACTACCCGCACCTGGTCCGCCCGGACGAGTTCGTCGGCACCGTGGTCAGCTTCGCCCAGGCCTGAGCGCCGAAGGAAGCCGTGACGGGTCGGCTCGTCGGCAATGCCACGAGGCACTGCGCCCAGCACCATTGCCCGCGGCAACGAAACGACGGCTCGGCACCGAGCAACCCACTCCATTTTCACCCGAACGGCCCAACCGTCGTTCGCTACGCGGACAACGAGCCCACCCCGGTGATCAACCCGCAGCGTGATTCGATACGTTTCCCTCGCCCATCAGCGCGGCTCGACGAAGGACGGTAACCCGGCAATGAGTTCTCGGACCTTCCCCCCGGAGTTCGTCTGGGGTTCGGCCACCGCCGCCTATCAGATCGAGGGTGCCTGGAACGAGGACGGTCGAGGCCTGTCGATCTGGGACACCTACAGCCACACCCCCGGCCGGGTGGTGAACGGCGACACGGGCGACGTCGCCGACGACCACTACCACCGCTGGCAGTCGGACGTCGCGATGATGGCCGACCTGGGTCTGCAGGCGTATCGATTCTCGGTGTCCTGGCCGCGGATCATTCCCGGCGGCTCCGGGCCGGTGAACCAGCGGGGCGTCGACTTCTACAAAGGGCTGGCCGACAGACTGCTCGAGGCCGGGATCACCCCGGTGGTCACTCTCTACCACTGGGACCTGCCGGACGAACTGGAGCAGGCCGGCGGCTGGCCGGCCCGGGACACCGCCTACCGCTTCGCCGAGTACGCGACCGTGCTCGCCCGCGGCCTGGGCGATCGGATCGACACCTGGACCACGCTCAACGAGCCGTGGTGCGCCGCCTACCTGGGCTACGCCGCGGGCGTCCACGCGCCCGGGCCGCACCGAACCGGCCGCGGCGCTCGCGGCCGTGCACCATCTGAACCTCGGCCACGGTCTGGCCGGTCGGGCGATCCGCGCCGAACTGGGCGACCAGGCGAAGATCTCGGTCACCCACAACCTGCACGTCGCCCGGCCGGCGAACCCCGACTCGGCCGCCGACCTCGAGGCCGTCCGGCGCATCGACGCCGTCGGGAACCGGGCGTTCCTCGGGCCGATGCTCGACGGTGCGTACCCCGAGGACCTGATCGCCGACACCGCCGCGATCACCGACTGGTCCTTCGTGCAGGACGGCGACACCGAGCTCGCGCACGTCCCGCTGTCCGTGCTGGGCGTCAACTTCTACAAGCCCGACCTGGTGCGGCACTACGACGGCGCCGGCGAACGGCAGCTCGCGGACGGCCACGGCGAGGGCGCCAGCCCCTGGGTCGGCGCCGAGGACGTCGAGTTCCTGCCGCAGCCCGGTCCGTACACCCAGATGGGCTGGCCGATCGACGCCTCCGGCATGACCGAGCTGCTGCTGTCACTGGCCGGCCGGTACCCGGACCTGCCGCTGATGATCACCGAGAACGGCGCGGCCTTCCCGGACCCGGTGTCCGACGATGGTGCGGTCCACGACCAGGACCGCATCGACTACCTGCGGGCACACATCGACGCGGTCGCTGCCGCGCTGGACGCCGGCGCCGACGTCCGCGGCTACTTCGTCTGGTCGCTGATGGACAACTTCGAGTGGTCCTGGGGCTACGAAAAGAGGTTCGGCATCGTCCGGGTCGACTACGAGACCCTGGAGCGGACCCCGAAGGACTCGGCCCGCTTCTACGCCGAGTTGATCCGGACCCGGCGCCTCGACCTGCCGGACACCGACGACGCCTGACCCGGTCGAGGGATCCCGCCGGCGAACCGAAGCTGCCCACAGTCCGCAGACTGTGGGCAGCTTCGTTCACTCGAAGGTGCCCGGCTCGACGGCTGCACCTCGCCGGCCGCGGGGCATCAGGCCGGGTTGTTCCAGTCCTTGGCCTTGTCGGCCACACCCTGCACCATCGTGTCCACGTTGTCCGGCGTCTTCGACTGGATCGCCGCGCTCGCTTGGTCGATGCGCTCGTCGGTCAGGAGCTCTTTCGCCTTGTCCATGAGGCCGGATGCCTCGGTGGCCTTGGCGGTGGCTGCCTCCGTTGTCACCTGCCGCCGCGCTGGCCGCAGCCTCGTCGGCCTTCTGCTGGCCCATCCCGAGCGCGTCCTTGGCCTGGTTGACGATGTCGTCCAAACCCATGGTGGACCTCCAATTTCCCGGTCGCCGCTCTGACGACCGTGGTTGTGCGAACCTAGCCAGCCGACGACCGGGCCGCCAGCCGCAAGCCGACGTTCAGCGCAGGTCCCCGCGCAGCAGGTCCATCAGCAGGCCGTCGTGCCATCCGGTGCCCTCGGGGTCCCGCTCGTAGGCACGCATGACGCCGACCGGACGGAATCCGACCGCCGTGTAGCAGCGGATCGCCGGCTCGTTGTCCGCGGCCGGGTCGATGACCAGCCGGTGGTGACCGAGCACGTCCAGCAGGTAGCGGGCCAGGGTGCGCACGGCGTCCTGCCCGAGGCCGCGACCGTGCACCGACGGATCCAGGTACAGGTCGATGTTGGCGTGCCGGTACATGTGGTCGAGTTCCTCGCCGTACTGGATCAACCCGACGACCCGGTCCTCGAACTCGATCGACGAACCGGTGCGTTGTGTCGTCTGCGCCGTCGCCCTCGTCGTCGTACGGCGTGCCCCACCACCGCCGGACCTGGGTCGTGCTGCGGATTTCCAGGAGGCGGTCGCGGTCCTCGTCGCGCACCGGTCGCAGCCGGACCCTCGATCCGCCCAGCCCGTCGCCGGATACACGGTCGTCGGTGCTCACGGGAATCAACGTAGCGCTCGACACCGATGAGTTGGCGGTGTCACTGTTGTCCTTTCCAGGTGACCACCGAAGTCCCGAGAACGCGCAGAGGTGACTGATGACCGAATGTGTGCTGCTCATCGGAACCCGCAAGGGTCTGTGGATCGGCCGATCCGACGACGACCGGAAGACGTGGTCGGTGCGAGGGCCCCCAGCTACCGATGGAGGAGGTCGCCGCGGTCGGGGTCGACCCGCGCGGCGCGGACGACGGTGCCCGCCACGATAGGGACGGCGCTCACGTCACCCCAAGACTCTTTGCGGGGAGCACGAACTTCGTCTACGGCACCAGGGTGCTGCACTCCGACGACCTGGGCCACAGCTGGCAGGGCGTGCCCGAGGACGCCATCCGGTTCCCGGAACGCACCGGCACCACGTTGAAACGGGTCTGGCAGATCACCCCGGGCGTCCAGCCGGGCGAGGTGTGGGCCGGCGTCGAACCGTCCGCGGTGTTCCGGTCGACCGACTGGGGCGTCACGTTCTCCATGAATGACGCGCTCTGGGACCACCCGCACCGCGAGACCTGGGAACCCGGGTTCGGCGGCCAGGCGGTGCACACCGTGCTGCCCCATCCCGATGATCCGGACGACGTGCTCATCGCCATGTCCACCGGCGGGTGCTACCGGACCACCGACGGTGGCCGGTCGTGGTCGCCGCGGTCCACCGGCATCAGGGCCGACTTCAACCCGGAGGGCAAGAAGTACCCCGAGTTCGGCCAGTGCGTGCACAAGGTGGCCAGGGACGCCGCCAATCCCGACCTGCTGTTCGCGCAGAACCACGGCGGGGTATTCCGGACGAAGGACGGTGGCGCGCACTGGGATTCGATCGAACCCGGCCTGCCGGCGACGTTCGGGTTCCCGGTGCTGACCGACCCGCGCAGGCCCGGCACGGTACTGGTCTTCCCGTTGGTCGCCGACGTCGAACGGTTCCCGCCGGACGGGGCGATGAAGGTCTGGCGCTCGCCCGACTCCGGTGACACCTGGGAGGCGCTGACCGACGGACTCCCACAGGACGGCATGTACTCAGCGGTCATGCGCGACGCGGCCTGTGTCGACGCCGGCGACCCGACCGGCATCTACTTCGGCACCCGCTCGGGCACCGTCTACGCCAGCCGGGACGGCGGGGACAGTTTCACCGAGATCGCCGCGAACCTGCCCGACGTACTGTCGATCCGGGCCGCCACCGCGGCCTGACCCGCGCGGCTCAGGCCGGGACGAATTCCTGGCCGTCGCCGGAACCTGCCGTCGCTGTAAGGATTCCCGGTCAAGAAGGACTGGTGGGCCTGCAGAAAGAGTTCGGGCCAGAAACCGAGGAGGGCGCTGCAGCCCGGAACGACGAGTACATCCCAGCCGGCGCGGTGGTCGGCCACCGCCCGGATTGCCGACACGTGGGTGGCCCACTCCTGGCGGCCGTGCCACAGGTGCACCGGCACCGTCGCCGACCACCGCCGGGTCCACCACGGTTCGCGCCCCGACGGCCGGCTGCGGCGATCCCGGTCCGGGACGCCGAGCGCGAGGTCGGCGGCCACCGCGGTGCGGAAGTCCGGCTCCCGCCAGCGTTCGCCCAGCGCGTCCGAAGCATCCGTCGACATCCGGTCGAGGGCCCGGCGCCAGGTCAGCTCCCTGGTCAGGTCGGCGCGGCCGGCGGCGCGGGCCCAGTCCAGCAACGGGCCGTCCCAGGGGTGGGCCCGGTGGGGCAGCAGCCGGCGGGTGCCGGGCTGCTCGGGAATCACCGCAGCGGTCCGGGCCGACACCCCGATCACCGCGGTGACCAGTCCGGGGTGCCGGTCGGCGAAGGCCAGCGCGTCGTCCACGCCGTGGCCGAGCCCGATGACGGCGACCCGGCCGACGGCAAGCGTCTGGACCATGTGCAGCAGGTCGTCGGCCAGGTCCTCGCGGCCGCCGATGCCCATCGGGTCGGACGCGCCGACTCCCGGGCGGTCGACGGCGAGCAGTCGGATGGGTGCCGGCACGGCGGCGTCGTGCAGCAGCCAGGTCGGCGCGAGCCGGGACGAGCCGGCGTCCGGGATGACCAGGCACGGCACCCCGCGCGGATTGCCGTACTCGGCCCAGGCCAGGGTGCGGGCGTCGGGCAGTCGGATGCCGCAGAAGGGCGCGGGGGCGGCCGGGAACAGGGGATCCTCGTCGTCGAACAGGTCGACCGCGCTCATCGGCTGGGAGGTGGCGCGCAGGGCCGCCAACCCGGACCTGCCGCGCGCAGAGGTAGCGGTCGAACTCCGGTCCGGCATTGCGGTGACCCCCAGTCGTCGTCCGCGGCGAAAGTGACCGCGGCCGGCGGGTCACCGGCCTCCCCGCGGCGCTCGGCGCGAAGTCACGCACCGACGTCCCGGCAGGCGGCAAACCCACTCGAATGGTTATACGTCGGCAGGAGGGTCAGACGTTGCCCATCGATACGGAGTCGTTATGTGAACCTTTGGCAACGGACCGCCGACGAGCGGGCGAACGCCCTGTTCAGCCCGCGACCTCGGCCGCGACCGCGCGCCCGGCGGTGCGTCCGGAGAACAGGCAACCGCCCAGGAAGGTGCCCTCCAGCGCCCGATAGCCGTGCATGCCACCGCCGCCGAAACCCGACGCCTCGCCCGCCACGTACAGCCCCGGCAGCACGCTCCCGTCCGCGGTCAGGGCGCGGCCGGCCAGGTCGGTTTCCAGGCCGCCGAGGGTCTTACGGGTCAGGATGTGCAGCCGCACGGCGATCAGCGGGCCGGCTGCCGGGTCGAGCAGCTCGTGCGGCTCGACTGTGCGCATCTTCCGGTCACCGAAGTAGCGGCGGGCCGCCCAGGTGGCGATCAGTTGCGGATCCTTGCCGAGCTCGGTGCCGATCTGCCGGTCCCGCAGCCGCACGATCCGCTCGAGGTCAACCGCGTCGATGTGCGGCGAGTCGCCGGTCAGCGCGTTCATCTTCTCGACCAGTGAGCTCAGGGTGTCGGCGGTGACGAAGTCCTCGCCTCGATCGAGGAATGCCTGCACCGGAGGCGTCGGGCCGCCGCCGCGCCGGGACTTGATCACGGCGGCGATCGACCTGCCGGTCATGTCCGGATTCTGTTCGGAGCCGGACAGGCTGAACTCACGGCCGATGGTGCGGTGGTTGAGCAGGAACCAGGAATGGTCGTGGCCGGACGAGGTGATGTGCCGGAGCGCCCCCAGCGCGTCGAAGCCGGGGAACAACGGGCTGGGCAGCCGGGCGCCGGTGGCATCGAGCCACAGCGGGGTCGGTCCGGACAGGATCCGGATCCCGTGGTTCGTCCACACGGGGGAGTGGTTGACGATGCCCTCGGGGTAGTGCCAGAACCGGTCGGGGTTGATCAGCCGGGCGCCGGCCCGCTGCGCCACCCCGAGCATCAACCCGTCGGTGGAGTCGGGCACACCGGCCACCATGTTCTTCGGGGGGTCGCCGTATCCCGACGGCCAGGTCGCCCGGACCAGGTCGTGGTTCGCGCCGATACCACCGGAGGTCAGGACCACCGCGCCGGTCATCGCGAAGTCGCCGACCACCGCCCGGGACGACGGTTCCCCGCGCTGCACCGACGACGGCTCCAGCACCTCGCCGCTCGCGCCGATGACCCGACCGTCGGACACGGTCAACCCGGTCACCCGGTGCCGGTAACGCAGTCGGACCCGGCCGTCCCGTACGTGCGTCATCACCCGGCGGACGAACGGCGTCACCACGCCGGGACCGGTGCCCCAGGTCATGTGGAAGCGCGGAACCGAGTTGCCGTGACCACCGGCCTGATAGCCGCCGCGTTCGGCCCACTGCACGACGGGGAACAGGCCGATGCCCTGCTCCCGCAGCCAGGCCCGCTTCTCGCCGGCCGCCCAGTCGAGGTACGCGGTCGCCCAGGCCCGAGGCCAGTGGTCCTCGGGGCGATCGAAACCGGCCGAGCCGAACCAGTCATCGGTAGCCAGTTCCAGGGAGTCCTTGATGCCGAGGCGCCGCTGCTCCGGGCTGTCCACCAGGAACAGCCCGCCGAGGGACCAGAATGCCTGGCCGCCGAGCGAGGCGCCCGGCTCCTGATCGAGGACCAGCACGGATCGACCGGCGTCGGCGGCCTCAGCGGCGGCGACCAGGCCGGCCAGGCCGGCCCCGATCACCAGCACGTCGGCCGACTCGGATCCCTGCGCACGGTCGGAGATGCCCGGATTCATCATCCGACCCTGCCACAGCGGCCAAGGATGAGCGCGGATGGGCCAACGGGTGTCGTCCGAATGGGGGATCACCTGCCCGAACGGAGGGATCAGGGCGATTTTCGGCACAGTTGGCGAACCGGCGGTATCATTCTCACTACTCAGAGTCACTAACGCCGAAGGGGACCAGCCAGGTGACCGCCCGCGACAATCTGCTGGCCCAGCCGCTGCGGACGACGCCCGGGTCGTTCAAGGTCTTCTTCGCCGGTGCGCTGGTGGCCATGGTGCTCGGCTACGGCGCGCTGGCGATCGGCCATCCGGGCACGCATGTCTCGGTGCTGATCACCGAGCCGGGGTTCCTCGTCCTGGTCGGGCTCGTGCTGCTCTCCGACCTGTATCCGCTCGCCCCGTGGATGCGCGGCACTCCGACCTCGATCATCTGGTCGGCGCCGCTGACCCTGGCCGCGGTGCTCGCCTACGGGCCGCAGGCGGCGTACCTGTTCCTGCTCAGCGGCCTGTGCGTGGTCGGGTTCCGGACGGTGGTGCGGTTGTGGCGCACCGTGCTCAACATGGCGCTGTGGGGGCTGCAGGGTCTGGTGGCTGCGGGTGTGCAGATCGCCCTGGTGCCCGGGAACGGACCCGAGGTGCCCACCACGGCCGCCGGCCTGTTGGGCATCGGGCTGCTGTCGGCCGTGCTCATCGAGGCGGTCAATGCCCTGGTGACGTCGTCGGGCCTGGCCACCCTGTGCGGGACGTCGTTGCGTGCCGAACTGCAGGACTGGCTGGTCACGGCATTTCCGTGGGGCGCCCCGACCATGGTCGCCCCGCTGGTCGCGGTCGTCGCGATGAACGCGCCGGTCGTGCTGCCGGTGCTGCTCCCGGTGTTGCTCGCCGTGCATCACGGGGTGCACGTGCTGACCGCGCGCACCGATCAGGCCCGCACCGACGCGTTGACCGGGCTGGCCAACCGCACGGTGCTGCTGGAGACGCTGGCCCGACAGCTCCGGGCGATCCGCCGGCACGGCACGGTCTCGTTGTTGCTCGTCGACCTCGACAGGTTCAAGTCGGTGAACGACACGCACGGTCACCCGCTCGGCGACGCGGTGCTGGTGGCGGTGGCGGATCGACTCGGCGACGCCGCCCGACCGGGCGATTTGATCGCCCGGTACGGCGGTGACGAATTCGCCGTGCTGCCGGCCCCCGGGACGACGCAGGAGGCGGCCGACGCCCTGGTCGCCACCATCACGGCCGCCCTGTCGGCGCCGTACCGGCTGGCCGGCCTGGAGCTGAACGTCGGCGGCTCGGTCGGGGTCGCGCACACCGCCGGCGGCGAGTTCGACCCGGTCGAGCTGATCGCGCTGGCCGACGGGGCGATGTACCGGACCAAGGACCCCCGCAGCCGCCGGACCGGCGTCACCTGGACGGTCAGCGGTCAGGGCACGTCGAGCTGGACCGGCCGACCCTGGTCGAACCTGGCGCACGAGGTGATCAGGGTCGATCCGGAGAGCAGGACCGAGAACCTGGACGCACCCGAATCCGACACCCCGGACGGCTCCGGCTAGGTACCGAAGTCCCATGCCCAGACGCATCATTGTGACCGGCGCACCCGGGAGCGGGAAGACCACCGCGCTCGACCTGATGCGCGACACCGACATCGAGGTGGTCACCGAGGCCGCCACCGACGTCAACCAGGAATTGCTCGACGTCGGGCTCGTCCCGCACGTACAGCCCGACTTCCTGGACCGCATCGTCGCGCTGCAGCACGCCCGGCGAGTCGCGGCCACCGCCGAACGACAGCTGCACGACCGGTCGGTGTTCTGCACGCTCGCGCTTGCCCGGTACCTGGGCGCGCCAGTCCCGACGGCATTGTGGTCGGAGCTCGCGGCGGCGGCGGGGTGGTTCGAGCCGACGGTGCTGTTCTTCCGGCCCCTGGGGTTCGTCACCCCGACCGCGGTCCGCCGGATCGGCTACGCAGACGCGCAACGATTCGGTCAGATGCACCGCGAGGTGTACGCCGAATACGGCTTCACCATCGTCGAGGTTCCCGCTCAGTCGCCGGACCTACGAGCGGCCGACCTGCTGCGGGCGTTTTCCGCACACCCATCATCGACACCCGCGGCTGTCGAGCCGCAGGTGCCGGTGACGGATCGGAAAGGGACTACACAGGACTGACGGCGGTCGCCTGCGGGCCCTTGTTGCCCTGGGTGACCGTGTACTCAACCCGCTGGTTCTCCTCCAGCGACCGGTAGCCGGACGACTGGATCTCGGAGTAGTGAACGAACACGTCCGGCCCGGACTCGTCGGGCGTGATGAACCCGTAGCCCTTCTCGGCGTTGAACCACTTGACGGTGCCTTGTGCCATGTACCTCGTGTCTCCCAGCTGATGCCTACGATGCGCGAACGCGCAGTCGCGTGCGCACGTGGCGCGGCGCACAGTGTGTCACGGATCGTCGCTCGGTTGCTACTCACCGAACAGGTCAGTTGTCGCTGCGTTGGCATCCGGGTGTGCCACCTGTCACCCGTCCGACGACGCACCCGTTCGGGTCCCGTCGGGCCAACCGGAAACAACTCGGACGCCCCGCCGGCGCCGCGTACCGTCCTGGGTCGTGGACCCGAACTCCGTCGTCGGCTCGGTCGACGCGCTGACCGCGCTGTACCCGCCCGCCAATCCGCGCTCGGTCGCGAAGGAAAGCCCGGTGCTGACCCCGGGCTATGCCGAATTGATCGCCGCGTCGCCCTTCGCCGTCGTGGCCACCCACGGCCCGGCCGGGCTGGACTGTTCCCCGCGGGGGGACCGGCCGGGATTTGTCCAGGTACTCGACGAGCACACCCTGCTGCTGCCCGACCGGCGCGGGAACAACCGCCTGGACACCCTGCGCAACCTGTTGCACGACCCGGCCATCGCCGTGATCTTCCTGATCCCCGGGGTGGGCGAAGCGATCCGGGTCCGTGGCACGGCGGTGATCTCGACCGATCCGGTGCTGATCGGGCTGACCGCGCACGCGGGAATCACACCGGCCACCGTTGTGGTGATCACCGTCTCCCGGGTCTACTTCCAGTGCCAGCGGGCGCTCATCCGATCGTCCCTGTGGGACCCGGCCGCCCAGGTCACCGACAGGTCGAGCCTGCCCACCGCCGGCCGGCTGCAGGCCGAGGTCGGGGTGCTGACCGAGCAGGCGGCCGCGGAGTACGACGCCACGCTGGACGAGTACGCCCGGGCCACGCTCTACGAGGGCCCGTCCAAACCCTGACAACCTGCCTGCCCGTCGCCGTCGAGTGACGGAGAACTGCAGGTATTCAGGGCTATGCGGACCACCCCACCGTTGTCTTGACAGATTGGCTCCGCCGGGAATGTCGCCTTGTTTCAGTCACTCGATGGCTCGGCGGGGAGCCGACCGGCGTCGATGATCCGGCGCAGGAAGCGCTGCGTGCGTGGATCGACCGGATCGCCGAGCACCTGGTCGGGCGGGCCGAGTTCGGCGACCACACCGTCGGCCAGGAACGCGACCTGGTCCGCGACCTGCCGGGCGAAGCCCATCTCGTGGGTGGCCACCAGCATCGTCATGCCCTCGGCCTTGAGCTCGGCCAGCAACCCGAGGACCTCGCCGACCAGTTCGGGATCCAGCGCGCTGGTCACCTCGTCGAACAGCATCAGCAGCGGCCGGTTCACCAACGCCCGGGCGATCGCCACCCGCTGCTGCTGGCCACCGGAGAGCTCGTCGGGCCGGCTGCGGGCCTTGTCGGCCAACCCGACCCGGTCCAGCATGGCCAGCGCGTCGGCCTCGGCCGTCGCCCGCGGCACCTTGTGCACCCGACGCGGGGCCAGCGTGATGTTGTCCAGCACGCTCATGTGCGGAAACAGGTTGAACGACTGGAAGACGATCCCGACCTTGGTCGCGCAGGTCGTCGGCGTCCACCCGCGGATCGGTGATGTCGATGCCGCCCAGCGTGATGGTTCCGTCGTCGACCACCTCCAGCAGATTCAGGCAGCGCAGCAACGTCGACTTGCCCGATCCGGACGCACCGATGAGCACCAGGCACTCGTGCTGAGCGACCTCGAGGGTGAGATCGCGCAGCACGACGGCGGGCCCGTAGGACTTCCGCAGGTGCGCGACCTGCAACAACGGCTCCTCGCCCGGCGTGCTCATACGTGACCGCCGCCGCCGGTCCAGCCCTGCCGTCTGGCGACCCAATCGGTCAGCCGGGTCAACGGAATGGTGATCAGCACGAAGAGCAGCCCGGCCACCACGTAAGGCGTGTAGTTGAAGGTTTCGGCCGTCTTGATCTGGGCGTTGAGCACGGCGTCGTAGATGACGCCGAGCACGGAGATCAAACCGGTGTCCTTGATCAGCGCGACCAGGTCGTTGAGCAGCGGCGGCAGGACCCGCCGGACCGCCTGCGGCACCACCACGAACCGCATGGTCTTCGCATGGGACAGACCGAGCGAGCGGGCCGCGGCGCGTTGCGAGGGATGCACGGACTCGATGCCGGCCCGCAGCACCTCGGACACGTAGGCGGCGTAGGTCAGGATCAGCGCGACGCAACCCCAGAACAGCGCCGAGCGCGGCAGCCACTCCAGCTTCAGCGACGGCATGCCGAACCCGAGCAGCAGCAGCACCAGGATCAGCGGCAGGCCCCGGAACAGATCGGTGTAGGCGATCGCCGCCGCGCGCAGCGGGAAGAACACCGGTCCCCGCAACGTGCGCAGCAGCGCCACGGTCAACGCCAGAACGAGGATGCCGATCTCGCAGACCACCGCGAGCCGGATGTTGAGCCACAGCCCCTCGGCGATGTCGGGCAGGACCTGCCAGCCGTAGGCCAGGTCGAAGAACTTCTTCCGGAATGCCGGCCAACCGGGGGTGTTGATCACCCCCACCACGACAACTGCGAGCAGGACGACGGTGGACGCCGCGGCGATGATCACCGACCGCCGGGTCCGTCGGCTCCGGTACTCCCGGCGGTTCAGCTCCACCGGTGACGGGGTCCAGCCGTCGTCCGGCGCCGGCAGGGTCCGGCGCACCGGCGTCGGGCCCGCCTCGGCCGGAGGCAGGCCGAGGTCGCCGAGATCTCCGCCGCCCAATGTCATGTCGGATCCAGCGTCATGTCAGTGCTCCGCCCGCATGCTTGCCGCGTCGTCCCGCGCCGCTACTTCAGCAGCGGCGCCTGGTCCTTGCCGGCCAGCCAGGTGGTGGCCAGCTTGTCCAGGGTGCCGTCGGCCCGCAGGCTGTCCACGGCCTGGGTGACGCAATCGGTCAGCGGCGAGGCCTTGGCCAACAGCAGGCCCAGTTGTTCCTTCTGGCTGCCCGTTCCGGGCAGCTGGCCGACGATGACGCCGTTCTCCACCTGCGCGCCGACCACGTAGAACGCCGTCGGCAGGTCCACCACCAGACCGTCGATCTGGCCGTTCTGCAGGGCCTGCACGGCCAGGTCGTTGGACTTGAAGACGCTGGGCTTGGTGTCGGGCTGGATCACCGTGTTGATCGCGTTGAGACTCGTGGTGCCGACCATCGCACCCAGCTTGGCGCCCTTGAGCTCGGCCACCGTCGTCGCCTTCTCGATCGGCGAGCCCTTCACGGTGACCACGGTCTGGGTCAGGTCGTAGTAGCCCGACGAGAAGTCGACCGCCTGCTTGCGCTCGTCGGTGATGGTGAACTGGTTGATGTCGAAGTCCCAGCCGGATTGGTTGTTCAGCGCCTCGTCGAAGTTCACCCTGGTCCAGGTCGTCGCGTCCTTCGCGAACCCGAGCCGGTCGGCCACCGCGTAGGCGACGGCGGACTCGAATCCCTTGCCGTTCGACGGGTCGTCGTCGACCATCCACGGTTCGTAGGCCGGCTCCGACGTGGCGATGGTCAGCGTCCCGGACTTCGCGGTCTGCAGTTTGTCCGGAGTGCACGCGGCGCCGACACCGGCCGAACTCGCCCCGGTGCGACGGGTGCTGCGGTGCCGGATGCTGCGGTGCCAGAAGAGGACGCATCGGTGGCGCCGGACGTCGTGGATTCGGACGACGTCACCGAGCCGGAGGCCGACGTCGGCGAGGACGGGCTCGTGGGCGCCGAGTTCGCAGCACTGGTCGGCGACCCGGCGCTGGTCGTGCTGCCGGCGTCGTCGGAGCCGCACGCGGTCAGGGCGAGGCCGGCCGCGGCCAACGCGGCGAGGACGACGGAAGTACGGGTGCGGGCCATGACGGGGTCTCCCTGGCGATGTGGCGTGCGGTCAGGTCCGGGCGGGTCGGTGGGCCGGGCGCTTGGGCCCGACGAGGACCGATCGAGCATACGGAACGGACATCCGTGAGGCGCCCGGCCCGGGTGGCCGGGCTCCGGCGCAGCCACCCGGCGCGTCCGGAAGGGTCGTCGCCATCTACACCGGCGCCGACGTCCGGGAATCGGGGGCCCGGCAACCACCGACGCTGCCTCACTGGTGATCTGGGCCTATTCGGTTCATTCGGCGGCCGGCCGGACATGCACCCGGACCGGTTTGCCGAGATACCGGCCGTACTCAGCGGCGGCCCGATCCAGGTCGCGCAGGACGGCGGGACTCGGCTCGACCAGCAGGACGACCTCGAGCGCTGCGGCCGCCTCGGATTCGAGCGAGCGCCACGCCCCGACCATCGCGGTGTCCCGGATGAAAACCATGTTCGGCAGGGTGCGCGCCGCGTGCGGTGCCTTGGCGATGCCGGTGGGGTCGAGCAGCCACTTCGTCCGGCTGTAACCGACCAGGTATTCGTCGTAGGCCTGCAGCAGCCGGGCCCGTGGCTCGGTCCCGGTGCGGGGCTCCGCGGCGGCGTAGAACGTCTGGCCGTCGACCAGTTCGGGGACCAGAGCGTCTCCGGCGGCGTCGATCCCGGCCCTGATGTCGGTCAGGGTCAGCGACGACCACCAGCTCATGTCGTGCACGGTGGCCGGCCCGTGCGAGGTGAAGTACCGCAGCACGAGCTCGGCCAACGCGTCCTCGCGGGAGAGCCGTCTGGTTTCCGGCGCCAGCTCGCTGACCAGCCCGTACCCGTGGTGCTTACCGACCCGCGGGCCGCCGCAGATCACCCCCTCGAGTTCGGCGTTCATCAGCAGGAACGACGGCTTGTTGCCGGTCACGTCGATCCCGTCGTCGGCCAGCACCTCGCGCAACTGGGGCCTGGTCAGGATGGTGCCGGCCAGCGCCTCGGCCATGAGCGCGGTCGCCCGATCGCGCACCGCGAGCGGCTGGCCCTCCCGCCGGTAGTAGCTCCCGCAGAACGCCTGGACCCGAGGGCCGGTCAGGTCGAGCAGCCAGCCGAGGTCGTCGGGAACGACGAAGTGCCAGGTCGGGCGCAACAGATGGGTGCGGATGAGCTGGCGTCGCTGGATCAGCTCCTCGACCACCGCGCGTTCCGGGGACCCGGAGCTGCGCTGGGCGATGCTCCAGCAGCCCGGTCCGAAGTCCTGCGACTGCACGGCCACCAGGTGCCGGACGACGGCCCGCGGATCCCCCAGCCGATCGCCGGTGAGCCCGAGCGCCGCCACCCGGCGACGGGTGAGATCGCGACCTGCTGCACTCGAAGTGAATCGGGCCGGAGGCATTCCCGGACCGTATCGGGCGTCCCCGACACCCCCGCTACTGCAGGGAGCGTGAGGGGGCCGCGGTACCGTCCGCGGCATGCGGATCGCGATCACCGGAGCGGCCGGCGGTATCGGCACCGTGCTGCGGCGGGGGCTGGACCGGTCCCGGTTCGAGCTGGTGCTGGTGGATCGCGAGTCGATCTCCGCCACTGCGCCCGACATTGCGCAGCAGGTCGACCTGCGGAAGCCCGAGCAGGTCGCAGCGGCATTCGACGGCGCCGAGGCTGTCGTCCACCTCGGTGCCATCGCCAGTGAGGACACCTTCCAGAACATCCTGGAGAACAACATCGTCGGCACCCGCAACGTGTACGACGCGGCCGTCGCCGCCGGCGTCCGACGAGTGGTGTTCGCCAGCAGCAATCACGTGACCGGCTTCTATCCGTGGGGTCGGCCGACGTCGCCGGCCGACCCGGTGCGCCCGGACACCTACTACGGACTGTCGAAGGCGGTCGGCGAGGATCTGGGCCGGGTCTTCCACGACCGGTTCGGCATCGAGGTGGTCAACCTGCGGATCGGCGGCTTCGCCGACGCGCCGCGGGGCCCGTGGCTGCGCTGCGGTTGGCTCTCCTTCGGCGACGCCGTCCGGCTGGTCACGGCCGCTCTGACCGCGCCGGACATCGGATTCCTGACCTGCTACGGCGTCTCGGCGAACACCCGCCGGTTCTATTCCGACGAGGGGTGGGACGTCCTCGGCTACCGGCCGGTCGACGACGCCGAGGACCACGAGGCGGCCAGGGTGGACGGGCCGGCCGTGACCTGGCAGGGCCACCAGTTCACCGACCCCGGCTACTTCGGCACACGGGACCATGCCGGTCCGGCGCGCCCGGCAGCACCGTAACGTGTGCCTGGGCGGGCGTCCGACCAGGCCGGCGCCAGTACGCAGACCGCAGATCCACGATCGGGAGTGCGCATGCCGCAGCCGGGAGACACCGTCCCCTCGACCGTCGAGCACCTGCCCGACGACGGCCGCTTCCGCATAGCCGCTGACAACGGCGGGCACGACGTGGCCGTGCTCGAATACGACGACCGGACCGCTGGGGTCTGGGACCTGCACCACACCTGGACCGACCCGGCCCGGCGCGGACAAGGTCTGGCCGATCGGGTGGTGCGCAGCGCGCTGGACGCGGCCAGAACAGCCGGGGTGCGGGTCCTGCCGACCTGCTCGTACGTCGCCGACTGGCTCTCCGGCCATCCTGACTACCAGGACCTGGTGGCACCCCGGCCGTGACCGAGCCGACCGGCAGCACCTCGCCGCCACCGGACGCCGGGCCGGATCCCCGGGCGGCCGGACCGACGGACCCTGCGGCCGACCCACCCGGGCGTGTGACAGATCATGCCGAGCGGGTCGCGGCCGGTCGCCGGATGCCGTTCCGGCGGGCCCGGGCCCGGGACGGCGAGACCGATCACGACGCCGCGGTCGCCGACGCCACTCGGGAACTCGTCGACGCCGTCGAGGCGTCCCCGGACGTCGAGCTGAATGAGGCCGAGCGGCGACGGGTGCGGGAGGTGCTCGGCGGACTGGTCACCCGGGTCACCGCGGAGCGGGCACTGCGGACGGCCGAGTCGGCGGTCGTATCGAGCCAGCGCGCCGCTGAGGTCGCCCAGGCCGCCGGCGGGACGCGGGACCGCGCACCCCTGCAGCCGTTCCGGACCGGGTTCCTCGGCGGGCTCGGAGTGCTCATCGCCTACGTCTGCTTCCTGCTCGTCGAGAGCGTCAAGTCCACCCTCATCCTGCTGGTGGTGGCGGCAATCCTGGCCATCGGCCTCGACCCGGCCGTGGGCTTCCTCCAGCGCCGCCACCTGCGGCGGGGCTGGTCCGTCCTGATCGTCTTCGTGACCCTCATGCTCGTGCTCGGCGGGATCTTCTACGCGATCATCCCGCCGATCGTCACCGAGGTCGCCAAGCTGGTCCAGTCGGCGCCGGAATACATCTCGAACCTGCAGAACAACGCCACGATCCGCGGCCTGGACGAGAAATTCCAGATCATCCAGAAGATCGAGGACTCCGAGTTCATCAAGAACATCGGCACCGGTGCGTTCTCCGTGACGTTCACCGTGGCCGGCATCTTCCTCGACCTGGCGATCGTGCTGATCCTGACCCTGTACTTCCTCGGTGGGCTGCCGCGGATCACCGCCACTGCCTTCCGGCTCGCCCCGGCGACCCGGCGGGCCAGGGTCACCGACCTGGGCAACAAGGTCATCACCCAGCTCGGCGGCTACCTGTCGGGGGCGACCATCATCGCGGTGCAGGCCGGTCTGGTGGCCGGCATCTTCGCGGCGATCGTCGGCCTGCCGTACCCGTGGGCGATCGCGCTGGGTGCCGCGGCGCTCGACTACATCCCGGTCATCGGCCCCATCACCATCGGGGTCTCGATGATGCTGCTCGGCTTCACCCAGTCGCTGGCCGTCGGGCTGATCGCGGTGGGTTTCTACATCTGCCAGCACCTGTTCGAGGCGTACTGGCTCTACCCCAGGGTGATGCGCCGGACGGTGGACATCTCCGCCGGAGCCGTGGTGGTGGCGATCGTCATCGGCGGCGCCCTGCTCGGCGTGATGGGTGCGCTGCTGGCGGTGCCGGTGGCCGCGGCGGTGCAGCTCATCGTCCGCGAGGTCATCATGCCGATGCAGGAACGCAACTGACCTGATTCCAGCAGGGTGGAAGGCCACGCCCCGAGTACAGGACCTCGCCTTCGACTCTGACGAGCGGCACCGGCTCAGGCGGTGGCCAGGGCGGCGGCCGGCGCCACCCGGGACGCCCGCCGCGCCGGCAGCGCCGCCGCCGCCACCCCGGCCAGGGTGACCACCGCGAGGATGAGCCCCACCACTGCCCACGGCACGACCAACACGGCTCCGCCCCGGCCCGGGCCCAGCGCGGCGGCGGTGCCTATCCACCCGTACCCGATGCCCAGGGCCACGCCGACGAGGCCGCCGACCGCCGCCACCAGCACTGCTTCGAGCAGCAGACTGCGCAGCAGCCCCCGGCGGGACAGCCCGACAGCCCGCAGCAGCGCGGACTCACGCCGGCGTTCCAGCACCGACAGGGCGACGGTGTTGCCGATGCCCAGGATGGCGATCACCACCGCGACCGCCAACATTCCGGTCGCCAAGGTGACCACGGTGCCCACAGCCTTCGCGGTGGCCGCCCGCTCGCCCGCCGTGCCGCTCAGCTCGAGCTCGGCGTACGGCGCGACCAGCTCGTTGAGTGCGCTGTTCACCGCGGTCAGGTCGGCATCGGAGGTCAGGCCGGCCCAGACGGCGAGGTCAGGAGCGTCGGGGGCGAGCCGGGCCAGTGCCGCGGCGGTCGTGACCGCGGCGCTCCCGTTCGGACCGGCGTCCGCGGCGGCGCCGACCGCGACGACGAACGTCGCCGACCGGCTCCCGACGTGCACGGTGAGCGACTGACCCACCTGCAGCCCAGCGGGTCCGGTCCACCAGGACGGCACCAGCAGGGTGTCGTCGGCGAACAGATCGGTGCCGCCACGCAGCATCGGATAGGCCTGCACGGGCACACCCAGCAGCGGAAAGTCGGCCGCCCCACCATCGGCGTCGGTCGTGCCCGGCCCGTCCGGACCCAGGCCGGCGGCGGTGGCCCTGACCCCGGCGATCGGCGTGACGTCGCGGACGCCGTCGAGTGCGGCGACGCCGGCCGCCAGTCCGGCCGGTAGCACCCCGCTGGTCGCGCTCACCGCGACGTCGACCGGATACCGTTCGTCCACCTCGCGATCCAACGTCGCCGACGCCGAGGCGGCGCCGACCTGCAGGGTCACGATCAGGCCGACGCCGATCACCAGGGCCGCGGTCGCCGCGGAGGCCCGCGCCGGGTTGCGATCGATGTTGGCCGCGGCCAGTCGGCCGGGCACGCCGCCGGCGCGGGTCAACGCTCCGGCGAGCCGGAGCACCGGTGTCGCCCACAGCGGGGTGAGCACGAGGACGCCGATGGCGGACAGCGCACCACCGGCGAACGCCACCGGCAGCCCGCCGGCCTCGACCCCGTAGGCCATGCCGGCCGTCCCGACCAGCATCAACAGCCCGCCGACGATCACCCGCCCGCGGGTGATCCGGCGCTGCTCGTCGGGGTCCTCGACCGGCTGCAGCGCGGCCAGGGGGGCGACCCGCATCGCCCGTCGCGCCGGCCACCAGGCCGCCCCGATCGTGACCAGCACCCCGAGCGCCGCCACCATCGGCTGCCGGGTCAGGTCGAACCGGGCCCCGCCGGCGTCCAGGCCGGTGACGTGGGCGGCGAGCAACCCCAACCCGGCGCCGACCATCACCCCCAACGTCGAGCCGACGAGTCCGAGCAGGAAGGCCTCGACCAGTACCTGACCACGGACCTGGCCCCGGCTCGCACCCACACAACGCAGTAGGGCGATCTGTCGCCGGCGCTGGGCCAGCACGATGGCGAACGTATTGGCTACCACCGTTCCGGCGACCAGCAGCGCGATACCGGCGAACGCGAGCAGCACGATGGTCAAGGCATCGCCCTGACCATCGAGCTTCGCCACCTCGGCGGCGGCCTGCTCGGCCCCGGTCCGCACGGACAGGTCGGGGAACTGGCCGGCCAGTCGCCCGGCCAGCGCGTCCGGGGTGATTCTCGGCTGCGCGAGCACGGCGACAGCGCCGGACAGCGGGCCGAGCTCGGCGACGGCCGGCTGGTGGATGGCGGCGAGCAGCCCGTAGGGCGCGAATGCCTGCAGGTGCCCGCCGCTGAGTACCGAGGACGATGTGTCGACGATGCCGACGACGGTCACCGCAGCGGGCGTCGGGGAGGGATCCTCGGTGAGGGTCAGGGTGCTGCCGATGGTCAGGTTCGCGCCGGCGGCCGTCGGTTGGTCGACGACGATCTGGTCGGCTTGGGTGGGCCACTGCCCGCTGTCCAGGCCGAACCAGCGCAGCCGGGGGTCCGCGGGCAGCGTGTCCACCCGGATGCTGCCGTGCGCCTTGGCGGCAGCGAAGTCGAGCCACGACGTTGCTGTCGGCTCGGCGAGCGCGACACCGTCGGTGGTCCGGATCGCCGCGAGCGCCGCGACCGGATCGGTGTGGTCGTCGCCGGGCTGTATCAGCACGTCGGCCACATCGGCCTGCGCGGACACCACGCGCTCGAGATGGGCCTGGAACGTCGCCGAAAAGACGAGGGAACCGGAGGCGAAGCCGATGCCCAGCACGATCGCGGCGACCGTGGCCACGATCCGGGCCGGATGCTGACGTACCTGCGCCCAGGCCGACCCGAAAACGGCTTCACGGCGCGGCATCTCAGGCGCCCAACCGGCGGACCGCGGTCAGCACGGAATCGGCGTCCGGCTGGGTCAGCTCGCCCGCCGTGCGGCCGTCGGCGAGCAGGACGACCCGATCGGCGTAGGCAGCGGCCATCGGATCGTGGGTGACCAGCACGATGGTCTGACCGAGTTCCCGGCTGGTGGTGCGCAGATAGGCGAGCAGGCTGTGGCCGGTCGCGGTGTCCAGCGCGCCGGTCGGTTCGTCGGCGAACAGCACGTCCGGGCGGGTGATCATCGCCCGGGCGATGGCGACCCGTTGCTGCTGGCCCCCGGACAGCTCACCGGGCCGGTGGGTCATTCGGTCGGCGATCCGCAGCGAGTCGACGAGCGCGTCGAACAGCGCGGGATCCGCCCGGCGACCGGCCAGATCCAGCGGCAGGGTGATGTTCTGTGCGGCGGTGAGCGTCGGCAGCAGGTTGAACGACTGGAAGACGAACCCGACCCGGTCCCGGCGGACGCGGGTCAGGGCCCGGTCGTCGAGCGTGGACAGATCCGTCTCGCCCAGCCGGACCCGACCCGAGGTGACCGTGTCCAGCCCGGCCAGGCAGTGCATCAGGGTCGACTTGCCGGAGCCGGACGGTCCCATGATCGCGGTGAACGACCCGGAGTCGAACTCGACCGTGACGCCGTCCAGCGCCCGGACCGCGGTGTCGCCGGTGCCGTAGACCTTGACCAGGTTCTCGGCCGCGGCGGCCGGCCGGTTCGGATCGCCCACGAGCGGCCGGTGGGCCGTCGACCAGTGTGCCGTCTGCTGGTGGACCGTCTGCTGGTGTGCTGTCGGTTGGGGAGGCGAGGTGGGGGCGGGAGCGGGTCGCATGTGCGGCTGAACCTCCGGGGCGGCGGCGCCGGGTGCGCCGCTTCACCGTTCACGTTCGTCCGTGGCCGCGCCGGGGAAATCGGCGCCGCGTATCGGATCGGAACTCGGACCGTGCGACGGGAGGTGGGCCTGCCTACGACCGTGGTCGTACTCGGGCGACCGTGGACCGGAATTCGTCGAAGGCACCGACGTCGTCGTTCTCCGCTTCGTCGAGTTGCCATCGACAGCACTGCCCGGTGGGTGCTCCGGTCCGATGGTCGACGCCGCCGCCCGGACCAGACCGGACTCGTAGGCCAGGACGACGAGGCCGACCCGGTCCCGGCACTCGAGCTTGGCCAGCAGATGCCCGACGTGTGTCTTGACCGTGGCCTCGGCCATGAACAACGACGCCGCGATCTCGGCGTTGCTGGCGCCGGCGGCCACCTGCAGCAGCACCTCCCGCTCCCGGGCGGTCAGCGTGGCCAGCCGCGGGTCGGGCTCGGCGGTGCGCCGGCAGGGCGTGCGTGACGTGGGCCAGCAGCCGGCGGGTGGCGCTGGGCGCGACGACGGCGTCGCCGGCGGCGACGGCGCGGATCGCGCCGAGCAGGTCGTCGGGTCGGGCGTCCTTGAGCAGGAAACCCGACGCCCCGGCCCGCAGCGCGGCGAACACGTACTCGTCCAGGTCGAAGGTGGTCAGCACCAACACCCGCGGACCGTCGGGCTCCGCGGTGATCCGGCGGGTGGCCTCGACCCCGTCCATCACCGGCATCCGGACGTCCATCAGCACGACGTCGGCGGCTTCGCGGGCCGGCCGGCCCGGCGCCAGCGCGGCGACCGCGGCCGCACCGTCGCCGGCCTCGCCGACCACCGTCAGGTCGTCCTGGGCATTGATCAACATGCCGAACCCGGTGCGGACCAGCATCTGGTCGTCCACCAGAAAGACGCCGATCCGGTCGGTCATGCCGATCTCGGTCCTGCCGGTGCCGTCCCGGATTCCGGCCGGCCGGCCGGAACGGAGGCGGAGACCAGGAAGCCCCCACCGGGGCGCGGATGAGCGGCCAGCGCTCCCGCCCAGCAACTCGACCCGTTCACGCATGCCCAGCAGACCGTTGCCGGTGCCGTCGAGCGGCGCGGTCGCCGCCGCGCCCCGGCCGTCGTCCAGCACGGTGACGGTCACGTCGGACGGTCCGTAGAACACCGACACCTCGGCATGCGCCTGGGGTCCGCCGTGCTTGAGCACGTTGGTCAGCGACTCCTGGACCACGCGATACATGGTCAGCCCGACGGCCGGACCGACCGGCCGCTGCGCCCCGGCGACGACCAGGTCCACCGGCAGACCGGCCCGGCGCACCTGGTCGACCAGCTCGGGCAGGTCGGCGGCAGAGGGCGCCGGGGCGTAGTCCGGGTGGTCGGACTCCGGTGGACCGCCCGCCCGCAGCACCGCCACCATGCGCCGCATCTCGGCCAGCGCGTCCCGGCTGGTCTCCGCAATCGTGGCCAGCACTTGCGGCGCGACCTCGGGTTTCGTCCTGGACGCCGCCAGCCCGCCGTCGGCCTGCACGACGATCACCGACAGCGAGTGGGCGACGATGTCGTGCAGTTCACGGGCGATCCGGGCCCGCTCGGTGGCTGCCGTCATCTCGGACCGCTGGTCCCGCTCGATGGTCAGCAACCGTTCCCGCTCGGCGCGACTCGCGGTCTGTTCCTGCTCCCGGTCGACCCGGTCCCGTTGCCGGTCGCCGATCAGGAACGCGATCCCCACCGACACTGCGGCCAGGCCGAAGGCAACGGCGGTCTGCTGCGGGTTGCGGATCGGGGACGACCAGATCACGGCACCGAGCCCGGCCCCGACGATGCCGGCGACCAACGCTGCGTACCGCCAGAGTCGCGGTGCTGTAGGCGCTGACCGCGTGCACCACGACCAACACCGTGAGGTCGGCGACGACCGGTGGCCGAGCGGCAGCCACCTGGAACAGGCAGACGACGAGGGTGCCGACGAACATCATCTCGGGTTCGGACCGCCGCAGCACCAGCGGTGCCGAGAGCAGCACGGTCAGTCCGAGGTTCCAGGTGCCGCTGAACCCGACCAGGTAGCCGAGCAGCAACGCGACCAGGAAGAAGCAGCCGGCGACGGCGGCGTCCCCGGGGACCTTGTTCGTCCGGTACCACTCGCGCAGGGTCCGGTCCATGCGTCCACGCTAGAGCGACCGATGCCCGCGCTCATCCACCGTGGGTCGGAGGCCGGCGCGGCGCACTACGACCACCGTCGGACCGCCGAGGCGGCGTCCGGCCGGGATCACGGCAGCGGTGTACCGACCTGCTCCAGTCGGTCGGCCATGGCGGCGATGCGTTGCCGGCCACGTTCGGCGATGGCCGGTCGGTCGGTTTCGAGCCCGTACAGGAAGGAGGGGACCGGTGCCATGGATTGCAGCAGCACCACTCGCTCCGCCAGCGCCGGGTCGGCGACGCCGCCGGCGGCGAGGTACACGGCCAGCAGTCGGTCGCCGAACGCAGGTCCGAAGGCGTGCCGCGGATCGAGGAAGTCTGATGCGGGGTCGCCGAGGCCGGCGTCGGTCCAGTCGATGATCCCGGTGAGTGATGCGTCGGCGTCGACCAGCGTGTGCTCGGGATGTACGTCGCCGTGCCGAAGGACCACGGGGTAGTCCCACAGCCGATCATCGTTCACCTGCCGGGCCCAGAAGGCGGCGAGTGCTCCCGGGATCGGGACGGACTCGCGCGCCCGCTCGTGCAGGGCACGCCAACGGTCGCGAGCGACGGCCGGGTCGGGGAGCCCTTCACCGAGCGTCGCCGCGACGTCGGTCGCGTCGACCTTGTGTAGAGCGGCCAACGCTTCGCCCAGCGATTGCGCATAGCGATCGGGCGGCGGGGTCGGAATGGTGAAACTGAAGTCGCCGTCGCCGTCGGGTTCGTATCCGGCCGGCCCGCCGGGCACGCTCGGATAGCCGACGACGACCTGGCCGTCGATGACCCTGTCGACCCTCCAGTTCGGGACCGCCACCGTTAGTCGGTGTCGTACCAGCCGCAGGATCTTGCGCTCCCGATCGAGGTCGGCGACCACCTCGATGCGGCGCGGGAAGCGGAACACCCACCGCCGAGCGTCTCGGTCGTCGGCAAACAGAACCCGGTTGTCCCAACCGTTCTCGACCATCCGGACCGGGATCAGGCCCAGGTCCGGCGCGGCCCGTCGTGCCAGGTCGATCAACTCGTCGGGCGCACGACCATCGGACTGCCGCCCGAGTTGTCGCCCTTCGTCCACCGCGCCCACCGCGCGAACCTACGCCCGCCTTGTCCGGCAACCACCCCCTGATGCCGAGGACGAAGTCGACGGCACCAGTCCCTCTGTTCCCAGAAGTTCGAGTCGATCCTCGGAGCCGCTCGGTCGGGGGCGGGAAAACCGGCAGACGTCACCAGCTATATTGATACTGATTATCAAGTTGGTGACAAAGGAGCCGGTGTGCGAGGCCGAAGGATGACGCTGCGGGGACTGGCCGTGGTCGGAACCGCAGTGACCGCGTTGGTGCTGGCCGGATGCGGCAACTCGGGGGGGACCAGTACGACAGCGTCGGGCGTCGGCGGCTCGAGTGCGGCGAGCACCGCGAAGATCCGCATCGTCGCGTCCACCAACGTCTACGGCGACATTGCGCAGCGCATCGCCGGTGGCGCCGCCGAGGTGACCTCGTTGATCAATGACCCGTCGCAGGATCCGCACTCGTTCGAGGCCTCGCCGCAGGCCTTGGTGGCGCTGTCGAAGGCGAACATCATCATCGAGAACGGCGGTGGCTACGACGATTTCATCGAGACGCTGCGCAAGACCGCGGGTGGTGATCCCACCGTGCTCAACGCCGTCGACATCTCCGGCTTCGCCGCGCAGCAGGGCGACGACCTGAACGAACACGTGTGGTACGACTTCCCCACGATGGCGAAGGTCGTCGATGAACTGGCCGCGGCCCTGAGCACGGCCGACCCCTCCGGGTCGTCCGGTTTCACCGCGAACGCCACCGCGTTCAAGGGTGACCTGACCCGGATGCAGGGCGACGAGGCCAGGATCAAGGCCGCCCATGGCGGCGCCGGGGTGGCCATCACCGAACCCGTCCCGCTGTATCTGCTGACCGCGGCCGGCCTGGTCAACAGGACGCCCCCGGCGTTCAGCGAGGCCATCGAGGAGGACACCGATGTGCCCCCGGCGGTGTTGCAGGAGACCTTGACGTTGTTCGCGACAAGCAGGTCGCCCTGCTGGCCTACAACGAACAGACCACCGGTGCGCAGACCGAGGCCGTGCTCCAAGACGCGAAGTCCAACGGCATCCCGGTCGTCGGCGTCACCGAGACCCTGCCCGCCGGCAAGGACTACGTGAGCTGGATGAACGACAACCTCACCGCACTCGCCGCCGCCCTCGACACCGGTGCCTCCCGCACCACGGGATGATGAGCGGATGGCTGAGCCCCTGCCGGCGCCCGAGGATCCCGGCGACGTCGGCACCCGGCCGACCCCCGGCCCGCGGGGACTTGATCGCAGGATTGTGCCCGATTTGGGCGGAGTTTCTCCCCCCGGGCCGGGAGTCGCCGCGCTGAGGTTCGAGGACGCATCGCTCGCCTTCGGTGACCGACGGCTCTGGACGGACCTGAACCTCACGGTCGAGCGCGGGGAGTTCCTGGCCATCCTGGGTTCGAACGGTTCGGGCAAGACCAGCCTGTTGCGGGTGATCCTCGGGCTGCAGTCGTTGGCCGCGGGCTCGGTGTCGGTGGCCGGGGAACCGCCGCACCGCGGCAGTCGGCACATCGGCTACGTCCAGCAGCAGCGCCGCATCGATCCGCTGACCCCACTGCGCGCCTGCGACCTGGTCGGCCAGGGGCTGGACGGACACCGGTGGGGGACGGGTTGGCCATCCGCCGCCCGCCGGCAGCGGATCGAGGCCGCCCTGGTTGCGGTGGACGCCGCCCGGTACGCCGATCAACCGGTGGGCCTGCTCTCCGGTGGTGAGCAGCAACGGATCCGGATCGCCGAGGCCCTGGTCGCCGATCCGGCCCTGCTGCTCTGCGACGAACCGTTGCTGTCGCTGGACCTGGCCAGCCAGTCCGCGGTGACCGCGTTGATCGACCGACGGCGCCGCGCATCCGGCACGGCCGTGGTGTTCGTGACCCACGAGATCAATCCGGTGCTGCCCTACGTAGACCGGGTGCTGTACCTGGCCAACGGCCGGTTCCGGGTCGGGCCGATCGACGAGGTGCTCAGCTCGGCGACGCTGTCCGAGCTCTACGGCGTGCCGATCGAGGTGGTGCGCTCCGGCGGGCGCATCCTGGTCGCCGGTGTCCCCGATCACCCCGATCACATCGCCCACGATCACGCCCACGACCACGTGGACCATCCCGACGCGGGGACGGCGGGGTGAACGGGACCGGGTTCTGGGGCAGCATCTTCAACTTCGACAACTACGGCGACCTGCTGTCGTTGCTGCACAACTCGATCCTGGCCGGCGCCGTGCTCGGTCTGGTGGGCGGTCTGATCAGCACGTTCGTCCTGATGCGGGATCTGCCGTTCGCGGTGCACGGGATCAGTGAGCTGTCGTTCGCCGGCGCATCGGCGGCCCTGTTGCTCGGGGTCAACGTCGTCGCCGGTGCGATGACCGGGTCCGTGCTGGCCGCGCTGATCATCGGCACCCTGGGTAGCCGGGCCCGCGATCGGAACTCGTTGATCGGCGTCCTGATGCCGTTCGGCCTGGGCCTCGGCGTGCTGTTCCTGTCGCTGTACAAGGGGCGGGCGTCGAACAAGTTCGGCCTGCTCACCGGGCAGATCGTGGCGGTGGACGCGCCGCAGCTCGGCTGGTTGATCGGCACCTCGGTGGTGGTGCTCGCGGTGCTGCTGGTGATCTGGCGACCGCTGGTGTTCGCCAGCACCGATCGCGAACTGGCCGAGGCTCGCGGCGTCCCGGTGCGCGCCCTCTCGCCGATCTTCATGCTGGTGCTGGGGCTGACCGTGGCCATGGCCGTGCAGATCATCGGGGCGCTGCTGGTGCTGTCCATCCTGGTCACCCCGGCGGCCGCGGCGATGCGGGTGACCGCCTCGCCGACCCGGGTGTGGGTGCTGTCGATGACCTTCGGTTTCGTCTCCATGGTCGGCGGGATCATGCTGGCGCTGGGCAGCTACGTGCCGATCAGCCCGTACGTCACGACGATCTCGTTCGGCATCTACGTGGTCTGCCGGGTGATCGGAGCGCTGCGCACCCGTCGCGGCTGGAGTTCGGTGCGGGACCGGCAACGCGCCGGCGGGCGAACTCCCGCGGCGGCCGGGAACTGACCGGCCGCCGCGGGTCGCTCGTCGTCAGTCGTCCTCGTCCTCGTGCGGCCGGCGCAGGATCACCAGCACCGCGGCGATCACCAGCAGTGCGGCGACGCCGATCGCCACCCAGAGCCACCATGACAGGCCGGTGCTCGATTCGGTGGTGGCGGTGCCCGCGGGCGCCGGGGTGCCGGTCGCCGTGCCGGCCGCCGCCGGGTCCAAGGTGTAGCTGACCGACCCGGTGACGGGATGGCCGTCGGCCGAGACGACCCGGTACCCCACCGTGTAGCGCCCGGCCGGTCCCGAACCGGCCACCGCGGTCGACACGGTGTTGTCCCGGACCTCGGTCGAGCCGGTCTGGAACTGGTTGCCGTTCGGACCGGTCACGGTCATCACCGGTTCGAAGTTCTGCACCGTCTGGTCGAAGGTCAGGGTCACCGTCGTCGGCGCCGTCTTCAGAACCGCGCCGTCGGCGGGGTCGGAGCCGGTGAGCACGTCGTGCGCGGAAGCGGGCAGTGCCGCGGCGACGGACAACGCGATCGCGCCGACCAGCACGGCCAGCACCGCTCGCCAGCCGGCGCACCCCGGTCACGGCTTGGCCCGATGCCGGCGCAGGCCGATCGCGCCGACCAACAGGCCGGCCGCGCCGACCAGGATGCCGATGACGGCGAGTACCCGGGCGGCCGTGTCACTCTTCTGCTCGACCTGAGCGGACTGCGGATCGATGGTCACCGAGGGCCCGGTGCTCGCTGCCCCCGTGGTGGGCGCCGGCCGGTCGTTGCGGTGTGGTCGCCGGACGCAGCGGCCAGCGCCACGGTCGGCGCCGGGTGCTCCGGCTCGCTGCCGTCGGCCGGGGTGGGGTCCGTCCAGTTGACCGCGGAGCCGTCGTCGTAGGTCTGGATCGTCGGGAAACTGATCGAGGCGACCTCGGGCAGCGGCCCCATGGACAGGCTGAACGTCTGGAACTGGCCGGGCGCGATCTTCGTACCCGGGTCGGCGGTGAACGTGACGGTCTGCACCGACTTGGTCAGCACGCCGTCGTCGGACGTCTGGGGCGTGGGCAGCGGTGCCTCGGTGGTGGCGACGGTCCACCCGGGCACCGGTTCGTAGCTGACCGACGGCACGGGGGTGTCCGCCGGGATCTTGATCTCGATCTTGATCGTGTTGGCGGTCGCGGCCTCGTTCGGCACCTTGAAGGTGAACGTGCCGTAGCCGCCCTGGGTGGATTGGGTGGGCGTGACGGTGACGTGGGCAGCGGCGATGCCGGTTCCGGCAAGCAGACCGGCAACCGTGAGGGTGCCGACCGCGGCCCAGCGTCGCAGACGCGGGGAGGTCAATGGGTGTCCTTGCAGTGAGCGGAGTGGATGTCGGAACGCCGAGCAACCGCTGCCGCCGGTCGACAGATGGACTGGTGACCGGGCGCGGCCTGCAGCTCGCTGCGAGGATCAACTCGACGGTTTTGGGACTGGGGTGACCGGTGACGTCCGGTCGAGCCCAGCGGAGCGAGGCCACCACGATTGCGTCTCCCGCTTTCAGGAGACGGAATCTCCCGTCCATGTCTCGCCAGTTGATCCTCGCAAGGGCGGGGGTGGGCCGCGGCGAAGGGGGATCGAGCACCAACGGGGCGCGAGGGCGGGGACATCGACCGGGACAAGCCGCGGCCGCGGGCCGACCGGCACAGCGGCGGGGACGCCCAGGACCCGGCCGATGACCCGGTTCAGTGCCTCGAACAGCCGGAACAGGGCCAGGTCGCCGCGGGCCAGGATCAGGGCGCAGAGCACGGCGGCGACGGCGTGGAAGGCGAGCATCCGCGGCAGGTCCAACGGGGCCAGGGCGTGCGCGTCGAGGCTGAACAACAGGTGGTAGGCGAGTTGCGCGCCGATCACCAGGCCCAACATCTGCAGCGGCCCGCGGCGAACCCGGGCCAACCCACTGACGCTGCCGCCGACCAGCGCCGCCGCGAACAGCAGGGTGCCGATCTCCGGGGCAGGGCCGCCGCCCAACAGGTGACCGAGCGCCGAGACGTAGGCCGTGACCAGCGCGAACGATGCGGACCGGCACGTCAACGGCGAAGCGGGACGTGGGGCCGGACACGCTCGTCAGGCTACCGGCCCCGGATCGCCGCGCTCACAGCGAGGAGGCCGATGGCGAGGAGTCGGAGTCAGGCGGCCGGCGCATTCGGCAGCAGGAACGTCATCAGATCGGCGCTGATCCGGTCCAGATCGCGGCCCACCGCGACCAAGGTGGACCGGCGCCTACCGGACGGCATGGACGCGGCCGCCCTGGTGGCGATCGTCAGGTCGGCCAGGCGGTTGTTCGTCACCTCGGCGAATCGCACCACCTGCAGGTCGCCACCGCGGCGCCGCTGCAGATCCTGGACCGTCTGCGCCAGCCCGGCGAGTCTGGCCTCGGTCGGACCGGTGGGACCGCGGTAGGCGGCCACCTCGATCGCGGTCACCCCCATCTGACGCGCCCGGCGCTCATCCAACCAGCCGCGGGTGGCCGTGGCCGCCTGCAGGGCGAACGGCGCCACCACGGGCCCGATGATCCGAGCGCTGCTCAGGATCCGTC
Organism: uncultured Actinomycetota bacterium; assembly: GCA_963706185.1. Taxonomy (GTDB): domain Bacteria; phylum Actinomycetota; class Actinomycetes; order Mycobacteriales; family Nakamurellaceae; genus Nakamurella. The sequence continues at coordinate 128,591 of CAVPLZ010000010.1, read as the reverse complement.
GGATGTCCCTGGGGTTGGTCAGCCGGTCCAGCACGGTCCTCGGCGGAACGGCCGCCCGCTTGGCCGCCGCGGCCGCCTCCTTGGCCGTCGTTGCTGCTTCGGCCGCGGCCTGGGCGGCAGCCTTCTTGGTCTTCAGGTCTGCATCTGCGGCGGCCTTCTTGGCCTGGCGGTCTGCTTCGGCCGCGGCCTTTTCGGCCTGTTTCTGCAGGTCCACGGCGGTCTTCTCCGCCTGGTCGGCAGCCTTGGCGGCCGCCTTCGCGGCCTTCTTGTCGGCCTTGGTCAGCTTCTTCTCCGTCGTCGCCACCGTCTTGCTGGTAGCGGCTCCCGAGTTCCGTCCGAACACGCGGTGCTCCCTCCTGCGTCGCCCGTCCGGAGATGGGGCCGGCCCTGCCGTGATTGGCCTGGCTGTCAGCCTAGAACCCCGGCTGACGTAGATCTACCGGGCCGCCGACCCGGCGCCACCACGGACGAGGGACGCCGAGCGAAGGAGCAGCCCCGAGCGGGGGTCGTCCAGCACCCCGGCCTACCCTGACCGGTGATGACGCCGGACCCCCATCGCGAGCTGAGCCCTGCCGCCGCCGTGCGCCTCGGCCCGGCGATCGCCGGTCGCTGCCGTCGGCGCGTCCATCTCGATTTCGACCCGGATCTGGATCCGGCCACCCGGCGGCCCGCCCGATCCCGGATTGGTCCAACGCTGGACCGATCTGGCCGAGCATCGTGACCGGGTGCGCGTCGAGCTGGGCGGATCGGGGCTGGGCCGTGGTCGAACTTCCCTGAGCCGGTCGATCGGGGCTGGGCCGAGGTGCTGGCCGCCGACCGTCCGGCCGCGATCTGGTCGCCGCTGCTGCGGGCCGGCCACCGGATCGGCCGCCCCGACCTGTTGGTGCTGGACGGGGACGGCTACCGACCGGTGCTGGTCCGGGGGCACCGCACGCTGGATCCCGGGCAGGGCGCTCGCTGCGCGCCGCTGTCCGATCTGCTCGGGGCGACCATCCGCGGCGACCGCAAGGCGCGGCGGCATCCGGCCGACCTGCTCGCCCTTGCCCATCTGCACCGGCTCCTTGAGGACCTCGGGCTGGCCGCGTCCGGTCCGGCGTGTGGGGCGGTGATCGGCCGCGGCGGTCCGAGCGCCGAGCCGGATTGGGACGACGGCGAGCTGGCGCTCTGGCACCAGCTGGACGACGGACTGTTCACCGACTACGACCGGCGGTTCGCCGACCGGTTCGACGTGGCGCTGGCCGCGGCCACCCGGCAGCCGGCGTTGGCCCACCCGTCGCGGGTCGCCGAATGCCGCCGGTGCCCGTGGTGGCCGCGGTGCTCGGTGGAACTCGTTGCCAATCACGATGTTTCGTTGCTGGCCGCGGGATCGGACGTGGCCGCGCTGCACGAGGCCGGCATCACCACCGTCGACGACCTGGCGGCCATGCCGGATGCCGTCGCCGCGACCCTGGTACTGGGCAGCGTGCCGGCCGCCGAGGCCAGGGTGCGGGCCAGGGCGTGGCTGCGCGGCCTCGCGCTGGTGCGGCGGACGACGCGGGTCGCGGTGCCGCGGGCCGATGTCGAGCTCGACGTCGACATGGAGTCCTACCTGGACGACGGCGCCTACCTGTGGGGGACCTATCTCACCGGCGTCGACGTCGGCGCACCGACTGGCTACCGGGCGTTCGCCACCTGGGAGCTGTTGCCGGACCGGGACGAGGGTAGGGCGTTCGCCGAGTTCTGGCAGTACCTGCGGTCGCTGCAGCGTGCGGCGCAGGATCGCGGGCTGACGATGGCGGTCTACTGCTACTCCCGCGCGGCCGAGGAACGCTGGCTCCGATCGACCCCGCGGCGCTATCCGGACGTGCCGGGCATGCCCTCGGTCCACGAGATCGCCGAGTTCTGTGCCTCGCCGGCGTGGGTGGACGTGTATGCCGAGATCCGGTCGCTCTTCGTGGTGCCGGGCTCGATGCGCCTCAAGGCCCTGGCCCCGGTCGCCGGGTTCGACTGGCGGGACCCGGAGCCGGGCGGGGAGAACTCGATGGCCTGGTACCGGCAGGCGGTCGGCGCGGACACCGGGATCCCGGACCAGCGGTGCGCCGACCGGGTGTTGCGCTACAACGAGGACGACGTGCTGGCCACCCTGGCGCTGCGCCGGTGGATCACCGAGCACGCCCACGAGGTACCGACGGTCGCCGACCTGGAGGCCGGACCGGCGATACCGGAGCGCGCGAACCCGCCGGTCGCCGGCTGACCGGGTGGTCACATCGGCGCGGGTGGTGACCCGCGTCCGGCGGCCGGAGGCGGACTGAGACCATGACGTCATGCGCTTGGATCACCTGTCGTACGCCGCCGGACCCGATGGTCTGGACGCGACCGCGAGACGACTCGGTGCGCTGCTCGGCGCCGAGTTCGTCGACGGCGGGTTCCACCCCAGGTTCGGCACCCGCAACCGCATCCTGCCGCTGACCGACCGGCACTACCTGGAGGTGGTGGGGGCGCTGGACCACCCTGCGGTCGACGAGGTGCCCTTCGGTCAGGCCGTCAAGGCCCGGACGGAGTCGGGGGGCGGGTGGCTCGGCTGGGTGGTCTCCGTCGACGACCTGGTCCCGGTCGAGGCCCGGCTCGGTCGCCCGGCGGCACCCGGTCACCGGACCCGGCCCGACGGCGTCGAGCTCAACTGGCATCAGCTCGGCGTGCGCGGCCTGATGAACGACCCGCAACTGCCGTTCTTCATCCGGTGGGACTCACCCCCGGCCGACCACCCGTCGCAGGGCGAAGGCGTGGTGGCGCTGGAGAGCCTGGCCATCGCCGGCGATCCGCGGCGGGTCGCCGACTGGCTGGGGGCGCCGGCCGAACATCCACTGGAGGACGTCGGGGTCACCTGGATCGCGCCCCAACGGGCAGCCCGGCGTGCTGTCCGCCACCTTCCGCACGCCGAACGGCGAGGTCACCGTCTGACGAACCGGCCGATCACGGAGGCGTCTGTTCCGCGGCGTCCATCGCCTTGTTGGTGAGGATCGGCATGAAGCCGAGCAGTCCCAGGATCAGCAGGGCCATGATCGCGAACACCGCGCGGAGGCCGAAGAGTTGGGCGAGCACGCCGCCGATGGCGGCGCCGAGCGGCTTGGTCCCCCAGGCGACCAGTCGGTAGCCGCTGTTGACGCGGCCGAGCAGCCGGTCCGGGGTGATCCGCTGACGCAGGGAAACGACCACCACGTTGCTGATGACGATCGTGATACTGCCGAGGAAGAAGGCAGCGCCGATCACGTACGGATCGGACGTCAGGGCCGAGACGCCGACCAGGAGCGCGCTGGCCAGGTAATTCAGCACGAGCGAGCCGGACCGCCCCACGATCCGTTCGACCGGTGCGGCGAGGAGCGAGCCGATGATGCTGCCGCCGGCGAGAGTGGCGAGCAGCAGCCCGTATCCGGTGTCCGACAGCCCCACGGCGGAATCCGGCCCGACGGCATAGAGGACCATGATGGCGAAGGTGGCGCTGGTGGCGAGGTTGAAGATTCCCGTCATGGCCGCCAGTGCCCGCAGCACCCGCTGGTGCCACAGGAAACGCAGGCCCTCGACGATGTCGGCCCGCACGGTGGTCGATCCGGTTCGGGCAACTCGGAACCGGCCGCGGACCAGTAGCAGCGCCCCGACCGCGGCGACCCACATCCCGGCCGGCGCGGCGAAGGCGGCGACGGCCCCGGCGGCCACCAGTGCGCCACCCAGGGGCGGCCCGAGAAACTCATTGGCCGTCACCTCGCCCGCATAGAGCTGTCCGTTCGCCTGTGACAGCCGGTCACGCGGCACGATCTGCGGCAGGATCGACTGGGCCGACGTGTCGTAGACGGTCTCGGCCGTGCCGACAGCGAATGCGACCAGGTAGAGCAGCCAGATTTCGGCGAAGCCCACCAGGACACCCAGCACGAGCACGACCGCCAGCGCGGCCCGGACGAGGTTGGCGCAGAGCATCGCTCGGCGTCGGTCGACCCGGTCGGCGAGCGCACCGGCCGGCAGGGCGAAAAGGAGCCAGGGCACCGTGAGGGCGAAGGCCAGCCCGGCGATCACCGTCGGCGACCGGGTGACCTGGACCGCGACCAGAGGCAGCCCGACCTTGAAGGTCCCATCGGCCAGGTTCGACAACCCCGAAGAGGTCCAGAGCTGCCAGTAGGCGACGCCGAGCGGCCGCCGGTCGGCCTTGCCCGGCCCGGATCCGTTGCTCACCGAGTGGAGAGTTGCACATCGATGGGGAATATTCAAGGTGACGGAATTTTCCCCATACGACGACTAATCTGGCTTGATGAGCAAGCGCTCACCGATCACCCGTTCCGACGGGCCCGGCGACGAACGGGTGGTGCAACTCGGCGATGGGCGTCGCCTGGCGACCATCGCCGAGGCGAAGGCGATGGCGCATCCGCTGCGCCTGCGCATCCTGCGGATGTGCGGCATGCAGGAGCTGACGAACAAGCAACTCGCCGACCGGCTCGACCGCGACCCCGGAACCGTGCTGTATCACGTCCGGCAACTGACCGCGGTGGGGCTGCTGGAGCCGGCCCCGGTGCGCACCGGCGAGAGCGGGGCGCTGGAGAAGCCCTACCGGGCAACGGATCAGCTCCTGCGGTTGGAGTCGACGCCGGCGCTGTCGCTGCCGGGCGGTGCGCTCGCCCCGATCCAGGCCTTCCAGGAAGAGTTGCGGGAGGCGGGTCCCGAGTCGGTGGAGAAGATCTCGCGCCTGGTGCTGCACCTGTCGCCGGCCGAAGCCGAGGAGCTGGCCACCCGGTTGGTGGCGATCTTCGACGAGTACGCCGGTTCCGACCACGAACGGCTCGATCGGCCCGCCCACGGCGGCATCTTCGTTCTCCATCGGCTTGCCGAGTGACCTACGGTTTGACCATGAGCGAACCGGGCGGGCAGCTGCGGGTCTCCGACGACGAGCGTGAGGCGGTCGCCGGCCGGCTCAACGCCGCGGTCGGCGAGGGTCGGCTCAACCTCGATGAGTTCAGTCAGCGGATCTCGTCGGCCTACGGCGCACGCACGCAGGGTGAACTCGAGGTGCTGATCCGGGATCTGCCGGCGGTGCCGGACGACCGTGCGCCGGCCGGATCCGGTGTGGTGTTCGCCGGCTCCGACGTCACCGCGACGATCGGCGCGGTGAAGAAGAACGGACGCTGGTTGCTGGGTTCCGCCACCACGGTGGCGGTGGCCTTCGGCCCGATCAAGCTGGACCTGCGGGAGGCCGAACTCGCCGCGCGCGAGGTCACCCTCTCCGTGCACACCACGGTCGGCTCGATCAAGATCTGGGTGCCGAGCGGGGTGCGGGTCTACGTCGACGGCAGCACCAGGATCGGCACCCGGACCATCGAGGAGAGCAACGTGGCCGATGGCCCGGCGGCGCCGATCCTGCGGCTGCGGCTGGACACCGGCGTGGGCACGGTGAAGGTCTACCGGACCTAGCGCGGCGCCATCCGCAGCGCGCCGTCCAGCCGGATCACTTCGCCGTTGAGGTAGTCCTGAGCGGCGATGGACAGAGCCATGGCGGCGTACTCGTCGGGCCGGCCGAGGCGCTTGGGGAAGGGCACGCCCGCGGCCAGGTTGTTCCGGAACTCCTCGGTGATCCCGGCCATCATCGGCGTGTCGAGGATGCCGGGCGCGATCGTCATCACCCTGATGCCGAACTGGGCGAGGTCGCGGGCCGCCGGCAGGGTCATCGCGGCGACGCCACCCTTGGACGCGGCGTAGGCGATCTGGCCGATCTGCCCGTCGAACGCGGCGACCGACGCGGTGTTGATGATGAGCCCGCGCTGGCCGGCGTCGTCGACCGGGTCGGTCTCGGCGATCGCGGCCGCTGCCAATCGGAGCACGTTGAAGGTGCCGATCAGATTGATACCGACGACAGTGCGGAACAGGTCGTAATCATGGACGCCCTTCTTCGACAGGATGCGGCTGGCCCAGCCGACCCCGGCGCAGTTCACCGCCATCCGCAGGGGGGCACCCGAGGCCACGGCGGCGTCGATCGCCCGGCCGACGTCGTCGGCGTCGGTCACATCGCCGGCGACCGCGGTGACGTTGTCGTTCGGCTGGCCGCCGCGTTCCCAGCCGGCGGCCAGATCGACGCCGATGACGGTGACTCCAGTGCGGGCCAGCGCGGCCGCGGTGGCCGCGCCGAGGCCCGAAGCCGCTCCGGTGACGATGGCGGAGGTGCCGGCGAGTTCCATGGGTGGGCTCCTTGGGGCTCTGACCGCAGCACTGCGGTCATCCCCACGATCATCCGCGATGGCGCCGGAGCGGGAGTCGGGGGGCCGGCCGATACCCTCAGGCTCCGCCGACCGAGGGATTAGGCCGTGGGACGCCTACACCCGCCGACCCCGGCGCACCTGACAGCCCACTCACAGCTTGGACGTTGAACCGTCTCCATGTCGGCGGCGTTGATTCGGGTGACACCGTCCGCCCGACCTCTGCACCACGACCCCCGGCAGCGTTTCGCTGCCAGGCCGCCACCCGAAGGAGATCCCGCGAATGCCCGCGACACAAGAGTCCTCAGCACAGGAGTCCCCCACCAAGGGGCCCGTGGCCTCCGGCCTGTCCCGCCGCACAGTCGTCCGCACCGGACTCGGCGTTGCGGTGGCCGTGCCGCTGATCGCTGCATGCTCGTCCGACCCCGGTCCGACCACCACGACACCGGCCGGCACCGGCGGCGCCGCAAGCGGATCGCTGCCCAAGCTCGATGACATCACCGTGGGACAGGCGGTGGCCGCCACGCTCAACGGTGCGCCGATCGTTGTCGCCCGCCCGACCGACACCACGGTGGCCGGGTTCACCGCCGTGTGCACCCACATGCACTGCACCGTCAACGTCAACGGCGCCGAGTTGAACTGCCCGTGTCACGGCTCGCAGTACAACGCCCTGACCGGCGCGGTCGAACACGGCCCGGCGACCCAGGCCCTCGGTCCGGTCCCGCTGTCCGTCAAGGACGGGCAGGTCGTCGCCGGCTGAGGCCGGCATCCCTCACTGCTGACCCCTGGAGGTGTCAGATGTCTGCTTCCCCGCCGGTCCAGAACTCCACCACGATCGGGCTGCGCAGTCTCACCGCGCTGGCCGTGCTGGTGTCCGGACTGTGTCACGGCTACCTGTACTTCTTCGGCGGCTGGGACTTCGGGAGAATCGGTGTGCTGTTCATGATCAACGCCGTCTCCGGCATCGTCATCTCGGTGCTGGTACTGGCCTGGCGGCACTGGTTCAGCCTGTTCCTGGCCCTCGGGTTCTGCGTCGTCACGGCCGCCGGTTTCCTGTTTTCCCGGTACGGCGGCGAGCTGGCCTACAAGGTGCTCGGTGTCAACGACATGGTCTGGGGTTGGTCGCAGATCTTGTGTCTGGTTGCCGAGGTCGTCGGCGCCATCGCGGCGCTCGGCACGTTCTTCAGCGAGCGCTGGCTGAGCGCGCTCAAGAGCCGCCACCCCGCCGTCGCCTGAGCGGCTCCGGTAGGTCCGGCCGCTCAGGACTGCGGGCGTTCGCCCAGGTAGGCCAGCTGGACGAGCGTCGGTTTGCGGCCGCGCCGGACCAGGTGGCCCCGCCCGGGCGGCTGCACCGACAGGTAGGCGCCGGGGAACAACGCGCCCTCCTGCCGGTCGCCGGACAGCAGCACGCCGGCCGCGCCGACCTCGCGCATCCGCTGCGGCACCGGTTCGTACATGGCCCGGCCGGCCCCACCGGATCGCCGGGCCAGGATCAGGTGGAACCCGAGATCGCGGGCCTGCGGCAGGAACTCGATGAACGGGGCCAGCGGGCCGGCGCCGCCGGGCGAGAGCAGGTCGTAGTCGTCGGCGACGACGACGATCTCCGGGCCCTTCCACCAGGAGCGCTCGCGCAGCTGGGCGGCGGTGACGTCGTCCGGTGGCATCCGCCCGCGGAGCTCGCCGGCCACCGCCCCGGCCATCCCGGCGGCCATCGCCGCGGTCCCGGCGTAGGCGCCCAGATAGTCCTCGGGCACCACGTCCAGCAGCGTGCGACGAACGTCGAAGACGGCGAAGACGACCTCGTTGTCGGTCATCTTGCCGGTCAGGTCGGACACGATCATCCGCAGCAACGAGGTCTTGCCGGTCTCGGCGTCGCCGAACACCAGCAGGTGCGGCTCGGTGCCGAACAGGTCGAGTTCGACCGGCCGCAGGTCCGTCTCGTCGACTCCGATGACCACCCCGCGCCGCGGTCCGGCGGCCGCCGCCACGTCCGAGTACGGCACGAGCAGCGGCAGCATCCGGATCGGCGGCACCGGTGGGCCCTCCCAGGCCGCGGCGATCCGGGCGACCAACTGCTCGACCGGCCCGGTGCGGTCCCGACGGGCGGACGCCACCACCGGCGCGGTCGAGGCCGCGGACACTGCCTCATGGACCACGGCGGGCTCGACGTGGCGGGCTGCCTCCAGCGCGGCCAGCTCGTCGGCGACCACCGACAGGTCGTCCTCGGGAATTTCGTCCGGCGTCTGCGGTAGGGCTGTCGCTGCCGCCACCGCCAAGGACTTCCGGGTGCCCTGCGGCGGCTCGGTCGGCCGCCAGGGACGGCAGGCAGATGTGCACCTGCAGGCCGGGCTCGACGATCGCCCGGCCGGGCGTGTCCGCACGCAGGTTCGCCGCGGCCTTGCGGGCGATGGTCGAGTCGACCGGGTCGTTGAGCCGCAGCTCGACCTTGGTGCCGATGGCCGCCTGCAGCTGCATGCGGATGTCGGCCCACCGCCCGGTGGCCAGGATGAGGTGGATGCCGTAGCCGGGGCCCCGGGTGCCGAGATCTTGGACGAGGTCTGCCATATCCTCAAAATCCGCCCGCAGCACCGGGAAGTTGTCGATCACCAGGAAGATGTCGGCGACCGCCGAGTTCGGGCAGCCGGCCGGCCCGGAAGCGTTCGCGCATCGCCTCCACCGAGTCGAGGCCGAGTCGGCCGAAGAGTTCCTCACGTTCGGCCAGGGCCGAGGCCACCTCGGCGACCGTGCGGCGTACCCGGTCGGCGTCGAGCCGGGGCGCCACGCCCGGCGACGTGCGGCAGACCGTCCAGCACCCGCAGCGATCCGCCGCCCAGATCCAGGCAGTAGAAGGAGATCTCGCCGGGGAGGTGGGTCAGCGCCGCCGAGATGATCACCGTGCGCAGCATCACCGACTTGCCGGACTGCGGGGCGCCGAGGATGACCAGGTGCCCGCCGGAGGCGGCCAGATCGAGCACGTACGGCACTTGCTTCTGCTCGGCCGGCTTGTCCAGCAGGCCCACCGGCACCTTGAGCCGACCACCGGATCCGTCGGCGACCAGACCGCGGACCGGATCGACCCGCACCGGTCCGGTCACCGCGTCCAGGTCCAGCTCCGCCGGCAGGGGCGGCAGCCAGATCTGCGCGGTACGCGTGCCGGCGCCGGCCAGCCGGCGCACCGCGACGTCGAGCACGGTCGGGGCCAGGGCGTCCTCGCCCTCGTCCGGTCCGTCGACCGCCACCGGCTGGTCGGCGATCGCCGCGAGATAGGCGGCGGTGTCGTTGAACAGCGGGAACGGTGCGACGACCGGTTCGGTGTCGATCACCGTCTCGCCGGTCACCGGCGGCCGATAGGTACCCGAGACGTAGCCGGCCTTGAACCGCTGGAACACGCTGGTGTCGACCTTGAGGTAGCCGGAGCCGGGAATCGGCGGCAGTTCGTAGGCGTCGGGCACCCCGAGCACCGACCGCGACTCCTGGGCGTTGAACGTCCGCAGCCCCAGCCGATAGGACAGGAACGACTCCAATCCGCGCAGCCGGCCCTCCTCCAGTCGCTGGGAGGCGAGCAGCAGATGCACCCCGATGGACCGGCCGATCCGGCCGATGGCCAGGAACAGCTCGATGAAATCCGGCTTGGCCGTGAGTAATTCGCCGAACTCGTCGATCACCACGAACAGGTTGGGCAGCGGTTCCAACGGCGTGGCATCCGCCTTTCCGGTTTCACCCGTCCAGGCATCCCGGCGACGGTTGTACTCGGTGATGTTCGGCAGATTCCCGGCCTCGGCCAACCGTTGCTGGCGGCGCTTCATCTCACCGAACAACGCGTCGTGCAGCCGGTCGACCAGCCCGTCGTCGTCGGACAGGTTCGAGATCATCGCGGCGCAGTGCGGCAGGTCCTCCAGGCCGGCGAAGGTGGCGCCGCCCTTGTAGTCCACCAGCACCATGGCCAACCGCTCCGGTGGGTGGTTGATGGCCAGGCACAGCACGATCGTGCGGAGTACCTCGGACTTGCCCGACCCGGTGGCGCCGACGCACAGGCCGTGCGGACCCATGCCGCCGAGGGCGTTCTCCTTGATGTCGAGGTACACCTTCTCGCCGGCCGGTCCGAGCCCGAACGGCACCCGTAGAAAGTCCGGCACGGCACGTTTGACCCAGGTGCGGGCCGGGTCGAAGGTCGCCGGATCGGGCACGCCGACCAGATCACCGAGGGTCAGCGTGGCCTCGAGCGGCGCCGCGGCTGCGGTCTCCTCGACCAACCGGACCGCGGTCAACTCCCGCACCAGGCCGGCCAGCACGGCCGGGGAGAGGTGGTCGGCGACCCCCTGGGCCGCGCCCGCCGCGCGCCTGCGGGCCGGGGTGGTCTCGTCGTCCGGGTCCAGCCGACGGCGATCCTCGACCAGGACCTGACCGTCGTCGCAGACCAGCCGGACGTCGATCCGGTCGGGCTGGCGCATCGCCTCGTCGACCAGGGTGAGGGTGTGCACCCCGACGGATGCCGGGTCCAGTTCGCTGGGGAAGCCACGCAGCACGTCCACCGGCTCGCCGGCCATGCCGTCGACGACGATGACCAGCGCCGGGCCGTACGCCGAGGGGTGCACCTTCCGCATCCGGCCGGACCTGGTGGCCTCGCCGACCCGGCGGGACAGGTCGGGGTGGATCAGCTCGGCCAACAGCTCGGGGGTGTCCGCCACCAGCCGGCGAGGGGCGGTGCCGTCGACCTCGTCGTCGGACAGGCAGTGCGGCATCCACTTGAGCCAGTCCAGCCAGCTCGCCGCGCGGCGGGGCACGCAGGCGACGATCTTCACCTCTTCCGGCCCGTGCAGGGTCACCAGTTGGGCCAGTGCGGCGGTCACCGCGTCACGGACCAGCGGCGGCGGCCCGACGATGGCGACCCGGCCGGAGATCGGCAGCCCGACGGGCATGCCGCCGACCATCCGGTCGCGTTCGGTGATCCGGACGACGGCCGCCGCGGTGACGATGTCCGGTTCGGAGAGCGGGTCGCGGCTCGCGCCCGCGGAGACCCGCTGCCAGAGCGGCGCGGAGCCGGTACCCACCCGCACGGTGAGGAAATCCGGGTCGTGGGGCCGCCGTTCCCACAGCCGCATGGGGTCACGGGCGATCTCGGGAAGCGCGTCGGGATCCGGGTGATGGCTGACGGCCAGCAGGCGTTGGGCCTCGGTGGCCTCGCCGAGGTCGACGCGTACCCGGTCCAGATACTCCAGATACCGCCGCCGCAGGTCAGCTGCGCGCTTGGTGGTACCGGTGCGCTGCGCGATGAACATCACCATGGCGCCGATCACCGTCGCGCCGATCATCATGCCGCCGGCGATCAGCATCACCGGGTTGGCATTGGCGACGATCATCACCAGCGAGCCGGCCCCGCCCATGATCGGCATCAGGATCTGCATGACACCCTGCAGGCCGGCGCCGGCGTCGGGCAGGGTGGGTGGCGGGATCAGGTCGACCGGCTGGAGATCGGCCTCATCGGGCCGGGTGCGGGCCGGCCGATGGATCAAGCGCTGGGCCACGCCCCACCCCCGTTCCCGGCGCTCGTCCGGCTGAGTCGGATCGACGGGCCAACCCTACGAGCACCGGCCGACACCCGGGTGCGCGATCGCGGAAACGGCGACACCCCCGACCGGATCGGTCGGGGGCGTCGCGGTGAAGCTGGATGACGCGAGGCTCAGGCGAGCGCCTTGGCCTTGAGCTGGGCGAACTCGTCCTGGGTGATGGCGCCCTGGTCGAGGAGCTGCTTGGCCGAGGCGATGGCCTCGGCGGGGTTGGCCGTTCCGGCGACCGTTTGGATGTACTGATCGGTGGCCTGCCTGGCCTGCTGCATGGCGGCAAGCTGACGCTCGCCCATGCTCTGGCCCCTGGCGATCAGGTACACCAGAGCCGTCAGGAACGGGAAGATGACCAGCAGGATCATCCAGACGGCCTTCAGCCAGCCCGACAGATTCTTGTCCCGGAACAGGTCCGTGATGATGTGGAACAGCACCATCAGGTAAGCGACGAAGACGAAGGTCCACACGAGCAGCCAGAACCACTGCCAGAAGCTGTTCACGACGGTATTTCCCTTTCCGAGTGGGTCCGCTTGATGCCGACCCGACGATGAGAACCTACCCTGCCGCGTGGTAGGTCCGAATCGTCGGGCGACGGTGACGTTCGTGTCACCGAACGCCACGGCCGGTTGAGAACGGCGCCCTAGACTACGGCGGTCGCGCGTGCAGTCACGCTGGGGACCGCACGCCGTCAGGTCGAGGGGAGCGGGTGGGGCATGGGGACACGCTTCACCCGGGTGACCGTTGTCGGCGATCGGCGACAGATCGACGTCTCCCTGCCGTCCGACGCGCCGCTGGCCGAACAACTGCCGATGGTGCTGCGGCTGCTGTCCGTCCCCCCGTCGCCGGTACCGATCCGGTGGGTGCTGTCGACCCCCGAACTCGGCGCCATCCCCCGGGACCGGTCGCTGGACGAGGCCGGCATCCTCGACGGGATGGTGCTGCACCTGACCGAGGCGGCAGCGGCACCTCCGCCGCCGTTCGTCGACGACGTGGAGAACGCCGCCGCCGACGACGTGGTCAGGATTGCTCCGCCCTGGGCCGGTGAGTCACGCCGGTCCGGCATCGGATGGCTGCTGGCCGGCGTGCTGACCGCTGCGGTGGTGGTGTGTCTGTCCGCCGCCGGTACCGCGGCAGCCTGGCTGGGGGCAGGCGTGGCCGGGCTGGCCGCGCTGGCGATCGGGGTATGGGTGCCGGCAGCTGGTGGTCTGGTGGCCGCCCTGGTCGCAGTGCCCGCCGCGGCAACCGTCACGCTGGTCGCCACCGTCGACGCGCCCGACGATCTCCTTGCGCTCACCGTGGCCGCGGTCGCCCTGGCGCTCGTGGGTGCGGTCCGCCGGCAGCCCGGGCTGATCGCCGCGGGCTTCACCGGCACAGCCCTGGGTCTGATCGCCTGGATCTGCGATCGGCTCGACATCCCCGGGTACCGCACGGCCGGCCTGGTGCTGCTCGGCGCCGTGATAGCGGTGGGTGCGGCGGGTCAGTTCGCCTTGGGTGGTGCCGGTCTGGTCAACCTCATGGTCTCGGACGAACGTGGCGAGAAGGTGCCGCGGACGACGGTGACCACCGCGGTGCGACGCGGCCAGGCGATTGCCACCGGCGTGGTGTGGGCCGGGTCGGTGGCCGCGGCCGCTGCGTGCTGGACGTTGCTGGCGGCCGGCGGGCCGGGCACCGGCCAGTGGATCGCCCCGGCGATGGGCGGTCTCGGCGGACGTGATCTTTCTGTTGCGCAGCCGGATGTTCACCCGCGCCCGGCAGGTGGGTCCGATGCTCGCGGTCGGAGTGTGGGCGGCGATCGCCGCCGCCGTGCAGGCGCCCAGGTGGCTGCAGCTCGACACCGGTGGTGCCGCTGCCACGCTGGGTGTGCTCGCGCTGACCGCCGCGGTCGTCGCCGGGGCCGGTTTCAGCACGCTGGCCGAGGTGCCGCGGGCCCGAATGCGCCGGGTGTGGGAACGGTTGGAAGCGTTGGCCGTGTTGGCGTTGATCCCCGGCCTGATCCTGCTGTTCGACGCGATCGGCGCGCTCAAGCGCTGGATCGGTTGACCCTGACGGGGTCTGGCGGACCGGCCCGGTGGGGATCCACAATGGAGCGACCTGCGGCGATCCTCGTGATCGGCCGGGATGATCTGGGGGACCCGTGACTCGTGCGTTCGACCTGCGCGCGGCCTGCGCCGAGGCGATCGATCGGCGCCGTGACCTCGGGTGGGCGGTTGCCGATCGGGCTGCGGGGGCGCTCGCCGCGGCGGGCGAACCGACCGCGGTACCCGGGACCTGGAGCACCCGGTTCGACCTCGACGAGACCGAGACCCGACTCCTCGAGGTCGCGGCCGCCGTCGACGACCCTGCGCTCTACCTGTGTCTCGGCCTGCTCTCCGGTGACGAGGGACCGGGCCGCCCGACCGTGGCCATGGCGTTGGAACTGGTCGGCGCGGCCCCGGCAGCACCGGCGTCGCTGGCCCGGATGGGCCCGCTGGCGCCGCTGCAACGGCATCGGCTGATCCGGGTGGAGGGCACCGCCGCCCTGGGGGCCCGCAGGCTGGTCGTGCCGGACCGGGTGGCGGCTCAATTGCGCGGTGACGATCTCCCCGACCCTGGGGTGCTGGACCTGCTCATCGACCCGACGCCGATGCGGCTGGACGGCACGGACCGGGTCGCCGGTGCGCTGCAGCGCGGCGAGCAGATGGTGTGGATTTACGGACCGGTGCGCTCCGCGGCGATCGCGATGGCGACGGGGGCGTGCCGCGTCCTCGGCGTTCCGTTCGTGGTGGCCGACCTGCGCCGCCTGCCGGCTCAGCCACGGGTCTCCGACGAGGGCGACCGGCCCAGCGACCTGATGCCCGACCCGGCGACGGTCGCCGAGGCCGTGTGCCGGCTGGTCGACGAGGCGACCCTGACCGGCTCGCTGCTGGTGCTGGCCGGCGCCGAGCTCGCCACGGCCGAGCTCGGCACGCTGACCAGGGCCGCCCTGCCGGTGATCGCGATCGGGACCACGGCCTGGGACCCGGCCTGGAACGGCACCATGCCGACCACGGTGACCGCGCCGCGCCTGACGCTCGCCCAGCGGCAGTCCCTGTGGGAGGACCTGCTGCCCGGCCACGACGTGCCGCGCGAGGCGGTCGCCCTCCGGCTCACCCCCGAGCAGATCCACCAGGTCGCCATCGCCGCCGGCGCCGCCGCGGCCCAGGACGGACTCGAACAGCCGGAACTGGCGCATTTGCGGGCGGCCGCGCGTCGATTCTGCCGCGGTCAGCACGCGACGCGAGACCGGCGTGACCATCGACGATCTCGTCCTCCCGACGCACGTGCGGCGGGAGGTGGTGCGGTTGCTCGACTGGACCCGGTATCGCGACGAGGTGGCCGAACTCGGGCCACTGCACGGGAAGGGCAAGGGCACCGGCATCTGCGCGCTGTTCGCCGGCAGTCCCGGGACCGGAAAGACGCTGGCCGCCCACGTGGTCGCCGATGCGCTCGGCATGGATCTCATGCAGGTCGATCTGAGTTCGGTGCTCAGCAAGTACATCGGGGAGAGCGAACGCAACCTCGAGCGGCTGTTCACCGACGCCGAGGCCACCAACGCGGTGCTCTTCTTCGATGAGGCGGACGCCCTCTTCGGCTCCAGGTCCGAGGTCAGGGACGCCCACGACCGCTACGCCAACCAGGAGGTCTCCTACCTGCTGCAGCGGATGGAGAGCTTCGACGGCGTCACCATCCTGGCGACCAACCTGCGCGGGAATCTCGACCCGGCGTTCGCCCGCCGACTGCACTTCGTCATCACCTTCCCGGATCCGGACGCCGCGACCCGGGCCGAGCTGTGGCGCCATTTGCTCTCCGCCGCCGGTGAGCTGGACCCGGCCGATCCGATCGACCCGGTCGAGCTGGGCGCAGCGGTGGAGTTGGCCGGCGGGGACATCCGCAACGTGGTGCTGGCCGCGGTGTACGACGCGGTGGCGCGCGCCGAGCCGGTTGGCCTGCGCCATGTGTCGGTCGCGTTGTCCCGCGAATTCGTCAAACTCGGCCGGCGGATGCCGACCGCGCGCTGGTTGTCCGACGCGGCGACGCCGGCCGACCGATTGGCCGGCAGCGCCACGGGGTGAGGGGAGAGCGACGACGGTGGCAACACGGGCGACCGCCCGACAGAAGCAGCAACACTTGGCCGACGCCCGCGACCAGGTCGCCGCGGCAGTCGCGGAGCCGGCAGCGCCGACGCCGGTGCCACCGATGTGGGATGTCGGTCAAGAAGTGCACCACCTATCGCGGCGCCCGTGCCACCCAGTCCGAGTTCGACCAGTGGTAGATCGACGGGCAAGACCAGCATCGCTTTGACGCCTTCGTCAGCGCCGCGGTGAAACGGGGTCCGGCGGGACTTCGCCAAGGCGGCGGAGGAGCCCGCGCGGAGCAGACGATCTCGGTGATGGCCATCCTGAAAGTGACCAACGCCGGGGCCGGTTGCGGGCCGACGATAGGATCGCAACTCGGAGTGCCGGGAAGCCTGGTCGGCGAGGGAAATATGCCTGCCCGCCGACGGAAGGTCGCCCAGGGATGTCCGATTCTCCGCCCGGCCGGTCCTTGTTCTCCCGCGGGTCCTGGCCGGAGGCTCGCCGGGCCGCCGACATCCTGCGCAGCGAGACCGTCGCCGGCATCCTGCTCATCGTCGCGGCGGCGGTGGCGATGGTGTGGGCGAACAGTCCATGGTCGGAGAGCTACTTCCGGCTGCGGGAGGTGCGCGTCGGACCGGCCGCGCTGCACCTGGATCTGACCCTGGCCCAGTGGGCGGCCGACGGACTCCTGGTGGTCTTCTTCTTCCTGGCCGGACTCGAACTCAAACGGGAGTTCGTCTGCGGAGACCTGCGTGATCCCCGGCGGGCGGCCGTGCCGGTGGCCGCGGCGGTCGGCGGGATGATCGTGCCGGCGATCGTCTTCGTCGCGGTCAATGCGGCCGGCGGCACCACCGGCGGCTGGGCCATTCCCACGGCTACCGACATTGCGTTCTCGTTGGCCGTCCTTGCCGTCCTCTCGACCCACCTGCCGTCGGCGGTGCGCACGTTTCTGCTGGCCCTGGCGATCGTCGACGACCTGCTGGCCATCGTGGTGATCGCCGTCTTCTACACCGAGCAGCTGAACCTGGGCTATCTGGCGCTGGCCCTGGTGCCGATCGCGATCTTCGGACTGTTGTGGCAGCTGCGGGTGGCGCGGTGGTGGTCGGCCGTTCCGCTGGCCGTCGCGGCCTGGACGTTGGTCCACGCCTCGGGCGTACACGCCACCGTGGCCGGGGTACTGCTGGCCTTCGTCGTGCCGGTGAGGGCGAGTGCGCGGCGCGGCGGGCGATTGGCGTTGCCGGGGGTCGCCGACGGACTCGAACACCGCGTGCGGCCCCTCTCGTCCGGGTTCGCAGTGCCGGTGTTCGCGTTCTTCGCCTCGGGGGTGGCATTCGGCGGACTGGCCGCGTTCGGCCATGCCTTGGGCCAACCGGTGACGCTCGGCGTCATGCTCGGCCTGGTGCTCGGCAAGCCGTTGGGCGTGCTGCTGGGGGTCGCACTGGCCGGGAAGGCGATGCGGTCGACAATGGATCCCGACGTGAACTGGTCGGACGCGATCGGCGTCGCGCTGCTGTGCGGGATCGGCTTCACGGTCTCGCTGTTGATCAGTGAGTTGGCCTTCGAGACCGAGCCCGAGCTGGTGGACCAGGCCCGCATCGGGGTGCTGTGCGGGTCGCTCGTGGCGGCCGCGCTCGCCGCCGTGGTGCTGCGTCGCCGCAACCGGCACTACCGGGAGCTGGAAGAACTGGAAGCACGGGACACCGACGCCGACGGTGTTCCCGACGTCTACGAGGGCCGCTGACGGTCAGCTCAGCAGCAGCGATCATCAGTGGGTCGGGCCGCACGGGCCTCCGGTTCGCGCGCAGGCCCGGTGGGTCGACGTCTGCTCGGGCCCTCGGGATGCCTCAAGTCCGCGCCGTGCACCCAGCTTCACCTTCTGCGTCCGGTCGGCAGCGGAACCGGACCCGGGGTGCCGGCGCCTGGTTCCGGTCGGTGGCCGGTCCGTCGGAGTGGAGGGCGCGGAATTCGCCCGGATCGCGCACGATATGTCTCATGCCCGAGACCGAGCCCATTCCCAGCGCCCCGACCCCCGACCAGCCGGCGGTGCCGGCGGACGCCACGGCGCCGGTCATGATCCAGACACCAGCACCCGTTGACAACCCGCCGATTGCTGCCGGGCCGTCCGGCCACCTGGGTCGCCGGATCGGGGCGTGGGTGCTCGTGGTGCTGGTCTTCGTGCTGACCCCACTCACGCTCGCGTCGGGATGGGCGCGGGTGATCCTGGCCAACGAACAGGCCTACGTGGCCGCCACGGCACCGCTGGTCAACGACGCCGAGGTGCGGGCGGCGATCGAGGACCGGGTGACCGCGGCGGTGATGAGCAAGGTCGACTCGCTCGATCTGGATCAGCAGGTGATCGATTGGCTGAACGGTTTCGAGAGGATGCCGGCCCGGGTGAAGACCGCGGCGCAGGCGTTGATGGGTTCGTTGAACGGGGGTTTGGAGAACGTCGTTCGCAATACCGTGACCACCGTTGTGACGTCCCAACAATTCCAGAACGTGTGGAACAGGTTGCAGTCCGCGCTGCACAACCAGTTCACCGCCATCATGAACGGCGACAGCGTGCTGCTCACCGAGGAGGGCGGGCTGGCGTTGCAGCTGCAGCCGGTGGTCGCTGCGGTGCGCCAACACCTGGTGGACAACGGCCGAGCCTGGGCCGCGAACATCCCCGACACCGATCTGCGGTACGACCTGCTGAGCCCGACCCAAACCCAGACCCTCCGCGGCTACTACAAGCTGGCCACAGGAGCGTTCTGGGTGTTCCTGGCAATCTGGGTGGTCCTCGCGGTGGGGGCGGTGTTGCTTGCACTGGACCGACTCATGGGCGTGGTCAGGGTTGCGATTGCCACAATCCTCGGCGCGCTCTTGTTGGCGGCGGGAGTGCGGGTCGTACAGAACAGATTGATCGCCGACAATGCCGACCTGCAGCACCCGGGCGCCATCGAGGCGATCTTCCGAGATGTGTTGTCCGGGCTGCGCAGCGGCGCGGGGATCACCGTGGCGCTGGCCGTCGTGGTGGCCGTGGTCGCGTGGCTGTTTTCCGGAGGAGGCGTGGCCGCGGCCACCCGGCGGATGTTCGGCAAGCTGTGGGGCCCGGCGGCGAACGAGCACGCGGTGTTGATCCGCCGGATCGTGGCGGGTGGCGTCGCGGTGATCGTGGGCGCTGTCCTGCTGTTCGCCGACCTCAGCACCGCCTGGACCATCGTCTTCGGATTCCTCCTGCTGGCTGCGGTGGTGCTGGCGCTGCTGCCGGGGCGGAACACGGTCGATCAGGCACCGTTGGCACCTGCGTAGCCCGGCCCTGCCTGCATAGCTCGGACCCCTCCGAACGGGAGGACGGCAGGACGGGCGTCGCGACGTGTCGGTCTGCGGGTCCAGGTGCGCCTCCTCGCCGACACTGACGATCTGGCCGCGGCTGAACGGGTACGGCGCGCGGTGAAGTCGGCAGGCGAACTCGGCGCCCCGTATCCGGCTGGGCCGGACGCGAAGCGACCCGCCGCGCCACTCGGCACGGCGGGTCGTCAAGGCTCCTGCGGTCAGCCCAGCAGTCTGGCCTTCTGGGTGTTGAACTCCTCGTCGGTCAGCACGCCGGACTGGTGCAGCTGGGCGAGCTGCTGCAGTTCCTGGATGACCTCGGGCCCGAGAGTGGCCGGGGCCGCCGGGGGCGGAGGTGCGTAGCCGGGCTGCGGTGCGTAGCCGGGCTGCGGTGCGTAGCCGGGCTGCGGTGCGTAGCCGGGCTGCGGTGCGTAGGCAGGTTGTTGCGGTGCGTCGGCGGCAGCCTGCTGCTCCTGCTCGTACGCCGCGGCGTCGGCCTTCTGGTCGGCCTTCTTCTGTTGATGACGGGAAACGCCGCCGGCGACCGCGGTGGCGGTGCCGGCGACGACTGCGGTGCGGGCCATGGTTCCGACCAGGCCCCGCCGACCGCCGCGGCCTATACCTCGACGCAACATGATGTGCTCCTTCGGATTCGGTGCTCAGGCCGGCTGATCGCCGGCAACAGGCTCGGGGGTTTCCAGATCAGCGTAGGCGGCTTCGATCTCGCCGGCCGGAATGCGCTCGTAGGCCAGCACCTCACCGCCGGCCGACCGCATCGCGTCCGCGAAGTTCTTGGCCCACAGGTTTTCCCAGACCAACAGCGCGGCCGCAGTACCGGGTTCGAGCTCCTCGGCCGCCTCCTGCAGGTCCTCGTCGGAGAGCAGACCGCCGGCCTCGCCCTCGACCGACTCGTAGGCCGAGCCCAGCTCGCCCAGGTCGTCCAGCTCGAACGCGGTGATGCTGCCGTCGTCCTCCTTGCGGACGAACACCAGATCCATGATGTGGATCAGGCCCTTGTCGACCAGATCAGCCAGGGCGGAGGCCATCTGCCCGTGGAACTGGCCGTGGTCGAATCGAGCCAGTAGGAAGTCCACCGGTCCCAGCGGCATGTCGTTCTCCTCGTTGTACGACGCGGCGCCGACCCGGCGGGTCCGGGTCGGTCGAACGCTCGGCTGACATCATCAGGTGCCGGCCGAACGTGCCCGACTACAGGGATGACAATCGACCAGGCGATCAGAGATGGCAACCTGGAGCGCCCCAGCGCGAGACTAGTGCGACCGGGTTGAGGATGGATCACCTGACCTGGGTGACATGCCCGGTGACGGCACAGTCAGTCCGCCGGTGGTGCGGACAAGGCGGCCGGCGCCCACTCGTCAGGCAGTGTCGATCGCGCGCCCGATGACCGGCTCGTGCCGGACGATATGTCTGGTCCGCGATGCCGTCCCGGGGCGACACGCCGCACACGTCACCCACCCGGGGTGAACAGAATGCACGGCTGAGCTGCCACGATGAGCGCGTGGCCGACAGCAGCGATCCGGTGAGCGAACCCGCGGCGCCCAGGTCGGTGCGGGCCCGGGTCATCGCGTTGCCCCGTGGGGTGGTCATCCTGGTGGGATTGGCCGCTGCGGTGGTGACCCTGGCCGGCCTGCGCCAGGTCAGCGGGATCGTCGCACCGATCTTCATGGCGTTGTGCCTGACGGTCACGCTCTACCCGGTGCGCAGTTGGTTGATCCGTAAGGGCTGGCCGAGTTGGCTGGCGACCACGGTGTTGGTCCTGGCGACCATGAGCCTGGTGCTCGGGCTGATCGTCGGCGTCATCTGGAGTCTCGCCCGGTTCGCCACCATCCTTCCCGAGTACTCCGATGAGGTGAACGCGACTCTGGCCAGCCTGAAGTCGTGGCTGGCCGGCCTCGGCATCGGTCAGGACCAGATCGAAGCCATGCTCAACAAGATCGACAGCGGGCAGATCATCGCGGCGCTCGAGTCACTCTTGTCCAGTGTGTTGAATGTGGCCACGGTTGTGCTCTTCATCATTACGCTGATCCTGTTCATGGGCGTGGACGGGGCGGCATTCCCCGGCCGGATGGCGAAGGTCAGTGGGGGCCGGGAGTCGGCGCTCGGCGCGCTGGGATCCTTCGCGAAGGGCACGCGCAAGTACTTCGCGGTTGCCACCGTCTTCGGGGCCATCGTCGCGGTGATCGATGGAATCGTATTGATTCTCTTCGGCATCCCGGGGCCGGCGCTCTGGGCGCTGCTGGCGTTCATCACGAACTACATCCCGAACATCGGCTTCATCATCGGGCTGGTGCCGGTCGCGTTCCTGGCCCTGCTCACCGGCGGGGTCGGCACGATGGTCGCCATCATCGTTGTCTATTGCGTGGTGAACTTCATCATCCAGTCAGTGATCCAGACCAGGTACGTCGGCGACTCCGTCGGGCTGACCACCACGGTCACCTTCGTCTCGTTGATCGTCTGGACCTTCGTGCTGGGCCCGCTCGGCGCGATCCTTGCGGTCCCGGCGACGCTGCTGGCCAAGGCGCTGCTGGTCGACGTCGACCCGGACACCAAGTGGTTGCAATTGTTCCTCGGCGACGCGCCGGTGCACGACAAGCCCCCCAGACCCCCGGGCACGCGCCGGTTCGGCAGGCATGCGGCACCGTCCACGCCGGAGCCGGCCACCGAGGGCGAGGTCGGCTGAGCCTCGTGTCCGGGTCCGTGCGGATGGTGGGGCCGTTGCTGTTCGGGCCCACCGGCTGACACCGCGCGGTCAGGCCAACCCGCGGGCTCGGGCCACCGCGACGGCTTCCCCGCGGGACGACACGGCGAGCTTGCCCAGAATGTTCGACACGTGTACCGATGCGGTCTTCTCGCTGATGAACAGCTCGCCACCGATCTGCCGGTTGGTGCGCCCCTGCGCGAGGAGCTCGAGGACTTCCTGCTCGCGCGGGGTCAAGGGGGAGTCGGTGGGAGCCGGCGAGCCGGGGCCGGTGATCTTCGCCCGTCGCGCCAGGCCGTCCAGGGCGGCCCGCAACGGGACCGCGCCGAGCCGCTCGGCCACTGCCCGGGCCGAGCTGATCTGCTCCGCGGCCTCCGGTGTCCGCCCGAGTCTGGCGAGCACCTCGGCCAACCGCCAGCGGCTGCGGGCCACCTCGTAGTCGTAGCCGTAGTCGAACCCGGCCACCGCGGCCTCCCACACCGTTGGATCGTCCTCGCCGAGCAGTCGCGACCATTCGGCTTCCGCCCTGGCCAGCCAGGCGAGACCCTCCAGACCGATCCGGCCGCCGCGGGGGACGCCCAGCTTGCCCGTTTCCCGCGCGTCCTCGACCATCCGTTCGCCGGCCAGCCGGGCCGCGGAGAAGGCTTCGGCGTCGCCGCGCGCCGCCGCGGTCACCGCGAGGTCCGCCTGCGCGGCCAGGGCGAGCGCATCCAGCCAGATGCGGCCCATGTAGTGCGGTCCCCAGGAGGCCGACGGGTAGTCGATCTCGTCGACCCAGACCTGAACCGCATCCGCCGGCCGGCTCTCCCAGGTCGCCCGGTCGATCGAGGCGCCGGCCACCAGCATGTGGATCTGCGCGTCCTCGTAGCGGTCCGGATGACGCGAGGCCAACACAGCGGCGACCCGCGCGTCGAAATCGGGCAGCCCCCGACCGACCGCCGGGTACAGGCCGAGCGAGCCGAGCGAGAGCCGCGCGGTCCACGGCGCCCGGTCCACCGCGATCTGGATCCGGCGCAGGCAGTGATCCCAGTCGCCGACGCTGTAGTGGGCCAGCACGTCGATGGCCCTGATCTCCCTGGCGTACTGACTCCAGGTCGTGCCGGTGTCCATGGCCTTGGCCATACCGATCTCGGTCCAGTGCAGCGAGCCCCGCAGGTCGCCGGCGTCGTAGCGGGCCATGGCCAGGTTGAACAGCGTGCGCAGTTCGGCGAAATCGTCCCCGGCCGCGCGCGAGAGTTCCAGAGCGGTGGTGAGGTACCCGGTAGCGGTGTCGGCGTCGCCGTCGCGTTCGGTCACCCGGCTCAGGCTGACCAGGGCCTCGGCCTCGATCGCCACCGCACCGGCCGCCCTGGCATCGGCGATGGCCTCCTCGGCCGCCGATTTCGCCGAGGCGTCGTGCTCGCCGAGCATCAGGTTGGCGCGCACGGCGAATGCTCTGGCCCGCGCGGCGGACACCGGCAGCTGCCGGGCCACGTCGACCGCTCGTTCGATGATGGCGAGCGCGTCGTCGTCGTTCCCCGAGAGGTACAGCTCGCCGGCCAGCCGGGCCTGGACCACCGCGAATCGTTCCGGGTCGCTCGCCGGGTCGGACGTCTCGGCCGCGGACCGCAACAGGGCAACGGCCCGCTGCGCGTCGCCGGCGGCGCTGGCGGACTCGGCCGCGCGTAGCTGCAGATCGAACTCGGTGGTCCCGGTGCGCTCGGCGGCGTCGGGCACCGCACACCACCACTGCAGCGCCCGTTCCAGGTGTCGCGCCGCCTCACTGGGCGCGTGCACCGAGCGGGCATAGTCGGCGGCGTGCACGGATGCGGACAGGGCCAGTCCCAAGTTGTGGCTGTGCTCGGCGTGGTAGGCGGCCTCGGCCGCGCTGACCGGGTTCTCCTCCCGGCGCGAGGAGAACAGCTGGGCGTAGGCGGCGTGGATCCGCACCCGTTCACCGGGCAGCAGGTCGGCGTAGGCGGCCTCCTGCAGCAGGGCGTGCCGGAACTGGTACCCGCCGGTGTCGGTGGGCACCAAAATGTGCCGGGCCACCGCCTCGCGTAGCGCCTGGTCGAGTTCGTGGTCGGGCACACGGCTGACCTCGGCCAGTGACTCGTGGTCGATCCGGCGGCCGGCCACCGCGGCGAACCCCACCACCCGCTGGGCGGTGGGATCGAGCAGATCGAGCCGGGCGATCAACACGTCGGCCAGTCCGGAGGGCAGGCCGTCGGAGGAGTTCACCGCGAGCCGTGCCTCCAGCAGTTCCTCGGCGAAGAACGCATTACCCTCGGCGCGATCGACGATGTCGCGCAGGTCGGTGGGGCTCAGCTCGCGGCGGCCCCCCTGCCGCAGCAGCGATTCGATCGCCGCGGGTGGCAGCGGTTCCAGCGAGATCCGGTTCACCAGCGGGTGCCGGGTGACCTCGGCCAGCAGCGGTTGCAGGGGGTGGCGGCGGTGCACGTCGTCGCTGCGGTAGGTGAGCAGCAGGGCGACCCGCTCGTCGCGCAGCCGGTTGACCAGGTAGAGCACGAGTTCCCGGCTGGGCCGGTCCGCCCAGTGCAGGTCCTCCAAGATCAGGCAGACCGGATTGTCGACGGCCAACTCGGCCAGCAGCTCGACGACCCCTTCGAAGATCTGCAGCTGGCCGACCTGCTCGCCGCCCCGGTCGCCACCGCGCAGGTGCGGCTCCAAGGTGCGCCACACCTGACTGTCCAGCCGGCGGAACGCGTCGACGAAGGGGACGTAGGGCAGCATCCCGTCCGGAAGGTTGACGCAGTGGCCGACCAGTACGGTCATGCCCGCGTCCGCGGCGCGGGCGGCCAGCTCATTGACCAGCCGCGTCTTGCCGACGCCGGCGTCGCCGCCGAGGACGACCGCGCCGGGACCACCGTCGGACGCACGGTTGAGCACCTCGAGGAGTTCCTCGAGTTCAACCGCGCGTCCGACCAGGGACGACGTCTGGCGCGTCACGTCATCCATGCTGTCATGCGGGTACGACAGCCGGTCGATGGCTGAACTCATCGGTCAGGTCGACCGTTGACCGTTCTTCAGACCGCGATGACCGCGGATCGGCCGCCGCCGGACGTTGCCGGTGCCGCGGCTGCGGACCATCTGCTCGTGCCGGTAGTTCAGCTCCGCCTGCATCGAGAGCATTTCGCCGTGCCACATGGTGTCCTCCTGATGGACCTGCGGGCCGGACCCTGATGTCCTTCGGCCGTTGTCCCAAGACTCGTGCTGAGGTGCCGGGTAGCACATCGGTAGTTCGCCGGGTTGTCGGAGGAATGGCCGTAGCGGTCGATCTGAGTGCGCCTGAGGGGTACCTAAGCGCTCAGTGCTTCGCCGGTAGGGACCCGATCTTCGTGGTGATGTAGACCGCCAGCAGGATGACCACGGCGACGACCAGTCCGATCAGCAAGGTGCCGAAGGGTTTGCGCGCATCCCTGGCGTTCCGGTCCCGGCCGTGCATGAGCACCGCCATGGCCACCGCGGAGCGCGTCGCGTGCGCCTGCAGGACGATCTTGGGCCGCAGGTCACTCACGTTTCGTCCCCGCCCTCGTGTTCGGGCGGCGCGCTCGGGTCCGGGCCGGTGCGCTTGGTGATGAAGGTGCCGAAGCCGCGTTCGATGCCCGGCCCCGTGGGCCTGGGCGCCGGTTCGTACTCCGTCGGCGGATTCCGCGGCTGCGTCTTCGTCATCCGGGCCGGCGTTCTCGTCGGCCGCGGGCTCGGTGAGCTGCTCGGTGCGCCGGAACTGGGCGGCCACCTGCCGCATCAGCTGCTCCATCGGCTCGGTGAGCTCGGGAAAGGCGGTGGCGGTGGAGAAGATCGCGGTCCAGGTGGTGTCCGGGATCGGGATGAACACCTGCAGACTGGTCAGCGCGACGACGTCGACCGCGCCGGGCGGGATCATCGTCATCCGGTCGCGCTGCAGCACCGCGGGGCCGACCGCGCTGGGGATCTCGGTGGTGGTTCCGGTGCGCGGCAACGAGTCCCGCACCCGGGCCAGCGACGATGGCCGGCCCTCGTCGGCGAACGCGAGATGGATGCCGACGCTGGCCGCGCCGCCCGCCTCACGCCGGCCCACCTGGATGATCGACAGCGCGGCGCCGGCCCGTTGCACGTCGGCGACCAGTTGGTCGAAGAACTGCATGACCTCCCGCCGCTCCGGTCCCCGCAGCCGCGACGACCGGAAGGTGGTGTCGATCATGTCCTCGGCCGACCGGCGCCAGGTCGCTGGATTCGTGTCCAGCAGGGTCCAGTCCGCCGGCAGCGCCATCCACACCGGGAAGGGCGGTTGGGGGGCGTCCGGGTTGAGTTCGATCCGTTCCGCGGGCAGCTCGCGGAGTTGGGTCACGCAGCGCCGCCCGACCCGCCGCCCGGCTTGAGGGCCTTGGCGACCTCGGCGTCGAACTGGCCGACCATCTGGCCGATCTGGTTGGACAGATCACCCAGACTGCCGATGTTGTCCCGCAGCTTGCGGACGCTCTCCTCCCACTCGCTGCGGAAGCCACCGATCGCCTCGTGGATGCGGGCCTGATCGTCGGAGAGTCCGTCGACGTCGTGGGCGCCCTTGTTCGACTGGCCGAGTGTGTCGGAGATGCCGGTGAGTTTGGTGCCCACCTGCTGCAGGGTCGCGTAGGGGTACTTCGCGTAGTCCGTCATGTTTTCGCCCTCCCATTCCGCCGGTCCGACGTCGGCCAGCGTAGCCAGGTTCCGGCGCGTGGCGGGGCGATCCAGGCGCGAATGGGGACAACTCCCCATGTGCGATGACAGCATCGGGTGCGCAGGCAGGATGTGCGGTGCAAAGAGCGGGAGGCGCGATGGATCTGCGGACGGCCGGTGCGACGCTGCTCGCGTCGGCGTCGCCGACGCTGTCGGCCGATCTCGACGCGTTCCGATCGGCCCGTGACGAGTTGGCCGCCGCCCCGCGCACTCCGCGCACGGTGGCCGTGGTCGGGCTGACCCCCGGGGGCGGTCGCACCACGGCGGCGGCGCTACTGGCCTGTTGCGTGGCCGGCTACACCGACCGGCGGGTCACCGTGGTGGACGCCGCGACCCCGCCGGCGGCTCCACGCCCACAGATGGCCGGCCGGCCGGCGTTGACCGATGCGGCCGGGCGCACGGTGACCGCCATGCTCGGCGGCGACGTCGGACAGGGTCGGTTGACCACCCTGCTGGACGCGCCGACGACACCCGGCATCGCCCGCTCACGGGTCCGGTCGGCGTTCACCCCTGGCGCGGCGCCGGCCGTCCTCTCGCTTCCTCCGCAGCCGTCCGGGTTCGCCCCGCAGTACCTCGAACAGACGCTCACCCGGCTCCGGCTGCGCGCCGACCTGGTGGTCATCGACACCCCGGTCGGGCCCCGGGCACCGGTGTTGCACTCGGTGGTCGAACTGGTCGACCACGTCCTGCTGGTGGTCGACGGTGAGGGCGACCCGGACCGGGCAGTCGCCGCGGCCCGGGACTGGCTGGTGTCGGCGCCCGGCCGCAACCGGCGTCGGCCCGCGACGGCGCTGGTCGTCAACCGTGGACTGCGGGCCCCGACCATCCCACCGCTCGGGCTGCCCGTGCTGGTGCTCGGCCGGGACGAGGCCCTGCGCCGTCGCCGGATCGGACGGGCCGGGCGGCGCAGCGTAATCACTGGCCTGCGGCTGGCCAGTTCGGTGCTCCGCGCCGACTGATCCGAACTCGGCCGCGGATGGGGACATCTCCCCATGCCGGCCCGCCGAAAAGTTGTCCACAGCAGCGGAATCAGCAGCCCCGACGCGCTAGCGTCGGGCAACGAGCAACCGCCGGCCCACCGTCGGCGGTACCGATGCAGTACCGAGGCAGTCGAGAAGGGGTGGTTGCGGTGGGTCCGAAGTTCGCGGTGCGTGAGGATTCGGTGAACAAGCATGCGTCGAATTTGGAGACGTCGGTGTCGGGGTTGAATGCGCAGGCGTCGGCGTTCACGTCGGCGATCGAGCCGTTGCAGGGGCAGTGGCAGGGGACGGCGTTCGGGTCGTGGCAGCAGTTGACGGCGGCGTGGGATGCGGCGATGGCGGATTTGAACAGGGCGTTGGGCGATATCAAGGGGCGGGTGGGGAATGCGGGTGGTTTGTATGACACGTATCACCAGCAGCAGACGGAGCAGTTGACTTCGACGTTGGGGTCGGCGAATTGGGATGGGACGAAGTTCAAGGCGTGAGTGGTTGTTTTTCGGTGGTGTCCGGTTGTGTGTTCGCGATGGTGTGAGAGGGGTTGGTTGTGGTGGGTGGTGTGTTTTCGTTCAACGAGTCGACGGCGGATGCGTCGCATGGTGATCTGGGTTCGGTGATTTCGGGGATGGAGTCCTCGTTGGCGGATCTGGGTGGGTTCGTGTCGAGTGTGAAGTCGTCGTGGGATGGCGATGAGATGGATACGTATGCGGGTATTCAGGCGCAGTGGGATTCGGCGGCGTCGACGGTGCAGGAGATTTTGACGTCGGTGCGGGAGGCGTTGGGGTCGACGACGTCGTCGGTGAAGGACATGCGGGGTCAGGTCCGCGGGGCTCTGCAGTCCAGCTGAGAACGCCCGTGCCGCAAGTGGTCTCGATCAAGCGAGTGGGCTACCGCCGGGGCCGAGGTCGACCCGCCGGCATCCGGGCCCGCACTGACCACGAACGGCCCCGCGCCATGGAGATGATCATCGGGTCGCCGACGAGCCGGGCGGGTCAGTCGGCCAGCCGGTTCAGATGGCGGCGCAGGAGATCCCGCCCGCGCGCCGGGGTCAGCCGGGCGCCCGGCAGGTAGCACTGGACGACCAGTCCGTCGAGCAGCGCAACCACCTCGACCGCGGCCTGCTCCGGATCGTGCACCGGGAGGCTGCCGTCCGCGCCGTCCCCGGACCAGCAACCGGGCGACCAGGGCGTGCAGGTCTACATAGACCTGGTGTTGCCAGCCCGCGTACTGCTCGCGATGGGCGGCCAGCGCCCAGAAGTCGAGCCAGAGCTTCCAGTGCTCCGTCGCGCGCTCGCCGTCGGCCAGCAGCCCGTCGATCAGCAGCCAGCAGCCCGTCACGACCGGTTCCACTCTGCTCGGCCGCGGCCATCAGCGGCGCGGAGTAGGCGGCCATCTCCGATTCCAGGACCCCGGCGAGCAGCTCGGCGATGCCGGAGAAGTGGTAGGTGACGGTGCCGACGGCGACCTCGCCGGCCGCGGCCACGTCGCGCACTGTCGTCGCGTGCAAGCCGCGTTCGGCGATCACCGTCCGCGCGGCGTCCAGCAGCATCCGCCGGCGCACGGCCGGCGCCCGTCGCCGGGTCGGGGCGGTGGTGCGCTGCTCAGCGTGAATGCATCGGTCGGAGCCCTCTGGTTCGAGCGGTCGGGTCCTGCTAGCTGCTAATCGTACAGGTGCACGATTAGGCGCAGGCGCACGATCAGCGCCGATCGCCCGAAAGGGTTCCCATGTATGTCCTGCGCCGGCCGATCCTGGCCATCTCCGCCAACACCGGCGTCCGCGACGTGGTCTCCAAGGCGCCGGTGACCCGGGACGTCGTCAAGCGGTTCGTGGCCGGCGAGAGCGTCGACCGATGCCACCGCGGCGGTCACCGCGCTGCGCGCCGACGGCCTGCTGGTCACGCTGGACCATCTGGGCGAGGACACCACCGAGAAGGCGCAGGCCGACGCCACCGTCGCCGCCTACCTCGACGTGATCGACAAGCTCATCGAGATCGGCGCGGTCGCCGACGCCGAGGTCTCGGTGAAGCTGTCGGCGGTCGGTCAGGCGCTCCCGGTGTCCGACCGAGGTGCCCGAGGGTGGCGAGGCCTACGCGCTGGCCGGCGCCCGCCGGATCGCCGACGCCGCCTACGGAGCCGGGGCCAGGGTCACCCTGGACATGGAGGACCACACCACCGTCGACTCGACGCTGCGGGTGCTGCCGGATCCTGCGCAGGGAGCACCCGGACGTCGGCATCGCGATCCAGGCCATGCTGCAGGCGCACCCCGTCGGACCTGGCCGGGTTGGTCGGCCCCGGCTCCCGGGTCCGGCTGGTCAAGGGCGCGTACCACGAGCCGGAGACGGTGGCCTTCACCGGTGCGGACGAGATCGACCTGGCCTACGTCCGGTGCCTGCGGCTGCTGATGGCCGGCGAGGGCCGCCCGATGGTGGCCAGCCACGACCCGCGGATCATCGCCATCGCCGAGCGAGCTCGCGTCCGACGCCGGCCGGGCCGCGGACACCTGGGAGTACCAGATGCTCTACGGCATCCGTCCGGACGAGCAGCGCCGGCTGGCCCGGGCCGGGCACCCTGTGCGCATCTACGTGGCCTACGGGCACGACTGGTACGGCTACTTCACCCGGCGGCTCGCCGAGCGCCCGGCGAACCTGCTGTTCTTCCTGCGGTCGATGGTCTCCAAGGGTTGACCGACCGCCCGCCCGTCCGTACGCACGCTGCGCAGATCAACGCGAAGGAGCCCGACATGGACGCCATCACCCACCCGCCGCTGCCGATCAACGAGCCGGTGCTCGACTACGCCCCCGGCAGCGCCGAGCGCGCGAACCTGGTCGAGGCGCTGGGCCGCTTCGATCGAGCCGCTCGAACTCGACGCGGTCATCAGCGGGGAGAAGCGCCGGCCCGTCCGGCGAGCCGTTCCAGGTGGTCAGTCCGCACCGGCCACAGCCGGGTGCTCGGCTACCTCGGCGAACGCCACCGGAGCCGACGCCAAGGCCGCCGATCGACGCCGCGCTGGCCGCGGCCGCCGACTGGCGCGCGCTGGACTTCGACGCGCGCGCCGCCATCCTGCTGCGGGCCGCCGACCTGCTGGCCGGACCGTGGCGCGGCCGGATCAACGCGGCGACCATGCTCGGCCAGTCCAAGACCGCCTACCAGGCCGAGATCGACTCGGCCTGCGAGCTGGCCGACTTCTGGCGGTTCAACGTGCACTTCGCCCGGCAGATCCTGGCCGAGCAGCCGATCGCCAACGCCAGGGGCATCTGGAACCGCACCGACCACCGTCCGCTCGAGGGCTTCGTCTACGCGATCACCCCGTTCAACTTCACCGCCATCGCCGGCAACCTGCCGACCGCGCCGGCCCTGATGGGCAACGTGGTGATCTGGAAGCCGTCGACCACCCAGCAGCTGGCCGCGTCGCTGACCATGGACCTGCTGATCGAGGCCGGCATGCCGCCCGGCGTGATCAACATGCTGCCCGGCGTACGGCCCGGAGATCTCCGACGTGGTGCTGGCCGACCCGAACCTGGCCGGCATCCACTTCACCGGCTCCACCCGGGTGTTCCAGCAGCTGTGGGGGACGGTCGGGACGAACATCGCGCTCGTACCGGTCCTACCCGCGGCTGGTCGGCGAGACCGGCGGCAAGGACTTCGTCGCTCGCCCACCCGTCGGCCGACCTGGACGTGCTGCGCACCGCGCTGGTCCGCGGCGCGTTCGAGTACTCCGGGCAGAAGTGCTCGGCGGCGTCCCGGGCCTACGTGCCGGCGTCGCTCTGGTCGTCGCTGCGCGACGAGTCTGGTCGCCGAGACCGAGGCGCTGACCGTCGGCGACGTCGAGGACTTCGCCAACTTCACCAGCGCGGTCATCGACGACCGGTCGTTCGGCCGGCTGAAGGCGGCGATCGACCGGGCGCAGGCGACGGACTCGATCGAGGTGCTGGCCGGCGGGACCTACGACGACGCCGAGCGGCTACTTCGTCCGGCCGACGCTGCTGCTGGGCACCGACCCGGCCGACGAGATCTTCTGCAACGAGTACTTCGGGCCGATCCTGTCGATCCACGTCTACGACGACGCGGCCGCCGGGGCCTTCACCGACGTGCTGTCCGCGGTCGACACGGCGTCGCCGTACGCGCTGACCGGCTCGATCATCGCCCGCGACCGGCAGCGCGGTCGCCACCGCGTCGGACGCGCTGCGCTTCACCGCCGGCAACTTCTACATCAACGACAAGCCGACCGGTGCCGTCGTCGGCCAGCAGCCGTTCGGCGGGGCCAGGGCCTCGGGGACCAACGACAAGGCCGGCTCGGCGGCGAACCTGATGCGCTGGACCTCGCCGCGGTCGATCAAGGAGACCTTCGTCGCCCCGACCTCGGTGCGCTACCCGCACCAGGGCTGAAACCTCCTGCCACCAGGCCCTGAAGAACCCCCGGCCCGCGGGGACTTATTCCGCCCAAAACGGACACAACCCGGGATTAACTCCCCGCGGGCCGGGGGACATCCAGGGCTCAGGCCGGGCCGGGGGCGAGCTCGTCGATCTCGTCGAGTTCGGCGTCGGTCGGCTCCCAGGCGACTGCGGCCGCGGCGTTCGCGTGCACCTGCTCGGGCGGGGTCGCCCCGGCGATCACCGAGGTGACCTGGGGCTGGGCCAGCAGCCAGCCGAAAGCGACGTCCAGCATGGTGATCCCGCGGGCGTCGGCGAACGCCTGCAGCCCTTCCAGCACGTCCCACGGTGCCGACTCCAGCAGGTGCGGCTTCAGCTTGGCCAGGCGGGAATCGGCCGGGGCGTCGGACCGGGTGTACTTGCCGGTCAGCAGGCCGTTGGCGAGCGGGAAGAACGGCAGCACCCCGACGCCGAACGCCTCGGCCGCCGGCATCAGCTCGGCCTCGAGGTCGCGGTGCAGCAGCGAGTACTCGTTCTGCGCCGAGATGAACGGGGTGCGGCCGCGACGACTGGGCGGTCCAGGCCGCGTCGGCCAGCTGCCAGCCGGCGAAGTTGGAGTGCCCGACGTAGCGCACCTTGCCGGCGCTGACCAGCTCGTCCAGCGCGGCCAGGGTCTCGTCGATCGGGGTGTCCGGGTCGGGCTGGTGCAGTTGGTACAGGTCGATCCAGTCGGTCTGCAACCGGCGCAGCGAGTGCTCGACGGCCGTCGCGGATGTACCGACGGGAGCCGCGGGCGCCGAAGTCCGGACCGTTGGCGCCGCGGGCGTCCATGCCGAACTTGGTGGCGATCACCACGTCGTCCCGTCGGGAGCCGAGGCAGGCGCCGAGCAGTTCCTCGCTGCGGCCCGGGGGTGCGCCGTAGATGTCGGCGACGTCGAACAGCGTGATCCCGGCGTCGAGGGCGGCATCGACCACGGCCTGCGATGCCCTCGCGGGTCTCGGTGACGGTGCCTGTGCGGCCGAGGTTGTTGCAGCCGAGGCCGGCGGTGGAGACCGCGAGGCCGGAGTTGCCGAGGCGGCGGAAGGTCGGGTCGTGACACCGCCGCCAGCGTACGATGCCACGGCGTGCCCAAGCGCGGCCCGGCCGCGCACACGGACCGGGAGAGCGGATGGCGGACGGCCGGATCGCAGTGATCGGCACCGGCTATGTCGGGCTCACCTCGGGTGCCTGCCTGGCCAGCCTCGGGCACGACGTGGTGTGCGGGGACGTCGACCCGGCGAAGGTCGAGGCGTTGCTGCAGGGTCGGGTGCCGATCCTGGAGGAGGGCCTGGACGAGCTGGTGCGTCAAGGGTCTCGCCGACGGCAACCTGACCTTCGTGCACGGCGCCGAGAAGGCGGTGCGGGGCGCGAAGTACATCTTCCTGTGCCTGCCCGACCCCGGACGGCGGTGACGGTCGCGCCGACCTGCGGATCGTGCACCAGGTCGTCGGCCGAGATCGGCCCGCTGCTGGACCCGGGCGCCATCGTCGTCACCAAGTCGACCGTGCCGGTCGGCACCGCGAAGGAGATCACCACGCACGCTCGGCCGCGACGACGTGGCGGTCGTGTCCGAACCCGGAGTTCCTCCAGGAGGGCACCGCGGTCCGCAACTTCATGAACCCGGACCGGGTGGTCGTCGGGTCCACCGACCGCGCCGCCGCCGAGGCGGTCGCCGGCGCTGTACGACAAGCTGGACGCGCCGGCCGTGATCACCTCCGCCGAGTCGTCGGAGCTGATCAAGTACGCGTCCAACGCGTTCCTGGCGATGAAGCTGTCGTTCATCAACTCGATCGCCACGCTGGCCGAGGTGGTCGGCGCCGACGTCGCCGAGATCGCCCACGGCATGGGCTTCGACGAGCGGATCGGCAAGAAGTTCCTCAAGGCCGGCCCCGGCTGGGGCGGTTCCTGCTTCCCGAAGGACACCAAGGCGCTGGCCACCATCGCGCTCGACCACGGGGTGTCGTTCCCGCTGCTCAAGGCGACCACGGACTCCAACGACGAGACCCAGGACCGGGTCGCCGACAAGATCAGGGACGCCGCCGGCGGCTCGCTCGACGGGCGTCGCCGATCGCGCTCTGGGGGCTGACGTTCAAGGCCGGCACCGACGACCTGCGGGATTCGCCGGCGCTCGAGGTGGCCAAGCGGCTGGCGCTGGAGGGCGCGGTACTGCGCGGCTACGACCCGACGGTCGACGCAAGGACCTGCCCAGCCGGTACGACTACCCGCCGATCACCGCCGCACCCGGACCCGTACACGGCGGCCGAGGGCGCGCGGTGATCGTGCTGCTCACCGAGTGGCCCGAGTTCGCGGACATCGACCTGGTCAAGGTCGCCGATCGAGCCGTCGGTCGGGTGATCGTCGACGGCCGCAACGTGCTCGACCCCGCCGCGGTCGCCGCCGCCGGGTTCCCGCTGGTGCCGCTGGGCCGACCGGCCGGCTGAGTCGAACTCGACGAGCCGGCTCAATTCGCGATGACCGAACCCTCGGAGTCGGCGGCGGCCGACGTTCCGGTCGGCGGGGCGCCGGGCGGCGACGCCGGGCAGGATCGAGCAGGCCCGCAGCCTGCTGGCCCGCTCGGCGGAGTACGCCGACCGCTACTGGCTCGGGCGGCTCTGGTCACGGCTCCTCGAGGTCGAGTTCGTCGACCGGTCGATCGCGCTCGCCGCGAAGGCGTTCGTCTCGCTGTTCCCGTTCATCATCGTGGTCGCCGCGATCGTTCCCGATCACGTGCGCGCGGAGATCGTGCAGAGCCTCGCGGTGCGCTTCGGTCTGGTCGGCACGGTTTCGGACGAGATCAAAGCGGCGTTCGCCTCGCCGGCTCAGACCCGCTCCGCGGCTGGGGTCTTCGGCGTCATCCTCACCTTGGCGTTCGCGGTCTCCTTCACCACCGCGTTGCAGCGTGTCTACCTGCGTGCGTGGCGACGCCCGCCGGGCGGAGGCCTGAAGAACAAGGGTCGGGGCGCGATCTGGGTGGCCGGGATCGGTGTACTGATGGTGCTCCTCGCCCTGGTCCGTCGGCTAATCACCGGTTGGTCGGGCGAGGGTCTGACCTGGCTGGTCGGCCTGCTCGGCGCCATCGGGCTCTGGTGGTGGACCGCCCGGCTGATGACCCGCTCGGAGATTCGCTGGCGCCCGCTGCTACCCACCGCCGTGATCTGCGGGCTGGGCTCCTGGCTGTACACCCTGGTCGCGGCGCTCTGGATGCCGAGGAACCTGGCCGGCCATTATGCGCAGTTCGGTGCCTTCGGCATCTCGTTGGCGTTCGTCACCTGGTTCACCGGGCTGTCGTTCCTGCTCGTCGGCGCGGCCGTGCTGGGGCCAGTGCTCTCGGAGGGCGAGAGCCGGCTGGCGCGATGGTTGCGCGGAGGACGTGAGCACGGTGCTGGAGGACGGCGCCCCGGCGGCCCTGCCCGGGCCGGTGCGACCGTTGCGGATCTCGGATGCGTTCGCCCGCAACCGCGGTGGAGGCGTTGCCGAGCCGGACAGTTGACCCGCCGCGCCGCTGAGCGTTGGGATGGGGGTCAGCGCCAGCCCAGTGCCGGCGCCACGTGGGTCAGGACCGTCTCGAGGACGTGCGCGTTGTAGTCGACGCCCAACTGGTTCGGCACGGTCAGCAGCAGGGTGTCCGCCGCCGCGATCGCCTCGTCCTGCTGCAACTGCTCGATCAGCGCATCCGGCTCGGCCGCGTAGCTGCGGCCGAAGATCGCCCGGGTCGACGCATCGATGCATCCCGATCTGGTCGTGTTCCTCGCCGCCGCGGCCGAAGTACGCCCGGTCCCTGGTCATCGACCAGGGCGAAGATGCTGCGGCTGACCGACACTCGCGGTTCGCGCTGGTGCCCGGCCGCGGCCCAGGCGTCGCGAAACACCTCGATCTGCTCGGCCTGCTGGACGTGGAACGGCTTGCCGCTCTCGTCGTTCTTCAGCGTCGAGCTCATCAGGTTGGTGCCGATCTCCGCCGCCCAGGCGGCGGTCGCGTTCGATCCGGCGCCCCACCAGATCCGATCGCGCAGTCCGGCCGAATACGGTTCCACCCGCAGCATCCCGGGCGGGTTCGGGAACATCGGCCGCGGGCTCGGCTGCGCGAACCCGTCGCCCTCGATCACCTTCAGGAACACGTCGGTGTGCTGCCGGGCCATGTCGGCGTCGCCGTCGCCCTCGGCCGGCTCGTAGCCGAAGTACCGCCAGCCGTCGATCACCTGCTCCGGCGATCCCCGGCTGATGCCCAGCTGCAGGCGACCGCCGGAGATCAGGTCGGCCGCACCGGCGTCCTCGGCCATGTACAACGGGTTCTCGTACCGCATGTCGATGACGCCGGTGCCGATCTCGATCCGGCTTGTCCTGGCGCCCACCGCGGCCAGCAGCGGGAACGGCGAGGCGAGCTGGCGGGCGAAGTGGTGCACCCGGAAGTACGCGCCGTCCGCTCCCAGTTCCTCGGCCGCAACGGCGAGATCGATGGACTGGGCGAGCACGTCCGCGGCGGTCCTGGCCTGCGAGCCCGGCGAGTCGGACCAGTGCCCGAACGAAAGAAAGCCGATCTTCTTCACGACTCCTCCAACCCGTGCCCCGCCCGGTTTGATTCCCCTGCATGCACTGCGCCCGGCCGTGGCCAGGATCCTCGCCGTCAGTCTCGGGCCGAGTCGGCCAGGTCCTTGATCAACTGCACGGTCAGCGGTTCGTCGAGGAACTCCTCGACCCGGCCCAGGTTCAGCGCCCGGCCGGCGTCGTCATCGGCGTCGTCGGCGCCAGCCAGCGACGGCAGCCGATCTCACCGATGTGGTTGACGACCGCGATCACCATGGCGAACGACTCGGGCCCGGTGATCCGGCCCGGACCGCCGGCGTCCCGGTACGCCCGCGTACAGCCCGGCGGGACCGTGGCCGGGTCGCCGCGGGTGTACTCGAACAGCACCATGGCCAGCTCGATCGACGGATCGGCCTCGCCGCAGTTCTCCCAGTCGAACACGCACAGCCGGTCGCCGGAGCGCCGCACGTTGTCGGCGAACAGATCGCGGTGGCAGGTCTGCAGGACGACGGGCGGGCGGATCAGCGTTCTCGGCCGAGCAGGTCGTCGCGGACCGCCGCGAGTCGTTCGGCGAACGGGGCCCGGCCGTCGGTCCGCCGACGATCAGCTCGTCCCAGGCCGCTGCACCGACCGGCGTCGAAGTACCAGGGGTCGGCCGAGCCCGGATAGTCGAACGGCACCCGGTGGAGTCGGGCCAGCAGCTCGCCGAGAAGTCCGGGTCGAGACCGGTGTCGAGGTCGGCCAGGTCGACCCAGCGTGAGCAGCGCAACTCCCGACCGGCGACCACCCGCACCGGGTCGCCGTCCTCGGCCAGCACCGGCTCCGGGAGCGACACCCCGGCCGCCGCGACGGCCGACTCGTAGGCGGCGGTGACCCGGGCGTGCTCCCGGTCCAGCGGGCGCCAGCGACTCCTTGACGGCCCAGGATCCGACGGCTCGTCGTCCAGCCGCCAGACCGGCCCTGGTAGCCGCGCGCCACCGGTCCGGTCAGACTCGGTCGAGCTCGCCGGGCAGCCCGAACGCGGCCGCAACCGCGTCGGCCCCGGGCGCCTCGGGCCGGACGTCGCACGCCCGTCGGTTCACGGTCGGGACAGGCCCGAGCTGCCAATCGTCGAGGTACCCGAGGCGAATCCGGCCTGCGGAGTAGGCCAGGTAGAAGTTCCACATCCGGACGAAGGTCTCGTCGAAGCCGAGATCGGCCACCCGATCGAGGTGCTCGTTGAACCGGTGTCGCCACGCCGGCAACGTCGGCACGTACGACAGTCCGAGCCGGCGCGACTCCACCACCGCAACGACGTGGCCGACGACGAGCACCTGGTCGATCGCGGTCAGCGACGGCAGCATGCCCACCGGGGAACACGTACTTGTGGACCCAGGTGTAGCCGTTGCGGGTGGCCAGCAGCCGGTGGTGGGCCATGGTGATCGCCTGCAGGCCCATCCGGCCGCCGGGCGCCGAGCACCCGGTCGACCGCGGCGAAGTAGTCGGGCCAGTACCGCTCGCCGACCGCCTCGATCATCTCGACGCTGACCACCGCGTCGTACTCGCCGGGGTGCCGGCCGCGTGCACCCGGTAGTCCTCGAGGCGGACCTCGATCCGGTCGGACAGCCCGGCCTGCGGCGATCCGCTTCTCGGCCAGCGCCTGTCTGCTCGGTCGGACAGGGTCAGCGTGGTGACCTGGGCGCCGCGTTCGCGGCCGCCCGCATCGCCAGCGCGCCCCATCCGGACCCGATCTCCAGGATGTGCTGCCCCGGTTGCACCCTGGCCAGGTCGAGAATGCCGTCGATCTTGCGCAGCTGGGCGGCCGCCAGGTCGTCGCCCGGCTCGTACCAGGCGGACGAGTAGGTCATGGTCGGCGTCGAGGAACACCTCGAACAGGTCGTTCGACAGGTCGTAATGCCGGTGGATGTTCTCCTGGGCGCCGTCCGGCGTGTTGTCCTCGACGTCGGGCTGGCGGGCCTGCCAGGTCCGGCGCAGTTTCTGCAGCGAGCCGCGGGACCAGCACGTCATCCGGTGGCCAGCACGGTCAGCACCTCGGCGAACTCGTCGGTGGCCGGTTCGCCTGCCGGGGATCGATGGCGTCCGGACCGGTGGCCGGCCAGCCGCCGGTGGTGATGTCGCCGGTCATCCAGGCCTCGCCGAAGCCGATCAGACCGTCGGTGCCCGAGCCGGGCGAAGAAGGCGTCCGGCCGGATGACCTGCAGCGTCGGGCCGCCGGCGCCCCACCGGCTGCCGTCCGGGAAAGCGCAGCGTCATCGGGCAGCGACGTCACCGCAGCGTGCACCAAGCCGGCGGGCGATCGCGGCGTGGACCGGTGCATGCGGGGGGTTGAACAGGCCGGGCCAGATTCCGGCGGACGGTTGGGGAATGACCCGGGAGCGGGTCGGTGCGAGCAAGGCCATTCGAACGGTTACCTTTCCCCGGATGCCCGGGACGTCGACGGGCGACTACGTCGTGCCCGTTGACGCCCATCGACACGACCCAAGTGCCCATGTAGCCTCGCCGTCGCTCGGCACGATCACAGACATGGTGCCCCGGAGGTTCGATTCCGTCACCTCCGGGGCTTGGTCACCGGCGGAATACCCGGCCGGCCGCGCTCGTTCTTGCAGGCATGAGCTTCTTCTTCCCGCGCCGCGCCGAGATGCCGACCGCCGAGACCGCACTGCCCGGCCGCGACAAGGCCATCCCGGTGCGCGGCACCCACACCGTGCTCCAGCTCGTCCACCAGCGGCCCGTGGCCGGACGGACACCGAGGTGCTCTACGTGGCCATGGGCTGTTTCTGGGGATCCGAGCGGATCTTCTGGCGGCTGCCCGGCGTGGTCAGCACCGCGGTGGGTTACATGGGTGGCTTCACCCCGAACCCGTCGTACGAGGAGACCTGCACCGGGCGCACCGGGCACACCGAGGCCGTGCTGATCGCCTACGACCCGGCGAAGACCGACGCCGAGCAGTTGCTGAAGGCGTTCTGGGAGAACCACGACCCGACCCAGGGCCAGCGTCAGGGCAACGACGTGGGTTCCCAGTACCGCTCGGCCATCTACTGGACGACGCCCGGGCAGGAGGCCGCGGCCACGGCCACCCGTGATGCCTTCCAGGCAGGTGCTGACGGCGAACGGCCTACGGGCAGATCACCACCGAACTGCGCTCGGCCGCCGACGCCGGGCCGTTCTACTACGCCGAGGACTACCACCAGCAGTACCTGGACAAGAACCCCGGTGGCTACTGCAACCACGGCCCGAACGGGATGACCTGCCCGACCGGTCTGCTGCGGCAGGACCAGCTGCCCTCGCAGCAGTCGGTGCTGCCGCCGGCCGCGGTCTGACTCGCGTCAGGCCGAGGCTCGGCGGTGGGTGACGCAGTACCGCAGCCCGGCTGGGTCAACCAGGGTGGTCCAGTGGGTCAGCCGGCGCTCGACCTCGGCGCCGAGCGCGACGTGCCGGGCGACTTCGTGATCGACGTCGTCGGCGGCCAGATCGAAATGTCCGGTCACCCTGGTGGCAGGAGAGTCCAGACGCTGCAGCAGCAGTCGTAACGGCTGCCGGGCTGGGCGGCGCAACCACCGAAACTCGGCCAGTTCGCCCCGGACCAGTTCCCAGCCGGTCAACGCGGACCAGAACTGCGCCTCGACATCATAGTCGTCGGCCGGGATGTCCAGGCTGAGTTGGTCGAGGGTGGAGGCGACCCCGGTCCGGCCCAGTGGTGCCGGCCGCCGGTGCTCGCCGTCCCAGCGGACCGCGCAGAACACATAGCCGCCCGGGGACCGGAGGACGACCAGATCGTCGCTGGTCCGACACCACGGTCGCACCAAGGTGCTCGGCCCGCCGCGCCAGCGCCCAGATATCGCCGCTGTGCAGGTCGAGGTGGGTCCCCGGGCCTCCGGTCGTCACCGTCTGGATGCGCAGGTAGGCGTCGCCGTCGGTGGGCACGACGGTGACGAACTGATGCCGGTCGCCGCGCCGGGCGGACAGTTCACCCCCGGTCACCGCGACCCAGAATGCCGTCGCCGCCGCGACCTGCGTCGCCGGGAGATCCAGGAAGACGGTGGTCCAGCCGATCTCGGAGGAATCTGAGGGCATGCGGGCACTCCTGAATTCGATGGGTCGCTCCGTACCATCCTCCGACAGCAGGCCCGGGACTGCCGTGGAACCGCCGCGAGTGCCAACGCTGCCCTGAGCTGATCAGCTGTGGGCAGCGGGACGGCCGATCCCGGCGGCCGTTGTCGCAGCATGGGGAGATGACCACCACCGCCGTCACCCCGGACCCGCTCGCCGACCAGCTGACCACCCAACTGCACCATCGCCGCATCCTGCAGCTCGGGCAGGAGGTGGA
Organism: uncultured Actinomycetota bacterium; assembly: GCA_963706185.1. GTDB lineage: Bacteria > Actinomycetota > Actinomycetes > Mycobacteriales > Nakamurellaceae > Nakamurella. The sequence goes on along the minus strand of CAVPLZ010000010.1, from coordinate 87,757 downwards.
CGACCCGGTCGCCAACCGGCTCTGTGGCCAGCTGGTTGTGCTGGCCGACGAGGACCCCAAGGCCGACATCCTGCTGCTCGTCAACTCTCCTGGCGGTTCCGTATCGGCCGGTCTGGCGATCTACGACACCATGCAGGCGATCGCGCCCGACGTCGCCACGTTGGCCATGGGGCTGGCCGCGAGCATGGGCCAGTTCCTGCTCTCGGCAGGCACGCCGGGCAAGCGATACGCCCTGCCGCACAGCCGGATTCTGATGCACCAGGGCTCGGCCGGCGTGCAGGGCACGGCGATCGACGTGGCGATCCAGGCCGCGAACCTCGAATACACCAAGGCCCTGATGAACCGGCTGAATGCCCAGTTCACCGGGCAACCGGTCGACCGGATCGCGGCCGACAGCGACCGCGACCATTGGTTCACCGCCGACGAGGCACGCGAATACGGCTTTCTCGACCGCGTCGTCACCTCGCTCGACGAGGTGCGGGCCGGGGCCGGCGGACGAGTCGGGCTGGGGTACTGAGATGGGCCACTACACCGTGCCGACCGTGGTCGAGAAGACCGCGGCGGGTGAGCGCATCGTCGATGTGTACTCCCGGTTGCTGTCCGAGCGGGTCATCTACCTCGGCACCGAGATCGACGACGATGTGGCGAATGTCGTTGTCGCGCAGTTGCTGTATCTGGACGCCGACATTTCGTCGCAGGAGATCTCGGTCTACCTGAACTCGCCGGGCGGATCGATGACGGCCACCATGGCGATCTACGACACCTTGCAGTTCGTCCAGGCCCCGGTGGCCACCACCTGCGTCGGTCAGGCCGGCTCCGGCGCCGCGGTCCTGCTGGCCGCTGGAACGGTCGGCCGGAGATCGGTGCTGCCCCACACCCGGGTCCTGCTCCATCAACCGTCGATCGGCGGCCAGGGCACGATCTCCGATCTGGCCCTGCAGACCCAGGAGGTGCTCCGGGTGCGTGAGCAGATGATCGCGGTGCTGTCCGCGCACACCGGACGCAGCGAAGAGGCCCTGCTCGCCGACACCGAGCGGGACAAGGTGTTCACCGCCGAGCAGGCGGTGGCGTACGGACTCGCCGACCGGATCATTCCCGCGCGCAAGCAGACCGTACGCCACGTGGCCTGACCAGTCGGTCAGCCTGCCAGCAACAGTGGGCCGGACGGCCGACTCAGGGTAGGGGCAGTCCGTGATCCGGGCAGGCCGAGGCGGAGCACCGGCCCGGCACCGAGGAGGTCGGCTCCGGCGATGAGCAGGTCGGCGAGACGGAGGCCGAGGGCTCCGCAGATCGACTCGAGCATCTCGGATGACGGTTCCTTCCGTCCGCGCTCGATCTCCGACAGGTATTGGGCCGAGAGCCCGGCGCGGGTCGCCACCTGCTGCAGCGTCCGCCCCTGGGCCAGTCGACGGCGGCGCAGCACGGAGCCGGCCACCTCTCGCCACAACTCGTCCGGCTCCGACGTGGTGGGGGCGATCGTCAGGTGGCGTCGCTGCATGTCGGTCATCTCTGCAGCGTAAGGAGCCGGCGGCGTCTCCCGGCGTCGGTGTGGCTGTTGTTCACCGTCAGCGGAAGACAGACGCGAACGCCGGCACCCCCCGAGGGTGTGCCGGCGCTCGTGGCGGGCCAGTGCCCGAACCTGCGGGCACTCGTGGAAACGCTCGCGGTCAGGCCAGGAACAGCGTGGACAGACCCAGCAGGGCGGCCACGCCCAGCAGTACCGCAATGGTGACTACGAGACCGGGCAGCGCCCGGTACATTTCGCGAATGTCATTGACCATGATGGATTCTCCTCGATCGGTTGGCTGACTCACCGTGAGATGCGCGGTGTGGACGGTGGTATCGGTGAGGTCGGCGCTCACCGGTAGAGCAGGGCGCGCAATTCGCCGGTCTGCGCGGCCGGCGTGCGACGCAGGAAGTCCTCGAGCTCGGCCAGATCGGCCGGCGTCGCACGCCGGGCCAGTTGGTGTTGCACGGCGTCGCGGCAGTCATCGCCCGGATGATCGGCTACACATTGCCGCAGTGTCTCGATGTCGAACATGGTTTCACCTGTTGGATTCAGTGTGACGCGGAAGGGATGCTCGCCCTTCGGGCCGTACTGGTCCGTGTGGCCGACCTGTCCTCTCCTTGTCACTGCCGTGTGGTACCTGTCCATCTTCATCGATTCAGAAGCATGCGTCAAATGACGATTTCGCAGTTGATCATTGCGCTATTGTCATGGCATGGAAATCGAGGCCTTGCGCTGGTTCCAGCTGGTTGCCGATGGAGTGACGGTGACCGAGGTCGCCGACATCGCTTACCTGACCCAGTCCGGGGTGTCCCGCGCGTTGGCCCGGCTGGATGTGGAGATCGGCACGCCACTGCTGCGGAAGAGCGGCCGGACCCTGCGCATGACCCAGGCCGGTGCTGCGTTCAAACCGCATGTCGACTCGCTGCTGCACCGCTTCGACGACGGGATGGCCGCGGTGGACCAGGCTGTTGATCCCGAGCGGGGCCTGGTGTCCGTCGCCACCCAGCGCACCCTGGGCACCTGGTTGCTGCCCGATCTGGTGGCGGCGTTCCGCGTCGACCATCCGGACGTGCGATTCGAACTCGGTCAGGTACGGGACGAACTGGTGACGCCGGCGGTGTGGCCGGACCGGCTGGACCTGGAGATCACCACGATCCGGCCGGCGGATCGTGCGATGAACTGGCATCCGCTGCTGGTCGAGCCACTGTGGTTGGCCGTCCCCCGCACGCACCAGCTGGCCGGCCGGGCCGCGGCCGCGCTCGCCGAGTTGGCCGACGAGCAGTTCGTCTCCTTGCGATCGCCGTCGATGCTGCAGGAACAGGTCGAGACCCTCTGCCGGCAGGCGGGTTTCAGCCCGCGCGTGGCGCTGGTCGGTGAGGACGTACCGACCTTGCGCGGGTTCGCCGCCGCCGGCCTCGGGATCGCCGTGGTGCCGGCTCTGCACGAAGGCTCGCCGGACGCCGTGGACAGCGCGGTGCGTTACCTGGCGATCAGCGACGGTGGGGCCCAACGCGAGATCGGGCTCGGTTGGCCGGCCGATCAGCGGCTACTGCCCTCGGCTGATCTGTTCCGCAAGCACGTCATCGCCCGGGCGAACGCCAAGAAACTTCCCGGGCTGCTGCCACTCGGGGCCTGATCGGATCGACGGCGGGCAACGGGGTCACCATTCGGAGCCGTGCACCTCATGCCCGGGCGCCTGCCGCAAAAGGCCCCGATAGGCGCCCTCCACGGGCTGTCCGTGGTTGATCACCGCATCGACCTCGGCGGCGATCGGCAGGTCCACCCCGTACCGGGCGCCGAGTTCCATCACCACCGAACTCGTCGAGACACCCTCCGCGACCTGCTTCATGCTGCCGACGATCTCGTCGATCGATCGGCCCTTGGCGAGTTCGAATCCGACATAGTGGTTACGCGACAGCGGGCTGGTGCAGGTGGCGATCAGGTCACCCATCCCGGCGAGACCCGCGAAGGTGGCCTCGTGGCCGCCCATCGCGATGCCCAGCCGGGTCAGCTCCCGCAACGAGCGGGTGATGACCATCGCCCGGGTGTTGTCGCCGGCCAGCAGGCCGTCTCCGAACCCGACCGCCAGGGCGTAGACGTTCTTCAGCGCGCCGGCGATCTCGGCGCCGACGACGTCCGTGCTGGTGTAGACGCGGAACAACGTGGTGCGCAGGATCGGCTGGATCATCACGGCCGTGTGATGGCTGGGCATGGCCAGGGTGGCCGCGGCGGCGTAGCCATTGGCCACCTCGCGGGCGATGTTGGGTCCGGACAGCACGCCGGCGGGATTACCGGGCAGCAGTTCCTCGACGATCTGCGTCATCCGCTTGTGCGTCGTGCGCTCGATGCCCTTCACCAGGCTCACCACCGGCACCCACGGTCGCAGGTGCTCGGCGGCCGACCCGACCACACTTCGGAACGCTCTGGACGGGATGGCCACGATCAGCAGGTCGGCGCCGGTCACCGCCTCGGCGAGGTCGGTGGTGGCGCGCAGTGCCGGCGTCAGGTCCAGGTCCGGCAGATAGGCGGAGTTGCGGTGGTGGGTGTTGATGTCCGTGACGGTCCCGGGCTCCCGGGCCCACAGCGTGGTCGGGGCGTTCTGCGCGACGATCGAGGCCACCGTGGTACCCCAGGACCCGCCACCGAGGACAACCACCTGCGTCGCGCGGGCCATGGTTGCGAGTCCCCCTCCGACCGGATCTGACGGATCCTGCGGGGATCAACTCGACGGTTTGGGACTGGAGTGACGCCCAGACGTCGAGTTCATCCGTGTCTTGCCCGTTGATCCTCGCAGGTCAGGGGAGGGGGCGCCGTCCGGCGAAGCCCAGGTCCAGCCGGTGGTACCAGGACAGCTCGCCGTCGCCCTCGAGCCAGCAGAGCAGTACCTCCTCGCCGTCCACATCGGCGGGGAAGTCCAGCAGCAGCGGGGCGAAGCCCTTGACCTGGCAGCCGGCGTGCTGGATCGCGGTCATCAGTTCGTCCAGCCGGGCCTGCGCGGCCTTGAACTCCGGGAGCCCCCCGAGGGGCGTGGCGGGCCCGCCCTGGGTCGATCGGGCGAGCTCGGCCGTGTCCGCGCGCAGGCCGATGAACTGCTCGATCGTGGGGCGCAGGTCGGTCAGTACCGCACGCGCCTCGGCCACGGTGAAGGCGCCGGGAGTGGGCATCCGACCAGCCTGCCATGGCGCCGCCGGCCCTACCCTGAGAGCCGTGGAATAGCGGCACCGGCGCCGTGGTTGAGGGCGGTAGACTGGTTGACAGATCAACCTCATGGCGACGGAGGAGCATATGACATGCAGTTCGGCATCTTCAGCGTCGGCGACGTCACCACCGACCCGACCACCGGGCCGCACGCCGACCGAGGCCGAGCGCATCAAGGCGATGGTGGCCATCGCGCTCAAGGCCGAGGAGGTCGGGCTGGACGTGTTCGCCACCGGCGAGCACCACAACCCGCCGTTCGTGCCGTCGTCGCCGACCACGATGCTCGGCTACATCGCGGCCCGCACCGAGAAGCTCATCCTGTCCACCGTCGACCACGCTGATCACCACGAACGACCCGGTGAAGATCGCCGAGGACTTCGCGATGCTGCAGCACCTGGCCGACGGCCGGGTCGACCTGATGATGGGCCGCGGCAACACCGGCCCGGTCTACCCGTGGTTCGGCCAGGACATCACCAAGGGCATCGAGCTCGCGGTCGAGAACTACCACCTGCTGCACCGGCTGTGGCGCGAGGACGTCGTGAACTGGAAGGGCCAGTTCCGCACCCCGCTGCAGTCGTTCACCTCGACGCCGCGCCCGCTCGACGGCGTCCCGCCGTTCGTCTGGCACGGCTCGATCCGCAGCCCGGAGATCGCCGAGCAGGCCGCGTACTACGGCGACGGCTTCTTCGCCAACCACATCTTCTGGCCGACGAACCACTTCCAGCGGCTGATCGAGCTGTACCGCGCAGCGCTTCGAGCACTACGGCCACGGCTCGGCGGACCAGGCGATCGTCGGTCTCGGCGGGCAGGTGTTCATGCGGAAGAACTCGCAGGACGCGGTCCGGGAGTTCCGGCCGTACTTCGACAATGCCCCGGTCTACGGCCACGGTCCGTCGCTCGAGGACTTCACGGAGATGACGCCGCTGACCGTCGGCAGCCCGCAGCAGGTGATCGACCGGACGCTGACCTTCCGCGAGAACTTCGGCGACTACCAGCGGCAGCTGTTCCTGATGGACCACGCCGGGCTGCCGCTGACAGACCGTGCTCGAGCAGCTGGATATCCTCGGCGAGGAGGTCGTGCCGGTGCTGCGCGCCGAGTTGGACGCGCTGCGGCCGGCCCACGTGCCGGACGCACCGACCCACGCGTCCTTGGTGGCGGCCAAGGCGGAAGCTGTTGAATTGGAGGGTGTTTCCCGGTGACGTCGATCGTGGTCATCTCCGGCGGTCTGAGCCAGCCGTCGGCGACCAAGCTGCTGGCCGACCGGCTGGCCCAGGCCGCGCTGCGCGAGCTCGGGCTGCGCGGCGAGCGGCCGAGGTGGTCGTGGGTGGAGCTGCGGGAGCTGGCCCACGACATCACCAATCATCTGCTGACCGGGTTCCCGGCGCCGCCGCTGGCCGCCGCGATCACGGCCGTGCGCGACGCCGACGCGGTGATCGCGGTGACACCGGTGTTCAGCGCGTCCTACAGCGGGCCTGTTCAAGGCGTTCATCGACATCCTCGACACCGATTCGCTGGACGGCACGCCGGTGCTGATCGCGGCCACCGGGTGGGTCGGCGCGGCACTCGCTGGCGCTCGAGTACGCGGTGCGGCCGTTGATGGCCTACCTGCGCGCCGCGGTCGTGCCGACCTCGGTCTTCGCCGCCACCGGCGACTTCGGCGACGACGACACCGCGGCGACCCTGGCCGACCGGATCGACCGGGCCGCGGCCGAGCTGGCCGACGCGATGGACGGGACGACGACGCGCAAGCGGACCGACCCGTTCGCCGGGCCGCTGTCCTTCGAACAGTTGCTGGGGGCCCAGCTCGGCGACCAGCCGTCGGCCTGACCGCGGTCGGCCCCCTTGTTCCGTCTCGCGTTCCATGAGCCGCGCATTCCGCCGAACACCGGCAACGCCATTCGCACTGCCGCGGCCACCGGCTGCGAACTGCACCTGATCGGACCGCTCGGTTTCGAGTTGACCGACAGCAAATTGCGCCGCGCCGGCCTGGACTACCACGACCTGGCCACGGTGCGGGTGCACGAGAACTATGCGGCGGCATGGGCGGCATGGACATCCAGCGGGGAGACGCCGCGGGTGTTCGCGTTCAGTGCCGCCGGCACCGTTCGCTACGACCGGGTCGACTACCGGCCGGGGGACGTCCTGTTGTTCGGCACCGAACCGACGGGCCTGCCGGCGCAGGTGCTCGCCGACCCGAGGATCGCGGCCACGCTTCGTATTCCGATGCTGGTCGGCCGTCGGTCGTTGAACCTGTCCAACGCGGCGGCGTTGGTGGCGTACGAGGCATGGCGGCAACAGGGTTTCGCCGGCGCCGACGGGGGCGTTGCGACCCACGAAGGCTGACCACGGCGGCAGCAGGTCCATGCGGCCGAATGGGTGTCCTGCGGATCACAACGTATCCGGAAAGCTCGGCGCGACTCCTGACGTTAGAATTGGATGTACGACAACACAGGCCGGCCCTGGATGCGATGGCGGTCTCGACCGCCGGCAGACGGCGTATCCGAATGGAACGCGGCAGTCGAGCACGGGCGATGCGGAGGGTTCGATTCCCTCTGACGGCACCGATACACAACCCCGGGAACGTCGTTCCCGGGGTTTCTTCGTCCACCGTCCCGGGCACTCTGACAGGTGAGTGCCGGATGCCGAGAGGGAGCTGCGATGGGGCAGAACGACTCTCCGGCCGATCCGGGTCCCTGCAAGCTCTCTGAGCTCGATGGGCCAGGTGTTCATCACCGTGCTCACTCACGGACCGCTGTGTCGACGGGATGTGGCCGAGTTGACCGGTCTGTCCCAGGGACGGTGACCAGGCTCGCCAAACCGATGATCGACGCGGGCTACCTGGTCGAGACCGAGCCGGTGAGCGAGGGTCCGGGCCGGCCGATGGTCCCGCTGCAGGTGATCCCGACCAGGCGATTCGCCATCGGCATCAAGGTGATGGCCACCGAGGTGGTCGCCGTGCTCATGGACATGGCCGGCGACGATCCGTGTCGCGCAGCGCCTTCCCGTCGACGGGACCGACCAATCGGCTGTGGTTGTGGCCATCGCGGACGCGGTCGCGACTCTGCCGGCCAAGGTGCGCGGGGCACGGTCCAAGCTCGTCGGTGTCGGCATCGGCGTCGGCGGCCACGTCGATCGAAACACCGGGTGTAGTGCGCTACTCAGCCGGCCTGCGACTGGCGAGAAATCGATCTCGCCGCAACGGGTCAGGTCGGCGGTCGGCATGCCGGTGGTGGTGGAGAACGACGCGAACACCCTTGCCGTCTATGAACAATGGTTCGGTGCTGGGCGCGGACGTCGGACTCGCTTCGCGGTGGTGACCATCGGCGCCGGCATCGGGTGCGGGCTGGTCCTGGACGGTGCTCTGTATACCGGCGCCACCGGTGCCGCCGGGGAGTTCGGGCACCTGATCGTCGAACCCGACGGGCCACCGTGCCAATGCGGTCGCCACGGCTGTCTCGAGTCGATTGCCGGTGACGACGCCGTGATGGTGGCCGCGACCGAGGCGCTCGGCCGGCCGGTCGCCTCCACCGACGAGGTCCACCGATCTCGCCCTCGACGGGTCGCGCCGGCCCGCGAGGTGTTCCGCCGCGCCGGCACGGCCCTCGGGCGCGGACTGGCCGCCCTGGTCAACCTGATCAACCCGGAGCTGATGATCCTGTCCGGGGAGGGCATCAGCCGGGTCACCCCGATGATGGACGCGCTGCGGGAAAGTCTGGCGGCCGAGGCATTCTCCAGTACCGCGCGCGATTGTCGGCTCCTGGTACGGCCGCTTGCCCGACGAGACCTGGGCGGCCGGTGCGGCGGCGTGCATGCTGCGCTCCGGGGTGCTGAACTCGCTCGACCGGCTGGTGGAGGCCGGCTGAGTCGGCCGTCGGCTCAGCCGATCGGCTGTGGTTCGGCGGTCGGGCGGCGGGAGTTCCTCGAACGGGTTCGGCACGGCCTCGAGCAGGGTCTGCGTGTACGGATCCTGCGGATTGCGGATCACCTCGAGCGCGCGGCCCTGCTCGACGATCGTGCCCGTCGTTGAGCACGATCACCTCGTCGGCGAGCATCCGCGCGGACAGCAGGTCGTGGGTGATGTAGAGGATGCGCGACGCCGCGATCCTGGACCAGTTTGTTGAGCAGTTCGAGGATCTCGGCCCGGATCGACACGTCGAGGCTGGAGATCGGCTCGTCGGCGACGATCAGCTCGGGGTCGGCGGCCAGCGCCCGGGCGATCACCACCCGCTGCCGCTGGCCGCCGGACAGCTCGTAGCGCGAACCGGTTGATGTAGCGGTCGGCCGGGGTCAGCGCCACCGTCTCCAGCAGCTCGGTGATCTTCGCCCGCAGCGCCGCGCCGCGCAGCTTGTGGTAGTTCACCAGCGGGCGGGCGAGGATGTAGCCCAACGTCTTCGCCGGGTTGAGCGACGAGTACGGGTCCTGGAAGACCATCTGGACATGGTTGCGGTACTCGCGCAGGGCCCGGGTGCTGAACTTGGACACGTCCTGTTCGCCGCTCGGGCCGTGGAAGACGATGCTGCCCGCGCGGTCGGCCGCTCGATCCCGGTGATCATCTTGGCCAGCGTGGACTTGCCGCTGCCGCTCTGCCCGACCAGCGCCATCACCTCGCCCTGGCGCAGTTCGAAGGAGGCGTCATGGACCGCCTCGGTCCTGGTGACCTTGAACCCGCGACGCCGCTCGTACAGTTTGCTGACGTCCTCGACGGTGAGCAGCGACTCGCTGGGTCAGCGCCCGCCGGGAGTCCTCGTCGGACTTGACGAACTGCGGTCCCGGCGAAAACCCTGGTCGGCTCGCCGACCTCCTCGGCGCCGTCGCCGCCGAGGCGTTGCAGCGCGGCGACGTGGCAGGCGGCCCGACCGATGCCGATCTGCAGCAGCGGCGGCTCGATGGTCAGGCACCGCTCGATGGCCTCCGGGCACCGGGGGTTGAACGAGCAGCCCGGCGGCCTGGTGGACAGGTCCGGCGGCCGGCCGGGGACGTAGGTGATCCGGACGGTCTCGGCCCGCGGGATCGCCGTAGGAGCCGAGCAGGCCCTTGGAGTACGGATGCATCGGATCCCGGAGCAGGTCGGCGGCCGCCTGCTCCTCGACGATCTTGCCGGCGTACATCACCAGGATCCGGTCCGAGAGGTCGAGCACGGTGCCGATGTCGTGGCTGATGAACAGCACCGCGAAGCCCTGCTCGGTCTGCAGGCGCCGGACGTTCTCCAGGATCTCGTGCTGCACCACCACGTCGAGGCCGGTGGTCGGTTCGTCGAGCAGCACGAATCGTGGCTCGTTGGCCAGCGCCAGGGCGAGATTGACCCGCTGGCGCATGCCGCCGGACAGCTCGTGCGGGATAGGCGTTGATGAACTTGTGGTCGATGATGACCATGTCGAACAAGTTCTCGCACCCGTTGGGTGACCGCGTCGCCGCGCAGATCGGTGTGGTACTCGATCACGTCGCGGAACTGGCCCTCGATCCGCACCACCGGGTTCAGCGAGTTCATGCTCGACTGGAAGACCGTGGAGATCTCCCGCCAGCGCAACGGCCGCAGTTCGTCCTCGCTCAGGTGGGTGATGTCCTTGCCGTCGAACAGTGATCGATCCCTCGGAGATCCGGCCGGGCTTCTGCAGCAGCCGCAGCAGCGCGGTGCCGACGGTGGTCTTGCCGGAACCGGACTCACCGATCAGCCCGACGAACTCGCCGTCGTCGATCGAGAAGCTGACGTCCTCGACGGCGTTGATCGGCGCGGTGCCGGTTGGGTTCGTACCGGACCGACAGGTTGCGCACCTCGAGCAGTGCCATGGTCAGCCCTCTCTCAGGTGCGGGTTGGACAGCAGGTCGACGCCGAAGTTGATGAAGCTCATCGCGGTGATCAGGATGCCGAGCACCAGCCCGGGACGAACACCCAGAGTCACAGAGCCCTGCTGCAGCGCGCCCTGCGGCATTGGCCTGGTAGAGCATGGTGCCCCAGGAGACGGAGTCGGTGCTGCCCAGGCCGAGGACGGCCAGGCCGGCCTCGGCGCCGATCGCTCCGGTGGCGGCACCGACGAAACCGGCCGCGACCAGCGAGGTCATGTTCGGCATGATCTCCCGGAAGATGATCCGCAGGGCTGCCCTCGCCGGCGAACTTCGCCGCGGTGACGAAGTCCCGGTTGCGCAACGTGATGATCTGGGCCCGCTTGGCCCTGGCGGCGCCGGCCCACGAGGTGATCGGCGATGACGCCGACGATCAGCCCGATGCCGCGGACGTCGGAGTAGGCGACCAGGGTGATGATCAGCGGCAGCATCGGGATGACCAGCGACGACGTTGGTGAAGAACGAGAGCACGTCGTCCACCCAGGTGCCCTCGGCGTAACCCGAGACCAGGCCGATGACCAGGGCGATCACGGTGGCGAACAGCCCGCCGAGCAGGCCGACCAGCAAGGACACCCGGGTGCCGTAGATCAGCTGGGAGAAGATGTCCTGGCCGGTCGTGTTGGTGCCCAGCCAGTGTTCGCTGCTGGGCGGCGTCCAGGGGTACGAAGCTGCCGTCCGTGGGGCTGTACGGAGCGATGAACGGGGCGAAGATCGCCACCAGGACGTAGATCGCCAGGATGACCAGCCCGACCCTGGCCTTGCCGCTGCTCCAGATGACCTGGTACCAGGTCTCCGGCTTTCGGCCGCGCCGACCTGTTCGGCGACCTGGTCCTTGGCGGCCTCCTGATTCGGGTCGCCCTCGACCATGAAGCTCGCCGGCGGCCCCGCCGCTGCCGGGCATCACTGCGCCGGTCATACCTCGGCCCTCCTGGCCCGTGGATCGAGCACGCCGTACAGCAGGTCGGCGATCAGGTTGGCCACCAGCACGCCGACGGTGGTCAGCAGCATCAGCGCCTGCAGCAGCGGATAGTCCTTGTTCGCCACCGCCTCACCCATCAGCCGACCCAGACCCGGGTAGTCGAAGGCGGTCTCGACCAGGATCGCGCCGCCGAGCACGCCACCCAGGGCGATCGCGAATCCGGTGACCGAGGGCAGCAGGGCGTTGCGGGCGGCGTACCGCAGCGCGATCGTCCGATTGGGCAGTCCCTTGGCCCTGGCCAGCTTGATGTAGTCCTCACCGAGGTTGAGCACCATGGTGTTGCGCATGCCCGAGGATCCAGCCGATCGGGGTGACGATCAGCAAGCTATGGCCGGCAGGATGGCGTGCGAGAACGCGTCGTAGATGAAGTCGAGGTTCCAGCCGGGTGTCGACTCCTCGTACCCGCCGCTGGTCGGGAACCAGCCGAGGTTGTAGCCGAAGAAGTACAGCAGCAGCAGGGCGATCCAGAACGGCTGCAGGGTTCCGATGAACGTCGATCCGACGGTGACCACCGAGTCGAACTTGCTGTTGCGCTTCCAGGCCGCGAAGGCGCCGAGCAGCACCCCGACGACGAACGAGATGACCTGCACGAAGGTGACCAGGATGACCGTCCACCAGAACGCCTGGCCGATCACCTGCGTCACCGGGAACGGGAAGTAGTGTAGGAAATTCCGAAGTCGCCGTGCAGCGAGATTGCCCAGGTACTCCCAGTACTGGTTCCACAGCGAGCCGGTGGGGGCGCCGAGCATGGCCCGCATCGCCTGCACCTGGGCCGGGTCGAGCTGGGCGTCCTTGCCGGCCAGATTCCTGCACCATGAGCTCGGCCGGGTCGCCGGGCTGCCCATCGCGGAATGAAGAAGTTCAGCGTCACCACCGCCCACAGCGTGAGCACGAAGAAGCCGAACTTGCGACCGAAGTACTTCATCCGGCGTCACCTCCTGCCGCGTCATCGCGCCGACCTCGGACGTGTCATCGCTGACGTTCAGGGAGCGGTCAGGTGGGTCAGGATGAGCAGCCGGTCGTCGGACGGGTGCGCGTACGGATCCTGCTCGGTGGGCCAGCCCACCGCGTGGTCGGTGCGGTAGATGATGCGCGCCGGCGCGTAGATCAGTGAGGTCACCGGGAACTGGGTCATCATCGTGTTGACCAGCTCGCCGACGTACTTCTTCTGTTCGGCCGGCTCGGTGGTCCCGGCCAGGTCGTCGACCGCCTTGTCGGTCGCCGGGTCGCTGAACCGCTCGACGTTCGGCAGTGACCGTGGTCTTGGTCGGGAATTTGCTTGCGTGGTCAGCTTCGAGCCGAGGCCGCTGGCGAAGTCGCAGCCGCCGTGCAGGTACTCGAACATCGCATCGAAGTCGCCGGACTTCTTCTGCTGGTCGACCGAGTCCGGCTGCCGACGCAATGACCTTGGCGTTCAGCCCGGCGGCCTTCATGCCCGGCGACCACGACGTCGGCCATGGCCCGGAAGTCGATGTAGTCGGCCTGGACGGAGAAGGTGATCGCCAGCGGCGAGCCGTCCTTGTTGGTCCGGAAACCGTCGGCGCCCTTGGCGTAGCCGGCGGCGTCGAGCAGCTGGTTGGCCTTGGCCGGGTCGTACGGCAGGACGGTCGTGGACTCGGGTGCCATGCCCGTCGGGCAGCATCTTCGTCCATCACCGGCAGCTTCAGGCCGGACTGGCTGGCCGGCTTCATGATGCCGTAGGTCGCCTTCAGCGACATCTGGTCCTTGTCCATGGCGTAGGACAGGCCCTCGCGGAACTTCGGGTCGTTGAACGGCGCCTTCGGTCAGGTTCAGGGTGAGCACGTTGATGCCGTTCGGGCGCGTACCAGAAGTGGTTGGTGGTCGGGTCCTTGTCGACGAAGGTCTTCTGCGGGTTGGGGATCTCACCGCAGTAGGCGTCGAGCTCGCCGGCGCCGAGCTTCGCGGCGGCCTGCGGAGGCGTCGTACGTTCCCTCCAGGACCAGCTTCTGCACCTTGATCTTGTCGGCCTGCCAGTAGTCGTCGCGCCGGACCAGTTCCAGCCGCCGGCCGTTGTAGCTGCCGACCTTGAACGGCCCGGTGCTCACCGGATCCTTGTCGACGTACTTGGTCGGGTCGCCGACCTTCGAGTAGACGTGCTCGGGCAGGATCTTCTGGCTCAGGATCCCCTGGAACTTCGGTGCGGCGTTGCCGGTGAACGTCGAAGACCACCTGATTGCCCTTGGCGGTCACCGACTTCGGCCTTCGTGCCGAAGGTGTCGGTCCAGACGCCGCCCTTGTCGAGCGCCGGATACTGCTTCGCCAGATTGAAGGTGAACGCCACGTCCTTGGCGGTGAAGGCCTGGCCGTCGCTCCACTTGACCCCGTCGCGGATGTCGAAGGTCAGCTTGGTCGCGCCCTCCCACTTGTACTTGGTGGCCAGCCACGGCGTGACGTCGCAGGTCAGCCCGTTCTGGATCATCAGGGGCTCGAACAACCAGGTGCTGGTGAGTGGCTTGGGCGAGTACGGGTTGTAGTTGACCAGATTGCCCACCGAGGCGTCGGCGTCGGACGGGAAAGTTGAGCTGCGCGATCATCCCGCCGCCGCGCCTCGGCGCTGCCGCCGGCGGAGCCGGTGGCGTTGGCGTTGTTGTTCGCGCATTGCTCCTTGGCCACCCGACTCCCGGCGCAGCCGGCGAGGGTGAGGGCGGCAGCGAGCACGACTGCCACGACGGCTCCTGGTTGATCTCATCGTCGTCACCGCTCCTTTGCGGATTGCCGTTGCTTTCTGGCCGCAAGCAATTACGACATGGTCATTGCAGCCAACGGATTCCGTCTCAGCGAAGAGGACATCTGGGATCGGAACAATGGTGTGTCTTGCCCGGCAGTTGTGGGTACTCAAAACGTCGACACGATTCACGATGTGCGACACCGTCGGAGGCAGAGCGTGACCAGCGAGCAGGCTACTGCAGGCGCAGTTCACCCGATCAGGGCTACCTCGGCGGCTGGATGTCGGAGGGTTCGAGCATGCTGCTGTATCCGAGCAGTGACATGGAAGACGGCCCGCTCACCATTCTGCTGCGACGCAGCGACCGGAGCGAAATCTTTCCGCTGATCGGTCAGCGCAGCCGGTGGACGTGGTGCGGCACGACGAGCAGCGGCCCGACTGTGACGACCCGGATCGGCGGACTGCGCAGCACGGTGCGATTCCGCGCCGGCGTCGGTCGAGCCGGCCTGGTTCTGGCACGTCCGGCTCGACAATCGTCGGTACCGAGCTGAGGTCGTTCGATCTGGTGTACCTGCACGACGTGGCGCTGGCGCCGTATCCGGCGGTGCGAACCAACGAGTACTACGTCAGCCAGTACCTGGACCTGACCCCGGTTCCGGTCGCCGGCCACGGGACCGCGCTCGGCGTGCGGCAGAACATGCCCGGTCCGGTTCAGCCGTGGGCGCTGGTCGGCTGCCTCGGTGAGGCCGACGCCTGGTGCACCGACGTCCTGCAGTTGACCGGCCGGGGCCTGCCGGACGGATCGCCGTGGCCGGGGTTGTCGGCACAGCTCCCGGCCGAGCGGTTGCAGCACGAGCACACGCTGGCCGGGCTGCAACACCGACCGATCACCCTCGGGCCGGGGGAGAGCATCGACACCGGGTTCTTCGGCGTCGTCGTCGCCGACCACCCGGCCGCCACCTCGGACGAGGACGCCCGGCACGCGCTGCGGGCGCTGGCCGACCCTGCTGCCGTCGTCCCGGTGCAGCGCGCCGGACGAGGTCGGTGACCCGGTCGACGCCGTCACTGTTCCACCGGGCCCCGATGGTCGGCGCCGACGATCTCGACCGGTCCCGACCTTTCTCGAGTTGGCCGGACCCGGGGCCGCTCGGAGCGGGACGGGAACGGCGAGCCCTGGGCGGCCTTCACCGCGGACGGCACTCACCTGGTGACGGCGGCCAAGCAGCGAGCGGTGCTACGGCCGCACGGGCACCTGATGCGCTCGTCCTCGCGGCTGGACCCCGACGAGGACGCGGTCACCGTCACCGCATGGATGGCCGGGTCGTTCGTCTCCCAGCTCACCCAGGGCCACGTCAGCCGGGGCTCGGTGTTGTCGTTGCGACGCAGCTACCTGGGACTGCAGCAGGCGCACGGGTTGCGGATCTTCGTCGCCGAACCCGACTCCGAGAACTGGGCCCTGCTCGGACCGCCCCAGCGTCTGGGAAGTCGGCCCGAACCACTGCCGATGGTGGTACCACATCGGCGAGCGCAGCATCGAGGTGCGCAGCACCACCCCGGTGGATGACCACCTCGCCCGGGTGGAGGTGCGCAGTTCCACTCCGGTGCGGATCCTGGCTGCGGCGCAGCTGGCCCTGTTCGGGGACGACGGGGCTGAGCCGGCTGTCGTTCGACGTGACGTCGATGGCACGGCCGGTGCCGGTCGCGTGGCGGTCGGCGGCGACGCCGGCCGGGTGTGGTTCGAGTGGGCATCCGCGCCGACCGCCGAGACCGACGTCGGCGGCGACGAGTGCCTCTTCGCCGATGGCCTGCCGCGCGGCCTGCCCTGGCTGACCTTCACGGCACGCCCGCGACGCAGTGGTCCCTGACCATCCGCCCGGGGCTCACTCCGCCGGGCAGTGCGGACCGGCCGGCCGAACCGTCCCGAGCCGGCTGGGCCGGCCTCACCGACTCGATCACCGTGCGGGCCCCGGGGACAGCGGCCGGTCGGGAGACCGAACAGCTGGCCGCCATCCTGCCGTGGTTCGCCCACGACGCCCTGATCCACTACCTGTCGCCGCGCGGACTCGAGCAGTACACCGGCGGCGGCGTGGGGAACCCGGGACGTCTGCCAGGGACCGGTCGGTCTGCTGCTGGCCCTGGGCCGGCACCAGGAGCTGCGAGGCTTGATCCTGCGCATCTTCGCGGGCGCAGAACGACCGCGGAGACTGGCCGCAGGCCTTCGACTTCTATCGCCGGTTCGTCCACTGGGGCCAGGGCGACGCGCACGGCGACGTCGTCTACTGGCCGCTGCTGGCCCTGGGCGATTACCTGGCGGCCACCGGCGATGCCGGCGTGCTGGCCGAGTTCGTCCCGTACGTCGGTGACGGGGCCCGGTCGACGCCGCCGCCCCGGTGCTCGACCATGTCCGCCGGGCGCTGGAGGGTGATCGAGGCCGGTCGGATTCCCGGGAACGAGCCTGCCGGCCTACGGTCACGGCGACTGGAACGACTCGTTGCAGCCGGCCGATCCGGCGCTGGCCGCGCGGCTGTGCTCGACGTGGACGGTCACCCTGCAGGCGCAGGCCCTCGGTGCGCTGGCCCGCGGGCTGACCGGTGGCCGGCGACGGCTCTCGGCCCGACGGACGCTGGCTGCGCGGGCCACCCGGATCGCCGACGAGGGTGCGGCCGCGATGCGCGCGCTGCTGATGGTCGACGGCGTGCTGGCCGGCTACGGACTCTTCGACGATGACGGGGCGATGCGAGCATCTGGTCCACCCGACGCGACCGGCGCACCGGGCTGACGTTACAGCATCCTGCCGATGATCCACGCCATCGCCGGGGACCTGCTCGACCCCGCCGACGCGACTGCGCATCTCCGGCCTGATCGAGCAGCCAGCTGACCGGCCCGGACGGGGGCGGCTCTTCGACCGGCCGGTCCGCTACTCCGGCGGGTCCGATGCGGATCTTCCAGCGGGCGGAGGCGCAGCACGTTCTTCGGCCGGGAGATCGGCATCATGTACACCCACGCCCATCTGCGGTACGCCGAAGCGCTGGCCAGGTTCGGCGACGCCGACGCGTTCCTCCGCGCGCTGGCGCTGGCGAACCCGATCGGCGTCACCGAACGGATCCCGTCGGCCCGGCGCGCGTCAGTCGACGACCTACTACTCGTCGTCCGATGCGGTGTTCGTCGACCGGTACGCAGGCCGCCGAGGGCTACCAGGGCGTGCTGGACGGATCGGTCGCGCTGGAGGGCGGGTGGCGGGTGTACTCGTCCGGACCGGGCATCTACCTGCGCCTGGTGGTCGAGAACCTCTGCGGGCGTCCGGCAACGCGGTGCGATCGGGTGGAGATCGACCCGGTCCTGCCAGTCGGGTCTGGACGGGCTGACCGTGACCGTGCCCCTGGTCGCCGGTGGCGCGCTGACGGTGCGGTACGCGGTCGGGCCGGTGGGGTCCAGGCCCCGCGAGCTGCGCATCGACGACCGTGTGCTGGACACGGTGGCGCTGGACCAACCGCTACCGGACGGCGGGAGTTTCGAGTATCGACGCGACGTAGTGGCGGCCGCGCGGTCGCCGGTCGTGCTCGAAGTGGACTCGGTGCCGCGGAGTCGACCGAACAGGATGATCGTGTGATCGAGATCCGGCGGCGCCGGATCCTGATCGACGGCCGCCCGGTGCTGGTGCTGGCCGGTGAAGATCCACTACTTCCGGGTGCCGCCGGGCGCAGTGGTCGCAGCGGATCGACCTGGCCGTCGAGACTCGGCTGTACCGCAATTGCGTCCTACATCCCCTGGCTCTGGCACGAGCTGGCCGACGGCAGCATCGACGTCACCGGCGCACCCGTCCGGAACGCGACGTCGGGTGCGTTCATCGACCTGTGTGCCGACCACGGCCTGCACTTCATCGCCCGGCCCGGGCCCGTTCATCATGGCCGAGTTGAAGAACGAGGGACTGCCGTACCGGCTGTACCGCGAACACCCGGACATCGTCCCGACCGGGTGGGACGGCATCCCGGCTCCGACCGCCACCGTCGACTACCTGGCTCCGGCCTACCTCGACGAGTGCCGCCGCTGGTACGACGCCGTGCTGCCGGTGATCGCCGACCGGCTGCATCCGGACGGGCCGGTCATCGCTCTGCAGCTGGACAACGAGATCGGCATGCTCGCCTGGATTTCCAACTCGCCCGACCTGACCGACGGAGCGCTCGCCGAGTTCTGGTCATGGCTGCGCACGAAACACGGCGATGACCTGGCGCGGCGCTATCCGGTCGACGCACGCCGATCCGGTCGGCCGGGCGCAGCGCGGTCGAGTCGCCCGCCGAGAGTTGGGCCGGAGACCTGCGGGTCGATCTCCCGCTGTTCATGCGGGACCGGTTCGCCCGCTACACCGCCGCACTGGCCGAGATGGCCAGAGCCAATGGGATCGCCGGCATCCCGTTCCTGATCAACATCCACGGCACGGAAAGTGGCAACGGTGTCCCGTTCGGTATCGGCGTGAGCCAGCTCCTGGAGGCCTTCGCCGGGGTTCCGGGGGTGATCGCCGGCTCCGACCACTACCTCGGCGACATGTCGTCATCGACCACCACGGACATCCACTTCATCAATGCGATCCAGGCCGCGGTCAACGGCCGCGATCAACCCCTCTCGTCGCTGGAGTTCGAAGCCGGCACCGGCGACTACCGGGGTGGACTCGACCGGCTCTACGACGAGGCCACCGTCGAGCTCGAAGACCAGATTGTGCCTGGCCCAGGGCAATCGGATGATCAACTACTACCTGCTCGCCGGCGGCATCAATCCACCGCTGGACGAGCCGGTCGGCGACGGCAACGACCGGATCAGCTTCACCGGGCGGCGCCACGGCACGGCGGCGCCCATCGGGCCGGAGGGTCAGCGGGGACTGACCTTCGCCGCCACCGGTCGAGCCGGCCATGCCGCCCGGCGGCACGCCCGATGGCTGGCCGACATGACCGAGGAACTCGACGATCTGGCGGTCGGGTTCATCCCGGACGCCTTCGCCACCGAGTACCGCTACCCGGCCAGCGAGGTGATGGCCAGGGTGACCGGGGACCTGACCGACCACCGCGGACCGGGCCCGCGTCAGAGCGTTGTGGCGATCGTTGCTCTTCGCCGGGTTCCGTTTCGGTGCGGTCGATCTGCAGAATCCGCAGTCGGTGCTGCCGGCGGTGGTCACGGTGGCCGGCGGCCGGCACCTGGCGGAGTCGGTGCAACGGCGGCTGGCCGGGTTCGTGCACGCCGGCGGCGGGTTGATCTGGCTCGGACCGGTCCCGGAGCGGGATCTGCGGGACCGGTCGTGCACGGTGCTCGCCGATGCGCTCGGCGTCTCCGGCGGCGAGGTGCTGCGGGGCACCCATCGGTACTTCCCGTCGGTGCGCGCGCTGGGCGACGCAGCATGTCTCGAGGAGACCAGGGTGGGCTGGCTCCAGGAACTGACCGGCGGGAACCCGCTGCTTGCCGATGTGGATGGCCGGACCTGCGGGGTCGGTGCCTCGGTCGGCGCGGGTTCGGCCGTACTGCTCGCCGCCGAGTTGCCCTCGCAACCAACGTTGTTCACTTCGCTGGTTCAGTCGCTGGGCGTGCGGCCGGGCCTTGTGCTGGATTCTGCCGTCCCCGGCGTCGTCGCCACCACGACGGCCGCACCGGACGGGGACCGGCTGCTGCACCTGCTCAATCCCACTGGCTATCGCGCGCAGGTGCGCATCGGCATCGGGGGGACGTCCGCGGACTACAGCGTGCCGGCGCGCACCGGGCACCTGTTGGCGCTCGGCCTGTCCCTCCCGTTCGGGCGGATCGAGCAGGCCACCAGTGAGCTGACCGACTTCGACGATGCCGGCATGACCTTCGCTCCGTCGCTGGCGCCCGACGGTCACCGGATCCGGGTGCGGACCGACCGCGAAGTCACCTCTGCCGGGGCCCATGTCCGAGCGACTCGGGATGGTGTCGTCGTGACCTCGCGGGAGTCGGCCGCGCCGCTCACAGTCCGGGCGACCTGAACTGCCCACCCGTCCCGGTCGTCGGCCACCCGGCGAGACCCGGCCACAGGGCGCGGCCCAGCGCGCGAGGGCGCCGACGTGCTGTTCACCCCTGACCACGAACCGGGCGGACCTGCTGCGCCGTTCGGCCGCCCGCGGGTGTGGGCGATATCGGCGAGGACGGGCAGACTGGTCCGGTGCCCGAACTGCCGGAGATCACCGCGCTCGCGGCCTTCCTCGTCGATCACGCGGCCTGGCAGCCGATCGCCGCGGTCAACGTCGCCTCGCTCAACGTGCTGACCACCTACGATCCGCCGGCCTCGGCGCTGGTCGGTCGGGTACTCGAGGACGCGACCCGGCACGGCAAGTTTCTCGACCTGGTGACCATTCCGTCCGACGCCCCGGCCGAGGGCAACCGGCTGCACCTGATCCTGCACCTGGCTCGGGCCGGGTGGCTCCGCTGGTCGGACAAGATCTCGGCCACTCCGCCCAAGATGGGCGGCCCGATCGCGTTGCGGGTGCGGTTCGTCCCCTCCGGCGATGTCCACGGCGGGTTCGACGTCACCGAGGCCGGGACCAAGAAGTCGGTCACCGCGGCGGTGGTCGCCGACCCGATGGACGTGCCGGGTATTGCCCGGCTCGGTCCCGATGCGCTCGCGCTGGACCCGGACGGGCTGGCCGGCATCCTCCGCGGCCGCACCGGTCGCCTCAAGAACGTCCTCACCGACCAGACGGTGATCGCCGGCATCGGCAACGCCTACTCCGACGAGATCCTGCACACCGCCAAGTTGTCGCCGTACGCCACCGCCGGCCGGCTCTCCGACGACCAACTCGGCAGGCTCGCCGCAGCGATGCACGACGTACTCACCGACGCCGTCACCCGGTCCGTCGGCGCCGAAGCGGCCCGGCTCAAGGGCGAGAAGCGCACCGGGTTGCGGGTACACGCCCGGACCGGGCTGCCCTGTCCGGTCTGCGGGGACACGGTCGCCGAAGTGTCGTTCGCCGACCGCTCGTTCCAGTACTGCCCCACCTGTCAGACCGGGGGCAAACCGCTCGCCGACCGCCGCCGGTCCCGGCTGCTGCGCTGAGCGGACCGGCCACGAACGGTGCCGGCCGGTGCCACTATGGACCGGTGATGGGGCCACGAACACCAGAGACTCGCCTGGACGCGCTGCCGGCCGACGCCGTGCTGCTCGACGTGCGGGAGCAGGACGAGTGGGATGCCGGACACGCGCCCGGAGCGGTCCACCTACCGATGAGCGAACTCGCCGAACGACTCGACGACGTGCCCGACGAGTCACCGCTGTACGTCATCTGCCGCTCCGGCGGCCGATCGGCCCGGGTCGCCCAGTACCTCGAGGCCAACGGCTGGGACGCGGTCAACGTGGTGGACGGCATGCTGGGCTGGGCGCGGGCCGGCCGGCCGCTGGAGTCCGCCGGTGACGGACCATCGCAGGTGATCTGACCCGTGCCCACTGACGAACCCGGCCGACCGGCATGACCGTCCGGTGAGACCGACCTCCTCCGGGTGGCGGCCGGCTCCCGCCCCCGAGCTGCGCTGCCGCCGCTGCGCGCGAACTCAGCCGCCGCTGCCCGCGCGGCGTCACCACCTGCCTCTACTGCGGCTACCCGCTCCCGGTGCAGCGATGGGTGGCGCATCCGCCGGCCGGCGTCCCCCGACCCCCGGCGCCGACCCGGCCGCGCCCGTATCAGGGGCCACCGACCTACGGCGCCCATCACCCGACCTGGGGATTTCCGCCGGTCATCTGGCGCCGGGCCGGCCGCACCGCGGGGAGCGGCCAGAGCGCGGCACCGCGCCGCGGCTTACAGGTGCTGACCTGGGCCGCCCTGATCTGCGCGGTGCTGTGCCTGGCGGCCGCCGGCGCCGAACTCTGGCGCTGGGCTGCTGACTGCTCCGGGGCCGGACCGAGGTGCTCCCGGCCGGTGTGGTGCACGTCGTCGGACGTGCTGGTCGCCGTGGCCGGTGTGGCGGCCGCGGTGGTCGGCGTGGTCACCCTGCTGCTCGCCCTGCCCGTCGCTGGTCCGCGCCCACGGCGCGGCCGACCGCTTGGCCGGTCTCGGCGCCGTCCCGGCGGCCGGCCGAGGTGCTGGCCCGGTTGGTCGTCCCGGTCTGGAACCTCTACGGCGCCGGTCAGATCTTCGCCGAGGTCGACGGCCGGCTCGCGCGCGCTCGACGACGAACCGGACCGGCCGGCGCGTCCGCGGGTCGAGCCGACTGGTCCTCGCCTGGTGGTGGCCTGGATCGCCAACGGCGTGTTCGTGCTGCTCACGCTGGGCCGGGCGTTCGGCGGAAGCCTCCAGGCCATCGCCGACACGGTCGAGATGCACCTCGCGGTCGACGTGCTGGCCGCCGTGGTGGCCGGTCTGGCCGCGGCTGCTGCTTCCGGCGCTGGAGTCGGGCCATGGCGGCCGCGGGCGGATCCGCTACGCCGGGATGGGTGGTCGCCCCGCCCGGCCCCGACCCGCACGCGAGCAGGTGCTCAGCCCTCGACGCTGAACACCGCGCCGGGCAGTGCGGCCGCCGGCCCGGCAACCAGCCAGGCCACGGTGGCCGCCAGATCCTCCGGTGCCCAGCCGGACGCCGCGGCCGGACCGGCGGTCACCGTGGTCACCCCGATACCGTGCGGCGCGAGCTCGCGGGCCAGTCCACGACCGAGCGCGGCGACGGCCGCCGCGGCCGCCTCCCGGGCCAGGTCGGCCGGACCGTCGCTGGGTCGGCCGTGCGCCGGCACCAGAATGATCCGGCCGCCCCGACGGCGGGCCCGGAACACCGCGGCCGCGGCATGCACCACGGCAGCTGTCCCCAGCACGTCCACCGAGAGCACCGACGACCAGGAATCGGCCCAGGCCTGGCGGCCACTGTCGATCGTCGCGGTCGGGGTGCGGTCGGCCACCGCGTCGATCACCACATCGATGCCGCCGACCTCGTCGTCGATTCCGGCGATCAGCTCGGCGATCGCGGCGGGGTCGGCCAGGTCGGCGCCCCTGGCCTGGTGGTCACCGTCCAGGGCCGCCAACAGCTCCGCGGCTGCCGTTGTCCCGCCGCCGTAGTGCAGGACGAGCCGATGTCCGGCCGCCGACAGTGCCGCGGCGATGGCGGCACCCACCGAGCCGGTCGCGCCGAGCAGCAGCACCGTCAGGCCGGCCGGCCGGCGCGGTGCGAGCCGGCCGCACCGTCGGGTCGGGCTCGGCGTCGGCTGTCCGATCGGGCGCCGGCGCCGCATGCCGGCCCGGGCGCACCGACATCGGCGGCATGACCACGGGCCGGGAGGCCAGCACCGGGAGTGGTGTGAACACCGGCAACGGCGGCAGCGCGAACTCCTGGGTGATCGGGTCGTCGTCCGGACCCGGTCCGGTCCGGTCGGCGCGGGTGCTCGGCGCTCCGCGGCGCGGCTGGACCGTCGTCTTCGCTCCGTGGGTCCGTCTTCGCAGCGCGAACCTCGTTGCCGGGCATGGAGTTCCAGCCCTGGTCGAGATCGGCCGGTTCGGGTGAACCGGCGACCATCCGCTCGTCGAGCGCCACGGTGAGTCTTCGTCCTGCGAGTGGTGTCGGGTCCGCGCGCGGCTGGTCACCGACGACGTGGTCCGGAGGGGTCTGCGGGCCGGCCGGCGGCCGGTGTTCCGCAGCGCGTCACCTTATGCCATCCGATGCCGCACGAACCAACCGGCCGACCGGCTGTTCCGTCACATCCCCTGTGCTCACGCCCCTTTCACGCGCTGGGTCCGGTCCTGTGCCCTGGCGCGACCGACGGACCGGTTTGCCCGGGGTCGGTAGGCGGCCGGACCGTCCTCGCGGTTCGGTTACCGTGAAGCCGTGGCGAAGAAGACCAAGCAGCGCGCCGGTGCCGTCGCGACCGCCGACCGGCCGTCCCCCGACCGACCCGACCAGGTGGACAACCCCCGTCGGCCCTGCCCCTGCGGCTCGGGCCGCAGGTACAAGGCATGTCACGGATCGTCCGACGCCGCTGACATGATCGTCGCCCGGCCGTTCGCGGGACTGGCGGCGGAGACCGAACTGATCGCCCTGCGCGAGTTCGTCCCGTCGGCGACAGCCCCGCTGACCCTGCTGGATCCGCCGGACGACGTCCCGAGCGTCACCCTGGGCACCGTGCTGCCCGGCGCCGCCGCCGCGCTGACCCGCGAGGACGGCTCGGTCCTGCTCGGTCTGCAGGTCCAGACCCACTCCGGTGACCTGTCCCGCGATCTGGCCGCCGTCCCTGGAGTGGGCGCTGGCCGCCGCACCGTCCAGCGTGCTGCCCGCAGTCGGCCGGGCGACCGTCGGCAAACGTTTCGGCGACCTGGTCATCGACGAGCCGCTGGACGTCACCGTGCACGACAGCTTCGGCTGGTGGCTGGAGACCGAGCCGGAGCCGGGCAGCGACGTCGCGGTGCAGCTGGAACGGGCCAACTCGGCGATCATGCCGACGGCCCGGCTCGGCGATCTGGTCGGCGCCTACTGGGTGGACGCGGGCGAGAAGGCGCACCTGCGGTGGGTGCGGGCCGAGGACGAGTCGGTGGTGATGGACGCGCTGGCCCGACTGTCCGCGGCCGATCGGATCGACCTGGGCGAGGGCTCGCGGTACGTCGGGAGCTTCCGGGCCCACGGCCGGCTGGTGCCGGTGTGGGACCTGGATCGCGAGGCGCACCCGACCGAATGGGAGAAGCCGGCCGCGGCCTTCGGGGACCGCTTCGACCACGCCGCGGCGGCCACCGAACCGCTGACCGCGGCCGAACGCCGCGCTCGGGACGGCCTGCTCGGCCGCCAGTTCACCCTGCGCTGATCCGGGCCGACGGAATCCCGGTGAGCGCGGACGCGTGCGTGGTGGTGGCCGCGCCGGACAAGTTCCGGTCGACCGCCACGGCGCGGCAGGTCGTCGACGCGATCGCCGCCGCCGTCGATGCCCTCGGCGGTACGACGCGGGGCTGCCCGCTGGCCGACGGCGGCGAAGGCACCCTCGAGGTGTTCGGCGGGGCCAACCGCTGGTCCGAGGTGACCGGCCCGCTCGGCGACCCGGTGCGCGCCGGCTGGCGACTGGACGGCACCCTGGCCGTGCTGGAGATGGCCGAGGCGTCCGGCCTGCGTGCTGGCCGGTGGGCGGGAGGGCAATGCGCCGGAGTCGGCGACGACGCGGGGGACCGGTCAACTGCTGGCCGAGGCGATGGCGGCCGGGGCCACCGAGATCCTCGTCGGCGCCGGCGGCTCGGCGACCACGGACGGCGGGCTGGGCGCAGTGCAGGCCCTGCTGCTCACCTCTCATGACCCGCTGCGCGACGTATCCGTCCGGGTGTGCGCGGACGTCACGACCGCCTTCGTCGACGCGGCGACGGTCTTCGGTCCGCAGAAGGGTGCCGATGCCGGACGCGATCGTCGCGGCTCACCACCCGGCTGAACCGGACCGCGCACTACTACCTCGACCGGTTCGGCGTCGATGTCACCACGCTGGCGCGGGCCGGGGCGGCCGGTGGGCTGGCCGGTGGGCTGGCCGCGCTGGGTGCCGAGCTGGTCGACGGGTTCGCGGCGATCGCCGACCTGGTCGACCTGGACGCCGCGCTGGACGGGGCCGGCCTGGTCGTCACCGGCGAGGGACGGCTGGACGGCGCATCGCTGGACGGCAAGGTGGTCGGCGGGGTGATCGACCGCGCGGCCCGGTTCGGTGTGCCGGTGCTGGTGATCGCCGGTCAGGTCGACCCGGCGGTGGTGTTGCCGGCCGGCGTCACCGCGGTGTCGCTGATCGACCGGTACGGCCGGGACCGCGCGTTCGGCCAGACCACCGCGTTGGTCACCGCGGCGGTGACCGAACATCTCATGGCAGCCAGGTGACGTGGCTCTTGAGCAGGCCGTAGCCGACGAAGGCGACGATGTCGATCAGCGAGTGGGCGATCACCAGCGGCCAGAGCCTCCGGGTGCGCTGCCAGTACGCCCCGAATACCAGGCCCATCACGGCGTTGCCGAGGAAACCGCCGAATCCCTGGTACAGGTGGTAGCTGCCGCGCAGCACGGCGCTGATGGCCAGCGCCGCCCAGCGGTTGACCCGTAGTTGTTCGAGCCTGGTGAGCAGGTAGCCCACCACCAGCACTTCTTCCAGGAAGCCGTTCGCGATGGCGGCGAGAACGAGGATCGGCACCCGCCACCAGACGTCGTTCAGCACCGTCGGCGCGACGGTCAGGTTCATCCCCGCGGCGTGCGCGAGAAGGTAGAAGCCCAGCCCGGGAATGCCGATGACGGCGGCCAGGATCAGCCCGGCGAGCAGGTCCTTGGCCGGCCTTCTCAGGTCGAGGCCCAGTCGCTCCCGGATGTTGACCCCGGCGCGCCACAGCAGATAGAGGCCGAGGGCGCCCCAGGCCAGGCCGGTGGTGATCGACAGCAGCTGCTTGATCAGGTCCAGGGTGCTGGCCTTGGCCTGGGGCACCACGATGGCGACGGTCTGGGAGGCCAGCGGGATCGGCGCGAGCAGGGCATCGATGAGATCGATCAGCGAGCGCAGCCCGGATGTGCCCAGCGTGATCAGGAACACCAGGACGATCTCGAAGCGGATCGACCTGGGGGTCTCCGGGCGCGGGGTCGGGGCGCTGCCGGACGGCAGGAACTCGGTGTTCGCAGTGGTCATGGCCGGTCAAGGGTAGAGGCCGGGGGATGTGCGTGGGATGGGATCGGGCTGTCCGCGGCGGGCGAATCTCGCCCCGATGTCGGGAAAGAGGTCTTCGGAGCGTTTACTGAGCGAGGGCTGTCTGCAAGATGGTGGGCAACAGCAACGATCGCCGGTCCGATGCGTCCTGAAGACGAACGGGTTGATCACTGGACGGGAGCTTCGCGCATGGGACGACGTCGGCGTCGGCTGGCTGCTGCCGGTCTGTTCGTGGCGGCCGCGCTCGCGGTCACCGCCTGCAGCAGTACGGATGCCGGGTCGACGGCGACGGTGACCAGCGATGTCACCGTAGGCCCCAGCGGCGGAACGTCCGCGGCATCATCGGACAGTTCGACCGCCGGGTCGCCATCAGGGTCGAACTCGGCGGGCTCGTCGACGCCGGGCTCGTCACCTTCGTCGTCCTCCAGCGTCTCCTCGTCCTCGGCTGCGACCTCCACCAAGGCGACCGCGACCAGCGACCCGGCCGCATACCTGAACCCGAAGGACGGGGTCGCGCTGCCCGACGGTTTCGTCCCCACGAAGCTCAAGGCGGGCGAGCACCCGCCGCAGTTCATCGTGGTCAGCTTCGACGGCGTCGGCTGGGACGAGAAGTGGCAGTACTGGTTCGGCATCGCCAAGAAGGTGCCGTTCCGGTTCACCGGCTTCCTGTCCGGCACCTACCTGCTCGTCGGACCAGACCAAGACCACTACCACCCACCGTTCTACGACCCGGGCACCTCGGAGATCAGCTGGAACACCGCCGGCCGACCTGCCGATCGAGATCAACAACCTCAACACGGCGCTGGCCACCGGCAACGAGATCGGCACCCACTTCAACGGCCACTTCTGCCAGAGCGCCGGCCTGCCCTCCGGCGGCAACAACTGGACCACCGCGGACTGGAACACCGAACTGGACCAGTTCTTCTCGATGCTGAAGAACTACCGGTCCAACAACAGATCTGCCGGCGTCGGACAAGCTGAACCTGACCGCGGCCGACATCAAGGGCGAGCGGACTCCGTGTCTGGAGGGCACCCAGGAGGACCTGTTCCCGGCGCTGCAGGCGCACAAGATGGTCTACGACTCGTCGTTCACCAGGCGCGGCATCTCCTGGCCGACCCAGTCGCCGAAGTACAAGATCTGGCAGATCGGCATGGCCGAGTACCCGATGCACGGGACCCTGGGGCCCGGCTCGCCGGTGGATGCGGCCAAGCGCACCCAACACGTGCAGATCACCATGGACTACAACTTCTGGTACTCCCAGGAGAACGCGTCGGCCGACGTCGATCCGGCGCAGTCGAAAGCTGATTCCGCAGCAGGTGCCGGCGACCTACAGGACATGTACAACGACGCCTTCAACGGCAACCGCGCACCGCTGATCCTGGGCAACCACTTCAACCAGTGGAACAACAACGCCTACTCCGACGCGATCGGCAACTTCGTGCTGGCCACCTGCGGAAAGCCGCACACCGAGTGCGTGCCGTTCCAGGACCTGGTCGCCTGGATGAAGGTGCAGGATCCGAAGCGCTTGGCGCAGCTACAGGCGCAGGAGCCGGAGATGGGCCAGACGACCGGCTGAGACACGAGCCGAACCGGGTTGACGTCAGGTTGCGACAAGTTCGATCTCGTAGCCGTCGTCGTCGGCCAGATAGGCCGCGTAGCTGTCGGGGCCACCGGCGTGTGGGTGTCGATCAGGGAACAGCAAGGTCCAGCCGTGTTGCTGGGCTTGAACTGTCAGCTCGTCCACCCGCGGCCGGTCGCCGGCGTGGAACGCCAGGTGGTTGAGCCCCGGTCGGCACCGGTCGTGGGTCTCGCCGGTCAGGTCCGGTGACTGTTCGAAGACCAGGTACGTCGGCCCCAACCGCCAACTGCGGCCGCCCGGCCACTGGAGAAAAGTCCGGTAGCCCAGCTCCGGCAGCAACCAGCCCCAGACGGCGGCGGCCCGTTCGATGTCGGGTACCCACAGTTCGACGTGATGCAGCGCGCCGACCGGCCCGGAGGTCATGCCCGCATGCTGCCACTACGCTGCGGGACGTGGACACCGCAGCCCCTCGCTGGTCCGATCGTTCCTACCTGCGGCACCGGGCGGTCGACCCGGCCCAGTTCGCCCGGGTCGACGAGTACACGCTTACGCCGGGTGGCCGGCGCCTCCGGCTGACGGCGGCCGATGGGTTCGACGTCGAGGTGTTGCCTGATCGCGGGATGGACCTGGGGAACGTCTCTTTCCGCGGCGTGCCGCTGGGATTCTCCACTCCGGCCCTCGCCGCTCCCGGATCCGCGGGTGGGGCGGAGGGTTTCGGCCGCCGATTCGGTGCCGGGTTGTTGACGACGTGTGGTTTGGACCAGTACGGGCTGCCGAACCAGGACGCGGGACAGGACCTGCCGCAGCACGGTCGGGCGTCCGAACTGGCGGCGACCGGGGTGCGATCCGCCGCCGAATGGCGGGACGGGCAGTACACCCTGGAAGTGGCCGGCTGGATGCGGCAGTGGCGGCTGTTCGGTGAGGACCTGCTGTGGGAGCGGACGATCTCGATCGAACTCGGCGGGGCTACCCTGCGCATCCGCGACGCGATCGCCAACGCCGGATTCGTGCCGTGGCCCCATATGGTTCTGTACCACATGAATTTCGGCTATCCCCTGGTCGACAGCGGAACCACGGTAACCATGCCGGGTGGCGGGTCGGGGCCGGAGCCGCGTGACGAGTGGGCCCGGGCCGCCATGGAATCCTGGTCCACGATCCCGGCGCCGACGCCGAACCTGCCCGAGCGGGTGTTCCGGCATCACCTCGATCCGGCCGGAAGTGGCGAGATCACCGTGCGCAACGCAGATCTCGGCATCTCCGCTGCGCTGACGGTCGACCCGCGGGCGCTGCCCGAGGTCTTCCAATGGGTCAGCGCCCGGTCCGGGACCTATGCCCTGGGCATCGAGCCGGGCACGACGGCAACCATGGAAGGCCGCGCCGATGCCCGGGCCCACGGCCTGCTGACCGAGCTGCACCCCGGCGAGACCCGCTACTACGACCTTGACCTCACCGTCACCCTCGATCGCTGACCGCCGGAGCCGCCCTTGCCGAGTGTGCCGCGCAGTCCAGACGGTCCCGGGTTCTGCGAGGACCAACGGGCGAGACGAGGATGGCCGATCCCGGGTGTTGCGAGGATCAACGGGCGATACGACGATGGTGGTTGGCGTCTCCTGAAATCGGGAGAGACACCATCGGCGTCTTGATCTCGGGTTCTGCGAGGATCAACTGGCGATACGAGGATGGTGGATGGCGTCTCCTGAAATCGGGAGGCGCCATCCACGTGTTATTGGCGGCCTCGCTTCGCTCGGCTCGACCGGGCCGTCTCCTGTCACTCTGTTCCCAAAGGCGTCGAGTTGATCCTCGCAAGGTTGAGAGTTGCTGTTGAGGTTGACAGTTCGTGGCAGCGGAGCGCCCGGGAACGGTGATCGGATCGTGACCGGCCGGGCGTGTGGATAACCCCGGTCGTGGCCGGGGCACTGTCGGACCGTCTGAGTAGCGTTCTTTGGTATGGCAGCGGGTGCAGCATCTTTGGCGGAGCGGCGGCAGGTCATCGCCGCGTGCCGCGAGGTGACCCGGGATCTGCACACCGTCGGCTACCAATGCCCGTCCGGCGAGTTGGGCGACCTGGTCGGCGACCTGGCCGAACTGACTGCTTTGAGCACGGCCCAGTTGGCGGCGGTCGTGGCCGACGCCGAAGCCCGCGGCGTGGTGGAAGCTTCGCAGTGCGGGAACACGGCGCAGTGGGTGGCCGAGTACGGCTGGCATGTGCGGCGCGACGCGTACACCATCGCGAAGGCGGCGAAGCTGTTGCGCCGGCCGGAGCTGGCCGACGCCGCCGACTCGGTGCTCACCGCGGATGTGGACCTGGGCACCGCGGTGGTGGTCGGCTGAGGAGTTCGACAAGCTGGCCCCGGACCTGACCGACGAGGCCAAACCGGAGGTGCTGGCCCAGCTGCTGGACGTGGGCGCGACGTTCGGCCCGGGCGCGGTCCGCACCCTCAAGCAGGAAATCTTGGCCCGCTGGGGTGAGGACGGCGAGTTCGAGAAACACCAGGAGAAGTGCCGCCGGCAGATCGACCTGTCCCCCGGCCGGGAAACCTCACCGGGTGTCTGGGACTACAAGGTGACCACCGACAACGAAGGCCGCTCCGTGCTGGAAGCGGCGATCGGGCCGCTGTCCGCACCCAGGGTGGCCAAGGACGGCGACGGTCGATCGGTCGGCGAACCCGACACCCGCACCCCCGGCCGGCGGCGCGGCGAAGCGTTGATCGAAGCGTTGCGCCGGTCGGTGACCGTCACCGACCCGGACACCGGAGATGCCACCGGCAACCCCAAAGCGGTGCTGATGCTGACCCTGGACTTCCAGGCCCTGGCCGCCCAGTACGGCGCGGCCCGGGTGTTGGGCACCGTCGGCCAGGGCCTCCTGCTCGGGTGTGACACCGTCCGGAAGCTGGCCTGCGACGCGGTGATCATCCCGGTCGTCGCTCGGCCGCACCGGGGAGATCCTGGACCAGGGCCGCGAACAGCGGCTGTTCACCAAGGGCCAGGTCCGCGCCCTGTGGCTCCGAGACTGCGCACTGCACTTTCCCCGGGTGTGACGCCCCCGCGGCGTGGTGCGACGCGCATCATCTTGTCCACTGGATCGACGGCGGCCCCACCGACCTGACCAACGCCGCCCTGTTGTGCGGCCGCCACCACACCATCGTCCACCGCGACCGGTTGGCCGGCACACTCACCGCCGACGGTGTCGAATGGGACCTGCGACCCGGGTCCTACCAACCACCCGACCCGCCACCAGCATGGCAGCGCGGCAACACACCCGGCCCGAACCGCCCCTCACCGCTGCGGCCGGCCGGAACCAACGGCCCCGGCCGGAACCGCAAACCTGAAGCCGCCACGAAGTCCAACCTCAAGCGCGGCACCAACCCGAACCGGCGAACATAAGCCGATGGCTGTCTCGATCCCTGTCGCCGCGGTCGCCGAGCCGACCCCCCGTGTCGCTGCCGGCTGCCCGAAACCTAGCTCAGGACCTGTGCGCAGGCCCTACCGAGCGGTGTCCTGCGGACAGGCCTCGACCAGGACGGCGAGGTCGACCTGTCCGGCGTTGATCGAGTCGTCGAGCAGCTCGTGGTAGAGCTCGTCGATCGACTCCGTCCCGTAGGTGGCCACTACGGTTTCGGCGGCGACCGTGCGGCGGGACGTCTGACCGACCGGTCGCTCCGTGGACGCGGCCCGGTGGATCCAGACCCAGTTGGCCGACGCGGCTGTCCAGCTCTGAGCGGCTCGGGGCGCTTCGATGAGACGCCGAACGCCGGCGGCCCTGTGGTGGGGCCGCCGGCGTTCGGAGGTGTAGAACAACCGGGAACGTCAGCAGTTGGCCTTGTAAGCGTCCTGCGTGGTGTCCACGTTGTCCTTGGTGATGATGGAGAACCCGGTCTGGATCTTCGGGGTCACCTGCCCGCCGTCGAGGGCCAGCACGGCCTGGTTCAGGCCGTCGGTCCCGATGGTGCCCGGCTGCTGGGCGACCAGGGCCTGCACGGTGCCGTCCTTCAGCGCCTTGATCTGGTCGGGTCCGGCGTCGAACCCGACCACCTTGACCTGGTCCTTCTTGCCGGCCTGCTGGATACCGGTGGCCGTAGCCCTGCGCGGAGAACAGGTTGGTGGCGAAGATGCCGACGATGTCGGGGTCCTTCTGCAGCGCCGCGGTCACCAGCTGCGCGGCGGTGGCCGGGTCGTTGTGCGAGTACTGCACGCCGAGGTAGTTGAACGTCGAATCGGCCTTGGCGGCGTCCTCGAAGCCCTTGACCCGGGCGTCAACCGTGGAGACACCCGGGTCGGTCGAGATGACCAGCACCTTGCCGCCGCTCGGCGCCAGCTGCTTGATGGCGTCGAAGGCCGCCTTCCCGCCGCCGACGTTGTCGGAGGCCACCTGGGACACCGCGAACGACGGATCGGTGACCGTGGTGTCGACCAGCACGATCTTGATGCCGGAGGCTGCCGCCGCGGCCAGCGGTGCCTGCATGGCGTTGACGTCGGTCGGGCGCGATCAGGATCGCGTCCGGCTTGGCCGGCGACCACCGAGTCCAGGATCGGCTTCTGCAGGGTCGGGTCGAACTTGGTCGGGCCCTGGGTGTCGACGGTGACGCCGAGCTTCTTGGCCTGTGCCTCGATCCCGCACTGCATGGTGATGTAGAAGTTGTCGCCGGTGACGCCCTGGATGAAGCTGATCTTGTAGTTCTTGGACGCCTTGGTGGGCGCCGGAATGGCGCTGCCGGTTGCCGAACCGGCGGTCTCCGATCCGCGGCGGTTTCCGATCCTGCGGCGGTCCGGCGGCGCGAGGACTCCACGGCCGACGTGGCTGCCGCCGTGGTGGTGCCGGCCGCGGCCGAGGTGGTGGTGTCCGTCGGCTTGGTCGACGAGCAGCCCGCGAGCACCAGCAGTGCCACGGTGGCACCGCCGACGACTCGCAGAAGCGAGGAACGCTTCATTGCACTTCCTTTCAACTCTTCCGGCCCAGCGCTTTGCTGAGCCGACCGGACTTTCGGGCGCCGCGCAGCGCGGCGGCGCGGCGGGTCTGGTCGACGTACACCGCGGCCACCAGGACGGCGCCGACGGCGACGCCCTGCCAGAACGGATCGACACCGATGATGACGAATCCGGACTGCAGGACTGCGGGGATGAACAGGCCGACGACGGTGCCGAACATCGAGCCGTAGCCGCCGAAGATCGACGTGCCGCCGATGACCACCGCGGCGATGACGTTGAGGTTGGTCAGGGACTGGCCGGCGATCGTGGTGGTGCTGAACTGCGCCAGGTAGAGCATGGCGCCCGACCCGGCCAGGAAACCGGTCATCGCGTAGATCGGTGATGAGGTGCCGGTCCACCTTGATGCCGACCCGCTTGGCCGCTTCCTCGTTCGATCCGATGGCATAGGTGTAGCGGCCGAACTTGGTGCGGTGCAGCACGATCCCGCCGATGATGACCACGATCAGGGCGACGAAGGGCAGCGCCGGAATGCCGAGGAACCTGGTGTAGATGCCGAAGTCGGTCAACGACGTCGCGTCGGACCGGGATGTTGACCCCGTGGCTGATCACCTGGGCCAGGCCGAGAGCCGCGGACAGCGAGCCGAGGGTGACGATCAGCGGCGGGGATCTTGGCCTTGGCGATCAGGAAGCCGTTCAGCCAACCCCAGGCCGCTCCGGTGATCAGTGCGGCGACCACCCCGACGAACACCACGCCGAGCCCGTCACCGCCGATGGCCGTCATCACCTTGGCCGAGATCACCGACGAGAACACCAGTACCGAACCGATGGACAGGTCGATCCCCGAGGTGATGATGACGAAGGTCATGCCGACGCCGAGCACCGCGAGCACCGCGAGGTTCTGGCTGATCAGCGAGAAGTTCTGGGCCGAGAAGAAGCGGGTGCCGCCCTTGATGGCGAAGAACCCCACGATGATGACGAGGACGCCGAGGATCCACACGGACTGCGCACCGGCGATCCGCCGGCCCAGCGACTCCTTGGGTTCGACCGGGGCTTCCGATGCCTGAGATGTCGGTGGCTGTGCTCATGCGGCGCTCCCCGAGTGGAAGTCCAGCGCGCCGGTCATTGCGCCGACGAGCTGTTCGACGTTGGTCTCCGAACCCTTGTAGGTGACGACCCGACGACCCAGCCGCATCACCTGGACGCGGTCGGCCACCTCGAGCACCTCGGGCATGGAGTGCGAGATGAGCACCACCGCGATACCCCGGTCGCGTACCCGCTTGATCGGACTCGAGCACGTTCGGGTCTGCACGACACCCAGTGCCGCGGTGGGCTCGTCGAGGAACACCACCTTGTTCGCCCAGGCGATCGCGCGGGCGATGGCGATCTGCTGCCGCTGCCCACCGGACATGCTGCCCACCGGAGAGGTCAGTGAGCGCACGGTACCGCCGATGGCGTCGAACCCCTGCTGGGCCTGCCTCCGCATCTCCTTGTTGTCCATGAAGCCGAACCAGCCGAGCACGCCCTTGGCCGGGATCTCCCGGCCGAGGAACATGTTCGGCGTCGGGTCGAGGTGCGGGGCCAGCGCGAGGTCCTGGTACACCACCTCGATGCCGAGTGCGGTGGCGGCGGTGGGCGTGTGGATGTCCACCGGGGTGCCCTCGAACTCGATGGTGCCGGAGTCCAGCACCAGGTTTCCCGAGAGCGCCTTGACCATCGTCGACTTCCCGGCGCCGTTGTCACCGATGAGGGCGACCACCTCCCCGGCCTCGATGTCGAAGTCGGCGTCGTCCAGGGCGCGGACGTGACCGAAGGACCGGGACAGCCCCTCGGCTTTGAGAATCGGTGTCACGGTGTGTTCACCACCT
The DNA here is from genome assembly GCA_963706185.1 of uncultured Actinomycetota bacterium. Classification (GTDB taxonomy): domain Bacteria; phylum Actinomycetota; class Actinomycetes; order Mycobacteriales; family Nakamurellaceae; genus Nakamurella. Next base: position 52,557 of record CAVPLZ010000010.1, on the reverse strand, counting down.
CGTTGTAGGGGCGTGCCCGCCCGTCGATGACCTTGACCAACTCGTCCAGCCGCCGGCGACCCTCGGTGGCCAGGAACTCCTGCCGGGTCGGCGCGGTCCATGCCGACCGCTTCCTTCCAGATGGACCGCCCGGCGATGAATCCGCTGACTGCCGCCCTCGTCGCAGGAGATGCGGACCACCTCGGCGAACTCGTCGAACGCGACGCCGGCCGACAGCACGGCCCACGGACCCTTGATCGAGGCTCGCCAGGCGGCGGGTAGGCCGCTGCGCTGCCCGGGTATTCCAGCTTGATCAGGTCGGGCTGCAGTTCGTCGAGCAGCACGGCCGCCTCGATGATCCGGTCCGCCTTCTGCTCGGGGGTGGCCGGGTCCTCGCCGTGCAGCGGGAAGATCAGGTTCTCGATGACGGAAGGGATGCCGGCCGCGCGGCAGTCGGCGACCACCTGGCGGACCACCTCGAGCACCTCGGCGGTGGTGTCCGGCTCGCCCGGGGCGGCGACCCGGTCGGCCCGCAGCTGCACCAGGAACTTGACCGCGTCGCCGCCCTGATCCAGCGACCCACTGGCGCCGACAACGCCGGGTCGCGGTGGGTCCGCGGCTCGCCGTTCACGTTGCCCCGGTCGGACGGCTCGGCCGCGACCAGCACGCCGACCGTGGCCTCGCTCGGCGGTAACAGCTTGAGCGCCGGTATGCCGTAGGTCGGGTCGAGCAGGAAGGCCGAGGCGGTCCCGCGCAACGCCGCGACGGTGTCGGCCTTGATCTCCGTCATCTCCTGCTGCGGACGGGTCGGCGATGCCGACCGCCGTGTACATCCGCTTGAGGGTGTTGCGCTGGTCCATCGCGACGATGGCGAACGTGTTCTGCTCGGTCGCGATATCGGCGAGAGTCTTGGCCGCGGTCGCGGTCTGGTCGGTCGTGCTGGTCATGTGCGAGTCTCCTCGGGCGTTCGGGTGGCGGCCGGTGCACGTGCCCCGGCCCGGTCGGTGACGGAGTTCGGTCTGGCCGCACTCGGCTCGATCATGTGCCCGGCGGCGAAGGCTGCGGCGAACTCCGGGGTTGGTCCGCTCGGCTCGTCGATGCCGACGGCATCGGAACGGCCCGCGGCGGCCAGCACGGTCGGCGGCATCGACGGCGTGCGCGGCGAACATCGCGGCGCCGAACGCGCCGGCCTGGCTGCGGTCGCGTGAACCGGACCTGGCGCAGCGACGCGGTCTTCGCTCGCCGGACTGCTGGACATTCGGGTCCAGCCGCCGGCGATCGACGCCGTATTCTCGGACGGGCCGACCTCGGCGGCCATGGCGATCAGCAGACGTTCCGACTCCGGCGGTGACGTGGTCGATGGTGGCCAGCCACAGGTCCGCCGGCCCGGTGCCGTCGTTGTCGACACTGATCCGCAGGACGCCGTCGGTGTTGTCGGCGCCGCGAGACGGCCACGCCGGTCGATCTGTCGGGGTCGGCCAGCGGTCGATGGCGGCGCCGGTCCAGCCGCTCCCGGCCGTCCGGGTCGGCGGCTCCGAGCAGTTCCAGGGTACGGCGCAGCAGCAGCCCCGCCTTGGTGCCGGCCAGCAGTACTCGACGGTCGGGCAGCACGTGCCGGACGGTGTTGATCCCCGACGCCGGCCAGCCGGTTGCGGGCCGAGGCAGAGATCTCGACATCGACCGCACGAACGAAAGCCTCGGCGGTGCCGAAGGAGTCGAACAGCTCGGTCGGCGCCGACGGCCCCGCAGCCGACGGCGGCGACCGGATGGTCGTGGCCGGCGACCGTCAGCACCGCCCCGTGCAGGATCCCCGGGGCGGCCGGCGCCGATCCGGCCGAGCGGCGTACCGGCAGGCACCCGCGGCGGGATCAGCCCGGGTCCGGCGCCGAGCAGGTCGAGCGCCGCCGGCCACAGGTCGGCGGTGTCCTGATCGAACAGGCCGGTGCGGCTGGCCAGCGACCATCTCGGTGGCTGGTGCGGCGCCGAGTCGGTGGGCGACGAATTCCGGCACGTTCAGCCACGGTGCCGGCCGGCGGAGCCAGTGCCCTCCGCGAGCGCATCCACAGCAGCTTGCCGACGGTGGCCATCGCGGTGCAGCGGCAGGCCGGTCCGGCGCGGCGAACTCGTCGACGGAAATCGGTCGGGCAGTCGCGGCCATCTCGGCCCGTCCGCGCGGGTCGAACCAGGCGATGATCGGGTGCGCCGCGCGGTCCCGGCCGGGTCCAGCAGCACCCCGGCCTCGGCCATCCCGGTGAACGAGACGCCGGCGACGTGGACCGGACCGACCTGGTCGGCCGGCGTCGTGCGACCACCCGGGCCATCAGGGCGATCACCGCGTCGGCCAGCACTTCCGGGTCGGTTTCCGCGCGGCCACCCGAGCGGTTGGTCCCAGCGGGTCCGGTGGCCGCCACGAGCGATCTCCTGACCGCCGAGCGGTGGTGGCCAGCACCTTGGTGTCCGAGGTGCCGACGTCGACACCGAGCAGGATGGGATCGGTCATGCTGCCCCGTCCCACGTCGGCGGGCCAGCTGGCCGGCGGCCCGGGCGATGACCAGGCGCACGGTCGCCGGTGGCGGTCCAGTCGCCGAAGGCGGCAGGCACCGCCCAGCACCTGGCCCCGCTGGGCGGACGACCGCGACCCGTCGGCACCGACCAGGTCACCGGCTCCGTCGAGGACCATCACGCACGGCGAAACCGGCAGGCACCGGCCGCCGCGTCGTCGTCGGCCGGCGCGAGCAGGTCGAAGCGGAAGAACTCGTCGGCGGTCGGCGTGAGCAGCGGGATCGGGCTCCGGGAAGTCCGCCGCCGGATCGGTGAGGTGACCAGCGTGGACGAGCGCATCCGGGTCCATGCGCTCCGTGATCGACGGCACCCAGCGCGACGTCCAGACCCAGGTCCAGGTGCGAGTCGTCGCGGGTGGCGGTGGTCACCGACCACTCGAGAAGGATCGAGAAGTCGCTGGGCTCCTGGACCTCGACCACGAAGACGCCGGCCCCGATGGCGTGGGCGGTGCCGGCCGGGACCAGGATGCCGTCGCCGGGTCGCACCTCGATCTTGTTCAGCCGGGCCAACATCCAGTCGGAGTCCTGGGCGTCGACCCGACGGGCCAGTTCGGCCGGTTCGACGGCTCGGACCAACCCACCCACACGGCGGGGTCGGGGCCGTCGGCGGCGAGTCACGAACCAGGCCTCGGTCTTGCCGTAGCAGCTGTGCAGGTGCGCGGCGGCGAACGGCCGGGTCGGGTGCACGTGCACCGGCAGCCGCTGATCGGCGTCCAGCAGCTTGACCAGGATGCCGGTGTCGGCCGGAGCTGCCCGGTGTCCGGCGCCGGGAATCCCAGCCAGACGGACGGGTCCGCGGCGACCACGTCGGCGAAGAGCGCGCCGTCGGCGGTGCGGCTCGGCCCGACGCCCGGGCTCGCCGGCCCGGTGCACCGTCGCGGCCAGCCACTCCTCCGGACGACGCGAGGACGGCAGGTCGACGCCGCGCAGGGCCGCCAGCCGGCGCGCCACCGCGGTAGAAGTGGTCGATGATGTTGGGCGGCATCAGGATCGGGAGCATGGTCCGCACCTCTCCGGAACCTCGAGGCGATCAGTGTCAGAGGGCAGGACGATCTCCGCCGCCAGTGGCGTCTGGCCCTCGATCCGGGCGAGCAATCGGTCGGCGGCGGCGGTGGCGATCGAGCGTCGGATCCTGGTCGATCACGGTGACGGCCGGGGTCAGCGAGTCGGCCAGCGGGAAGTCGCCGAAGCTGACCAACGCCACATCGGTGCGTCCGGACCGGTGCAGGGCCCGGGCGACGCCCAAGCCGGCCCGCGGGTTCGACGCGAAGATCGCCGACGGCGGTTCCGGTTGGCCCAGCAGGTCATCCACCGTCGCGCCGATCAGGTCGAGATCCTCGGCGCAGTTCGCCCGGTCCAGGGCCCGGTCCGGGGTCGACCCGACCGCGGACAACGCGTCGGTGTAACCGCCGCGCCGCGAAGCGATGGTCGGTAGTTCGGAGATGTCGCCGATGAACGCGATCCTGGTGTGGCCGTGGGCGAGCAGGTGGTCGGTGGCCATCCGGGCGCCGGTGCGGTCGTGCACCCGGACGGTGTCGTAGCCGGAGTTCTCCCAACCGCGGTCGACCAACACGACCGGGATGTTGCGGGCGGCCTCGGCCAGGTACTCGTGGTCGTCACCGGCCGGCGCGAGCAGCAGGGCGCAGACGTTCTCGCCGGTGAGCCGGGTGACCTGGGTGCGCTCGCGATCGGCGGACCGGCCGGTGGAGGCGACCAGCACGCTGATGCCGGCGGCCAGCGCCCGTCGCTCGACAACCGAGACCAGGGTGGCGAAGAACGGGTCGGACAGCGAGTCGACGACGATGCCGATCGCGTCGGCAGTACCGGTGCGCAGCGCTCCGGGCGGCGGCATTGCGCACGTAGTCCAGGTCGGCCACGGCGTCCAGCACCCGCTGGCGCGTCTCGTCGGTGACCTTCTCCGAATTGTTCACCACCCGGGAGACGGTCTTGATCGACACGCCCGCGGCCCGGGCGACGTCGTACACGGTGGCGCGGCCGGTCATCGCAGGCGCCGCATCGACGCGGGGCAGTTCGGACGCCGGTACCGGCACGATGGCGGCACGGATGGCGGCCGCGCGGACGGGGTCCAGGCGACCGGCCACGGCGGTCTCGCAGGACGCGGAACCACCGGCCATTCCGGCCCGCACCACGTCCACCGCGGGCTCGCCCGCGGTCAGCACCAACGCAGCCGCGCCGACGAACGAGTCGCCCGCGCCGATCGGGCTCACCACGTGCACCGGCTGCGCGGGCAACCACCAACCGCCGTCGATGGTGCACAGGGCCGCACCCGAGCCGCCGGCGGTGACCACGGCGCGCACCGCACCGGCCTCGTGCAGGGCGCGGGCGGCGGTCAGTGCCCGGGCCGGAACGTCGGGCCCGACCTCGTCGACCACCTCGTCGGTACGGCCGAACAGCATGGCTTCGGCCTCGGACAGATTGGGGGACACCAGGTCCGGGTGCTGCGTCAATGCGGCGCGCAACGGCGCCGGGGCGGCGTCGACGATCACCGGGCAACCGTGCAGGTGCGCGAGCGCGGCGATCTGGGCGTAGCCGTCGGTCGGGGTGCCGGGCGGCAGCGACCCGGAGCAGACGATCACTTCGCCGGGCTTCAGGGCGTCCGTCGATCCGGTCCGTGAGCGCGGTCCAGCGTTCGGCCGGAACTTGCGGCCCCGGCCCGTTGATCACCGACACCCGCCCGGAGTGCTCGAGGATGACGGTGGCCACTCGCACCGCACCCGGCAACGGAACACCGATGAACTCGATCTGTTCGCCCGCCAGGTAGTCGGCCAGCCGGTCACCGTCGTCCTCGGGCAGGAAGCCGAGCAGACGGATGTCCGTGCCGCCCAGGGCGGTGGCCGCGCGCACCACATTGACGCCCTTGCCGCCGGCGGAGGTGAGAGTGCTGTCGGCCCGGGAGACCGTACCCGGTACCAGGTCGGCCAGCGCCACCGTGACGTCGAAAGTCAGGTTCGGGGTGATGACGAGCACCGGACTCCTTCGCCCTCAGGCGCTGATGACAGCGCTGTCATTGTTAGCCCGCGAAGCAGAATTCCATCGATCGGGGGGTGTGAAACGAAACCATGACCGATGTGTGACAGCGTTGTCAATCCCTTCGGAGGAAAAAGTGACCACAGAGGCCTTCGGAATCGATTCTGAAGCGGGTTCGGTGTCCTGGTTCGTGGATGCCGGGCGCCGCGGGCGCATCCACCATGTCGGATCAGGACGACTTCGTTTGACCGTCAAGCCATGTCGCCGGAGGATCTGGCCGGAGGTCCGATTCATCCGGCTACCATGCCGCTGTCAGCCGCAATGTCGATGACTGCGGGTCGATCCAGTTCGATCCGACCCCGGCCCTTCGATCAACCACGGAGCGCAGATGACCACCGCAGTACCCGCCCTCGGCGCGATTCGTCGGCTCTCCCGGATGGCCGACCGGTCCGGCTTCCTCCGCGTCGCGGCGATCGATCATCCGGAGAACTACCTTGCGTTGTTCGACCCCGACGTATCCCGGGTGTCGTTCGGCGAGGTGGTCGAGTCGAAGCTGGAGCTGATCGCGGCCATGGTCGAGCACGCCAGCGCGGTGCTGCTCGACCCGGTGTGGTCACACGGCCAGGCCATCCTGACCGCGGCGGTGCCGCCAGGAGTCGGCATCATCTCGGCGATCGAGCAGCTGTCCTACCAGCCGGAGGGCAGCCCGACCGGGTGGGGTGCCGAGCTGGCGCTCAAGCCGGACTGGCCGCTGGCCAAGATCGCGGCGATCGGGGCCGACGGGGTCAAGCTGGTGGTGTTCTTCCGGGCCGACAGCCCGGCCGCGGACCAGCAGTATCGGATCGTCGCCGATCTCGTGGCCGGGTGCCGCGAGCACGAACTGCCGCTGATCGTCGAGCCGATCTGGTACCCGCTGCCGGGGGAGGATCCGGCCGATCCCGCGGTGGCCGCCGGCCGGATCCGGGAGATCGTCGCGTCGGCGTGCCGATTCGCCGCGCTCGGCGTCGACGTCATGAAGATGGAATTCCCCGGGTCGATCGGCACCGCCGACGATCGGGCCGCCGCGGCCGACGCCTGTGCCGAACTCGACGACAGCATCGACGTGCCCTGGGTACTGTTGTCGGCCGGGGTCGGGTTCGAAGGATTCGCCGCCCAACTGCAGATCGCGGCGGCCGCCGGATCCAGCGGATTCATGGCCGGTCGAGCCGTCTGGGGCGACGCGGTGGGACGCCGCGACGAGGCCGCTCGCCGGGCCGGCGCCACCCTCGCCTGCGAACGGCTGGACGTCCTCGGCGAGATCGTCACGACGTCGGGCCGTCCGGTGCGTGTCCCGCTCGCGCTGCCGCAGACGATGGACATCCTCGGACCGGACTGGCATCGGGAGTATCGCGGTGAGTGAACCGTTCGTCTGCTGCGTCACCGGAATCCCCGGCAGCGGCAAGTCCACCGCTCGGCCGATTGTTGGCTGCCCGGACCGGCGCTGTCCTGCTCGACCAGGACACCGCGACGAATCCGTTGATGGCCCAGATCGCCCGGCTCGCCGGGGCCGGCGACGATCTGGATCATCCGGAACTGCGGGGTCCGGTGCGGCAGGCGCGCTACGACTGCCTGATCGACGTCGCGCTGGAGAACGTGGGCATCGGCTCGTCGGTGGTGTTGATCGCGCCGTTCACCTCCGAGGTCAGGGATGCGGACGCCTGGGCCGCGCTCGGCGCCCGGTTCGATCCGGTGCCGGTGCGCTTGGTCTGGGTGGCGGTGCCGGCCGCGGTGGCGCGGGAGCGGCGGCGGCGGCGGAACCTGCCCAGGGACGCGGCCTGGACCCAGCCTGCGACGACCGGCGCGGAGGCGCCGCCACCCGTCGTCCCGCATCTGCTCGCGGACGGCACCGCCGACCCGGCGACCGAGGCGGTTCGGCTCGCCGCGGCTCTGCTCGCCTGACCTGCCGAGCACCTCCGGACGGGCTGCGCTCAGCGGCGCCGGGTCGGGGGCAGCTCGCCGGAGCCACGGGGGATCAACGGCGTCGGCAGGCGGACGTCCACCGCCGGTCCGGTGTCGCCGTCCAGCCGGGCCAGCAGCCGGTCGGCCGCCGCCCGTCCGACGTGGAACGGATCCTGGTCGATCACCGTGACCGAGGGCGAAAGTGCTGCTGCCAAAGGGAAGTCGCCGAACGAGACCACCGCGATGTCGGTGCGACCCAGTCGATGCAGTGTGCCGACCACGCCGACCGCCGCCCGCGGGTTCGAGGCAAAGATGGCGGTCGCGCCACCGCGGTGGGTCGAGAGCAAGCTCTCGGTCGCGGCTGCGGCCGTGGCCGCCTCGCCGGTTCCGGCGAGCACCAGGTCCGGATCGGGGTCGATGCCGGCCTCGCGCAAGGCGTCCCGGTAGCCATGGCGGCGTAGGGCGATGGTGCTGACCTCGGTGGTGTCTCCCAGGAAGGCCACCCGACGGTGTCCGTGCGCCAGCAGGTGGGCCACCCCCCGGCGGGCCGCCGCCCGGTCGGCCACCCGCACGGTGTCCAGGCCCGGAACGTCCGCGCGCCGGTCGACGCAGACGACCGGATGCCCTCGCGCCACCGCCGCCAGGTACGCGGCCTCGCCGCCGACCGGGGCGAGCACGATCCCGCGGACCCGCTGCTGGGCCAGCCGTTCCACCTGACCGCGGGCCCGCCGAGGGTCCCGGCCGGTGGATCCGACCACCACGCCGAGTCCCTGCGACAGGGCGTGCTCCTCGATGGCCGAGGTCAGCGCGGCGAAGAACGGGTCGGCGATCGAGTCGACGATCACCCCGATGGCATCACCGACCCCGGCCTTGAGGTTGCGGGCGGCCGCGCTGGGCACGTAGTGCAGGGCGGCGACCGCCGCGAGCACCCGATCCCGGGTGGCCGCGGACACCGCCCCGGCGCCGGTGATGACGCGGGAGACCGTCTTGATCGAGACGCCGGCCCGCTCGGCGACGTCGTAGATCGTCGCCCGGCTCGGCCGATCACCGCTCATCGCGGTCGTCCGCGTGGCGGGCCGGTGGGTGGCGGCCCGATGCGTTCAACGGACCTCCCCGATCTGGCGAATCAGGCAAATCGTAGTTCGGACCGGTCCCGGCGCCGCAGGCGCTGGTGGTAAACCGCCGGTTCCACCCGGATACCCTCGATCGGTGACGACACGGTGGGCCTATCTCGGCCCGGAGGGGACCTTCTGCGAACAGGCCGCGCGCAACCTGGTGGCCCAGGACGGAGCGGACGGCCGCGCGCCCGAGGTCGAATTGCTCCCGGCAGCCGGGGTGAGCGATGCCATCGGCGCCGTGCGCACCGGACGGGTGGTCGCTGCGGTGGTTCCGCTGGAGAACTCGGTCGAGGGTGGTGTCGCACTCACCCAGGACGAGTTGACCCACGGTGAACCGGTGGTGATCACGGCGGAGGCGTTCGTCCCGGTGACATTCGATCTGCTGACGCGCCCGGGGACGCCGCATGTCGAGCATCGGGGCCGTCGGGTCTCATCCGCACGGGCACGCCCAGGTTCGCGGCTGGCTGGCCGCCCACCTGCCCGGCGTCCGGATCGTCGAAACCACGTCGACCGCGGCCGCGGCCGCGATGGTGGCCGCCGGGGACCTGGACGCCGCCGCCGGGGCTCCCGTTGCCGGTGAGCGGTATCGACTCGAGGCAGTGGCCTCGGACATCGGCGAACGCCGGGACGCCGTCACCCGATTCGTCAAACTTGCCGTACCGGCCGCCGCCGCCCGGCCGACGGGCAACGATCGCACGTCGCTGGTGTTGTCGGTGGCCAACACTCCCGGTTCACTCCTGGCAGTGTTGACCGAATTTGCCGTGCGCGGCATCAATCTCACCAGGCTGGAATCCAGGCCGACCCGAGAACTTTTGGGAGAATATGTGTTCCTCGTCGACGCCGATGGTCATGCCGCGGATCAGGCCATGGCCGACACGCTGACGGCGTTGATCCGCCGGGGCGAACTGCGGCGCTTCCTCGGGTCCTACCCGCGGTCGGCGGGGCAGGCGGTCCGGCCCCCGGACTTCGCGACGGACGCGACCTACGCCGCAGCCAGGCTGGCCGTGGAATCGATCCTCGGAACGGGACGTCAGTCATGAAACTCTGGCTCATCAGGCACGGACAGACGCCGTCGAACGTGTTGGGACTGTTGGACACCGCCGTGCCCGGTCCCGGGCTGACCGATCTCGGCGTCGAGCAGGCCGCGGCGATCCCCGGTGCCCTGCAGGGACAACCTCTGTCGGCCGTGTTCGCGTCGTCCCAGACGCGGGCGCAGCTGACCGCCGCCCCGCTGGCCGCCGACCGCGGTCTGCGGGTCCAGGTCCGTGCCGGTCTCCGGGAGGTCTCGGCCGGAGAGTGGGAAATGCGCGGGGATGCCGAATCCGTGCACGGCTATCTCGGTGCGATCGGGCGATGGTTCGCCGGCGACCTGGAGTACCGCCTGCCCCGCGGCGAGACGGGTCACGAGGTGCTCGAGCGCTACGACGGGGTCATCGACGAGGTCGTCGCCGCGGGCGGGGATGCCGCGGTGGTCAGCCACGGCGCGATCATCCGGTTCTGGGCGACCGTGCGGTCGAGCAACCTGCCGCCGGCCTTCGGGGCCGGCAATGTCGTGCACAACACCGGCATCGTGGAATTGGAGAACGACGGGACCCAGTGGCGCACCCTGACCTGGGCGGGGACCGCCGTCGGCGGTCTCGCGCTGGACGATGCCGGCACGGACGGGCCCGGCGGCGATGCCTTCGAGATGCGGTCCGCGCTGCCGCAGAACTGACTCGCCCGGGTGGGCCGCTGGGCCCGCAGTGACTACCCTCGGCCTGGTGAGCAACCCGGTCGACCCGAAGCACCTGCGGGTGTCCGATGCCGAGCGCACCCACGTGCTCAAACTGCTGGAGAAGGCCACCGGCCAGGGCATGATCGACCTCGGCGAGTACTCGGCGCGGAGCACCGCGGTGATCAACGCCCGGACTCGCGGTGACCTCAATGCGGTGTTGGTCGACCTGCCCGGCCTGGAACTGGCCGGCCGCAGCGTCGAGCAGGCCGGGCAGGACGCAACCCGGCCGGTGCCGGCCGGCCCGGGATGGTCCGGTGCACCGAGTGCAGCCCGCGGGGGCGCCGAGGACGTCCTGGAGATCATCGGGTTCGGCTCCCGCGTGTTCCGCGGAACCTGGGTGGTGCCACCGCGGATCGTCATTGGTGGCGCCGCTTCGGCGACCAAGCTCGACTTCACCGATGCCCGGCTGACCAGCCGCACGGTGACCGTGGAGTTCCGGAACAACTTCGCCGGCGCGGCGGACCTCATCGTCCCGGCCGGCACCGCGGTCCGGCTGGACCGTCTGGACATGCGCGGTGGCCAGGTGAACAACAAGGTGTTGCCCGGTCGTGGAGCCCCGCCGTTCGAGCTGATCCTGGTCGGCATCAAGCGGTTCGGCTCGGTCACCATCCGGACGCCGCGGCAGGGACTGTTCGGCCGGTGAGCCGGCCGAGCGGGCAGCGGGTGCTGGTGCTGGGCGGCACCCACTTCATCGGCAGGCGGGTCGTCGAGCTGTTGCACGAGCGCGGCGACCGAGTCCTCGTCGTGCATCGCGGACATACGGAACCGGACGGACTTCCGCCGGTCGGACATCTCCACGTGCCCCGGGCCGAGTCTGGGCGCGGCTCGCGCCGACATCGAGTCCTTCGACCCGACTGCGGTCGTGGACACGGTGGCGATGTCCGCGGCGGGCGTCGACGCGGTGCTGCCGGTGTTGCCCGACGTCCCCACCGTTGTCCTCTCCAGCGCCGACGTGTACCAGGCCTACGATGTTTTCCGGTTCGGATCGGCCGCCGGCGCGGAGATCGGGGTGCCGATCACCGAGGACAGCCCGACGCGCAGCAAGCGTTACCCGTACCGCGACGACGACCATCGCGACAGCGACTACGAAAAGCTCGACGTCGAGCCGCGCTACCTCGACCGCGGGGCGGCCGTGCTGCGCCTGGGCTTCGTCTACGGCGAACGTGACCCGCAGCGCCGGGAGGAGTTCGTGCTACGCCGGGTGCGCGCGGGCCGAACCCGGATCCCTTTCGGCTGCGGCAGTTTGCTGCTGTCCCGGCTGTACGTCGACGACGCCGCCTCGGCGACGCTCGCGGCATTGGACACCGCGGCCGCGGCCGGCGAGATCTTCAACATCGTGGAGTCCGCCTCGGTGTCCATGCAGGGCTGGGCCCGGCAGATCCTCGGGGCGGCCGGCTCGACCGCCGACCTGGTCCGAGTGCCGGGTCCCGCATTGCCCACTGATCTGGAGCTGACCGACGTCGCCACCGGGCACATGCTGATCGGCTCGGCCAAGGCACCGCGGATCCTCGGCTGGACGCCGTCCGACCCGGCCACCACCGTGCCGAGATCGGTGCGGTGGCACCTGGCGCACCCACCCACCGACGACGATCCGGGCTTCGACGCCGACGACGCAGCCCTCCGCTCCGCCGAGTCCTGAGCTGCCGCCGCGTCTGCCGTTTTCAGCAGATGCAGCCCACCATCCGTGTCTGACCTGTGTTGATCCTCGCGGAACCCAGGATCAGTCGGTCAGTTCGGCGGCCCAGGGCGGGTCGGCGCCGGGCCGGGAGCAGGTGATCGCGGCGACCCTGGCGGCGAATTCGCAGCGCCTCGGTCAGGCCGTCGACGGTCGAGCGAGTCGAGACCGGCCGCCGAGCTGCCCGGCTCCGGCCAGATGGTGCAGCAGGCCGCCGTGGAAGCTGTCGCCGGCGCCGACCGTGTCGACCAGCGTGGTCGGCGCGGTCGGCACCCGCACCCCGACTCCGCGGATCGAACGCGTAGGCGCCGTCCGGCGCCCAGCGAGATGACGGCCAGCGCGACGCCCTGCTCGTGCAGATGGTCGGCGGCCGCGCTCCGGGGTCCAGTCCGGCCACAGCTGCTCGAGGTCGTCCAACGAGAGCCGGACGATGTCGGCAGCGCGACGCCCACGTGTCGATCCGCTCGCGGTAGCTACTCGATCGGCACCAGCAGGGTGCGCAGGTTCGGGTCGACGGAGACGGTCATCCGGTCCCGGGCCCGCGCGAGCAGGTTCTCGATCACCCCGCCGGACGGCTGCAGCGCCAGCGCCAGGGTGCCGGTGTGCACGGCCACCGGCGGCCTGCCCGGCCGCGAACGGGCCGTCGATCAACGGGGCCAGGGTCGCATCCGTCCACGCCCAGTCGGCGGTGCCGTCGGTGTAGAACTCGTAGCTTGCCGCGCCGCCGGCGTCCACCCGGGCGATGGCCAGCGTGGCCGGCTCGGGCGCGTCCTCGGATGCGGTCAGATCGACGCCGGAGGCCTCCAGCCGGGCCCGGCACAGCCGGCCGAGTGAACCGGTGGACAGCCGGCCGGCGAACCGGGCCGTGCTGCCGAGCCGGGCCAGCGCCAGCGCCGTGTTGGCCGGGCCGCCGCCGGGATGCACGGTCAGATGCGCGGCGCCGTCGACGATCCCGCCGACCGGGAGCACGGCGTCGGCGACGACCTCGCCGACGATGGCGATGGTGGGCATGGCTCTCCCTCCAGGACGGGGCCGGGGCGGGGCGGTGCGGGTCGCATGGCGCGTGCGGTGACCGCGCCGCGCGGTGGGCGCGCCGGGTGGCGCGCCGGCGGCCCGGGTTCAGCCCCAGCCGAGTTCGTCGAGCCGGTCGTCGTCGATGCCGAAGTGGTGGGCGACCTCGTGGATCACCGTGGTCACCACCTGGGCCCGGGCCGCGTCCACGTCCCGGGCGTGCCGCAGGATCGGTTCGCGGTAGATGGTGATGGTGTCCGGCAGATGCCCGCTGTACGACGAGGTGCGCTGGGTCAGCGCGACCCCGTGGTACAGCCCGTAGAGGTTGCGGGTCGGGTGCCGGTTCTCCACCAGGACCACCACGTTGTCCATCGCCTTGGTGAACTGCTGGGGAATCAGGTCGAGCGCCTCGCCGACCAGATCCTCGAAGTCGTGCATGGACATCTCGACCGGCATGGCTCCATGATGCCGATCAGGGGCGCGGCCAGCTCCTAACCTGTGCACATGGGGTCGATCGGCGTGCTCAGGCCGGCCCGGGTGGCTGCCGGGCTCGGGGTCGGCTGCCCTGCTCGTGGCGGGTTGTTCCACCCCGATCGGTGGGGCGGCGGTCCGCGACTCCACCGCGGCGCTGCCGGCGCCGACGACCCAGGCGCCGGACTGGAGCACCGCCGAACCGCCGCCCAGCACCGCCTCGCCGTCGGCCCGACCCACCGCGACGACGCACGCGAGCATCGACGAGCGCGGTCCGCACGCGGGCGACGCCGAGCACCGGCCGACCGGCCGGCGACCTCGGGCTCACCGAGATGATCAGCCAGGTGCCCTGCGACGGCCGGGTCATCGTGCTCCTGGGGTCGGCCAGCACGCCCCGCGACTACGCCGCGGACGTCCAGCAGCTCCTCCAGGTCCACCCGGGCAGCCATTACCTGCGCACCGACCGCGCCTGCACCAGCCTGACGCAGCAGTCCGACGACGGGCATCCGATCATACGCCGTGTTCTACGGCCCGTACGGCGAGGCGTCCGAAGGCCTGCGAGGTGTTGCAGCTGACCGGCGGCGACGCGCAGGTCAGGGTGCTGGCCGACAGTGCGAAGCCGCTCGGGCCCGAGGACTGCTGAGTCGCCGGCGAGCGTCCCCGGCCCGGCAGTGGGCCACGCCCGGCGTCGATAGGCTGCCAGGCGTGATCGACCTGCGCGTGCTCCGCGACCAGCCCGACCTCGTCCGCGCCTCGCAGCAGGCCCGGGGCGACGATCCCGGCGCCGTGGACAGCCTGCTGCGAGCCGACGCCGAGCGTCGTGCGGCCGTGTCGGCCGCGCGACTCGCTGCGGGCCGAGCAGAAGGCCTTCGGCCGGACGGTCGGCCGGGCGAGCAAGGACGAACGGCCGGCGCTGCTCGAACGCGGCAAGGAGCTGGCCGCCGAGGTCAAGGCGGCCGAGGCGGCGGAGGCTGCGGCGAACAAGGCGCTGACCGCGGCCCACAAGGCGATCGCCAACGTCATCGAGCCGGGGGTGCCGGCCGGCGGCGAGGACGACTTCGTCGTGCTCAAGCACGTCGGCGCACCGCGCACCTTCGACTTCGCCCCGCGCGACCACCTGGAGCTGGGCGAGGGCCTGAGGGCCATCGACACCGAGCGCGGCGCCAAGGTCTCCGGCGCCCGGTTCTACTTCCTGCGCGGGTATCGGCGCCCGGCTGCAGTTCGCGCTGCTCAACCTGGCCATCAGCAAGGCGCTGGCCAACGGGTTCATCCCGATGATCACCGCCGGTGCTGGTGAAGCCCGAGTCGATGGAGGGCACCGGCTTCCTCGGCGCGCACGCGGCCGAGGTCTACCGGCTGGAGGAGGACGACCTGTACCTGGTCGGCACGTCGGAGGTGCCGCTGGCCGCCTACCACTCCGACGAGATCCTCGACCTGACGGCCGGACCGATCCGCTACGCCGGCTGGTCGTCCTGCTTCCGGCGGGAGGCCGGGTCGTACGGCAAGGACACCCGCGGCATCATCCGGGTGCACCAGTTCGACAAGGTCGAGATGTTCTCCTACTGCCGGCCGGAGGACGCCGCCGCCGAGCATGCCAACCTGCTCGCGTTCGAGGAGGAGATGCTCGGCCGCGATGGAGATCCCCTACCGGGTGATCGACGTGGCCGCCGGTGACCTCGGCAGTTCGGCCGCCCGCAAGTACGACTGCGAGGCCTGGGTGCCGACCCAGAACGCCTACCGCGAGCTCACCTCGACCTCGAACTGCACCACGTTCCAGGCCCGCCGGCTGGGCATCCGCTACCGCGACGACGACGGCAAGCCGCAGATCGCCGCCACCCTGAACGGCACGCTGGCCACCACCCGCTGGCTGGTCGCGATCCTGGAGAACCACCAGCAGGCCGGACGGGAGCGTGCGTGGTGCCGGAGGCGTTGCGGCCCGGGCTGGGCGGGCTCGAGGTGCTGGAACCGGTCTGAGCTTCTGGTCCCCGCCCACTCCGGTCAGTGCGGGGTCGGCGGGCTGGTGCCGTGTCGGTTGGCACCTGCAGCTCTGACCCAGCGGGGTTCGCGTTGGGCTCACGCCCGCCGACCCCTTCGCCGGCTCCGCCGGGCTCGGGTCGCCCTGGCCGGGTTCGAGCACCTCGGGGCGACCGGCCCGTCCGCCGTGGAGGTGTGCAGAACCGCGCAGTCAGCGGGGCGGGGGCTGGAGGGGAGGTTGGGCGGACCAGGGGAAGGTGATCCAGAGGTTGGTGCGGCGCCAGGAGTAGTCGGGCTGCACGATGGTCCGCGGCTTCGTGTACAGCACGGCCGAGCGGGCGTGCGGAGTGTGCGCGGCGAGCAGGTCCATCACCAGGGCCAGGGTGCGGCCGGAGTCGGCGACGTCGTCCACCACCAGCAGTCGGCGGTTCTTGATCGCGGCGGTGTCCAGCAGGGGTGCCAGCACGATCGGGTCGGGCAGCGTCTCTTCGATGTCGGTGTAGAACTCCACGTTCAGGGTGCCGGCGGCCTTGGTGCCCATCGCGTAGGCCAGCGCCCCGGCGGGAACCAGGCCGCCGCGGGCGACGGCGATGACGATCTCCGGGACGAATCCGCTGTCGACGACCAGCTTGGCCAGGTCCCGGGTGGCGTTGCCGAATCGGTCCCAGCTGAGCACCTCGCGCACGACGGGCGCATTGTCCTGGTTCATGCTCCGCACCCTAACGGTGCGCTGCGGCGACCCGCCGTCGGCGGGTGGCTCAGCGCCATCCGCGGGATGCGCGAACAGACGCGCTGGAAAGTGCCGGACGCGCAAGGAATTCCCAGCGCGGGAAGCACTTTCCGGCGCGGCTGCAGCGCACGGGTTGCACGTGAACAGCTGGCCGGGTGAGTCGGCCGGTGATCGCGGTTAGGGTTTCGCCCATGACCAGTACCCCGGCCTCCGACCTGCCGCTGTACGAGGAGCAGTTCCTGCGGCGCGCCGTCGAACTCGCCCACCAGGGCGTCGCCGCCGGTGCGGGCGGCCCGTTCGGGGCGCTGGTGGTGCGCGACGGTCGAGGTGCTGGCCGAGGGCTGGAACCGGGTGCTCGCCGACAACGACCCGACCGCGCACGCCGAGGTCACCGCGATCCGCCGGGCCTGCGCCGCGGTCGGCGACTTCCAGCTCCCCGGGGCCGTCGTGTACTCGTCGTGCGAGCCGTGCCCGATGTGCCTGGGCGCGCTGTACTGGGCGCGGCCCGAAGCGGTGTACTTCGCCGCCAGCCGCTACGACGCGGCCGAGGCGGACTTCGACGACTCGTTCATCTACGACGAGATCCCACTGCCACCGCAGGCGCGCTCGCTGACGTTCCGGCACGTGCCGATCGACGGCGCGACTGGCCCGTTCGCGGCCTGGCTGGCCAAGTCCGACCGCACGCCGTACTGAGGCATGACCGTACGACCTGGTCATCCGCGCCGCGCGCGCGGTGCTGGACGGCGCCGAGCGACCGGCGACGGTCGGCGGTGCGCGACGGCGTGATCGTCGCGCTCGACCGCACTGTGGAGTCCGGCGCGCGGCGACCGGTGCGAGCTTGGCCGCGGAGGTCGTGCTGATCCCCGGGGTGGTCGACACCCACGTGCACGTGAACGAGCCGGGCCGGACGCACTGGGAGGGCTTCGCGACGGCGACCACCGCAGCGGGCACCGGCGGGGTGACCACGCTGCTGGACATGCCGCTCAACTCGTTGCCACCGACCCTGTCCGCGGCGGCGCTTGGCGACGAAACGGGCGGCGGCGGCCGGCCAGTGCCGGATCGACGTCGGGTTCTGGGGCGGCGTCGTGCCGGACAATCTGGCGCGACCTGCCCGGACTGTTCGCAGCCGGGGTGTTCGGGGTCAAGTGCTTCCTGCAGGACTCGGGCGTACCGGAGTTCCCGCCGCTGGACCCGGCCGGACTGGCCGCGAGCGGCGGGCATCATCGCCGACCTCGGCGGCCTGCTCGCGGTGCACGCCGAGGACCCGGCGGTGCTGGCCGCTGCGCCGGCCGCGCACGGTCGGGACTACGCCGCCTTCGTCGCGTCCCGACCGCCCGACGCCGAGGCGGTGGCCGTGTCCCGGGTCGTCGACGCGGCCGCGACCACCGGGTGCCGGGTGCACATCGTGCACCTGTCGTCGGCCGCCGGGGCCGAGGTGGTCCGGCAGGCGAAGGCATCCGGTGTCCCGATCACGGCCGAGACCTGCCCGCACTACCTGACGCTGAGCGCCGGGTCGATCCCGGACGGCGCGCCCCAGTTCAAGTGCTGCCCGCCGGTGCGCGGCGACGACGACCAGGACGCGCTGTGGGCCGCGCTGGCCGACGGCACCATCGACATCGTGGTCAGCGACCACTCGCCCGCCCCGCCGGAGGTGAAGCTGCTGGCCAGCGGGGACGTCGCGCAGGCCTGGGGTGGCATCGCGTCCGTGCAGTTCGGCCTGCCGGTGGTGTGGACCGCGGCGCGGGCGCGCGGCATCGGCGCTGGCGCAGGTGCTGGGCTGGATGACCCGGGGACCGGCCGACCTGGTCGGCCTGGCCGGCAAGGGCCGGATCGCGGTGGGTGCGGACGCCGACCTGGTGGCGTTGGCCGACGACGCCGACTTCATCGTGACGCCGGAGTCGATCCGGCACCGGCACCCGGTGACGCCCTATCTCGGGCGGACGCTGACCGGGGTGGTGCGGCGGGTCTGGCTCGGTGGGCGAGGATGGGACCCGGACACCCCGGCGGGTCGGCTGCTGGCGGCGCCGGGCTGACCGCCCTCCGCCGCGTCCGACCGGAGGGCAAGCTGATCGGCACGGAGAAGGGACCCGCATGACGCGCACCGATCTCGACCTGGCCAACCGGGCGCTGGGCGGATCGGTCCGGGCGGTCAGCGACGATCTGTTCGCCCCGGTCGAATCGCTGATCCAACCGGCGGCCCCGGTCCACGATCCGACGGCATTCGGTCCGCACGGCAAGATCTACGACGGCTGGGAGTCCCGCCGCCGCCGCGGCGCGCCGGGCGACGACTGGGTGATCGTCGCCCTCGGCATCCCTGGGGTCCTGCACGAGATCGTCGTGGACACCGCGTTCTTCCGCGGGCAACTATCCCCCGAGATCACCGTGCAGGCGGTACGGCTGGAGCTGACCGACGATCCGTTGACCGCGGACTGGATCGTGGTGGTCCCCAGATCACCGGCCGAGGGGAACTGCGAGAACCGTTACACGTGTAACCGATTCCGGCATCTACACCCACGTCCGGCTGGTCATCCACCCGGACGGCGGGGTGGCCCGGCTGCGCGTACTCGGCACCGCGGTGCCCGACCCGCGGCTGCTCGGCGGCCGCATCGACCTGGCCGCCCTGGCGAGCGGC
The DNA here is from genome assembly GCA_963706185.1 of uncultured Actinomycetota bacterium. Lineage (GTDB taxonomy): Bacteria > Actinomycetota > Actinomycetes > Mycobacteriales > Nakamurellaceae > Nakamurella. The sequence continues at coordinate 33,706 of CAVPLZ010000010.1, read as the reverse complement.
GGCGACATCGCTGAATGCTCGGACATGTTCTACTCCGATGCCCGCAACACCCTGCTGCCCGGCGGCGCCCGGACTACCGGGGAGGGCTGGGAGAACAAGCGGCGTCGCGGCACCGGCAACGACTACCTGGTCGTCGCGCTCGCCGGCCCGGCTCGGCTGTCCTGGGTCGACGTCGACACCACCTGGTTCATCGGCAATGCCCCGGGTGAGGTCGTCGGTGTCGGTACGCGACCCCGCGGATGCATGGCGAGAGGTGCTGGCCCGGCAGCCGGTTTCGACCGATGCGCACAACCGGTTCCGCTTGCCGGCCGACACCGTCGCCGACGCGGTGCGGCTGGACGTGTACCCGGACGGCGGACTGTCCCGCCTGCACGTGTACGGCGAGCTGCTGCCGGAGACCTTGGTCGGGTTGGTCGCCCGCTGGCGGGGCGTCGACGGCGGTCCGGCGCTGCTGCAGGATGGTCTGGTGACGCTCGACGAGTTCAACGCTGCCGACGCCGACACCGCCGATGACCTGCTGCGGGCCTGCCTGGACATCGAGAGCTGGGTCGACGAGGTCGAATCCGGCCGCCCCTATCCCACCATCGACGCCCTGCACGGCCAGGGCGAACGCGTCGTCCGCGCGGATCACCTGGCACGAGGTCGCCGGGGCGTTGGCCCGGCATCCGCGGATCGGCGAGAAGCCGATGCAGGACAGCGGGCGCGAGCGGCGATGGTCGTCGTCGGAGCAGTCCGGCGTACGGTCCTCGGACGCCGACGCGCTCGCCGAGGGTAATCGGCGACTACGAGACCCGATTCGGGCACATCTTCCTGATCTGTGCCTCCGGGCTGTCCGGCGAACAGATGCTGACCGCACTGCGTCGGCGGCTGCGCCACGACGAGCAGACCGAGCGCGCCGAGGTGATCGGCGAGCTGCGCAAGATCGCCGACCTGCGGCTGGCCAAGGCGATCAGCGGCTGATCGTTCCCCGACCGGTCGGTTCCGGCACCCACCTTGCGTGAATCCCGGCCCGGCCGGGCAGGATGACCGGTACATCCACAGGACACACGGTCGTCACAAACCTGGCTCATGATGGCGCCGGGACCACGGTGCCCCACCGGCCAGCGCGGGGGACCCAGCCGGCCGGAAAGGAGAACCGTGACGGAATCCGCCACACCGATCGTCGTCATCGCCGGGCCCGCGGACGGTCAGGAACGCATCCTCACCGAGCCGGCGCTGGAGTTCCTCGCCGCGCCTGCATCGGACGTTCGACGTCACCAGACGCAGCCTGCTCGCGCACCGGCAGAGCCGGCGGGACGCGGTCGCGGCCGGCACCCCGCCGCACTTCTCCTCGGACACCGCGGACATCCGCGAGGGCGACTGGCGGGTGGCGCCGATCCCGGCCGATCTGCGCAACCGGCGGGTGGAGATCACCGGCCCGACCGACCGCAAGATGACGATCAACGCACTGAATTCCGGCGCCCAGGTGTGGCTGGCCGACCTGGAGGACGCCAACACCCCGCACTGGGAGAACGTGATCGGCGGTCAGGTGAACCTGGCCGACGCCATCGCGGGCACCATCACGCTGGAGAGCGACGGCAAGTCGCTACGCACTGAACGACGGACCGCACGCCGTCATCGTGATGCGTCCCCGCGGTTGGCATCTGGACGAGAAGCACCTGGTGTGCGACGGCGAGCCGATCTCCGGTTCGCTCATCGACTTCGGGCTGTATGCCTTCCACAACGCCGCCGCGCTGGTGGCGGCGGGCGCGACCCCGGCGTTCTACCTGCCGAAGATGGAATCGCACCTGGAGGCCCGGCTCTGGGCCGACGTCTTCGCCTTCACCGAGGAGTACCTGGCGTCCCGGCCGGCACCATCCGGGCCACGGTGCTGATCGAGACCATCTGGGCCGCCTTCGAGATGGACGAGATCCTCTACGAATTGCGCGACTACATCGCCGGTCTCAACGCCGGCCGGTGGGACTACCTGTTCTCGATCATCAAGACGTTCCGCGACTCCGGACCGGAGTTCGTGCTGCCCGACCGCGCCGCGCTGACCATGACGGTCGCCGTTCATGAAGGCGTACTCCGATCTGCTGGTCGCGACCTGCCACCGGCGCGGCGCCTACGCCATCGGCGGGATGGCCGCGTTCATCCCGTCCGACGCGACCCGGAGGCCAACGAGATCGCCTTCGACAAGGTGCGGGCGGACAAGACCCGGGAGGCCGCGGCCGGATACGAGGGTTCCTGGGTGGCCCACCCCGGCCTGGTACCGATCTGCCGGGAGATCTTCGACGCGGCGCTCGGCGACGCCGAGAACCAGCTGACAGTCGGGCTCGACGGCGGCGGCGGTCACCGGTGAGCAGCTGATCGACCTCAGTCCGGCACCGACGCGACCGGCGACCGAGGCCGGCCTGCGGGCGAACATCGAGGTCGGCCTGGAGTACCTGGTCACCTGGCTGTCCGGTCGCGGCGCGGTGGCGATCCGCAACCTGATGGAGGACGCCGCCACCGCGGAGATCTCCCGGTCCCAGGTCTGGCAGTGGCGGCAGGCCGAGACGGTGCTGGACACCGGCGCGACGGTCACCGCCGAACTGATCGTCCAGATCGCCGACGAGTGCGGCCGCGGCACTGGAACCGATGTGGGCCGAGGTCGACGGCGGCTCCGATCTGCTGGCCAGGGCCCGGACGCTGATGGTCGAGCTGATGATCGACGAGCAGTACGAGGACTTCCTCACCACGAGGGCCTATGAGCTCCTTCCCTGATGCCCCGGTGGCGCTGCATCCCGGACCTGGTGCACCGCTGGGACTCGCGCTCGCCGACGACGACGCCGCCTACACCGCCAGTATCCCGGGCCGCCGGGGCCGGGACCGGTGCACACGGTGTACGTGCCGGTGCCGCGGTTCGACGCCGACGTGATCGACCGCTGGCGGCCGCCGCGGTCCGGCCGCGGTCGAGGACCACCCGGACCGAGTGGGCGGACGTGCTGGACGGCATCGCGGCGGCCACCGGTGGTCAGGATCCGGCGATCGCTGCACCGGCTGACCCTGGCCAAGCTCGACGCGGAGCCGATCGAGGACCTGCGGATCGACCTGGAGGACGGGTTTCGCGGCGCACCGCGGCACCGTCGACGATGCCGACGAGGACGCGCAGGCGCTCCGGGCCGCCGGCACGGTCGGGTCGCTGGTCGCGACCGCCCACGATCTGGGGGCTGCGGATCCGCAGCCTCGGCGGCGCCCACCCGGCATCGCGGCCTGCGCACCCTGGACCTCTTCCTGTCCCACCTCGACGGCGGCCGTCCAGGACGGGTTCGTCATCACCCTGCCCAAGGTCACCTCGGTCGCGCAGGTGATGGTCTTCGTCGAGGTCCTGGCGTTGCTGGAGAACCGCTACGGGCCACTGCGTTTCGAGATCCAGGTGGAGACACCGCAGACCCTGCTCGGCGCGGACGGCCGGATGCCGCTCGCCGAGATGATCCGGGTCGGCGGCGGCCGGGTCAGCGGTCTGCACTTCGGTACCTACGACTACACCGCCAGCCTGGGCATCCTCGGTCCGTACCAGGACCTGCGGCACCCGGTTGCGGACACCGCGAAGTCGCTGATGATGCTGGCCGCGGCCGAGACCGGGGTACGGGTGTCCGACGGATCCGACAACCGGGTCCCGGTCGGCGATCCCGCGCATCGTCGGGCAGCGCTGGGCCCGCCACGCCGACGGTGTGCTGCGTGCGCTCCGCTCCGGGATCTACCAGGGCTGGGACCTGCACCCGGCGCAGCTGCCGACCAGGTTCGCCGCGACCTTCGCGTTCTACCGCAACGGGTTCCGCGATGCCGTCGACCGGCTGACCCGCTATCACCGGCAGGAGTCCGGCGGCGTTCTGGACGAGCCGGCGACCGCGTTCGCCCTCGCCCGGCACCTGGCTGCCGCCCGCAGCCTGCGGCGCCGTAGCCGCCGACGAGATCGACCCGCTCGACGACGCGATCATCGGCGCTACCTGCACCGCGGCGCCGCGCCCGGTGCCGCCGTCGCTGACGAGGCCGACTAGACATCGGCGCCGACCAGCCGCCTGACGAAAAGAGAGGTCGTCGTGCACCTGAGTCCCGCCGATCAGGAGAAGCTGCTGCTGTCCGTCGCCGGCATGGTTGCCCGCGACCGGCTGGACCGCGGCGTGCTGCTCAACTATCCGGAAGCCGTTGCGCTGCTGTCCACCTGGGTGATCGAGCGGGCCAGGGACGGCCGCGGCGTCGCCGACCTGATGGAGGCCGGCCGCTGACGTCCTGCACCCGCGAGCAGGTGATGGACGGCGTCGCCGAGATGATCACCGACGTCCAGATCGAGGCGACCTTTCCGGACGGTCGCAAGCTCGTCACCCTGCACCACCCGATCGCCTGACCGCGACTTCATCCGTCGAGACCAAGGACTCGCCATGGCCGGCAGTTCATCGACCGGACCCGGTGCGATCCGCACCGCCGACGGCACCGTCACGCTCAACGGGGACCGCACGCCGGACGAGCGGATCGATCTGGTCGATCGTCAACACCGGCGATCGTCCGGTGCAGATCGGTTCGCACATCCACCTTCCGGACGTCAACCCGGCGTTGGACTTCGACCGGGTCGCGGCCCAGGGCTTCCGCCTGGACATCCCGTCCGGCACCTCACGCCGTTTCGAGCCGGGCGCCTCCCGCACGGTGCAGGCGGTGGCGTTCCGCGGCCGTCGCCTGGTCCCCGGCATCCGCTCCGCCCGGTGGGGGACGTCTGATGGTCGAGATCTCCCGCGCCGACTACGCGGCGCTGTACGGTCCCACCGTCGGCGATCAGGTCCGGCTCGGCGACACCGATCTGTGGATCGAGATCGAGCGGACCTGACTGTCGGGCGGCGAGGAGGCGGTTTTCGGCGGCGGCAAGTCCATCCGCGAATCCATGGCGCAGGGCACCACCACCAGGCGCAGCGGGCGCCCCGGACACCGTCATCACCAACGTGATCGTGCTCGACCACTGGGGCGTCATCCGAGCCGATGTCGGGATCCGGGACGGTCGGATCGTGGCGCTGGGCCGGGCCGGCAACCCGGACATCGCCGACGGCGTGCACCCGGACCTGCAGATCGGCGCGTCCACCGACGTCATCTCCGGCGAGGGAAAGATACTCACCGCAGGCGGTTTCGACTCCCATGTGCACCTGCTGTCGCCGTCGCAGGTGGTCGAGGCGCTGGCCGCGGGGCTGACTACCGCTGGGCGGCGGCGGCACCGGTCCCGAGCGAGGGCACCAAGGCGACCACCGTCACCCCTGGCGCCTGGCACCTGTCCTCGATCCACCGCAGCCTCGACGCCTACCCGTCAACCTGCTGTTGCTGGGCAAGGGCAACACCGTCTCGGCCGAGGCGCTCGCCGAGCAGGCGCTGGCCGGGGCCGGCGGGTTCAAGCTGCACGAGGACTGGGGATCCACCCCCGCAGCCATCGACACCGCGCTGCGGGCGTGCGAAGAATGGGGTCTGCAGGCCGCCCTGCATTCGGACTCGCTCGAACGAGTCCGGCTACGTGGATTCGACGTGCGCGCCATCGGTGGCCGGTCGATCAGCGCCTTCCACGTCGAGGGCGCCGGCGGTGGTCACGCCCCGGACATCCTGACCCTGGCCGGCCTTCCTCACGTGCTCCCCGGGTCGACCAACCCGACCCTGCCGCACACGGTCAACACGGTGGCCGAACACCTGGACATGTTGATGGTCTGCCATCACCTGAACCCGGCGGTGCCGGAGGATCTCGCGTTCGCCGAATCCCGGATCCGGGCGACCACCATCGCCGCCGAGGACGTGCTGCACGACATGGGGGCCATCTCGCTGACCTCGTCGGACGCTCAGGCGATGGGCCGGATCGGTGAGGTGATCACCCGCACCTGGCAGGTCGCGCACGTGATGAAGGCGCGGCGCGGCGATATCGGTGGCGGGCTGCCGGCCGACAACTTCCGGGCCAGGCGGTACGTCGCGAAGTACACCATCAACCCGGCGATCTCGCACGGTGTCGACCACCTGATCGGCTCGGTCGAAGCCGGGAAGATGGCCGACCTGGTGCTCTGGGAGCCGAAGTTCTTCGGCGTTCCGGCCGTCGCGTGGTGATCAAGGGCGGGGCGATCGTCTGGGCGGCGCTGGGCGATCCGAACGCGTCCATCCCGACGCCGCAACCGGTGCTGATGCGGCCGACCCTGGCCGCTGGGCAGGGTGCCGACCTGTCGGTGTCGTTCGTCGCCCCGCGGGCCCTGGAGGACGGACTGGCCGAGCGGCTCGGGCTGCGGCGGCGAACTGCGTCGGGGTACGACCCACCCGCGCGGTCGGCAAGGCCCAGATGATCAACAACGACGCGCTGCCGCGGATCGACATCGACCCGGAGACCTTCGCCATCGACATCGACGGCGAGCGGGTCGAGCCGGCCCCCGCCACCGAACTGCCGCTGGCCCAGCTGTATTCGCTGTTCTGAGCCGCTGATGCGTCCACCGTGCCTGACCCGGAGGTAGCGCGAAGTGCTCAGCGACACGCCGGCCGAGACCGGCGTGTCCCGGGTGGATCGTGCTACCTCCGCGGGTGCTGGAGCTGCTGCTCGCCGACGCCCGGCTGCCCGGCGGTGGCCACACCCAGTCCGCCGGGCTCGAGGCCGCGATGCTGGCCGGCATGCCGATCGAGGCGGTGCCCGACTATCTGCGCACCGGCTGGCCACCGTGGTCACGGTCGAGGCCGGCACCGCCGTGGTCGTCGCGGGCCGTCTGTGTCGCCGACGATCCGATGCGGCGCTGCTGGCTCGTTGACGGGCCTGGCGGGCCCGGGTGCCAGTCCGGCGCTGCGGTCGCGTCGATCCAACTCGGTCGTGGCTACGCCCGGCTGGTCGGCCGGGTCTGGCCGTCGGCGACCGGGCCGCGTGCTCACCGCGCGCCCTGCCGGTCGGGCGGCGGTGGCCGGCGGCGTGGCGGCGCGCCTCGCCGGGCTGGACGCCGCGGCCACCGCCACGCCTGGTCGCCTACGACGACGTCCAGACCGTCTGCGCGGCCGCGCTCAAGCTGCACCCGATGGATCCGGCCGACGCCACCGTCTGGGTCGTGCAGGTCGCCGGCGAGATCGAAGCGCTGGCCGAGCGACTCGCCGGACTCACCACCCCCGAGGACATTCCCGCCCTCGGTGCCGTCCACATCGAGGCATGGGCCGAGCTCCACGCCGTCTCCCCGCAGAGGTTGTTCCGTGCCTGATACCGCTCTCGACAGTGTTGACCGTGCCGTCGCTCCTTCGACTTCCACGAGTGCGGAGACCGGTCCACCAGCCGGTCGCTCCGGCTCGGGGTGGCCGGGCCGGTCGGCACCGGCAAGTCGTCGATCATCGCGCTGATCTGCCGCGAGCTGGCCGACGAGCTGCGCCTCGGCGTGATCACCAACGACATCTACACCGACGAGGACGCCCGCTTCCTGCGCTCGGCCGGCGTGCTCGATCCGGAGCGCATCCGCGCGGTGGAGACCGGGGCCTGCCCGCACACCGCCATCCGCGACGACGTCACCGCGAACCTGCTTGCGGTCGAAGACCTGGAGGCCGACTTCGCGCCGCTGGACGTGGTGCTGGTGGAATCCGGCGGCGACAACCTGACCGCGACCTTCTCCCCGGCGCTGGTGGACGCCCAGCTGTTCGTGCTCGACGTGGCCGGCGGCGGTGACGTCGCGCGCAAGGGCGGGCCCGGCATCGGCCGGGCCGACCTGTTGGTGGTCAACAAGACCGACCTCGCCCCGTACGTCGGGGTGGACGTGCCGCAGATGGTCGCGGACGGTCTCGCGGCCCGCGACGGGCGGCCGGTGCTGGCGCTGTCCCGGCTGGACCGGGCCTCGGTGGACGCGCTCGCGGACTGGGTGCGCGACATGCTGGCCACGTTCCGGACCGGCACCCACGTCGCCGGTCGATCCGGGCCCGATGGCGCCGCACTTCCACGCCGACGACGAAGGCGGAGGGGTGGGACATGGGCACCGTCACGCCGACGACGAAGGCGGAGGGGTGGGACATGGGCACCGTCACGCCGACGACGAAGGCGGAGGCGTGGGACATGTGCACCGTCATCGGGACGAACAGGGCGACGGGTACCTGCACACCCACGCCGAGGCTGACCACGGCGAGCACGACCACGAGCATCCGCATCCGGCCGGGGGCAGCGCCGCGCAGTGACCGTTCGTCGGGATCGACGTCCGGGTCGGACGCGCCGCCCTGCAGCTGGTCGGCGGCCCGCTCACCGGCAAGGTGCTGTCCGTCGGCCCGGACCGGGCCCGAATAGGCCTGGTCGCCACCGAGGCCTTGTTGCTGGGCGGCGACGACGTGCGGATCGACGTGCGGGTCGGTTCCGGCGCGCACCTGGAACTGGTGGAGATGGCCGGCGTGGTGGCCTACCACGGCCGGGGCCGCCCGGCGTCCTGGACGGTGCGCATCGAGGTCGCCGCCGGAGCGACGCTGACCTGGCACGGCGAGCCGTTCGTCATCGCCGACGGTGCCGAGGTCACCCGCACGACGACGATTGCCCTCGACGACGCCGCCGCTGCGGTGCTCAGGGAGACCCTGGTGTTCGGCCGCACCGGCGAGACCGGCGGGTCTTTGCGCACCCGCACCAGGGTGAACATCGGCGAAGAGCCGCTGCTGGCCGAGGACCTGGCGTTGGCTCCGGCCCAGCGCGCCGCCGCCGGCCAGCTCGGCGGTCCGGCCGCCGCCGACCGGATCGTCGACAGCATCCAGGTGTTCGGTCGGCGTCCACCGCGGGCCGAGTCTGCGCAGGTCACATGGCTGGACCTGGACCGGGCCGGTGCCGTCGTGCGGTGGACCGGGGCCGACCTGGCGTCCAGTCCGATGCTCGAGCTGTGGCCCGCATTCGCCGAGCAGAACCGGCTGTCGGAACCAGCTGGGACAATGAAGGCGTGATCCGCCCCGTCGCACCGAGTACTGCCGAGGTCACCGCCGGGTTCAAGACTGCGCCGCGCATGGTGGTCACGGACATGGACGGCACTCTGCTCGACGCCTCCGGCATGCGGGTCAGTGACCGCAACGCCGCCGCGCTGCGCCGCGCCGAAGACGCCGGCGCGAAGGTGGTCATCGCCACCGGCCGGCCGATCTGGTGGTTGGGGCCGGTCCTGGACATGGGGTTCACCGGCATCGCGGTGTGCATGAACGGTGCCATCGTCTACGACGTCGCCGCCGGTGAGGTCATCTCCGGCAGCCCGATGACGGCCAGGACCATGCAGGACTTCGTCGGCGGACTGGCCGCGCAGACCACCGACTTCGCGATCGCGGTCGAGCGATTAGGAGTCGATCTCACCGCCTGCTGGTCCGAGGCCGACTACGACCACCCATGGGGCCTGGGCCACTTCACCATCGCCACCCGGGACGAGGTCTTGGCCGAGCCGGCGGCGAAGCTGCTGGTCAGGGGGTGGGGCGAGTCATCGCGCGAACTCGCGGCCACGGCCAGGGCGAGCCAACCCGACGATGTCTCCATCACCTACTCCACCGACGACGGGCTTCTCGAGGTCGCCGCCGCCGGGGTCAACAAGGGTTCGGCGTTGGCCGCTCTGGCGCAGCGGTGGGGGATCGACGCTGCGGACGTCGTCGCCTTCGGCGACATGCCCAACGACCTGGAGATGCTGCGCTGGGCCGGCGGGGCGTTCGCCATGGCCAATGGTCACGCCGAGGTCGCCGCGGCCGCCGGCCGGCTCGCCCCGCACCATGACGAGGACGGTGTGGCGCAGGTTCTCGAGCGCTGGTTCTGATGCCGGCCTGGGACGATGTGGTCCGGGCCGCCGACGAGCTGCCCGACGTCGAGCAGTCGAGCATGCACGGGTCAGCCTGCCTGCGCGTGCACGGCAGGGCGTTCGCGGTGAACGGGTCACATGTCCCCGGCCGGGCGGTAATCTGGTGCTCGCCCGAAGAGAAGGCAGCCCTGCTGGCCTCCGGGATCCGGCCTTCGGGACCACGCCGCACTACGACGGGCACGGTTCGATCCTGGTCGACCTCGATGCGGTCGACGCCGGCCAGCTGGCCGAGCTGGTCACCGAGGCCTGGCGGCTGCGGGCGCCGGTCCGGCTTCGCAAGGCCTTCGATGCGGAATGAGGCGCGGTCGCGAATGCGGATATCCCCTCAGGCGTCCAGCCAGTCGCCCAGGGCAGTGAGCAGCCGGTCCACGTCGGCGTCGTTGGTGTACGCGGCGAGCCCGATGCGCAGGCCGCCCTTGTCGGCGAGCCCCAGCGCCCGGAACGGCTCGTAGGCGTAGAAGCTCCCGGCCGGCGCCAGCACGTCCCGCTCGGCCAGGTACCGCGCCGCGTCCTCGCTCGCCCGGCCGGGGAACGTCACGAACAGCGTCGGCGTGCGGTCGTGCGGCCACCGAATGCAGCACCGCTCGGTCGCCCCACGATTCGATGGCGTCCTCGATCCGGGACCGCAGCCGCCGTTCGTGCGCGTCGATCAACTCGTTCGCGGCGAGCAGCCGCTCGCGCCTAGAGCCGATCGCGTCCGGGGCGAGCGAGGCGACGAAGTCGACCGCGGCGGTGGCCCCGGCCATGATCTCGTAGGGCAGCGTGCCGAACTCGAAGCGTTCGGGCACCACGTCGGTGGACGGCAGCAACTTGTCCGGCTGGATCGTCTCCAGCAGCTCCGGGCGTGGCGCCGAGCACCGCGCAGTGCGGACCGAAGAACTTGTACGGCGAGCACACGTAGAAGTCGGCGCCCAGGGCCGGCACGTCAATGCTCGTGTGCGCCGCATGATGCACACCGTCCACGTACAGCAGCGCACCGACGGCGTGCGCCCGGTCGGCGATGCTAGGCAGCTGTGGGCGGGTGCCGAGCAGATTGGACGCGCCGGTGACCGCGACCAGCCGGGTGCGGTCGGTGACCAGGTCGTCCAGCTCACCCAGCTCGAGATCGGCGGTCTTCGGGTCGACGGGCAACCAGCGCACGGTGATCCCGGCCTGCTCGGCCGCCTGCACCCAGGGCCGGACGTTCGCGTCGTGGTCGAGCTGGCTGACCACGATCTCGTCGCCGGCCCGCCAGGTCTTGGCCAGGTGCCGGGAGAAGTCGTAGGTGAGCTGAGTGGCGCTGCGGCCGTACACGATTCCGTCGGCGGGCAGGCTCAGCAGGTCGGCATACGCCGTGCGGAAAGCGGCGACGGCCTCGTCGGCGTTGCGTTCGGATGCCACGCTGGTGCCGCGGTTGGACAGCGGCCCGGTCAGGGTCGCTGGCGATCGCCGCGCCGACGATCGCCGGGGTCTGCGTGCCGCCGGGCCCGTCGAAGTGGGCGATGCCCGACCGCAGCGACGGGAACGCGGCCCGGACTGACTCGACGTCGTAGCTCATGACGTCGAGTCTGCCGCACGCCCTATCGTGGGCCGATGGGACGGTCCACCGAGGAACTCGAGCTGCCGGCCGGGCCGTGGCTGGAGGCGAACCGCGCACTCGAGCCGACTCCGATCGTGCTACCCGACGGACCCGAGCTGGCACACCTGCTGGAACGGCTGGGCGTCGAGCCGGAGGATGCGGCCGGCCTGCCCGGTCTGCTGGGCCAGGTGCTGGCCGATGAGCGGCTGACCTGGCTGGCCAGCCGGTACGCCACCACGCTGGTTCGCGATCTCGGCGTTCTGGGCCTGCCGACGATCTTCGCCGATCCCACCCGGGACTGGCCGGTGCTGCCGCTGGCCGACGGGCCGGCCGCCCGCTGCGTGTACCTGCCGGCGTTCCTGGCCACCGTCCCGCAGATCCGGGCTTGGCATCGCGACCGGGGGATACCGGACGAGGTGTCCTGGGCGACGCTGGCCGACCTGGGTCGTCAGATGGCCATCCATCGAAGAACTTTCGGCGTCATCGGCACCGACACCCAGTGGTGGAGCGCCATCGCCTGGAATGGCAGCCTGCTCGATCTCGGTCGGCTGCAGGTGGAATGGCTCACCCCGGACACGGTCGGGCTGCACATCCCGGAATCCGGCCCGCTGAGCCCGGGCGCGGTGGACGCCTCACTGGACCGGGCCCGCCTCGGGTGGCCGGCCTGGTTCGGAACGAAACCGGTGCAGGCCGAATGTATTTCGTGGCTGTTGGATCCGCAATTGGCCGATTTCTTGCCACCGGACTCCAACATGATCCGATTCCAGCGTCGTTTCGCTCTCGACGACGATCCGGGCGTCCCGGCCGATCAGAGCGCGCTGTACTTCGTCTTCCGCCGCCGCGACGTCCCACTGCCCGACGGGCTGGCGGATTTGCCGCGGAACACGGGGTTGCAGCGGGGCATCGTCGATCTGCTGGCCGCCGGCGGCCACTGGCACTTCCGCCGCGGCTGGTTCGCGCTCTGATCGCCGCAGGCATTCCGACCCTGAGCGCCGGGCCGTCCGCGCCTGACTGGCTCGCACTCCACATCGGGCAGCGCCCGGTCGGCACGCCGCCGGCCGGGCGTTGTCCTGTTCAATGATGATCCATCTGGCCCCCGTCGCCGGCCGCCATCGGCGGGACCGCGGCATGACCTCCCGGCTCGACCACGACGAACTGGCCCATCAGCCCTTCGTCCTCGTGCAGCAGCAGGTGGCAGTGGAACATGTAGGGCGACGCCGGATCCGGGTAGTCGCTGAACCTCATGATCAGCCGGTAGCTCCGGTGTGGTTCCAGGTAGATGGTGTCCTTGCGCCCGGTCAGCTCGGGCGGCGGCGCTCCGCCGTCGATGGTCAGTACCTCGAACTGGACATCGTGGATATGGAAGTTGTGCGGATACGGATTGCGGCTGCTGACCTGCCAGATCTCGGTGGTGCCGACGATCACCGTCTCGTCGATCCGGTTCAGGTCCATGGACTTCCCGTTGATCTGCCGATCCTCCAGTTCGAAATTCCGGGTCACCGTCGCATCCGACTCGCGCAGGCCGAAGCTGCTGAGAACCGGCGAGATCGAGGCGGAGGCAGCGAGTGTGGCGGCGGCGTCCAGGCGCAGCACGTCGAAGGTGTCGGTGCCGCCGAAGGCGAACGGCACCGCCACGGCCCCCAGGTCCGGCGGGTAGGACCGTAGCATCGTTTGCACGCCCGGCGTCATCGTGACGACGATCTCCGCCCGTTCGCCGGGCGAGAGCCGGATCCGGGACAGGTCGACCGGGCCGCGGAGCAGCCCACCGTCGGTCGCCACGAGGGCGAACGGCCGGTTGTCGTCGAGGCCGAAGCTGTAGGTCCGGGCGGTGGAGGCGTTCAGCAGCCTCAGCCGGACCTTCTCGGTGGTGACGCCGAGGACCGCGTCGACCGCGCCGTTGACCGTGATCGTGTGGCCCAGGGTGCCGATCTCGTTGCCGCTGTGATCCAGGGTGAGGCGGCCGGCCGCGTCGATGTCCTTGTCCGCCACGATCACCGGGATGTCGTCCACGCCGTAGGTGCTCGGCAGGCCGGCCGCCGCGGTGTCCGCGTCGTCGATGATGAACAGCCCGGCCAGACCTCGATAGAGCTGACCCTCCGAACGTCCGTGTGGATGGGGGTGGTACCAGAGCGTTGCGCCGGGTTGGTTGATCTGCCACGAGGGGCGCCAGGTTGACCCGGGTTCGACCACTTGATGCGGACCCCCGTCCATGGCGGCCGGCAGATGCATCCCGTGCCAGTGCAGCGTGGTTGGCTCCGGCAGCCGGTTGGTGAACTCGACCGCCACCCGCTCGCCGCGGGTCGCCCGCAGGGTCGGTCCGAGGAACGCTCCGTTGTATCCGTAGGTCGCCGTCCGGGTGCCGGTGGTACCGCCGAACGTCATCTCCCCCGGTTGGGCGGTGAGGGTGAAAACCCTTGTCCCGTCCGGGGCGACGGTCGAGGGAGCCAGTGGCGGGATGGGCAGCCTGGCGCCGGAACTCGGCCGGACCTCGGTCCCTGGCACGCCGGCGGTCGTCGGTCGCGTCGGAGTTTCCGGCGCGCCGGTGATGTCGCCATGACAGCCGGCGAGGAGCGCCAGCACGGCCGTCGCCGTGGCTGTAAGAGCCAGGTTGCGGATGCTGAACATGCGACGGGCGACTCGGGTTGGCACGATGCCGACGCTATGAGCGTCGACTCCTGCGCGCATCCGGCCGCTGTCGGTAGCCGGTGACGTCCGATGCGCAGCCCGATGTCGTCAGCGGGCGACGCCGGGCGGCGTCGGGCGGCGTCGCGGGCGGTCGCCGGTTTCTCACCCGCCGGGTCGGACCAGACCGGTTTCGTAGGCGAGCACCACCAACTGGGAGCGATCCCTGGCATGCAGTTTGCTCAGCAGTCGACTTGCATACGTGCGCGCCGTGGCGGGGCTCAGGTACAGCGTGCGGGCGATCTCGTCGTTGGAGCAGCCCTTCGCTATCTCGACGAGGACCTGCTTCTCGCGGTCGGTCAGGAGGCGGAGCGGGGTGTCGTCCACCTTCCACTGCCGACCCGCGACGAACGACCGCATGAGCTTGCCCGCGATCGCCGGTGACAGCAGGGACTCACCGGCGGCGACCACCCGGATCGCCTGCCGGAGGTCGGTGGGCGAGATGTCCTTGAGGAGATAGCCGGCCGCGCCGGCCCGGATGGCCTCGAACACGTCGTCGTCGTCGTCGAACGTCGTCATGATCAGCACCCGGACGCCGCTCAGGTCCGCGTCGGCCACGATCGATGCGGTGGCCGCCAGTCCGTCGAGCTCGGGCATCCGGATGTCCATCAGGACCACGTCCGGCCGCGTCTCCCGAACGGCGTGCAGACCACTGCGACCGTTGGCGGCCTCGGCGACAACACTGATGTCGCCGTCGTTCTCGGCCAGGCTGCGCAATCCGGTTCGCACCAGCTCCTGGTCGTCGACGAGCACGACCCGGATCATCGGCCGAGGTGCGCGGGCAGCTCGGCGCAGACCACGAATCCGCCGTGCGCTCCGTTGGTCGCGGTCAGCCGGCCGCCGAGGAGGGTGGCCCGTTCACGCATCCCCAGCACGCCGTGACCGCCGGCCGGCACCGCCGCCCGAGCCGAGTCGCCGACGCCGCCGTCCGCCTCGATTCCCCGCCCGTCATCGGCGATCTCGAGGTTCAGCCGGTCGCCGTGCACCCGCGCGGTGACCGTCGCAGCGCGCGCACCCGAGTGCCGGATCACGTTGGTGAGCGCCTCCTGCACGATGCGGTAGGCGGCGCTGTCGATCGCCGCCGGCAACGCGGGGCCGGCGTCGACCGCGGTCGTCACCTCGATGCCCGCGTCCCGGGCGGTCTGGGCCAGGCTGTCGAGGCCGGCCAGACCGAGCACCGCCCGGGTGGGTTCGTCCGCGGGCACCGGCGAGCGGAGCACCCGAACCGTGGTGCGCAACTCGCGGATCGTGGTGGACGCGGTGCTGCGGATCGCCTCGACGGCTCTGGCGGCCGACCCGTCGTCGTGACGACCGAGCGCCTCGGCGGCGACGTTGCTCTGCACGGCGACGACCGACAGCGAATGGCCGACCGCGTCGTGCAGGTCGCGAGCGATCCGCATCCGTTCGGCCTGCAGCCGCTCGGCAGCCCGCATCGCGGACTCCGCCGCCATCAGGTCGCCGAGCCGCTGCTGTTGCCGGTGGGCGTCGCGCCGCAACCGGACCGTGATGCCCAGGGCGATGGCCGCGGCGATCAGCGCCACGTTGGTGACGAGGTCGTAGCTGAACAGGTAGGCGGCGGACAGGTCCTCCTGGCGGATCCGGAAGAAGGCGGACACCCCGAGCAGCACGACGCCGGACCCGATGGCCCACCGGGTCCGGTCCATTTCGGCGGCCGAATACAGCGCCGCGACGGCGGGCAGCGCGATCCCGATCGGCCGGTAGCCGAGCGCGTAGTAGCCGAACACGCCGAGCACGGTGAGCACCAGCACGGTGCGTGGCGCGCGCCGCCGGAGGAACATCAGCGCTCCGAAGCCCACGGCGAACAGGTAGGCGGTGGGTCGGACCGGGCCGGCATCGGGCACCTCGGCGGCAGCGACCACGCCGACGGCGAGGGTGATACCGAGCGCGAGCAGCGCGTCGACCAGCCGGGGATCCAGCGCCGGGCGGTGGGGTGGGTCCGGGCCCGGCTCGCCGATCTCCGGTGCCGCCGGTGCCCCGGGGGAGCTCGCGGCCGCGCTGTTGGTGTGCTCCATCGCTCCAGGGTAGGAACTCTGCGCAGCCACGGCATCCTGCAGCAAGGCGATCCTGCTGTCGCCTGGTGCAGACATCGACCACCCCCACCGATGGGCCGAGGTCGAGATCCCGGACAGATGGCAGCGGCTAGGTCGCTCCCTACCGTCGATCGGATGTACCGGAACACCTCGACCGCGGACACCTTCGTGCGGTTGGCCGCGCGGCTGCAGCGGAGCCGCTGGCTCGTCGTCGGGCTATGGGTGGCGGTGCTGATCGGCCTGACCGTCGCCGCCCAGCTGGTCGGCGGGTCGTACCGGAACGACCTCTCACTGCCCGGAACCGAGTCCCAACAGCTGGCCGACTTTCTCCAGCGGGCCGATCCGGCCGACGGCGGCGGAATCGGTCAGCATCGTCGCGCAGGACGGGAGCCGGGCTGACCGGGCCTGCGACCAGAAACCAGGTGCAGACGATGCTGGCCCGGGTCCGTGAGCTCCCCCACGTCGTCGACGTCTCGGACCTCTACACCGCAGCCAGGGGCGATCTCGGACGACGGCACGGTCGGCTATGCCACCGTCCGATTCGACCTGGCCGGCGCGGACCTGCCGGCCGAGCTGCGGTCCGGACGGTGATCGCCACCGCCCGCGCCGCGGCCAAGGGGTCGTTGCGGGTCGAGTTGGGCGGCGATGCCATCCGATCGGCCGAAGGGGGTGGCGGCGGACCCGCCGAAGGTCTCGGCATTCTCGCCGCGCTGGTGATCCTGCTGCTGATGTTCGGGTCGGTGCTCGCGGCGTGCCTGCCGCTGATCACCGCGGTCGTCGCGGTGGGCAGCACGCTCGGCCTCATCGCGCTGGTCTCGCACCTGACCACCGTGCCGGACTATGTCGCGCCGCTGATGGTGCTGGTCGGGCTGGGTGTCGGGATCGACTACGCCCTGCTGATCTTCGCCCGCTATCGCAGCGAACTGCTGCGCGGAGCCGACCGGGACGCTGCCGCCCGTACCGCGCTGGACACCGCGGGCCGCTCGGTGCTGTTCGCCGGCGTGACGGTGATGATCGCCCTGCTCGGGCTGCTCACCCTCGGCCTCGGATCGCTGCAGGGCATCGCGCTGGCGGTGGCGCTGACGGTGTTGGTGACCATGATTGCCTCGCTGACTCTGCTGCCGGCGCTGCTCAGCATCTTCGGCAACCGGATCGAGCGGAGCATTCGCCGGCGGGCGCGGCGGATCCGGCGCGAGCCAGGGCAGGGGTGGCGGCGCTGGGCTGCGTTGGTCCGCCGTCACGCGTGGTCGGCGATCGGCGCTCGGACTGGTCGTTCTGGGTGCGATGGCGCTGCCGGCGCTCGGCATGCGGCTGGGCATCGCCGACGCGGGCACCGATGCCCCGGACACGACCAGCCGCGCCGCGTACGACCTCCTCGCCCAAGGCTTCGGACCCGGCGTCAACGGACCGCTGGTCGTCCTCGCGCAGGCAGAACCCGGCGTCGTGGACGCGCTGGTCGGGGTGCTTCGGACGACGCCTGGGGTGTCCTCGGTGGCGCCCCCGCAGGCGCTGCCGGACGGCATGGCGTCGCTGGTGTTCGTGGTGCCCGGCAGCGGCCCGCAGGACGCCGCCACCGCTGAGCTGGTCGACCGACTCCGCACCGAGGTGCTGCCGGGGTTTCACGGCGGCAACGGCGGCAGCTACCTGGTCGGTGGGTCGACCGCGGCCGCCGCCGACTTCGCGGCCGCCGTCAGCACCCGGCTGCCCTGGTTCGTCCTCACCGTCGTCGGACTGTCCACCCTGCTGCTGATGGTCGTCTTCCGGTCGCTGGCCGTCCCGATCAAGGCTGCGGCGCTGAACATTCTGAGCATCGCGGCGTCGCTCGGCGTGGTGACGCTGGTCTTCCAGCACGGTCTGTTCGGTGTTCAGCCCGGCCCGGTCGAGGCGTTCGTGCCGGTGATGATCTTCGCCATCGTCTTCGGGTTGTCGATGGACTACGAGGTCTTTCTGGTTTCCCGGATGCACGAGGAGTGGCGGCGCAGCGGCGACCCGGTGCGCGCCGTCCGGGAGGGACTCGCGGCCACCGGCGGAGTGATCACGGCAGCTGCCGCGATCATGATCGTGGTGTTCGCGGCGTTCCTGCTGAGCCCGGACCGGATGCTCCAGCAATTCGGTCTGGGTCTCGCCGTCGCCGTGCTGGTCGACGCCCTGGTGATCCGCTGCCTGGTGGTCCCTGCGGTGATGGGACTGCTCGGCCGGCGGGCCTGGTGGCTACCGGGCTGGATCGACCGGCTGCTGCCGACCGTCGCCCTCGAGCCTGGCCCGGGTTCCGGCGCCCCCGCCGACCGGACCGATAACCCTCCGGACCGGGCCGACGCCATTGACGACCCGGCCGATGCCACGGCCGACCCGGCCGAGCCCGACCCGTCCAAAGCCCACCGGTTCTAGCCCGACCCGTCTGAGCGACCTTGAAACCACCGCAACCTGAAGCGTCGCCGGCGTCGGATGGCGACTACTCGCCGAGCAACCGGCCGAACGTGCGGGCCGCCCTTGACGGCCGGCCGGAGCGGGCCTCGGCGACGTCGGCCGTGCTCATCACCTTGAGGCCGGCGTTGATACCCAGGTAGCGCAACGGTTCCGGCTCCCAGCGGCGAGAGCGATGTCCGACCCAGGGCAACGTGGTCAATTCCGAGGGGGTGTGGGTGATCAGGTCGGCCAGTGTGCGGCCGGCCAGGTTGGACGTCGTGACGCCGTCACCGACATAGCCACCGGCCCAGGCGAAACCGGTATCCCGATCCAGCCCGACCCCGGCATGCCAGTCCCGCGCCACTCCGAGCGGCCCGCCCCACCGGTGGGTGAAGCGCACCCCGCGCAGCGCTGGGAACATGCCCAGCAGAGTGCGTTGCAGCGAGTCGAAGACCCGCGGCTCCAGGTCGTACTCACGGCGCGCCCGCGACCCGTAGTGATACGGCGCGCCGCGGCCACCGAAGACGATTCGGCCGTCCGCGGTGCGTTGGCCGTAGCAGACCAGGTGGCGGTGATCGGTGAACGTGGGCCGGTCGGCCAATCCCACCTCGTCCAGCACGTCCGTCGACAGCGGTTCGGTGGCCACGATCAGCGAGTAGACCGGCGCGAGATCCCGGCGGGCGCCCGGCAACGCCGCGGTGTAGGCCTCGGTGGCCCGCACCACCACCTCGGCCCGGACGGTGCCGTGCGGCGTCACCACCCGGTGCGGGCGGATCTCGGTCACCTCGGTCGCCTCGTACAGCTCCACCCCGAGGTCGACCACCAGTTGGGCCAGGCCGCGGACCAGTGCGGCCGGGTCGATCGCCGCGCAGTGCGGTGTGAAGGTCGCACCGAGAGTCCCGGTCACCCCGGCGATCTCGGCCACTTCGTCCGCATCGAGGAGGCGCAGGTCCTCGTCCGTGTCGCCCCACTCCCGCGCCGCCCGCACCGCCGAGCGGGCCCGGTCGAGCTGCACGACCGACCGGGCAAACCCGAGAGTTCCACCGCGCGCGAAGTCGCAGTCCAGTCCCTCCGAGGTGACGGCGCTCTCGACGGCATCGATCGACGCGCGCATGGCGGCCTTCATGGCCAGCGCGGCGTGCCGACCATGGGATCGGGCGGTGGCCGGCCAGGACGCCGGGAACAGATCCGAGCACCACCCGCCGTTGCGGCCGGACGCGCCGAACCCCGCGATGTCCCGCTCCAGCACCGCGATGCGCAGCGACGGGTCGAGCCGCTTGAGGTAGTACGCGGTCCACAGGCCGGTGAAACCGGCGCCGACCACCGCCACGTCGGCGTCCAGGTCGCCCGGCAGGGCCGGCCGGGGGTGGAGCGACCCGCGGACCCGATCCAGCCACAACGACAGCGCGCGATACTCACTCGTCGGTTCCAGCGCCGAACGGGGCTCCGGTAGTCCTGTCGCCATCCGTTCGTGGGCAACAGTTTTCGTAGCGAAGACCGGCCGGGCAGCGGGGTCGAGGGGCACCCGTGGAACCTAGCCCGCGATCAGATTTTCGTCCACGCCTCGCCGAGCACCGATCGCAGAATGCCCTCCATCTCGTCGAACTCGGCCTGGCCGCAGGTCAGCGGCGGGGCGACCTGGACGACCGGGTCGCCGCGGTCGTCGGCCCGGCAGTACAGCCCGGCCTCGAACAGGGCGTGGGACAGGAAACCACGCAGCACCCGCTCGGACTCGTCGGCGCTGAACGTCTCCTTGGTCGCCTGGTCCTTGACCAGTTCGATGCCGTAGAAGTATCCGTCACCGCGCACGTTGCCGACGATCGGCAGGTCGTAGAGCCGCTCCAGGGTCGACCGGAAGGCGTTCTCGTTGCGCAGCACGTTGCCGAGCAGGTCCTCCTTCTCGAACAGGTCGAGGTTGGCCAGCGCCACCGCGCAGGACACCGGGATGGCCGCCGAACGTGTAACCGTGGGCGAACATGGTGTCGCCCTTGTTGAACGGCTCGAAGATCTTGTCGGAGATCAGCGCCGCGCCCAACGGAGAGTATCCGGAGGTGAGGCCCTTGGCGGTGGTGATGATGTCCGGCTGGTAGCCGAACTTCTGGGCACCGAACATGGTCCCGAGCCGGCCGTAGGCGCAGATCACTTCGTCGGAGACGAGCAGCACGTCGTAGGTGTCGCAGATCTCCCGCAACCGGTCGAAGTAACCGGGGGGCGGCGGGAAGCAGCCGCCGGCGTTCTGCACGGGCTCGACGAACACCGCGGCCACTGTGTCCGGGCCCTCCATCAGGATGGCCTCCTCGACGCGGTCGGCGGCCCAGCGGCCGAAGGCCTTCTCGTCGTCGGCGACGAACGCCGGTGCCCGGTAGAAGTTGGTGTTCGGCACCTTCGCGGTGCCCGGGACCAGCGGCTCGAACGCCTCCTTGAACGGCGGCACGCCGGTGATCGACAGCGCGCCCTGGGTGGTGCCGTGGTAGGCGATGGTCCGGCTGATCACCTTGTGCTTGGTCGGCTTGCCGATCAGCTTGAAGTACTGCTTGGCCACCTTCCAGGCGGTCTCGACGGACTCGCCGCCGCCGGAGGAGAAGAACACCTTGTTGATGTCGCCGGGCGCCTCTCGGGCCAACCGGTCGGCCAGTTCGATCGCGGTGGGGTGCGCGTAGCTCCAGATGGGGAAGAAGGCCAGCTTGCGGGCCTGTTCGGCGGCCACCGCAGCCAGTTCCTCCCGCCCGTGGCCGGCCTGCACGACGAACAGCCCGGACAGCCCGTCGAAGTAGCGCTTGCCCTCGGTGTCGTAGATGTAGACACCCTCGCCCCGCTCGATGGTCGGCACCGGTTTGCCGTCGTAGGACGACATCCGGGTGAAGTGCATCCACAGGTGGTCAGCGGCGTTTGTCATGACTCTCTCGATCTCTGTTCTCGGGCAGCGGGTGCGCGTCGCGGGTGATCAGCGGGTGCCCCAGGTGTAGGTCTGCTTGGCCAGCCTGAGGTAGACGAACGACTCGGTGGAGCGGACGCCGGGGATGGTGCGGATCCGCGAGTTCAGCAGGTCGAGCAGGTGGTCGTCGTCCTCGCAGACGACCTCGACCAGGATGTCGAACGAGCCGGCGGTGATCACCGCGTAGTCGACCTCGTCCATCGCCGTCAGCGCCTCGACGATCGGGTCGAGGTTGCCCTCGGCGCGCAGGCCGATCATGGCCTGCCGGGTGAACCCGATCTGCAACGGGTCGGTCACCGCGACGATCTGCACGACACCCGAGCGGACCAGCCGCTGCACCCGCTGACGAACGGCGGCCTCGGAGAGCCCGACCGCTTCGCCGATGGCGGCATACGGCCGGCGGCCGTCCTGCTGGAGCTGTTCGATGATGGCCTTGGAGACGTCGTCCAGCGGTACCGGAGACGGTCTGGTGCCCGTGGCCCGACCGCTCCCGGCCGGGTCCTCGATGGGCACCGGAGCACCGCGGGGCGAGATGGGCTTGGGGGACACGACTGCCATCTTGGCGACTCACGCCGTAGAGAAGCAAGTGAATCAGTCGCGTCATACCGCAAGGGCAACGAAATCAGTTGATTCGACTCTGGTGCCCCGGACGAGGATGGGGTTAGAGTGCGCGGACGGGCGATGTCGACCGATGTCAGCTGCTCATAAGAGTGACGAATCGGGCGCTTGTTGCAATTGAGTGACAACGGACGTGACCGCCGACCCGAACGGACCAAACGATGTCAGGATCGGCCGATTCCTGACCGGTACGGAGGACTGTGTGATCGACCGCGAACCTGGCATCCCCCCCGCCCTGCCTGGGCTCGGCCGGCCTGTCCCGTCGACGGGTGTTCCGTGGTGCCGGCATGGCCGGCGCGGCGGCGCTGCTGGCCGCCTGTGGCGTCAAGGGCACGAGCGCCGGCGGTGATGCGCCTGGGACGGCGAGCACCACGTCCGGCCCGACCAGTGGCCGGACCGCCACCTCGGCTGCGTCCGCCCAGGCGACCGGATCGGCGTCGGCCTCGGCCTCGGCCTCGGCCGGTGCGACGTCGCCGACCGTGCCCGACATGTCCGACACGGACAAGACGCTGAAGTGGTCCAACTGGCCGGATTACATGGACATCGATCCCAAGGACTCGAGCGTCTACCCGAGCCTGGCGGCGTTCGAGAAGCAGACCGGCATCAAGGTCACCTACAGCGAGGACGTCAACGACAACGACCAATACTTCGCCAAGATCCAGCCCCAGCTGGCGGCCGGGCAAGCGATCAGCGCCGACGTTTTCGTGGTCACCGACTGGATGGTCGACAAGCTCATCCGGCTGGGGTACGTGCAGAAGATCGACCATGCCAACGTGCCGAACCTGAAGAACCTCAGCCCGAACCTGCTGAACGTGCCCTTCGACAAGGGCCGCAACTACAGCATCACCTGGCAATCCGGGTTGACCGGCATCGCGTACAACCCGGCCATCACCGGCGGCAAGATCGAGTCCATCGACCAGTTGCTCACCGATTCGAAGCTCAAGGGCAAGGTCACCCTGCTCACCGAGATGCGGGACACCGTCGGCCTCACCCTGCTTGATCTGGGTTTCGATCCTGCCCAGTTCACCGATGAACAGTTCGACCAGGCGATCGCCAAGCTGCAGGCCGCCGTCGATTCCGGCCAGATCCGCCAGTTCACCGGGAACGACTACGGACAGGGCCTGGCATCCGGCGACATCGCCGCGGCGATCGCCTGGACCGGCGACGTGGTCCAGCTCAAGGCGGACAACCCCGATCTCGAGTATGTGCTGCCGGCCAAGGGCTCCATGATCTGGAGCGACAACTTCGTCATCCCGATCCTGACGCCGCACAAGCTCAACGCCGAAAAACTGATCAACTACTACTACGACCCGACGCCGGCCGCGATGGTCGCGGACTACGTCAACTACATCACCCCGGTGCAGGGCGCCAAGGAGATCCTGGTCAAATCCGATCCTGACGTGGCCAACAACCAGTTGATCTTCCCGACGGAGGCGACGATCGCCGGCACTCACGTCTTCATGGGGCTGGATGCCGCCAAGGAGGAACGCTACAACGCTGCTTTCGCCAAGCTGTCCGGGAACTGAGGCCCTGGAGTTCTCGCGGTGCGGTCGCTGCGGTGTCAGGATCAGCCTGGATGACGGACACAGCCCTCGCGGGAGGACGAACATGAGCGAGCCGAATCTGTCCGACGCACAGGCGCGCGCCGAGTTGTTCCGCCTGCGCGAGATGTCCCGACGCCGGCTGCTGCGCGGTGCCGGCCTGGCCGGAGCAACGGCGCTGCTTGCGGCCTGTGGAGTCAAGGGCACCAAGGACACCGGGGGCGCGGTCGCCACCATGTCCGCAAGCACCACCGGTTCGGCCTCGGGGGCCGCCACCGGGTCGGGCCCGGCCGGATCGGCACCGGCCGGCTCGACCGCGGTGACGGCCCCGACTGTGCCGTCGGTGCCCGACAAATCGGACACGGACAAGTTCGTGAATTGGTCGAACTGGCCCGAGTACCTTGACGTCGACGCCAAAGATCCCAACACCCACCCGAGCCTCGATGCGTTCACCAAGGAAACCGGGATCAAGGTCAACTACACCGAGGACGTCAACGACAACAACCAGTACTTCGCCAAGATCCAGCCGCTCCTGTCTGCCGGCCAGCCGATCACCGCCGACCTGTTCGTGATGACCGACTGGATGATCCCGAAATTGATCACTCTCGGGCTGATCCAGGAGATCGACCACGCCAACATTCCTAACCTGAAGAACCTGGTGCCCCACCAGCAGAACGTCGACTTCGACCCGGGACGCAAGTACTCGATCACCTGGCAGCAGGGGCTGACCGGTATCGCCTTCAATCCTGACATCACCGGCGGTCCAGTGGATTCCATGGACCAGCTGCTCACCGATACCAAACTCAAGGGAAAAGTGACGCTGCTCTCGGAGATGGAGGACACTGTCGGCCTGGTCCTGTTGGACCTGGGCTTCGATCCTGGCGACTTCACCGACGAGCAGTTCGACCAGGCGATCGCCAAGATCAAGGCCGCGGTCGACGCCGGGCAGATCCGTCAGTTCACCGGTAACGACTACGGCCAGGGCCTGGCCTCCGGCGACATCGCCGCCGCCGTGGCCTGGACCGGTGACGTGGTCCAGCTCAAAGCGGACAACCCGAATCTGGACTACGCGTTGCCCAAGGCCGGCGGCCTGATCTGGAGCGACAATTTCGTCATCCCGATCCTGACGCCACACAAGCGCAACGCCGAAAAGGTCATCAACTTCTATTACCAGCCCGAGATCGCCGCCCAGGTAGCCGACTACATCAACTACATCACGCCGGTGGTGGGGGCCAAAGAAGTGCTGATCAAGGATGATCCCGACGTTGCCAAGAACCAGCTGATCTTTCCCTCGGAGGAGACCTTGGCCCAAACCCACGTGTTCATGGCCCTGGACGCGGAACAGGAGAAGCGGTACAACGCAGCATTCGCCAAGGTCTCAGGAGCGTGACTGCGATGTCAACGAGCTCGGCAACAGCGGCAACCGATGGCGGGTTCGACAACTCCGGCGGCCCGGCCGGCGGTGGTGCCGGCCTGCACCTGCGCGGAATCACCAAGCGGTTCGCGGACTTCGTCGCGGTGGACGCGCTGGACCTGGACGTGCCGGAGGGCTCGTTCTTCGCACTGCTCGGACCGTCCGGCTGTGGCAAGACGACCACGCTGAGAATAGTTGCCGGCCTGGAGGATCCCACCATGGGGACGATCCGGATCGGCGACGTCGACGTCACCAGGTCGCGGCCATACCAGCGGCCGGTGAACACGGTGTTCCAGTCCTACGCGCTGTTCCCGCACATGACGATCTTCGAGAACGTCGCATTCGGGTTGCGGCGTCGCAAGCAGGCCGAGGTCAAGTCTACGGTCATGGACATGCTCGAACTGGTCGAGCTCGACCACCTCGCGCAGCGCAAGCCCACGCAGCTGTCCGGCGGGCAGCAGCAGCGCATCGCCCTGGTGCGGGCGCTGGTCAACCGGCCCAAGGTACTGCTGCTGGATGAACCCTTGGGCGCCCTTGACCTCAAGCTCCGTCGGCAGATGCAATTGGAGCTCAAGCGGATCCAGACCGAGGTCGGGATCACCTTCGTCCACGTCACCCACGACCAGGAAGAGGCCATGACCATGGCCGACACCATCGCGGTGATGAACCGGGGCCGGGTGGAACAGCTGGGTGCCCCGGTCGATCTGTACGAGAGCCCCCGGACCGCTTTCGTGGCAGGCTTTCTCGGCCAGACCAATCTGCTTTCGGTGAATGTGGTCGACACCGTCGACGACGTGGTCGGTCTCGACTTCCACGGTGTGCGGCTGGCCATGCCGGCCCGGCGGCTGGCGGCGACCGGCACCGCCGTCGAAGCCGGCGTCCGACCGGAGAAGCTCCAATTGAGTGATGCCGGGCAGGCGCCGGCCGGGATGAACGCGGTCGACGGCACGATCATCGATGCCTCGTTCATCGGGGTGTCGACGATGTACCTGGTCCGGGCAGCGGCCGATCCGGAAGAGGAACTGACGGTGTTCAGCCAGAACACCGCAACCGAACTGCGCCGGGTCGGTGACCGGGTGACCGTTTTCTGGCACCCCGAGCACACGTTCGGGCTGCACGAGGGTGCCTGGAAGGAAGCCGAAGCCGCCGAGGTCGCGTCGTGATGCGCCCGATCCACTACGATCGTCGCACCCGCGCCGGGTCGAGGCCGCTGACATGGCACTGGCCGCGATCGGTCACTCCGGCACCGGCGTACCCAAGGTCGCCCCGGGCACCCGAGCGAAGAAGCTGACGCCCTACTTCCTGCTGCTGCCGGCGTTCCTGTTCCTGGTCGTCTTCTACATCCTGCCGACGCTGACGCTGGCCTCGACCTCGCTGCAGGAAGGGGACCTGGAGAACGGCTACGTGCTGACCTGGCACTGGGCGAACTACGGCGAGGTGATCAGGGACTACTGGCCGCAACTGTTGCGTTCGTTCGTCTTCGCCGGCATTGCCACGCTGCTCTGCCTGCTGATCGCCTATCCGTTGGCCTACACCATCGCGATGAAGGCGGGCCGCTGGCGTACGTTCATGTTGGCCCTGGTCGTCGCACCGTTCTTCACCTCGTTCTTGATCCGCACCCTGGCCTGGCGGCAGATCCTGGCCGATCGGGGCGCGGTGGTCAGCTTCATGAAGTCGAGCGGTCTGATGACGGTCACCGATGCGCTCGGCCTGACCGACGGACGGGTGCTGGCTACGCCGTCGGCGGTGATCCTTGGTCTGACGTACAACTTCCTGCCGTTCATGACCTTGCCCCTGTACACGTCGCTGGAGAAAATCGACCGCAGCCTGCTAGCCGCCTCGGGCGATCTCTATGCCAATTCGTGGATGAGTTTCTGGAAGATCACCTGGCCGCTCTCCCTGCCCGGTGTGGTCGGCGGCACTCTGCTTACGTTCATTCCGGCCGCCGGTGACTACGTCAATCAGCAGTTCCTCGGGTCGACGGCGGAGACCATGGTGGGAAACGTGATCGATTCCCTGGCATTGAAACAACGAGCCTATCCACAGGCGGCTGCACTTTCCTTGGTGCTGATGGTGGCGATTATCGTGCTGGTCGCCACGTACGTGCGCCGGGCCGGCACGGACGAGTTGGTCTGACATGACAACCACGTCCCGGGCCCGCGCCGCGCCTGCGGCATCGCCCGCCGAGGCACCGGTGTTTCACAAGGGTGCCGGCCGATGGATCCGCGAGCACCTGGTTACTTTCATCGGGATCCTGGTGCTGATCTACCTGTTCATTCCGATCTTCGTGGTCATCCTGTTCTCGTTCAACAAGCCCACCGGTCGGTTCAACTACACCTGGGTCCAGTTCTCCCTCGATGCCTGGAAGAACCCGTGCCGGGTGAGCGGTATGTGCGACTCGCTCGTGCTGTCGTTGAAGATCGGTCTGATCGCCACGGTCGTCGCTACCATCCTTGGCACGGTGGCCGCATTCGCCTTGGCCCGCCACTACTTCCGCGGTCGGGCCGGGGCCAACCTGCTGATCTTCCTGCCCATGGCCACCCCCGAGGTTGTTGCTGGGTCTTCCCTGCTGACCCTGTTCATCAACATCGGCATCCCGTTGGGCCAACTGACCATCTTGATCGCGCATATCGCCTTCTGCATCAGCTTTGTCATCGTCACCGTCAAGGCCAGGCTCTCGGGTATGGATCCGGCGTTGGAACAAGCGGCGCAGGACCTGTACGCCAACCGCACCCAGGTGTTCAGGAGGATCACTCTGCCGTTGGTGATGCCGGGCATCGTCGCCGCGGCGCTGCTGAGCTTCTCGTTGTCCTTCGACGATTTCATCATCACGAACTTCAACTCCGGCTCCGAGGTCACCTTCCCGATGTTCGTCTGGGGCGCCTATCAGCGGGCCTTGCCACCTCAGATCAACGTCATCGGCACGCTGATGCTGGTGGTCACGCTGGCCTTGGTGGGCATCGGCCGGTTGATCAGTCGGCGACGGACCGGGAGCGCCTGAGTTGACCAGCGACGTGCTTGACGCGAGGGCCGCGCTGTCGGTCATCGGTGGCGACGCCGTCGACGGTTCCGGCGAGCCGTTCGACATCCTGGATCCGGCGACGGGAACTGCGCTGCGCAGCTTCCGGCTGGCCACGGCCGTCGACGTCGGGCGGGCGGTGGGCGCGGCGCGGGCAGCGTTTCCGGCCTGGTCGCGGACGACACCGGGAGAGCGGTCCACCCTGCTGCACCGGCTGGCCGGACTCATGGGTGCGGCGGCGGAGGAACTGGCCGCGGTGGAGACCGCGCAGACCGGTAAGCCGATCCGGCTGTCGTCGGGCTTCGATGTGCCTGGCACCGTGGACAACACGTCGTTCTTCGCCGGCGCCGCCAGGGTGCTCGAGGGCTCCGCAGCGGGTGAGTACTCACCCGACCACACCTCGATGATCAGGCGCGAGCCCATCGGCGTGGTCGGGTCGATCGCACCGTGGAACTATCCGCTGCAGATGGCCGGATGGAAGATCCTGCCTGCGGTCGCGGCGGGCAACACCATCGTGCTCAAACCGGCCGAGATCACCCCGCTCACGGCCGTGTTGTTCGCCCGGCTGGCCGCCGAGGCCGGCTTCCCCGACGGCGTCATCAACGTGGTCAGCGGCACCGGCACCGATGCCGGTGCCGCCCTGGTCGGTCACCCCGACGTGGCCATGGTGTCGTTCACCGGCTCGACAGCGGTCGGCCGACAGGTGATGGCCACTGCGGCCGGGCGCGCGGCCAGGGTGCACCTGGAACTCGGCGGCAAGGCTCCGTTCGTGGTGTTCGACGACGCCGACCTCGAAGCGGCGGTGCACGGCGCTGTGGCCGGTTCGCTGATCAACGCCGGTCAGGACTGCACGGCCGCCACCAGGGCTTACGTCCATACGTCGCTCTACGACGCCTTCGTCTCCGGGGTGGCCGATCTGATGGCCGGGGTGCGGATGGGCGATCCGACCGATTCGGACACGGATCTCGGACCGTTGTCCAGCGCGCGGCACCGGGACAAGGTCGCGGCGATGGTCGACCGGGCGTCGGTCGGCGGTGCCAAGATCCTGGCCGGAGCGGCGGTGCCGGCCGGCGAGCACGCCGGCGGGTTCTGGTATCCACCGACCCTGGTGATCGGCGCCGGGCAGGACTCGGAGATAGTCCGGGACGAGGTGTTCGGCCCGGTACTCACCGTGCTGCCGTTCGACACCGACGACGAGGCCTTCGCCCTGGCCAACGACTCGCCGTACGGGCTGGCGGCGTCCGCCTGGACCCGCGACGTGCACCGATCACTACGGGCCGCCGCCGAACTGCGGGCCGGCACCGTGTGGATCAACGACCACATCCCGATCGTGTCCGAGATGCCGCACGGAGGCTACGGCGCCTCCGGGTCCGGCAAGGACATGTCCATCTACTCGCTGCTCGAGTACACCGCGGTCAAGCACGTGGCGATGGACCGCACCGGGGCCGCCCGCAAGGAGTGGCACCGCACGGTCTTCTCCGAACCACCCGCAGCCGCCGCGGCCGCCGAGCCGGTCGACCCCGGCTGACCCCCACCCCGCGAGGATCAACTGGCGAAACGAGGATGAAGTCGGCGTCACCAGTCACTCCAGTCCCAAAACCGCGGAGTTGATCCTCGCAGAGCCCAGGTGATCCTCCTCGCCGGGACCGTCCCGCCCGCCCCTTCGAAAGAGAGCACGAGCCATGCACGACATCCCCCGCAGAAACCCGACCTTCGCCGGCGCTGTGCCCGATCCGGACGGCGCCTCTTTGTTCGCCGCGATGTGGGACGGGAAGACCGGCACCGTGTCGGAGACCTCCCGCAAGGTCCTCCCGCTCGACCTGTGGCGGTGAGCGCTCATGTGGCCGCAGGATTCCCGTACCTCGCCGTCCCTGTCCGCCGCGCTGGCCGCGACCGTTGCAAGGTCGCTGGCCGACGCTGAACCGACCTGCTGGTGGTTGGACGACGAGGACCGTCCTGATCCGCATGAGCCGCTCACCGGCACCACCACCGCGGATCTGGTCGTGGTGGGCGGTGGGTATTCCGGGCTCTGGACCGCCCTGCTGGCCAAGCAGCGCGACCCCTCCCGCGACGTCGTCCTGCTCGAGGGGCGCGCCATCGGCTGGGCGGCTTCCGGCCGCAACGGGGGATTCTGCTCCGCGTCATTGACCCACGGGCAGGCCAACGGGCTGGAGTGGTATCCGGCGGACATGCCAAGGCTCGAGCGACTCGGGCGGCAGAACCTCGCCGGCATCCTCGGCACCATCTCGGATTTCGCCATCGACTGCAAGATGGAACAGACCGGCGAGCTGCGGGTGGCCACGCAGCCCTATCAGCTCGACGACGTCGCCGCCGACTTCCAGACCATGCTGGACTTCGGCGACGACGCGGTCCTGCTCGATGCGGAACAGACTCGCGCGCAGCTGAACTCGCCGACCTACCTGGGCGGGGTCTGGGACCGGGACAAGACCGTGCTGGTCGATCCGGCCCGCCTGGCGTGGGGATTGGCCGACGCCTGCCGGACGCTCGGCGTTCGGATCCACGAGAACTCCCATGTCAGCACCATGGCCAGGGAAGGCGACACCATGGTGCTGACTACCCACCGCGGCTCGGTGCGAGCCAGACCGAGTCGCTCTGGGCACCAACGCGTTTCCCTCGTTGCTGAAGCGGGTGCGGCCCTACGTCATTCCGGTGTACGACTACGCGATGGCCACCGAGCCGCTGACCGCGGGACAGCTCGCGTCGATCGGCTGGTCCGGCCGGCAGGGCGTCGGGGACTCGGGAAACCAGTTCCACTACTACCGGCTGACCGACGACAACTGCATCCTGTGGGGCGGGTACGACGCGATCTACCACTACGGGAGCCGCATCGACCCGGCCTTCGATCAGCGACCGTCGACGTTCACGCGTGCTGGCCGAACATTTCTTCACGACCTTCCCGCAGCTGGACGGCGTCAGGTTCACCCACACCTGGGGCGGCGTCGATCGACACCTGCTCGCGGTTCTTCCCGTTCTTCGGTACCGGATTCGGTGGCCGGGTGGCCCACGCCACCGGCTACACCGGGCTCGGCGTCGGGGCGACCAGGTTCGGGGCACAGGTGATGCTCGACCTGCTGTCCGGCAAACGGACCGAACTGACCTCGCTGCGCAGCGTCCGCGGCAAGCCGGTGCCGTTCCCGCCCGAGCCGCTGCGCTCCGGCGTGGTCAACCTCACCCGGTGGTCGGTGGCCAGGGCCGACGAGAAGCAGGGCCGGCGCAATCTGTGGCTCAAGACCCTCGACCGGTTCGGTCTCGGCTTCGACTCGTGACCTGCGACAACCCCGTGACGGCCGGTGGCGCCTTGCCCGGCAGCCGATCGACCGACCAAGCTGGACCCACGTGCACGACCCGACGACGAATGGATGACAACGCCTCATGACGCGCTACGGCGTGATGTACGGACCCGACGTGACCTTCACCGGCGTCCCGCGCTGCGACCTGGGCGACCCGGCCAGCTATGCCGACGCAACCGCGGTCATCGTCGGCGCGCCGTTCGACTCGGGGACCTCGTACCGCTCGGGTGCGCGGATGGGCCCGATGGCCCTGCGCACCTGCGATTACTCCATCCACACCGGATCGAGGCCGCACCTGGCCCTGCGCGTCGACCCGCTGCTGGACCTGGGTGTGGTCGACGCCGGAGACGTCGAGATGGCGCCGACCGAGACGCTGCGGGCGTTGCACAACCTGACCACGGCGGTGACCACGCTGGCCCGGGCGGGGAAGATCCCGGTGATCCTGGGCGGCGACCACACGATCGCCCAGGCCGATGTCACCGGGCTGGCCGAGCACTACGGCT
Source organism: uncultured Actinomycetota bacterium (assembly GCA_963706185.1). Lineage (GTDB taxonomy): Bacteria > Actinomycetota > Actinomycetes > Mycobacteriales > Nakamurellaceae > Nakamurella. Next base: position 1,883 of record CAVPLZ010000010.1, on the reverse strand, counting down.
ACGGCCGGCTCGCGGTGATCCACTTCGACGCGCACGCCGACACCGGGGACATCCAGTTCGGGTCGCTCTACGGACACGGCCTGCCGATGCGCCGATTGATCGAATCCGGCGCCGTGCGCGGCGACAAATTCCTGCAGATCGGCCTGCGGGGCTACTGGCCGGAGCCCCCGGAGCTGGCCTGGATGGCCCAGCAGGGCATGCGCGGCTACGAGATGGCCGAGATCGCCAAACGTGGGCTGAACGCCGTGCTCGACGAGGCGTTCGCGATCGCCACCCAGGACACCGACGGGGTGTTCCTCTCCGTCGACATCGACGTGGTCGACCCGGGAATGGCGCCGGGTACCGGCACCCCCGAGCCCGGCGGGTTCACCGCACGGGAATTGCTCGACGCCGTGCAGCGGGTCGGCCGTGAGGTGCCGCTCGTCGGCATGGAGATCGTCGAGGTGGCGCCGCCCTACGACCATGCCGACATCACCTCGCTACTGGGTAACCGGGTGGTGCTCGAGACGCTGTCCGGCATCGCCCGCCGGCGGGCGGACGAGGCCGCTGGCACTCGTTGGGACGAGACAACTCCGATGTTGGACGGCCGGCTGGCCGCCCCGGTCGGCTCGGCCGACGGCCGCCTGCGGATCCTGATGGTGGGTGCGGGCGGGGTCGGGTCCGCGGTGGTGGCCACCGCGGCCCGACGGGAGTTCGTCGAATCCTTCGTAGTCGCCGACTACGACATCGAACGCGCCCGCCGCGCCGTCGAGTTGACCAGTGATGGCCGGTTCCTCCCCGCCAAGGTGGACGCCAACCAGGTCGCCGACGTCGTCGAACTGCTCCGTGCCCACCGCTGCGACGTGCTGCTCAACGCCACCGACCCGCGGTTCGTCGTACCGCTGTTCGACGCCGCGCTGGAGGCGGGGGTGCACTATCTCGACATGGCGATGTCGCTGTCGTCGCCGCATCCCACCGACCCGTACCGCGATCGTGTCGATCGAGTCGGCCAAGGGCGTTGAGATCGGCGACGCCATCGCCAGCTCGGCCAGGCGCGGCTCGCGCGTGCACGACGAGATCTACCACTCCGGCGAGAAGGGCTACCACCGCCGCACCGACACGGCCGGAGGCCTCGAGGGCGGGATGACGAACGGCGCCGAGCTGCTCGGTGGTGCGCACGATCTGGAAGCCGCTGCCCACGCTGATGCGGCCGCTGGCGAGCGTCGAGCTGGGGAGCCACGAGCCGCAGCAGGCTCATGTCGAGCGCAGCGACGTCACCGTCCTGCCGCGGCCGTGGTCGCCGAGGCCGCGACGCCTGGGAGCTGGCGCGGGCCGCCGCCGCAGAAGTTCGGGGGCGATGCGGTGGGCGACTTCGTGGCCGCGCACGCCGCGTACCTCGAGCGCATCGCCCGGGCGTGATCCCCGGGCCCTACCGCAACCTGGCCCTGATCGGGTTCATGGGCTCGGGCAAGACGTCGGCCGCGGTCGTGCTGGCCGACCGGCTGAACTGGCGAGCGGTCGATGCCGACGCCGAGATCGAGCGTGAGGCCGGCCGCTCGATCGGGGGAATCTTCGCCGCCGAGGGCGAGGCCGCCTTCCGCGCACTCGAGGAGCGGGTCGTGATGCGGCTCCTGCACGAGACCGGGGTCGTGGTCGCGCTCGGCGGCGGGGCGATCACCTCGCCGCTGATCCGGGAGCGCCTGCGCGACGGCTCGTTCACCGTGCTCCTGGACGTCTCGCCGCAGACGGCCTGGCGCCGGATCGAGGCCGACGCCGGCGAGCGTCCGCTGGCGGCGGAGGCGCGTGGCTTTGCCGAGCTACGACCGGCGCCGGTCGCTCTACCACGCCGCCGCCGACGCGATGGTCGACGCGGAGGAGATGCACGGCGAGGAGGCCCTCCTCGC
>CAVPLZ010000009.1:0-447427 GCA_963706185.1 uncultured Actinomycetota bacterium | reverse complement strand
TTACAAGGTGTCTAGCGAACCCATCGGGCTCTATCCGCTTCCTCTCGCGGTCGGGAATTCTCTGCGGACGCACTGTTCCTTGGGTCGCTGTTCGACACGGTCGGCCGCAAGGCCATGATTGCGGGAACGTTCGCCGTCAGCGGCTTGCTGCTGCTGATGACCGCCTATCTATTTGCCGCCGGATTCCTTCACTCCGGTGACGCAGACGATTGCGTGGTTTTCGATCTTCTTCTTCGCATCTGCGGCGGCGAGTTCGGCCTATCTGACCGCCAGTGAGATATTCCCACTGGAGACGCGTGCATTGGCCATCGCCTGCCTCTACGTGCTCGGCACCGCCATCGGCGGTAGCACCTCGCCGCTTCTGTTTGGATGGCTCATCGGGTCCGGATCGGCCTGGAGGGTAAGTGCCGGATATGCACTGGCCGCCGCGCTGCTGCTGATCGCCGCCGGGACGGAATTGATGCTGGGAATCGACGCGGAAGGAAAGTCGCTCGAAAGCATCGCGGACCCTCTTTCGAGCTAGGCCGTGTACGCGCACGCCGCCGCTGGCTAAAGCGCATACCGCGCCGATGCCCGCCGAACCTTCGCGCGACGCTCCGGTCTTCGTCGAATTGCCCCTTAAATGAACTCTGTACGCAAACATCGCACTCGCAACTGAACCCAGAAGTTATCGGGATCGGAATGTGCCCCCGTAATCAACAAATACTTGAAACCGAACGCTCTACGGTCTCGGCGGCTCTAGAAACTCCTCTCACTCGAGGGCGTCGCGGAGCTTCCCGAAGCCGTAAACACGCTCTTCGGCGAACGGCTCGGGCCCACGATCCTGCATCATGCGCGCGGACGCCGAGACGACGGGGTCTGCTCCGCCCATCGCGGTGCATGGCCAGCGGACAAACTTTCGTCGTCGTCCATGAGCCGCTCGATCGAGGAGGACGTGGAACGGCCGGTCTTCAGGTTTTCCTCGGCCCGCAGTTCGGCGGCGTCGTTGCCCCGGGCGCCGCCCGGGCGCACCGGGCAATTGGGCCGCCGCAGCACGACGAGTTCGTCGATCGAGTCCATCCGTCGTTGAAATGACTGGCATCGCCTTCGGATGGATCGGCTCGACGACGGCGTTGGGCGCCATCGTCAGGAAGCCGTACACTTGATGGAGCCGGATCCGGCTTGGACTTCGTGCAGCGGTCGCCGTTGAACGTCGTCCAGATGCCCGCGAATGCCGTTTACGGCCGATCATCCCCCGGGGCCCGCGGCGATCGAAACGGATTCGTCCGGGAAACCAACGTCGCGCGCCGCGGGCCACTGGTCCCGACGAAGTCGGCGAGCTTCAGACCGTCCATCGAGCCCGGCATCTGGATGTCGGTGAAGAAGGAAATGCTGATGCCTATATCTGGCAAAAAGCAGCCGAAGCAAACTGTTGCCAAGAAACTGGCGGCCAAGTCACAGCGGAAGTCGGCGTAAGTCATTCTGCCGGGCACTCCGGGCAAGTGTTACCGATCGAATGCAGCGCTTCTGCTATCGCCCCGGCGGCTGCCTGCGGTGAGACACCAAATGGACGGTTAAGCTCTGCAATCTCAAAGGCAAGCTCTCGTGCGTGTGGGTCACCGCGATCTTTCTTCCAGCCATGTTCCTCGCAGTTTGCCGCCAGCCTCCCACCAGTACGGAGATCGCCCACCCTTCGAGCATTGGGCTCGCCGGATTCGGCTTTTTCGTCACCAGCATATTGAACTCCCTACGCGGACGAATCCCTGGCAGGGGCGATGGTTCCTCGATCAGATGTCCAAAGAACTCGATTCTTCAAGCCGACCATATATTGCACGGCGTCGTCATCTGTCGGAGTTTGCGACATGCCCTTCAGACCGAGGGAATTGGCCGATCGGATGGCTAAGCGCCGCCCCGGACGGGTTCGTCCGGGAAACGTTTTCGCTGCCACGCGAACAAGCACGAGCCAAGGCGAAGGCCTTTCTAAAATCGTATCCGAGCGCCGCCTACATGAGCGAGGTGGAGCGGTGGCGCGAACTTCCGGATGGCTCGATCGTATTTACGATGCGCCGGCTGCCGACCGCCGGATTGACGGCGACAACGGATCGTCCGACAGGATCGTCAGAAGGAGTTGTTCCTCATGCCAAAAGTCATCTTGGCGACCTTCCCTGCCGGCAATTTCCCGCAACTGGAGAGCACGGATGAGGATCAGTCCATCGGTTGGGCGGGTCATTTCTGGATCCCTAATGGGCTCTCTTAGGATTTCCGATATTGAAGGGAGCGCTCGGTAGAACCTGCCATTGCTTCATGCAGAGAATTACAGCCTGGGGCGGATCGCTTTGGCCGGCTTTGCATCGCAACTAGCCCCATTTCGCCCAGTGTCCGCGGGGCTCGCCCTTCACGCCACAGCCGGAAAGAGCCAAGGCGGACAAAAGGATGCAAGTCAGAATTGTCGGCCAATCATCGCCTTTCCCCACACGATGGGCAACAAAACCGTGATGGAACAAAAGTTCCATCCGAGAGTTAGTTGGGTTCAACCGGGGGAATGCCATGCAGTCAGCTATCGAACGCGTAATGCAAACTTACGGAATGCTAGTGAATCTCACCAAAGAGCAAGAGCAGGCCGCACGGGAAAAGGTTTCGAAGTTTCTAGCTGAGACCAAAATCGACGACGAGAACAAGCTCGCCGTTGAGGGCTTAAAGTACCTGCGCGCGAAGTAAACCAGGCGCTTTCTCTTGTTCCTCGCCGGGCATTCATTGATCATGAAGGCCATATTCACCCTTGAGATCGGCGATAAGCCGATCGTCTCTTTCGAAGCAAAGAATCTGCGTGAGTCCTCGGAGCTTGTCGCGAGCAATGGTTTCAGGATGACGTCATTCGACTGAAATCAAACGGCGTCTTCCTTTGGGATGGAAAGGCGGCTTTGAAAACTAGATACGCCTCTGAGGCCGAAGCGGCCGCTTTCCTGGAAGCCACCGGGGAAGCTCCCTCCGACGAAATGATTTTGGTCTATCTCGTAGCGCTCGATGTCTCGACGCTAAAAACGCCTTAGCATCTGATAACGGATTTTCATTTCGAGGTCGTGATGGACGCAGGCAAGGACGACAAATCAATTGTGGAGAAGACGGTCGATGCTGTGAAGGAGTTTGCGGCCACAATTTCTGAGGCGGCACACAAGGCGGTCGAACCAGAACCTGTAAAGCCAGGCGACGAGCTCGTGATGATGCCCGTGGCCGCCACGGAAGTGATGGGCGAAACTTTGGTGCCGCCTTTCGTAACTATCGCAAACAGAAGAAAACGTCTAGGAAGTTACCAGCAAAGGCAGCTAAAAGAGCGGCCAAAAAGTCAGTCAAAAAGAAGAAGGCTGCAAAAAAGACCGCAAAGAAAGCAAAACCGCCAGCGGGCCGAAAAGCGATCGGGAAGAAAACAAATAAGGGCGCGAAGAAAACGAAGGCGAAGAAATCGAGACGCTGACGGCCATTGAAACGCTGGAGATAGCACAAAGGCGGTGTGTTAGGTTAGGATGAGATTAAAGGTCGGTTTTGACGGCACTGACAATAAACGCCTGCCTTTCCAGCCGGTCATTCGTTTTTCAGCCATCGAGGTCCACGACCCTGCCGATAGTTACTGACATATCTACAACGTCGAGCATGTCTGCACTCATCCGTGCTAAAGACTGGTCGAACTCCCCACTCGGTGATGCGGATGGTTGGCCGCCGAGTCTTACCCTGGTCGTGAATCTCGTGCTCGCCTCGGGCTTCCCAATGGCCGTCCGTTGGGGCTCGGATTTTGTTATGATCTATAACGACGGTTATCGGCCGATCCTTGGCGATAAGCACCCGCAAGCGCTCGGCTTACCATTTCGCGAGGTATGGCCGGAAGTTCAGACAGTCCTCGCCCCTTTGCATGATAGTATCTTAAGCGGTGAACGCAGCGCTTTTTTCGCGGAAGACCTGCTCCTGAAAATTCAGCGGCATGGCTCTCAATGGGAGAACGCGCATTTTACCATCAGCTACAGTCCAATCCCCGACGCTTCGGCTCCTACCGGTGTGGGCGGGGTGCTTATCACGGCTGTCGAGACGACAAATAGAGTGCTTATGGAAGAAGCTCTGCGTAAGCGCCCAGGAAACATACCGGTCCGCTATGCATCTAGGTCGAATTGGAAGCTGGGAGGTCGATTTTTCCAAAGGGATCCGAAGCCTGGACTTTGCGAAGGAATGGCGCTCTTCGGGATCAACTTACCAGATGGGTTGGGGCAAGTCGGTGGACAATCGGATGAGTTTTATCAGGCGATGCACCCCGAAGATCGACACTTGCTTGGCTTGGCTAGCAAACAAGATCTTTTCCCGCCGAGTACCGCATCCTGAAATCGGATGGTCAAGTTTGTTGGCTCGCGGGTTATGGGCGCGTGCTAGATCGGCAGCCGAATGGTAAGGCACACCGAGTAATCAACGTCGCCACTGACATAACCGAACGCAAGGCTGCAGAGCGACATCAGCGCTTTCTTTTGGAAGAGCTATCACATCGATCCAAGAACTTATTGACGGTCGTACAATCGATAGCAGATCAATCATTGCGCAATAGCAACGATCAAAAAGATTTCCAAAATCGCTTTAATGGCCGCCTTCGCAGTATCGCAGCCTCGAACGACCTCCTGGCGCGAGGTGATTGGCATGGAAGTTCCTTACGGAAGCTTATTGAATTTCAGCTTGCTCCATTCGTTGACCTGTCGAGCTCGCAATTGGAAATATGCGGACCGGAAGTCAACTTAGCATCTGATGCCAGCCAAGCTATCGGTCTAGTACTGCATGAACTCGCTACCAATGCGGTCAAGCATGGCGCGCTGTCGTCATCGCGCGGACAGCTTTGTATTTCGTGGACGGCTGATCAAGCGTCCAACGCCGGCGGCTTGAAGCTGGATTGGCGCGAGCGCGGAGGCCCGTTGGTGACCACGCCGAAGCAGAAAGGCTTTGGACACGTTGTGATAAAAAGTATGATTGAACAGGCCGTGCGGGGAAGTGTCGAACTCAACTTCGCTGAAGAGGGGTTACACTGGTCGCTTCAAGCGCCCGCGAGCATTTTTCTGTGATATGCATTACGCGATAAACAGCCCGTCGCGCCCATTTGGTCGCCAATATCATTGTCGTTCCAGGTTGCCGCCCGTGTCACAACGCCCTCTCCCATCGATTCGCACGCAAGCCGGCCAGCATTGAAGCCCTGACTCATTATAGAATAACTCTTCTATCACCAGTCATTCTAACGCCCTAACCTGCCGCTGCTTTTTTTCGAGGCGTTTAGGCGTCCCCTCCATACTGATTACATGCCTGCTTCAAGATGCAGACAAATAATGAGTCAGGTCTTCGGACCCTGAGGAGTTCACGAAGCTTGCGGCCTCTTTGAGAATTGGACCAGGCAAACGAAGCGCGTTGCCGGTTTCCGTCAAATTTCAGAGAGTGAGCATATCGACCAACGGTTTGGAAAGCGCGGTGACAAACTGAAGTTGATCCGGCATCACCCGGTCGACGCTGACATAGGTGGTATCTCAGGATGGCATATTCCGCGCTCTGGTCGCTCACAATAGCGTCGCTGCCTATTGCCGAATCACGGTCTTTGAATTTCATCAAACCGTCCGAACTCCCAATGCCTTTGCGAATTGACTTGGAATAAGCGACGGCGACGATCGAGGCGAAGATGTTTTCTGCTCTTGCTGGCAGTGTTTTTGTTTTGGGCATCGGGATAATAATGGCTTGCGCGACGGATGGCCTCTCGTTCAGGAGCGCGACGGCTCGCTCTGCCAAGCCCAAGGCCCCCCTATAGACAGACCAAATTGACGAACTGGACCGAAGGCCGCCGAGAGCGATTAAAAGAAAGGGTCAACGTAAAGCAAGGCCGCCAAAGTGGGCGGCCTTTTGAGTGCTTTCAGTTGGTTGAAGCGGAGTGAGTGCCGAAGGCGTTCGCCTTGTGGACTTCCGGTTCGGCGAAACCCCGCCTAACCGTTCGCGCTCACTTACGCGGCATGATCCCTGTTCGACTGTTCCTTGACGGCAGTCGCGACTTCAGCCGCCCCCTTTTCGTAATTACCTGCCAACCTCTCGATATTGTCGGCCCACATCCTCAGGATTTGAACCTGAAAGTGCAAAATCGGCTGCAAGGCATTCAAGCCAAATTCTGTGGCTGCGCTGATGCCCCTTTGCGGGTCGCCCGCAAAGAGTTTCGGGTTAAAACTCATATCTGCCATTTTTTCGCTCCTTTCGCTGGTGATCGCCCAAAGCTAAGTGTCGGGTTGTGCACTGGGTCTCTCTATATAATTCGCAAAGGCATGGTGTCCTGCGTCTTCTGCGAGTCTCGCAGAGCGCTGTGGAACAGCGAGTAGCTCCACCGCGCACGCGCCTTCCACGGTTCCGCGAAACGTGGGTATCTCCCCAAAAACTATGAAAGGCTTACGAGCCGTTTCGTTCCGCGACCTTTCAGATGTAATGTTCCGTAGCTGCGGCGGTGCGCGCGCGCCAACACGGGGCGGGATAGGCAGAAGTACCCCCTACTATTTAACGATAAGCCCCGGAGCCATATAAGCACCGAGGCTTTTTCGTATCCGCCAGCTTGCAGACCTGCTCAGCTAAGCCTCGGCGTGGCATAGTACTCATCTACCGATTTCGCGGTGGTCGGATTGGCCCAATCCCATGCGCTCTCACTTGAGTATTTGGGCGCACCTTTGAGTTGGTTCTCGGTGAGACCGGTGACGTAGCCTCCGAGATTGTTGTCGTATTTCAGGGATTGCCACGGCAACGGATAGTAGTCATCTCCGATACCGAGAAACCCGCCAAAGCTCAAAACGGCATATGAGACCTTGCCGCTCATCTTTTCGATCATCACTCGCTGGATCGAACCGATTTTCTTTTGATCTGCACCGTAGACGGCTGTGCCCTCCACCTTGTCACTGCCGATCAGTTTCCGAAGTCACGATCTTCCATTGCCATAAGACCCTCCTTCATTAGATGTTCGAGCTAACGGGCAGCGGCGATCAGTGTTCCTGCATGATGCGAGTTAGGAAATCTCCTCTTCAGTTACAATCAGCACACATGCAGAATGCTGCTTCCTCAAAGCCAAAGGCACTCCGTCCACCGGAACTTCCGTTCACGAAATCAGTTTTGTTCGGCAATAACTTTTCGGGGGATGTGATGTTGAAAATCGCCGTCGCGATATTGGGTGCTGATTGCAACACCCGCGCTGGCTCAGGACAGGGTAGTTGACCCCGATGCCCTCAAAGATTGCCCGCCAATCGGCCAAGGGCGGACCTTGCAAGGAATTTGCACCGATCGGGCCGGCCGAGCCCTGGGGTCCACCTCGCGGACTCCACCAAGGGCAGCATCGGCGGTCATCCTGCCACCCTGGGGGAAGTGGTTGTTCACTGCTTGACCTGCGCGCTGAAGCCGGCGGCGTTGAGCGCCTTTACGAGCGCGGCGGCATCAAAGTCGCCGGTGACCTCAAAGGTCGTGGCCCTGGGTCTGGCCGTGTCGCCGGTTACGCCGTCCACGGTCGCGATCGCCCCCTTGATGGCCTCGCAACACGGCCCGCAGCAGTTATGGATGCCCGAGACCTTCAGGCTCTTGACCTTGCCCTGGGGAATGTCGCTCACGGCCTTCATCGCCAGTTGGTTATTGTCGGTGCTGCCGTGGAAACCCGCGGCGGCAAGGGCGTCGAGAGCCTTCTGGGCCGCGGCGGCGTCGCTGGCCGTGAAGGTCACGGTCCCGTTGTCCATGTCGCAACGGGAATTGACCCCCTCCACGCTCATGAGCGCGGCGTCAGCTGCATTGACGCAGCCCTGGCAGCAGAGATGGACGCCCCGTCAACTCCACCTTGATCTCGTTTCGTGTCGCCATGACTTGCTCCTCCCACTTTCAATATGGCACTCGACCCGTTGCTCGCCGCCGCCGCGACCGTGTAAACGCGGGCGAGATCTCAACGGCCTACGCCCCTGGCCATCGACAGCGCCTCGCGGACCATCTGATTTGCGTAGCCCCACTCGTTGTCGTACCAGCTCATGACCTTGACCAGATCCCCGTCGATGACCTTGGTAAGCTCAAGATCGACGATGGACGCGCGCGGATCGCCGACGATGTCCGACGAAACGAGCGGGTCACGCGATACACCGAGCACCCCGGCGTAGCGCTCCGTATCGGCTTCTTCCGTGAGGATCTGGTTCACCTCGTCAACGGTCGTCTTTCGCGAGGTGACGAACGTGATGTCCGCGATCGATCCGACAGGAATCGGCGCCCGGATCGCGATGCCGTCGAACCGACCCGCGTACTCTGGCAGCGCGCGCGTCGTCGCGTGTGCGGCGCCCGTCGTGGCCGGCACGAGGTTCGCTGCCGCGGCCCGGCCGCGACGGAAGCGCTTGCTCGGTCCATCGACGATCGACTGGGACGAGGTATAGGCATGCACGGTCGTCATCACCGCCTTCTCGAACCCGATGCGGCGGCCGATGACCTCGACGATCGGCGTGATGCAGTTCGTCGTGCAGCTTGCGCAGGAGATGATGGCGGGAGTGCCTCCCGGCACGTTCACGCCATGAACAACCGTTTCCACCTCTTCACCCTTCGACGGCGCCGACAGGAGGACAATCCGTGCGCCCGCGCGGACGTGCTTCTCGAGATCCTCACGCCGCGTGAGCGCCCCGGTGCATTCGAACACGAGCTCGACGCCCAGCTCCTTCCAGGGGAGGTCCAAAGGGTCGCGGTTGCTCAGCGTCCGCAACTTGCGGCCGGCGACCACCAGATCGTCTCCGTCGATCACCACGGGCTTCGAGTACCGTCCGTACACCGTGTCGAAGCGAAGCAGGTAGGCGAGGTTCTCGACATCGACCAGGTCGTTGACCGCGACCAGCTCGATCGACGGCTCGTCGATTACCAACTTCAGGATTGCGCGTCCGATTCGTCCCAGACCGTTGATGGCGACTTTGGTGCTCATCCCGCACTCCCTACGTTTGTTTGGCGTTCGCTCCGGGGACACCGGCGACCTTCTCACGGTCGCTCGCCTTCTCTGCCTTGTCGCGCGCGATCGTATCCAGCGCCAAGGCCGAATGTGCGTAGGCGCCGCCGGCGCGCATCTCGGCGGCGACCCAGATGGCTTCCATGATCTCCTCCGCCGTCGCCCCCTGCTGGAGGGCGGCGCTGGTATGCCCGCGGATGCAGTACGGGCATTGCGTCACGTGCGCCACGGCCACGGCGATCAACTGCTTGGTCTTCGCGGGAAGCGCCCCTTCGGCAAACACGCTCCGGCTGAACGCCTTGAAGGCCTCGGCAGGTTTGGGGGCCAGGCGCTTGCGTTGCTCGGCGAGTTCCTTGGTCGCCGGCGGGTAAACCTGTTCTTGCTCGGACATGACTCCAAACTCCTCTCGTAACTGGTTATGAACGGCTGGCGGATGCCCTCTTCTGAGCGATGAGCCGAAGCAGCGCCGTCTGCGGCTCGGCGAATTTCTTGATGCCCTCCTCCATCAGCACGCGCTCCAGCGTCTACCATGTCCACCTTCCTGTCGATTTCGCTGACGATGCTCGGCGACGGCATCTGGTCGATGTGGCGGGTGTAGGTCTTCGGCGATTTCTCCACGGCTTCATTCGTGGCCGGCGGGTTGGTCTGGATATCGCCGCCGGCGAACGCCTCCACGTACTTGTCCGGCGGGTCGCCCGGCTTCTTGACCCCGGTGCTGGCGAAGACGATTTCCTGTTGCAGCCGCAGCCCTTTGTCTTTCCAGAACTCCTGGTTCTCCCGCCAGATCCGTTTGGCGTTCACGATTCCGACCATCCCCTGTGCGGCGGGGCTCAGGTCGGGAACATGTTCCTCCGTGTAAACGTCCACGCGAGACACGAAGATGCTGTAGACGCTCTTGAAATCATGAAGCCCATCCTTGCGACGCCGCGCCCCGCGCCAGATCGCGTCGCGGGCGAGTTGGTACTGTCGTTCGGTAAACATCAGCGTCACATTGATCGTGACGCCAGCGGCGGCAAGCGCCTCCAGCGCGTCCAGGCCGGCGGCGGAAGCCGGCACTTTGATCATGCGGTTCTTGTGCCCGGCCGACCATTTCTCGCCGAGTTCGAGGTATCGCCTCACGCGCTCCGAGCTGTCCAGCCCGGCGGCTTCGTCCTCGATGAGCGGGTCCAGCTCAAAACTCACGTACCCGTCGTTCCCCTTTGTCCGCTCCCACGCGGGCAAGAACACCTTCTGGGCCGACTTGACCAGTTCGTCGTCCAGTTCCCATGCAATCTGGTCGTCGGTAAGGCCTTGCTCGATCAGTTCGCTGATTCGGCCGTCGAAGTGCCCTCGCCCGATGATCTTCGAGACGATGGTCGGATTTGAGGTGGCGCCCGTGATCCCCCAGGCGCGATTCTTTTCGATTTCGTCGGGTTCCACCCCGTCCAGCCAGACCTTCGTGCCGGTCGCGATGAGTGATGCCAAAGACATGAGTAACTCCTGTTCGGCTATGAGCCATGAGCGATTGAGCCGGCCATCGGGTGCTTGAAATCCTGGCTAAGCCGCGCCAGCGCCAATGCACCTAACGACAGACCGAAGTCGCGCAGGGCGACGTCGTAGAAGCCGTGGACCAGCAACAGGTTCACGATGATGCCCCAGAGCCACAGGACAACGACGAAGGCGCCGATCCGGGGACGGACGGCGACCAGCACACCCGCGGCGATCTCGATCACGCCGACCGCCAGCATGAACGTGTGACCGGTCACGGGAATGATCTGCGTGACCACGGGAGCGAGGTACTGGTCCCAATTGACCAGGAGGTGGAAGAACTTGTCCAGGCCGGCCAGGATCGGCAGAGCAACGAAGCCAGCGTACAGGATGAGGTACGCCTGGTAAGCCGGCCGACCCGCAGCGGATGAAGCACGAGCAGTTGCAGGGGCGCGGGTGTTCTCAACATCAAGTAGCGGAGCCATTTTTTCAATCCTCCAATCGGCTTGGTTCAAGGTGAGAGAGTCGAGGCGCGAAACCTCTTATTGCATTAGCCATGCCGGAAGCGCTCCGCGCGTACCGAATAGCCTTGGCCTGGATTTGAAAGGGGTTTGCGCTTCGCCGATGAGCGGAACGGCACGGAAGAACGCCCGGACGGCATTGTGGAATGCGGGGCGCCCTTCAAGACTGGGCGAATAGAGACCACTCCCTGGCCTATCCGCGCCCAGTCCCCGAGGTGTGACTCGGGTCTCGTCAGAAGGCGGGCAGGGGGCCCAGGTAGACCATGTTCCGCCGGTCGCCCAGCGGAGCGCTCTCGTCGGGGAGGGGATCCACGTTCTTCGTGACCGCGTGCGACTCCCCCGTCAGGGCGGCCTCGTCCACCTGCAACCGCACGCCCTGGGCGACCCGCTCCGTCGGCGGGCACGCGCGACCCGGCGGCGACGAGGACAACGTCGCCGGGCACCAGTTCGGCCGCGGGAATCTGGTGCTCTTCCCCTTCCCGGAGGACGTGGGCCGCCGGCACGGCCTGCCGTTGCAGGGCGGTGAGCGCCTGTTCGGCCTTCCACTCGGTCAGGAAGCCGACGGTCGCGTTCAGGACGATGACGACCAGGACGGCGACCGCCTCGACGTCGCCGGTGGCCGCGACGAGCAGGGCCACGATGAGGCTCTTGAACTGGTCCACGAAGATCGCAAGGACGGAGCGGCCCTTCGCCTCGGCCAGGGCGTTCGGGCCGAACTGCTTGCGCCTCCGGGCCGCCTCGGCGTCGGTCAGGCCGCTCGCCGGGTCGGTGTGGAGAGCCCGGGCGACCTCTTCCGCCGACAGCGTGTCGCCATGCGGCGAGACTGCTCGGCGGCGGTGCTGCGTTGCTCGCCGGCGCCTCCGCCGCGAGTCGTACAACCGCGCGGCCCTGCGCGCCGCGGCCCAGCTCGTTCCACCGGACGCGACCCTCGACATCTTCGAGCTCGACGGCATCCCCGGCTTCAACCAGGACGAGGAGCAAAACCCGCCCGCCAAGGTCGTGGAGTTGAAGCGGCGCATCCGCGAGGCGGACGCCGTCCTCTTCGTGACCCCGGAGTACAACTACTCCGTCCCGGGCGTGCTCAAGAACGCCATCGACTGGGCGTCCCGCCCCTACGGCGACAGCGCCTGGTCCGGCAAGCCGGCGGCGATCATGGGCGCCTCCGTCGGGGCCATCGGCACCGCGCGGCGCAATACCACCTGCGCCAGATCATGGTCTTCCTGAACATGTTCCCGATCAACCAGCCGGAGGTGATGATCGGCCACGCCGCCGACGCGGTTCGACAAGGACGGGAACCTGACCGACGAGCACGACGAAGGAGTTCATCCGCCAGCTGCTCACGAACCTCGTGGCGTGGACCCGGCGCTTGCAACAACCTCATTCGAGTTAGACCGGGAGGTTTCATGAGACGGCTATTGTTGTGTAGTGGTGTATACGGCGAGCAAGAACAGCATCGACCGGCTGCGCCGCCTTACCGCGGAACGGCAACCCGAGGGCATCCTCTTCGCGGGCGGCGTCCTTGGTCTGAACCGCGCGACGGCTCCGCGCTCAACGAGTTCGTGGGGCCTGACGACGGAGGACGATCGGTTCGTACACGAATTCTTCGCAGCTCTCGGGGAACTGGCGGTATTCAGCACGGTGATCCCCGGCCCCAATTTCGAGCCGGGGGACGACTTCTTCCGCCTGGGGATGGCCGCTGAGTTGGAGTTTCCGCACCTGCACATGGCCCACGCCACGCTCGTAGAGGCCCACGACCTGGCGGTATGCGGCCTGGGAGTGGCAATTGCGGAGCAGACCTTGATGCGCGAAGACTCGTACTCCCGGATCAAGGCCCTCTATTTCTGCGCTCTCTGCGGACTTCGGAAAAGCGGTTCCTGGACCCATAACCTCAGTTCCTTCCGAACGCTCAAAGGAGTACGCCGTGAACGCGGTCAAGACGAGTTCTACCGACCCGGTACTGGAAAACCTCGATCGTTTGCTCCCGGACCTGGAAGCGCTCTACACCGACGTGCACGCGCATCCCGAGCTGTCGATGCAGGAGACGCGGACGGCCGGCCTGGCGGCGGACCGGCTGCGCGCCGCCGGCTACGAGGTGACGACGGGGGTCGGGAAGACCGGCGTCGTCGGCCTGCTGCGCAACGGCGAGGGGCCGACCGTCATGCTGCGCGCCGACATGGACGCGCTGCCGGTCGAGGAGGCGACCGGCCTGCCCTATGCCAGCAAGGTCAGGGCCACGGACCGCGACGGGAAGACGGTGCCGGTGATGCACGCCTGCGGCCACGACATGCACGTCGCCTGGCTCGTCGGCGCGACCACGCTGCTCGCGCAGGCCCGCGACGCGTGGCGGGGGACGCTGATGGCGGTCTTCCAGCCGGCGGAGGAGACGGCGGAGGGCGCCCAGGCGATGATCGACGACGGGCTCTTCAACCGCTTCCCCAAGCCCGAGTGTCGTCCTCGGCCAGCACGTCATGGTCGGGCCGGCCGGCGCCATCGGCGGGCGCGCCGGGGTCATCACCTCCGCCGGCGACAGCCTGCAGATCCGGCTGTTCGGGCGCGGCGCGCACGGCTCGATGCCGCAGGCCAGCATCGATCCCGTGGTGATGGCGGCGGCGACGGTGATGCGGCTGCAAACCATCGTCTCCCGCGAACTCGCCGCCACCGAGGCCGCCGTGGTCACCATCGGCTCGCTGCAGGCCGGCACGAAGGAGAACGTCATCCCCGACGAGGCCATCATCAAGCTGAACGTGCGCACCTTCGACGAGGGCGTGCGCAAGCGCGTGCTCGCCGCGATCGAGCGGATCGTCAACGCCGAGGCGGCGGCCTCGGGCGCGCCCAAGCCGCCGGAGATCACGCCGCTGGACCGCTATCCCCTGGTGGTGAACGACTCCGCGGCGAGCAAGCGCGTCGCCGACGCGTTCCGCCGGCACTTCCCCGCCGAGCGGGTGCGGGAGACCGGGCCGGCGCCGGCGAGCGAGGACTTCGGGTCGTTCGGCGCCGAGTGGCACGTCCCGTCCGTGTTCTGGTTCGTCGGCGGCACCGACCCCGACGTCTACGCGAAAGCCAAGGAGGCGGGCCGGCTCAACGAGCTCCCGACCAACCACAACCCGCGCTTCGCGCCGGTCATCCATCCGACCCTGGAGACGGGCGTGGAAGCGTTGGTCGTCGCCGCGCGGGCCTGGCTGGCGGCGTAGCGAGCCGTCACGGACCACGATGGAGACGCTCCTGTTGGTGCTCGATCTCGTCGGCACCTTCGTCTTCGCGCTGAGCGGGGCGATGGCGGGGGTCAAGCACCGGCTCGATCTCTTCGGGGTGCTGGTCCTGTCGTTTGTGGCGGGCAATGCCGGCGGGATCGCCCGCGACGTGCTGATCGGCGCGGTGCCGCCGGCGGCGATCAGCGACTGGCGCTACCTGGCGGTGTCGCTCCTGGCCGGCGTCGTCACCTTTTTCTGGCTATCGCGCCGTCGACCGGCTGCGCAGCCCCGTGCTCGTGTTCGACGCCGCCGGGCTGGCGCTCTTTGCCGTCGCCGGCGCGCAGAAGGCGCTCGCCTTCGGGCTCGACCCGGTCGTGGCGGCGCTGCTCGGCATGCTGACGGGGATCGGCGGCGGCATGGCGCGCGACGTGCTGCTGGCGGAGATCCCCACGGTGCTGCGCGCCGACCTGTACGCCGTCGCCGCCCTGGCCGGCGCGGCCGTGGTGGTGATCGGCGACCTGCTCCAGCTCCCGTCCACCGCGGCGACGGTCGCCGGCGCGGTCCTCTGCTTCGGGCTCCGCTTCCTGGCGATCCGCCGCGGCTGGCGGCTTCCCGTCGCCCGCCGATCCGAGCACCCAGCCGCGAGGACGGACGCCGCCGGCGAAGCAATTGGCCGGCACCATGCTCGGTCGGATCAGGAGTGACGCAAGACGACCTTGCGGATGAAACGCCCTTACCCTTTTCCAACGGAGGACCACGATGACACAACTTACCCCGGCCAAGGAGCAGGAACTGAAGGAACGCCAGCGGGCACCGCTGAGCACGCCGACCGACCTGACGGCGGAGGCGACCCGGGACATCACCGGCGCCATGAACGCGATCCTCGCGGACGTGTTCGCGCTCTACCTGAAGACCAAGAACTTCCACTGGCACCTGAGCGGGCCGCACTTCCGCGACTATCACCTGATGTTCGACGAACAGGCGGACCAGATCTTCGCCATGACCGACCCCATCGCCGAGCGCGTCCGCAAGATCGGCGGGTCCACGCATCAAGTCGATCGGCCACATCGCCCGCCTGCAGCGCGTCCTGGACAACGACGCCGACTACGTCGATCCGGAGGACATGCTGGCCGAGCTGTGCGAGGACAACAAGACGCTGGCGGCGCGGCTGCGCGAGGCCCACAACGTCTGCGACGAGCACCGCGACGTCGCCACCGCCAGCCTGATCGAAGTCTGGATCGACGAGACGGAGCGGCGGACCTGGTTCCTGTTCGAGGCGAGTCAGCGCGAGATGACGGGCGGGCATTGAGCGTCACGCGGCATCCGGTCACGGCTTGCCGGGCGGCGCCGAGCGTCGAGCGGTCGGCCGCCGAGCGAGGGCGTCGCCGTGTCCCGCCCTGGTCGGTCGCGCCGCCTGACGTTCTTTTCTGGAGAGTAGCCACGACCACGTTCTACTTGCCGGCCGACCCCTTCGACCGGAAGTTGCGAATAGAACGTCCTCTGGAGTGATTCGGCAGGCACGACAGCGGGTGACCCGGCATGCACACCAACATCGACCTGATCCTGACGCTGACCGGCGGCCTGGCCGCGGCCCTGGTCCTGGGCTACGTCACGCACCGGCTGGGGCTGTCGCCGATCGTCGGCTACCTGCTGGCCGGGATCGTCGTCGGGCCGAACACGCCGGGCTTCGTGGCCGACCGCCACCTGGCCGAGCAGCTGGCCGAGGTCGGCGTCATCCTGCTGATGTTCGGCGTCGGCCTGCACTTCCACCTCAAGGAGCTGCTGGCCGTGCGGCGGGTCGCCGTGCCCGGGGCGGTCGTCCAGAGCCTCGTCGCGACCGCCCTCGGGGCGGTGGCCGGCTGGGCCTTCGGCTGGGGCTGGTCGGCCGGCCTCGTCTTCGGGCTGGCCCTCTCCGTCGCCAGCACGGTCGTGCTGATCCGCGTGCTGGCGGACAACAACGACCTGCACACGCCGGCCGGCCACATCGCGGTCGGCTGGCTGGTCGTCGAGGACCTGTTCACCGTCCTCGTGCTGGTCGCTGCTGCCGGCCGCTGTTCGGCGGCGAGGCGGCGCGGGGCCGGGCGGCGCTGCCGCTGGCCCTGGCGCCTGGCGGTCGCTGAAGATCGGCCTGCTGGTCGTCGTGACCTTCGTGGTCGGCGGGCGGCTCATCCCCTGGCTGCTCGGCCGCGTCGCGGCGAGCGCGGTCGCGGGAGCTGTTCACCCTGACCGTGCTGGTCGTGGCCCTGGGCATCGCCGTCGGCTCGGCCAAGCTGTTCGGCGTGTCGATGGCGCTGGGGGCGTTCCTGGCCGGCATGGTGGTCGGGCGGTCGGAGTTCAGCCTGCGGGCGGCGACCGACGCCCTGCCGATGCGGGACGCCTTCGCCGTCCTGTTCTTCGTCTCGGTCGGGATGCTGTTCGACCCCCGCTACCTGCTCGACGCCCCGTGGCTGGTGGCGGCCACGCTGGGGATCGTCGTGCTGGGCAAGCCGCTGGCGGCCCTGGCGATCGTCCTGGCGCTCGGCTACCCGCTCCGCGTGGCCCTGGCCGTGGCGGTGGCGCTGGCCCAGATCGGCGAGTTCTCGTTCATCCTCGCCGCCCTGGGTCGGGGCCTGGGCGTCCTCCCGGAGGCCGCCACGAACGCCCTGGTCGGCGGCGGCCATCGTGTCGATCTCGGTCAACCCGCTGCTCTACCGCCTGGTCGATCCGGCCGAGGCGTGGCTCGCCCGCCGCCCACGCCTGTCGCGGTGGCTGGGCCGCCGGGCGGCCTCGCCGGCCCCGGCCGCGTCTGGCCGGGACGCCGAGCGTGCCGACCGATACCGGGCGGTCGTGGTGGGGTACGGGCCGGTCGGGCGGACGCCTGTCGCGGCTGCTCCGCGAGAACGACATCGAGCCGACCGTCGTCGAGATGAACCTGGAGACGGTGCGTCAGCTCCGCGAAGAAGGGGTGGCGGCGGTCTACGGGGACGCGGGCCACCGCGACACGCTTGGAGGCGGCCGGCGTGGGCCGGGCCGCCGGCCTGCTCCTCACCGCGTCGGGCCTGCGGAACGCGGCGGAGATCATCCGCCTGGCCCGCGAGCTGAACCCGCGGGTCCGCGTCCTGGTCCGATGCTCGTACCTGCGGGAGCAGGCGGCCCTGCGCAAGGCGGGGGCGGACGAGGTCTTCTCGGGCGAGGGGGAGGTCGCTCTGGCGATGACCGAGTCCGTCCTGCGGAGGCTGGGGGCGACCCCCGAGCAGATCGACCGGGAGCGTGACCGGGTGCGGGCCGACTTGTTCGGCGGCCCGGCCTCGGCAGATGCTGGAAGGCCGCATGATGGATCGCCGACGGTGGGCTCTGCCGTGCCGCAAGAAACACTTGAGCAGCAACAGGTAGTGATCGAGGACGCGGCGGGGGTGCAGGGCGAGCCGCGACAGGTTGCTGAAGGGACGGATCGCGGGAGCACTCCGCCGTGAGGCGATGATCTACTCGAAGTCCGAAGAGCGGCAGGCTGCCCTGGGATCGGTGACAGAAGCCGTCGTGGTCCAGTGCCGGCAATGGGGTTGAACGTGTACTGTACCCCCTGGAGGGCGGGCCAGGATGCCGTGGCCATCCGGGGCCGGGTGCTGACAGAGCCAGGTGACGTCAAGCTGTGAGGTGCGGCTATGGCCTTCAATCAAGGCATCGAGATGGGTGCCTCAGTCTCGCTCGAATCAATCCTGTGCACCGACGAATTGGATCGACGCTCCAAGCGTCCGCCGGATTACGAAACCGAGAACCGCGCGTTGGTGGCGCTCGCTCAGGCGATGGCCGACTCGCCGCGAACCATACTCCAGACGTTGGCCGACACGATCCTGGAGGTATTCAAGTGCGACTCCGCGGGCATTAGTCTGTTGACGAAGGATGAAAAGAGATTCTACTGGCCCGCGATCGCCGGTGTTTGGAAACCGCATATCGGCGGCGGCACACCCCGTGATTTCGGTCCCTGCGGTGACGTGCTCGATCGCAACATCCCTCTGTTGTTCAGGCACTTCGAGCGGCGTTACGACTACTTGCAACCGGTGACGCCTTTGACCGAAGAGTGCCTGCTGGTTCCGTTTTACGTCGCGGGAAAAGCAGTGGGCACGATCTGGGCCATCGCCCACGATCAGCGCCGCAAGTTCGACGCCGAAGACAGGCGGCAGCTTGTCAGCCTGGGCCGGTTCGCGTCATCCGCATATCAGATCGTGGAGTCGTTGAATCTCTTGGAGAAGCAAGTCGACGCGGTGCGCGAAAGCGAGGAGCGCTTCCACACGCTGGCCGACAACATTTCACAGCTCGCGTGGATGGCCGACGCTCAGGGTTGGATCTACTGGTACAGCCGGCGCTGGTTCGATTACACCGGCACGACGCTGGAAGAGATGCAGGGCTGGGGCTGGAAGCAGGTGCATCACCCCGACCACGTCGAGCGCGTTGTGCAGCGCATCCAGCAGTCGTGGGACAGCGGCGAGGCGTGGGAGGACACGTTCCCGCTGCGCGGCAAAGACGGCGAGTACCGCTGGTTCCTCTCCCGCGCGCTGCCCATTTGCGACGCCGATGGCCAAATCGTCCGCTGGTTTGGCACCAACACGGACATTACCGATTTCCGCGCCGCTCAGCAGGCCCTCAGAGACTCAGAGCTGCGCTACCGCCGGCTGTTCCAGTCCGCCCAGGACGGCGTCCTCATTCTCGACGCCCAGACCGGCCAGATCATCGACGCCAACGCCTGCATGTCGGCGCTGGTGGGTCAGGAGCACGGCGAGCTCGTGGGCAAACAGCTCTACGAAATCGGCCTGTTCCACGACATCGAGGCGAACAAGCGGGCCTTCCGCGAGCTGCAGGAAAACGGCCACATCCACTACGACCACTTGCCGCTCAAGAATCGGCGCGGGGAAACGGTGCCCGTCGAGATCGTCAGCAATGTGTATTACGAGGACCAGCGGCCCCTGGCCAAGTGCAACGTCCGCGACATATCCGAGCGTAATCGTCTGGAGCAGCAGATCGCGCGGCAGGCCGAGGCGCTGGCGGACGAATCGCGTCGTAAGGACGAGTTCCTGGCTATGCTCAGCCACGAGCTGCGGAACCCCTTGGCCCCCATCCGCGCGGCCATGCATTTGCTGAAGCTCGAAGAACGCGGCAGCGAAAACCTGATCCAGCGGCAGGTCCGCGAGGTCATCGAACGGCAGGTCGCCAACCTCACCAAGCTGATTAGCGACCTCTTGGAAGTCTCGCGGGTTGTCAGCGGCCGCATCCGGCTCCACCAGCAGGCCGTGGACTTAAACCAGGTCGTCCGGCACGCGCTCGAAACCGCTCAGCCGCTGGTCGAGCAGCGGCGGCACGAACTGCTTGTGAACGTGGGCTCCGAACCCGTCTGGGCCAGTGCCGACGCCACGCGGCTGGAAGAGGTCTTCGTCAACCTGCTCGACAACGCCGCCAAGTACACGGACCCGGAAGGCCGCATCGAGGTCTGGTGCGAACACGCTGGCGAGCAGAACCATGCCCAGGTCCGCGTGCGCGACAATGGCGTAGGGATCGATGAAACGCTCTTGCCGCAGATCTTCGACCTGTTCACGCAGGCCGATCGCTCGCTGGACCGCGCGGCGGGGGGCCTGGGGATCGGCCTCTCGCTCGCGCAGCGGCTGGTGGTGCTGCACGGCGGCTCGATCGAAGCACACAGCCCGCCGGACGGCCAATCCCGCGGCAGCGAGTTTGTGGTCCGATTGCCGCTGCTCCCCACGCCAGAGCAACCTACACCACAAACGCCGGTGGCCGAACAGCACAAGCCGGCAGGGGTGCGCGTGCTAGTGGTCGATGACAACCACGACTTGGTAATGGTGCTCAGTCGCACGCTGCGGCACTTGGGGCTACAGCGTGCAGAATGCTTACACCGGCCCGGACGGCCTGGCGGCCGCGGTCCAGTGGCGGCCGGACATCGTGCTCATGGACATCGGCCTTCCCGGACTGGACGGCTACGAAGTGGCCCGACGCTTGCGCAGCGACCCGACCCTGGGCAACGGGGGTGAGAAAATGAGGCTGATCGCCTTGACCGGTTATGGCCAGCTCACCGACATCGCCTCTGGCCCGCGAAGCGGGGTTCGACGCCCACCTGACTAAGCCGTACGAGCTCGACGAGCTGGAGAAGCTGCTGCTGAGCCTGGGACCAACGTAGATCCTCATTTCGTGCGGCGCATCCCGTCGTGCGGGTTCGCGCCGCTCAAGACTGGGCGAAAAGAGACGCTCCCTGGCCCATCCGCCCGGCCCCATGTGTGACTCGGGTCTCGTCAGAAGGCGGCAGGGTGTCATCCACGTCGAACAAGACGGCGGGGCCGTTGATTCATCGGGACACCTCGCCCGACCTCGGGTTGTGCCAGCCGCCCTCGGGGGCCAAGAGCCGATCAACTTCGGGCGGACCCCAGGTGCCTGGCTCATACTCATGGACCGGGGTTGCGTTGCCAAGCACCGGGTCCACGACACGCCAGGCTGCCTCAACAGAGTCCTCGCGCGCGAAGAGCGTGGCATCGCCTTCGGCGGCATCGCCCAGGAGCCGCTCATAAGGCCCCATCTCGTCCGGAGGCTTGTGGTAGGCGACCAGCTCGATGCGTTCCCCCACCATGAGTTCCCCCGGCTTCTTGGCCTTGGTACCCAGCGCGATCACTATCTCGGGGCTGAGGCGGAAGCGATAATAGTTGGCGAGAGCCGGGTCGAGTTCGTCCAGCACAGGTCGCGGCGGGCGCTTGAACCGGACCAGCACCTCGGTCGCGGTGACCGGTAGGCACTTGCCCACGCGCACGTAAAAGGGCACCCCGTTCCAACGCTCATTGTCGATGAGAAAGCGGACGGCCGCGAACGTCTCGACCTGCGAGTCGGGGGCCACGCCGGGCTCGCGCCGGTAACCGCGGAACTGGCCGCGCACGACGTCAGACGGTTCGAGCGTGCGGACTGCCTTGAGCAGTCGCCCGCGCTCGTCACGCCGGGCCTCGTGGTCCTTCCCGGCCGGGCATTCCTCGGCGAGACAGGCGATCACCTGGAGCAGGTGGTTCTGCACCACGTCGCGGATCGCCCCCGCCTCTTCGTAGAACTTGCCGCGGCCGGCCACGCCGAAGCTCTCGGCCATGGTGATCTGCACGCTCTCGATGTGTTGGCTATTCCAGCCGGCTTCGATGAGCGGGTTGGCGAAGCGGAAGTAGATCAGGTTCTGCACCGGCTCCTTGCCGAGATAGTGGTCGATGCGGAAGATGGCCTGCTCGGGGAAGTGGGCGTGGAGCGTGCGGTTCAACTCCCGGGCCGATGCAAGGTCGCGGCCGAAAGGCTTCTCGACGACCACGCGGGCGCCTGTGACGCAGCCCGACCTCGCCAGCCCTTCCACGACGGTGGCGAACAGGCTCGGCGGGATGGCCAGGTAGAACAATGGCCGTTTGGCGTCGCCAAGGACCTGCCGTAGCCTTTCACAAGTCGTCGGGTGGCCGTATTCCCCCTCGACATACTGCAACAAGGAGCAAAGCTTCCCATACGCCGCCGGATCCAGGCCACCGTGCTTTTCGAGGCTGTCCTTGGCCCGTGCTTTGAATTGATCGAGGGTCCATCGGGACCGAGCCACGCCGACGACGGGCATGTCGAGATGGCCGCGCCGGATCAGCGCCTGCAGGGCCGGAAAGATCTTCTTGTACGTCAGGTCGCCGGTCGCACCGAAGAAGACCAGGGCATCCGAACGGGGGGCAGTCATCAGGCACCTCTTTTCTCAGGGGCCATTGTTCTTCGTTGCCGCCAGATTCGTGTCGCAACGCGGACGGCACCTTGTCGGCGAAGGCCCTCTCGCCGCCCGATCCATAGTGTTCGTCACAGAGCCGCACCTGCGGCTGCCAAGTGCTCTTTAAGAGCAAGCCCCTCGTGGTGAGCCGTAGCAATTCCACTCCCCATCATCGCGTCGTCCTTTCGGCGTTGCAGAAGAGTGCGTACGTCCTGGCACACGTTCTCCACGCTGAAGCCATACTCGCGCATCACGATCTCCCCCGGGGCCGAGGCGCCGAAGCGATCGACTCCGAGAACGGACATGGGCAAACCAACGTAAGAGTCCCAGCCCAGCGTCACGCCGGCTTCGATGGCGAGCAGAGGAACCCCTTCCGGCAACACCTCGTTACGGTACGGCTCCTTCTGGGCCTTGAAGATGCTCCAGCACGGCAAGCTCACGACCCTGGCCTTCACGCCTTCGTCCGCCAGCTGGTCGCGGGCGTGCAGGGCCAGATGTACCTCGGAGCCGGTGGCAATCATTACGATGTCGGGCCGCGCACCTTCGCCGGCATCGGCGAGGACGTAGCCGCCGCGTGACACCCCGGCGGGGATGCCGGGATAGATGGCCAGGTCGAGCACCGGGAGCTTCTGCCGGGTTAGGATCAGCGCGGTGGGGCGATCCTTGGATTCGATGGCGATCCGCCAAGCGGCGGTGGTTTCGTTGGCATCCGCCGGTCGGATGACGGTCAAGCCGGGGACGGAACGCAGACCCAGCAATTGTTCGACCGGCTGATGGGTCGGACCGTCCTCTCCCATGGCGATGCTGTCGTGGGTGAAGACGTAGATTACCGGAAGGCCGTTCATGGCCGCCAGCCGCATGGGCGGTCGCATGTAGTCGCTGAAGATCAGGAACGTGGCACCGTACGGGATGAGCCCCCCGTGCAAGGCCATCCCATTGAGGATCGCGCCCATGCGCGTGCTCCCGGACGCCGAAGTGCAGGTTGCCGCCCGGCCGGGCTCCCCGGCTCGAATTCGCCGCCTCCCTCGATGAGGGTGTGCGTACTCGGGGCCAGGTCCGCGGCGCCACCCATCAGTTCGGGCAGGTGAGGGGCGAGGGCGTTGAGCACCTTGCCGGAAGCGATCCGGGTCGCCAGGGGGCCCTGGTCTGGCGTGAAGGTCGGGGAGGTCTCTGTCCCAGCCGTCGGAGAGCCGTCGCCGGAGGACCCGTTGGAACTCGGCGGCCAGTCGAGGGTGTTCCGCACCATAGGCCTGGAACCGAGACTCCCAGTTGGCCTGATACGCGGTTCCCCGTTTCGCGACCACGCGGAATTGCTCCCTGAGCCTGCGGAGGGATGAAGAAGGGCGGCGCGGTCGGCCAGCCCAGACGTTCCTTGGCGAGACGAACCTCCTCCTCGCCCAGTGGCTCGCCGTGGGCCGAGGCGGTGTCGTGCTTGTGGGGGCTGCCGAAGCCGATGTGCGTTCCGACATCAATGAACGAAGGCCGCTCCTTTTCTTCGCGCGCGGCGCCGATGGCCGAGGTGACCGCAGCAATGTCATTGCCGTCCTCCACGCGCTGAACGTGCCAGCCATAGGCTGCGAAGCGTGCCGGGCGGTCCTCGGTAAAGGCGAGGCGGGTGCCGCCCTCGATGGTAATCCGGTTGTCGGCGTAGAAGACGATCAGCGGTGCGACGCACCGCCCGGTCGCCGGGCACCAGACCGGACAGGCCCTGCAGGCCGCGGGCGCGCAGCACCGGCTTTCCGTCGGCATCCACGATGTCCCGCAGCGCAGCTGACCAGTACCGCCTGCGGGTAGGCGTCGAACGCCGCGACCTGCTCGGCCAGCGCGGTCGGGTACAGCAGGTCGTCGCCGCAGACCAGCTTGAGCAGTTCACCCCGGGCCTGGGCGGTCACCGCCGTCCAGTTCGCCGGCGCACCGCCGCCGGCGGCAACCTGGGTCAGGCGCACCCGCGGGTCGTCGGTGAACTGCTGCAGCAGTTCCCAGGTCCCGTCCGTGGACGAGTGGTCGGAGATCACCAATTCGAAGTCGGTGAAGGTCTGGTCCAGCACCGAGCGGACCGTCTCTTCGATGAACCGCGCATTGTCGAAGGACGGGATGACCACCGAGACCCGCGGGGTCGGTGCCGGTCGACCTCGCCGGCTCGTCCGGCGCCGGGGTCACGCGGCGCCTGCGGCCCTGGCGACGTCCATCACGTATCGCCGTACGGCGACTTGGCCAGGGCCGGGCCGAGCGCCAGGCACTGCTGCGGCGTCGATCCAGCCCTGCGCGCAGGGCGATCTCCTCGAGGCAGGCGATCCGGACGCCCTGCCGGTGCTCGAGCACCTGGACGAACTGGCCGGCCTCGAGCAGCGAGTCGTGGGTGCCGGTGTCGAGCCAGGCGAAGCCGCGGCCGAGGTCGATCAGCGGCGCGGTGCCGCTGGCCACGTAGACGTGGTTGAGGTCGGTGATCTCCAGCTCGCCGCGGGCCGACGGCTTCGAGGTCGCGGGCGATGCTCGACGACGTCGTTGTCGTAGAGGTAGAGCCCGGTGACGGCGAGGTTCGACTTCGGGTTGCGCCGGCTTCTCCTCGATCGAGATGAGCCGGCCGGTCTCGTCCGCGCTCGCCGACGCCGTAGCGCTCCGGGTCGCGGACCGGGTAGCCGAACAGCACGCAGCCCGTCGATGTCGGCGGCCGCGCGCTGCAGCGTCTGCGAGAAGCCCTGGCCGTAGAAGATGTTGTCGCCCAGCACCAGGGCGGCGGAGTCGTCGCCGATGTGCTCGGCGCCGATGAGGAACGCCTGGGCCAGGCCTTCCGGCTTCGGCTGCTCGGCGTAGGTCAGCTGCAGACCCCACTCGCGCGCCGTCGCCGAGCAGCCGCCGGAAGCCGGCGTTGTCGTCCGGGGTGGTGATGATCAGGATCTCGCGGATGCCGGCGAGCATCAGCACCGACAGCGGGTAGTAGATCATCGGCTTGTCGTAGACCGGCAGCAGCTGCTTGGACACCGCCCGGGTCACCGGGTGCAGCCGGGTGCCGGCGCCGCCGGCCAGGATGATGCCCTTCATTCCTCGGCCTTGTCCCTTCGCAGTGCCACCGTGTGTGATCGGCGGCTTTCCGGGACCCGACCCTACCGAACCGCACGTCGCGGACCACCTGCTCACCGGAACCGGAAAGCACCGGGCTGGAAGCCGAGGCCGACCGGCTCAGGCGTGCCGGTCGGGCAGGGCCGCCCCGCCGGCCACCTTGGCCGATCGCCGTGCGGCGAACGCCCTGGCCGCGAGTCCGGCACGCAAGGTCAACCGCAGCGGGGCCTGCCACCACCGCGGGTACCGGCCGGCGAGATAGCGGTAGGCGGACTCGTGGTGGGCCCGGGCCATCGCCGCCGGCGCCCGTTCCGTGGCGCGGCCTCCGATGTGCATGACCCTGGCCGACGGGACGTAGACGTTCTGCCAGCCGGCCCGCTGCAGCCGATCGGCCGAGGTCGACATCCTCGAAGTACATGAAGTAGGCCGGGTCGAACCCGCCGACCTGGTCCCAGGCCTCGCGCCGGACCAGCAGGCAGGAGCCGGACAGCCAGCCCGCCGGCCGTTCCACCGGCTCGGCGTGGTCCAGCCGATAGGCGACGGTCCACGGGTTGGACGGCCACCACCAGCCGAACACGGCGTGGCCGATACCGGTGCCGACCGTCGGCAACCGCCGCGCGGACGGATAGACGGTGCCGTGTTCGTCGACGATCAGTGGGCCGACCGAGCCGGCCGCCGGCAGGCGATCGAGTGCGTCGAGCAGGGTGTCGATCGAGCCGGGATCGAGCACGACGTCCGGGTTGATCACCACGATCGCTTGCGTGGTGGGATCCAGCGCGCGGGCGCCGACGTTCGCCGCTCCGCCGTAGCCGAGGTTTCCGCCGGTCCGGACCAGTCGGACACCGGGCCGCTGCGCCGCGGCCTCCACCGATCCGTCGGTCGAGCCGTTGTCGGCCAGCACGATCTCGACCTGCCGAGCTGGTCGCCTTCGGGACCGAGTCGAGCAGGGTGGCGAGGGTGTCGCCCGGCGAGTAGGTGACCACGACCAGGCCGATCGGGCCTTGGGTCGGGTCGGGCACCGGTCGAAGCTATCAGCCGGTCAGCTGGGCTGCTCGACGACGAGACCGGCCCGGTCGGGCTCGGCGGCGCCAGAAGACGAGCACGCCCCAGCAGATCATGATCGCCGCGAATGCTCCCCCGCTGATCAGACCTCCGGCCACCCGATGGACGCCGACCTGGTCGAAGACGATCTCGTGGGCGCCCGCGGGGACGGCGACGGCGCCGAATGCCTGATCGGCCGCCCGGATGGTGGTCGCCGTTCCGTCGACCGAGGCGGCCCAGCCCGAACTGAGCGATTCGGCCACCACCAGGTACCCGGCGCCGGTGGCATCGACCCGGACCCGGATCTCGTCGCCGGTGTCCTGCTCGATCGAGACCGTGGCCGGACGGCCGGCGGCGGCGGGGCCGTCCTCGTCCAGCACCACGGTGTCCGGCGGCAGGGTCACACTTTCCAGGGCGGTGAGCCGGGCCGCCTGCGTCGGGATCACCCGCGTGTCGGACGCCCATCGGATCCTGGGCAGGCTGCTGGTCCGCTCCCAGAGCACGCCGTGTTGGTCGCTGTAGGCCAACCGCAGGCCGTCGTCGGTGGTCCCGATGAGTTGCACGCTGGGCACCGAACCGGTCGCGCTCAGCCTGATCGGCGCCCCGGTCCCGACGATCCGGATGGTCTGCCCTCCGGTCGTGGGCAGGTCCTCGCCGGCGACCGGAATGGTGAGCCAGCCCGGATCGAGTGAACCGCGGGTGGCCGTTCCGGTGGCCAGGGGCCGGCCGAGACCGTCGAGCACGGTGACATCGAGTCGCAGCGCCGACCGCACGGTCCCGTCCACGTGGACCCGGACGCCGCGGATCGGCCCGGCCACCATGGGAACTGTCAGCCCTGTCGCCGTCGCCGCTACCTGGTCGGCGCCCTGCATCGACGCCTCCGTCCGGTCCGGGTCGGTCACCGGGCCGGGCACCGCACGGATCTGCGTCCCGATCACCCAGCGGGCCCCGAGTCGATCCAGCAACGGGTTGTCGATGCTGAGCGCGGACATGCTCATCGTCAGCCTCGGGCTGGTCGGCGTCCGCCCCGGTGGGGTGTAGGCATTGGGGTCGATGGCCAGCATGTACGCCCGCCAGGCGTCCGGCTGGAACGTGTGCGCGGTCGCCATCCTGATGTCGTAGGCGTTGCCGGTCGAGCCCATGAACGAGCTCAGCGGCACCGCGCGATCATGGCCCACGTCGGCTTGGGCCGCCTGGATCAGGCCGTTCTCCGGATAGAAGTCCGTGGTGCGCCCGGTCGGCCAGTAGAACGCGGTCGCGCCGACGATCTGCACCGCCAGCACCAGCACGGCCAGACCTACTGCGGCCGACCGTAGGACCCGGCGCCGGCCGGCCAGGACGGCGACGCCGAGAAACGCCAGGCACATCAGACCGAGCGCGACGTCCGCCGTCAGGTGGTCGGGATCGGGCGCGGCGTCGCGGGCCCGAACCGCCAACACGCACAGCCCCACCCCCAGCGTGCCGACGAGGACCGCACCCACGATCGCCCGCCACCGCGCTCGAGCCCGGGTGAGGTCGGCCCGCAGCAGCACGTGGCCGCCGATGCCGGCCAGCGCACAGACGAACAGGCCGATCAGGTCCCGCAATCGGCCGGGCAGGTTGCCGGAGAAGATCGGCAGGGCGCCGAGCCAGTCGGTCCACCACCCCTGGAACCAGATGACCGCTCCGACGAACACCGTGGCCGACGGCCAGGAAACCGACCACCCCGCGGCGTGCGCCGGCGAACCGCGCGCAGAGCACGGCGAGCGCGGCCAGCGCCAGCACGCCGGCGCCGAGGAACGCGTAGGACTCGATGGGATTGGAGTCCGGGTACGCCTCGGGGTTGAAGGTGGTCGGCAGGACGGTGGTGAGCAGCGACCGCCACGGCAGCTCGACGTGGAACTGATCCTCGCGGTACTCCAGGTTGGACGTGCCGAGCCAGCCGAGCAACGGCAGGAGTTGGAAGGCCGCCAGGGCCAGCCCGGTCAGCACGGCGGCGACGGACAGTCCGACGGCCCGCAGCGCCGCGCGGGCCGGTCGAACCCGTTCGGCGATCAGCCGGACCAGGAAGTACGCGCCGGCCGCGTACAGGCCGTGGCCGGCGACCGCGGGGAAGCCGGCGAGGAACAGGAAGGCGACGGAGACCGCGACGGCGAGGACCGCGCGCACGGTGCGGAGTTGGACGAACCGCTCGACCGACCAGAACAGCATCGGCAGCAGCGCGGCCGAAGTGGCCTGCGGGATCCAGTTGGACCAGGCCACGAAGAAGCCGCTGCCGCAGTAGGCCAGGCCGGCGAACGCGGCCGGTCCCGTGGACACCCCGACCCGACGGAGCCACAGCGTCATGAAGGCGAAGGCCGCCGCCAGCTGCAGGAGTTTCACCAAGCCCATCGCCCACGCCGTGGGCAGGATGACCGACCAGATGGTCAGCGGCGTGGCCCAGCCGAGCGTGTTCGTGCCGAGTCCCGAGTTGCCGGGCGCTCCGGCGGCGATCCACATCGGCATGTCGCCGCCGAGCAGGCGTTGATGCAGGTTGATCAGCGAGGGCAGCAGCGAGTCGATGGTGTCGCCGATCAGCGGGTTCTCCACCACGCTCGACGGCACCGTGCCGTCGGTCCACGGGTAGTTGACCGTCAGCAGGTCGACCCCGGCGAACACCCGCAGGCCGAGCAGGCTGGGGCCCAGCCGTACCGCAATCAGGAGCACCACGCCGACCGCGACCCCGACTGCAACGAGGGGTTCGTTGCCTGCCCATCCACGGGCGCGCTGGATGATGCTCGCCCGGGTGGGCTCGGCATCGAGGGCGGCGGTCAAGGCGGCGGTCAGTCCTGGCGGTAGGCGACCGCGACGATCCCGTTGCCCGAGCTGGGCCGCAGCCTCTGCACCTTAGTGAACGGCCACACCGCGAGCTGGGTGGCCGCGCCGACCAGACCGCGCCCCGGCTGGAGCGTCCGACCCGACCCTGCAGTGCGTTGGGCCATGTCCTCGACCGGCCCGTCCTCCGGGTTGCTGCCGGGATCGGAGTTCCCACGCCGCTCGGCGACGACGTTGCGCACCTTCTCCATGGCGAAGGCCAGCGGCCACCCGTAGAGGTCGAGCTTGGCCGGCCGGAATCCGTTGCGGACGAAGCACGGTCCCCGAGTTCGCCCGGGCTATAGCGCCGGAAGTGACCGACCGCGGCGTCCCACGGGCCGTACATGTCCTGGAAGGCCGGGACCGACAGCACCAGCTGCCCACCGGGCACCAGCCGGCGTCGCCACTGTTGCGAGCGCGGCGTCCTCGTCCTCGAGATGCTCGAGCACCTCGAAGGCGCACACCGTGTCGAAGCGTTCGTCCGGGCGGCAGGTCGTCCGCCGTGCCGTGCAGCACGCGGCCGCCGGCAGGCTCCAGCCGAGACCGGGCGACCTGACAGGACTGCGCGTCGGGTTCGACCGCCACGTAGGTCGGCGCGAGTCGGACCAGCCGGGTGCCCATCGCTCCCTGCCCACACCCGGCTTCGAGCAGGCGGCTCGGCGCGAAGTCGGTGACCGCCTGCCGGATGAACGGCCACCGCAAGGAGGCCCGAGGACTCAGCGGTGCGGTGGGCGCCTTGCCAGGCATGCAGCGATCCTCTCGGCCAGGGGCGCGGCGACCTCGACAGCGGTGAAGCTCCGGTCGGCCAGAGTACGGGCCGACCGCTGAAGCTGAACGCACCTCGTCCGGGTTGTCCGCCAGCGTGCGCAGCACACCGGCGAGCGCCTGCGCGTCACCGACGGGCACGTACCGGGCGGCATCACCGAGCACCCGTCGTTGCGCCGGGGTGTCCGACGTGATCAGGCCGCAGCCGACCGCAGCGCCCTGGTACACCTTGTTCGGCACCACCCTGGCCGCCTTGGGCGTGGTGCCGAAGATCCCCAGCACGACGTCGTGCTCGGCAACCAACGCCGGCAGGTCGGTCGCGTCGACCCAGCTCAGCCAGGTCACCGGGGCCGTGCTCGGTACCAGGTCCCGGCACCGCTGGTAGTCCTGGCCGTGGCCGACCATGGTGACCTCCAGGTCGGTGCGACCCACGAACGCGGCCAGCGCCTGGGCAATCACCGGTGCCCCTTGCAGCGGGGTGAACAGTCCGAAGAAGATCACCCGCAGCGGACCGCTGGCGGCGCGCTCGACGAGCTCCGGCCGTGCCGCGAACCAGCTCCGATCGGCCCCGACCAGGCAGGTCACCACTCGATCCGCCAACTCGGCCGGTACCCGCTCCGCGTCCTCCGCCGTGTCCACCACAATCACGTCGGCCGCCTTGAGCGCGCTCCGATCGAGACGGCGGAGCATCCGCGTGCGTACTCCCGCGCGGCACCCCACGATCGGCCGCTGTCCCTGCGGCGAAGATGAGATGGTCGAGCACGATCGGCACTCCGCGAAATACCCGGCGAGCCAGGTGGACGTCGAAGTGTCCGAGGTAGCCGACGAGCACGGCGTCCACGTCATCGCGGACCGCGCGACCTCGCCGCCAGAGCCGCCACCAGCATTGGACGAGACGGGCGGCCAGCACCGGGAGCCGCCAGGGCTCCCGTAGCAGCGAGACCCGTTCTGCGGTGGTCAGGCCCAGCGGCTCGTTGACCTCGGTGACGACGTAGCCGCGCGCCGCCAAGCCTTCGGCGAGTACCCCGACCCTCGGGTGATCCTGGATCTGATAGGTACCGAACACGACGATCCGGCCCGCACCGTCCACCGCAGGGTCACTCTGGATCCGGGTGCAGCAGATGTCGGCCATCTGCCGCCGACCTCGGCGTCGCCGAGTTCGCTGTGCCGGCGTCGCCCTAGCAGCCAGCCGATTCCCGCGAGTAGGAAGTCACCGACCGTCAGCACCGCTCGGGACAAGAGAACGGCCAGCAAGGCGGGTCCCTGGCCGAGCGCGGCGGCCGACCCGGCGACCAGGATCAGTTCACGCGGCCCGGCCCCGGCAGCCGCGAACACGACCAGAATCCCGGCCGAGGTGGCGAGTTGGAACAGTCCGATGGCCAACAGCGGGTCCTGCCAGTTCCCGCTGACCATGCCGAGTAGGAGGTAGTACTGCAGGCCCAGCAACACCTGACCTCCCAACGCCCACGCCCCGGCGCCCAGCACAGCTCCCAGGGTGAGCAGGGGAAGTTCGATGGGCCGGCGAAGCACGGCGCTGCCCATCCGACCGGCCCAGCGGATCACCGCCGGGTGCAGGACGATGAGCATCGGGATGACCAGCAACGTCACCCACCACCAGGAGCGGAGCACCTCCGCCCCGCTGAGCAGCAGCGCGACCGCTGCCCAGCGTCAGCGAGGTGATCACCGAGATGAGCAACGACATCAGGCTGGCCGAGCCGCTGCGGACCAGCGGTACGTGCTCCTCGCGGGCCATCCTGGCCTGCACGATGACCGGCCACACGCCGCCGGGAACGTACTTGCCCAGCTGCCCGATCAGCACGATGCGCGCAGCCGACCGCCAACCCAGGACCGAGCCCATACCGGCCAGCACGGACCGCCAGATCGGCACCGCGGTCGCCGCCCCGACCATGCCGAGCACCAGCGCCCCGACGACCGGCCAGAACTGGACGGACGCCCACGCGTCGGCCAGTTCCGCTCGATGGGCGTAGATCCAGTAGCCGCCGAAGCCGGCGACAAGCACAAGGAACACATATTGGACCAGGGCGGCAGGTCCGGGCCGCTTGGGAGCCGCGGGACCGTGCCCCGTCGAACCCGGATCCGAGTTGCTCGCCGGCTCAGAGTGGGTCACACCTGCGCCGAGAATGGGTTCGGCATTCCGAGATTCTGACACCGTCGCGCGTCGATCGTCCTTCGGCCCGCGGGCTCCGGGCGCAGCGACTCTCACAGTGTGTGGCCCCCGTTGCCTCATCCGGTCCGGCCGCGGTCGGGCCACCATCAACCTACCCTCGCTGCGGTGAGCGAACGGCGGCCGCTGACCCGACGATCGCGGCGACGTTCGTCGAGATCATCGTGCCGTCACCGGCCGCCGCCGGACGCACGGTCCATGTGCAGGTCCCAGGTCCGCGCCGCCGCAGCGGCCCAGGTGAATTCGGCCGAACGAAGAGTCCCAGCCGACCGGAGCCGATCAGCCAACGCGGCGTCGGTGCTCGCGGCGCGGGCCGCCTCGGCCAGCGCCGGCACGTCGCCGACCGGGACGACCAGACCGGCTCCGCCGGCCACCTCGACCAGAGCCGGTGCGTCGGAATGAACCACCGGCACGCCCGCCGCCATGGCTTCCACCATGGGCAGGCCGAATCCCTCGGCCCGGCTCGGCACGATCAGCGCGGACGCACTCGCCAGCAGCGCCGCCAGGTCCAGGTCCGACACGCGTCCCACGGTGTGGATCCGGGCCGGGTCGACACCGGCGGCCCAGGCCGCGGTCGTCGGCTCCACCCCGCCCCACCCTGCCTGTCCGGCAACCACCAGCCGATGGCCGACCAGGGCGGGTGTGGCCAGCGCGGCGAGCAGGACGTCCAGTCCCTTGCGAGGTTCGAGCGTGGACAGGCTCATCAGGTACTCGTCCGGCACCCCGAGCCGACGCCGCCGGTCCGCCGCGTCGGCCGGCACCGGCAGCGGGGTCAGACCCAACGGCACCACGTGCAGCCGGTCCCCGAACGTGAACAGGTCCGCGAGGTGGTCTGCGACCACGCGGGTCTCGGTTACCACTGCGTCCGCGTACCGCGCCGCTCGGGCGATCATCCGTCGATGCCATCGCACCCCACGCGGGGTCAACGTCTCCGGGTGTGTCCACGGCACGGTGTCGTGCACACTGACCACCAGCCTGGATCGGCGCCGTGGGGCCAGCGGGGTGGTCGCGTGGATCGAGTCGCCGCTCGGCCATGGCGGCAACCCATGCAGCCACAGTTCACTGAGCGCCCGGCGCCCCACCGGCAACCGGCGGGGACCGTAGGCCGGGGGCAGCCGGGCTACTGCGACGTCGCGATGCCACGCCGAAACGGTGCGCACCGTCCACGAGGGCGGCGGCACCTGGGCCATCGCTCTGGTCAGCTCGGCGGTGTACCGGCCTGTCCCGCCGGGCACCGGCGCCAAACACTGCTCGACGACGACGGTCAGGGTGGGCACAAGATCCAGACAACCACAGGACCCCGGAGACCGTGAGTCGCTAGACGCCTTCTCCCGGGTTGGTGCGTGGATCGCTGTACTCGTCTGCACCTCGTGGGCCGACGATCTGTCCTCCTACCCGGCGCGGTTCAGGGTCTCAGCCGAGATCCACCGAAACCATGCGGCGGACGATCTCCTCGAAGCCGACCGTGCGACGCCAGCCGAGTCGTTCGCGCGCCAGACGCGGATCGCCGACCAACGCCACGCCTTCGACCGGACGGAAGAACTCGGGATCTGAACGGACGTGGCGCTGCCAATCCTCGACCCCAGCGGCAGCAAACGCGGCCGCGACGAAGTCGCGGACTGTCCTGCCCTCACCGGTGGCGATGACGTAGTCGCCCGGTTCGGCGGCCGCTGCAGCCGCGGCCATCGCGGTCATGTAGTCCGGAGCCCATCCCCAATCCCGTACGACCTCCAGATTGCCCAGCACCAACCCGTCGGCCTCGCCGCGAGCGATCCTGGCCGCCGCTGCGGTGATCTTGCGAGTGACGAAAGCCTCCGGCCGGCGGGGGGACTCATGGTTGTACAGGATCACCGAGGACGCGTGCAGGCCACGTCCTCGATACACGGACACCAGATGATGAGCGAACGCCTTGGCCGCTCCGTACGGATTGACCGGTGCGATCGAGGTTGTCTCGTCCTGCGGCGTCCGGGCCGGTGCGCCGAAGATCTCCGCACTGGAAGCCTGAACAAATTTGATAGACCGGCCGGTGCGCTCGACGGTCTCCCACACGGTCTGCAGCAGGCTGGCAGCTGCCATTCCACAAACCTCGCCGGTCCGGAGCGGGTCGGCCCAGGACTGAGCGACCGACGAGATGCCGGCCAGGTTGTAGACCTCATCAGGTTCGATCTCGGCGACGAGCGTGGCCACCGCATCACGATCGGTCAGGTCGGCACGATGCACGACCAGGCGGGGGTCGTGTCGGCCCGGGCCGGCCACGGCCCCGTCGATCGCTCGGGCCAGACCGTGGACCAGGTCGCCCCTGGCGAGCAAAAGCTCGGCCAGATACCCCCCGTCCTGGCCGCTGATGCCGGTGATCAGCGCGGTCGGCACGGCTTACCGGCCGACAAGCACGCGCTGCAGCGCCACGTCATTGTCGACCATCATCTCCACCAGTTCGGGGAACGAGACTGTCGGCGACCAGCCCAACTTCTCCCTAGCCTTGGACGGATCGCCGATCAGCAGGTCGACCTCGGCCGGGCGGAAGAACTGCGGGTCGACGTGGACGTGCGGCTCCCAGTCCTCGATGCCGACCCGGGCGAAGGCGATGTCCAGCAGTTCGCGGATGGAGTGCGTCTCGCCGGTGGCAACCACGTAGTCGTCGGCGGCATCGGCCTGCAGCATCCGCCACATGGCCTCGACGTAGTCGCCGGCGAAACCCCAGTCGCGCTTGGCGTCCAGGTTGCCCAGCGACACCGACTCCTGCAGACCCAGCGAGATCCGGGCGACGGCCTGGGTGACCTTGCGGGTGACGAACTCGGGCCCGCGGCGCGGCGATTCGTGGTTGAACAGGATGCCGGAACTGGCGTGCAGGCCGTAGGACTCGCGGTAGTTGATGGTCATGTAGTGGCCGAAGACCTTGGCCACCCCGTAGGGCGAGCGCGGCCACAACAGGGTCGTCTCGCGCTGCGGCACCTCCTGCACCTTGCCGAACATCTCCGAGGAGGACGCCTGGTAGAAGCGCACCTTGTCGATGTCCGTCGCCTGCATAGAGCCGGGTAGCCTCCAGCATGTTCAGCACACCCTTGGCCGGTGACCTCGCTGGTCAGCGTCGCGTTCTCCCAGGAATAGGCCACGAAGGAGATCGCGCCAAGGTTGTACACCTCGTCCGGCTGCGCCACGTTGAAGGCCCGGATCAGGCTGGACAGGTCGGTGATGTCGCCGGTCAGCAGCCTGACGCCCGGGAACATCGCGCTCGACCAGTGCCCGCTTGGGGTTGTTCTGACCCCGGATGAGACCGAACACCTCGTATCCCTTGGACAGCAGCAGTTCGGCGAGGTAGAGGCCATCCTGACCGGTGATTCCGGTGATCAGAGCGCGCGGCATGGGTACCTTCCTGGGCGGTTTCGTCTCCTGGAGCGTAACGGAATCAACAGATGCCCCGGTGGCCCTGACGGGGCCCCGCATTTCGCCACGCACACCTCCCACACCGGAGCTCAATGGTGGGTCTGGGCATATGGCCAACTATAGAAAGATGACCAGGACGGAGGGTTTGCTTTGCGGCCGTTCGCTTATCGAATCATCGTGCAGTCAGCCGGTACACGGTGAAGTCCCACGACAGGGGCGTCTCTTTGCTCGGCCGGTGGGTGGCACTGGACTCCCACAGCGGGATCGACTGCTGCACCTGGCGCACCGGGGTGAGCTGATACTTGTCCAACGTGGTGCCGTAGGAGTCGGGGACGGTGCCTCCCGGCAGGATCACGAACAGTTCACGGTCGGGCCACTGCTCGAGGTAGGCATCGAGGAAGGTGTTCACCTGGCTCTTGTTCGACGGCATCAATAGGGACGTCTGGCTGTGGGTCAGCCACAGCGGACCGCCGAGGACCGCGGTCGGCGACCCACAGCACGGGAACGAGTTGTCCCAGACGAAGACCCCCCTATCGGCCGGGGCCAGTGCGGAGATCTCCTGGCCGATGAAGTAGGTGCCACCGAGTTCGTCATGTGAGCGCAGCGGCCACGACTGCAGGATGAAGACGACGGTCAGCGCGCCGACCGTCGCGACGCTGAGCGCCCGCAGCACGATCCCCCACCACAACGGCTTGGTCAGCCAGGCCAGCGCCAGTGCCAGCGCGATCATCAGCACCAGCGAGGGCACGATAACCGGGACGAATCGCCTGCCCCACCACATCAGATACGGTGAGTTCCGCGGATTCCACAGATACAGCGGGAACAGGGCGACCAGCGGCAGGACGAGCACCCAGGTAGCTGGCCGACCAGCGACGCAGGATAAGCCAAGCGGTACCGACGAAGGCCAGCGCGAGCCCGGGCCACGTGAAGAACCAGGAGATCCAGTACAACGACCGCTCGGCGTACGACCGGATGACCTGGCCGTTGTAATTGATCGTGGCATCGCCGAAGGCGGGCCGAATCACCAGCAGCACGCTGGCCACGAACATGAGTGCCACCAGCACGATGCCGGCGATCCGCTTGGTCTTCGGAGCGGTGAGCCAGCTATTGACCGTGGAAACGGACCCGACCAGTAGCACCCGCAGGGCAACACTCCCGACGATCACCGCACCGATTGCGCCGAAGATGTACAGCGCCGGCGGCAGGTTGTCGTTGGTGTACGCGGCCGACACGCCGTACGCCTGGTAGACCGCGAAGATCCCGACCACCCCCATTCCACCGGTGAACCAACTGGCCCTGCTGTCCCACCGCCGCAGGATCCATAAGCATCCCAGCAACACCGTGGCCAGGCAGATCATCAGCACGCCGTCGGGTCGGGCCAGGTAGCCGACGCTGACCAGCACCCCTGCGGTGAGCGCCGCACTCCTGGAATTGGCCCGGATGGCAATCATCAGGCTGAGCATCGTGCCCAGGAACAGCGACTGGGCGAGGATCTCCGAGCTCGGGTACTTGGCCTGCCAGACCTGCATCATGTTCGTCGACATCATCAGCCCGGTGGCCGCCGCCGCGAAGGGCCCACCGATGCGCCGACCGATCAGCACGGCCAGAACCACGGCCAGCACGCCGATCACCGGAGTGACGTTGGACGAACCGCCGATGCCGCGCACCAGGTACCCGGCCCCCAGCAGCGCGGACCACAGGTGGTAGAACTGCGGAGTGACCTCGCCGGTCGTTGAGTCACTGATCCATAGGCCGGGGAACAGGGCACCCGGCGAGTACGGCTGCACCGGCAGGCCGTTCGATCGCCAGCGCCTCGGAGGTGGCCCGGAGAGATCCGGTCTGCGCCATGTGGGCGCCGACCTCCATATAGACCCCGGGGTCGCGGTCTCCGCCGCCGTAGTGGAATCCCGGCAGGAACATCACCATGGCGACCACCGCTGCACCTGCGGCGATCACCAAGCCCAGCGGATCGAGCACGATCCGGGGCAACCGGAGGTGGCCGATCAACGCACCGATCACGCCGAGCAGGACGATCGAACCCAGGACGAGCGTCGCCCAGCCGAAGATGCCCAAGTACGACCCGGCCAATCCGGAAACGCCGACGGCCGAAATGATCAAGATCCCCAGCAGGGCCAGCGCCTCGGCCAGCGTCAGGGCCTGCGGCGGAAGCTTCCACCTGCTCCGTCCCTGGTCCGACGTGGCAGGGAGAACGACCGGGACGGCTGACACGGGGTAAGGATAACGTCTGGTAGCTGACCTTCCGGACCCCTCGGTATCCTGCTCAGGGCACTGCAAACGTCCCCTGGCCACCGAGCCGGGAGCCTGGCCGCGGTGGCCAACCGGGGACCACCTTCGTACTCAGGATGGTGCATTGACTTCCGCCAGCCGAACGACCGCACAGACCAGACTTCGCTGGGAGTTGCTGGTCGGCATGGTTCGCAAGGACCTCAAGGTCAAGTACCAGGGCAGCGTCCTCGGCTTCCTGTGGTCGCTGGCCAACCCGCTGCTGCTGCTCGCGGTCTACTCATTCGTCTTCGAGGTCGTGCTTCAAGTCCGGTATCCCGCACTTCGGCTATCTACCTGATGTCCGGGCTGCTGTCGTGGAACGTCTTCTCCGGCTCCGTGTCCGCGGCCTGCGGTGCGTGGTGGGCAACGCCGGACTGGTGCAGAAGGTGCCGTTCCCGCTGCCGGTGCTGCCGCTGGCCTCGGTCGGGTTCGCCGGCGTGCACTTCGTCCTGCAGCTGGGCGTCCTGCTCGTCGTGATGTTGGTGACCGGCTTCACGGTGTTCTCGACCGGGCTGCTCCTGCTGATCGCCGGCGATCCTGGTCGCGGTGCTCCTGTCGACCGCGATGGC
Organism: uncultured Actinomycetota bacterium; assembly: GCA_963706185.1. GTDB lineage: Bacteria > Actinomycetota > Actinomycetes > Mycobacteriales > Nakamurellaceae > Nakamurella. Next base: position 409,420 of record CAVPLZ010000009.1, on the reverse strand, counting down.
CTTCCTGGTCGCCGCGCTGAACGTGCGTTACCGCGACACCCAGCACCTGGTCGAGGTCCTGCTGACGCGCTGGATTCTGGTTCAACCCGATCGTCTACCCGGTCGTGAGCGGTGGCCGGCGAACTCGGGACCGCTCGGGGCGAGCTCTACTGGCTCAATCCGATGGCCGGCGTCACGGTGGCCATGCAACGGGCCCTCTACGCAGCCGACGTCCCTATCACCGGGAGCAATCCACCCGAGTTGGTGCTGCCCTCGACGGACTACCTCGTTCTACCTCGAGCGGCTCGGCGTTGGCGCCATCGTCTCGCTGGCGCTGCTGTCCCTGGGCGTCCGGCTGTTCCGCCGGATGTCGGCCGACTTCGCCGAGGAGCTGTGATGAGCGCCCCCGGGATCGAGCGGCGCCGCTGCTCCCATCATCAGCGCGGCGGAGTCGACAAGCAGTTCCGCCGGCACACCCACGGGCGACGACGCTGAAGGAACGGCTGCTGCGCACGCGCAAGGCCGAAGCGGGAGATCTGCCAGGCGCTGCGGAACATCAACGCCGAGATCGAGCCCGGTTCAGACCGTCGGTCTGATCGGACCGAACGGCTCCGGCAAGTCGACCCTGCTCAAGATGCTGTCCGGCATCCTGCGCCCGACCTCGGGAACCGTCGAGGTCCACGGCCGGATCGCCTCGCTCCTCGAGCTCGGAGCCGGATTCAACGGCGAGCTGTCCGGACGCGACAACGTCTACCTCAACGCGTCGCTGCTCGGTCTGTCCCGCAAGGAGACCGATCAGGCTATGGACTCCATCATCGAGTTCTCCGAGCTCGACGAGTTCATCGACCAACCGGTCAAGCACTACTCCTCCGGCATGTACGTGCGGCTCGGGTTCGCCGTCGCCGTCCACGTCGACCCCGACGTGCTGCTCGTCGACGAGGTGCTGGCGGTCGGCGACGAGGCGTTCCAGCGCAAGTGCATGGCCAAGATCCAGGAGTTCCAGCAGGCCGGCAAGACAATCCTGTTCGTCAGCCACTCCCTCGGCCAGGTCGAGGAGATGTGCTCGCGTGCCATCGTGCTCAGCAACGGCATCGTGGTCGACGACGCCGATCCGGCGTCGGCCATCGAGACCTTGCGACGCATCATGGGCACCGACGAGGAGCCCGTACCGGTCGCGCAGGTGCCGGACACCGGCTTCAGCTTCGGCGACATCTACGCGTCGATCACGCCGGACGGCCCGCCGGTGTACGACCTGGGGACGCCGAGCAGCGTCACGTTCTCCGCCGAATTGACCGTCAACGATCATTGGGCGCGCCGGATCGACGAGATCCACATGGTCGCCATGGGCGGCCAGGACTACCCACTGTTCCGCATGGTGGGGACGGCCGATGAGCTCCCTCGCCGCGCCGGTACCTGGCAGGTCCGGTTCACCGTCGATGACCTGCCGCCCCTCTTCGCTCGGTTCCGCATCGGCGTGCAAGTCGTGGACGTCGACGGGCAGCCATTGGCCCACACCCGGTCGGCGCGCGGTTATGCATTCGACAACAAGCGGGGGCCTGCACTGCTCCCGGTGACATACCGTGTCGCGGCGGACTGCCGCACGATTTCCGCCGCCGACCGACAGAAAGAGCCCGCATGACCGACCCCCTGACTCCGGATGCGGGCCCCGTGCCGGCCGTCGAGCCGGCGCCCGAGGACCTGCTCACGGACGCCGGGCTCACCGATGCGGGGCTGCGCGACGACCAGATCGACGCCGGCGCCCCGCCCGAGCCAGCGCGCCCCGCCGACCCATCCGCCGGGCCGATCGCCGGTAGCCGGGAGGGGGCGCCGATCGCCACGGTGGTGATCGTCAACTACAACGGTGCGCACCTGCTGGAGGCCTGCCTGGATGCGCTGGCGCAGCAGGACATGCCGCGCGACTCCTTCCGGGTCGTGGTCGTCGACAACGCTTCGGCCGATCCGTCGCGCGATCTCATCCGAGAGCAATATCCCGACGTCGAGCTAGTGATCTCGCATCAGAACCGCGGGTTCGCCGGTGGTAACAACCTGGCGCTCGCGTGACGTGGACACCGACTACGCGGTGTTGCTGAACAACGACGCGATTCCAGAACCGTCCTGGCTGCGGCAGCTGCTCGCGCCGCTCCAGGACGACCCGGGCGGCCACCTGGTCGCCACCGCGTCCAAGATTCTCTTCCTGCCGCGGTTCGTCGAGGTTTCGCTGAGCACATCGGCGTTCCGACCAGGGGGCCTCGACCCTCGCGAACTCGGCGTCAAGCTCTACGAGGTGCGCGTCGACGGCAAGCGGGTCACCGACAAGACGTTGTTCGAGCGAGCAACATTCGGCCCTGAAGGTTCGGCCGTCGACCAATACCGGTGGACCTTCCCCGAGGGCAGCTTCCTGGTGCCCGTGCCGGAGGACGGGCAGGAGCACGTCATCACTGTCACCGTCGGCGCGCACGAGGACAAGGAGGTGACCTTCCTGGTCGGAGAGCTGTCTGCGACCATCGAGGCGCCGGAGAGCCCGGCCGACCCTGCCGAACTCGACCTGCGGATCGGACCGGAGGTGGCCCGTCTCGACGTCATCAACAACACCGGCGGGCTGGTCTTCGTAAACGGTGCAGGCGCGGATCGCGGCTTCCAGGAGATCGACCTTGGCCAGTACGACCACGGCGAGGAGGTGTTCACAGCCTGTGGCAACGGGGTGGCGATCCGTACAGCAGCCGGCCGAGCCGTCGACTGGTTTGACGACCGCTACTTCATGTACTACGAAGACGTCGACCTGTCCTGGCGACTCCGCGCCGCCGGCGGCATCATTCGGTACGTACCGACCGCAGTGCTGCGCCATGTGCATTCGGCGAGTTCCAGCCCGGGGTCGCCGAACTGGGTGTTCCACGTCGAGCGAAACCGACTGCTCACCCTCACCAAGGACGCTTCGGCTGCGCGCGCCGCCCGCGGAGTTGGCCATTTCGTCGGCTCCGTCGGGATGATGACGCTGCGTGCCGCCCGCGATGGGGTGCGGACCAGGCGGCGGCCACCGCTAGGCCCGATCAGGATTCGGGTCAGGGTCCTGACGTCCTACACCAAGATGCTGCCCGGGCTGCTGCGCACCCGCCGGAAGGTCGGCCGCGCGGCCGTGGTGGATCGCGCGGTACTCGAGAAATGGCTGGTCACCGAGCGATGAGAACTGCGGTCTACAACCAGTTCTGGCAGTCTCTCGGGGGCGGCGAACGCTACTCGGCGATGATCGCATCCACCCTGGCCCAGGACGGGCACGAGGTCGATCTGATCGGGCCCATCGACGTCGACCTGGACAAGTTGGCCTCGCACCTGTCCGTGGATCTGACTGGCGTACGGCTCCGCATCGTGCCCTGCGAGGACGAGACGGAGGTGGCCAAGGCGAGCGCGGACTACGACCTGTTCGTCAATGCCACCTACATGTCGAACCTGGAGCCGCGGGCCGCCCGGTCGGCCTATGTCTGCTTCTTCCCAACCCCGCGCGATCACGAACTGAACGATCGGCGGCGGGCATGGGCGCAACGCCTCGGTCCGCGCCTGGCCGACCGCGCGCAGATCCGAAACTTCGGTCACGGCACCGGGTGGTATCCGCCCGAGGGCGGGCTGCGGGTCAAATGGGCCTGGTCGAACGGCAGCGGACGGCTTGAGCTACCGCACGGCGGGAACGAGACCTTCGAGCTCGAGTTGGGCCGGCCGGGGCTCGATGAACCGGTCGCGCTGACCATCCTGGATGGCAACGGGACGACAATCGCGTGTCTCTCGGTGGCACGCGAGTTTCGTCGCCGGACCGTGGTCGTCCCCGCCTCGACCCGACGTCGTGAACTCCGCCTCGTCTCGGAGACGATCACCCCTACCGGGGACAATCGCACGCTCGGCGTGGCTCTCCGCCGAGGCGGCCTGCGCGTCATGACGCCCGCGGGCCTGCTTACCCGCCGCATGCCCTGGCTGCTCCTCGGCCGCCCGGAGGACCTGTCCTTCCTGCGGGCCTACCACTCCGTGGTCACCATTTCGCACTACACGGCGGACTGGGTCCGTCGGCTTTGGGAAGTCGACTCGGACTTGCTCTTCCCGCCGATCGATGTCGAGAAGATGTCGCCGGAACCGGTGCGGGACAAGACGATCATCACCATCGGCCGGTTCTTCGACCCGGTTCGCGGGCACGGCAAGCGTCAGCTCGAGATGGTCGAGATCTTCCGCAAGACGCTGGAAACGCCGGCGATGGCCGGCTGGACGCTGCACATGATCGGCGGCTGCGAGGAGTCGAACCGGCCGTACTTCGAGCGGTGATGGCCGCAGCGAAGGACTACCCATCGAACTGCACCCCAACGCACCGCGCAAAGTGTTGAACCGCTTGATCAACCGGGCATCGATCTTCTGGTCGGCGACCGGAATGAACGAGGACACCGAACGCCGACCCTGGCGCAACGAACACTTCGGGATGACCACAGCCGAGGCGATGGCTGCCGGCGGCGTGCCGGTGGTGATCGACCGGGCGGGTCAGCAGGAGATCGTCCGCGACGGCGATCGACGGCTTTCGGTGGACGACCGAGGAGGAAGCGGTCGCCCGTACCGTCCAGGTCGCCGGCGACCCGCAGCTGCGCGCACGACTGGCCGCACAGGCCATTCGTCGAGCGGCGGACTTCTCTGATGAAGCATTTCGGACCGATGGCGGGAGATCTGCCGCGAACGGCGCCTGCTCGACCCGATCGTGCCGGACGAGACCGAACCAAATCACGCGGTCGATTCGGCATGATCAGGCCCGTCCGACGCCCTCCCAACAGATGAACATGAAGTCGGGTTCGAAGCCGTAGCGAGCGGCCTGCAGGTGGTCGGCGATGGGCGTCAACGTCGCCGGATTGACACCGCGCAGCAGCCCGACCTCGTCGATGTCGACGCCGCGGTAGCCCGAGTCCAACGCACCGTCGCGCAGCCGGTCGATCAGGTTCTGGGTCACCAATGCGCGGACTCTAAATCCGGCCGCTTCGAGCTTCTCCCGCAGATCCCAGCCGAAGCGCCAGAACACCAGCGTGTGGTCTCCATGATATTCAGGTTCGGTCGGCGGGGCCGTGATCGCCTGCGGCATTGGGATCAAGAGCAGCATCGACCCGCCCGGCTTGAGCACGCGGAACAGTTCGGACAGCGATCGATCGGTGTCGGGAACGTGCTCGAGCACGTGCGGCGTCAGGACGACGTCGACATTGTTCGACGGTAGGTCGAGGCTCTGGATGTCCAGGTGCAGGTCGGCCGCGTGCGCGCCCTCGTCGAAGTCCGAGCAGAGGTAACGCACCCGCGACTTCATGACTTCCCGGTATCGCTGGTCCATCCGCGGGCTGGTCTCGAGGACGGTGGCCGCTGCGTCATAGGGCACGGTGGACGTCCAGCACCAGTACAGATACCGGTCCCGGGCCACCGAGCCACAACGTGGGCACTGCGCCATCTCGCTGTGCGCGCCGCCCACGAAGTCCTTTCCCGCCCAGCCGCAGATGTTGCACGCGTGCGGGTCGGGGAACAAGGAGTCCGGCCAGGGCACACTCCGTGGATCTGTGGCGAATCGGCCGCTGCCGCGAAATATCCCGCGCGTCCCCGCCACCAATCGGCGCACAGGGTCCAGCATGGCTACTCGATCCACAAGCTCCTCCTGGTTCGGCACCCTGAGCCTATGTCGAGCCGACGTCCAACGAACAAGAATCGGACGGCAAGTCGCCGACTGACTGCGGCGCGCCGGTACCGTGCTCGGTGATGCTCCCTCAGCCCAATTCGACCGCCGGCCCGCGGCCGCTGCGGGCGACGCTCGATTGCACGCCGCTGCTCGGCGCACGTACCGGAATCGGCCGATTTGTCGAACACCTGCTGGCCGGCCTGGCCACCCGAACGGGCGAGGTATCGGTGACGGCTACGGCGTTCACCGGCCGAGGGCTGGCCCAGCTGGGTGCGACCGTCCCGAGCGGGGTGCGGGTGCGGGGGGTGCCGCTACCCGCCCGACTGCTCCGCGCGGCCTGGTCGCGCGGGGACCTGCCCAGGGCCGAGTGGTTGGTCGGTCGCAGTGAAGTCTTCCACGCGACCAACTACGTACTTCCACCGTTGGGACGAGCAGCCGGCGTGCTCTCCATCCACGACCTGTCTTTCGAAGTCACTCCGCACACGGTCCACTCAGATTCGCTGGCGTACCGGTTCTTGGTACCCCGCGGACTGCGCCGGGCGGCTATCGTCTGTGCCCTGACCGATGCCACCGCCGACCAGATCGCCGAGCACTACAACTTCCCGCGCGAGCGGATCGTGCGTACCCCACTGGGTGTCGACCCTGCATGGTTCGCGGCGCAGCCGCCCGCGCGGGAAGTTCGCGACGCACTCGGCCTGCCCGAACGGTATCTGCTCTTCGTCGGCACCCGGGAACCGCGCAAGGGCCTGCCCACCTTGCTGTCGGCACACGCCCGGCTGCGCGCACGAGACCGCGGGACGCCGCCGTTGGTGCTGATCGGCGCACGCGGTTGGCAGCTGGACGAACTGGCGCGGCCGGGGGTACACATCCTTCCCTACCTCGAGCAACGCCTACTACCCGACGTGGTGGCCGGTGCCGCCGTGCTGGTGATGCCTTCGGTCTACGAAGGTTTCGGGCTACCCGTGCTGGAGGGCATGGCTGCGGGCACGCCGGTCGTCATCAGCGACGTGCCGGCCATGCTGGAGGTCGCGGGCGGTCACGCCACGGTGTTTCCGGTGGGCGATGCCGACGCCCTTGCCGACGCCCTCACCGTTGGCATCGCCGAACCCGGTGCCGGGCTCGAGGCGGCCCGCTCGTACGCGTCGTCCTGGACCTGGGCACGTTGCGTGGACGCCGTGCTGGACGCTTACCGGATGGCGCTCACCTGAGCGCGCGGCCCCGGTATTCGCTGGAGCTGACCAGCGCGAGCACGATCGCAGCATCGCCGGATACCCGGCCCAGCAGCAGAATCGCGGTAGCGCCGCTGGCCTTGCGGCCCAGCAGCTTCAGGTAATACCCAGAGACCCTGTGCGACAGTGCCCCGTTCGTCATGGCGAGTTCCCTGGCGACGTCCGCCCGCGACCTCGTCTTCACTTTGGCCGTCCAACTGGTCAACTGGGCGGCGGTGGGTGACTTGCCGACGAGGGCAGCGAAGGCATAGACCACCCACCCCTTGGCCGACGAACCCGCGCGCGAGTACGCCTCGGCGGACCCCAAGAGACCACCCAGCAGATCAGCGGTAGTTTGTCCGGCGCGCAACCGCGCCACCCAGGCGGCCTTGCCGGCAACATCGGGTGCTCGACCGAGGATCGCACGGTAGGCCAGATTGACCTCGCCCGAGAACCGCTCGGCGGAGTAGACGATCGGCTTGGCCGCCACCCGCACCGGTGTTCCTGAACGCAGAGCGGTGACCATCCGGCTTCGTGCGGCGGGAGGCGGCGGCCGCCCGAGAAGATCGAGATACAGCCGATCGGCGATCTTGCCGGCGTCTGCCGCCGACATCACGGCGATTGGCTGTCCGGACTCCACCCGTCGGTGAATGTCATGGTGTTGAACGCGCCGTGGCTGCCGGCCATGGTGCCCATACCGATGTACCGGTAGGAGGCGCCGAGGATGTTCGCTCGGTGACCGGGTGAGTGCATGTAGGCGTTGAAGATCTCCTGGGCCGGCACCGAGGACGGCGAGAACTTGGCGACGTTCTCGCCCCAGGAGGTGCGGTTGGCCGCGCCGTAGCTGGGCAGCATGGTCCAGGCGTCGGGGTTGTGCTGGAGCACGTAGCCGGTGGCGCCGGTGGCCAGCTGGGTCGACCACCAGACCGACAGCGAATCCAAGCCCTTCGCCTCCTGGACCGGTTGCAGTCCGTAGGTCGGCGCGGACGTCGTTGACCAGCGCGATCATCTGCTTGTCGAACGAGGCCTGCCGGGTCGGCGCCGCGGCTGCCGCCACTCCTCCGCCGACCAGCACGCCCGCGAGCACCAGAGCCAGGCCGACCAGCAGTGGCAACCAGGGTGCGGGTGGAACTGTGGTCTCCGGGACGTCGGTGTCGGGGACCTGCCACCACCCACCTCCGATCACCATCAGTCAATCGCGGCAACTCAGCGTGCCGAACTTACGTAGGTCACATGGTACGGAATGCGGGACCCCGTGTAGACCCCCTGAACCCGAGGTTCGCCGCTGGCTGGACGACCGTTCGCGACGCGGCCGATCGAACCCAGTCTCCGACACCGGGCGTAGCGTCAACCCGACCGGTCCAGAGACAGCCCTCGGCTTGACCCGGCGGTGTTGATCATGGGCTCCGCTGTCGGCGTGTCGCGGCGACAAGCCGCTGAGGCCGTACAAGAACGCCTTGATCCAAAGGGGCAGGATTCAGCCAGGTGGTGAAGGTGCCTCACCGGCGGGGACGAAGGCATCCCACTTCTGGTGAAAGGCCTCGGCCAAGGCATCCCGCCAGGGCGGCAGCGGACGCAGACCGGCGGCCGCCCAGGCCGACGGACGAGAGCACCGAATACGCCGGGCGGGGGGCCGGGCGGGGGAACTGATCGGTGGTGGTCGGCAGCACCCGCTCGGGGTCGGCGCCGAGTTCCGCGAAGACCGCGCGGGCCAAGCCGCACCACGTGGTGCTGCCGGCGCCGGTGGCGTGCAGCACGCCACCGGGGACATCGCCCTCGGCCAGCTCCAGCAGGCCGGCCGCGAGATCGGCGGACCAGGTGGGCGAACCCAGTTGGTCGTCGACCACCGACACGGTCGGGTGGGACCGTTCGAGCTTGGCCATGGTCTTGACGAAGTTGCTGCCGCTCGCGCCGTACACCCACGCGGTCCGCACGACGTGCGCACCGTCGTGGGCTCCGAGCACGGCCTGTTCGCCGGCCAGCTTCGACGCCCCGTACACGCTGCGCGGCCCGGTCGGGTCGTCGACCTCGTAGGGCCGGTCGGCGTCGCCCGGAAACACGTAGTCGGTGGAGACGTGGATCAGGCCGGCACCGACCGCCGCGGTCGCTGCGGCCAGGTTGGCCGGCCCGGTCGCGTTCACCGCGTACGCCCGTTCCTGGTCCGTCTCCGCCGCGTCCACCGCCGTGTAGGCGGCGGCGTTGATCAGGACGGACCGGTCACCGTTCGTGCCGGCCATCCAGTCCTGCACGGCCCGGCGTACCGCGGCTTCGTCGGTGATGTCGAGCTCGGCGCTGCCCAGCCCGGTGGCAGGGAGTCCGGCCGCGTCGGCCGCGGCGAGTAGGTCATGGCCCAGCTGCCCTCGGGCGCCGGTGATCAGCAAGGTTGTCATCACCGGCCATTGTGCGGCACGCGCCTTCCCCGCCCGACCCTCCGGCCGGTTCGTGCGGGGGAGCCTCGGCCAGCTCCCCCGGCTGCGGGGTGAATCCCGCCCTCCAGTGTTGATCATGGCGTTCGCGTACGGCTTCATCGGCGTGTTGCCGCGACACGCCGACTGGAAGCCCATGATCAACACGCGGGGGCGGGCCGGGCCTGACGGGGAAAAGATGCGCGGCCGGGGCCGGGCGGACCTGCGGCGGGTGGGGGCCGAGGACAGCAGGGCGGGGCGGTCCCGGTCGAGATCGGGAGAGGTCGGATCGGGGGTGCACCCCGTGCGGCACGCGGAGCATTCCAGGTTCGCCGGTCCGGGAAGGTTCCGCCGATACCCTGGGAGACGCCTTGTCCGGGCAACCCGAGGTCGGCGCGGAACGTCTCCAGCCTGACCACACGAGTTCCGTCCCCCCAGCCCAACCGGGGCGGGCGTATGTCAGGAGAGGACACGGATGGCTCCCACCTTCGATCAGGGCTCCCGCCCCGGGGAACCCCGTCGAGGGCCACGGCGGTACGGGCCGAGTTCGTCGGCGCCCTCCCCCTCGCTGTCGTCTTCACCCTCCACACCTGGCCAGGTGCCGGTCCGCCCGACGCCGTTCGTCGATGAGCCCTACCTCGGCGGCCTCGACCCCGAGGACCGCCACCTGCGCCCGGCCCCCTCTCCTCCAGCACCCCCGGCGTCGACTCCGCCGACCCGGGTCTACGCCCACACCACCCGGCAGCCCGTACCGCCGGTGGACCGGGCCGTCCGAACCTTCTCCCCGACGAACCAGTCCGTCGGGCAGCCACCGACCGGCGCATCGACCGGCGCACCGAACGGCCGGCGCTTGACGGCCCGGCAGCGCGACCCGATGCCCACCAGGCAACTGCCGGTGACCCAACCGGTCACGGGCCAGGCCTGGTCCGAGGTCGACCAACCGACCGTGGCCACGCAGCCCGGTCGCCGACCGGCCGGTCACCCGCAAGGTCGGGACGGGCGGTCAGCCGCCGCGGCCCCCGGTCCCCCCGCGCCGCACCGGCGGCGGTCCCGGCTCGTCGGGTCCGAGTGATCCGGACGAACGACGCCACCACCCGGCCGTGATCGCCGGCCGGATCATCGCCGCCGTGTTGGCGTTCGCCGTGGTGCTGGTGGCCGGCGTCGGTTACTTCGTTCAGCAGGACGTCAACTCCGCGAGTGCGGTGTCCGACGCCGCGACCTCCGCCGGCGACGTCGGCGTCGCCTTCAGCGGCGGGATGAACATCCTGCTGGTCGGCTCCGACTCGCGGACCGACGCCCAGGGCAACCCGCTGACGGCGGAGGAACTGGCCGCGCTCAACACCGAGGAGACCGGCGGGCTCAACACCGACACGATCATGGTGCTGCACATCCCGGAGGGCGGAGGCAAGGCCACCGCGGTCTCCATCCCCCGTGACACCTGGATCTCCGACGACGTGGTCGCGGGCATCCAGGGCCCGTACTCGGACGGCAGCACCGGCGTGTACAAGGCCAACAAGATCAACTCGTTCTACGGCACCGCGAAGGCCTACACCGAGGAAGCGCTGGTCAACAAGGGCGTGACCGATACGGCGGGGCGGGAGCGGCAGTCGAACGAGGCCGGCCGGATCATGCTCACCAAGGTCGTACAGAAGTTCACCGGCCTGAAGATCGACCACTACGCCGAGGTCAATCTGCTCGGCTTCTACCTCTTGTCCAAGGCGATCGGCGGGGTGCCGGTGTGCCTGAACAACGCGGTCGACGACTCGTTCTCCGGCGCCAAGTTCCCGGCCGGTCAGCAGAGGTCGAAGGATCGGCCGCGCTCGCGTTCGTCCGGCAACGGCACGGACTGCCCCAGGGCGACCTGGACCGGGTGCGCCGTCAGCAGGCGTTCCTGGCCTCCGCCGCCAACAAGGTGCTCTCCGCGGGCACCCTGACCAGCCCGTCCAAGATCGGCTCGTTGATCGACACGGTCAAGCGGTCGGTGATCTTCGACAAGAACTTCGACCTGCTCTCGTTCGCCGAGCAGATGCGCAATCTGTCGGCCGGCAACGTCACCTTCGAAACGCTCCCCACCCACGGCGCCGAGGCCGACGCCGGTACCGACGCGCTGGCCACCGACCCGGCCGAGATCAAGGCGTTCTTCGCCAAGATCAACAACGGCCCCGCTGCGGCGTCGTCCGCCGGGGTGGCAACCGGCTCGGCCGGCAGCTCGGCGGCCTCGGTGACCAAGTCGTCGGTCACGGTCGACACCCAGAACGCCACCGCCACCACCGGCGCGGCCGGCTCCGTGCTGGCCAAGGCGACCGCCGCCGGTTTCGCCCAGGGCACCGCATCGGACTACCAGGGCAACCTGCAGGACGCCACGTCGATCCACTACCCCGCCGGCGCCAAGAGTGCCGCGACCGCTGTCCGTAGCGCGCTCGGGGCGGGCACGCTGGTCGAGGACGACGCAGTGGCCGACGGCCACGTGCTCGTCGTCGTCGGCGCCGACCTGGCCGGCAGCGGGCTGCGGGCGGCGGGCGCCGCCGTGAGCCAGTCGACCCCGACCGGATCGGCCGACTCGACACAGCCGGCCATCGTCGCAGAGTCGGTCGGATGTGTGAACTGAGGTGCTGGAGCTGACCGGGCCGGTCGCGGGCGGCGTCACCGGTGCGATCCTGGGTCCGCTGCTCCGGGGCGACCCGCACCGTCCCCGGGTCACCGTGTACGCCGCCGACGGTCGCACCGAGTTGTCGACGGCATCGCTGGCGAACTGGTCGGCCAAGGTTGCCGGGCTGCTGCGTCGACGAACTGGGCCTCGCCCCAGGAGATTCGGTGGTCGTCACGTTGCCGGCAGGCTGGCAGACAGCCGCGGTGCTCCTGGGCAGCTGGTGGGCCGGGCTGACCGTGGTCGACGCCGACGGCGCCAACGCTGCCGGGGCTGCTTTCGTCGCCGACGGCACCGACGACTCGACCATCGACGCCGATGAGGTGTTCGTGGTGTCCGGGCATCCACTCGGGGCACCGAGCCGTCAGGTTGCCGCCCACCAGCGTGACTTCACCGGTGCCGTGCTCCCGCAGGCCGACCGGTTCGCACCGCGGGTTGCGGTGTCGGCGACCGACGTGGTGGTGCGCACTGCGGACCACGAACTCGATCTGGCCGGGCTACTCACCGCCGCCCGGGTGGCCTCGCGCACCATCGGCACCGCCGGGCGGCTGCTGTCCGACCGACCCTGGACGCTGCCGGACGGGGTGGCCGGCACCCTGGTGGCCGCGTTGGCCGCCGACGGCTCCCTGGTGCAGGTGCTGCCCGGCGGGGCCACCGACCTCGCGGCGATCGCCGCGGCCGAGCGGGTGACCCTGACCGACGGTCCCGTCGTGACCGGTCTGCCGGCGCTCGACCGGCGCTGAACCCCGACCCGAACGCAACCGGGTGGCCGGCCGCCTGATAGGAACGCCGCGTGCGCATCGTCGAACTGAGCAGCAAGACCATGCAGGTGGGTGTACTCGACCACGGCGCCCGGCTGGCTTACGTCCGGGTGCCGGACCGCTCCGGCATCGTCGCCGACATCAGCCTCGGTCACGACACCGACGAAGGATGGCTGGCCGACCGGGACTTCCTCGGCGCGACCATCGGCCGGTTCGCCAACCGCATCGCCGGCGGCCGGTTCTCGTTGGACGGCGCCCCCTACACCGTCCCGCTGAACGAGCAGACGACCGCGTTGCACGGCGGACCGCGGGCCTTCGACCATGCCGACTTCGATCTGTCCGACGTTGCGTCTGCCGACGACGGTGGGACGGTGGTGGCGAGCCTGGTCAGCCCGGACGGGGAGAACGGGTTTCCGGGCACGCTGTCGGTGACCGTCACGATCACCGTGGCCGACGACGACCTGACACTCGACTTCCGGGCCACCACCGACGCGGCCACCGTGGTGAACCTGACCAACCACGCGTACTGGAACCTGTCCGGCCGAGCCGCCACCATCGACGATCACCTGATCACCGTGGCGGCCGAGACGTACCTACCGGTCGACGAGAACCTCATCCCCACCGGCGAACTCGCCCCGGTCCAGGGTTCGATGGACCTGCGCTCCGGAGTCCGTTTCGGGGACGTGCTGCGCCGGCCCACCGCGCAGATGCTGCGCACTCACGGCCTGGATCATTGCTACGTGTTGGGCGAGAGCCGTTCCGAACCGCCGCGCTTCGCCGCCCGGGTCGAGGATCCAGGCAAGCGGCCGGGTGCTCGAGCTGTACACCGACCAGCCGGGAGTGCAGGTCTACTCCGGCAATTTCCTCGACGGCTCGGTGCTGCTGCGAGGCGGCGCGACCGCTCGACAGGGCGACGCGTTCTGCCTGGAACCCCAGGGCTTTCCCGACGCCCCGAACCAACCCCAGTTCCCCTCCGCCGTGCTCCGCCCCGGCCAGGAGTACCGCCACACCTCCGTTTTCCGCTTCACCACCACCCCCTGAACCCCTGACCTACCAGACGTGTTCCCTGGTCCTTCGAGGATCAACAGGCACGACGCGGATCGCGGGAGATGCAATCCACGTGTGTGACGGCGGCCTCGCTTCGCTCGTCTCGACGCGACGTCACCAGTCACCCCAAAATCGTCGAGTTGATCCTCGCAGCGGACCGGCGCAGCAGGAGTCAGCTCAGCGGGACCGGGCCGCCGTGCAGCCCCAGCAAGGGCCCGGTCAGTCGGTGCGCCCCGGTCGTCCTGAGCACGCAGTAATAGGTGATCGTCTGCATCGGGGTAATGGTCGTCGGGTCGGCGCCCGAGCTCGGCACCTCGACGACGTAGCTCTTGGCCGATTCATTCTGCAGCACAGCGACAGTCATCCGCCCGTCCGCCGTCGGGTCGGTCAATCCGGTGCGCGTCTGCGCCAAGTCGGTGCACGTGCCGGTGATTGCCGCAAGGTCGTCGATCGTCTTCTGCACGGTGATGGTGCCGAAAGACTCCATCTCGTGGGGGGAATCGCAGTTCTGATTCAGCGACGGCTGTTCGGCAGACAGCGGACAGGTGGCGAGCACCGACGGATAGCGCCCGGTCGTCGCCGCGTTGCGAAGAGTCCCGTCATACGGTTGCAAGGGCAGGTCGGCTCCGCCGACGGCGGCCGCGCAGGCCACCCACGCGCTCCCCATCTTCCGCTCCAGCTCGGTCGGCTGGATCAACTCAGCACCCACCGCTGCCGTCTGCTGCCAGGCCAATTCGGAGGTCGACACATCCTCCGCGATGCCCAGATACCCGTTGGTCTCCCGGGGACAGGCATTGTTCGGGCTGTTCGGATCGTCGTAGGCACCGGCCGAAGTCACCTCCGGGAGCGCGCCGGGCATGACGGCAGCGACCTCGCCGAAATGTGGGCGGTCGCAGGGCACCACGGGTGCTTCCGCGGGGTATCCGAAGCCGCTGAACTGGCCAAGACAGACTCCGACGGAGGGCGGATCTGGTAGTGGTGCGGCGGCCGCCGATCCGGCCACTTGCTTGCTGCGCAGGTTGCCGATGACGACCGCGGCGGCCACGGCCGCGACGAGCAGGACGACGCCGGCCCATCTGCGGTCCATCACCGGAGGCTATCCGTCGCCCGCGCGCCGCAGGTCTTCTGGATCAACGCAGCAGCGAGCGCGCCATCACCAGCCGCTGGACCTGGTTGGTGCCCTCGTAGATCTGGGTGATCTTGGCGTCGCGCATCATCCGCTCGACCGGGAAGTCACGGGTGTAGCCGGCGCCGCCGAGCAATTGAACCGCATCCACGGTCACCTTCATCGCGGTGTCCGACGCCAACGTCTTGGCCGCCGACGCCAGAAAGCCCTTGTTGGCGTCGCCGCGTTCGGCCGCCGCCGCCGCCTGGTACACCAACGTGCGTGCCGCTTCGATCTCCATCGCCATGTCCGCGATCATGAACTGCAGCGCCTGGAACTCGGCCAGCCGGCGGCCGAACTGCTTGCGCTCCTTGACATATCCAACGGCAACGTCGAGCGCGCCCTGGGCGATGCCCACGGCCTGCGCGCCGATGGTCGGGCGGGTGTGGTCCAGCGTGGCCAGTGCGGTCTTGAACCCGGTGCCGGGCTCCCCGACGATCCGGTCGCCGGGGATCCGGCAGTTCTCGAAGTGGATCTCCCGCGTGGGCGAGCCCTTGATGCCCAGCTTGCGTTCCTTGGTCCCGACGACGAACCCGGGATCGTCGGCGTGCACCACGAACGCGCTGATCCCGTTGGCCCGGGCGTCCGGATCCGTGACCGCCATGACGGTGTACCAACTGGAAACGCCGGCGTTGGTGATCCAGCACTTGGTCCCGTTGAGCACCCACTCGTCGCCGTCGGCCACGGCCCGGGTGCGCATGGCCGCGGCGTCGGAGCCGGCCTCCCGCTCGGACAGCGCGTAGGAGATCATCGCCTCGCCGGAGGCGATCGACGGCAACACCTGCTGCTTGAGTTCCTCGGACGCCGAGAGCAGCAGCGGCATCGAGCCGAGTTTGTTCACCGCGGGGATCAGCGACGACGAGGCGCAGACCCGGGCGACCTCCTCGATGACGATCACGGTGGCGACAGCGTCGGCCCCCGCTCCCCCGTACTCCTCCGGGACGTGCACGGCGTTGAACCCGGACGCGGTCAGGGCCTTCTGCGCCTCGATCGGGTAGCGCTCCCGCTCGTCGCAATCGGCGGCGTGCGGCAGGATCTCGGCGACGGCGATCTCGCGGATCGCCTCGCGGACGGCGCGGTGGTCGTCGGTCAGGGCGAAGAGGTCGGTCACCGAGGGACCTCGCTTCGCGTCGGCGCCTCAGTTCCGTGCCCATGGTTCGCTCGCTGACGCTCGCTCACTGATCCGCCTCGCTTCGCGTCGGCGCCTCAGTTCCGTGCCCATGGTTCGCTCGCTGACGCTCGCTCACTGATCCGCCTCGCTTCGCGTCGGCGCCTCAGTTCCGTGCCCATGGTTCGCTCGCTGACGCTCGCTCACGGCATCTCCCTTTGCTACCGGCCAGTAACCTCCATGCTAGCCGCATTCCTGACGCGACAGGTCGGCGGCCTTTCAGCCGGCGCACAGACCCGGCACAGCGCGGGTGGTCAGGCTGGACCGTGTGTCCACCTCGCATACCGTCGACCGTGCAGCGACGACCGAGGCGACTTCTGAAACCGTCGCGTCGCGCACCCCGAAGCGACCCGGAGGTCAGCGCGCCGCTGCGATCGGCCTGGCCGTGCTGCTGGTGGCGGTGGCCCTGCTCATTCGCTGGCCGCTGCGCAACGAGGTCTCCGGTGACTATCGTTCGTTTGTCAGCCCATGGTTCGACACGCTGAACTCCCAGGGCTTCGCCGCTCTCGGCCAGACATTCTCCGACTACAACCCGCCGTATCTGTACCTCTTGCTCGGTGCGACCACGCTGCCGGGACCGAAGATCATTGCTATCAAGCTGGTCTCGGTGCTGTTCGACCTGGTACTCGGGATGTCGGCGTACCTGTTGGTCAGCCTGTCCGACCGGGTCCGGCCGTGGGCGCCGCTGGCTGCCGCCGGGGCGGTCCTGCTCGCCCCCACGGTGGTGATCAACAGCGCGGGCTGGGCCCAGTGCGACTCGATCTACGCCTCGTTCGCCCTGCTCTCGCTGTACCTGATGCTGCGCCGGCGCCCGGTGTGGGCCGGCGTGCTGATCGGCGTGGCCATCGCCTTCAAGCTGCAGGCGGTCTTCATGCTGCCGGTCCTCGTCCTGGTCGCCGTGCATCAGCGGGTGACCTGGAAGCGCGCGGTGGCGGCGGTGTCGGCGGTGCCCGTCACCTTCGTCGTGTCACTGTTACCCGCCTGGCTGGCCGGCGCATCGATCTCGCAGCTGGCATCCATCTATCCGGCACAGATCAGCGGCGACGGCACTGCCACGACCGGCACCCGCGAAGGTCGGGGCCCTGGACAAGGCGGCGGATTCGGCAGCGGGGCTGGCTTCCGCGGCGGCGGTGGCCGCGGCGGAGGCGGAGGCGGAGCGGGACGGTCACCACCGGCGGATTCGGGAGCAGCGGTTCGTCGGCGCCGTACACGGAGAACGCGGCCAACTTCTACCAATGGCTGCCGTCCGACGCCGGGGTGTTCTTCACGTACCTGGGTTTTGCACTGACCGCCGCGGTCATCGTCGCCACCGGCGTGGTCGTCCTGCGGTATCGGCGGCAGATGAGCCGCGCGTCCCTCGTCGTGCTCAGTGCGGCGGTTCTGGTGGCCATCCCGTTCGTGCTGCCGTCGATGCACGAGCGGTACTTCTATCTGGCGGACGCCCTGCTGATCGTCGCCGCGTGCTACCGGCCGCGGCTGGCGCCGTTCGCGGTGCTCGGCCAACTCTGCTCGCTGGCCGCCTACGCACCGTTCCTGTGGAACACCACACCGGTGCCGCTGGCCATTGCTGCGGTGGGCGAAGCCGTCGTGCTTGCCGGTGCTATCTGGGTGACGACCGTCTCGATCCGCGACGATGTCCGCCAGGGCAAAGCGGAGGCGGTGGAGACCTCGGCACGCGCGGAGATCGAGGACGGCGATCCACACCGGGACGCCCTCGCCTGACCGGATCAGGTGTCGGCGGCCGGTGACCGCTGGGCCGTTAGCCTTTCGTGCTTGGCCAGCACCATTGCCTGCAGATCGTCAGCGTAGGCGGCGATCTCGCCGGCCAACGCCCGGCCCGCGTCGTCCGGCGACGAGGCCAGGATTCGCACCGCGAGCAGCCCAGCGTTGACCGCGCCGCCGATCGACACCGTGGCCACCGGGATCCCGGCAGGCATCTGCACGATCGAGAGCAACGAGTCGAGTCCGTCGAGCTTCGCCAGCGGCACCGGCACCCCGATGACCGGCAGCACCGTTGCGCTGGCCACCATCCCGGGCAGGTGGGCGGCCCCGCCGGCCCCGGCGATGATCACCCGCAGCCCTCGCTCCGCCGCGCCGGTCGCATAGTCGAGCATGCGCTGCGGCGTCCGGTGCGCCGAATACACGCCCACCTCGTAGCCGACCCCGAAGTCGTCCAGGACGTCGCCCGCGGCCGACATCACCGACCAGTCGGAGTCGCTGCCCATGATCAGTCCGACCTGCGGCTGCGCCGTCATGCTCGTCCCCCCGAAGCGTCGTAGCGGACCACGACGGACGGCCGTCCGTCGCCGTGCACGAGGTATCCGTCGGGCCAGACGCCGTTGCCCAGCCAGGCGGCCGCCAGCTGCGCCGTGCGTCGCAGGTCCGCAAGGTCGGCGCCGAGCACGTTGACGTGGCCGAGCTTGCGCCCCGGCCGGAATCCCTTGCCGTACAAGTGGACCTTGACGTCGGGGAACCGGGCAGCCAGGTGGTGGACCCGTTCGTCCATCCCGATGTGCGCGCCGGCCGGGTCGTCGCCGCCGAGCACGTTGCCCATCACGGTGAACGGGGCGAGCGGCGTGGTCCGGCCCAGCGGGTAGTCCAGCACCGCCCGCAGGTGCTGCTCGAACTGGCCGGTGACGGCACCGTCCATGGACCAGTGGCCGGAGTTGTGCGGCCGCATGGCCAGTTCGTTGACCACCAGACCGTCCGGGAACACCGGTGTCGGGTCCACCTCGAACAGCTCGACGGCGAGCACGCCGACCACGCCAAGGTGCCCGGCCAGCCGCAGCGCCAGCCGTTCGGCCGCCATCGCCACTGGTTCGGGCAGGTCCGGGGCGGGCGCGATCACTTCGACGCAGATGCCGTCGGACTGCACCGTCTGCACCACGGGCCAGGCGGCGGCCTGACCGAACGGGGATCGGGCGACGACGGCGGCCAGTTCCCGGCGCATGGCGATGAACGGCTCGAGAACCAGCTCTCCGGACCTGCTCAGCGCTTCGGCGGCCGCCACCACCGCCGAGCTGTCGGGCAGCACCCACACGCCGCGGCCGTCGTACCCTCCGCGGGCGGACTTGGCGACCACCGGCCACCCGTGCTCGCCGCCGAACTGCTCGACGGCTGACGCGTCGAACGAGTCGAGCACGGCGAACGGTGGCACCGGGGCGCCGAGGGCGGCCAGTTGCCGACGCATGGCCGCCTTGTCCTGGGCGAACTGCAACGCGTCGGCACCCGGGTACACGGTGTGGCCCTCGGCGACCAGCGCATGGATGTGCTCGTTGGGCACGTGTTCGTGGTCGAAGGTGACCACGTCGCAGCCCTGCGCGAAGGTGCGGAGTGCCGCCAGGTCGGTGTGGTGGCCCAGTTCGACGTCGGGGGTCACCAGCGCGGCCGAGTCGTCCGGTGAGGTGGCGAGCACCCGCAGGGTCTGGCCGAGGGCGACAGCCGCCTGGTGGGTCATCCGGGCGAGTTGCCCGCCGCCGACCATGCCGACGCGCGGCAGTCCGGTACGGGCATCCACGGGACGCCAGCCTACTGGGCGCGCAGCAGCAGCGTGCTCAGCAGTCAGCGACCGAGGTCGTTGACCAGCAGTTTCGCCGAGGTCAGGGTGCTCGGGAGCGTCTCGACCCACACCTCGGGGCGGGCGGCCGCGGCCGGATCGCCGACGGTTCGTTCGACGATCAGGTCGTGCAGCAGGGCGGCCTGGCGGAACAGCAGGTCATTGCGGGGAGCAAGCACCACCGCGACCCGATCCGACAGCAGGGCGAGGGTCTGACCTGCGGCGAAGACGGTGCGCAGGACATCGGCCGACATCACCATGGGCAGCGATCGGACCAGTCCGGTGCGACCGAGCAGGTCGATCCGGACGACGACGAGCGCGTATTCGACAGCCACCGCAGCGCCGCGGGCCTCGGCCGAGGCATAGATCTCGCCGAGCCGCGTCAGGAGATAATCGGGGGAGGCAAGACCGGTCATGGCGTCCACCACGGCAGCCGGCGGCGCGATGACCCGGTCGGCCCAACCGAGCGACACGGCGCGGCGGAGCGATTCGGCCGGCGCGAACGGCACCAGGTCGATCAGCACATCGACATCGGCCAAGGTCTCGCCGAGCGACGCGCCCAGTGCCGCCCGCTCCCGACCCAGCCGCTCACCCGGTCCCCACGGGTCGCAGTCGGCGAGCACCGCCTCACAGACCGCGTCGATCGCAGGGTGGTACCAGTCGTCGGGGAAGCCCCAGCCCGTTTCCGCCGACCGTGCCTCCCACTGGAGTCGCAGGCCGGCGGCCGGCGTCACTGGTACCCGGAGACCACGCGAATCCACGTTCGGTCCTCTTCTTCCGTCGTTGTGCACAGTGTTGAAGGGGGACGACCACACCCCTCGGTGCAGTTGACGAACCCGGGTGACCGGACTCGTCGACCACTGCGTGGCCGTCCCCTCTGCGGAGAGAGACGACCGCTCGCCTGCCTCGTCACGCGAGTTCCACAGATTTCTTCAAGATTCTTCTGAGAGGCCAGGTCCGGGTCCGTCGACCGCGGCGCTTCCGGTCCGTTGATCTGCGGGAATTTGATGAACGGGCAGGCAGCGGGGAGGATCATGGTCAGGATTCGTTTGCCCGGCAGCAGGTCGGCGGCGGATGTGGGCGGGGCGGACGAGGAGCGCAGCGTGGAGCCGGAGGCGGGGGGCCAGCTCGGCAGCGATGCCGAACTGATCACTCGCGTCCGGGTCGGCGACACCGCGGCGTTCGGGGAGCTGTACCGCCGGCACGTCGGCGCCTCGACGGCATTGGCCCGGCAGGTCTCCCGGAGTTCGGCCGAGGCCGACGACCTGGTCTCGGAATCGTTCGCCCGCGTGCTCGACGGGTTGAAGGCGGGCGGCGGCCCGGACACGGCGTTCCGCGCCTACCTGTTCACCACCCTGCGGCACACCGCGTACGACCGGACCCGCAAGGACGGCCGACTCAAGTTCACCGACGACATGGAGGCCCACGAGACCCCCGTCGACGCGCCGGACCCGGTCATCGCGATGGCCGAGAACGGGATGGTGGGCAAGGCGTTCGCCAGCCTCCCGGAGCGGTGGCAGGCGGTGCTCTGGCACACCCAGGTCGAGGGCATGTCGCCGGCCGAGACCGGGGTGCTGCTCGGCATGTCGGCCAATGCCGTCACGTCGCTGGCCTTTCGCGCCCGCGAGGGCCTGCGCGAGGCGTACCTGCAGGCACATCTCGCCGAGACTGCTCAGGAGCAGTGCCGGTGGACCACTGATCGGCTCGGGGCCTGGGCCAGGGGCGGGTTGTCCAAGCGCGAGCAGTCGACGGTCGACGCACACCTGGAGAGTTGCGAGCACTGCGCCGCCCTGGCCGCGGAGCTCACCGAGATCAATTCCAGCCTGCGCAGCATCCTGGCTCCGCTGTTGCTCGGCGGGTTGGCCGCCGGCTATCTCGCGGCACTCGGCCCGGTCGGCGCGTTGGCCCAGGCCGGAGCGACTGTTCGGCACCGGCTCGGCGCTGGGCACGGCGTCCGCGGGCCCGACGATCGCGGCCGCCGGTGCAGCCGGTGGGGCGCACGCGGCCGGCGCATCAGGTTGGCTCAGCCGACCCTGGGCCGTTGTCGGGACCGGGTTGGCCGCGGCCGCGGTCGCGGCCGTCGTCGCGGTCATCGTCGCGACCTCCGGGGGCTCGTCGCCGACGAATTCCGCGGACGTCGGCGCCGCGACCGCCGCTTCGTCCACCGGAGCGGCCGGCGCCGGCGCGAGCGGTTCCGGCGCCAACGGGTCCGGTACCGATGGGTCCGTTGCCAACGGCTCGGGCGCGAACGGCTCTGGCCCCAACGGGTCAAGCGCCAACGGCTCCGGCGCCAACGGCTCAGGCGCCAACGGGTCAGGCGCCAACGGCTCCGGCACAAACGGTCCAGCACCAACGGGTCAGTGGGCTCGAACGGAACCGCACAGGCGAATGGTCTGACGAGTTCCCCGACCGGCAACGCCGGTCAGCAGAGCACGACCGATCCGGCTGGTTCCAACGTCCAACCGGGCACTGGGGACGGAACCGACGGGAATGGCGCTACGTCCACCGGCCAGGGTGGGCCATCGACGTCGGAGCCCAACGCCATCCCGCCTCTCGTGGTGACGTCACCGCCGACGAACGCTCCGACCTCGACGCAGCAACCGACGTCGAGCGCGCCACAGCAGCACACCGCCGTACCCACCACTAGGAGGTCGTCCCCGACGACCCAGGCACCGACCACCCGGTCCACCTCACGCTCGACCTCTCGGCCCACTACCCCCACCACCCGGACGACTCCCACAACGCCCACCACTCGGACCACGCCCACTACGCCCGCCGCGCCGGACGTCTCGATTTCTGTCGGAGCCTTCACAGCGCTCGCCGGCGGATCCATCACCGTTCAGGTTGATGCCGACAACACAGCGGGCAGCGGCGCCTCTGCCGCCGGCACGGTGGTGGTGAACGCTCCGGGCGTCACCCTCGGCGGGTCCGCCACCGGCCTTCGAGCTCGAACCGCTCTGGCCTTCACACCGGCTGTCGCCACCGCCGATTGCTCCGTTGCAGTAGCGGCGACGAGGTGCTCACTGCCCGCCGTAGCAGCGGGCCGAGCGCTCCATACCTCTTTCACCCTCACGGTCGGCCTCGATGCGGGGCCCGGATCATTGGTGGTCAGCTGGGGAGACGCCTTCTCGAAGACTGTCGAGTTCAAAATCCAGCCCGGAATCGCCGGCATCCGTGTGACGGACGGCGATGGCAATACTCCTGGTCCCCTCCAGGTCGGACAGCCGACCGTCATCGAGCTCTCAGCGGAGTTGGCGGATGGCGTTGCAGCGGCGGGCCCGATCACCCTGCCCACCAGGTCGGGCGGCATTTGGGTCACGCAATACCCGGACACCTGT
Organism: uncultured Actinomycetota bacterium; assembly: GCA_963706185.1. GTDB lineage: Bacteria > Actinomycetota > Actinomycetes > Mycobacteriales > Nakamurellaceae > Nakamurella. Next base: position 386,472 of record CAVPLZ010000009.1, on the reverse strand, counting down.
AGCGAATCCGAGGGCCGACTGACCTGCCGGCCGGTGGCCGGTGAGGGCGGCGTCGTCGCCTACGGCCCGATCACCGTGACCGTGATGCCGGACGCAACCACCGACGACTCGCTCTCGGTCACGGTGCCCGACGCTGAAGCGGGTATCGCCGTCGTTGGGGGGAACGGGATCGGGTTCGACCTGTGGAGTCCGGGATCTGCGCCTGTGGACTGGACGGGACCGTTCGTGGGCAAGACCATCGGGGCGGCGACCATGTTGTGTCCCAAGTCGGGAATCAGCCGCTTCGACTGCAACGGCGCAATGGTGGACGACACCAAACCAGCCCACCAGAGCGTCGCCCCCCCGGGCGGCTCCGGGAGCTTGGTGAGCGCTCAATTGACGTGGGCCGCGACCGCTTCCAGCGGGACACTGCTGAAGCCAGATCTCCGGGACACGCTCGATTGGGTCACGATCAACAGCGCCGCCGCAGGTGTCAACCGTGAACCCGTTGCCCTGCAGGGCGACCGGCAGACCTGTGATCCGGCCGCGCCGTGCCCGCTCATCTACTCGGCCGACATCACGAATTACCTTTCCGGGGCCGACGCTGTGTGGCTCGACCCGCTTCACGCCGCCGCGCGAGTCCGCTCATCGGAATCGTGGATGACGCCGATGGCTGCTTGGAGTCTGACCCTGGTCTGGCTCGACGCGAGCGCCGACATCTCGCACGTGAGCGTGAACTCGGCCAATCTGGGTTCCCTGTCCGGGAGTCCGGATCTGCTCCTGGCCCAAGGTCAGATCAGGTCAGACGTGGAACTCTCGGGTGTCGTGTGGGCTGCCGACGATTGGGGTTCAAAGCAGGTCGTGGTCGACGGCGTACCAACAGATCCGGTGGACCCCATCAACGGTATGGACGGCAGCGACCGCGCGACGGGCTTCGACCTGATCGGCCTCGGTCCGCAGCCGTTGCAGGGTGCGGTCTATCTGCGCAATACACCCGACGATGGGAACGACCAGATCTGGGTGGGTCCCGTACTCGTGATCGTCCGGAGCATTCCGGACTCCCAGCTGCCGACGTCCTGACTCGCACCGATCACACACGAACGCCCCCGTAGACTCACCCGGTGAGTCTGATCGACGTCGTCCGGCGGCACCTGCCGCCCAAGTATCGGGAGCTCGCCAAGTTCCTGGTCGTCGGCGGCACCGCCTGGATCGTCGACACCGGGCTCTTCACCCTGCTCTCGCACACCGTGCTGGCGGAGAAGGCGGTCAGCGCCAAGGCGATCTCCATCCTGGTCGCCACCGTGTTGTCCTACGTGCTGAACCGCGAGTGGTCGTTCTCGCAACGCGGCGGCTTGGAACGGCACCACGAGGCGACGCTGTTCTTCGTGGTCAATGGCCTGGCCATGGCGCTGAACCTGTTGCCGCTGGTGATGACCAGGTGGGTGTTCGGGATCACGGTGCCCGAGTACAGCCAGACCACCGTCACCATCGTCGACTTCATCGCGGCGAACATCGTCGGCACCCTGCTCGGGATGGGCTTCCGGTACTGGGCCTACCGCCGTTTCGTCTTCCCCGACGAACTGGGCCCGCACCCCGACCAGGAGGCCTACGACCTGCATCGGCTGCGCGCCGAGGAAGCCGCTCTCGATCCCGCGTTCGACCAGGCCTCGGCGTTCCGTCCGTACGACGACGAAGAGTTCGACGAACCCCTACCCGGATCGACGTCCTGATCCAGCCCCGTCACCAGGACGGTCCCAGACGTTTGTTGCCTCACGGATCGACCAGGTCGGCGAGGCGGCGCTGGAGGAACCGACGCTCGGGTTCGGAGCCGGCCAGATCGATAGCGAGGCGATACTGCTCGGCTGCTTCGGCGGCCCTACCGGAGCGGCGCAGGAGATCCGCGCGCACCGCCGGCAGCAACGGGTAGCCGTCCAGCGCGCCGCCTTCGACAGCCGACTCCACGGCCGTCAGCCCGGTCTCGGGGCCGTCGCGGAAGCCCAGCGCGACTGCGCGATTCAGTGCCACCACCGGCGACTCGCTGATCTGCAGCAACCGGTCGTAGCCGGCGACCACGGCATGCCAGTCAGTACCCGAGGCCGCCGGTGCCCCGACGTGGGCGGCGGCGATCTCGGCCTGGATCCGATACCAACCCGGCGGGCGCCCGGAGTTCCGCGCGGCGGCGAGTTCGATCCGGCCGCGGGCGATCATCTCGGCGTCCCAGCGGGCTCGATCCTGCTCGGGCAGCGGCACCAGCTCACCGTCCGCGTCCAACCGGGCGCTCCGCCGGGCGTGCTGGAACAGCAGCAGGGCCAGCAGCCCATGGACCTCGTCGTCGTCGGGCAGCACCCCGGCGAGGACCTGGGCCAGCCGCACCGCCTCGTCGGCGAGGTCCTGCTCGTCGTCCACCACCGGTGTGCTGTAGCCCTCGTTGAAGATCAGGTAGATGACCGCGAGCGCCCCGGCGGTGCGTTCGGCCATCCGGTGCGGCGGCGGGACGTCGAATCTGATGCCGGCGTGGGCGATCTTGTCCCTGGTCCGGGTCAGTCGCCGACCCATCGTCGATTCGCTCACCAGAAACGCCCTGGCGATCTGCCGGACCGACATCCCAGCGACCGTCCGCAAGGTCAGCGCCACCCGGCCGGCCTGCGGCAGCGCGGGGTGACACGCGGTGAAGACCAGCCGAAGGACGTCGTCCCGGTAGGTGCCGGCGTACGGATCGGTTTCCGGACCCGGCGACCCGATGTCGACCGGATCCGGCAGGCTGAGCGCGCGGAGCTTCTCACCCTCCACGCGCCGCCGCCGCAAGACGTCCACGGCTCGCCGATGTGCAGTGGTCGTCAGCCAGGCGGCCGGGTTGTCCGGCACCCCGTCCTCCGGCCACCGCCGGAGCGCCCGCTCGACGGCATCGGAGAAGCAGTCGGCGGCCAGCTCCCAGTCGCCGGTCAGCCGGATCAGCCCGGAGACCGTGGGGAGCCGCTGCTCGGCGACGGCCACCTCGAGCGCCCGGCGCACCAGGTCGACCCCGGGCCGGATGGCGTCGACGGTCATTCCTCGAACGGCCAGAACGGCCGCAGTTCGAGTCGCCCGTGCCGGGCCATCGGGTGCCGGGCAGCGATCTCGATGGCCTCGTCGAGGTCGTCGCACTCGAGGATGTCGAACCCGACGATGCACTCCTTGGCTTCGGTGAACGGGCCATCGGTGATCAGCACCTCACCGGACCGCACCCGCACGGTCGTCGCGTCTGCCACCGGTCGCAGCCGCTCGCCGAGCAGTCGCTGTGCCGCGGCTGTCGAGGTCGGTGACCCACTCCTCGATGTCGGGTTCCGGATCGTTCGAGGTGTCGGGCTCGGTGTCGGTGGCGACGAACATCATGTACTTCACGATGACCTCCAGGTCTTGGGAACTCTGACGACCACTCGACGAACGGCCCCCACCCGATCGGACAGCTGCCGACGGCCAGCACGGTGGCGATACGTGTCCCGAGAACCGGTCCTCCGCTTCCACCGTGGGGGTCATTGCCGCACTCAGACCGGGCTGACCCCGTGGCGCCGGCGGGAGAACGACCGATCCTTGCCGGCGGCCGCCGCCAGCCGGGCGATCAATTCGGCGCGCAGGTCCTCCGGCTCGACCAACTGGTCCACGACGAGTTCGCCGGCCAGCCGGACGATGTCGATGTCCTGCTCGTACTCCTCACGCAGGCCGGCGACGTAGCGGGCGCGCTCGTCGTCGTCCTCGATGGCGGCGATCTTGTTGGCGTACACCGCATTCACCGCTGCCTCGGCGCCCATCACCGCGATCTTCGCGGTCGGCAACGCCAGCGTGGCGTCCGGATCGAACCCGGGCCCGGCCATCGCGTAGAGCCCGGCGCCGTAGGCCTTGCGCACCACCACGCAGAACTTCGGCACGGTCGCCTCGGAGACTGCAGTGATCATCTTCGCGCCGTGCCGGATGATGCCCTGCCGTTCGACCGCGGTACCGACCATGAACCCGGGCACGTCGGACAGGAAGATCAGCGGGATGTTGAACGCGTCGCAGAGTTGGATGAAATGCGTTGCCTTGTCGGCGGAGTCGACGAACAGCACGCCTCCCCGGAACATCGAGTTGTTCCCGACGACGCCGACCGCGTTGCCGTCGAGACGGCCGAATCCGACGGTGAGCTCGCGGGCCCACAACGGATGGATCTCGAAGAACGACCCGTCGTCCAGCAGGGCCTTGGCGTAGCGGCGCATGTCGAAGGCCTGCCGCTCCGAGTCGGGCACCATCGCGCGCAGGTCGCCGGAGCCGGGTCCGGCGGGTTCGGCCACGGGTGGCTGTTGCTTCCAACTCTGGGGCAGGTAGCCGAGGTAGCGACGGACTGCGTCCAACGCGTCGTCCTCGGTCTTCACCAGTAGGTGCCCGACGCCGGAGACCGAGGTGTGCATCCGGGCGCCGCCCATCTCCTCCAGCGTCGTCTTCTCGCCGGTCACCATCTCGACCATCCGGTCGCTGCCCAGGTACATCGACGCGTTGCCCTCGACCATCACGACCAGGTCGCAGAACGCCGGGATGTAGGCGCCGCCGGCGGCGCTGGGCCCGAACAGCGCGCAGACCTGCGGGATCGACCCGGACGCCCGCACCTGGGTGTGGAAGATCTTGCCGGCGCCGCGGCGACCGGGGAACAGGTCGACCTGGTCGGTGATCCGGGCGCCGGCCGAGTCCACCAGGTAGATCATCGGGACACCGGTGGCGTAGGCCCGCTCGATGATCCGGATGATCTTCTCGACGGTCCGGGCCCCCCACGACCCGGCCTTGACCGTGGAATCGTTGGCCATCAGGCAGATCTGTCGGCCGGCGAGCCGCGCGGTGCCGGTGACAACACCATCGGCCGGCAGCCCGGCCGCCAGCGCGTTCGCGAACTGCCCGTCCTCGACGAACGACCCGGCGTCGACCAGGCGGGCGATGCGTTCCCGGGCGAACAGCTTGCCCTTGGCCTCGTTCGCCTGGTGGTATCGCTGGGCGCCACCGGCCTCGATGACGCCCCGCAGCGCGGTCCAGTCATGGGCGGCGGCAGCCTTGCGGCCCTGGGTGTCGTCGGCGTCGGTCACCGGATCATCCTGCTCTTCATCGTCGGCCAGCGGCGCTGCTGGAACCAGCCCAGTCTAGTTAGTCGCCGTTAACACGGTCATCATGGGCCGATGGGTTACGCGTTCGAGGACTTCACTGTCGGCGACACCATCGACCTGGGCGCCACGCCCGTGGACCGCAGCGAAATGCTGGCCTTCGCCCGGCGCTTCGACCCCCAACCGTTCCACACCGATCCGGTCGCGGCGGCCGACTCGGTGCTCGGCGGGTTGTGCGCCAGCGGCTGGTTCACCTGCGCGCTGTGGATGCGCGCCTACGCGGACGCCGTGCTCGCCGGTTCCACCTCCCAGGGCTCCCCCGGCGGATCCGAGATTGCCTGGCCGGCACCGGTTTTTCCCGGTGAGACGCTGCGCAGCTCGGTCGAGGTGGTGGACACGAGGCGGTCGAGTAGCCGGCCGCAGCTGGGGTTGGTGACCATCACGGGCAGGTCCGAGGTGGCCGAACCGGCCGACCGGGCCGGCGTGGAGGTGCTGCGCTTCACCTTCGTCGGCATGTTCGGACTGCGGCAACCCGGGGTCCCCTCGTGACCGAGGCGTTGGGCTACGGCGGTGCCGCCAATCCGGCCTGGACGCCCGCGGCCGGCGTGGCCGCGGCGGAAGTGGCCCTCGGCCGCGCCTCCGTCGTCGCCTGGTGTTGCAACCTGCTCAGCGGGCGATTGGCGCCGGACGACCCGGACGGCCCGCCCTTGGAGTGGATCGGCGGGGCGCCGGGGACGTTCCCGTTGGAACGTTGGCAGCGTCCGGATCAGGCGTACTGGCCGCGGGTGTGGGCGATCCGGGCGCTGCGTTACGTCTGGGATCCGTCCGCCGAGTCGGCCGTGCGCGCGGCACTGGTCGACGAGTCCTGGCGGGTGCGGGAGCACGCCTGCGCCGTCGTGGCGTTGCGCGAGGTTCCGGACGCGGCCGAGCAGGTCGCCGTGCTGACCACCGACCCGGTTTCCCGGGTCCGGCAGGTGGCCTGCAAGGCCCTCGCCACGGTCGGCGAGGCCGAGCACGCGGACGCGCTCCGGGCGGCCACGGACGACGAGGATCCAGTGGTCCGGAGTGCGGCCGAACGGACGCTCGACGAGCTCGCCCGCCGCTTGGACCGCCCCCTATGAAGCGGGCCCTCTGACGGCCGCAATCCCACCCGTGCTGCCAGGATCAACTCGACGGATTCGGGACGCATGTGGCTGGTGACGTCGAGTTCATCCATGTTCGCCGGGCAGGGCTCAGGGGGTGGAGCCGGCGAGGGCGCGGACGACGGCGGAGGGGCTGGGGCGGCCCAGCTGCTGCGGCCATCCAGACGCTGGTGGCCACCAGGGCCGGCAGGTCGACGCCGTGCTCGATGCCGAGGCCGGTGAGCAGCCAGACCAGGTCCTCGGTGGCCAGGTTGCCGGTCGCGGACTTGGCGAACGGGCAGCCGCCGAGGCCGCCGGCGCTGGCATCGACCACCGTCACCCCGGCCCGCAACGCGGACAGCGTGTTGGCCAGGGCCTGGCCGTAGGTGTCGTGGAAGTGCACGGCCAGTCGGTCCACCCCGACGCCGGCCGCGCCGAAGGCGGCGAGCAGCCGGGTCACCTGGCCGGCGGTGGCCACCCCGATGGTGTCGCCGAGGGAGAGTTCGGCGCAGCCCAGGTCCAGCAGCCGGCATCCGGCCGTGACCACCTGGTCGACCGGAACCACGCCCTCCCAGGGGTCGCCGAAGCACATGGACAGGTAGCCGCGGACCGACATGCCGGACTCCAGCGCCCGGTCGATCACCGGGGCGAACATGTGCGAACTGGCTGTCCAGCCCCTGGGCGAGGTTGCGCCGGGCGAACGTCTCGGTGGCGGAGGCGAACACCGCGATGTCGGTGGCGCCGGCCGCCAGCGCCCCGTCCAGCCCGCGCAGGTTCGGCACCAGCACGGGATAACGGACCCCAGGGTGACGGCGGATCGCCGGGAACACCTCGGCGCGCGTCGGCGAGTTGCGGCACCCACGACGGGTTGACGAACGAGGTCGCCTCGACCGTGCGCAGACCGGCGGCTGCCAGCCGGTCGATGAACTCCAGTTTGACCGCGGCCGGCACCGGGGTGGACTCGTTCTGCAGGCCGTCCCGTGGGACCGACCTCGACGATCCGGACCGCGCCGGGCAGGCCCTGCGGCCGGGACCGTGCTCGGGCAGCCCGAGCGCCACGCCGTCACCGGTCCGGCTGCCAGCCCGGGTTCGGCGGTCCGTCGGTCGGCGGTCCGTAGCCGGACACCGGGCCCTGGGCGGGTTGCGCCTGGGCCGGACTGCGCTGGGCCGGATTCCCGCTGGGCCGGATTGCGCGAGCCGGTGCGCTGGGCCGGATACCCCTGGGCCGGATTTCCCTGGGCGGTGCCCCTGCGCGGGTAGCTGCCGGGCGGGGGCGTCGAGTAGCCGCTCTGCGCCGGCGGGTACTGCTGTTGGGCCGGGTGCGCTGCGGAGTACTGCCGGGTCTGCCCGGTGTTCGGACCCTGGTCGTAGTCCTCGTGCTCATAGGTCGCGTTCGGCGGGTCGTACCGGCGTCCGGGGCCGAGGTCGGCGCCCTGGCCGTCGTCGTCCTGCTCGCGTGCCCGGTCGTCGGCGATGAGCTGGTTCAGCGTCGACTGCACCTTGGTGATCTGCGAGACGTTCTGGAACTCCAGCGGTTGATCCGCGGCCGACTCGACGACCAGCGAGCCGTAGCCCGATGATCCGGCCCCAGAACGACACGATGGTCTCGATGTTCTGGATCCGGGACAACGGGATCTGATGCTCCCGACGCCGAACCAGGCCGCGTCCGGAAGAAGATGTGCCCGGTGGACAGCACGAAGTGCTCGGTCTTCCACCGCAGGAACGGCGCGATCACCAGCCACACCAGCAGGCCGAGCGCGACGACCACGATCCCGATCAGCCACTGCGTGTGCGAGGTGAAGCCCGAGTCCGTCCAGCTGCGCGACCAGGCGATCATGGCCGACGCCCCGCCGATGATCAGGATCAGGAAGATGATCGGCCAGACCAGCACCTTCGCGCTGGGGTTCTTGCGCAGCACCACCCGCTCGCCGCGATGGAGCAAACTGTCGGGGTAGGGCATCGGATTCCCCCTGCGTGAGCGCGACCGGCCGGTGATGACCGGAGTGGTTCAACGGTACCGGTAGGTCAGTCCCCCGCGCCGGAGCGGGCCGGTCACCGCGGGGTCGGGCGGCTGCCGAAGATCGCCGAACCGAGCCGGACGATGGTGGCGCCCTCGGCGATCGCCGCCTCGAAGTCGCCGGTCATGCCCATGCTCAGCTCGTCCGCGCCGGGCACACGCCAGTCGATCGCGCAGCTCGCGCAGTGCGGCGTACCCGGCGCGCACTGCGACCAGATCGGGCGCGTTGAGCCCGACGGTCATGTACCCGCGCAGCCGCAACGCCGGCGACGCGACGATCGCGCCGACCAGCGCGGCGGCATCGGCCGGCTCGACCCCGGACTTTGCCGGCTCCCCGGACACGTTGACCTGGACGAACACGTCCAAGATCGAGTCGGTCGCGGTCAGCCGGCGCTGCAGACGGTCGACCAGACCCGGCGAGTCCACCGTCTGCACGCAGCTGACTCGGCCGAGCACCGCGTTGATCTTGTTGGCCTGCAGGTGTCCGATGAAATGCGCCGGGTAGGTGCGTCCGGCCAACGCCGACGCCTTGGCCACCACCTCCTGGACCCGGTTCTCGGCGATCAGGTCGACGCCGGCGTCCAACGCCTGGACGATCCGCGCCGGCTCGACGGTCTTCGTCGCGGCCAGCAACCGCACGTCCGACGGTGAGCGGCCCGCGGCCGCGGCCGCCGCGGCGATCCGGCCGCGCAGTGCCGCCACCCGGTCGGCGATGTCACTGCTGGGCTCGGCCATGGTGGGACGAGCCTAGGACGTGTCTGTCACCCTTGTGGCCCGACACGTCTACGCCGGATCCGACGGCAGCCTCGCTTCGCTCGGCTCGACCTGGCCGCGGGTCCGCAGGTGCACGACGTCGCCGGCGGCGTACGAACTCGTTGTGCCGTCGCCGGTGTCGACCACCAGCGCACCGTCCGCCGCGACGTCGACGGCGGTGCCGACCAGCTCGCCGCCGTCCGGCAGGTCCAGCCGCACCCGGCGGCCGAGCGTCCGGCAGGCGGCGCGGTACTCGGTCGCCAGCTCGGTGCCCAGCACCTCACCGCCGGCTGACGTCCAGGTGTCCACGAGTTCGTCGAAGGCGCTGCAGCACGGCCGCCAGCAGGACGGCGCGGTCGGGGTCGGCGGCGCCGGCCGAGGCCAGCGAGCACGCGTCCGGACGCGGTAGTTCCGACGCGGTCGTCGTCACGTTGATGCCGGCGCCGACGACGACCAGGTCCCCCACGACCTCGGCCAGCAGGCCGGCGACCTTGCGGTCGTCGATGAGCACATCGTTGGGCCATTTCAGCGCGGCATCCAGGCCGGTCCGCCACTCGATCCCGCGGACGACGGCGAGCCCGAGCAGGGCGCCGAGCCAGGCCCGCCGCGCCGACCGGAATCCCGTCGACCCGGACGGCGGCGGAGAACAACAACCCGGCGCCGGCCGGGGCCACCCACCGGCGGCCCAACCGACCACGGCCGGCGGTCTGCTGCTCGGCGACCAGGACGGTGCGGTCCGGGGTGCCGGGTCGGGCGAGGTCGGCGTTGGTGGACCCGGTCAGCGCGACGTGCCGGACCGTCCACCGCGGTCCGACCGCGGCCTGCAGGGCAGCGCGGGTCGAGCGGGCGGCGCGGATCGGTCACCGCGCCGACAGTAGGTGCTCGGGGCACGCGACGGTGACCGGGATCATCTGGACCGGCCCCCGGCCCGGGCGGTTACCCTCCGAGGATGCCCGTCAGTGCCGATGAGGACCCAGCGCCCGTCCGACCGGACGATGCGCCGACCGCACCGGCGTCCGACCCGGCCCCGCACACCACGGCGGCCAAACTGGCCGACCTCGTCCCGCCGGTTCGACGAGCACGTCCACGCCGGCTCGGCGAAGCGGTCGAGCGGCAGCACGCCCGGGGCAAGAAGACCGCCCGGGAGCGCATCGACCTGCTGCTCGACGCCGGGTCGTTCGTCGAGTTCGACGCCTTCGCCCGGCACCGGTCGACCAACTTCGGCCTGGCAGGCCAACCGGCCCTACGGCGACGGGGTGGTCACCGGCTACGGCACCGTCGACGGTCGCGAGATCTGCGTGTTCTCCCAGGATGTCGCGGTGTTCGGCGGCTCGCTCGGCGAGGTCTACGGCGAGAAGATCGTCAAGGTCATGGATTTCGCCCTGCGCACCGGTCGACCGATGGTCGGCATCAACGAGGGCGGCGGCGCCCGGATCCAGGAGGGCGTCGTCTCGCTCGGCCTGTACGCCGAGATCTTCAAGCGCAACGTGCACGCGTCCGGGGTGATCCCGCAGATCTCGCTGATCATGGGCGCGGCGGCCGGCGGCCACGTCTACTCCCCCGCGCTGACCGACTTCGTGGTGATGGTCGACAAGACCTCGCAGATGTTCATCACCGGGCCCGACGTGGTGCGGGCGGTCACCGGCGAGGAGGTCACGCTGGAGGAGCTGGGCGGCGCCCGCACGCACAACACCCGCTCGGGCAACGCGCACTACCTGGGCGCCGACGAGGACGACGCCATCGCCTACGTCCGGGACCTGCTCGGCTACCTGCCGTCGAACAACCTGTCTCGACCGCCGACCGACGCTCGACGTCGACACCGACGACAGAGATCTCAACCGACGCCGATCTCGCGCTCGACACGCTGATCCCGGATTCGGCGAACCAGCCGTACGACATGGCCGTGGTGGTCGCCGCCGTGCTCGACGACGGCGAGTTCCTCGCCGGTGCACGACCTGTTCGCGCCCGAACATCATCACCGGGTTCGGTCGGGTAGCCGGCCGCAGCGTCGGCGTCGTGGCGAATCAGCCGCGACACCTGGCCGGCACCCTGGACATCGACGCCTCGGAGAAGGCGGCCCGGTTCGTCCGGACCTGCGACTGCGTTCAACATCCCGGTGCTCACCTTCGTCGACGTGCCCGGCTTCCTGCCCGGCACCGACCAGGAGTGGAACGGGATCATCCGGCGCGGCGCGAAGCTGATCTACGCCTACGCCGAGGCGACGGTCCCGTTGATCACCGTGATCACCCGCAAGGCCTACGGCGGTGCCTACGACGTGATGGGCTCCAAGCACCTGGGTGCCGACGTCAACCTGGCCTGGCCGACCGCGCAGATCGCCGTGATGGGCGCGCAGGGTGCGGTGAACATCCTGTACCGCAAGGAGATCGGCGCCACCCTGGTCGACGGGGCGGACGGTCCGGAGACCGCAGCGCTGCGGACTCGAGGCTGCAGACCGACTACGAGGACACCCTGGCCAATCCGTTCATCGCCGCCGAACGCGGCTACGTCGACCAGGTCATCGATGCCGTCCGAGACCCGCGGGTTGATCACCCGGTCGCTGCGGGTGCTGGCCGACAAGCGACAGACGTTGCCGCCGCGCAAGCACGGGAACATTCCCCTATGAGCGGCGGCATCGTGAGCGTCGATGGCGTCGACCGGGCGCGCCGGGCCGCGAACCGGGCCGACGAGGACGCCGCCGCGCTGGCGGTGGTGCTGGCCGTGCTGACCGCGCGCCGGCGCGTTCGAACCGGAGCCCCCGCGCACCGTCTGGGGCGATCCGGCGCACCGTCTGCGGGTCGCGCGGCCCGGCCGGCACGGCTGGTGGGCATCGGGACTGCCGTCATGACCGTCCCTGGGCTGCCCACCGTGATCCTCGCCTCGGCGTCGCCGGCCCGGCGCGCGGTGCTGCAGGCCGCCGGCATCGACCCGGTGGTCCTGGTGTCCGGGGTGGACGAGGACGCGCGTGGCCGACCAGTCTCGGGTGACGCGCCGGCCCAGGACGTGGTCGTCGCGTTGGCCACCGCGAAGGCGGAGGCGGTCGCGGCGGAGTTCGTCGACCACTACCCGGACGCCGTGGTGATCGGCTGCGACTCGATGCTGCACCTCGACGGCGCCCTGCTCGGCAAGCCGCACACGGCGCAGGAGGCGCGCAGCGTCGGTGGACCGCGATGGCCGGCCGCACCGGCGACCTGCTCACCGGCCACGCCGTGGTGCGGGTCGTCGACGGCGTGTCCGGTCGGCACCGCCGGTCGGGACGTCGTGCCACGGCGGTCCGGTTCGGCACGCCCGACCCCGGCCGAACTCGACGCCTACATCGCCACCGGCGAACCGCTGGCGGTCGCCGGCGCGTTCACCATCGACGGGCTCGGCGGCTGGTTCGTCGACGGGGTGGACGGCGATCCGTCCAGCGTCGTCGGCATCTCGCTGCCGCTGACCCGCCGGCTGCTGGCCGACCATCGGGCTGGCCGTCACCGACCTGTGGACCCGTCCGCGAACCGCCCAGCCGTGAACCGCCCAGCCGTGATCAGTGCCGTAGAGAGCAGGGCCGGGCTCACCGGCCGGGGAAGGACCGCACCGTGCACACCGTGCTGATCGCCAACCGCGGGGAGATCGCCGTCCGGGTCGCCCGCGCCTGCCGGGACGCCGGCGCTGCGGTCGGTCGCGGTCTACGCCGAGCCGGACGCCGACGCGCTGCACGTCCGGATGGCCGACGAGGCCTACGCGCTCGGCGGCACCACGCCCGGCGACGTCCTACCTCGACATCGACCAAGCTGCTCGACGTCGCCGCGCCGGTCCGGCGCCGACGCCGTGCACCCCGGCTACGGATTCCTCTCCGAGAACGCCGACTTCGCCCAGGCCGTGCTGGATGCCGGGCTGACCTGGATCGGGCCGTCCCCGCAGGCGATCCGCGACCTCGGCGACAAGGTCACCGCCCGGCACATCGCCCAGCGGGTCGGGGCTCCGCTGGTTCCCGGTACCACCGAACCGGTCGGCGGTGCGGACGAGGTGGTCGCCTTCGCCCGGGAGTACGGGCTGCCGGTGGCCATCAAGGCCGCGTTCGGCGGTGGTGGTCGCGGGCTGAAGGTGGCCCGCACGCTCGAGGAGATCCCCGAGCTGTTCGAGTCGGCGGTCCGCGAGGCGGTGACCGCGTTCGGCCGCGGCGAGTGCTTCGTCGAGCGGTACCTGGACCGGCCGCGGCACGTCGAGGCCCAGGTGCTGGCCGACACGCACGGCACCGTGGTCGTCGTCGGCACCCGCGACTGCTCGCTGCAGCGGCGGCACCAGAAGCTGGTCGAGGAGGCGCCGGCACCGTTCCTCACCGACGACCAGCGCGGCCAGATCCACGCGTCGGCCCGAGCGATCTGCCTCGAGGCCGGGTACCACGGCGCCGGCACGGTCGAGTTCCTGGTCGGGCCGGACGGCACCATCTCGTTCCTCGAGGTGAACACCAGACTGCAGGTGGAGCACCCGGTCTCGGAGGAGACCAGCGGGATCGACCTGGTGCGCGAGCAGTTCCGCATCGCCGACGGCGAGAAGCTCCTGCATCACCGAGGATCCCGCGCCCCGCGGGCACTCGATCGAGTTCCGGATCAACGGCGAGGACGCCGGCCGCGGCTTCCTGCCGGCCCCGGGCACGGTGACCACCTTCGTCGCCCCGTCCGGCCCCGGGGTCCGGGTGGACTCCGGCGTCGAGTCCGGCTCGGTGATCTCCGGGGCCTTCGACTCGTTGCTGGCCAAGCTCGATCGTCACCGGCGCCGACCGCGACCAGGCCCTGGAGCGGTCCCGCCGGGCGCTGGCCGAGCTGCAGGTCGAGGGCATGGCGACGGTGCTGCCGTTCCACCGGGCGGTGGTCGACGACCCGGCGTTCATCGGCGACGGACAGGGCTTCTCGGGTGCACACCCGGTGGATCGAGACCGAGTTCGACAACACCATCGAACCGTTCGGCGCCGGGACCGCCGGCGACGCCGACGCGCGGCCGTGCCCCGGCAGGTCGTGGTGGTCGAGGTCAACGGCCGCCGGGTGGAGGTGTCGCTGCCCGGCGACCTGGCCGCCGGCCGGGACCGGTGCCCGGCGGTCGGCATCGGCCGGGACGCGGCCGCTCCGCAGCGAAGTCCGGCCACGCCGGCGGCGAGCGGCAACGCGGTCACCGCGCCGATGCAGGGCACCGTGGTCAAGGTCGCCGTGGCCGACGGCGACACCGTGGCCACCGGCGACCTGATCGCGGTGATCGAGGCGATGAAGATGGAGAACCCGGTCACCGCCCACCGCGACGGGGTGATCGGCTCGCTGTCCGTCGAGGTCGGCGCCTCGGTCGGCAACGGCGCCGTCCTGGCCGAGATCACCTGACTCCACGAGGGCCTGTACGCACCTGGGTGGCGAACCGGGGGCCGCGTCGCCCGGATGACTCAGTCGTGTCTCCCAACTTCGTTGGTTGACACGCCTTCGCCGCTGGGACCGGCGGCCTCGCTTCGCTCGTCCCGACTACGCTCGGGGCATGACGCAGGGCTTGGGTGCGCCCGATCCGGTTCCGATGCGGGTCGGCGACACGGAACGGAACTCGGCGCTGGAGGCGCTCGGAGAACACCTGTCCGCCGGCCGGCTGGACATCGAGGAGTACGGCGAGCGCTCCGCCAAGGTGACCGTCGCCCGCACCACCGCCGACCTCACCGCGCTGTTCACCGATCTGCCGGCCCCCCACCCGACGCTGCCGACCTCCGCCGGTCTCGCGGCCGTGCACCCAGCCACGGCACCCCTGCCGGCCCCCGCCGACAGTCGGATCGTCAAGCCCACCACCGAGTCCAAGCCGGTCGGTCAGCGGGTGATGGCCGCCCTGGTACCGCTGTCGGCCATGCTCGCACTGGTGCTGTTCCTGACCGTGCACGTGCCCTGGTACATCTTCCTGCTGCCGGCCGTTGTCGCCATCGTCACCGGCGCCATCTGGGAGGACGACGACGACCGTCGCAAGCGGGAACTACGCGACCGCCGCCGGCGCGAACTCGGCCCCGGCGAGCGCTGATCCCCGCCCCTGCATGCAACCGATTTCCTTGACGGCGGGCCGGCTGGGCCTGCGGCCGTGGTCGGACCCCGATCGGGGCCAGAACCGGCAGGTCGACGCCGATGTCGCCGCGTTGCTGGACGGCTACGCCGATCCGCAGATGGCCCGGTTCGTCTCCTGGCGGGTCCGTGACCCGGACGAAGCCCTGGCCTACCTGCGGATGCGAGCGCAGGAGTGGGCGGCCGGGACCCGGTGCTCGTGGGCGGTCGTCGAGACCACCGACGACGCACCGATGGTGTCGGGCGAGGTCGGGGTCAAGCAGATCGACCGGGCCGCCGGCACCGCCCACCTGGCGGTGTGGACCCATCGCCGCACCCGTGGCCGCGGGATCGCCGTGCGGGCCGTGCGGGCGGCCTCCGACTTCGCCTTCGACACACTGGGACTCACCCGCCTGGCCTACACCCATGCCGCCTCGAACCCGGCGTCCGCCGCGGTGGCCGAGCGCGCCGGATTTCGCTGTACCGGGCCGGAGCTACCGGCCGCGGCCCCGGACCATCCCCGGGCCGACCGGATCCTGTGGGTCCGTGCGGCGGAACCGGACTCGGCGGGTGACTCACCCGGCGCGGCTGTCGGCTGAGCCGCCCGTGCGCCGCAGTTGCTCCGGCGTCAAAGACGGCTCGTCCGGCGCCGACAGCGTGAGCACCGCGTCCTCGATGAGCTCCCGCTTCTCCAGCTCCGCCTCCAGTCGGCGTAATCGCACGGCCACCGTGTGTTCGGCGTCGTCGCCGGTCAGGTCGATCGCCGCCACCACGAAGAACCGGGCGGGCCCGACGTACTCCAGGTGCAGGTAGGTGACCCGGTCGACCGCCGGCACCTGCAACAGCGCCTCGAGCACCCCGGCCAGCAGCTCGGGCGGCAGGCTCTCGCCGAACAGGTAGCGGCGGTTCCGGTTGATCAGGAAGATGGCCGCGAACGCCAACAGCAGGCCGACGGCGATCGAACCGAGCGCGTCGTAGACGGCCGATGCCGGTGAGCTGGTGCAGTCCCACGCCCAGGGCGGCGAGCACCAGTCCGATCAGCGCCGTGGCATCCTCGAAGAACACCGCCCGCAGCGTGGTGTTGCTGGTCGCCGACGACGTACTCGAGCGGATCCACTCCGTAGACCCGCCCCTTCGAGCGGGATTGGCGTGAACGCCTGCCGGAACGAGATCCCTTCGAGCACAAACGCGATCGCCAGAACGATGTAGTTGATCAGGTAGTCGGTCTCCGGCCGGTCGTCGCCCAGTTCGGTGATGCCGTGCCAGATCGAGACCACCGCGCCCGCGGTGAACAGTCCGAACGCCGCGAACATCGACCAGATGTAGGTGTCCCGCCCGTATCCGCGGGGGTGCACGTCGTCGCGGGGCCGGGAACCGCGCCGCTCGGCCAGGATCAGGAAGATCTCGTTGCCGGTGTCCGCCCAGCTGTGCGCGGACTCGGCGACCATCGAGGCCGAGCCGGTGATGACCGCCGCCGCGGTCTTGGCCACCGCGATGAGCCCATTGACCACGAAGGCCAGGATCACGGTGAACAGGCTGTCGCCGGACTTGTCGGCTGCCGACGAATCCGGGGCGTCCACGGCGTCGTCGGCGAAGGCGAGCGACTCGGCGGGCAGCCGCCAACCGGGATCGTCCTGCAACCACGGTGAGCCGCGGTCGCGCCCCTCCCGGCGCGGATGCGACCGACGGGACGGCGACCCGCCCCGCTCGTCGCCGGGCGTTCCGGTGGGCTCGTCCGGGCCGGTCAACCGGTCAGGCCACCGGTGAGGTGATCAGGTCGCGGACCTCCGGCGCGCCGGTGCGCACCTTGTCGGCGGACTCGTCGTCCGGCTCGGTCTGCGACTGACGTTCGGCGTCGACCCGCGCCGCATACGCTGCGACCTCCCGGTCGCGCTGCTCGTCGGACCAGCCGAGCACGCCGGCCATGAGTCTCCGCGACGCGCGGCGCCGTCTCGGTGCCGCGGTGCGAGTACTCGATGGAGATCCGGGTCCGCCGGGCCAGCACGTCCTCGACGTGCAGCGCGCCCTCGTGGGTCACCGCGTACAACGCCTCGGCCTGCAGGTAGTCGGCTGCGCCCGGCAACGGCTGCAGCAACTCGGCGTCGTCCGCGGCCGGCGCCAGCACCTGGTGGATCTGCGATCCGTACCGGTCGAGCAGGTGCCGGATCCGGTACGGGTGCACGCCGTGGTCGGCGGCCAGCCGGTCGGCCTGGTTGACCAGGGCCTGGTAGCCCTCGGCGCCGACCAGCGGGACGTTCTCGGTGCACGACGGGTTGATCCGCCCGGGCAGGTCCTGCGCCGCCTCCTCGACCGCGTCCGCGCCCATCACCCGGTAGGTCGTGTACTTGCCGCCGGCGATCGCGATCAGGCCGGGCGCCACCCTGGCCACCGCGTGCTCACGGGACAACTTGGACGACTGCTCGCTCTCGCCGGCCAGCAGCGGCCGCAGACCCGCGTACACGCCCTCGATGTCGTCGTGGGTGATCGGCACCGCCAGCACCTTGTTGACGTGCTCGAGGATGTAGTCGATGTCCGCCTTGGTCGCCGCCGGATGGGCCAGGTCGAGATTCCAGTCGGTGTCGGTGGTGCCGATGATCCAGTGCGCCTTCCACGGGATCACGAACAGCACCGACTTCTCGGTCTTGAGGATGATGCCGCTCTCGCGACGGAATCTTGTCCCTGGCCACCACCAGATGCACACCCTTGGACGCGCGCACCCGGAACCGGCCGCGGCCGCCGGACAGTCGCTGCAGTTCGTCGGTCCACACGCCGGTGGAGTTGATCACCACCCGGCCCCGCACCGTGGTCTCCTCGCCGGTCTCCACGTCCCGCACCGTGACCCCGGCGACCCGGTCCGCTTCCTTGACGAAGCCGATCACCTGGGTCGAGGTGCGCACCACGGCGCCGTACTCGGCCGCCGTCCTGGCCACCGCCAGGGTGTGCCGGGCGTCGTCGACCTGCCCGTCGTAGTACCGCATCCCGCCGATCAGCGAGTCCCGGCGCAGCGCCGGCACCAAGCGCAGCGCGCCGGCCCTGGTCAGGTGCTTGTGCCGCGGCACCGAGCGGGCCCCACCCATCGAGTCGTACATGATCAGGCCGCTACCGACGTAGGGCCGCTCGATGACGTGCTTGGACAGCGGGTAGAGGAACGACACCGGCTTGGCCAGGTGCGGGCAGATCTTGGTGAGCATCAGCTCGCGTTCGTGCAGCGCCTCGCGGACCAGCCCGAACTCGAACATCTCCAGGTAGCGCAGACCGCCGTGGAACAGCTTCGACGACCGGGACGAGGTGCCGGAGGCGATGTCGCGGGCCTCGACCAGGGCCACCGAGAGACCGCGGGTGACGGCGTCCAGCGCGGCGCCGGCGCCGACCACGCCGCCGCCGATGACGACCACGTCGAACGTCTCGGTGCCCAGCCGGAGCCAGGCCGCCGAGCGCTCCGCCGGGCCGAGTTGTGAGCCGTTGGCCATCTCGATGCCTCTTCCTCCCGCCACCGCGGGCGCTCGTCCGCCGGGCAACCCGGCGACGTCCGACGAACGGGCCGACCGGCGGTCCGGGGCGCTCACCGCGGCGTCGGCACCTCTGCTGCCCACGCTACCGCGCGGCGGAATCTCCGATCGTCGAGACCTGTGCTACCCGAATTCACAATTTTCACACCTGTCACGGCGATTCCGACATGCAGGACGGGCCGGGCGGGAGCATGATCACCCACAACGGCGAAGGTTCCTCCAGTGTCGAACGGGGCTGACGTGGTGCCAACGGTTCACCAGCGCGGTTCTCAGTTCCGACCCTGCGATGCCCGACCGGGTCCGTCCCCCGATCTCCGTCCCAAGGAGGACAGCTTTGAGCAACGGTCAGATCTTCCTGCAAGAGATGCTCGGCACGATGATGCTGCTGCTACTCGGTTGCGGGGTAGTCGCGAACGTCGTCCTGAAGGGGACGAAAGGCAACGGCGGGGGCTGGTTGCTGATCAACTTCGGGTGGGGTCTCGGTGTGTTCGTCGGTGTATACGTGGCGTTCAAGTCGGGCGCCCACCTGAACCCCGCCGTCACGCTGGCGCTGACGCTGAACGACGACCATCACCTTCAGCACGTCGTTGATCTACTACGCGGCCGAACTCGTCGGGGCGTTCCTGGGCGCGGTGGTCTGCTGGCTGGCGTACAAGGAGCACTTCGACGCCGAGGAGGACCCGGCGCTCAAGCTGGCGGTGTTCTCCACCGGCCCGGCCATGCGCAACTACGCCTGGAACCTGGTCACGGAAATCATCGGCACCTTCGTGCTGATCTTCTGGATCCTGGTCTCCGGTGGTTCCCCGTCGGGCCTCGGTCCGCTGGCGGTCGCCCTGGTCGTTGTCGGCATCGGTGCCTCGCTCGGTGGCCCCACCGGGTATGCCATCAACCCGGCACGTGACCTCGCGCCGCGCATCGCGCACGCGATCCTGCCGATCAAGGGCAAGGGCGACTCGGACTGGGGTTACTCCTGGGTGCCGGTGGTCGGCCCGCTGGTCGGCGCAGTCCTGGCCTACCTGCTGTTCAAGGCCGTCGACGTCCAGAGCATGTTGAACCTGGTCACCAGCACCTGACCTCAGCAGTTCGGACCGGGCCCGGCGTAATCGCCGGGCCCGGTCTACCGTTGTGCTACCCATCGACTTTCAGCGCTGAAAGGAACACGCATGGCAGAGCAGTACATCGCGTCCATCGACCAGGGGACCACCTCGTCCCGGACGATGATCTTCAACCACGAGGGCCGGGTCGTCGCGGTCGACCAGACGCGAACACGAGCAGATCTTCCCCAAGGCCGGGTGGGTCGAGCACAACGCCATCGAGATCTGGGAGAACGTCCGGGCCACCACCGCCGCGGCGTTGGCCAAGGCCGACCTCAAGTCGGACCAGATCGCCGCGGTCGGCATCACCAACCAGCGGGAGACCGCGCTGGTCTGGGACCGCACCACCGGCGAGCCGGTGTACAACGCGATCGTCTGGCAGGACACCCGCACCGACGGCATCGTCCGCCGGCTCGGCGAACTCGGCGGCGGCCAGGACCGGTACAAGGCCAAGGTCGGGCTGCCGCTGGCCACCTACTTCTCCGGGCCCAAGGTCCGCTGGATCCTGGACAACGTCGACGGCGCCAAGGAGAAGGCCGACAAGGGCGACCTGGTGTTCGGCAACATGGACACCTGGGTGCTGTGGAACATGACCGGCGGGGTCGACGGCGGCCTGCACATCACCGACCCGACCAACGCCTCCCGGACCATGCTGATGGACCTGGACACGCTGACCTGGGACGCCGACATCGCCGAGGAGATGGGCATTCCGCTGTCGATGCTCCCGGAGATCCGCTCGTCCTCCGAGGTCTACGGCAAGGGCCGGGCCGGCGGCAACCTGCCCGGTGTGCCGATCGCCGGCGACCTCGGTGACCAGCAGGCCGCCACCTTCGGCCAGGCCTGCCTGTCCGTCGGCGAGGCCAAGAACACCTACGGCACCGGCAACTTCATGCTGCTGAACACCGGCACCGACAAGGTCCCGTCGAACAACGGTCTGCTGACCACGGTCTGCTACAAGATCGGTGACAAGGACACCGTCTACGCCCTCGAAGGCTCGATCGCGGTCACCGGTTCGCTGGTCCAGTGGGTCCGCGACAACCTCGGGCTGATCGAGTCGGCGCCGCAGATCGAAGAGCTGGCCAAGAGCGTCGAGGACAACGGCGGCGCGTACTTCGTGCCGGCGTTCTCCGGTCTGTTCGCGCCCGTACTGGCGCGACGACGCCCGCGGCGCCATCGTCGGCCTGACCCGGTACGTCAACCGTGGTCACCTCGCCCGCGCCGTGCTGGAGGCCACCGCGTTCCAGACCAAGGAAGTCCTGGACGCGATGAACGCCGACTCCGGCGTCGACCTGACCACCCTCAAGGTGGACGGCGGCATGGTGGTCAACGAGACCCTCATGCAGTTCCAGGCCGACATCCTCGGCGTCCCGGTGATCCGGCCGGTGGTCAACGAGACCACCGCGCTCGGTGCCGCCTACGCCGCCGGCCTGGCCGTCGGCTTCTGGGAGACCGAGGACGACATCCGCACCAACTGGGCCGAGGACAAGCGCTGGGACCCGGAGATGGACGAGCGACACGCGGGCCAAGCGCTACGGCGAGTGGAAGAAGGCCGTCACCAAGACCTTCGACTGGGTCGAGTCGGACGAGAGCTGATCCGCTCCGGCACGACCGAACCGCCCCGTCCGCACCCCGCCGACGGGGCGGTTGTGCTGTCGGACTGGGGCCGTCCGGTTACAGGTCCGTGTCGTGCATGAGCTGCCGGCCCGACCTCGGTGATCGACCCGGACAGCGACGGGTACACGCTGAACGTGTAGGCCAGATCCTTGGCGGACAGCCCGTTCTGGACGGCCAGCGCGATCGGCAGGATCAGCTCGGAGGCGGCCGGTGCGACCACCACGCCGCCGACCACGATCCCGGTGCGCGGCAGCACGATCAGCTTGACGAAGCCCTGCCGCAGGCCCTGCATCTTGGCCCTGGCGTTGGTGGCCAGCGGCAGCATCAGCGTGCGGGCGGCGACCGTCCCGGCAGTCCACCTCGGCCTGGGTGACCCCGACGGTGGCGATCTCCGGGTGGGTGAACACGTTGGACGCCACGGTTTCCAGCTTGAGCGGCGGGACGCCCTCGCCCAGCGCGTGCCACATCGCGATCCGGCCCTGCATGGCGGCGACCGAGGCCAGCATCAGCACCCCGGTGCAGTCGCCGGCCGCGTAGATGCCGGACACCGAGGTGCGCGACACCCGGTCGACGGCGATGAAACCGCTGGCGCCGGTGGCGATGCCGACCCGTTCCAACCCGATGTCGACGGTGTTGGGCACCGAGCCGACGGTCATCAGCGCGTGCGAGCCGCGGACCGTCCGGCCGTCGGTCAGGGTGGCCAGCACCCCGTCGCCGTCCCGCGCCACCGATTCCGCCCTGGCCCGCTTGGCCAGTACCCCGCCGCGCTCGGCGAACACCTCCTCGATCACCGCGGCGGCGTCGGCGTCCTCGCCCGGCAGCACCCGGTCCCGGCTGGAGATCAGCGTCACCGGGACGCCCATCTCGATGTAGGCGGAAGCGAACTCGGCGCCGGTCACGCCCGGAGCCGACGACGATCAGGTGCTCGGGCAGGTCGGGCAGGTCGTAGACCTGACGCCAGGTGAGGATCCGCTCGCCGTCGGGCACCGCGGTGGGCAGCACCCGCGGGGTCGCGCCGGTGGCGATCAGCACGACGTCCGCGTCCAGTTCCTCGCCCGCGCCGTCCGCGCCGGTGACGGCGACCCGGTGGCTGGGCCATGCCGGGAGTCGGGTCGGCCAGCGCCGCCCGGCCGTCGACCAGCTGCACGCCGACGGAGATCAGCCGGGCCCGGATGTCGGCGGACTGGGCCAGGGCCAGCCCGTGCACCCGGCCGTGCACCACCGGCACGTCCACCGACACGGCGCCGGCGATCGATCGATACCCAGGTGGCCGGCCTGCCGGATGTCGGTCCGGCCGCCGGCCGACGCGATGAAGGTCTTGGACGGCACGCAGTCGGAGAGCACGCAGCTGCCCCCGATGCCGGCGTCCTCCACCAGCGTGACGTCGGCGCCGTACTGGGCAGCGACCAGGGCCGCCTCGTAGCCGGCCGGACCGCCGCCCATGATCACGATCCGGGTGGCCATCGTCGTCCCTTCGCGCCGGCCCAAACGGTCAGTCCCGGTCTGTCGGACTCAGTCGAGGCCGGCCCGGCCGCCGACCTTGCCGCCGAGCGCCTCCTTGGCGATGAACAGCGGCAGCAACAGCGTCGCCAGCATGGTGACCAGCCAGATGATCAGCGTGGCCCACAGCCAGGTGATCGAACCGCTGATCTTCAGACCGTCGGAGAGCCAGTACGCGACCAGCAGCGATACGAACGTCGAGAGCAGTCCGACCGCGCCGACCAGGGCCGAGGCGTTTCGACGCACGGCCTTGAACAGGAATGGCGTGATGATCGCCTGAACCACGGTGAAGATCACCACCACCCACACGAAGGCGGCGGCCGTGACGGTCATGTCGTCGAGGATCCAGTTCGCGACAAGCAAGCCGACCGCCGACGACAACAGGTAGATCAGTGTGGTCCACAGGAACCTGACCATGTCCGGGCCTCCGTCGTTTGTCCGATTGACGAGCGTGATCCCAGCTTATCCAGGTCGCTGCGATCTGCGATCGACGAACCGCCGACGGAGGCAGGACACACCGGCCGCTACGCTTCCTGCCCATGGCGTTGTATGCCGCATACGGGTCGAACATGGACCCGGCCCAGATGATGCAGCGCTGCCCGTCCTCGCCGATGGCCGGCACCGGTTGGTTGCTGGACTGGCGGCTCACCTTCGGCGGCGAGGACCTCGGCTGGGAGGGCTCCCTGGCCACTGTCGTGGAAAGCCAGGGTTCGTCGGTGTTCGTCGTGCTCTACGACATGTCCGAAGTCGACGAAAAGACCCTGGACTCGTGGGAGGGCGCCGACCTCGGCCTCTACACCAAGATCAAGTTGCGGGTGCAGATGCTGGAGGGCCCGGCCTTGGCCTGGCTGTACGCGCTGCAGGCCTTCGAGGGCGGGCTGCCCTCCGCCCGGTACATCGGGGTCATCGCCGACGCCGCCGAGGCCGCCGATGCCCCCAGCGAATACGTCCAGGACCTGCGCAACCGCCCCTGCCGCTCCCTCGGCAGCTGACCCCACCCCCGGGCCCCGCCCTTGGCCCTGCACCCTGCGCTGGGCTAGGGCACGAACCCGACGATCGAGTGAACCAGAATCAGGGAGTTGCCCGCTCTTGACCCTGATTTTGGTTCACTCGACGGCGTCCGGACGCAGGCGCAGGCCCGGCGGTGGTCAGGCGTGCTCAGAAACCGAGAGCCGGGGCGCCGTTCGACCCGCCGCCGGCCGGCGCGGCGTGTGCCGCCAGCACAGTGTTGACCAGCACCCGGATGCCGACCGGGATGGCTCGTTCGTCCGCGTTGAAGCGCGGCGAGTGCAGGTCACAGTGTGGCGAGACGCCGTCCCACACACCCAGTCTGGCCAGCGAACCCGGCGAGTGCTCGAGCATGTCGGCGAAGTCCTCGGCGCCGGTGGACTGCTCGGCCTCGACGGCGGCGCCCGGTCCGAGGGCGGCGACGACGCCGGCTCGCAGCAGGGCGGTACTCAGCCGGTTCGTTGTTGACCGGAGGTACGCCGCGCACGTGGATGAGTTCGTAGCTCACCTCGGTCGGCGCGAGCAACTCGGCCACCAGCTGCTTGATCAGCGGCTCGCTGGCCTCCCAGGCCTCCCGCTGCATCATCCGCAGGGTGCCGCGCAGCACGCCCTCCTCGGGAATCGCGTTGGCCGCCTCGCCGGCCCGCACCGCGCCCCAGACCAGGATCGCCGCGGACCGCGGATCCAACCGGCGGGACAGCAGCATCGGCAGCCCGGTGATCACCACGCCGAGGGCATGCACAAGATCAGCGGTGAGGTGCGGACGCGAGGTGTGGCCGCCCGGCCCGTGCAATCGCAGCTCGATCAGATCCGCGGTGGACGTGATGGGCCCGACCCGCAGGCCCACCCGGCCGACCGGCACCCGGGGATCACAGTGCAGGGCGAACACCCGCTCGACGCCGTTCAGCGCACCGGCGGCGATCACGTCGCGCGCGCCGCCGGGCATGACCTCCTCGGCGGGCTGGAAGATCAGCCGGACCCGGCCGGTCAGGCCACCCCACCGATGCAGGGCGAGCGCGGCCCCCAGCACCGCGGTGGTGTGCACGTCGTGCCCGCAGGCATGCATGATCCCGGGCACCGTGGAGGAGAACGGCAGGCCGGTGTCCTCGTCCAGGGGCAGCGCATCGATGTCCGCCCGTAGGGCGATGACCGGATCACCTGTACCGATTTCGGCGACCACCCCGGTCCCACCAGGCAGCAGCCCGGCCCGAATTCCTGCTTCGGTCAGCACGTCGAGGATGGCGGCGCTGGTGGCAACCTCACTACGGGACAACTCGGGGCGCGCATGCAACCGGCGTCGCAACCGGATCAGGTCCGGCAGGGCGTCGGCGAGGTGCTCGTCGAGCCATCCGGGGCCGTGGCCGGCGCCGGGATCGGCCACCAGGACGTCGGCCGTTTCGAGTCCGTCGGCCACGGCGGTGTGGGTCCGAGATGCCGCCATGGGTGGTGCGCGATCCTTCCGAGCGTCGAAGGGGAGCCGGTCGTCTGCCCCCCGGCCGGATCCTAGACGTCGCGAGGGGCAGCTGAGGCCGGCGCGAGTGCGGACTGTGGGCGATCTCGCCTTGTCTGGCGGTGTCCGCCCGGTACTGGTTGGCTAGCTCTGGAATGTGCTTACGCGGGACAGAAGGGACGTCGGGCACCGAACCGGCGTGCCGTCGAACAGGAGGCACCGGTGGGCGACGACATCTCCTCGGCCACGTTCACCCGTGAGCAGCGCCAGCAGTACCGGGAGAAGGTACGCCGCTGCCTGGACGTCCTCGAACAGATGCTGGTGGAGCACACGTTCGACTTCGATCGCCAGCTCACCGGGCTGGAGATCGAGCTCAATCTGGTCGATGCCAGTTGGCAGCCGGCCCTGGACAATGCCGAGGTGCTTGCGGCGATCGCCGACCCCGATTACCAGACCGAACTCGGGCGTTACAACATCGAACTGAACGTGCCGCCGACGCCGTTGCCCGGCGACTCGGCCTTCGAGCTCGAATCGCGGCTGCGGGAGTCGCTCAATCACGCTGAGACCAAGGCGAACGAAGCCGGCTCCGAGATCGTGATGATCGGCATCCTGCCCACGCTGTACCCGGAGCACCTGACCGGTGACTGGATGAGCGCGAACCCGCGCTACAAGGCGATCGAGGACGCGGTGTTCGCGGCCCGCCGCGAGGACATCGACCTGGACATCTCCGGCGTCGAGCACCTGACAATGGCCGCCGACACGATCGCCCCGGAATCCGCCTGTACCTCCGTCCAACTGCACCTGCAGGTATCGCCGGCCGGCTTCGCGGCGAACTGGAACGCCGCGCAGTGCCTGGCCGGGCCGCAGATGGCGCTGGGCGCGAACTCGCCGTTCCTGTTCGGCAAGCGGCTGTGGGCGGAGACCAGGATCGAACTGTTCCTGCAGGCCACCGACACCCGCTCACCCGAGCTGCGCAACCAGGGTGTGCGGCCGCCGGTGTTCTTCGGCGAGCGGTGGATCACCTCGGTGTTCGACCTGTTCGAGGAGAACGTGCGGTACTTCCCGGCGCTGCTGCCCGAGATCAGCGACGAGAACCCGGAGGAGGTGCTGGCCTCGGGACAGGCGCCGCGGCTGCAGGAGCTGCGGCTGCACAACGGCACGGTCTACCGCTGGAATCGCCCGGTGTACGACGTGGTCAACGGGATCCCGCACCTGCGGGTGGAGAACCGGGTGTTGCCGGCCGGACCGACCGTGGTCGACGTCCTGGCCAACGCCGCGTTCTACTACGGCGCCGGTCGCATGCTGTCGACCGACGAGCGCCCGATCTGGACGAAGATGAGCTTCGACGCGGCCAAGGCCAACTTCGACGCCGGCGCCCGGCGCGGCGTCGACGCGATGTTCTACTGGCCGGGCATGGGCGAGGTCACCTGGGACGAGCTGCTGCTGCGGTTGCTGCTGCCGCTGGCCGACGAGGGTCTGGCCCGGTGGGGGGTCTCGCTGTCGGTGCGGGACCGGTTGCTCGGCATCGTCGAGGACCGGGCCAAGCTGCGTCGCAACGGCGCCTGGTGGCAGGTGGAAGCGGTGGCCGCACTGGAGGAGCACGGCCTCGACCGTCGCGCCGCCCTCACCGAGATGCTCCGGCTGTATTCCCAGGGCATGCACTCCAACGAGCCCGTGCACACCTGGGAGGTCCCCTGACGGTGCGTGAGTCGCCTCACGCCCATGCTCGGGGTGACCCGCTGTCCTCCTACCATCGGCGGATGGACACCCCGCAACGGCGCGAGGCGTGGGACGCGGCTGCCGCGGCCGTGTTGCGCAAATCCGGCCGACTGGCCGTCGACGAACCGGACGCCGACGCCTGGGACCGGCTCGCCCGCCGGACCGTGGACGGCATCGTGGTGCCGCCGCTGGGCACCCCGGCCCTGACCGCAGACCTGCCGGCGGTCGGGTTGCCGGGTCAGGCACCGTTCGTCCGTGGTGCTCAAGCACCGACCGGCGCCGGATGGGACGTCCGGGTCGCGGTGCGCGACCGCGACCGGGAGCGGGCCCACGCCTCGGTGATGGCCGACCTGGAGAACGGCGCGACGTCCCTCTGGGTGACGGTCGGGGACAGCGGGACGGCGGTGTCGGACCTGCCGACCGTGCTGGATGGGGTCTTGACGGACATCGCGCCGATCGTGCTGTCCTCGTCGGACCCGGCCGCCTGGTCCGCGTTGGTGGGTCTGCTCGGCGATGCGGTGGCGCCCGGGACGTCGCTGGGTGCCGATCCACTCGGAGATGCGTTGCGCTCACGGCGGAGGGCGCAGGACGTACCCGGGGTCCTCGAGCGCGCGGTCGAGCTGGCCGCGACCCGGGACATCGGTGCGGTGGTGGTGGATGCCACCGCGGCGCACGAGGCCGGTGCCGGCGAAGTCGGCGAGCTGGCCTGGTCCCTGGCCGCCGGGGCCCACTATCTGCGTGGCCTGACCGCGCTGGGGCTCGACGTCGACACCGCTTGCGGCCTGGTGGGATTCCGGTTCGCGGCCACGGCGGCCCAGTTCACGACCATCGCGAAACTGCGTGCGGCCCGGTTGCTCTGGCATCGGCTGACCGCACTGTCGGGAGTATCCGGGCGCGGCCAGGGCCCAGTACCAGCATGCGGTGACCTCCCGCCCGATGACGACCCGCTACGACCCGTGGGTGAACATGTTGCGCGGCACCATCGCCGCGTTCGCCGCCGGCGTCGGCGGGGCCGCCGCGGTGACCGTCTGGCCGTTCGACGCCGGCCTCGGCGTGCCCGACGAGTTCGGCCGGCGGATCGCCCGCAACGTCTCGGCGTTGCTGCTCGAGGAGTCGCACGTCGGTGCGGTGGCCGACCCGGCCGGTGGCGCGTATGCCGTCGAGAAGCTCACCGCAGAGCTGGCTCTCGCCGCGTGGCGACTGTTCGGCGATCTCGAGGCCGCCGGTGGGGCCACCGCGGTTCTCGCCGACGGCACCCTGCGGGCCCGGTTCGACACGACGGCCCGGGCCCGGGCCGGAGCGCGTGGCCACCCGGCGTTGGCCGGTCACCGGCGTCAGCGAGTTCCCCGTCGCCGGCGAGACCCTGCTGGACCGCCGGCCGTGGCCGGCCGGTGAGCAGTGGACCGAGTTGTCGTGGGCCGCGCCGTTCGAGCAGCTCCGGGATGACCCGGTGGCGCAGGCCGTGCTCGTCGTGCCGCTCGGTGTTGCTGCCGCGCACGGTCCCCGGCTGGCCTTCATGTCGAACCTGTTGACCGCGGGCGGGATTCCTTTCGTGCGTCACCGAACCGGTGATTGCCGCCGCCGACGCCGCGGCTCGGTTGGCCGAAGAGACCGCGCCGGTCGTCCTGGTCCTGGGCGCCGACGACGACTACCGCAGCGTGGGCATCGACGTCATCCAGGCCCTGCGCGCCGCCGGTGCGGGCTCTGTCGTCCTCGCCGGACGAGCACCGGCAGGTTGGGCGCGCTGCCGTTGACGACAGCGTGGCGGCCGGCGACGACGTGCTCGCTTTCCTGCACCGCACCAGGGACCGGCTCGGGGCCGCCCCCTCGGCGGTGACGGGATGACGATTCCTGCTTCGTTCCACGGCCTGCCACTGTTCGACGACGATGCCGCAGTCGCCGGTCCGTCCGCCGCCGCCGCCGGGCCCGAGCCGTGGGAGTCACCGGAAGGCATTGCCATCCAGCCCGTCTACACCGCCGACGACCTCGCCGGCCTCGATGAACTGGACACCTATCCCGGCCTGCCGCCGTTCGTGCGCGGCCCCTACCCGACCATGTACACCACTCAGCCCTGGACCGTCCGCCAATATGCCGGGTTCTCCACCGCCGAGGAGTCGAACGCGTTCTACCGGCGCAATCTGGCCGCGGGACAGAAGGGGCTGTCGGTCGCGTTCGACCTGGCCACCCATCGCGGCTACGACTCCGATCATCCGCGGGTGGCCGGTGACGTCGGCATGGCCGGGGTCGCCATCGACTCCATCTACGACATGCGCCAACTGTTCGACGCCATTCCGCTGGACCGGATGAGCGTGTCGATGACGATGAACGGCGCGGTGCTACCGGTGCTGGCGCTGTACATCGTCGCCGCCGAGGAACAGGGAGTACCTCCCGAAAAGCTGGCCGGCACCATCCAGAACGACATCCTCAAGGAGTTCATGGTCCGCAACACCTACATCTACCCGCCGGCACCGTCGATGCGGATCATCTCCGACATCTTCAGCTTCACCGCGGCGAAAATGCCCAAGTTCAACTCCATCTCGATCTCCGGTTACCACATCCAGGAGGCCGGGGCGACCGCCGATCTCGAATTGGCCTACACGTTGGCCGACGGGGTGGAGTACCTGCGCGCCGGACTGGACGCCGGATTGGACATCGACGCGTTCGCACCCCGACTGTCGTTCTTCTGGGCGATCGGGATGAACGTGTTCATGGAGATCGCCAAGATGCGGGCCGCGCGGTCGCTGTGGACGCGATTGGTCGGGCAGTTCGAGCCCAAGAACCCGAAATCGCTGTCGCTGCGCACGCATTGCCAGACGTCGGGATGGTCACTGACTGCGCAGGACGTGTTCAACAACGTCACCCGAACCTGCCTGGAGGCCATGGCGGCGACCCAGGGGCACACCCAGTCGCTGCACACCAACGCCCTCGACGAGGCCATCGCCCTGCCGACCGACTTCTCGGCCCGGATCGCGCGGAACACCCAGTTGGTCCTGCAACAGGAGTCGGGAACCACGGACATCATCGACCCGTGGGGTGGGTCGTACTACGTCGAGCGATTGACCCATGACCTGGCCGATCGGGCCTGGGCCCACATCGCCGAGGTCGAGGCGGCCGGTGGCATGGCGGCCGCGATCGAGGCGGGCATCCCCAAGCTGCGGATCGAGGAGGCGGCGGCCCGGACCCAGGCCCGGATCGACAGCGGCGCCCAGTCGGTGATCGGGGTGAACAGCCGGCGGGTGGCGGTCGACGAGGATCTGGAGTTCCTCAAGGTGGACAACGCCGCCGTTCGCGCGGCCCAGCTGGCCAAGCTGGAAAGGTTGCGCGCAGAAAGAGATTCCGCTGCGGTGGCGCGCACGCTGGACGCCCTGTCGGCGGCCGCCGCCCGCACGTCGCACGACCCATCCGACAATGTGCTCGCGCTGGCGGTCGACGCCGCGCGAGCCAAGGCGACGGTCGGCGAGATCTCCGACGCGCTGGAGCGCGTGTGGGGGCGGCATGCGGCCGTCATCCGTACGATCTCCGGGGTGTACCGGGACGAGTCGGGGCGGTCGCCCGCGGTCGCCCGCGCCCTGGCGGCGACCGACGAGTTCGCGCAGGAACAGGGCCGGCGGCCACGCATCCTGGTGGCCAAGATAGGTCAGGACGGACACGACCGCGGCCAGAAGGTGATCGTCACAGCGTTCGCCGACCTCGGCTTCGACGTCGACGTCGGTCCGCTGTTCGCCACGCCGGCCGAGGTCGCGCAACAGGCCGCCGACGCCGATGTGCACATGGTCGGGGTCAGTTCGCTGGCCGCCGGGCATCTGACCCTGGTTCCCGCGCTGCGGGATGCCCTGGCCGCGGTCGGTCGACCGGACATCATGATCGTCGTCGGCGGGGTGATCCCGCCCGGGGATGTGCCGGAGCTCGAGGCGGCCGGGGCGGCCGCCGTTTTCGGTCCGGGCACCGTCATCGCCGACGCCGCAGTCGATCTCGTGCAGCACCTGACTGCTTGCCTGCGCAGCTGACCATGGCGGTGATCGACGCCGGCGCGCTGGCCGACACAGTGCGGCTGGGCGACCGCGCCGCCGTGGCCCGGGCCATCACACTCGTGGAGTCGACCCGGGGCGATCACCGTGCGGCCGCGCGGAATCTCATCGACGCTCTCGGCGGTGCGCGTCCGGGGGCGGCGACGACCAGGGTCGGGATCTCGGGCGTGCCCGGTGTCGGCAAGTCGACGTTCATCGAGTCGCTCGGCATGCAGCTGGTCGGATCCGGTCACCGGGTCGGCGTGCTGGCGGTCGATCCATCGTCGGCCCGCACCGGAGGTTCGGTGCTCGGTGACCGGACCCGGATGCCTCAGCTGGCGGCACAATCAGCGGCGTTCGTCCGGCCGTCTCCGACCGCCGGCACGCTCGGTGGGGTGACCAGGGCTACCGCCCAGGCCATCACCATTCTCGAAGCAGCGGGCTACGAAACGATCCTGGTGGAGACCGTGGGCGTCGGACAGTCCGAGACCGCGGTGGCCGGAATGGTCGACACCTTCCTGTTGCTCGGGCTGGCGCGGACCGGAGACCAGTTGCAGGGCATCAAGAAAGGTGTGCTGGAGATCGCCGACGTGGTGGCGATCAACAAGGCGGACGGCGACCGGGTGATCGAGGCCTCCTCAGCTGCCCGCGAACTGACCGGGGCGCTGCGTCTGGTGTACGGCCGCGGTGCTGCGTGGCTCCCTCCGGTGTTGACCTGCTCCGGGCTGACCGGGGACGGGGTGGCCGACGTCTGGTCCGCGGTGGGACGGCACCGGGTCGCGCTGGGCCCGGATGCCCTGGCCGGCAAGCGATCCGAGCAACGACTGGAGCTGACCTGGTCACTGGTCCGCGACGAGCTCGACCAGCGACTGCGGCACTCGGCGTCGGTGGCGGCGATCCGCGCCGACGTCCGCTCCGCCGTCCTGGCCGGCGACCTCGGCCCGGTCGCGGCGGCCGACCGCATCCTCGCCGCCTTCGACTCCCCCGCCTGACCTGGCCCTGGACTGCAAGGCGGTCAGTCGGAGTCGGGGTCGGGGAGTCGGAGGAGGAGGCGCGGGGGGTCGCCGGGTGAGGGGGCGGGATCGACCCGCTCGTCGTGGCGGCGCACCTCGCTGCGGTGACGGTAGCCGGCCGGGTGCCAGATCTCGTCGAATGCGCCGAGCACGTCACTGCCCACCCGCCGGCGTCGCCCGCGGACACCGATCCAGGCGACGCCGCCGATGAGGACGCCATACAGCGCCCCGATGCCCACGGCGGCGAAGACGACGTCCACGGTGCCAGCGTATGCGTCGCGGCCGACGTGGGGCTCGGTACCGAGTTGTCCGGGACGACCGGTGGGACAATGCCGCGGTGGCCGATCCCAACAGCGCCGACGCGGAGCCGACTGCAAGCGGAGCCACGCGTGGATGCCGGGCGTGGTCCGGCCGACCCTGCCCACCGGATGCTCGCCGGTAGGTACCGGCTGGATCGGGTGATCGGGTCCGGGGCGATGGGCATCGTCTGGGCGGCGTACGACGAAGTGTTGCACCGGGCGGTGGCGATCAAGGAGGTCAATTACCCGCAGGGCATGCCGATGGCCGAGGTCGAACAACTTGCCGACCGAACACTGCGTGAGGCCAGGGCGATCGCGGCGATGTCCAACCCGCACGTCATCACGCTGTACGACATCCTGACGCTGCAGTCCGGCCCGGTCATCGTCATGGAGTTGCTCACCGCCAGATCATTGGCCCAAGTACTGCGTCAGGACGGACCACTGCGCGACGGACAGGCGGCCACCATCGGCGTCGCGGTGGCCGGCGGCCTGCTCGCGGCGCACGGCGCCGGGATCACCCACCGCGACGTCAAGCCCGGCAACGTGCTGATCGGGCACGACGGCCGGATCAAGCTGACCGACTTCGGCATCGCACGCAGCGCCGACGAGCAGACGATCACCGCCAAGGGTCTGTTACTCGGTTCGCCCGCCTACATCGCGCCTGAGGTCGCCGCCGGACACGCGGCCGGTAGCCACGCCGACGCCTGGGGCCTGGGCGCGTTGCTGTTCGCCGCGGTACAGGGCAAGCCACCCTACGATCGTGGCGACCCGATCGCGACCCTGACCGCAGTGGTCAGCGATCCGGTTCCGCCGCACCCGCAGGCCGGCCGGCTGGGCGGGGTGATCGACGCGCTGCTGGTGAAGGATCCGCGCGGCCGGTTACCGCTGCTGCGGGCGTACCAGGCACTGCAGGCGGTGGCCGACGATCCCACGGGGATGCGGCTCGGCGGGGTCCTCCCGGTCGGTCCCGGCGCCACCGGATCCTCCGGATCGGCGTCGGCCCCCGTGTCCTCCGGGACCTATCAGCGCAGGCAGCCGGCGGCACCGCTGTCGCAGCCCCAGCCGCGTCCCACGGGCGGCCCCGGTGACCCGCCTCCGCCGTGGGCTGCCGACGCCGCAGCCGCGCTGCCGGCACTTCCGGCCGCACGCCGAACGGACCGGGCGGACCAGGCTCATGGTGGTCGCGGTGCTCATCGCGGTGGTGGCCGCGGTCGCCGGCTACTTCGCCGTGCGAGCGGTAGCCGACTGGACCGGGGCGAGCCCGGCCCTTGCCGGTCCCGCAGCACAGCATCCAGAGTTGATCATGCCACTCGCGCCGTCGATAAGTCTGAAATCCGCCTGAATATCCGTTATTGCCTGCGGCGAGCGCCATGATCAACTCTCGCAGGGCCGGACCGAGGGCGGGAGAGGCGGCGAGACCAGGCTGGGCGTCGAGACCAGGGCTGAGGGCGAGACCACGTTGAGCGACGCCGTCGCGCTGAGCAGCGTCGCCTCACTCGGCTCGGCTAACCTCCTCCCATGTCCGATCAGACCGTCGACGCGGCCACCGAAACCCGAGCGAAGGCCGAAGAGGCCGCGGCCGCCCTGGCCAAGGCCACCCGGGTGCTGCATCACGACGTCGCGGTCGTGATGGGGTCCGGCTGGCTGCCGGCGGCGGATGCCCTCGGCACCCCGACCGCCGAGCTGGACATGTCGTCCCTGCCCGGCTTCGCCGCCCCGGTGGTCAGTGGCCACTCCGGCAAGGCCCGGTCGGTCGCAATCGGTGACAAGCGGGCGTTGGTGCTGCTGGGCCGCACCCACCTGTACGAGGGCCGCGGGGTGGCGCCGGTGGTGCACGCCGTGCGCACCGCGGCCGCCGCCGGCGCGAAGCTGGTGATCCTGACCAACGCGGCCGGTGGCCTGCGCCCGGGCATGCAGGTCGGCCAGCCCGTGCTGATCTCGGACCACCTGAACCTGACCGGACGGTCGCCGCTGGTCGGCGCCACGTTCGTGGACCTGACCGACCTGTATTCCCCGCGGTTGCGCCAACTGGCCAGGGAGATCGACCCGTCGCTCGAGGAGGGCGTCTACGCACAGCTTCCCGGCCCGCACTACGAGACCCCGGCGGAGATCAGGATGTTGCGCACCCTGGGAGCCGATCTGGTGGGCATGTCGACCGGGCTGGAGGCCATCGCGGCCCGGGCAGCCGGAGTCGAGGTGCTCGGCCTGTCGCTGGTCAGCAACCTGGCTGCCGGAATGACCGGGGAGCCGTTGGATCACGTCGAGGTGCTGGAGGCGGGCAAGGCCGCCGCCGCCTCGCTGGGCCCGCTGCTGGCCGAGTTGATCGCCCGGGCCTGAGCCGGAGATGACCGACATCCGCCACTCCCCTACCGAGTCCGCTGCGCGATGCCGCCCTGCGCTGGATCGCCGACGATCCGTCGCCGGCCGATCGGGCCGAATTGCAGCGGATCGTCGCCGACGCGATGGGCGGCCGGCCGGGCGCCACCGAGGAACTCACCGAGCGGATGGCCGGTCCGCTCAGTTTCGGCACCGCCGGGCTGCGCGGTCCGCTGCGGGCCGGGCCGTCGGGAATGAACCTGGCCGTGGTGCGGCGGGCCGCGGCCGGCATCGCGGCGCACCTGCGGGCCAACGGTGGACCGGGACGGGTCGTGCTCGTCGGACATGACGCCAGGCATCGATCCAGGGAGTTCGCCGAGGACGCGGCGAAAGTGTTGACGGCAGCGGGGTTCCGGGCGCTGCTGGCCCCGGGCCCGTTACCGACGCCGATGACCGCGTTCGCCGTCCGGCACCTGGACGCGGCGGCCGGCCTGCAGGTCACGGCGTCGCACAATCCCCCGCAGGACAACGGCCTGAAGGTCTACCTGCACGCCGGGGCGCAGATCGTGGCACCCACCGATGCGGCCATCGAGGCGGCGATCGCGGCGGTGGGACCGGCGGTTTCGGTGGACACCGCCGGCACACCGCTGCCCTGGCCGGACGATCTGGTGTCCGCGTACCTGTCCCGGGCGGCCGCGCAGGCGCGGGGCACTGCCCGGAAGCTGCGGATCGCGGCCACGCCGATGCACGGGGTGGGCGGCGAATCCCTGGTCCACGCGCTGGCTCTGGCCGGCTTCACCGACGTCCACATCGTCGGAGCCCAGGCTGCGCCGGACGCCGACTTCCCGACCGTCGCCTTCCCGAACCCCGAGGAGCCGGGGGCCACCGACCTGTTGCTCGCGTTGGCCACCGAGGTGCAGGCCGACCTGGCGATCGCCAACGACCCCGACGCCGACCGCTGCGCACTCGGGATTCCGACCGGCGACGGCGGCTGGCGGATGCTGCGCGGCGACGAGACCGGTGTGCTCCTGGGTGATCACCTGCTGCGGACCTTGGACCGAACAGCCCATCCGGATCCGTTGGTGGCCACCACGATCGTCTCGTCGTCGATGTTGCGGACGATCGCCGCGGCACACGGCGCGCGTTACGACGAGACCCTGACCGGGTTCAAGTGGATCGTGCGGGCCGGCGATGGTGCCGGCACCGGATTGGTGTTCGGCTACGAGGAAGCGCTCGGGGTGTGTGTCGACCCGGACGCCGTGCGGGACAAGGACGGCATCTCGGCCGCGGTGCTGGCCGCCGACCTCGCGGCGACCCTCGCCGGGCAGGGCGCCACGCTGCGCGGACCGGCTCGACGAGCTGGCCCGGACCCACGGCCTGTACGCCACCGATCAACTGTCGGTGCGGGTGGCCGATCTCGCCGAGATCGCGGCGGCGATGCGACAGCTCCGGGCGAACCTTCCGACGCAGCTGCTCGGCGACCCGGTGACGAGCGCCGAGGACCTGCTGCCCCGCACCGACGCGATCATCCTGCGCACCGGACGGGCCCGGGTGGTGGTGCGACCGTCGGGCACCGAGCCGAAGCTCAAGTGCTACCTGGAGGTGGTCGCCCGGACCTCCGCCGAGTCCGAACTGAGCGAAGTCCGGCACCGGGCGGCCGGTGACCTCGGCACCCTGCGTACCGAGATCGCTGCCGTGCTCGGTGTTCCGACGCTCGGCGACGGCATCGGCCGGCCGTCGAACGGCGGCAGCGCGGCGGGCATAACCTAGGCGCCATGACCGATCGCGCCGACGATGCCCCGGACGATGAACTCGGTAACGCGGTGGCCGCGATCGGCACCAGTGTGCGACGGGAGCGCAAGCGCCGACATCTCACCGTCGACGCGCTGGCCAAACGCTCGGGGGTGAGCTTCGGGCGCATCAGTGAACTGGAACGGGGGCTGGGCAATCCGAGCTTGCAGACGCTGCAGCGCATCGGCCGGGCGCTGGACATCCCCATGCCGCAACTGCTCGCCGAACGCGTCCGGGACGACATGGTGATCCGGTCGGCGGACCGGTACATCATGCCCGAGTACGACTCACCGGAAAGTGCATCCCGAGTCCGCCGCGAGTTGCTGACCCCACGGACACAAACGAGTCTGCAGATGATCCGGACCATCGTCCCACCCGGCTTTTCCAACGAACACGCGCCGTTTCGGCACATCGGAACCGAAAGCATCCTGATCCAGGAGGGCACCTTGGACGTGGTGCACGGACAACGTCACGTCACCCTGCGCGCCGGAGATGCCATGTCCTACGGCTGTTCGGTGACGCACTACTGGTCGAACCCCGGCTCCCGCCGGGCGGTCGTGATCGGTTCGTTCAGTCCGTTCGAGGATTGACTCCGCTGCGCCGGCGAGTCAATGACCGCACCCGACCATGGGCAACGACCGTCCGGACGGCCCGCACCCCGGACGGACGGCGTCAGGCCGTTGCCCCCGACTCGTCGAAGTGCCCGTGCAACTGGAGATCGAGCAACCGTCGCAACTCCGTGAGTGGGTCGGTCGCGTCGTCGACGCGCAGATCGAGTTCGGTGAGCGGGCTCGCCGCCCTGGCACCCGTCCGACGTACGAGCAGCGCGGTACTCTGCCGCCCCCGGACGTCGCCGCCGGCGGACTCCGCCGCCTGCAGCGCCGCCACGATCCGCAACCCGACCCGCGCCACGGCCAGCGTGACCGCCAGCGGCTCGGTCCGACCGGCATTGTCGATGAACGGCAAAGTGCGCGACGGCACGGGCACGTCAGGAACGACCCGCACCGCCGCGTCGGCCGCGTCCAGCACGTGCGGTCCGGCCAGCAGATTGCCGATCACCAGATGCCCCGGGCCCGAACGATGGCCGGCCCACGGGGTGCACCGCGCACCGGTGTACGCCGCAGGCCGTCCGGCCCGGTCGATCACCCCGACCTGACGAAACTCTCGGCCGTCGTCGTAGGAGATGGCCTGCGCCACGGAAGTTTCCACATCAGCTCCGGTCACCAGCGCCTGCAGGACCTCGACGGCCAACGCGTTGGTCCAGCCCTGCGACGCGGCGGCGCCGACCCGATGATCGATGCGCGGTACGAGCGATCCCACCGCCAGCGCCTTGCTGGCGGTACCCACCCCGACCACGGCGGACGCGGGATCGGCCACCAGGACGGTGTAGGTCATGGTCGCACCCCCGAGGGGGCGCCGCACGAAACAATCGTGTTACGACCGCGCGTCGGGGTATTGAGCATTGCGCCATGGTGCCACATACTGATGCAATAATCAGCAAACTGATGGACGGAGACATTGTGAAGAAACCTGTGCTCGTCGTGCTGGCGGCTGCGCTGGCCACCCTCGCTGCGTGTTCGTCGGGAAAGAGCGTCGACCTCAACGGGTCCGGCTCGACGACCCCGGCAGCCGCCGCCACCGGTTCGGACACCGGCGCGGCCACGGCGCCCACCAGCGGGGAGACCGCCGCCTCGGAGACCGCCGCCTCGGAGACGGCCGCAGCGACCGGCGGTGACCTGGTGGCGGCGATCTCCGGCGAGCCCGACCAGCTCGACCCGCACAAGACCAGTTCGTACTTCTCCTTCCAGGTGCTGGAGAACGTATACGACACCCTGGTCGCGCCGGACGACAAGGGTGCGATGCAGCCGGATCTGGCCGAGTCGTGGAAGGTCTCCGCCGATCAGCTCACCTGGACCTTCACCATGCGCAAGGGGGTGAAGTTCTCCGACGGCACCGAGCTGACCGCCGACGACGTCGCGTATTCCTACAAGCGCATCATCGACGGCAAACTCAGCCCATCCTGGCGCTTCAGCGCGGTGAGTTCGGTCAGCGCGCCGGACAAGAACACGGTGGTGATCAAGGTCAAGACCGCGACTCCCAACCTGCTCACCCTGATCGGCGGCTACAAGGGTCTGGCGATCGTCGAGAAGGCCAACGTCACCGACGGCAAGATCGGTCGTGACCCGATCGGCAGCGGGCCGTTCATGGTCTCCGAGTGGGCCAGCGGCGACCACATCACGCTCAAGCCGAACCCGGACTACTGGGGCACCAAGCCCTTGCTGGCCGGCGTCACCTACCGGTTCATCGCCGACGGCAACACCGCGATCACCGCCCTGAAGAACGGCGAGATCCAGTGGACCGACACCATTCCGCCGCAGCAGGTGAAGGCGTTGCAGTCCAACGACTCCATCAAGCTGGCGGTGGCGCCGAGCAACGACTACTACTACCTGACGCTGAATCAGAAGAACAAGCCGTGGGACAACGCCGCCGCGCGTCAGGCCATCGCCTACGCCATCGACCGGGATGCCATCATCCAGGCCACCACCTACGGCACCGCCAGCCCCAACCAGCTGGCCATCCCCAAACAGTCGACCTGGTACACGGAGTACAACAAGTACTCCAAGGATCAGGCCAAGGCCAAGGAACTGTTCGCCACGGCCGGTTACACGGGCGGCACGCTCAACTTCCTGGCCACCTCCGACTACCCGGAGACGGTGACCGCGGCGCAGATCATCGCCTCCGACCTCCAGCCCTACGGGATCACGGTCAAGATCACCACGGTGGACTTCGCCACGTTCCTGTCCGATCAGGGCGCGGGCAAGTGGGACATGTACATGATGAGCTGGATCGGCAATCTCGATCCCGCGGAGTACTACTTCTCCCAGCAGCGCACCGACGGCTCGCTCAACTTCCAGCACTACTCCAACCCGGCGGTGGACAAGCTGCTCGACGCCGGCGCCATCGAGACCGACACGGCCAAGCGCAAGGACGACTACGCCCAGGCCGCGACCCAGATCGCCGACGACGCCTCGTACATCTACCTGTACAACCCGGCGGTCATCCAGGCCTGGTCGCCGAAACTCAGCGGCTACGAGGCTCGCAGCGACAAGGCGATCCGATTCGGCACCGCTTCCCTAGGACAGTGATGCCGACGGCGACGTCGGTTCGGCCAACCCGGGGAAGTGCAGCAGCCCATCTCGGGGTGCTGCGCTTTCTCGGTAAGCGCGTGCTCTATTCCCTTGTCGTGCTGTTCGGCGTGGGTGTGCTGGCGTTCTCGATCGTGCACCTTGTGCCCGGGGACCCGGTGCGCATAGCGCTGGGCACCCGCTACACGCCGGAGGCCTACGACGCGCTGCGCGCGGCATCCGGGCTGGACAAGCCGTTGGGCGAACAATTCCTGTCCTACCTCGGTAACGCCCTCCAGGGCGACCTCGGAGTGAGCTTTCGTACCGGGCAGCCGGTGACGGTCAGCCTGCTCGACCGACTCCCGGCCACCATCTCGCTCGCTGTCGTCGGCATCGTCATCGGGTTGATCGTCGCGTTCCCCTGTGGGGTGTGGGCGGCGATGCACGAGGGTTCGGTCGGGGACGGTGTCGTGCGGGTGGCCAGTCAGTTCGGGGTTTCGGTGCCCGACTTCTGGGTGGGGCTGTTGCTGATCACCGTGTTCTCGGCCAAGCTCGGCTGGCTCCCGTCGTCGGGATACGTACCGCTGACCGACGATCCCGGCGCCTGGCTGCGCCACGTTGCGCTGCCCGGGATCACCGTCGGACTGGTGGCCGGGGCGATCATGACCCGCTACATCAGGACCGCGGTGCTGGACGTGCGGTCGATGTCGTACGTGCGCACCGCCCGTTCCAAAGGGCTGCCGCCGAGGATCGTGACGTCCCGGCACATCGTGCGCAACTCCTTGATTCCCATCCTGACCATCACCGGCATCCAGTTGGCCACCATCCTGGGCGGAGTGCTGGTGGTGGAGGTGGTCTTCGCCTGGCCCGGCCTGGGCAATCTGGTCTACCAGGCAGTCAAGGATCGCGACTACCCGCTGATCCAAGGTGCGATCCTGCTGATCGCGGCCATCTTCCTGCTGGTCAACCTCGTCATCGATGTGCTGTACGCGGTCGTGGACCCGAGGATCCGGTTGTCGTGACCGCCGTCCCGCCCAGTCGCGACCCGCTACCGGCCGATGTGCCGGCTGACCTTGGATCCCGCGGATCCGCAGTCGAGGAACCCAGCACCCGGATTCCCGCGTGGCGCCTGCTGGTCGGCCACCCGCTGACCGTGATCAGCATGCTGGTGCTGGTGGTGGTGGTGGTGGTGGCGTTCATCGGTGAGGCGATCGCGCCCTACGGAATCAATGACGTCGACGTGCCCAGCGCCCTGCAGGGCCCGAGCGCCGCGCACTGGTTCGGCACCGATGATCTCGGTCGGGACATCTTCTCCAGAGTCCTGGTGGCCACCCGCGTATCGCTGCAGGTAGCGGTGGTCTCGGTGGCGTTCGCGTTCGTCGTCGGCGTGCTCCTGGGCATTGTGTCCGGCTATCTCGGCGGCTGGGTCGACACCGTGCTGATGCGCATCGTGGACGTCATGTTCGCCTTCCCCGTCATCCTGTTGGCGCTGGCGATCATCGCCATCCTCGGCCCGAGCATCGCCAGCACCACCTTGGCGATCGGAGTCGTCTACACGCCGATCTTCGCCCGCGTCGCCCGGGCCAGCACGCTGTCGGTGCGCACCGAGAACTTCGTCCTGGCCTCGCAGACCATGGGCACGCCGACCTGGCAGATCCTGGGCAAGCGTATCCTGCCCAACATCGCCGGTCCGCTGATGGTGCAGACGTCGCTGTCGCTGGCCTTCGCCATCCTGTCCGAGGCAGCGCTCTCGTTCCTGGGCCTCGGCGTGCAGCCGCCGCAGCCGTCCTGGGGCCGGATGCTTTACGACGCGCAGGATTTCATCGGCGAAGCCTGGTGGATGAGTGTGTTTCCGGGCGCCGCCATCTTCATCACGGTGCTGGCCTTCAACCTGCTGGGCGACGGGCTGCGTGACGTGATGGATCCCAAGCAACGCTCGATCATGGAAGCCAGGCGAGCCTGATGACCTCACCCGTGCTCCAGGTCCGCAACCTGACCGTCAGCATCGGACGCCGGGAGATCGTGCACGGGGCGTCGTTCGACGTGGCGGCGGGCCAGACGCTGGGCATCGTCGGAGAATCCGGTTCCGGCAAGACATTGACCGTGCTGGCCGCCACCGGCCTGCTGGACGCGCCTGCGTCCTCGGTGTCCGGCTCGAGCGTGATGGGCGGTCTCGAACTGGTCGGGGCCACGGCCAAGGCGCTGCGCGGGGTGCACGGGAGCGCGGTGGGTTTCGTGTTCCAGGACCCGTCGACCTCGCTCAACCCGCTGCTGACGGTGGAACGCCAGATCACCGAACCCTTGGAGTTCCACCGCAAGCTGGGTCGAAGAGAGGCCCGATCCCGCGCGTTGGAACTGCTGACCGCGGTGGGGATCCCGCAGCCCGAGGCCCGGATCCGCTCCTATCCGCACCAGTTCTCCGGCGGCCAGCGGCAGCGGGTGATGATCGCGATCGCGTTGGCCAATGATCCGCAGTTGCTCATCGCCGACGAGCCGACGACGGCGTTGGACGTCACCACCCAGGCGCAGATCATCGAACTCGTCGAAGAACTACAGACCAGGTTGGGCACCTCGGTGGTGTGGATCAGCCATGATCTGGGGGTCATCGGCCGGGTCGCCGACGACGTGATGGTGATGCGGGACGGCCGCATGGTCGAGAGCCGGCCGACCGCCCAGGTGCTGTCCAAGCCCGAGAACGACTACACCCGTGAGCTGCTCGCCGCCCGGCCGTTGATCGGCGGACGCGGACCGGCACCGGCCGATCCCGATGCGCCGGTGGTGCTCGACGTGTCGGACCTGGACGTGCGGTTCCCGGTCGACACTCCCACCGGCAAGAACGTCATCCACGCCGTCGACGGGGTGTCGCTGGGCCTGCGCCGTGGACACACGCTGGGGATCGTCGGCGAGTCCGGTTCCGGCAAGTCCACCATCGCCAATACGCTCACCGGCATCGTTGCCGCCCACGCGGGCACGGCCACGCTCGAGGGTCAGTCGCTGCTGGCCAAGCGGTCCCGGCGCACCAGGGAGATGCGCCGACGGCTGGCGATGGTCTTCCAGGACCCGTTCTCCTCCCTCGACCCCAAGTCCCAGGTCGCCGACTCGCTCGGTGAACCGCTGCGGGTGCACGGACTCGCATCCTCGGCCCAGGCCCGACGGGAGCGGATCGCGCAGCTGCTGGACCTGGTGGAGCTCCCGGCCGGGATGGCCCGACGGTACCCGCACGAACTCTCCGGCGGCCAGCGCCAACGTGTCTCGATCGCCCGGGCGATCGCGCTGGAACCCGCAGTCATCATCCTGGACGAGGCCACCGCGTCCCTGGATGTGTCCATCCAGGCGAAGGTGCTCGAGCTGTTGACCGGGTTGCAACGCGAGCTCGGCCTGACCTACCTGTTCATCGCGCACGACCTGGCCATCGTCCAGCAGATGAGCCACGATGTGCTGGTGCTCAGGGACGGTCGCACCCAGGAGTACCGGTCGGCGTCAGATCTTTTCGCGGCCCCGGAGTCGGACTACACCAGGTCGCTGCTCGACGCCTCGCGCCTGCTGGCGTGAGCCGTTCCGGTAATTCGGTGCTTGGAATGGTCGACAGGGTGCGGCCAAGCCCTGTCGGTGTCAGTTGGTCGAACCGCGCGGATCCTCGGGAATCGACGGCAGCATGGTCTTTCGCGACGGCAGCGTCACCGAGGTCAACGGGGTCAGGGGCGTGACAGCGGTCGGAGCCGGCCTGGCCGTTTGCACGGACGTCGCGGCACCCACGGCGTCGTCGGTCTGATACACCAGGGTTCCGGCCGAATTCGTGATGGTCAGGGTCGAGTCGTCGATCCGGTAACTGCTCCGGGTACTGAGGACGCCGAGCACTGTCTGCTCGAGCGTCATCCGCGCATCGTCGCAGGCCATCCGGGTGGTCGCGATGGGGCCGACCTCGAGCGCGGCCGGCGCCACGGCAACCGCTCCGCTGCCGCTGTTGCAGCCTGTATGTACGGCCAGCTGGTTGCCGTTGATCTCCAGGGTGGGGGCGATACCGTCCGGGATCGGCACGGCGGCCCCGGTCTTGTCCATCGCGGCGACCAACGTCCAGGTGACGCCCTCGATCGAGGTAACCGAAGTGCTCATGGCTGTCGAATCTCCGCTGGTAGTCGGAGCACTTGACTCCGGGGACGAGGTGGCGGCATGGGTCGCCGTTGGGATCGCCGAACTGCTGATCGCCGGCCCGGAAGTGGTTGAAGACGCACTGCCGACGGACGTCGTCACCGTCGCCGCTGTGGTGACCCCACTCCCGGCTCCGGGATCGGCCGTCCCGGACTTGGCGCATCCGGTCAACATCAGGCCGACCACCGCCGCGACGCCGAGCGCACCGGCCCAGTGGAGCCCCGGGTGCGGTACACCGATGCGGTTCGAGCCGTTCATGTCGATCCCCTCGAGTGTGTCCGGTCGACCGGTCGAGCCGGCAGGGTACTGGTCCATTGTCCGGTATCCGGCCTCGACCTCCGGTCGATCCGCAGTGCTGGACGGCCCGTGTCGTGGTTGGTCGGCGGACCCACGTCACCGGCCACGGTCGGTGAACTGGATCGTCGTCGTTCCCGTGGCCAGTGTCAGTCGATGCCCGTCGAGCGTCAACGTGGGTCGGCTGCCGAGGAAGTCGGAGAGCCAGGATGTCTCCTCGGACACCGTGGACGGGCACGGCTTGGGCTTGTCGATCCGCAGCTGGCCGACGGTCAGCCGGCCATCGTCGATGGCGTACCTCCCCCTGAGCGTGTTGCACCCGGCGGTCGCGGTGAGCGCTCCGCGGCCGAATGTCAGCGAGAGAACCGTTCCTTCGGCAAGGGTGCGGCCGCTGACCGCGGTGGACCGGTACGTGCGCCACGGCAAGCTCGTCGGTGCCGACGGGTTTGCTCCGGCGGGAGGACCGGTTCGGGTCACCGTCACGGACAGCGGACGCGGTAATCGCGTCGCCGGCCGGGGCTGACACCGCAGGCGAGACCGCGGCCGAAACCGACGTCGAGGACCTGGCGCCGCCGGACGGAGCGGCGTTCCCGACTCCAGCGCCGTCCGCCCGGGCCGCGCAGCCGGCGAGCATGGCGAGCAACCCGGCGCACACCGCCGTCCCGATGGTTGTGGTTGTCCGCATCGTTGTCTCCCTCCCGGCCCCCTGCCTCCGAGACGGAACTGCTCCCGCCCGCGGTTGCACGACCCGCCGGTCAGGCGACGGCGACCGCGCTCCCGGCCGAGGCGATGGCATTCAC
This sequence comes from uncultured Actinomycetota bacterium, assembly GCA_963706185.1. Lineage (GTDB taxonomy): Bacteria > Actinomycetota > Actinomycetes > Mycobacteriales > Nakamurellaceae > Nakamurella. The sequence continues at coordinate 341,780 of CAVPLZ010000009.1, read as the reverse complement.
CAGTTCGGCGCGGGTCGGCAAATCGGGTGCCGGCGGTCGCCAGCCGGACCGCAACATGTCCCGTACGTCGGCCCGCACAGCGAACGTAGATTCCGGCAGCGCCCGCATGTCGAGGTACGGGCCGAGTCCGGCCATCAGCTGCGGTCGCGCCATGCCCGCGGCCACCAGCAGATCCAGCGCCAAGGGTCCGTCCGGGTCGGGATCGGCGCCGGACCAGGCAACTGCCAGCGCCGCGTCCCACTCGACGTGGTCGGAGTACCAAGGTCGCAATTCCCGCTCGCACCATTGGTCCATGGCGGAGCGACCACTGATCGGCCGGTCGACCGTCGACGATCTGCACCATGGCGACCGCCGATTGCAGACCCAGGGTCATCCCCCGCGCGCCCATCGGATTCGTGGTGAGCACAGCGTCGCCGATGGTCAACAGACCCGGAACCGCCGACTGGGGCCGGTACTGGTTGACCAGGCCGCCACCGGCCCGCACCCCGTCGATCGGCCGGGCCCGCAGCGGGTCGATGATCTCCCGCACCGCCGGAACCAGGCGCAGGGCTGCCTCGAAGGCTCGAGGGTCGCGCACCCTGGCCAACTCTCGATCATGGGCCGCCCGGACCAGCAGGACGGTGAACGTGCGGGCGTCCGCGGCAAAGATCAGGACGGCGTAGCCGCAGGCGCCGAAGATCAGCACGCCGTTGCCCAGCGGACCGCGATCGGTGTCGGGGTGGAACTGGTACAGCCGGCTGGCGTAGGCCATCCCGGTCTCGCATCGATCAGGTGCGGGCCGCAGCTCGACGCCGAATCTGCTCCCCCGGCCCGCAGCGTCGATCACCAGATCGGCCGCGACGGTCCATCGGCCGATCCCGACGCCGACCACGCGCCCGCTCTCGACCCGGACGGCGTCCACGTTCCCGGTCACCCGGGTGACTCCCGGCTCATGATCGGCGATGTTCCACAGGATGCGCTCGAGGACGGGACGTCGCACCGCCATCCCGGTCCGACGTTCCGGAACGTCGGGCTGATCGACGACCGAACCGGCCTCGACCAGCGCCCGGTACACGTCCGGGAGGTGCTCGAGGAGGATCGCCCGGAATCCGGCCCGGAAGCCGTGCGGCTGATGGAACTGCATGACCCCCTTGCGTTCCCAGGAGTTGACGGACGGACCTGGGTCCCGATCTACGAGGGTCACCCGATCGCCGCGACGCGCGAGCAACAGCGCCGCCACCGTTCCCACCGGGCCGGACCCGACAATGACCGCATGCATGGTGCGCCTCCACGGAATCAGTTGGAGTTACGGTGAGTGTAATGAATACATTGAAGGTAACCTCATATGGCTGAGGTCCGCAAGAGGGTTTATCGGAGCGAACTGCGCGAGGAGCAGGCTCGTGCCACCCGGCGGCGGGTGGTCGATGCCGCCGCGGCCCTGTTCACCGCCCATGGGTTCGCCGCCACCACCATCGACGCCGTCGCCGACGCGGCCGGAGTCAGCCGCAAGACCGTGTTCACCGCGGTCGGCGGCAAGGTGGAACTGATCAAGCTCGCGTACGACTACGCGACGGCCGGTGACGACGAGCCGCTCACCATGGCGCAGCGGCCTGCGCTGCAGGAGGTGATGGCGCTGGCCCGGACCGACCCGCGGGCCGCCTTCCGGCTCTGGGCCGAGTTCATCACCGAACTGGGTGGGCGCATCGGGGCCCTCCATTTGGCGCTCCGCGCGGCGGCCGAGATCGATCCCGAGGCCGAGGCGCTGTTCCAGCGCTGGGAAGAGCAGCGGGTCGCTTCGATGCGGACAGGCCCCGTGGCGCAACTCGAGGCGCTCGATCTACTCCGCACCGACGTCACACCGGACGAAGCGGCGGCCATCCTCGCATTTCTGGTCGACCCGGCGCTCCATCACCGGCTTGTGGTCGAGAACGGCTGGCCCGTCGAGCGTTTCCGGACCTGGTTGGCGCGAACCCTGGTCGAGCAAGTCATCCGACCAGAGTGACGTTGCGCGCCCGTCCGTACCGCGTCATCGGGCCACCCCTTGGTCGGCGCCGCCCGACCACGTGGACACCGCCGGTCCGAAGAATGCACACCTAGGACGAAGTCGAGCACATCGGATACGGAGCCGGTCAAACGGCCCCGAACTGCCGGTCGCCCGCATCGCCGAGGCCGGGGACGATGTATCCGGAGTCGTTGAGCCGCTCGTCGACCGACGCGGTGACCACCCGCACCGGCAGTCCGGAGTCCGCCAGCCGCTGCAGGCCCTCCGGCGCGGCCAGCGTGCAGATCGCGGTGACGTCGGTCGCCCCGCGCCCGATCAGCAACTCGATGGTGTGCACCATCGAGCCTCCGGTGGCGAGCATCGGGTCCAGCACGTACACCGGCCGGCCGGCCAACGACTCGGGCAGCGACTCCATGTACGGCGTGGGTTGCAGCGTCTCCTCGTCCCGGGCCAGCCCGACGAAACCCATCTGTGCCTCCGGGATCAGCGCGTGCGCCTGGTCGGCCATCCCCAGCCCGGCCCGCAACACCGGCACCAGCAGCGGCGGGTTGGACAGCCGGATGGCCGTCGGTCCGCGCCACCGGGGTGTGGATCGGCGAACGGTTCGGTGGCCAACGACCGCCCGGCCTCGTAGATCAGCATCAGGGTCAGGTCGCGCAGCGCCGCCCGGAACGTGGCGTTGTCGGTACGCGCGTCGCGCATGGTGGACAGCCGGGCGGCCGCCAGCGGGTGATCGACGACCAGGACGTTGAGCGAGTCGGGGATCTCGTGGGGTACGGGCATCGGTTCTCCTGCGGGTCGTCGGGCGGCCGCGGACTGCGTGATCGATCAGGGCGATTCTGCCCCGCCCTAGGATGGCAGCCATGGACACTGCCTCGCCGACGAGCGGTCCCGCCGCTCCCGCTGCGCTGCGCAGCGACGCCGGATCCACCCTGTCCACCCTGGCCGCCCTGCCCCCGCACCTGTCCGACGCGGTGGTGGACGAGCAGGCGCTGCGGCGGTTCCTGCACGGTCTGCCCGGGGTCGACCCGGTCGGCGTCGAGCAGCGGGCGGCCGCGCTGGCCACCCGGTCGATCAAGAAGGCCAGCAAGCTGGCGGCGATCGACCTGGCCATCTCGATGGTCGACCTGACCACGCTGGAGGGCGCGGACACCCCCGGCAAGGTGCGCTCGCTGGCGGCCAAGGCCCGCCGTCCCGACCCGGACCGGCCGGACACCCCGCACGTCGCGGCCGTCTGCGTCTACCCGGACATGGTCAGCGTCGCGGTCGCAGCACCTCGCGCGGCACCGGCGTCGGCATCGCCTCGGTGGCCACCGCATTCCCGTCCGGCCGCTCGTCGCCTGGCGGTCAAGCTGGCCGACGTCGAGTTCGCGCTGTCCGCCGGTGCCACCGAGATCGACATGGTGATCGACCGCGGCGCGTTCCTGGCCGGCAACTACGGCAAGGTCTTCGACGAGATCGCCGCGGTCAAGCAGGCCTGCGGGGACACCCGGCTCAAGGTGATCCTGGAGACCGGCGAGCTGGCGACCTACGACAACGTGCGGCGCGCCTCCTGGCTGGCCCTGCTGGCCGGCGGCGACTTCATCAAGACCTCCACCGGCAAGATCTCCCCCGCGGCGACGCTGCCGGTCACCCACGTGATGCTGCAGGCGGTGCGCGACTGGCGCAAGGCCAGACCGGTGAGCTGCCGGGCGGTGAAGCCGGCCGGCGGCATCCGCAACACCAAGGACGCGATCCGCTACCTGGTCGCCGTGCACGAGGTCGCCGGCCCGGAATGGTTGGACCCGTACCTGTTCCGGTTCGGCGCCTCCTCGCTGCTCAACGACCTGCTGATGCAGCGACGCACCCAACTCGACGGCCACTACTCCGGCCCCGACTACGTGACGGTGGACTGACCGATGGCGAAGAAGACGAGCGACCGGGCCGGCGCCGGGGTCGACCCGGTGGCCGCCGCAGTGGCGACTGTGGCCGACCGGCGACCGGGCGCGTTGGACTGGGAGTACGCCCCGGCACCGGAATCGGCGGCGATCGGCCGGATCCGCGAGCGCTACCAGCTGTTCTTCGGCGGCCGGTTCGTCGACGGGTCGCGGCGCCGAGCTCGCGTCGCATCAACCCCGGCACCGGGAGCGGCTGGCCGTCGTGTCCACGGCCTCCACCGCCGACGTCGACGACGCGGTGCGCGCGGCCCGAACGGCGTACGACCGACGTCTGGTCGAAGATGTCCGGCGCCGAGCGGGGCAAGTACCTGTTCCGGATCGCCCGCGGCATCGCCGAGCGGGCCCGGGAACTCGCCGTCGTCGAGACGCTGGACAACGGCAAGCCGATCAAGGAGTCCCGGGACGTCGACGTGCCGACCGCCTCGGCGCACTTCTTCTACCACGCCGGCTGGGCCGACAAGCTGGAGCACGCCGGCTTCGGCCCGTCATCCGCAGCCGCTCGGGCGTTGCCGGACAGGTCATCCCGTGGAACTTCCCGCTGCTGATGGCGGCCTGGAAGATCGCCCCGGCGCTGGCCGCCGGGCAACACCGTGGTGATCAAACCGGCCGAGACGACACCGCTTGTCGATCCTGGTGCTGGCCGAGATCATCGCCGACGCCGACCTGCCGCCGGGCGTGGTGAACATCCTGCCCGGAGCCGGGGACATCGGCGCGCACCTGGTCAACCACCCGGATCTGGACAAGGTCGCGTTCACCGGTTCCACCGAGGTCGGCAAGCAGATCCAGCGATCGCTGGCCGGCACCGGCCGCAAGCTCACCCTCGAACTCGGCGGCAAGGCCGCGAACATCGTCTTCGACGACGCGCCGATCGACCAGGCCGTCGAGGGCATCGTCAACGGCATCTTCTTCAACCAGGGCCACGTCTGCTGCGCCGGATCCCGTCTGCTGGTGCAGGAATCGGTCGCCGAGGAGGTGATCGACAAGCTGACGCGAACGTATCTCGACCCTGCGGCTCGGCGACCCGATGGACAAGAACACCGACATCGGGGCGATCAACTCGGCCGGCCAGCTGGCCACGATCACCGCCCTGGCCGACTGCCGGCGACGACGAGGGCGCCCGAGCGCTGGACCGCGGCCTGCGCGATCCCGGACCGCGGATTCTTCTTCCCGCCCACCATCTTCACCGATGTGTCGCAGTCCATGCGGATCGCCCGCGAGGAGATCTTCGGCCCGGTGCTGTCGGTGCTCACCTTCCGCACTCCGGACGAGGCGGTGGCCAAGGCCAACAACACGCCCTACGGGCTCTCGGCCGGCGTCTGGACCGAGAAGGGTTCCCGGATCCTCGGCATGGCGAGTGCGCTGCGGGCCGGAGTGGTGTGGGCCAACACCTTCAACCGGTTCGACCCGGCGGCGGCGTTCGGCGGCTACCAGGAGTCCGGCTTCGGCCGCGAGGGTGGCCGCTCGGGCCTGGCCGCCTATCTGGACACCGACGAGGGGGCGGCGTGATGGCCGGCAGACTCCCGCCCCGCGGGCGGCGATCCCCCGCCGGACGGCGGCACAGGCGGCCGACGCGAGAGTGACGGTCGCCAAGACCTACAAGCTCTACGTGGGCGGGGCATTCCCGCGCAGCGAGAGCGGACGCACGTACCAGGTCCTCGATCAGTCGGGGCCGGTTCGCCGCCAACGTCGCCCAAGGCTCCCGCAAGGACGCCCGCGACGCGGTGTCGGCCGCCCGCAAGGGATTCGGCGTCGTGGTCCAAGGCCACGGCGTACAACCGTGGGCAGGTGATCTACCGGATCGCCGAGATGCTGGAGGGTCGGCGGGCCCAGTTCGTCGACCTGCTCGCCTCGGTCGAGGGCGTGACGTCGCGCCGGGCGACGTCAGCGGTGGACGCCGCGGTCGACCGACTGGTGCACTACGCCGGCTGGACCGACAAGATCGCCGCCGTGTTCGGCGGCGCGAATCCGGTTGCCGGCCCGTTCTTCTCGTTCTCCACCCCGGAACCGACCGGCGTCGTCGCCGCGGTCGCGCCGCAGCACGGATTCGCTGCTCGGTCTGGTGTCGGTGATCGCACCGATCATCACCTCGGGCAACGCGGTCGTCGTCGTCGCGTCCACCGAGCGGCCGCTGCCCGCCGTCACGCTGGCCGAGGTCCTGGCCACCTCCGACCTGCCCGGTGGCGTGGTCAACCTGCTGACCGGCGACCCGGCCGAGATCATGCCGCACCTGGCCGCGCACGGAGATGTCAACGCGCTGGACCTGACCGGCGCGGACGACGAACTTCGCACGTCCTTGGCCGCAGGCCGCCGCCGGCACCGTCAAGCGGGTGTTCGTGCCGTCCGGCACCGACTTCAGCCGCCCGCCGGGAACCGCGCGGATGCGCGCCTTCCTGGAGACCAAGACGGTCTGGCACCCGACGGGCTCGGTCTCCCTCGCCGGCGGCTCCGGCTACTGACCTGCGTCCTGCGAGGATCCACTGGCGATTCGAGGATGACGTCGACGTCACCAGTCACTCTGTTCACAAAGCTCGAGTTGATCGTCGCAGCGGTGGCCGGGACCTCAGTGCTGCTGCCCCGCGGTCGGCCACTGGTTGGCCGTCCCGGGCTGAGGCGGGCCCGCCTGAGCTGGGTCCGGCTGGAAGAAGCCCGGCTGCGCGAAGCCCGGCTGGACGGTCCCGGGAACGGGCATCGGGGAGGTCGCGGCCCGAGCGGCCTTCCGCTGGCGCAGCAGGTAGTCGCCGCCGATCATCAGCAGTCCGACCAGGCCGAGCACGAAGCCGAAGAACGGCTGCATGTCGGACGCCCAGGCGATCAGGCGGAACTCCATGTCCATCTGCTCGAGAAGCAGCGAACCGAACCCCAGCACCGCGAACAGCACCCCGAACCGAGTCAGCAACACCGTGCTCACACTCCCTACTCCTGGTCAACATCGGACGGTCACTGCGACTCGCTCCCGGCCCGTCCGGTTCCGCCGTCATCAAGATTTCCCGTTGGTCTCCGAGCACCGAAGAACCTGCAGGTCACACCCGGTACGACGAACCTCACGCCAGGTAAGGGCAGCCTGCCTCGGCCGGTACGCTTGACGGGTTGACCAGATAGAGGAGAGCACTCGTATGTCCGAGCCGTTGCGCGTCGCTGTCGTCGGAGCCGGTCCCGCCGGTATCTATGCCGCCGACATCCTGTGCAAGAACGACCCGGACCTGACCGTCGACATCTACGACCGGCTGCCCACCCCGTACGGTCTGATCCGCTACGGCGTCGCCCCTGACCACCCGCGGATCAAGCAGATCATCGTCGCGCTGCACCAGGTGATGGAGTCCGACCGGATCCAGTTCTTCGGCAACGTGCACGTCGGGGTCGACGTCAAGGTCGACGAACTCCGCCAGTTCTACGACGCGATCATCTTCGCCACCGGTGCCGAGCGGGACCGTTCGCTGGACGTCCCCGGCATCGACCTGGCCGGTTCGTACGGCGCCGCCGACTTCGTCGCGTTCTACGACTCGCATCCGGACCGCGAGCAGACCTGGGACCTGACCCAGGCCGCCTCGGTCGCGGTCATCGGCGTCGGCAACGTCGGGCTCGACGTCGCCCGCATGCTGGCCCGCACCGGCGACGAGCTGCTGTACACCGAGATCCCCGATCACGTGCACCGGGTACTGGCCGGCGTCGGCCGTCACCGACGTGCACATGTTCGCCCGGCGCGGCCCGGCGCAGGCCAAGTTCACCCCGGTGGAGCTGCGCGAGCTGGACCACTCGCCCAACGTCCAGGTCGTGGTGGCGCCCGAGGGCATGGAGTTCGACCAGGCCTCCCAGCAGGCGATCGCCAAGGCCAAGTCGCTGCGGATGGTGGTCGACGTGCTCTCCGAGTGGGCCATGCGCGAGCCCGGAGCCAGGTCCGCACCGGCGGATCCACATCCACTTCCTGGAGAACCCGGTCGAGGTGCTCGGCGAGGACGGCCGGGTCGTCGGGCTGCGCACCGAGCGGATGGAACTGACCGGCGACGGCAACGTCCGCGGCACCGGCGAGTTCCACGACTGGGACGTGCAGGCGGTCTACCGGGCGGTCGGCTACCGCTCCGAGCCGATCGATGACCTGCCGTTCGACGACGCCAGACTTGTGCTGCCGAACGTGGCCGGCCGGGTGCTCGACCTGGACGGCGAGCCGGTGCCGGGCATCTACGCGACCGGCTGGGTGAAGCGTGGTCCGGTCGGGCTGATCGGGCACACCAAGTCCGACGCCGCCGAGACCGTCGCGAACCTGCTCGCCGACGCCCCGGCGCTGCGCGCGGGCGCCGCAGCGCGACCGGATCGCGGCGTGATCGCCCTGCTGCTCCGACAAGGGTCTGCCGATCACCGACTTCGACGGTTGGGACCGACTGGACGAGCACGAGCGTTCACTCGGCGCCGCCGCCACCCAAGCCGGCGCCGCGCTGGCACGGGAGCGGGTCAAGCTGACCTCCCGGGGCGAGATGACCGAGGTCGCACGCCGCCGGGGCTGACCGGCCACCGGACCGGTCAGGCGGAACCTCTTCGCTGAATCCGCTGCAGGGTCCGGGCACCTGGGACGACTTGCACGGGCCCGCTGGAGTTCCATCGCCGCTCTCGAGCGGATCCGGGCCGGCCTGGCCCGCGAGCGCTCAGAGCGTCGCGTGAATGGCAGCAGAGGAATCAGGCGTGTTTGCCCTGCAAGACATTCAGCCGATCGCAAGGGTCCCCTGGGGTGCGGTCTGCGGTTCGGCGAACCTCGACAGCGCGATCGCCCCACCCACGGCCAGGACGAACCCGAGAGCCGCGACCGGCCCGAACCCGGTCCGCACCTCGTCGCCCAGGAACAGCAGCCCGACGGCCGCCGGCAGCACCGTCTCGCTCGTGAACGTGATTGCGGAGATCCGGGTAACCTCGCCGATCTGAACCGCGACGGCAAACAGCAGGGTCCCGACGATGCCGCCGGCCGCAACCGACCACAGCAGCGGGTCGCCGAGCACGTGCCAGAGCGGATCGGGCAGGTCCAGCGATCGGGCGCTGATCGCCACCACCGCGAAGGCCAGCCCGGCGGCGAGCGCCACCACCGCGGGCCGACGGTTCCTCGATGCCCACCAGCCGAGCAGCGCGATCGGCGCCAGCCCACCCAACACCACCCACTGCCAGACCGAAGGCAGGGCCACCGCCTCCTCCGCCTGAGCCGACAATGCCAACAGCACGAGGCCGAGAACCGCAGTACCCAGAGCCAGCATGCCGCCCCTGCCCAGGCGGGCGCCCAGCACGAGGGTCGCGAGTGCGGCCGTCACCAACACACTCGATGCGGTCACCGCTTGGACCAGGAACAACGGCAGGAAGTGGAGAGCCACGACCGCGCCGACGAACCCGGCGCCGTCCAGGGCCAGTCCCAGGTAGTAGATCGGTTGCGCGGCGAGCCCGGACAGCGTGGAGCCCGCGGCCGCCGCCCGGCGCGCACCGATCGCCTGCAGGATCGACGCAGAGCCGTACGCAAGGGCCGCGGCGAACGCGCACAGTAGTCCGGTCAGCACTTCGCCAGTGTTCACCCATGGGCGTAGGAGCCTGCCCGCATCCCGTGACGCGTACGCCAATGTCGGTACGCCGGCCGGCAGGGAAATCGGGGCGATTCCCCCGCAGTCGCTTCAGCCGATGGGGCCTCATTGCCCGGTCGATCAAAGGGACGCTCGTTCCCGCCATTCATCGGCCAGCAGGCCGTATCGGTCGTCGTCGTACCAGCGGTCCCGGATGTAGACCGCAGAGAGGAAGCGCCCCTCGTGCCGGAAACCCAGCCGCTGCAACACCCTCGCCGACGCAACGATTGGCCGGATCGACCCCGGCGACCACCCGGTGCACCCCTTCGGAGAACAACAGGTCCAGGATCGCCGCCACCGCCTCAGTGGCCAATCCACGCCCCCGCGACCACGGCGCCAGGGTGTACCCGATCTCCGCCTGCAGCCCATCGGCACTGCGTCCGACGCCGAGATCCCCGGCCAGCCGACTCTCGTACTCGATGCCGACCTGGTACCAGTCGCCGGACACCGGCCACTCCGCCTCCGCAGCCCCGCCGATCACCGCCCGGGCCCGGTCGTGGGTGTATGGCAGCGGCCAGTCCTGCAGGCTCGCCGTCTGCTGATCGTTGCGGTACTCCACAAGGTCATCGGCGTCGAGGTCGGTGAGATCGCGCAATACCAAACGGTCGGTCCGGATCGCGGAGAACGTCATGACACCGAGACTATTTCGCGCTGGACATCAGAGACCGGCAAATCTATTTCCCCGGGCCAGTACTGCTGCTTTGTTCGCTTTCCTGAATTGCGCGGTGGAGCGTGGCGAGGTCCGGGATATCGTGAATGTTGCTGCCTTTGAGCCTGACCCGGAAGTCGCCGGTCTCCTCGTCCTCGACACAATGGAAACTCAGCGCTCCGAGCCGGAAGGTCGCGGTCGTCCGTGGCGGCGAGTAGTCGGTGGCGATGGTATCCCCGACCAGTACTTGCGCGGCCTCGCCCCAGTAGCCGATGGCATCTATCCACTTTTCGATGCGCCGCCTCAGTTTGACCTCGAACCACCGACGGTGATCGGCCGATTCTCGGTCTCCCAACCTGGCCGAATCCGGCACGTCGCCCGCTGAATCACCGGGGATCGCTGTGGACTCGGGGATACCCATGGCTGCTCCCGGCATCGGACAGGTCGAAGTTCGCCCCGCTCGGCTCCTACCGTGGTCAGCATGAAGGGACCGGCTCGAGCGTGTCAATGGTCAGGGTGGGTGGTGGCGCTGGTGGTTGCCAATCGACCTGGCCCCGTTTGCCGAGGTCTCAGGTGTCCGCAACCGGCCGGTGACTGTGGGTGTCGTTCTCGCGGTGGGCCAAGACGACGGTGACAGCAACGAGAGCCGCCGCACCGGCGCGACCACGGAGCGTGATGATCCCGGTGCCTACTGCACGGGTGGTTCGATGTCGTCATAAACGCGTACCGCAGCCAGTAATCCGTCCGGGCCGCGTTCGTGGACGGCGATCCCCGCTTGCGGAGGCAGGGGGTATCGACCCCATTGCGTGCAGTTGTACTCGAGGGCGCAGCGCGTTCCGTCGTCGGTCATGGTGCAGCGCTGCAGGTCGAGCCCGCCCCCGGCGCTGAAGCATGTGTCGAAGAATGCGCGGAGCTCATCGGCACCACGGTGGGTGAAGGCTGGGCCGATGGGCTCGCAGTAATATCCGTCGGAGGCGAACGCCGCCACTGCGGCTTCGGCGTCACCGCCGGCCAGCGCAGTCTGATAGCGGCCGATGGCATCGCCGAGCTCGACGACACCGGGCCGGAGTATCGGGGGGCGCACATGGCGACGGCCGTCGACCGGCAACTGGCTGCAGTACGTGCGGAACACCACCGTCCTGTCGTCGTGAGATTCGGCGACGACGGCCAGCGGCCAGGCCATCTCGCCGTCGTTGCCGGAGAGGTGGGCGAGCATCTCGACCACGGCCCGGCCGGCAGCACAGGTGGAAGCCACGGTGTCGATCCGGGCGTTGCGTTCGGCGAGCCAGGCCCGGTTCTGCCTGACGAACCGGCGCAACTGTCGGTGGCCACGGATCTCACCAGCACGAGGGTCGAAGACGACCACCTCGCCCGGCCACACCTGCTCGAGGTCATGGACATCACCCTCGTGCAATGCGGCGAGATACCGGCCGACCGGGTCGGCCTGGCCGAGGGCTCGGATCTGTATCCGCGCCAGCTCGGCGGCGTTGGCAAAGTCGGGGAACCACGGCATTTCTCACCCTCCACTTTTCTGCAGAACTGCTCCGCACCGTGTCGTGCGACCGCGGCGGCTACAGATCCAGGACGACGTCGGTGCTGGGTCTTGAGCAGCAGAGCAGCACCTGGCCGACGTCGGGCTCGGTCAGCGGGATCGGTCGGTAGTCGACCGTCCCCGACAGTAGAGGCGTCGCGCAGGTATGGCACACGCCGGTACGACAGGACCATCGCGTCGGGATGTCACAGGCTTCGGCCATCTCGAGCAAGCTGCCGTTGTCCTGGTTGAACTTGGCTGCGACTCCCGCACGGGCAAAGGTCACCATCGGCCCGGTGCCGGCGGCGGCGGGCACGTGCGGCGCCGGCGGCTCGACGCCGACGACACCGGGGTTGACCGCCGACAAGGACCCGAAACGTTCGGTGTGGATGCGACTTCCGGGTATGCCGAGGCCGACAAGCGCCGCGGTCATGTCGTTCATGAAACCCACGGGTCCGCACACGTAAGCGCTGGTATCGGTCGGGAGGCCGAGCGCAACGAGGAGGGAACCGTCCAGGCGACGATGGGCCAACGGCGCTGCGGCCTCGGACGTGTAGTGGACATGGCTGTGCCCGAACGGGAGCGAGTCGATCAGCTGGGCGGCCTCGTCGGCCAGCGCGTCGGTGGCCGGTGTGCTCGTCGTATGCAGCCACCACACGGTGCGCGTACTGCGCCGCGCGACGAGCGCCTGCAGCATCGCCAGCACGGGGGTGACACCGATACCAGCCGACAACAGAAGCACCGGAGTGCCGTCGTCGTCCAGCACGAACTCGCCGCGAGGCGCGGCGACATCCACCTCATCACCCACGGCCAGGATCGTGGTGATGTACTCGCTGGCCACGCCGTGCCTCTCCCGTTTCACACTGATCCGGTAGTAGTCGGGCGTCGACCCTGACAACGAATAGCTGCGCACGGCAATGGGAATGCCGTGGCCTGCCAGTCGAACGGTCACGTACTGGCCCGGTGCCGCGGTAGGGAGAGCGGCGGGTTCCACCGGGCCGGAGGTACACGGACGTGACCAGGTCGGTCTCACGAATCAACCGGTCGACGAACATGCGCCGGAAGCCGGGCCACGCCGGCAGAGCGGGCGGCGCCTGGTCACGGTCCGGGTGGTCGGCCCGAGAGACAAGGTCATCGAACGAACTGCGCCAACCGGGGCTGAGCGCCTCCACCTGCAGCAATCGCCGCATCGTTTCGACATCGCCGTCGGGCAGGTACAGGAGCGCGTCCGACTCCGCGATGCTGATCCGTTCTGTGGCGGCACCGACTTTGACGATCTCGGACCCGGACTGCACGTTGCCCTCGCGTAGTACGCGGAGGTAGAAGCCGGGGCGATGCTCGGCGACCAGCAGCGCTGCCATCCGTGGTTCGTTGAGCCGGACGCCGACGCGGTAGCAGGTGGTGCGCGGCTGTGTCACCTCGAACTCTGCCTCACCGATGCGGTACCGGTCGCCGACGCACACCTGGTCATCGGGCAGGCCGGCAACGGTGAAGTTCTCGCCGAAGGCGCCCCAGTTGAGGTCGGTCCGACCCAGGAACTGCCGCCAGAAATCGTAGGACTCCGCCTGATAGACCATCACGGCCCGCTGCTCGCCACCATGTCCGGCCAGATCGCCTTGCCCGTCACCTTCGAGGTTCAATCTGCGCGCCACGACCGGGCCCTGCACCGGCTCCTTCCAGATGCCCGTCCGTACGACACGTCCATTCCATGCGACATCGCGCGGTCGACCGACATTGACCGACAAGAGCGTCGCCATGCTCAGCCTTCCCTCGCCCGCACAGAGACCCGCCACCCAGCACCTTATCGACGTTGCACCGTCGCTGCCGGTACCTCTTCCGCATCAGCCTGCCCGTCCGGTCGGGGCCGTCAAAGTCCGACGAGTGCACCCTTGACATTCGAGGGAATCGGGACCTAAGTTGTCGGACAGAAGACCCGTGCCTCGGCTGCGCGAGAGATGAGAACGTCTGGCCCCCAGGAGTTCTGGCGCAGAACTAACGCTTGGTAGCGGGCGACGCAACGGTGCGGTCCGCGCTGGCCGGAGTCGATCTGAATTGCCATGATTGCACCCCACCACTGGGATGGAGGCCGTGATGAGCACCGAGGCGATCACACCCAACGCGATGGCCAGCCCACCCGTGAAGGCCGGGGAAGTTCGCCTGGAAGTGGTGGTGGTGCCCGTATCGGACGTCGATCGGGCCAAACATTTCTACCAGTCGCTGGGCTGGAGGCTCGACGCCGATCTTGCCGTGAACGACGGCTATCGGGTGGTGCAGCTGACGCCGCCGGGTTCGGGTTGCTCGATCATTTTCGGTACCGGAGTCACGTCAGCTCCGCCCGGCTCGTCCGAGGGTCTCCAGCTTTCGGTTTACGACATCGATCAGGCCAGGGCCGACCTCGTCGGACGCGGGATCGAGGTCAGTGAGCTGTTCCACGACGAGACCGGGATCTTCCATCACGCCGGGACTCAGGGGCGGGTGAGCGGACCGGCACCCGAGCATGCCGACTACGGCTCGTTCGCTGCTTTCAGTGATCCGGACGGAAACGGATGGTTGCTCCAGGAGATCAAGACGCGTCTCCCCGGCCGCTGAGGGGCGACCCCATGGCCACGAGTTACGAGTCGGTGGACGAGCTGGCCGAGGCGCTGCGTCGGGCGGCCGCCGCCCACGGCAAGCACGAGGAGCGCATCGGCGAAGCAGACCCGGACTGGCCCGCCTGGTACGCGCTCTACATGGTTCGTGAGCGCGCCGGCGACCAGTTGCCTGAATGAGCGACACCCGCGCGTACACGCAGAACAACGGCCCCCTCACGCTGATGAGCGATGCCGAACGATTGACCGGCGCTTTCGTACTTGGGCCCGAAGCAGGCGAGTAGCTGCAGCGGGCCCAGCTCACTCGAAATCACCCCGGTTCGAATCAACCTGATCGCCGCCGGCTTCGTCGACACACCCTTGTCGGCATCGCTTCTCGGTGAGCATCTTGACGAGAGACGCAACGAGCTCGGCGCCACCCTCCCGATCGGTCGGGTGGTAGGGCCCGCCGACGTCGCTGCGCTCGCTGTGCATCTCATGGTCAACACCGCGCTGACGGGTGCGACCTACGATATCGACGGCGGCCAGCAGCTCCTGTCATGATCGTCGGGGCCGATGTGCCGGAACGCGCCGACCCGAACACGACACCGTCGCCAGATCCGGGCCGAGCGGCGCAGAAGGGTCTCCTGATCGGGATCATGCACCGGATACGGTGGTCGGACGGTGTGTGCAGCACACCCACGAGAGTCGCTCACGAGGAGGCCGCCCGCATGGTCCACCAGGTTCAGGGAGTCGTGTCCCGCGCCAAGGACGCCCCGGTCGAACTGACCACCATCCTTGTTCCCGACCCCGGCCCGGGTGAAGCGCTGGTGCGGGTGCAGGCGTGCGGCGTCTGCCACACCGATCTGCACTACAAGCTGGGTGGTATCGGCGACGACTACCCCTATCTGCTCGGCCACGAGGCGGCCGGCGTGGTCGAGGCGGTCGGCGACGGGGTCACCGAAGTGGCGCCCGGGGACTACGTGATCCTCAATTGGCGCGCGGTCTGCGGTCAGTGCCGCGCCTGTCTGCGCGGCCGCCCCTGGTACTGCTTCAACACCTACAACGCCACGCAGAAGATGACGCTGGAGGACGGCACCGAACTTTCGCCCGCGCTGGGCATCGGCGCGTTCGCGGAGAAGACGCTGGTCGCCGCCGGCCAGTGCACCAAGGTGGACCCGGCGGTGCCGCCGCAGGTGGCCGGGTTGCTCGGCTGCGGCGTGATGGCCGGCCTCGGCGCGGCTCTCAACACCGGCGGTGTGAGCCGCGGAGACGCGGTCGCGGTGATCGGGTGCGGCGGCGTCGGCGACGCCGCGATCGCCGGTGCCCGGCTCGCGGGTGCCCGCAAGATCATCGCGATCGACCGGGACGAGCGGAAGCTGGCCTGGGCCAAGGAGTTCGGCGCTACCGACACGGTGGTCGCCGGTGACTCCGTGGTCGAGGACGTGCAGGCACTGACCGACGGTTTCGGGGCCGACGTGGTGATCGACGCGGTCGGCCGCCCGGAGACCTGGAAGCAGGCGTTCTACGCGCGCGACCTGGCCGGCACCGTCGTCCTGGTCGGTGTCCCGACTCCGGCGATGACGCTCGAGATGCCGCTGCTGGACTTCTTCGGCCGCGGCGGGTCGCTCAAGTCGTCCTGGTACGGCGACTGCCTGCCGTCCCGGGACTTTCCGATGCTCTCGGACCTGTTCCTGCAGGGACGGCTGCCGCTGGACAAGTTCGTCACGGAGACGATCGGACTCGGCGACATCGAGGCCGCCTTCGACAAGATGCACGACGGAGAGGTGCTGCGCTCGGTCGTCCTGCTCTGAGCTGCTCGAGCTGCGCTGCGCGACCCGCACCGAAACTGGCGCGACCCGTACGGGCTGGCGAGCGTCAGCTGCCGATACCCAGCCAACGGCCGCCGAACTCGATCCGCTCCCCCTCGCGCACCGGAGTCGGCCGGCCCGCTTCGATCTGGACCCGGGTGCCGTCAGGATGCAGGATCCGTACGCCGTTCGTCGAGTGCCGATCGGTGACGGTGACGCCCAGCGGCGTGACGTCGATGGCCAGGTGGGTCTTGGAAACACCGCGCGCGTCGAGATCGACGGCCAGCACCCGGTCGACCTTCTCGTCCCCGGTGCCGAGCGGGTCCCGCCCGACCAGCACATGCCCGGTGACCAGCACCGAGCGGCCGGTGTCCCAGGTGAGGGTGAGCGGTCCGGAGCGGATGGCCACCGTGCGCTGCCCGGTGGCGTCGGCAGCGGGATCGGGCGGCGGAGTGACGAGCGGCGCACGGGCCGGGTCACCTCCGCGGAGATCGGCGCCGGCACTGACAGGTCCGGGCCCCGGCGGCCGGTGCTGCCGATGGCGGCTGACGGAACGTCGCCGTCGATCACCGGCTACCGCGCTGTCGCCGAGCGATCCGCCGGAGCTGCTCCTGACTCGTCGCGCCCGATGGTACGCCGGCGGTCGATCGGCCCTCGGGCGGCGACCGGGCAGGCGCGTCGGCGCGGCGACCGCGGCCGGCACCACCGGGTCCGACCAGGCGATCTCGACTCAGCGGCGTCGCGGCGACCACCCGGGTGCCGGCGATCCGGTCCCACCAGGTGCGCTCGCGGCCGGCCGGGTCCCAGCGGTAGGACAGCCCGGCCATCCCGAGGGTGCCCACGGCGATCAAGGGTCGGAACACCGTCCGGACCAGGGCCGCGCCGGTCGCCGGCACCCGGCCGGTCCGGCCGTCGACCACCCGCACGCCACCGACCACAGCGCCGGGTCCTTGCCCGGTCCGGGCCAGCCAGAGCCACAGCAGCACCGACCAGGCACCGGCCGCGCCGAGCAGGTACCACCGCAGCGGAGGGTCGATCAGGAACCCGGCCACCAACAGCGCCGCCGGCGGCACCAGGTCAACCAGCACCGACACTGCCCGCCGACCGGCGTACGCCGGATCGACCAGATCCATCGGCGTGGGCGCCGCCGCTCCGCACAGTGGGCAGCGCAGCGCGTCCGTACCCAAGGCACCACCGCACCGTGCGCACGCTGGCGGAGCGCGGTGTCGACCATCATCGGATCATCTACTCGCCGCGTCCGCGGCGCAGCGACCGGGTGGACAGGGCGGCGCGCAGCCGCCCCCAGGGTCCGCGGGTCCGGGACATGCCGGAGACCGCGGCATCCACCTCGGCCCAGAACCGGTCGGCCTCGGCCGGCTCCACCGCATCCGGTGCCCACACCCGGGTGTCGGCCTCGCGGGCCAGCAGCGCGGTGGATCCGCCGAAGCGGGAATCCAACGCACCGGCGGTCTCCACCCGGGTGGCCCCGCGGGCCGGCGGCGCGCCCGAGATCGGTCGCCGTGTCCATCAGGTGCGACCAGCCGCCGGCGATCCTGGCCACCGGCGGGCCCTGTTGCCGGCGGCGCCGCGCGGAGCACCTTCAGCAGAAGATCAGGGCGAACGGCACCAGCAGCACCAGCGGCGACGAGGCCGATCAACACCCATCTGACCCAGTGCGACGCCGGACGCCGGCGGCGGCAGGTCGTCGTCCTTCTTCTGGTCCTGCTGGTCGTCCTGTTGATCGGCGTCCTTCACCGACTGGGTGTCGCCCTGCTTGGTGTCCGGCGGCGGGGGCGGCGGCTGCAGCTTGTTCTGCGGGCTGGCCGCCGACTGCTTGTCGTCCTTCTGCTGCGGCACCTTCGCCTCGTCGGGTGTCGGATCGAACGCCACCCAGCCGACGCCGGCGAACGGGATCTCCACCCACGCGGTCACCGATCCGACCGGTGACGTCGCGGTCGGTCCCGGAGTAGCTGGTCGGCTTGAAGCCCATGACGACCCGGGCCGGCAGCCCGAGCGAGCGGGCCATCAGCGCCATCGTCACCGCGTACTGCTCCTGGTCGCCGACCATGATCGGCGAGGTGAGCAGCGGCGGATCCGGTCGGCGCCGTGCCCGGCCGGCGAGTTCAGCGCGCCGTCGTCGCCGTGCGAGACGTACCCGGCATCGCGCAGACCCTGCTGCAGTGCGACCGCGACTGGTACGGGTCGGTCGCGTCGCCGGCCCACTCGGCCGCCTTGGTCTTGATCTCCTGGGGCACCTTGAGCGGTGTGGGCTGGCTGGTCGCGACCGACCGGCACGTCGGTCATGGTCGTCGGGGTCCGGGGTCGCGGGAATGGACACGTCCGGCCTGATATCCGTCGCCGTCGGACAGTCCACCGGTGACCACGCCGGCGCCGCTGTGCCGGAGTCGTAGCGGAACTCTTCGGTGAGTGTCGGCCGATCTGGGCCCGGTGAAGTCGATCCCGGCCAGGTACCCGGCGTCGGGCAGCCACACCCCGGAGTAGCCCTTGATCTGCACGTCGAGGTCGGCCGACGAGCCGGCCGGCACGGAGGCGATCCGGTCGCCGACCCGGTTGAACACCCCGGTGTCCGGCGAGGTGCCGTAGATCAGCCCGTTGTAGTCGTCCATCACCGCCAGCCGGACCCGGCCGCCCTCCGGCAACCCGGACACGGTGAACAGCACGGTGTCCCGATCCTTCTTGACGTAGGACCGGAATCCCGACAGCGGGCTCGGGATGGTCTGCGGGTCGAACGGCGGGCTCGACAACCGTCCCGGGCGATCAGTCCGGGGCTGGTCGGCCAGCAGCTGGGGCCCGAGCAGCAGCCCGCCGGCCAGCGCCGGGACGAGCACCACCAGCAACGCCAGCGGTCGGCGGACGTCGAGCCCGGCCAACCCGGCCCGGCGTCGCCGCCAGGCCGCCCAGATCAGTCCGCCGAGCGCACCGACCGTCCCGACCAGTACCGGCTGACCGGCGGTCCGAAGCACCGAGCGCCGCCGCGGCCGCGGCCATCGCCACCGGCGCGAGCAGCGCCCAGCGCGGGCCGGGTCGACCGAGTCGCGATCACCGACCCGACGGCCGCGCAGACCAGCGCGGTCAGGTAGGCGGGAACCAGCAGTGCGCCCGGAGCTGCCCACCGGCACGGCGACGGTCAGCATCTGCTTCCAGGACGTGACGACGCCGAGACTGAGCAGTCGCACCGACTCCAGGCTGCGGCAGCACCCCGCCGACGGCCGACTACGGGCACCGCGGCCGCGGCACCGAACAGCAGGTAGAGCACGACGGCCGTCGGCACCGTGGTCCAGCCCGGCCACCGCAGCAGCGCCGGCACCAGCGCGGCCAGCCGCGCCGGCCAGCGCACCGAGGGCGAGTGCCACCAGGTAGCTGGTACCCGCCGTAGGCCGGGCCGAGCAGCAAGCCCGGCGCCGGCGACCAGCACGACGATCACCGCCGCGTCGGCGATCAGCAGCCCGGCGCGCCGGCCGGTCAGTTTCTCCCTCATGCCCGTCCTCGCCTCATGCGGCCCGCATCCGGTGCAGGGCGCGGGGCAGGTCCTCGAGGCTGCCGACGGTGGCCACGTCGACCCCACCGATCGACGACATCTCGCGGTCGCGCCCTCCTCGATCCGCACGCATACCACCCGGATTCCGATGCCGAACCCGGTGCCGGCCCGGTGGATGGTCGGGGCGTCCGGGTTCGGTCCGCACACCAGCACCGCCACCGATGCGTTGGGCACCGCGGTGGCGGCGGCCCGCCCGGCCGTCACGAGGCCGGCCCCGGTCCGCGGTGGCCACGCCGGCGAACGCGTCGAGCAACCGCCGGCCGGTGCCGCCGCCCAATGCGGCCGGCCCGACGCACACCGACACCGGCCGCTCCTCGCGGAACGCCTGCGCGCCCAGCGAGGCGGCGACGCTGACGGCCAGCTCGAACTCGTCGGCGGTTCCGTACTCCGCCGGGTCGGCGGCCAGCGCGACGGCCAGGTGGGTGCGCCTGGTCTCCTCGAACTGCCGCACCATCAGCTTTGCCGGTGCGGGCCGAGGTGCGCCAGTGCACGTAGCGGCGGTCGTCGCCGGGCACGTAGCCGCGCAGCGCGTGGAACGAGACGTCGTTGGACGACAGGTCGCTGGTCGGCTGCCCCTCCAGGTCGCGCATCACCCCGGTAGCTCGCACCGTGCAACCGGATGGTCCGCGGATGCACGTACAGCTGCCTGCGGAACGGTCCAGCGCACCTGACGTCGCAACAGGCCGAGCGCATCGCCGCGCACGGACACGGCCGGACCCGACGGTGATCACCGCCCGCCGGGTGGTGGGGATGACGAACAGGTCCTCGTGGTCGGCGCCGGGCGCCAGCGACGGGATCCGGAACGAGGCGAGCGAGCCGCCGACCGGCAGCTCGATCCGCGAACCCAGCAGTCGGCGCTGCCCGGTGTTGCGGGTGGTCATGGCGCCGCCGGCGCGTTGCCCGGCGACCACCCTGGCGTTCTGCAGCTGCACCGTGACCGCGTAGGACGAGCGGCCGATCAGGAACAGCGCGGACACCGCGAGCACCACGCCGAGAACCAGCGCCGCGACGGCGAACTCCTGCCAGCCGGTGAGCCAGCGCGACCACCAGTGCAGCAGCACGGCCGCACCGATGGTGACGGCACCGAGTGCGGTGACCGGTCCGGCGAGTCGCCGCAGCACGGGCAGCACCGGAGCGGTCAGCGTGTGCCACCTGGTGGTGGCGGCCGCCGTGGTTCCGGTCGGCAGCTGGATCGCCGGGTCACCGAACGGCCCGGGCGTCGGGTCGCCGAACGGCCCGCCGGTGGCGGCGGGAGCGTCGGTGGGCGGCGTGGAGACCGCGGAGGGCATCGGGCTGGGCGCCATGGCTACTGCCGCCGCTCCGGCGGGGTGACCTCGCCGAGGATCCGGTGCAGCACCGAGGCCACGGTGGTGCCGGAGAACTCGGCCTCGGCGTCCAGCAGGATCCGGTGGGCCAGCACCGGCTCGGCCAGATCCTTGACGTCGTCGGGGATGACGAAGTGCCGGCCGTGCGCGGCCGCCCAGGTCCGCGAGGCCCGGACCAGCGCCAGGCAGCCGCGCACCGAGACGCCGACCGTGGTCTCGGGAGTCGTCCGGGTCGCCTCGGCGATCCGGGCGACGTAGTCCAGGATGGCCGGGTCGGTGTGCACGGTCGCGGCCAGCTCGGCCATGTCGCTGACGGCCGCCGTGGTGATCTTCGGGCCGACCGTGCGGGCGTGGGCCTTGGTGGTGGCGCCGGCCAGGATCTCCACCGTCGCGGCGTGGTCCGGGTAGCCGAGCGAGGTCTTCATCAGGAACCGGTCGAGCTGGGCCTCGGGCAGCCGGTAGGTGCCGGCCTGCTCGATCGGGTTCTGGGTGGCGATCACCATGAACGGGTTGCCGACGTCGTGGGAGATGCCGTCGACGGTGACCTTGGACTCCTCCATCACCTCCAGCAGCGCGGCCTGGGTCTTGGGCGAGGCCCGGTTGATCTCGTCGGCCAGCACGATCGGAGGCGAAGATCGGGCCCTTGTGGAACTCGAACTGGCCGGTCTGCTGGTCGTAGATGGTGACGCCGGTGACGTCGGAGGGCAGCAGGTCGGGGGTGAACTGGATGCGACGAGTTCGTGCCCTGCACGGTGGCCGCCAGCGCCTTGGCCAGCGAGGTCTTGCCGGTGCCCGGGAAGTCCTCGAGCAGCAGATGACCCTCGGACAGCAGGCAGGTCACCGCCAGCGAGATGGTGCGCGGCTTGCCGAGCACCGCCTGGCCGATGTTGCCGACCAGCGAGGAGAAGGTCTGGGCGAACCACTGGGCGTGGTCGGGGGTCATGGTCATCTTTGAGGCTCCTGAGCTTTCTGGGTTACCAGGTCAGCGAATCGGTATGGCTGTCGCCGCCGGCGGACGAGCAGGTCACCGTCACAGCGCCGCCAGGATTTCCGCTGTAGGTCTGCGTTTGAAGTACACCGTCGCCGGATCTCGACGGGTTGTACGTGCGTTCGCCAGTCCACTTGCAGGTGACGCTCTCGTTCGGCCAGTTGAATTCGAGCGTCACCTCGATGAATTGGCATGAGGGATCCGTTGCAGAGGTCGATCCCGGGGAAGTGCCCGTGTGGCCGTCGGCGCTCTTCCACTTCGCCGACCGTGACCGTCGGTGCGCGGCGGCGGCGGGCAGGCGTCGGTGGCCCAGTCCCGACGCGGTCACCGGGCCGGCATGACCGGCCGAGTCGATGGCCCGGATCTGCACCGTGTAGGTGTTGCCGCAGGACAGTCCGCCCCTCGACCCGGTCTGCCCGCCGTGCCGGCCCAATCACCCTCGGCAGCACGCTTGTACTGATAGGTGAACCCACCGACGCCGTTGCCCGGCGGCGGATCCCAGGCGAAGTCGATCGATCCCTGGGCCGCGCCGGTCTTGCGCACGTTGGTCACTGCCTGCACGGGACCGCAGGCCTTGGCGGTGGCCGCATTCGAGGCTCCGCCGGGGCCCCGCTGATTCACCGCCCGCACCACGAAGCTGTGGTTGTTCCAGTCCGCCCACGGCGACCGCGCCCCCGGTGGCGATCGCCGTCCAGGCTCCGGCGCCGTCCATCTGGTACTCGTAGCCGGTGATATCGCGGCCGCCACTGTTGGCCGGCGCGGCGAAGGTCAGGACGATCTGGTTCTCGCCGGTCGTCGCGGCAAGGTTGTTCGGCGCACTCGGCACGTCGTAGGGTCTGCCGGTGACCGTGGCCGTGCCGCCGTACTGAGCCGCCTGCTCCGCGGTGTAAGGCCGGACGTCGAAGCTGGTCCTGACCGTTGGTCAGACCGGTCACCGTGACCGTCGTTCCCCCGGCGTCGTTCCAGTCGTTCGAACCGGCGGCGGCGTACTGGTACCCGACAACCGGTCGGCCACCATCGGCCGCCGGCGGAGCCCAGGACAGGACCAGCTGCCCTGGCGCCGCATCGGCATCGGCGGCCAGGTTCTGCACAGCGTCGGCCGGACGGTACGGGGTGGCCGCGGCCGCCTTCGAATCCGCCCCGCAATTGGTCGCGTCGTCGGTGTTGCAGGCGCGGACGACGAAGCCGTACTGGGTGCCGTCGGTCAGACCGTCGACGGTCATAGAGGTCTGAGCCGCACCGATGGCGACCCACTGGCCGTCACCGTTGTGCCACTGGTACGCCGGTGATCGGCCGGCCGTTGTCCTTGGGTGCCGACCAGGTCAGGGTGACCTGGCCGCTCGAACCGGTCGCGGTGGCCGCGAGGTCGGCCGACCGCGTCGGGCGCCGTGTACGGGCTCACCCGGCCGGGTTCGCCGCGTCCCGACGAGCCGGCCTTGTTCTGGGCCGTGACCATGGCGGTGTAGTTGGCGCCCAGCGTGATCGGCGAGATCGTCACGCTGGTCGGCTTGCCCGGCGCGACCTCGATGACGCCCTTGTCGCCCTGGTCGTTCGACCAGTTCACCGTGTAGGTGACGTCGTCGTCCCCGTTGCCGTTCACCGCCGTCCAGGACACGCCGACCTGGCCGGCCGCCCCGGACTTCGCGGCGTCGCCGACCGTCGGCGCCGCCGGCATGTCCGGCACCGTCGCCGGGATCTCGGTGGCCGGCGGCGACGGGTCGCTGTCGGTGCCGGAGTCGTTCTTGGCCACCACAGTGATCTGGTACTGGGTGCCGTTGACCAGACCGCCGAAGGTGGCGCGTGGTGTCGGCGGTGGACACCACGTCGGAGCCGGCCTTCGGCGCCGGCGAGATCTGAACCAGGTAGCCGCTGATCGGCGAACCGCTGGACTGTCGGGGCCTTCCAGGTCGCGGTGATCTGCCGGTCGCCGAACTTCACGCTCGGGTGCGGCCGGCGCGTCCGGCGCGGTGTCCGGCCGGGCGTCGGCGGACGCCTTGGACGGGTCGGAGTCGCCGACCGCGTTGTGCGCGATGACGGTGAAGTTGTAGACCTGGTGTTGTTGGTCAGAGCCTGATGAGCGTGCACGGACTCTTGGCGCACTCCTGACGAACACCGCCGGCGCGACAAGGTGTACCCGGTGATCGGCGCGCCGTTGTCGTCCGGCGCTTCCCACTGCAGGACGACCTGGCCGTCGCGCACCGAAACCACCTTCGGGGTCGACGGCCGATCGGGCCGCCCGCGCACGGTCGCGGTGACGGTGGCCTGGACGTTGCGGCTCTCGTCGCCGGAGGCGTCGGCGACGGTGACAAGTCACGGTGACGGTGCCGACCTGGTCGGCGGCCGGGGTGACGGTGACCGGTCCCCACCCGACGAGAACGACGCGGTGGCGTCGCCGCCGGTGACCTCGGCGACGACCACCTGCAGCGGGCCGCCCAGCGGGTTCGACGCCCCGGCCAGCACGTTGACCGTGGACGACTTGCCCTGCACCGCATCGTCGATCGTCGAGGTTCGGCACGGTGGCCAGCGGCGCGGTCAGTCCGGTGACGGTCACCGTGATGGTCGCCGGCACCGTGTGGCCGGCGTTGTCCTTGACCGTCACGCCGAGCGGCACGGCGGTGCCGCGCGGGACGCTCATCGGCCGCCGTCACGGTCAGCACGGTGCCGGCCAGCGTTCCGGTCACCCCGGCGGCGGCGCCGGTCGGCCCGGCGAACTTCAGCGACCTCGCCTGCTCGCTGTCGGTGGTGGTGACCAGCGGGCGAAGGTCGATCGAGGCGGACGTGCCGGCCTCCACCGACAGCGGCGCGGACGCGAACTCCGGTGGCGGCACCACCTTCGGCGTGATCGTCGCCGGGATGTTGACCCGGACCGGCTTGCTGGTGCCGTCGGTGACCGTCACCGTCAGGTTCGCCGACCCGCCGGCGTCGTCCGGCACCACCCAGCGTCACGTGGGCGTCGTCCTTGCGGGATAGATCCCCGACCGTGGCCGAGACCGCGGCGCCGGCCGGCATGGTCACGCGTCCGCCCCGCCTTGACGCCGCCGATGTAGTCGGCCAGCGCGACCGTCACCGTGGTGCCGGCATCGACCTGCAGGGTCTTGCGGACCGTCGGGGTGAACACCTCCGGTTCCGGCTTGCGGCTGCGGTTGCGTGCTGCGGTCGTTGCGTCGTCGGGTCCGCCTGCTGCACCAGCTCGTCCCGCGCCGGGACGACGACGAAGGCCTGCGCCGACTCGGTCGTCCAGATTGGTCACCTGGTAGGCGAGCACCTGCCTGGATGTCGGTGATCGGCACGGTCAGGACGCGCGCGCCGGCGACCGTCATCCGGCCCGAGGAGATCTGGCGGCACGGACAGCTTCAGGTCGGCGGGCAGGCCGCCGGGGTTGCCGATGGCGTCGGTGACGTCGACCCGGGCCGAGCGTCCGGTCGGCGGAAACCATGGCGTCGGTGACGAACACGTCGGAGGCGGTCGGCGGCACCGCCGGAGCGTACTTCGACACCGTCACGGTCAGCACCCCGCTGGCCGACAGCCCGCGCTCGTTGACCACCGTGTAGGTGATCGGCACCACGGTGTCGTCCTTGCCGGCCTTGAGCACCACGCACCGTCGGTGACCTTGAAGCTGATGCCGGGTGTGGTCGCCTTGGTGGTCAGCGGTGTCGCGGCGAACGTCACCTCGTAGCCGGCCGGGATCCGACACCTGGGACGAGCACATCGACGGCCACCGAGCGGCTGGGCAGCACGGACACGTCGATGTCCGGCGCGACCGGCGGTTCCGACGGTCTTCGGCCGGTCGACCACCACGATCTTCACCGTGCCGGTCGCCGTGGCGCCGGACGGATCGGCGACGGTGTAGCCGACGGTGTCCGGGCCGGCCCGGTCGAACGCGGTGTACCGCAAGGTGGACGCGCCGACCACCGAGGCCCGGCCGGCGGCGGGCGGCGTCGAGATCGCCGACAGCACCGCCCAGTCGCCGTCCGGGTCGATCCCGTCGATCGGCAACGGAATGTCGACGCTGGACCCGACGAACGTGCGGGCCACGGTCAGCGCCGGAGTGCGCGGCGCGCGGTTCTTCGTGCCGGTCGGCGACGACGGTGATCTGCAGCGGCGCCGAGTCGGTCTTCCCGGCCCGGTTGACCACGGTGTAGGTGGTCGGATCGTCTGGGCCGCAGCGTTCGCCGGGGCCAGGTAACGGATGGCGTCGGCGGAGGTGAACAGCAGTCCCTGGCCGGCGGACAGCGGTGTCGGCGTCGAACGGTTGCACCGTGAGCACGTCGCCGCCGGGGTCGACGGCGTGGCCGGACATCGGCACGGTCACGGCGTCGCCGGCCCGTACCGACACCCGGATCGGCGAGGCGATCGGTGCCACCGGGTCGTGCGGGCGCGGGCACCGAGACCACCCGTGACCCAGCCGGTGGCCGAGGCACCGCCGGACGAGACCTGGTAGGAGAACCAGAGACCGCCGGACGGTACCGCCCGCCGCGCGCTGATCCGCACCAGGTGCATGTCCGAGACGGTCACCACCAGGCCGGAGTTCGGATCGACGGTGAGCTGCTGGACCGCGAGCGCGCGACCGGACGGGTCGATGTCGTTGGCGGTGAGATCGACCAGCACCTCGCCACCGATCGGCAGGTAGGCCGTGTCGGTCATCGGCCACCGGCGGAGGCCGCCTGGGTGGGCGGATTGGTCACATCGACCCGGATCAGTCCCTCGGCGGACCCGGCGCCGGCGGCCACCTGGTAGCTCAGGTAGTAGCTGCCGGCCTTGGCGCCCGACCACGGTGACCTGGCCGGCGTCCAGGTCGGCGGTCACCTTGACGCCGCCGCTCCTTCGGCGGGTCGACCTTGACCAGGCGCAGCGGTTCGGTCGACGGCGAGATCACGCCGGTCAGCGGGGAGATCGTGATCGGTTCGTTGACCAGCCCGGTCGCGTACACCGGGGCGGCGACCGGCGTGGCCTTGTCGTCGGACACCACGTCGACGATCAAGGTGCCGCGGGCCGGCTGGTTGACCCCGTCGGACACCAGGAAGGTCACCGTCTTCTTGGTCGGTGCCCATGGTGCCCTTGTCGTCGACGGTGATGTTGCCGTCGGGCCGATAGGTGACCTGGTCGTCGTCGTTGTTGATGGACGCACCGACCAGGAACAGCGGGTCGCCCGCTCGGCGAGGACCAGTCGGCGAGCGACGTTGTAGGTGGCGGTGCCGCCGACGGCGACGGTGACCGCGGACTTGCGGGTCTGCTTGGGTGGCAACGGGTCTGTGCCGTCGCCGACGGTGACCGCGATGGACGCGGTCGCCGAGTGGCCGGCGCCGTCGTCGACGGTGTAGGTCAGCGCGGGCAGCGGGCCGGAGACCCCGGCCGCCGGGGTGATCTGCACCGCCTGGCCGCTGTCGACGATCGCCACGGTGCCGTCCTGCTCGGGCAGCCCGGTGACCTTGCTGACGATCACCATCGAGCAGGTGGAGGTCTGGTCGTTGTCGAGCACCCGCAGCACCGTCGGCCGCCCGGCCCGCACGCCGAAGGTGTCCTTGACCGGCTGCGGCGGCGCCATCCCGCCCGAGCAGTCGGTGCGCGAGGTGGTCAGCTGGTTCGACGGCGGTCTCCTCGCCGTCCGGGCTGGACTCGGCGTCCTCCTGCTGCGGTGGCGCGACGGCATCCCAGTTGTTCACCACGGTCATCTGCGCGATCGAGCAGCCAGGTGTTGCCGCCGGTGAGGTCGTTCAGCACGACGACGTCGCGGTTCACCCGGAACTTCAGTTCCGACTTGTCGGACAGGTCGCGGGATCGGCGCGGACGCTCGGCACCGAGCCGCACCAGCTCAGGTAGGTCGGCGGTCGGCGCCGGACCACGCCGCGTAGCGCGCAGCCGGCCGAGCCAGACCGGCGCCGCCGGCGGTTCCGGCGCCGCCGGCATCGAAGGTGGAGATCGACACCGTCGGACAGGTCGACCCGCAGCAGGGCACGGTCGGTGGCGACCAGCACGCCGGTCGACGGTCGGGCCCGATTGCTGCAGCACGGCGCCGGTGGTGCCCTCCGGCAGGGGGAAGGACTTGTCGCCGACGATGATCCGACCGGCCGGGCCGGTCGAGCACGACGGCGGTGTCACCGACCATGGACAGCTGCACCGGATCCTGGTCCGCCGGCGGAGGCCGCGGAGAGTGGCTCCGCCGGGAACCGCGCCGGCGACCGCGACCGCAGGGCCGTCGGCGTTCGGGGTCAAGCCGGTGACGGTGGTGGCACCCGGGTGCGGTGGCCCGCGACCGCGCCGTCCGCCGACGACGGCGAGCACCGGACTCGGCGACAGCTTGGCCGACGGGTCCTCCGCGGTCAGGTCGCCGGCGCTGATCGCCGACGTCGGCCGGCGAAGCCACACCGCACCGGTGGCCGGATCGGCGACCGCGAGTTCGACCGCCGCCCAGCGCGACCGCGGCGTTCTCCGGGCAGCGTCAGCCGGCCGCCGAGGGTGACGTTCGCGGTGTCCAGCAGCCGCGCCTGGTGCGCGGTGTCGTCGACCACCACGACGGTGTCGTCCTGCTGCAGGACGTCGATGGCCGCGCTGTCGGTGAGCGCGGCCGAGTCCAACTCGTCGATCTGCCGATTGACCCGGCCGACCATGAACTTCTCGCCGTTGGTCACCCAGACCGACCGCTGCGTGAGGTCGACCGAGGTGGTGGCGTAGCCGTCGGCACGGAACGCCGCGACGGTCACCAGACGCCGACGACGAGCGCGCCGACGAGCAGGCGACGCCAGCGTGACGATCCGTCGACCGCCGGCCCCGGGGCGAACGTTCACCAGTGCTGCTCCAGCAGGGCCAGATCGGCCGGGGTGACCAGCCGGGAGGCGACCGCGTGCTCGACCAGCCGGGCCCGCCGGTTGACCGCGAGCTGGCCGGCACCGCCGCGCAGCCCGCGGACGCCGCGCCGGTCGAGCTTCTCGCAGACGTTGTCCAGCTTGCGGTTGAACCGGGTCGATCTCCCAGCCGAGCCGCGCGGCCGCCTGCTTCGAGGACGGGATGGCGCTGGTCCCGGTGCCCTCCCGGCGCAGCATCGGTTCGGCCAGGGCGACGATGAGCGCCCGCTGCGATCCGGTGAGCATGACCGGCCCGATGGTGGTCTCCCCGGCCGAGTTCGGTCGCGACCTCGGTCGGGGTGAACGTCGGCTCGTCGCCCACCAGGGTGAGCTCGTAGGTGGTGGGGCCGGCGGTGAACAGCACCGTCGTCTCGGCGAAGACCAGCGGCAGCCGGGCGCCGGGGGCCAGGAACGCCTGCACCGCGCCACCGCCGCCGCTGACCGTGGCGGACGAGCTGGCTGCCGGTGTTGGCCAACCACCACAGTCCGTCGGCGAACGCCACCTGGAGGAAGTACCGGTGCAGGTAGGGGTTGTCGTCGATCTGCAGGTCGCCGTCGCGGCCGATGGTGAACACCGTCTCGGGATCGAGCGCCGTCCACTCGCCGCAGAACTCGACGTGCATCGTCATCTCCGCACCCCCCGGCCCGGTTGTTGCCCGTTCCTCACGATCACTGCCCCCCTGCACAAGCGGTCGCCGGCTGCGGCGACGTGGCGCCGTCGTCGCGCACCAGCAACACGGCGATGCACACCCGTCCCGGTTCCGATGACCGACGCCTTGGCGTCGGTCGTGCGATGCCGCTGGGTCGGCGCACCCTGCTCCGTGCGGTACCAGACGAACGCATCGCCGGGCTGCGGTTGCGGGTTCGTCCCAGGTGAAGACGACCCTGGCGCCCTGGGCGGCGCCGGACAGGTGCGTCGGCGACCGGAACGACAGGGCCGATCGGGTCGACCCTCCGCCGACCGGGTGATGGTATCGCGGATTCCGGGTTCGCTGGGCGCTTCGGTGCCGTTGATGCCGATGACCAGCCAGCACCAATGCCGCAGCGGCGACCAGCACCCCGCCGCCGATCAGGATCGGCAGCCAGCGCACCGGATGCCGCGGCGGTCGGCAGCTGGGCGGCCAGCACCGGCCCGGGAGATCGTGTCCTGGTTCTCCGGCGGTGGTCCGGGCCGCGACATCGGCGGCGGCCCGTAGACCGGGACGGCGGCGCCGCGGCGCGATCCGCCTGGTGGTGTCCTCGGGTCCGGCCGGCCTGCCGGCAGCGGTCCGGGCACTATCGGCTCGGGTTGCGGGATCGACGACGGTGAGCGACCGGATCCGGGTGGCCGGGGTGCCCGGCCCGCCGACCGGGTCCGATCCGAGCAGCTCGGCCGCGTCGGGGTCCTCGTCGAGCACATCGACCGGGGTCGGCGCCAGCCGCAGCTCGGTCTCCACCTGTTGCAGTGCGCGGGCCAGATCCAGTGCGGTGCGGTACCGGGCGGCCGGGTTCTTGTCCATGGCCCTGGCCAGCACCCGCTCCAGCGACGCCGGCACGTCCGGTCGGCCGATCGGTGGGACCGGCGATGAACGGATCCGGTTGATCAGGTCGGCCGACCCGTTCGGGCCGCCCGGCCGGTCGAACGGCGACCGCCGGGCCAGCACCGTGTACAGGGTCGCGGCGAGCGCGTAGATGTCGGCGCGTTCGTCGCCGCCGGTTCCCTCGGCGAACACCTCGGGTGCGGTCCACGGGATCGACATGCCGACCGTGCCGGCCGCACTCGGCGGCGCCACCTCGGCCATGGCGGACGCCCCGAACGACGGCGGCGCGCTGTGCACCGAGATGCCGAAGTCGGTCAGCGCCGGATGACCGAAGTCGGTGGTCAGCACGTTCGCCGGTTTGATGTCGCGGTGCAGGATGCCGGCCCGGTGCGCCGTCTCCACCGCGCCGGACAGCCGCACGCCGATCCGCAGTACCTCGGCGACGCTCATCCGCTCGGCGCGGTACCGGACCGACAGGTTGGGCCGCGAGCAGTACTCCATGACCAGGTACGGACGGCCGTCGGCGGCGATGCCGGCCTGGTGGATGGTGACGATCGCCGGGTGGGTGGACAGCGCGGCCATCAGGTTCGCCTCGGCGTCGAACTGGGCGAGCAGCTCGCCGTCGGCCGCGCCGGGGACGAGCACCTTGACGGCCACCGGTCGACGGGGCAGCCGCTGCTCGTACAGGTAGACGTCGGCGAAGCCGCCGGAGCCGAGCAACCTGGTGACCGTGTAGCCGTCGAGTTCCGGTGGCGGCGACGGCGGCCGCCTGGTCAACCCGCCGCCTCGACCGCGACGGTGACCCCGTCGCCGAGGTCGACGGTCCAACCCGGTTCGATCGACCATCTCCTGACCCGGGTGCAGCAACTGCTCCGGCCGGTCGGGGGCGCGCAGCACCGTGCCGTTCGTGGAGTGCAGGTCGGCCACCACGACATGCCAGTCCTCGATGCGCACCTCGACGTGCGACCGGGAGATGTCCTGCTGTGGACTCGGCACGGTCACCAGCCGCGGCAGCTCGCTGGACGACACCCTGGACACCGACGGTGCCCGGCCGATGATGACCCGGCGGTCGAGGTCGACCAGCTCACCGGTGGACAACCGGAGCCGGCCGAGCAGCGGCTGCGGCGCAGCGACCGGGTCGCCGGGCGGGATCGGCTGTCCGCAGATCCGGCAGTTGCCCGCGTGCGGCTGATTGGCGTGGCCGGACGGGCACACCGAGGCGTACACCCAGCCGGCGGCCAGCGGCGGCGGCAACGGCGGCGGGGTGAATCCGGCCGGCAGATCCTCGGCCAGTTCGGTGATGCCGTCGTGGTCGCCGAGCACCGGCGCCGGCAACCCCGGCCGGGGTGGACCGGGAAGCAGATCGGGCGCCGGCGCGGCCGGTCCCGGCCCGTCCGGGGATTGCACTGGCCCGGAGCCGCGGGACGGCGCCCGGTCGAGGATCGGGTCATCCTCGTAGTCCAGCGGCACCGACTGGGTGACATCCGGGGCACGGTGTCGGGCCGCTTCGTCGACCAGGGCCGAATCCGGTGACGCCGGTGCCGGGCCAGTCGGACCGGCCGTTGCGGACGTCGGACCGGCCGTTGCGGACGTCGGATCGACCGTTGCGGACGTCGTGCGGGACGACGGGGCCGGGACCGGTTCGGGACCGTCGGCGTCCCCGGCGAACGGGACGGGTGCCGGGGTGATCCGGGTTGCCGGCACCGCGCGGTCCGACGCCGGCACCATCGAAATGACCGTGACGGCATCGTCGCCGACCACGTTCTCCTCGATCGAATCGGCGTCGTCGACGACGCCGGTGGGTGGCACCGCGGCAGCGCCGGACCGGGCATCGGGTTCGTGAGCAGCTTCGGGCCCGGTTCCCGGCTCCGGCTCGGGCTGCGATGCGGCTTCGAGCCCAGGCCCGGGCGCCGGCCCCGCCTCGGGTGCGGCTTCGGACCCAGTGTCCGGGTCCGGCTCGACTTCGCGCCCGGTTTCCGGCTCGGGCTCGACTTCGGCCCCGCGCCCGGACTCGGATTCGGGCGCGACGAACTCCGTCGGGCTCGGCTGATCCTCTGTGCGCCGGTAGGCGAACGCCGCACGCACGACGCCGGCCGGAACCGGCAAGAGGTCACCGTCGTCTGGCCCCCCGGCCGGCAGATCGGGCGCGGCCAGCACCACCTCGACCTCGGCGACGTCGGCGAGCAGTTCCTCCCGCCAGGTCAACAGTTTCGCCGCGGTCACCTCGAACCGGGCTCCGTCGGCGGGGTGGACCCGGACCACCGCAGTCCCGCGCACCAGGACCCGCACCCCGGCCGGCTCCCAGACCAGCACCGCGAGCGCGCCGGCGGCCGGTCCGGACCCGATGCCGTCGATCAGCTCGCGCGCAGATGCGCTGCGGCGCAACAGGTTCCAGTACCGACGGGCGCCCGCGGCGTCCCCCTCGGTCATCACCATCGCGGCCGCGCCGCTGATCAGCCAGGCCTCGCCCGGCAGGTAGGCCACGGTGTCCGTCATGCCCGCGCCCCGCTTCGCGTCGGCAGCAGCCCGATGCGCCCGTGACTCGCCCGCCGGCCCGCGATCATGCCGATTCCTTGGTCGCATGCCGTCCACCGGTGCGTGCCGGCTTGCCGTCCTGCCGCCCCCGCGGTCGGGTCGACTCGATCTCCGAGCGCTCCGGGCGGCGGGCGGTGGTGGCCCGGTCTGCGCCCGCGGCCACCGCCAGGACGTCCACCACCACGGCCGTGGCGTTGTCCCGGCCGCCGGCCCGCAACGCGGCCGCGATCAACTCGTCCGCCGCGACCTGTGGGTCGACGTGACCGACCAGGATGTCCTTGATGCTGTCGTCGTCGAGTTCGCCGGTGACGCCGTCCGAACAGAACAGCAGACGGTCGCCCTCCCGGCCCGGGATCAGCCAGCAGTCCGGATCACCGTCGCCGGCCAGTCCGACCGCCCGGGTGATGACGTTGCGCTGGGGGTGGTGTCGCACCTGCGCCCGGGTCGAGCTCACCGGCGTCGACCAGTTCCTGGACGTAGGAGTGGTCGACCGTGATCTGCGTCAGCTCACCGTCGGCGCAGCGGTAGGCGCGTGAGTCGCCGATGTTGAACGCCAGCCAGTACGGGTCGCCCGAGTGGTTCACCACTGCGGCGCCGACCACCGTCGCACCGCCACGGACTCCATCGCGGATCCGTCGTCCCGCCCGCACGATGCACTCGGTCACCCAGGCGGAGTCGACGTCACCGTGGCCGGCCCGGCTGCGGAACTCGTCCACCACGATGGCCGCGGCCACCTCACCGGCCGCGTGTCCGCCCATCCCGTCGGACACCAGGAACACCGGCGGCTCGGCCAGGTGGGCGTCCTCGTTGATCCGTCGGAAGCGCCCGCGGTCGGTGGCTGTGCCCCAGGCGACCTGCATCATCACCGCTCCCACGATCCCGGCGACCGAACGCCCAGCACCCGGCCGCGCTGCCCGCCGGGCCGGGTGCCATTCCCGCACGGGCCACGGTACCGAGGATCTGGGACCTTCCAGGCCGGGATGGGTAGCTCTCCCCATGGCCGACCGTCGCGGGCGTGGCCCAGCGCACGGGAGGTTCGGCGTCACGCTCACGACGGCTCCGACGATCCCGGGCCGGCGCCGGTTCCACGCGCCGCGCGGTTGTCCGAGCGGGTCCGTCAGGACGAGCCGGACTTGCGACGGAAGGTTCGGCTGGACTTGTGGCTGGCGGTCGCGCCGCTCGCCTTGCCGTGCCCATCCAAGTGCTCGCTGCGGGCCTGGCCGGCGGCCTTCTTCTTTTCCAGCGCCTTCTGGAAGGCCGACTTCGTGTCCTCGGTCACCGGGACCTCGCCCTCGTGCTGGTCGGCGGATTGGTCGGCCATGGTTCCTCCTGGTCGGTCGCTCCGACGCGCCCGTGTTGTCGGGCCGTCGGAGCTGGGCGATGGACGTGCCCGCCGGCTTGCGTCATGGCGGATCGGTCCCGCCATCATCACCCGGCCCGCTGTGTCCGGCCAGTCAATTGGTCCTCGCGGTGGCCGGATCCACCCCTGCGGCGCAGCAATGGCAGGCTGGGACGCACCGCGCCACAGCGCGGAAACATCAGCGGGACATCGTCGTCCCGCACGGCGAAAGGCACGCGATGACCGAGGGCCTGCAGCCCTGCGCAACTTCGTCGACGGCGAGTACGTCGACTCCGCGGACGGGCGGATCACCGACGTCGTCGACCCGTCCACCGGCGAGGTCGTACGCCACCGCGCCGTTGTCCGGCCCGGCCGACCTCGACGCCGCCTACGCGCGCCGCCGCCGATGCGTTCGAGTCGTGGGGAAACACCACCCCGTCCGAGCGGCAGCTGGCCCTGCTGAAGATCGCCGACGCGCTCGAGTCCCGGGCGGACGAGTTCGTCGAGCGCCGAGAGCCGCAACACCGGCAAGCCGCTGGGGCTGACCGCTTCCGAGGAGCTGCCGCCGGCGATCGACCAGCTGCGGTTCTTCGCCGGCGCGGCCCGGGTGCTGGAGGGCCGCGTCGGCCGGCGAGTA
Organism: uncultured Actinomycetota bacterium; assembly: GCA_963706185.1. Lineage (GTDB taxonomy): Bacteria > Actinomycetota > Actinomycetes > Mycobacteriales > Nakamurellaceae > Nakamurella. The sequence goes on along the minus strand of CAVPLZ010000009.1, from coordinate 306,971 downwards.
CATGGCCGGGATCACCTCGTTCATCCGCCGCGAACCGATCGGCGTGGTCGGCCAGGTCACCCCGTGGAACTACCCGCTGATGATGGCGATCTGGAAGATCGGCCCGGCGCTGGCCGCCGGCAACACCATCGTGCTCAAGCCGTCGGACACCACCCCGGTGACCACCCTGATGCTGGCCGAGCTGGCCGCCGAGTTCCTGCCCCCGGGTGTGCTGAACGTGGTCACCGGCGACCGGGACACCGGTGCCGCCCTGGTCTCCCACCCGACGCCGCAGATGGTGGCCATCACCGGGTCGGTGCGGGCCGGGATGGCGGTCGCCGAGGCCGCCGCCGCCGACGTCAAGCGGGTGCACCTGGAACTCGGCGGCAAGGCGCCGGTGGTGGTGTTCGACGACGCCGATCTGGAGCGCTGCCGCCGAGGCCATCGCGTTGGCCGGCTACTTCAACGCCGGCCAGGACTGCACCGCCGCCACCCGGGTGCTGGCGGCGCCGGGGATCCACGACGAGTTCGTCGCGGCGCTGGCCGAGCAGGCCCGCGGCACCGTCACCGGACCGCCGTCCAACACCGACGCGCTGTTCGGCCCGGTCAACAACGCCACCCAGCTGGAGCGGGTCGCCGGGTTCGTCGACCGGCTGCCCGACCACGCGTCGGTGGACCGCCGGCGGGTCCCGGGTCGACTCGCCCGGCTAGTTCTACGAGCCGACCGTGCTGGCCGGCCTGCGGCAGGACGACGAGGCGGTGCAGAACGAGATCTTCGGCCCGGTGATCACCGTCCAGCAGTTCACCGACGAGGCCGAGGCGATTGCGCTGGGCCAACGGCACCCGCTACGGGCTGGCGTCCTCGGTGTGGACCGCCGACCACGGCCGCGCGATGCGGATGTCCAAGGCGCTGAACTTCGGCTGCGTCTGGATCAACACCCACATCCCGCTGGTCGCCGAGATGCCGCACGGCGGGTTCGGCCACTCCGGCTACGGCAAGGACCTGTCGATGTACGGGCTCGAGGACTACACCCGGATCAAGCACGTGATGTCCGCCATCGGCTGAGCCGGGCGTTCCGCCGGGCGTTGCCCGGCTGTCGCTGGATCCGACCCGGCTCTGCCCCGCCCGCCTGCCGACTGTCCCACATCCCGAGTTGATCATGGGAACAGTTCGTACGCGATTCGATCGGCGTGTCGTGCAACACGCCGGCGGGTGGCGTACCGGTTGCCCATGATCAACCACGAGGGTGACGGGTCGACACCGCAGCGACGAACGCGACGCAGCTCAGCCTCGCCCGGCCGCCCGAGTCGCGTCGGCACCGAGGCTCCGGCACCTGCTCCTCCCCGATAGGCTCGCGGGGCCGATCCGGCAGGCGACCGGCACGCGAGAGGACGAACACGGTGGCAGCGGACATCATCCCGATCGAGCTCGGGCTCACCGACGGCAACGTGCGTGACCCTGTGGGCACCCCGGTGGCGTGAGGACGGCGAGGAGTGGGAGGCCTTCCTCGGCCACGAGGACGACCTGTACGTCTTCCCGGACGCGCGGCGCACCTGGCCGCGTTCATCCGCACCAACACCGAACACGACCTGATCGACCACCCGGAGTGGGAGACCGCGGTCACCGCGCTGGCCGACGAGCTGGTGCCCGACGACGACCACCGGTTCGACATCGTCGGTGTCCCCGACCTGGTCGCCGAGCCGGCCGACACCTGGACGCTGGCCGAGCTGGCCGACACCGTCGCGATCCTGCGGTCGCTCGCCGAGGTCTGCGATCTGCCGGTGATCGACGAGGTGCTCGGACTCCAGCGACGGGCTTCGCCGCTGCTGACAGCGGGGCGAGTCGGCGTTCATCGGCCGGGCCGGGGAGAAGCTCTGGGACGAGATCGGCGCGGTGGTCTCCGAGTCGGTGGGACGAGGTGGTCGACGCGCTCGACGGCATCGTCACCACCCCTGAGGTCGACTCGAGGCGCCCTGGCCGCCGCCCAGGAGGAACTCGCCGCGGTGGCGGCACTGGTCGCGGACGACAGCCGACGAGACCGACCGGAGGTGGACGAGGCCGAACGGGATCCCGACCTGGCGTTCTGGGACGACATCGGCGTCGACTGCATCCAGGTCACCGTCGACGGGCGGACCGGCTGGACGCTGCGCTGCTACCTCGGTGACGACCCGGTGTTCCTGACCAAGGCCAACCGGATCCAGATCTTCACCTCGCCGGCCAAGCTCGAGAACTACCTGGCCGACGCCGCTGTCGACCACCAGATGGTGAAGCTGTCGGCGTCTGGCCGGAGATCCGGGAGGCCGTCGACGGCGGCGACGCCGCCGTGATCGCCGGCGCCGAGAACACCTACATCCTGGACGATCTCGTCGAGGACATGAAGACCGGGCCCGGCGCGGTGAACCGCCGCCGGCTGGACCTTGCCGTCGAACTGCTCGACCGACGCGGCCGCCGCCCGCGGGGACGAGGAGGCGGTCGAGGCCCTGTCCACCGCCACGCCGCTGGGCAACCTGGTCAGCGCCATCGTCAAGCCGAATCCCGATCGGCTCCCGCCGGCCCCGCCGTTCGAGGACGAGGCGGACTCGCTCTCGGTGCTGATCGACCGGTTCCGGGCCAGCCTGGACTGGGACGGCCGGACCGAGGACTGACCTTCCGCGGCCGACCGCGATCGGCCGGCCGCGGCGATCACGGCCAGCGCTCAGGCCAGCACTGGTAGCCGGGCTTGATCACCTCGTCGATCAGCGCCAGTCGCTCGTCGAACGGCAGGAACGCCGACTTCATGGCGTTGACGGTGAACCAGCGCAGGTCTTCCCAGCCGTAGCCGAAAGCGTCGACCAGCGCGGCCATCTCGCTGGTCATCGTGCAACCCGACATCAGCCGGTTGTCGGTGTTCACCGTCACCCGGAAGCGCAGGTCGGTCAGCACGCCGATCGGGTGGCTCAGGTACGACTCGGCCGCGCCGGTCTGGATGTTGGACGTCGGGGCCATCTCCAGCGGAATCCGCTTGTCCCGGACGTACTGGGCCAGCCGGCCGAGTCGCGGCCGAACCGTCTGCGGCCAGGGTGATGTCGTCGACGATCCGCACCCCGTGGCCCGAGCCGGTCGGCGCCGCACCACTGCAGCGCCTCCCAGATCGACGGCAGCCCGAACGCCTCACCGGCGTGGATGGTGAAGTGCGCGTTCTCCCGCCGCAGGTACTCGAAGGCGTCCAGGTGCCGGCTGGGCGGGAAACCTGCTTCCGCACCGGCGATGTCGAATCCGGCCACCTCCGTCGTCGCGGAAGGTGACGGCCAGACTCGGCGATCTCCCTGGACCGGCAGCGTGCCGCATGGCGGTGAGCAGCGCCCGCACCACGATCGGGTTGCCGGCCGCGCTCCGCGGCCCGGCTGCCCGCCGCGAAGCCGTCGAGCACCGCCTGGACCACCTCGTCCAGCTTGAGCCCCTGCGCCGACGTGCAGCTCGGGGGCGAACCGGACCTCGGCGTAGACCACCCCGTCGGCGGCCAGGTCCTGCGCACACTCGGACGCCACCCTGACCAGCGCCTCCCGGGTCTGCATCACCCCGACGGTGTGCGCGAACGTCTCCAGATAGCGGACCAGTGAACCGGAGTCGGCCGAGCCGATGAACCACTCGGTGAGTTCGGCGACGTCGGTGGTGGGCAGATCGCTCGTACCCGTATTCCTGTCGGCGAGTTCGATCACCGTTGCCGCGCGCACGCCGCCGTCGAGATGGTCGTGCAGCAGCACCTTGGGTGCGGAGCGGATCGTCTCGAGGGTCGATCGGGGTCGGCATGGCGCGACGTTACCCGACCCACGGGTCCCCGATCTTGCGAGGATCAACTTCTATGGCGAGGATCAACTTCCGTCGTCGTGTGACTCGTGGGACGCAAGTAGCAAACTTCATCCGCGTTGTCGAAGTTGATCCTCGCTACGTCCGGGATCAACCCCGGATGACCTCCAGGATCAGGGGGCGGTCGACGACGTCAGCGGCTGCTCGGCCGGGTCGCCGATGTCGAATGCGCCCTCCAGGGCGGCCAGCGCCTCGGGGATCCGATCGGCGGTGTCGGTGTGCAACTCGAACAGCGGATCGCCGACGGCCACCCGGTCGCCCGGCTTGGCCTGGATCAGGATCCCGGCGGCGTCCTGCACGGGGTCCTCCTTCCGGGCCCGGCCGGCCCCGAGCCGCCAGGCCGCCGTGCCCACCGCCAGCGCGTCCAGCCGGGTCACCGTGCCGGCCCGGTCCGGCGGTCACCACCTGCCGCTCCCGCGGGGTCGGCAGCGCCGCGTGCCGGGTCGCCGCCCTGGGCCGCGACCATGGCGCGCCAGACGTCCATCGCCCGCCCCGAGGCGAGCACCTCGCGCCGGGTCGACGTCCAGCCCGGCCGCCGCCACCATCTCCGTGGCCAGCGCCAGCGTCAGTTCGACGACGTCAGCGGGTCCGCCGCCGGCGAGCACCTCGACCGACTCGGCGACCTCGACCGCGTTGCCGACCGCCCGGCCCAGCGGCGTGCTCATGTCGGTGAGCAGTGCGGTCGTCCGCACGCCGTTGGCGGCGCCGAGGTCGACCATCGTGCGGGCGAGTTCAGCGGCCAGCTCCTGGCTCTTCATGAACGCGCCGGTGCCCACCTTGACGTCCAGCACCAGTGCGTCGGTACCCTCGGCGATCTTCTTGCTCATGATGGAGGCGGCGATCATCGGCACCGATTCGACCGTCGCGGTGACATCGCGCAGGGCGTAGAGCTTCCGGTCCGCCGGTGCCAGATCGGCCGACGCCGCACAGATCACCCCGCCGATCTCGGCCAACATGCGCCGGAACCGGTCGCTCCGGATCAGCGTCGGGACCCAGCCGGCGATCGACTCCATCTTGTCCAGGGTGCCGCCGGTGTGGCCCAGCCCGCGGCCGGACAGTTGCGGCACCGCGGCGCCGCAGGCCGCAACCAGCGGCACCAGCGGCAGCGAGATCTTGTCCCCCACCCCGCCGGTGGAGTGCTTGTCGACGGTGGGCCGACCGATGCCCGACAGATCCAGCCGCTCCCCGAGCCACCATCGCCGCCGTCCACCGGGCGATCTCGGCCCTGTTCATGCCGTTGAGCAGGATGGCCATCAGCAGCGCCGACATCTGCTCCTCGGCGACCTCGCCGCGGGTGTAGCCGGCCACCACCCAGTCGATCTGCTCGTCGGTGAGCGCGTGCCGATCCCGTTTGGCGGCAATGACGTCCACGGCAGTGGGCGTGCCCATGACACCTCCGTTCCGGCCGCGACGGTGCAGCCGCTCCCGCGATCTTCACACAGCCCGCGTCGAGCGCTGGGCGCCCGTCGGCCGAGCGGACCGCGCGCCGGTCAGAATCCTCAGCGCGGCAGGTGCTCCGGGCCGAACGCGTCCGGCAGCACCTCGGTCATGGGCAACAGACCCGACGGGGTGTCCACCACCAGTGACGGCCCGCCGAACTCGTAGAGCACCTGCCGGCACCGGCCGCACGGCATCAGCAGCTCGCCGTCGCCCGACCGACAGGCGACCGCCACCAGGCGGCCGCCGCCGGTCAGGGCCAACTGCCCGACCAACGCGCACTCGGCGCACAGACCCAGTCCGTACGAGGCGTTCTCCACGTTGCAGCCGGAGATCACCCGACCGTCGTCGACCATCGCCGCCGCGCCGACCAACAGCCGCGAGTACGGCGCGTAGCCGAGTCCGGCCGCCCGGACCGCGAGTCGCCCGCAACGACTCCCAGTCCACCGCCGGAGCGTGGGCCATCAGCTGCTCCCCCGCCGGTAGACCAGCCGTCGGCCTTGGGCATCCGCAGGTTCTGCGACGCCAGGCCGAGCACCAGCAGGGTGATCGCGTACGGCGCGGCCTTGACCAGCTGGTCGGGCAGGGTGTCGGTGGAGAAGTACCACCAGGCCAGCAGGGCGGCGATGACCAGGGCCACGACCGCGACCCAGGTGTTGCCGCGCCGGAACTGCAGGGCGGCCACCAGCACCAGGGCGATCGCGATGATCAGCAGCAGCGCGTGGATGGCGGTGCCGGTCGAGTCGTACAGCTGGACACCGTCGGTGTAGCCGAAGAGCCCGGCGCCCGGCGGCCATTCCGTACGGCCGCCAGTTGCCGAAGATCATCGACGCCAGGCCGATGAACCCGCGGCCGCCGGTCTGCCCGTCCTGGAACTTCAGCCCGACCACCAGGAACGCACCGGCCAGGCCGGCCAGCGCACCGGAGATCGCCACCGCGGCGTACTTGTAGGCGTACACGTTGACGCCCAACGACTCCGCGGCGTACGGCGCCTCACCGGCCGACCGCAGCCGCAGCCCGAATCTGGTGCGCCACAAGACGAACGTCGGATGCGATGATCAGCACCACGGCCAGGATCGTCAGCAGCGAGACGCTGGTGGTCAGGCCGCGCAGGATGCCGGCCAGATCGGAGATGAAGAAGATGTTCTTCTTCTCGAGCGTGCCCAACCAGTCGGACAGTCCGGGGATGGTGATCCGAGTGACGTCGCTGACCGGCGGCGACTGCTTCTGCCCGCCACCGGGCGCGTCGGTGAACAGCAGCTTGGCCAGGTACAGGGTCACGCCGGGGGCGATGATGTTGATCGCCACACCGGAGATGATGTGGTCGACGCCGAAGGTCACCGTGGCCATGGCGTGCAGCAGACCACCGAGCAGCCCGCAGAACATGCCGAAGGCGACACCGGCCCACGGACCCCACTGGTAGCCCGCATACCCGGCGCCGAAGGTGCCGAGGATCATCATGCCCTCGATGCCGATGTTCACCACGCCGGACCGCTCCGACCACACGCCGGACAGGCCGGCCAGAGCGATCGGCACGGCCGCGGTGAGCGCCGACTGGATCGCGCCGGTCGAGGTGAGGTTGCTGGCGTCGGAGAGCAGCCGGATCGCCGAGATCACCGGCGATCGCCGCCAGCACGATCAGTGCCCACGCCCATGGCGGCAGGCCGCGACGGCGGCCGCGACGCGGAGCGGCCTGCGGATTGAGAACCGGGTCTTCCAGGGTGGTCATGCCGGCACCTGCTGCCGGGCGCTGGTGGCCAGCGCCCTGGCCACGTCCTTCTGCTCCAGCACCAGCGGTATCTGCGCACCAGCTCGTAGGCGATCACCACGGCGAACAGCACGACGCCCTGCATGATCGTCACGAGTTCCTTCGGCACGTCGACGCCCTGCAGCGAGTTCGACGACGAGTCCAGTGCCGACCAGAGCAACGCCGAGAAGACCATGCCCACCGGATGGTTGCGACCGAGCAGCGCGATGGCGATGCCGGTGAATCCGATGCCGCCGGGGAAGTTCAGCGAGTACGAGGCCGCAGTTGCCGTTCAGCAACTCGGGCATGCCGATCAGGCCGGCGACCAGACCCGGACAGCAGCATCGCGGTGAGCACCATGCGCTTGACGCTCACCCCGGACGCCACCGCGGCGGTCTCCGACATCCCGGTCGCCTTGATCTGGAAGCCGAACACCGTGCGGGACAACACGAACCAGTAGAGCCAACCCGACCAGCAGGGCCAGGAAGATGGTCGAGTACAGCACGTTCTCGCCGATCGGGATGTTCGGCAGTTGACCGCCCGAGGTGATCTTTCGGGTGGACACGTTGTTGCCCTGCAGCACCGCCAGCCGGGCCGGGGTCGAGCAGATAGGCGATCAGCGCAGTGGCGATCGCGTTGAGCATGATCGTCGAGATGACCTCGGAGACACCGCGGGTCACCTTCAGAACGGCCGCGATGCCGGCCCAGGCGGCGCCGACGGCCATCGCGACGACCAGGGTGAGGATGATCCGCAGGAAACCGGGCAGCGAGCCCATGAACGCGGCGCCGGCCACCGCAGCGGAGATCAGCGCAGCCAGCCGGTACTGGCCGTCGACGCCGATGTTGAACAGGTTCATCTTGAAGCCGATCGCCACCGCGACCGCGGCCAGGTAGTACACCGCGCCCTGGTTCACGGTGTTGATCTGGATCCGGGGTTCCTTGAACGCGTCGGCCATCGCGCCGTAGGCGTCGAACGGGTTGTGCCCGGTGGCCAGCAGCACCAACGAGGTGATGATGAAGGAGACCAGCAGCGCGCCGACCGGTGCGGCCGCCGCGAGCAGGAATCGGCGTCCTCGCGAGGTACCCATCAGGCCACCGCCTCGCCGGCGTCGGCGCCGGTCATCGCGGCGCCGAGGGTCTCCGGCGTCACCTGCACGCGGGTCGTAGCTGCCGACGAACCGACCGCGCAGGATCACCGACAGGGTGTCGGACATGCCGATCAGTTCCTCCAGGTCGGCCGAGATCAGCAGCACGGCCAGGCCGTCGGCCCTGGCCCGTCGCAGGTGCTCCCAGATCGCCGCCTGGGCGCCGACGTCGACCCCGCGGGTGGGATGCGCGGCGATCAGCAGCACCGGATCCCCGCACATCTCCCGGCCGACGATCAGCTTCTGCTGGTTGCCGCCGGAGAGCGCGGCGGCGGCGACCTCGATGCCGGGGGTTCGCACGTCGAACGTCTCGACGATGCGCCGGGTGTCGGTGCGGGCGGCCGCCCGGTCGAGCAGCGCGCCCCGGGACAGCGGGGCCTGGGTCTGATGGCCGAGGATGCGGTTCTCCCACAGCGTGCCCTCGAGGATCAGACCCTGCCGGTGCCGGTCCTCCGGGATGAAGCCGATGCCCGACTCCCGGCGGCGCAGCGTGGACAGCCTGGTGATGTCCTCGCCGTCGAGGTAGATCGCACCGGACGCCGGCGGTCGGATGCCCATGATGGTGTCGACGAGCTCGGCCTGCCCGTTGCCCTCGACGCCGGCGATGCCGAGCACCTCGCCGGCGTGGATGGTGAGGTTGATGTCCGACAGCACGGTCCGGCTCGGCCACGTCCTTCACGGTGACGCCGGACAGTTCGCAGCACGGTGCGGTCGGTGACGGTGGACTCCCGCAGCTCGGGGACCGGCAGCTCGGAGCCGACCATCATCTCGGCCAGTTGCCGGTTGGTGACGGTCTTCGGATCGGCGGTGCCGACCGTCGTGCCGCGCCGGATCACGGTGATCTCGTCCGAGATGGTCCGCACCTCGTCGAGCTTGTGCGAGATGAACAAGATGGTCAGGCCCTCGGCCTTGAGTTCGCGCAGGTTGTCGAACAGCTCGTCGACCTCCTGCGGGACGAGCACCGCAGTCGGCTCGTCCAGGATCAGGATCCGGGCGCCGCGGTAGAGCACCTTGATGATCTCCACCCGCTGCCGGGCGCCGACGCCGAGGTACTCGACCAGCTCGTCCGGGTCGACCTCCAGCCCGTACCGGCCGGCCGATCTCGGTGATCCGCGGCCCGGGCCGCCTTGCTGTTCAGCCGGCCGCCGGCCACGGGCTCGTCGCCGAGCACGACGTTCTCCCAGACCGTCAGGTTGTCGGCCAGCATGAAGTGCTGGTGCACCATGCCGACCCCGGCGGCGATGGCATCGGCGGGCGTGTGGAAGACCACCGGCTTACCGTCGATCTCGATCGTGCCCTCGTCCGGCTGGTGCATGCCGTAGAGGCTCTTCATCAGCGTCGACTTGCCGGCGCCGTTCTCGCCGACGAGGGCGTGCACGGTGCCGCGCCGGACGGTGATGTTGATGTCCGAGTTCGCCACCACGCCCGGGAAAGCGTTTGGTGATGCCGGTCAGCCGCACGGCCGGGCGGTCGCGTTGGCTCGGTTCTGCGACGGAGGTCATCGGGACGCCTTCCACGTAGCAGTCTGGCCGGGCCGCGGCATTGCGGCCGATCGGCTCGCATCTTCCTAGCAGAAACGGTCCGGCCCCGGCAGGTTGCACCCGCCGGGGCCGGACCGTCGCTCGTCAGTCCGTGCCTGCACCCATGGCGCAGGACCGATCGACGCCCTGCATCGGATCAGCTACCGGGAGTGGTCGGCACCGTGATCTCGCCGGAGATGATCTTCGCCTTGGCCTCCTCGAGCTTCGACGTGATGTCGTCGATCGAACCCGCCGGACGTCGCGTAGCCGACGCCGCCGGCCTTGAGGTCGTAGACCTTCTGGCCGGTCAGCGGCGTAGCCGTTGGCCTCCGAGGCGATCATGTCGTAGACCGCGACGTCGACGTTCTTGACCATCGAGGTCATGATGACGTCCTTCACGTCGGCCAGCGACGGCAGGTTGTACTGGTCGGAGTCGACGCCGATGCCCCAGGTCTTGGCGGCCTTGGCCGCCTTGAACACGCCAGCACCTGACCCACCGGCCGCCGCGTAGATGACGTCGGCGCCGCCGTCGTACATGCCCTTGGCGATGGTCTCGCCCTTGTCGGGAGCGTTGAACCCGCCGAAGTCCGGCGGCTCGGTGATGTACTTGTTGTCGATCTTGACGTCGGACTTGGCGGCCTTGGCGCCGGCGTCGAAGCCGGCCTGGAACTTCTGCGATCAGCGGGACGTTGACGCCGCCGATGAAGCCGACGTGGCCGGTCTTGGTCTTCAGCGCGGCCGCCATGCCGACCAGGTAGGAGCCCTGCTCCTCGGCGAAGGTCAGGCAGGCGACGTTCGTGACCGGCAGGCCCTTGAGCCGCCGACGGGTCCGAGTCGGCGCAGTTGCCCGCGTCGTCGATGATGCCGAACGCGATGTCCGGGTGCTTCGGGCGCGACCTCGCCGATCGCGCCCGCGTAGGCGAACCCGACGCCGATGATGACGTTCGCGCCCTTGCTGGCCAGCTGCTCGAGCCGGTCGACCTTGGCCGAGTCGGGCTCGTTGGCGGTGGCCTCGAGCTCCCCGACGACGTCGACGCCCTCGCTCTTGGCCTTGTCCAGACCGCGGGCGGCCGAGTCGTTGAACGACTGGTCGCCGCGTCCGCCGAGGTCGTACGCGAGACCGACCTTCGCCTTGGACATGTCCGCGGAGCTGGAGCCCCCCGTCTCGCTCGAGCTCGCCTCCGAGCTCGATCGCCTCGGAGGTCATCGCCTCGACGAGCTCATCGCCTCGCGAGGACGTTGCCTCGCGAGCTCGTCCGCCGACGAGGTCGTCGGGGCGCGAGGTCGCAGCCGAGTGGCGGCTGGGGTGGTGGTGTCGAGCTGTCGTTGCTCGGATCCGCACGCGGTCAGCACCAGGCCGGCCGCAGCGATCCCGGCGATGACCCGAAGGGTGCCGGTTCTCCCGAAGCGCACGATGGACTCCTTGCTTTTCCTCACGGCCCGCTCGTGACGGGCCAGGGTTCCGCCAGAACGGCGGGTGGACATCGGACGGACGTTACAACGGGCCGTGAGCAGGGGCGAGATCCGCTGGCCCTCCGTGACCTAATCGTGGCCTAGGACGACCCGAACGGTGCTCGGCACCAGCGCCCGGAGTGACGGTCTTCGTAGCGTCATCCGTTCGGGTCAGGAGTCGCCGGGTGCTCGGCGTGGATCACAGTGTCGACGACGTCACAGCGCGCTGGTTCGCGGGTCGCGGTGACACGGGGATAGCCTTTGCCATGCCCTGATCGGCCCCGATCGCGCAGGTCGGTCGTCGTACCCGGACGACCGGAGCGCCGGGGTCGCGGGCACGCCGTCATTCCGCCGGTCACCGCCGGCGCCGCCGCCGCTGCCGGAGGAAGGACCGTCATGTCGAGCCCTACCGCCACGCGACCCGGTGGCGGCATCCCCCGTCCGCGCCGCGGCTCGGTCTACCGGGGCGCCGAGGGCATGTGGTCCTGGGTCGCCCACCGGGTGACCGGGGTGCTGACCTTCTTCTTCCTGTTCGTGCACGTGCTGGACACCTCGCTGGTCCGGGTGTCGCCGGAGAGCTACGACGCGGTCATCCAGACCTACAAGACCCCGTTCGTCAACCTGATGGAGGTCGGTCTGGTCGGGGCGGTGCTGTTCCACGCGCTGAACGGGATCCGGGTCATCCTGGTCGACTTCTGGGCCAAGGGGCCGCGCTACCAGCGGGTGATGCTCTGGGTCGTGGTCGGCACCTGGATCGTGGTGATGATCCCCGGGGTCTACTTCATGCTCGAGCGCACCGTCCGGACCATGTTCGGGGGTGCCCCGTGACCTTCCATCGGATCGCGACCCGCGCAGCCGGCAGCCCCCGAACCATCGGCACTCCCGGGGGCACGTCATGACCGCGGCGGCCCAGCCGCACCCGACCCGCGGCATCGAAGCGCCGCGGGCCCCCCGCAAGCGGGTGGGCCGGCGACGGAGCACCTTCGAGATGTACTCGTGGATCTTCATGCGGCTGTCCGGCCTGGTGCTGGTGGTCCTGGTGCTCGGCCACCTGCTGATCATGAACGTGCTGGACGGCGGGGTGCACCGGATCAACTGGGGCTTCGTCGCCGGCCGCTGGGCCTCGCCGTTCTGGCAGATCTGGGACCTGGCGATGCTCTGGCTGGCGGTGCTGCACGGCGGCAACGGGCTGCGCACGATCATCAACGACTACGCCCGGCGCGACGGCACCCGGTTCTGGCTGTCCATGCTGCTGCTGGCCTCCGTGCTGTTCACCATCGGGCTGGGCACGCTGGTGATCTTCACCTTCGACCCGAACGTCTGAGCACGGCGCCCCCCATCCCCTTCCGACCGACGCACCTGCGACCGAACCAGCACTGACGAGGAGCTCCGAGTAGGTATGCAGTTCCACCGCTACGACGTGGTGATCGTGGGCGCCGGCGGCGCCGGGATGCGGGCGGCCATCGAGTCCGGCCAGCGCTGCCGCACGGCCGTGCTCACCAAGCTCTACCCGACCCGGTCGCACACCGGGGCGGCCCAGGGCGGGATGTGCGCGGCGCTGGCCAACGTCGAGGACGACAACTGGGAGTGGCACACCTTCGACACCGTCAAGGGCGGCGACTACCTGGTCGACCAGGACGCCGCCGAGGTGATGTGCAAGGAGGCCATCGACGCGGTCCTGGACCTGGAGAAGATGGGCCTGCCGTTCAACCGGACCCCCGAGGGCCGGATCGACCAGCGGCGGTTCGGCGGCCACACCCGCAACCACGGCGAGGCGGCGGTCCGCCGGTCCTGCTACGCGGCCGACCGCACCGGCCACATGATCCTGCAGACGCTGTACCAGAACTGCGTCAAGCTGGGCATCGAGTTCTACAACGAGTTCTACGTCCTGGACCTGACGCTGACCGACAGCGGCAACGGACCGGTCTGCACCGGCGCGGTGGCCCTGGAGCTGGCCACCGGCGAGATCCACGTGTTCCACGCCAAGGCCGTCATCTTCGCCACCGGCGGAGTCGGCAAGGTGTTCAAGACCACGTCGAATGCGCACACGCTGACCGGCGACGGCATGGGCATCGTGTTCCGCAAGGGACTGCCGCTCGAGGACATGGAGTTCTACCAGTTCCACCCGACCGGGCTGGCCGGGCTGGGGATCCTGCTCACCGAGGGCGCCCGCGGGGAGGGTGCCATTCTGCGCAACTCCGCCGGTGAACGCTTCATGGAGCGGTACGCGCCGACCCTGAAGGACCTGGCGCCGCGCGACGTGGTGGCCAGGGCGATGGCCTCGGAGGTGCGCGAGGGCCGCGGTGCCGGGCCGCACAAGGACTACGTGCTGCTGGACTGCACGCACCTGGGCGCGGAGGTGCTGGAGACGAAGCTGCCGGACATCACCGAGTTCGCCCGCACCTACCTCGCGGTCGACCCGGTGACCGAACCGGTTCCGGTGTACCCGACGGCGCACTACGCGATGGGTGGAGTTCCGACCACGATCGACGGAGAGGTGTTGCTGGACAACGACACCGTCGTCCCGGGTCTCTACGCCGCCGGCGAGGTCGCCTGCGTCTCGGTGCACGGGGCCAACCGGCTGGGCACCAATTCGCTGCTGGACATCAACGTGTTCGGCCGGCGCTGTGGGATCAACGCCGCCGAGTTCGCCTCGGTGGCCGACTTCACCGAGCAGCAGACCGACGCCGCGGCCGGGGTGATCGGCATGCTCGAGGCCCTGCGCACCTCCACCGGCGGTGAGCGGGTGGCGAACCTGCGCACGGCCCTGCAGCAGACGATGGACGCCAACGCCGCCGTGTACCGCACCGAGGAAACCCTCAAGCAGGCGCTGACCGACGTGCAGGCCCTGCGCGAGCGGTACCGCAACGTCGCCGTGCAGGACAAGGGCCAGCGGTTCAACACCGATCTGCTGGAGGCCGTGGAACTCGGCTTCCTGCTGGAAATCGCCGAGGTGATGGTGGTGGGTGCGTTGGCGCGCAAGGAGTCCCGCGGTGGGCACGCCCGGGAGGACTACCCGCACCGGGACGACGTGAACTTCCTGCGGCACACCATGGCCTACCGGTTCGACGGCGCCGCAGGGATCGGCTCGCCGGGAGCCGGCGTGCTGGGTGCCGGCGTGTTGGGCGGGCGCGGCGAGTCCTACGACATCCGGTTGGACTACAAACCTGTGGTGATCACCCGGTACCAACCGAAGGAGCGGACGTTCTGATGGCTGCTCCCGTCGTCGATGCCCCCGCTCCCGGCTTCCCGGATGACGGCCGCGACCTGCCGCCCATTCCGGACGGGGCCCGCATCATCACCCTGCACATCCAACGGTTCGACCCGGAGCGCGACGACCTGCCGCACCGCGAGTCGCTACCAGGTGCCGGCACTGCCCGGGGACCGGGTGCTCAACCTGCTGCACTACATCAAGTGGTACATCGACGGGTCCCTGACCTTCCGGCGATCCTGCGCCCACGGCGTGTGCGGGTCCGACGCGATGCGCATCAACGGCCGGAACCGGTTGGCCTGCAAGGTGCTGGTCAAGGACCTGATCGGCGACAAGCGCAATGAGATCACCATCGAGCCGATCAAGGGTCTGCCGTTGCAGAAAGACCTGATCGTCGACATGGAGCCGTTCTTCGACGCCTATCGGGCGGTCCAGCCGTTCCTGATCACCCACGGCAACCAGCCGACCCGGGAGTGGGTGCAGTCCGCAGGAGGACCGGGATCGGTTCGACGACACCACCAAGTGCATCCTGTGCGCGGCGTGCACCACGTCCTGCCCGGTGTACTGGACCGACGACACGTACGTCGGACCGGCCGCCATCGTCAACGCCCACCGGTTCATCTTCGACTCGCGCGACCAGGGCTCCCAGGAACGGCTGGAGATCCTGTCGGACGCCGAGGGGGTCTGGCGCTGCCGGACGACCTTCAACTGCACCGACGCCTGCCCCCGTGGCATCCAGGTGACCAAGGCGATCCAGGAGGTCAAGCGGGCCCTGATGTTCCGCCGCGTCTGAGCACCTCGTGCTGCGGATGAGCCGGAGCCGGCCGCCGGGTCGCGCGGCGTCGGTGGTCGGGGTCGCCACTGTCGTGTTCGCGTTCGCGGTGGCCCCCGTGGCCGGCGGACGACCGACGGATCCGGCGTCGGGACGGGCTTCACGCCCCGCGTGCAAACACCACCACCTGGCCAAAGACGCCGACCGCGGCTTCCACGTCACCCGAAACCCGACGGCTCCTACACCTGGACCACCCCACTGGGCCGCACCCACACCCGCCCACCCGACAACCAATTCGGCGAACCCGACTCCGCGGCGAGCACAACCCATCCCGCGGAGCTGGTCGTCGTACCTCTGGCCTTCGACAGCGACCGGAAAACAGGTCGAGACCCGCCGTGCTGAGGCCGCGGACGATCCGGCTGAAGCCGGCGGTCGGAGCGATGTGTCAGGGTGCTCGGATGACGAATCTCCACCTGCACGAGTTCGGTCCGGCGGACGCGCCCACCCTGGTCCTGCTGCACGGGCTCACCGAGGCCGGCACCGCATGGCCGGACGCCGTCCGGCACTGGCAGGACCGTTGGCACATCGTCGCGGTCGATCTCCGCGGGCACGGTGCGTCACCCCGGTTCACCGAGGCCGAAGTCCGTCGGACCCATGAAATCTGGCTGGCAGATGTGCTCGAGGTGCTGCGGGCGTTGCCGACCCCGCCGATCGTCATCGGTCATTCGCTGGGTGGACTGTTCGCCCTGCGCGCCGGCGCCGCAGCTCCCGAGTTGGTCCGCGCCCTCGTGCTGGAGGATCCGGCCCGACCGAGCGGCGAGGCCACACCGGATCCCGAGTTCGTCGCGCACCAAGAGGTGTTCCTCGACGCATTCGCCGCCGGTACCACCGCAGAAAAGACCAGGATGCGGCGCGACTCCTCCTGGACCGCCGACGAGATCGACGCCTGGGCCGACTGCAAACCGCTCGTCGACCGCCGGATGATCCGCGCGGGTCTGAACCTCGGACCCGCGGACTGGCCCACCCTGCTGGCCGAGGTGACCATCCCGACCTTGTTCGTCGTACCCAAGGATGGCGAGATGGCACCCACCGAAACCGAACTCGACAATCCGCTGATCAAGATCGCCAGGATCCCGGGGGTCGGACACTGCGTGCGGCGCGACGACCCGGCCGCCTACCACGCCGCGGTCGATCCGTTCCTCGAACGTCATCGGTCACGGACCGAACAGGCGGCCACGGCGTGACGACAACATGCGGGCGGTGATCGTCGAGGCACCGGGCGGACCCGAGGTCCTTCACTTACGCGACGTCCCGGTGCCGGTCCCACAGCCGGCGAGGTGCTGATCCGGGTCACGGCGTTCGGGCTCAATCGGTCAGAACTGCACTTCCGCCGCGGGCAGGCCAGCACCGGCTCGTTCCCACGCATCCCCGGAATCGAGGCCACCGGAATCGTCGAGAGCGCTCCGGGGAACGAGTTCGCGGCCGGCACGCAGGTGATGACGATGATGGGCGGCATGGGCCGCGAGTTCGACGGCGGGTACGCCGAATTCGTCCTGGTGCCGGCGGTCAGGTCATCCCGTTCCGCTCCGACCTCCCCTGGGAGGTGCTCGGCGCCGTTCCCGAGATGCTGCAGACTGCCAACGGATCGCTCGAGATCGGCGTGCGGCCGACGCCGGGCGACACTCTGTTGATCCGCGGGGACGTCGTCGGTGGGACTGACCCTCGCGCCTGGGTCGGCTCCGCGGGCTCACCGTGCTCGCCACGACCCGGTCCGCGACCAGGTACGCATTGCTGGAGAGCGTCGGTGTCGAGCACGTTCTCGTCGACGACGGCCGGATTGCCGAAGCCGTTCGGGCGTTCGTCCCCGGTGGCGTCGACGGCGCCGTGGAACTGTGGGTGTCGACGTCCTCGGCGACACCCTCCGCGCTGTCCGCAGCGGCGGCACGGTCTGCTTCACCGGCATGCTGTCCGACACCTGGACCATCAAGAACTTCTACCCGATGGACTGATCCCCAACGGGGTCCGGCTCACCACCTATTCCGGCGACGTCACGGGCCTGCCGGCCAGCGTGCTCCAGGACTTCCTCGATGCGGTGGGCTCCGGACGCGCCCGCGTTCCGGTGGGTCGGACCTACCGACTGGACGACATCGTCGCGGCGCACCGGGACATGGAGGCCGGCACGGTGGGCGGTAAGGGAGTCGTCCTGCTCGGCCGTTGAGAGCGACCGGGTCGCGGTTGGTCCAGGGGCCCGACGGACCGCTACCCGACGGTGATGGCGTCCAGCAGTCGCTTGAGAAACACCGAGGCGACGACGGGCTGATGAGAATTCGGCCGGCCGATCGGCGGCTGCAGGGGCTCGACCAACGCGTCGTGGTCGCACTCGTAGAAGTACACCAGCGACACCAGGTCCTCGTCCGGCGCCTCGGCCTGCGGCGGCAGGACCCGATGCCGGTTGGACATCCAGCGGTCGCCGCTCCAGCGCGCCAACAGGTCACCGGTGTTGATGGTGAACGCGTCCGGGTCGTACGGCGCGTCCTCCCATTCGCCGGCCGGATTCCACACCTGCAGACCACCCTTGCCGGGCTCCCGGTCCAGGATGGTGAACGTGCCGAAATCGGTGTGCGGCCCGATCCGGAACTGTCCGTCCTCGGGCTCGCCGGCCACCGACATCGGCGGGTACCAGTTGATGTTCATCGTGTAGGTGGAGTGCGACGGTGTGCCGGGTGAAGAAGTCGCGCGTCCAGACCCAACGCCGCCGCCGCGATCACCAGCAGCTCGTCGGCCAACGCCCGCATCCGGCCCAGGTAGCCGCCGACCACCGCCTCCATCTCGGGAACCTCGGCGGGCCAGACGTTCTCGGCGAACCAGAAGTCATCGACCGCGGCGTCGCCGGTCTTCTCCGTCGGCCCCGACCGAGTACGACTCCTTCAGATCCGGTGGGGTCTCGGTGCCTTCGGAGTAGCCGTTCGCCTCGACACCCGGCGGCAGCCAACCGCGACCGCCGACCGTCACCGCGTACCGCCGCTTGACCTCGTCGGGGAGCGCGAAGAACGCCCGGGCCGCGGACCGGACCGCCGCTCGCTCCTCGCGGCTCACGCCGTGGCCGGTGACCAGGAAGAAGCCGACGGACTGCAGCGCCGCGTCGACCTGGGCGGCGACCGCGACGCGGCCGTCCGGCATCCCCGGAGAACCACGGCCCCAGGTCGATGATCGGAACGCTACTGGTCACGTCGAGCCGCGACCGTCACCGACGGCGGCCGGCTGCTCCGCGTAACTGTGATCGGATCGGCCAAGCGGCTTGAGCAGCGCGGCGTAGATGCCGAACGCCAGCAGGAAGCCGACCACGAACGTCATGTCGCCGATCGCCGGCAACGCCTTCGCGACCGGGCCGGTGTACTGCTGTCTGGGCCGAGAACAGCCAGATCGAGACCACGGCGCCGACGAGCATGGCGATCGGGCCGGCCCAGTTCTTGTAGTGCGCGGTCGGTGTAGACCGTCTCGCCGGTGCGGAATCGGCGTAGCAACCGATCGGCGAACACCACGCCCAGCCAGGGCCCGACCCAGTAGGCGATCACCAGCAGGAAGTTCTCGTAGGAGCCGATGTTGTTCAGGCCGATCGCCGCCACCACGAAGCCGGCGAGCGACATCACCACCGCGATCGACCGCACGGATCGACGGCGTCGGCAGCTTGATCCCCATGGCGGCGAACGAGATCGCGCTCGAGTACATGTTCAGAGCGTTGGCCGCGATCGCGCCGAGCGCGATGCCGAGCAGGGTCAAGCTTGCCCAGCCAGCCCGGCAGCAAGCCGGTGTAGCCGTCGGTCGGGTTGCCGTCGACAGTCCGCCGCCGAGCACGGTGAAGGCGGCCGCGCCGAACGTCTCGAGCAGGACGCAGGAGACGAGAACGCCGAGCCCGGCGTAGATCCCGGCCTTGCGTCCGGTGCCGGCGGGCAGGTAGCGGGTGTAGTCCGAGGCGTACGGGTTCCAGCCGGCGGCGTAGCCGAAGGTCGCGGCGAGCAGCACCCAGAAGCGCGCCGGGGAACGGCGCGCCGGGGGCCGACGTGTGTCGGCCTTGGTCAGGATGCACGATGCCGCCGACCACGAAGATCGACGGTCAGCACCGGCGCGGCGTACTTCTCGAACACCTGGATCAGGTTGTGCCCGAAGAAGGCCAACGCCAGCATGCAGGCGACGACGATGACCAGGCT
Organism: uncultured Actinomycetota bacterium; assembly: GCA_963706185.1. Lineage (GTDB taxonomy): Bacteria > Actinomycetota > Actinomycetes > Mycobacteriales > Nakamurellaceae > Nakamurella. Next base: position 287,653 of record CAVPLZ010000009.1, on the reverse strand, counting down.
GACGGTACTTGTTCAGCCCGGTCAGGGCGGCCAGCGCGAGCGCGCCGCTGACGCTGTTCACCGCGAACCAGCCGACGCCGGCGACCAGCCAGTTGATCCCGGCCGGCAGGATGTTGCCGCGGTAGCCGAAGGCCCGGCGGGACAGCACCATCTGGCAGAACCCGGTGGACGGCCCCCAGCTGGACAGCACGCGCGTGCGACAGCGAGCCGAGCGCGGTGCCGAGCACGATCGCGGCGAACGGTCTGCCAGAAGCTCAGCCCGAAGATGATGCCGAGCGCGCCGACGTAGATCGGTCGCGAACTCCATGTTCGGCGATGTCCAGGTCCACAGCAGCTGGATCGGCCGGCCGTGTCGTTCGGCCAGCGGGATCACCTCGGCGCCGCCGGGTTCGACGGCGACCACCTTCGCGCCGTAGTGCCGGTCGCCGAGCAGGCCGGTATCGGGTTCCGCAACGAGAGCCATGTGCGCATCGTGGCGGGACGGGTCGCCCGGGGAAAGTTCCGGCGGGTCAACGTTGCGTTTCGGCCGCATGACCGGATCCTGTGCGACGTGCCGCCGACTTGACGCCGATCTCATCCCCTGCGGCCGGCCCGCCGGCCGCCGAGCCAGCCTGCAGCCGCGCCGACGCTGACCAGTCCGATCGCCTCACCGGTACCCATACCGCGATCCATGTGCATGGGCGGGCCGGGAACTTCCGGCAGCTTGTTCTTGGCTTCGTCGTAATCCATACCGGGTGCTGTGGCGATCCACGCGGCGACGAACAGCAACATCTGCGAGACGAAATTGATGAACAACAGCACACCGATGATGGACCCGAACACCACCGCGGTCGGCGACGAAAGTCGCGGCAGGAAGAAGGTGAGAACGAACTTCAAGATCTCGAACGCCGCCGCGGCCACCAGGGCGCCCCGCCACAGCGCCTTGCTAGGCGGCCGGTAGTGCGGCTCGGGCAGTCGCGAGTAGAGCCAGTAGAAGATCACCACATCGGCGCCGATGGCGATCAGCGAACGTGAGGATCGAGAAGATCGGCTTGAAGCCACGTCACGTCGTCGAGCGCCGAGGTGGGTCAGCACCCAGCTCTGCGCCGTTCCGGCCGCGGCGGTCAGCGCGAGCGAGAGCACGATTGCGATCCCAAGCCCGGCCAGGTTGACCAGGTTCTTCAGCAACGCGACGACGAAGTTGTCCTTGCGCTCAGCCGGCTCCTCGCACTTGGGCCGCCACTGGGCGCGGACCGCCTCTCGCAGATTGCCCATCCAGCCGATCCCCGAGTACAGCGCGATCACCAGACCGACGATGCCGACGCTGTACCGGGACGCGACCGCGGTGTCGATGACCTTCGCGATCTCGTCGCCCAGAGAGCCGGGCAGGGCCGCCGAGATCCGAGTGGCGATCTCGGTCACCAGATCGGGACGGTTGTACAGGACAATCCGACGACGGCGAAGGCCACCATCAGCAGGGGCACCAGCGCCAGGAAGCGAGAAGTAGGTGATGGCGCCGGCGAACTGCGCAGCCCAGCCGCTCGCTGTACCGCTCGAAGGCTCGGATCAGGTGCGCGATGCCCGACCGGCCCATGATTCGTTTCAGCAGGGTTGTCGGAGCGGACGCCTTCTTGTCCGGCTCCGGCTTCTCGACCGTAGCCTCCGTCGGCCGTCCGGGCGGCGACGATCCGGTCCACCTCGGTTCTCGGCCGATACAGATCCGTCCTCGGGCTGGCCATCGCGGTACCCCTTCCTGCGCCGACGTTCCCCGTCGCCGCCGGTCAGCGGGTCAGGAACCCCACCCTGTCATAGACGGATTCGACCGTCCCAGCGGCGACCTCGTTGGCCCGGTCCGCACCCAGCGCGAGCATCCTGTCCAATTCAGCCGGGTCGGCGAGGTAGTCACCGACCTGCCGCTGCAACGGGAAGGACGAACGCGGCGAACGCGTCGGCGAGATCGCCCTTGAGATCTCCGTACCCTTTGCCCTGGTAGGCAATCTCCAGGTCGGGGATCGGCGTGCCGGTGAACACCGACAGCAGGGTGAGCAGGTTGGACACGCCCGGCTTGGCCGCCTCGTCGAACCGGATCTCCCGGCCGGTGTCGGTCACCGCCGACTTGATCCTCTTCACCGACGCCTTGACGTCGGCCAGCAGGTCCAGCGAGCCGCCCGGGCGACGACTTGCTCATCTTGGCCGTCGGATCGGTCAGGTCGTAGATCTTCGCGGTCGCCTTGAGGATGTACGGCTCGGGCACGGTCAGCGTCGGGCCGAAGCGGGCGTTGAACCGCTGGGCCAGATTGCGGGTCAGCTCCAGGTGCTGCCGCTGGTCCTCGCCGACCGGCACCGCGTCGGCCTGGTAGGCCAGGATGTCCGCCGCCTGCAGGATCGGATAGGTGAACAGCCCGACGCTGACGTGCGATCGGTGCCGCTCTTGGCCGACTTGTCCTTGAACTGGGTCATCCGTCCCGCTTCGCCGAAGCCGGTCAGGCACTCCAGCACCCAGCTCAACTGGGTGTGCGCCGGCACGTGCGACTGGACGAACAGGGTCGACCGCTCGGGATCGATGCCCAGCGCCAGCAGCTGGGCGGCGGCGACCCGGGTGCGCGACCGCAGCAGCGCCGGGTCGTGCTCGACGGTGATCGCGTGCAGGTCGACGATCGAATAGAAGGTCTCGTGCGTCTCCTGCAGCTCGACCCACTGGCGCAGCGCGCCGAGGTAGTTGCCGACGTGGAACGAGTCGGCGGTCGGCTGGATGCCGGACAGCACGCGGGGACGGGCGAGGCGCTGCGGACATGCGTCCGATCTTCCCATCCGCGTGAGGGCGGCTCCGTGCGTGGGGACCGCGGGTGCATCCGGTCGCCGGCGCCTCGGCGGGCGCCGGCCGGACCGGCGCTGACCCCGATCCGGGCGACCCGTCGGCCGTCCATCTCCGCACCGTCAGGACGCGGCCGTCGAGCCTCCACCCCGTCGCCTTCCGCGGGCAGCCGGCCGAGCACGGCCATCAGGTAGCCGGCGACGGTGTCGTACGGGCCGGTCGGCAGGTCGAGACCGGTGACCTCCGCGAAGTCGTCGAGGTTGATCCGACCGTCGACCTCGTGGGCCGGCGGCCGCCCGCGGTTCGCCGCGGCTCGGCGCCGTCGGCCCGTTCGGGTCATCTCGCCGGCGATCTCCTCGATCAGGTCCTCGAGGGTGACGATGCCGTCGGTGCCGCCGTACTCGTCGACGACCACGGCCAGGTGCTGCGCCGGAGCGGCGCATCTCGTGGAGCGCCTCGAGCACGTTCTTGGTCCCGGGGATGACGGTGACCGGCGTGCTCACGTCGCCGACGGTGGCCGCCCGGCCCAGCGGATGCGCCGGCACCAGCAGGTCGCGCAGGTGCACGACGCCGACCACGTCGTCGGCGTCGCGCGCCGATCACCGGGAACCGGGAGTGCGGATGGGCGACGGCGATCCGGGCGGCCCGGGACAGCGACAGCGACGACGGCAGGAACTCGACCTCGGGCCGGGGCACCATCACCTCGCGGACCAGGGTCTGCTCGGCGTCGAAGACGTCGTCGATCATCTGCCGCTCGACCGTGCGACAGGTACTCGTGGCGCGGCGACCAGCGACCGCAGCTCCTCCTGGGTGATCACCACGCCGCCCTGGCTCGGGTCGCCGCCGAGCAGCCGGACGAGCGCGTTCGTGCAGACGCCGAGCAGCCAGACCACCGGCCGGAACAGCCTGGCCATCGCCGTCAGCGGGCCGGAGGCGATCAGCGCGATGGTCTCGCTGCGCTGCAGGCCGAGCCGCTTGGGCGCGAGCTCGCCGAGCACCAGCGAGAAGAACGAGATGACCAGCGTGACGCCGACCAGGGCGAGCCCGCTGGCCGCACCCGGCCGACATCCCGGCCTCGTCACCAGGTACGTCGGCGACCCGTTCGGACACCGTGGCCGCGCCGAACGCCGACGACAGCATGGTGGCGACGGTGACGCCGATCTGCACCGAGGCCAGGAACCGGTTCGGGTCGGACACCAGCTTGCGCCAGCCGGCGGCCGCGGACACCCTTGGTCGCCGCCAGCTGCTCGACCTGGCTCTGCCGCAGCGAGATCAGGGCGATCTCGGACGCGTTGAACGTGCCGCCGATCAGGATGAACAGCAGGACCAGCAGGATCTCGCCGACCAGGCTGTTCACCGCCGGCACCCCGTTCGGGCGGCAGGTTCTGGGTCGCGAAGCGGCCGGGCGGGCACCTGATCAACCTAGCTGGCTGCACGCGGCCGCGAACCCGCCGCCGTCCCGGTAGCCCGGGGTCGCCCGTCGACCGAGTCACATCGGCTGAACCGTCAGCAGAGTCCGGCCGGCCGGCTTTCCCTGCTCACGGTTCAGCTCGACCACCCGATGCCGAGCCTCGAAGTGGCCCGCGGCGACGGGATCAGGCGTGCGTGGCGAAGAACGGGTGGTGCAGGTCGATGAACTGCTCGACCGTCATGGCCGATTCCATCCGCTCGCGAACATCCGCCGGCATCTCCTGCATTTCGCCGTCCCGGGCCGCGGCCTCCGAGGTGAACGCGACAGTCTCCATGAACGACCCGTCATCCTCGATGGCCAGCGTGGCGCCCATGATGTCCGGCCGCGCCTGCTGAAGCGACGATTCCATCTCGTTGAACATCGCCTTCGCCCGCTCCGGATCGGTCAGCTTGCCGCGCATGATCTGCACGAATCCCGCCTCGTCCGACCCACCGCCCAACATCATCATCACGTCGCGGCAGTCGTGGAACTCCGGCGGCGCGTCAAACAGCTTCTCGGTGGCCGCCCACCAGGCGCCCTGCTCGGGACGCTGGGAATTGAGCGCGGCCATCTCCTCGCTCTCGAAGCGGACGACGGCGATGAACATGCCGTCGTCGGTGAAGCCGTAGGTGCCGCCGAGATAGCCGTCGGCCCCGGGCTCACAGGTGGCGCGCCAGGAGTCGAGGGCAGCGCGCATCTCCGCTTCCCTGGTGCACCGACCCTGGATGATCTGGATGAACATTGCGGTTCCTCCCAACGCCGGATGGCCGCTTCCCGCTGAAGTGGTCTGGCTCCGACCGTAGGCCGGGCGGCCGGGTGCGAGATACCGCCGTCAAGGCGAGCCAGACACCCTTGTGCCGAGGTCCGAGGGTGTCCACAGCCCGATCGGCCGCAGATTGCCGACGACGAATCCACCATGACGGAACGTCCGCAGACCGCGGTGGCCCGGATTTCCTGCTGACGATCCGTCCGGCGGACGGCTCTGTCCACAAGGACGTCCATCGCGCCCGGCAACTCATCTCCCGCCGACCGCGCTCAGCGCAGGTCGTCGTGCTCCAGCCGAATCACCCGAGCCCGCCGGTGCGTGACATCACGGTCCCTCGCCGAGCCAAGGACGTTCCCGGGGAAACGCGACCCGACCGGTCGGACCGGGTCGCGCCCGCCGAGTTGTGACAAACGAGTCACCGAGCCAGGACAGCCTGCCACCATGGGTCGGTGACCGATGACCCTGGCCCTGAGACCGCGAGGTCCGTGCCGACCCGCACCTTCACCGCGAACTCCGGCACGGCGTGGCGGATGACGTCCGCGTTTCTGCCGATCCGGCTCACCCGGCCGTCGTTCTTGGCTGCCGTCGCCGTCCTGTTGATCGCCGTAGTGGTCTACAGCCTGCTGCCGAACACGGACCAGTCCCTCGGGCTCAACCTGGTGTTCTTCGTGATCGCCATCGTGGTGCTGGTCCTCCTGACGGCAGTCGAACTGCTCCTCACCTTCCGGCGGAACTACCGCTCCGGCGTCGTCACCACCGCAGCCTGGGGCCAGGACCGTGTCACGTTCGCCGGAGCGCTGGGCAGCTCGACCATCCCGTACGCCAAGATCGATCGGGTGTATGTCCGCAACTCCGCGGTCGTGCTGCGGACGGCCGCACCACGAGTGAACATCGCGCTGCCGTCCGAGCTCGTCGATCCCGACGCCGCGCCCGTTTCCCCCGGACGCCGCTCGCACGGCTGACCGAACGCGAAGCGCTCAGCCCAGCCGGGCCTGCAGGTTCTCGTCCAGCGCGGCCAGGAAGTCCTCGGTGGTCAGCCAGGCCTGCTCGGGCCCGACGAGCTGCGCCAGGTCCTTGGTCATCTTGCCGCTCTCGACGGTCTTGATGATCACGTCCTCGAGCGCCTCCGCGAAGCCGGTGACCTCGGGGGTGCCGTCCAGCTTGCCGCGGTGCTTCAGTCCGCCGGTCCACGCGTAGATCGAGGCGATCGGGTTGGTAGAGGTCGGCTTGCCGGCCTGGTGCTGGCGGTAGTGCCGGGTGACGGTGCCGTGCGCGGCCTCGGCCTCGACGGTGCGGCCGTCCGGGGTCATCAGCACCGAGGTCATCAGGCCGAGCGAGCCGAAGCCCTGGGCGACCGTGTCGGACTGCACGTCACCGTCGTAGTTCTTGCAGGCCCAGACGTAGCCGCCCTCCCACTTCAGCGCGGAGGCGACCATGTCGTCGATCAGCCGGTGCTCGTAGGTCAGACCGGCCTGGGAGAACGCCGACGCGTACTCGTCGTCGAACACCTGCTGGAAGATGTCCTTGAACGCGCCGTCGTAGGCCTTGAGGATCGTGTTCTTCGTCGACAGGTACACCGGGTAGCCGCGCTGCAGTCCGTAGGCGAACGACGCCCTGGCGAAGTCGGCGATCGAGTCGTTGAAGTTGTACATGCCCATCACCACACCGCCGTCCTCGGGCACCTTGACGATCTCGTGCTCGATCGGCGCGGAGCCGTCGGCCGGGGTGAACGTGATGGTGACGGTGCCGGCGCCGGGCACCTTGAAGTCGGTCGCCCGGTACTGGTCACCGAACGCATGACGGCCGACCACGATCGGCTTGGTCCACCCGGGCACCAGCCGCGGGATGTTGGAGATGACGATCGGCTCGCGGAAGATCACGCCGCCGAGAATGTTGCGGATGGTGCCGTTGGGCGACCGCCACATCTTCTTGAGCCCGAATTCCTCCACCCTGGCCTCGTCCGGGGTGATGGTGGCGCACTTGACGCCGACGCCGTGCTTCTTGATCGCGTTCGCCGCGTCGACGGTGATCTGGTCGTCGGTGGCGTCCCGACTCTCGATGCCGAAGTCGTAGTACTCGAGGTCGACATCCAGGTAGGGCAGGATCAGCTGGTCCTTGATGAACTTCCAGATGATGCGGGTCATCTCGTCGCCGTCGAGTTCGACGACGGTGCCCTTCACCTTGATCTTGCTCATACCCGGGGCGCTTCCTTTCGACGAATTCTTCGCAGGACAAGCGTACTGCTACAACTCCGACGCGCTGACCGCGGCCGAATCGTGCTGCACCATCTGTGAGCAGAACGTACCGTTTGGTCCTGAACACCGGACACCGCGATGCCCAGACAGGGCACCAGCGGTCGGCGGCACGCGGGTCGGGGGCGAGCGCAGATGGCACCGGTCGGTGAACGGCAACTCGAGGCTTGGGTGTCCATGCTGCACGCGTATGCCCGCATCATGGCGCGCCTGTCGACCGACCTCGACCAGGCCGGAAAGGTCCCCCTGGGCACCTACGACGTGCTCGTCCAGCTGTCCGAGGCCGGCGGCAAACTGCGGCTGCGCGACCTGGTCGGCAAGGTCCTGCTCAGCCAGCCGGGGCTCTCCCGCAAGGTCGAGCGGATGGAACAGGCAGGTCTGGTGATCCGCAAGCCGGATCCGACGGACGGCCGGGGTGTGATCGTGGCCCTCACCCGATCGGGCCGGGCCGCCCTGCGGTCGGCCGCCCTGGTGCACATGACCGGCATCCAGCGGGAGTTCGGCAGCCGGCTCACCGATGAGGAGACAGCAATGCTGGCAACAGGTTTTCGCCCGTTTGGAGAAGCCCGACGAGTGACCCGCAGGGTCACATCGGTCGGCGGTCGGGCCACGATCACATCCGCTGGATGGGTGATGTTCCGAACACATAGAACCCGAACGAGAGCAGGCCCATCGCTGCCGCCAGCACCAGCAGGAAGAACACGTCGAACGCGCGGCTGCGCACCACGAGCGGCCCGAGTTTGTTCTCCGGCAACACCAACCGGAGGACCGCCGCCAGCAGTGCGGCCAGCCCAAGAGCCGCCGCGCCCTTGCGCCAGTGTGCGGTGACGATCAGGACGAAGGCGAACGCCACGATCAGCATGACCGCCGTCATCGGCAGCGCGCGGACCAGGCGGCTGGTGGCCATCAGGCGGCTTCGACGGCGTGGCTTTCGGCGGCCCTGACCACGTTGGACAGCAGCATCGCCCTGGTCATCGGCCCGACGCCGCCCGGGTTCGGGGCGACGAACCCGGCGATCTCGGCGACGCCCGACGCAACGTCACCGGCGATCTTGCCGTCGACCCGGGAGACCCCGACATCGAGGACAGCGGCGCCGGGCCGGACCATGTCCGCGGTCACCAGGCCAGGCACGCCCGCAGCGGCAACGACGATGTCGGCCCGCCGCACGTGCGCGGCCAGATCCCGGGTGCCCGTGTGGCACAACGTGACCGTGGCGTTCTCGCTGCGCCGGGACAGCAGCACCCCCAGCGGCCGGCCGACGGTGATGCCGCGGCCGATGACCACCACCTCGGCGCCGGCGATCGGTACGTCGTAGCGGCGCAGCAGTTCGATGATGCCGGCCGGGGTGCACGGTTCCGGCGCCGCGTGACCCAACACCAACGAGCCCAGGTTGTACGGATGCAGACCGTCCACGTCCTTGGCCGGATCGACCCGGGACAGGATGGCGAACTCGTCCAATCCGGTCGGCTGTTGGACCAGGAACGCCGTGCACTGTCGGGTCGGCGTTGAGCTCGTCGACCACCGACTCGACCTCGGCCTGGGTCGTGCCGGCCGGCAGTTCACGCTGGATGGACCGGATGCCGATCTCGGCGCAGTCCTTGTGCTTGGCGGCGACGTACCACCGACTGCCGGGGTCGTCGCCGACCAGCACGGTGCCCAGTCCGGGGACGACGCCGCGCTCGGCGAGGGCGGCGAGACGCACGCGCAGCTCGCGCTTCACCGTCGCGAGGGTCGCCTTGCCGTCCAGGATCGTTGCCGTCACGAGACCCGATCCTGCCACGACCGCCGAGTCGGCTGGTCCGCTGTGGACTCGCCGGTCCGGGGGCTGCGCCTACTCGCCCTCCGGGGCTCCGATGAGCAAACCGTGGGCGGCGGCGAACAGCACGGCCTGGTCGACGTCGACCCTCGCCCCGCGCAGCTTGGCCCCGACCCACAACGACGCGTCGGCCAGTGCGCCGCGCAGGTCGGCCCCGGACAGCTCGACCCCGACGGTCCGTGCGCCGCCCAGGTCCGCGCCGCGGAGCACACAGGAGGACAGGTCGGCGCCGGTGAGGTTGGCTTCCCGCAACCGCAGGCCCGACAGATCGGTCTTGGCGCAGCCGAGCCCCGGCCAGAGACACCAGCGTGAGATCGCAGTCGGTCAGCGTCAACGGCACCAGCCGGCAGTCGGTGAACGTCGAGCCGGTCAGCCGGCAGCCGGTCAGCGTCGATGAGTGCCACGCGGTCCGGTCGAACGTGCAGGCGACGAAGGAACTTCCCTGATGGGTGGTGCCGTACAGCTCGGCGTTGGTGAAGTCGCAGCGCTCGAAGCTGACCCGGCTGGTCCGGGCACCGGCCAGGGTGGCTCCGGCGAAGTCACAGTCGACGAAGGTGATCGCGGTCAGCGTGACCGACCTCAGGTCGACCTCGGTGAAATCCTCACCTTCGTAGGCACTCTCGGTCAATTCGAGCACAGCTGTCCCCCGTCAGGTCCGGTCCTCGTCAGCTCGTTCAGTGGAAGAAGTGCCGGACGCCGGTGAAGTACATGCTGACGCCGGCCGCCTCGGCGGCCGCGATCACCTCGGGGTCGCGTACCGATCCGCCGGGCTGGACCACGGCCCTGACCCCGGCCGACGCCAGGACTTCCAGACCATCGGGGAACGGGAAGTACGCGTCGGAGGCGGCCACCGCCGTCCCGACCCGCTCCCCCGCCCGCTCCACCGCGAGCCGGGCCGAGTCGACCCGGTTCACCTGGCCCATGCCGATGCCCACCGAGGCGCCGCCGGCGGCCAGCAGGATCGCGTTCGACTTGACCGAACGGCAGGCCCGCCAGGCGAACTCGAGGTCGTCCAGGGTCGCGTCGGTCCACCGGCTCGCCGGCGGCCAGGGTCCAGCCGTCCACACCGTCGCCGGGAGCATCCAACCCATCTCGGGTCTGGGCCAGGATCCCGCCGGAGATCGCCTTGAACTCAACCGGATCCGGCGTGGCATCGGTCGGCAACACCAGCAGCCGGATGTTCTTCTTCCGGGTCAGCACGGACAGCGCGGCCTCGGTGAACCCGGGGGCCGCCAGCACCTCGGTGAACACCTCGGCGATCTGCTCGGCCAACTCGGTGGTCACCACTCGGTTGACCGCGATGACGCCGCCGAACGCCGAGACCGGGTCGCAGGCCAGCGCCCGCTCGTGGGCCAGGGCGATGTCCTCGTCCGTGCCACCCGGGACGCTGGCGATGCCACAGGGGTTGGCGTGCTTGACGATCGCGCAGGTGGGTGCGGCGAAATCGGTGGCCATCCGCCAGGCGGCGTCGATGTCGACGTAGTTGTTGTAGCTCATCTCCTTGCCGTGCAACCTGTTCCGCGGTGGCCAGGCCGCCGCGCCAGTGCCGGTACAGCGCCGCCGATTGGTGCGGGTTCTCGCCGTACCGCAACACCGCCGAGCGTTCCCAGGTGGCGCCGGTCCAGGCCGGCCAGCCGTCCGCCGGCGGCGAGAGCACCGTGTGCATCCACGACGCCACCGCCACGTCGTAGCTCGCGGTGTGGGCGAACGCGTTGGCGGCCAACGCCTGCCGTTGGGCCAGGGTGAACCCGTCGGCGCGCAGAGCGGCGAACACCTGGTCGTAGCCGCTGGGCTCGACGACCACCGCGACGCTCGGGTGGTTCTTCGCGGCGGCCCGGATCATCGACGGCCCGCCGATGTCGATCTGCTCGACGCATTCGTCGATGCCGGCGCCGGAGGCCACCGTGTCCCGGAACGGGTACAGGTTGCACACCACCAGATCGAACGGCTGCGATGCCCAGCTCGGCGATCTGGGCCAGGTGTTCCGGGCGGCGGGTGTCGGCCAGCAGTCCGCCGTGCACCGCCGGGTGCAACGTCTTCACCCGGCCGTCGAGACATTCGGTGAATCCGGTGATCTGCTCGACCGGCGTCACCGGGATACCGGCTTCGGACAGCGTGCGCGCGGTCGAGCCGGTCGACACCAATTCCACGCCCGCCGCGCCGAGCGCGGTGCCGAGTTCGACCAGGCGGGTCTTGTCGTACACCGAGATCAGCGCCCGGCGCAGCGGTCGTCGGCCGGTCGAGGTGCGCTCGGCCTCGACGTCGGACGCCGGTTCGGTGTACTCGCTGGCTTCGGATGCCGTTGCCGTCATGGGATGATGACCTTCCTGCCCTCGATGCGCCAACCCTGCCGGGCCAGCCGTCGCACCTGCTCCACGAGTTGTTGCCGTTCGGCCCGCTTGATCCGCTCGGTCAGCGTGTCCACCGTGTCGTCGTCCTCGACCGGCACCGCGACCTGCGCCAGGATCGGGCCGGTGTCCACGCCGTCGTCCACGAAGAACAGGGTCGCGCCGGCGATCTTCACCCCGTAGGCCAATGCGTCGGCCGGGCCGTGCATGCCGGGGAACGAGGGCAGCAGCGCGTTGTGCGTGTTCAGGTAGCGATCGCCGAAGGCGTCCAGGAACTCCTGGCCGACCAGCTTGAGGAAACCGGCGGAGACGACCAGATCCGGCCGGTGCGCGCCGACGTCGGCGGTCAACGCTCGGTCCCACGTCGCCCGATCGGGATGATCGCCGACCCGTTCGACGAACGTGGGGATCCCCGCCCGGCGGGCGATGTCGAGCCCGGCGGCGGGCCGGTCGGCGCCGACGCCGACGACGATCGCGCCGAGCGTGCCGTCGCGCTGGGCATCGAGCAACGCGGCCAGGTTGGACCCCCCACCGGAGATCAGCACGACGAGCCGGAACGAGCTGTCGGCGGGCTGCGAAGCGTCGCCGGCAGGTTCGGTCACTGGTCCTCTTCGCGCTCGTCCACTCGGGCTGGTTCAGCCTACGTGCGGCCGCGCGAGGCCTGGATCCGGGGGCACTTCGGCATTGGATCGAGTTCGCGACGGGAGCTCGGCCCGGTCGCAGTTCGCGGAGGTCAGCGCCGGCGTCGGTGCAGCAAACCGTGACTTCGGAAGGCTCGGGCGACGCCGGCGCCCTGGGCGGCCTGTGGGTCGACCTGCTCACCCGTAGTCGGCTCGGCTGGGCCTGGACGAACTCGGTTTCGACCGGAGCCTTCTCACTGACATCCGGGTCTGCCTCGACGAGAACTGTGTCGACCACGTACGGGTGTGCTTCATCGGCCGCAAGATCGGCGGTTACCGGGCCGGCCTCCAGCGGCTCCGCGTCGCCGATGGGCGCCTCGTCGGGTTTCACCTCGCGCGGCCCGGCCGCATCGGCCCGTCCCGCCACGCCTGGTTCGACCGCCTCGACGAGGTTGGTGACCTCGTCGGCCGGTGGTCCCTCGGTGATGTCCCAGACCAGCACCTCGGGAGGTTTCGCGGTTGCATCCTCGCCTGACCCGTCGAGGTCCGTGGCCTCGGTCGATCCGTCCGGCTCCGACCCACCCTCGATGCGTTCAGCCGTCCCGATGACCGCGGGCCGCCACGGCACGCCGGTCCAGCCGGCCACCCCGGCCCAGGCCATCGCCGGAACGCCCACATCTACTGCGACCGCCGCGGCGTACCAGCCCAGCGGAACGCCCAGGTGCGCCCAGGTGCTTCCGGTGATGCCCCCACCGGCGACAGCCAGCAGGGCCGTGAGTATGGCGGCGGCGGTGAGCCCGGCCATGGCGGCCGCGAGAAGTCGTTCTGACCTGGTGGTGAGGCGGCGAACAACCGCCACGCCGACCACGACCGCGGCCGACCACCGGCACCAGGAAGACCACCAGGGTCAACAGATGCGGGGTACCGGTCGGCGGGACCGCGGCCAGCAGTGGGACGGCCGGGAGTTCGATCCCGTGGCTACCGAGCGGCGAGTAGGTGCCGGCGCCGATCTGGAACCCGGGACCGGTGGCGTAACCGGTGGCCGCGAGCACCGCGGTGGGCAGATAGACCACGCCGAGTACGGCCATCCCTAAGGCGTCTCCTGCGGTCGGCGCGGCCACCTCCCCGACGGCGGCGGCCGTGGTGACCGAACGCACCAAGGCGACGACGAGGACCACCGCGCCGCCGGCGACCAGCATCATCAGCCCGGCCACGCCGGTGCGGACGCCGACCTGCAACCAGTGCGGCGTACCCCCGATCCATCGAGCTCGCCATGCGGTGCCACGCACAGCAGTTCCGAGGGAGGCGGCGACCAGCGCGAACAGCCCCGCCCGCCAGCCGTCCCGCAGATCCACCGCGCCCGCCGGCGCGCCGAGGTAGACCGCACCGAGGACGACGGCCGTGTAGGCAGCAGCGCCCAGGACGACGGACGCCGCCTCGGCAACCAGGCCGTCCGCCACGATCCGCCCGCGGGCGGCGCCGGCCGCCAGGAACCCACCGAAGAGCAGCGTCAACAGCATCGGCGGAAGAGTCAGGGTGGTGGTGCCGATGGTCACCGGCAGCAAGTGGGCGGCCGCGAAGGCGCCGATCCCGCCACGGACCAACGAGGTGGGCTCGGAACCGCTGTTCGGGGTCACCGCCCAGAGCAGCAGGGCAACACCGAGGACGAGCACCAGTCCACTGACCGCGATCAGCGCGGCGCGCACCACCGCGGCCAGCAGCACGAGCCCGAGAGCCGGCGGATCCTCGGGCTCCGGTGCCGCGAGCAACGGCCGGGCCAGCGTGCTCGTGGAACTCACCGGGCCACTGTCACACGATCGGCTCCGGAGCCGAGGTCAGGCGCGCCGCCGGTGGGCGGATTCGTCCGGGCCGGTCGGCCGGCGTCAACCGGAGCCCGGGAGAAACCGATGAACCCGAAAAGTTGCCTCCAGTTGGCCGCCGAAGACTCGGGTGAGCCCGGTAGGACCGACCTGGAGGCAACCTTTCGGGTTCGGACACGCCAAGCGGGGCGCGAGCTCATGCTCACGCCCCGCTTGGAGACACCGCGGCCGGGAGGTCAGAAGCGGACCTGCTGGGTGACGTCGGGGTGCTGACCCTCGTCGCCGTCGTCCTCATTGGTCGAGGGCTGCGGGAAGGCGCCGGAGGCATCACCCGGAGCCACCGGGGCGTGCGGGGCGTAGCCACCCTGGGCCCCGAAGGACGGCTCGCCGCCCTGCGGGCCGAACTGGCCGTATTGGCCACTCGCCCCGCCCTGCGCCGAACCACCCTGGGCCGGACCACCCTGGCCCGGTGCACCCTGCGCCGGGCCGGACTGGGCCGGACCGTACGGGCCTGCTCCGGACTGGCCTTGGCCGGGCTGGCCGCCGTATCCACCGGGTGCCGAATAGCCCTGCTGGCCGGGACCTTGACCGGGGCCCTGCTGACCGGGGCCCTGTGGTCCCGGGCCGGGGTGACCCTGGCCCGGCTGACCCTGGCCGTGCGAACCCGGGCCGCCGGGGCCGAAGCCACCACCGAACGCGGGGGCCGGCTTGGCACCCTGCTTGATGATCCCGGCGTCGAACAGCCAGGCGCCGATGGCGGCGAGCGCCTGCAGGATCGCGAAGATCCCGAGCAGGATCAGACCGATCCCCTTACCGGTGCCGGACTCCGACGAGTAGATGTTGTCCGAGATCCAGGTCGCCACGGCCGCGATCGCGACCACCGCGGACACGACCGCGACAGGGAACGCAAGGTTGCGACCCTTCGGCTCCCACGGCCCGAGGGCGAGGAGCCCGGCCACGAACAGCAGCACAGGCAGGTAGCCGTAGCCCGAGTCCGTAGAACGAGGTGGGCACCGAGTCGGGGGCTCCGGCCGGCAGGCTCACGGCCGGCAGGAAGCCCCAGATGAAGTTCAGGACGCCGAGTCCGGCCACGGACAGCGCAAGGATCTTGTCCAGACCCAACGCGGCCTTCGGCTTGGCCGGTGAGTATCCGGGACCGCCGGCCCAGCCGCCGCCCTGTCCCTGGAAACCACCGGGTTGACCGGAGCCGAACCCAGGTCCGCCGGGCTGCGCGGGTCCGGGCTGCGCGGGTCCGGGAGGCCCTGGATACGAGCCGGGAGCGCCCGGACCCTGCGGTCCCTGGCTTTGCGGAGCGCCGCCGGGGGGCGGGCCGTATGGACCACTCATGTCTTCCACCCACTCATCTCAGTCGCAAGGCGTCGTTCGCCCTGCACGTCGGTCGGTCGTCGGACGACGTGGAGCGCCCCCGACGGACACCTGCTGATCGAACTTATCCCACCCGGTCGTACTCGAGCGGTCGCTTGGCGTAACCACGCCGCCGCTGTCCCTACCGACACCCGCGGTGTTGGTCATGGCGTTCGCCGCCCCCATTTTGCCAGCTTCATACCGTCACGACCGTTACGTGCCGTCGGGAGTTCCATGATCAACTCGCGGGATACCAACAGTCTTGAGCACCGTGCTCAACACGGGATGGCCGCTGAGCAACAACGGCCGGCGCGGGAGAACAGGCGCGGGCGCAGGACGACAACGCGTCGGACCCGGGGGTTCGTTGGGAAATGCGGCGCTCGAGGCTCAGCTCAGGGTGGCCCGCAGCAGCCGAGCCGTCTCCGACGGGGTCTTGCCGACCTTCACCCCGACCGCCTCCAGCGCTTCCTTCTTGGCCGCGGCGGTCCCGGACGAGCCGGAGACGATGGCACCGGCATGCCCCATCGTCTTGCCCTCGGGCGCGGTGAACCCGGCGACGTAGCCGACCACCGGCTTGCTGACGTTGTCGGCGATGAAGGCCGCGGCGCGCTCCTCGGCGTCGCCGCCGATCTCGCCGATCATCACGATCGCCTCGGTCTCCGGGTCGGCCTCGAACGCCTCGAGCGCATCGATGTGGGTGGTGCCGATGATCGGGTCGCCGCCGATGCCGATGGCCGAGGAGAACCCGAGATCGCGCAGCTCGTACATCATCTGGTAGGTCAGGGTGCCGGACTTGGAGACCAGCCCGACGCGGCCGGGGCCGGTGATGTTGGCCGGGATGATGCCGGCGTTGGACTTGCCGGGGCTGATGATGCCCGGGCAGTTGGGCCCGATGATGCGGGTCTTGTCTGCCGGTGGCCACGGCGTGCGCCCAGACCACCGCGGAGTCGTGCACCGGGATGCCCTCGGTGATCACCACGGCCAGCTCGATGCCGGAGTCGATCGCCTCGATGATCGCGTCCTTGGCGAACGCCGGCGGCACGAACAGCACCGAGACGTTCGCCCCGGTCTTCTCGATCGCCTCGACGACGGTGCCGAACACCGGCTGCGTCGTCCGCCGTCGAACGAGGCGGTGGTGCCGGCCTTGCGGGCGTTCACCCCGCCGACGATGTTCGTGCCGGAGGCCAGCATCCGGGCGGTGTGCTTCATGCCCTCGGACCCGGTCATGCCCTGGACGATGACCCGGGAGTTCTCGTCCAGGAAGATCGCCATCTGCTTCAGACTCCCGCGTTGCGCGCAGTTCGGCGGCCTTGTCGGCGCCGTCGTCCATGGTGTCGGCCTGGGTGACCAGCGGATGCGCCGCCTCGGTGAGGATGCGCCGACCCTCCTCGACGTTGTTGCCGTCCAACCGGACGACGAGCGGCTTGTTGGCCTCGTCCCCGAGGATCGCCGAGCGCCTGGACGATGCCGTTGGCCACCGCGTCGCAGGCGGTGATGCCGCCGAACACGTTGACGAACACCGCCTTGACGTCCGGGTCGGTCAGGATGATGTCCAGGCCGTTGGCCATCACCTCGGCGCTGGCGCCGCCGCCGATGTCCAGGAAGTTCGCCGGCTTGACGCCGCCGTGCGCCTCGCCCGCGTAGGCGACGACGTCCAGCGTGGACATCACCAGTCCGGCGCCGTTGCCGATGATGCCGACCTCGCCGTCGAGCTTGACGTAGTTGAGGTGCTTCTCCTTGGCCCGCACCTCGAGCGGGTTCTCCGCGGCGTTGTCGACCAGCGCGGCGTGGTCCGGGTGCCGGAAGCGAGGCGTTCTCGTCCAGCGACACCTTGCCGTCCAGCGCGACGACCGTGCCGTCGTCGTCCTTGACCAGCGGATTGACCTCGACCAGCGTGGCGTCCTCGGCGACGAACGTCTCCCACAGGTGCTGCAGCACGTCGATCACCTGGTCGCGGACCTCGGCCGGGAACTTGCCGGCGTCGGCGATCTCGGCGGCCTTGGCCGCGTCGACGCCGGTGCAGCGCGTCGACCGGGATCTTGCGCCAGCGCGTCGGGCCGCTCCTCGGCGAGCTGCTCGATCTCCATGCCGCCCTCGTGGGTGGCCATCGCCAGGAAGGTGCGGTTGGACCGGTCGAGCAGGAAGGAGACGTAGTACTCCTCGGCGATGTCGCTGCGCCGGGGTGATCAGCACCTGCCGGGTGATGTGGCCCTTGATGTCCAGGCCGAGGATGTTGCCGGCGTGGGTGCGGACGTCGTCGATGGTGGCGGCGAACTTGACGCCACCGGCCTTGCCGCGGCCACCGATCTTCACCTGGGACTTCACCATCACCGGCAGGCCGAGCGCCTCGGCTGCGGCGACCGCGTCATCGACGGTGGTCACCACCGTGCCGTCCGGAGCCGGCACGCCGTGGGCGCGGAACAGTTCCTTGGCCTGGTACTCGTACAGATCCACGTGGTCTCCCGACGCGCGTCGTGGGGTTCGCTACGGCGGTCCGAGCACGGGAGCCAGCAGGCGCCGGGCACTCGCGGACCGACCACGCGACCCTATCGAGAGCGCAGGTCGCCGGGCCAATCCGGGTGGTATGAGGCTCGCCACCCGCCGGACGGTCCCACGCTTTCGACGCCGAGGGGCGCCCACCCCCGACCGGTGGGCGCCCCTCGGGAGGTCGCGTTCTCAGCTGGACTGCAGAGCCCCGCGGACCTGACCACGCATGTCCTTCACCGACGACGTCGTCGACCCCAACGCCTCCCGCACCGACGTCAAAATCTCCTGCACCGTCGACGCCGCCGAATCCCACTGCGCCTGAATACCCGCATACGTATCCATCTCATCGCCATCCCACGACGACTTCACACTCGACACGAACCCACCCAGATCCGCCAACGAGGACTCCATCCCCGAAATCACCGAACCCAGATCACCATGCGACGCATCCGCCGTCGACTCGTTGAACGAAAACACACCACCCACCACAACCAACCCCTCTCACACCATCGCGAACACACAACCGGACACCACCGAAAAACAACCACTCAACGCCTTGAACTTCGTCCCATCCCAATTCGCCGACCCCAACGTCGAAGTCAACTGCTCCGTCTGCTGCTGGTGATACGTGTCATACAAACCACCCGCATTCCCCACCCGCCCCTTGATATCGCCCAACGCCTTGTTCAAATCCGCCATCGCCGCATCCCACGCCGCCGTCAACTGCTGCCACGACCCGAACGCCGTCCCCTGCCACTGCCCCTGCAACGGCTCGATCGCCGACGTGAACGCCGACGCCTGCGCATTCAACCCCGACACCGACGTCTCCAAATTCGACGCATGCTTGTTCACCGAATCCTCACGCACCGCAAACTTCGGACCCACCGCAACCACCCCTTCTCGACTGCCTCGGTTACGCGACGGAAGGTCCACCGCCGCACTGCCTCCGACGGTAATGGCCGCGGGCGAGTTCCAACGAACCTCGAGAGATGTTGTGGATGGGGAGAACTCCCCATCCACACCGTGGACGGCTGCTCGGGTCGGTCCCGGTCGCCACCGGAGCGAATCCCGGGAAGCGTCCTCAGGCGTGCTCGGCGACCGCCGCGGTGAGCCAGTCGACGATGTCCGAGGTGGGCGTGCCCGGGGTGAAGATGCCGGTGACACCAAGCTCGGCCAGCGCCGCGCGATCGGCGTCAGGGATGATGCCGCCGCCGAACACGACGATGTCGTTCGCGTCGGCCTCGGCCAGCAGCTCGACCACCCGCCGGAACTGGGTCATGTGTGCGCCCGAGAGGACGGACAGTCCCACCGCGTCCGCGTCCTCGGCCAGCGCGGCGGCGACGATCTGCTCGGGGGTCTGGTGCAGGCCGGTGTAGATGACCTCCATGCCGGCGTCGCGCAGCGCGCGGGCGACGACCTTGACGCCGCGGTCGTGGCCGTCGAGACCCGGCTTGGCCACCACCACGCGAATCGGACGGTTCATCGGCGCTTCCCCTTCCGGGCCGACGGGGACCCCACCTTGGCACCGGCGGATCGCTTTGCGCCAGCGCCGGTCGATCGCTGTGCGCTGGCGCCGGTCGATCGCTTCGCGCTGGCGCCGGTCGATCGCTGCGCACCACGGCCGGCCGGTGCGGACAGGTCCAGCGCGGGGGTGACAACCCGGGGTACCCGCCGGGCGAGAACCGCCATCGCAGCCGCACCGACGAGGAGCACCCCCACCAGCACCCAGGTCCACACCGTTCCGGCCGCGGTGCGGAAGTCCGATCCGGAACGCACCGACTCCGGTACCAGCAGCCGCAGGGCGACGACGGCGGCCGCCGCCGCCGGGAACGCCCCGGCCACGGCCGTCCGTCCGTCGAGACGTTGCGCACAGCAGAGCTCCGAGAGTGACCCCCAGCAGGGCCCACACTCCCCAGGTATCCAGGGCGAATCCACCCAGCAACGTCGCCGACGGGCCCTGCAGGGTGCTGGTAGGTCGGCAGGCACAGCACCACCACGGCGAGAACCGCCACCACGGCCGCCAGCAGCCCGCGGCGGCGGCGGCTGTCGGCCAGCGCCTCGTCGTCCGCGACATCCAGGGCATCGCCGGCGACCCGGCGATCGTCGAGCCGGGCCAGCACCGCCGCCGCCGCGGCGACAAGCACCGACCCCACGCCGCACCACAGTCCGGGACCGGCCGACCAGGTTCGCGGCGTCACAATGCCCATGACCGCGGTCTGCCGGGTGCCGGCGATCAGGACGGTCAGCGTGGCCAGTGCGCGGGTGACCGCGAACGCCGAACCGCCGACCGCGACCATCACCACCGGCCGCCCGACCACTGCAGTGGCCGGCACCAGGGTGAGCAGCGCGCCGAGGCCGAGCACCACGGCAGCCCCGACGAAGACGATGGGCAGTGCGGCATCCTGGGGCACCGTCCCGGCGGCCACCACCTCGGCCCGCCCGTCGACGTGCAGGTTGGGAGCGCAGCGGCCGCGGCGGAGAGCGCGGCGGCGACCACGGCGAGAGCGCCGACCCAGATCCGGCTGCCGGGCCGGGCCGACCAGTCGTCGGCCCGCACGCTGACCAGCCGGACCTGGCTCAACCCGCCCGCGGCGCCCAGCAGCACGGCGCCGGCCAGGGCGAACCAGACGGCGCCGCCCAGTGCCACCGGCGCGCCGGCCAGCACAGCCACCACGGCCACCAGTGCCGGGACGGCGCTGGCCAACGCCGTGCCGGCCAGCAGCGCGACAGCGAGATAGCGGGGCAACTGCACCGCACACAGCACGGCGACCGCGCCCACGCCGGCCAGCAGGATCACGCCGAGCGTGCCGATCACGTCGCCGCCGACCGGGACGAACCGCTCGAGCAGGTAGCCGCCGGTGTACGGAACAGGAAGCGTGCCACCCAGGATCAGCAGCACGCCGAGGAACCCGACGACCAGCATGAGATTGTTCCGGCGGCGGGGCCGCTCGGGCAGGACCACCAGCGATCCGGCGTCCTCGAACGCCGCTGGATCGTCCGGGGCGCCCTCTACCGCGTCGAATCCGGCGGCCGGGTCCGGCGGGTCGCGCCGTTCCGCGCTCGGCCCGGGCTCGATCGGCGGGCCGGCATCGGCGGGCGACACGGCACGAGAGAGCCACACGGCGCCGAGGACGCCGCCGGCAAGCATCACCAGATCGGCCACCAGCAGCACATAGCCACCAGCGGCGGCCCGGAACGGCTCCGCCCGCGCGGTGGTCTCGACGAACAGTTCGGGACGGGCGATCGACCCCGGGTCGAGGAGCACCGGAAGATCCATGACGAACCGAGCGCCACCGACCACACCGGCGCCGGCCGCTGCGGCCAGCCCGGCGACGGGCGCGGTCAGCGCCAGGATCAGCGCGAGCAGACCGGGGAGCACCGCCACCCAGCCGGCGATCGCCCAGGCGTCGACCGCCGAGCCGTCGTAGCGTGTCGACCACACCGACCAGCGGGACCAGACGCGGCCAGCGCGCCGCCGGCCAGCACCAGCAGGGCCGGCGGCAGGGCAACGGCCCTGGCCACCGGATCGACGGTCAGCGCGGCCCGCGGGGCGGGCGAGCGCCGCACTCACACCGGAAACCCGAGCCGTCGACACCAGACGACCGTAGCAACGCCGACCGGCCGTAGCGGTGTGCCCAGTCGTGCCGAGCGCAACGAGGATGCCCTCGGCACGAGCCCGGGAACGTTTCCGGCGGCGGGGTGGCCCGCTACGCTTCCGTCGCGTCGGTACCGTCGTCCCAGGCCGGCCGGACCGGACGGCCCGAACGTCGGGTGACGGCGTCGGACGAGGAGAAGGACCGGGCGGTGTTCATCGGGTTCACAGTGGTGGTGATCGCAGCCGGCCTGCTGTTGGCCGGGTGGGCCGCATTCCGGGCCTACCGGCGGCTGCCGACGAACGACCCGCTGATGATCGGCGCGATCGTGGTCGAAGCGCTGCTACTGGTGCAGGCGGTGATCGGGTTGGTGACGGCTCTCGGGCGCCGGACTCGCCGAGCCGGTGACGTTCATCGCCTACACCCTCGGAGTACTGCTGCCGTTGCCGCTCGGCTTCTACCTCGCCCGCATCGAGCGGACCCGGTGGGGATCGATCAGCCTGGCGTTCACCGCCCTGGTCACCGCGGTGATGACGCTGCGGATGCTGCAGATCTGGCGGAACACCGGTGGTTGAGCAGACCGGGCAGCCGCCGGTGGAGCCCGTCGAGGGCGGCGATGCCGAACTCGACGACGACCGCACCCCCACCGGCCCGCGCCGGGTGCTGGTCGCGCTGTACGCGATCTTCGCCCTGGCCGCGACCGCCCGCGCGGTGGTGCAGCTGACCACCCAGTACTCGCAGGCGCCGCTGGCCTATGTGCTGTCGTTGTTCTCCGGGATCGTCTACATCGCAGCCACTGTCGGACTGGTCTCCGATCGGCCCTGGTCCAGGCCCTTGGCCTGGGCGGCCTGCGGAACCGAACTGGTCGGCGTGATCACCATCGGGATCGCCTCCATCGTCGATCCGGCCGCCTTCCCGCACGACACCGTGTGGTCGAAGTTCGGCTCCGGCTACGGCTTCATCCCGCTGGTGTTGCCGATGCTCGGGTTGTCGTGGCTGTATCAGACGCGCCCCGACCGGCACGAGGAGCCGACTACCGAGGGGCAGCACGGCTCCGAATAGCCGATGCCGCAGCGCAGGAACATCATCGCCGCAAGAATCTCCCTCGACATCCATGACCGTCGCAGCGAAGCGGCGCCGTCTGCTTGGTCGCGGTACCGGGCCGCGCCGGAATGGTCTCGCGCAGCCGATAGGCCCACCTGAGGTGGAAGAAGTTGTCGGCAGTGCCCAGACGATCAGCGTCGGTACACGCAGCTGTCGGAGTGCCGGGTTCGATGGCCCGGTATCGTTGCCGACCAGGTCGATGTCGTCCAACTCCAGGGCATCGCAGAAATCGGCCAGGAATCGGGCCAGGCCCGGCAGCGTGAAGTCCTGGTCGACGGCCGCGGGAGTCTGGCCGTACAGCGGCAAGACGACGGCGATACAACGGCGCTCACTTTCGAGGTGGCCGATGACGTGTCGCCACAGATAGCAGCTGGTCCCGATGCCGTGAACGAACAGCGCCGGGCGGCCTCGACCCCCCGGTGTCGACGTAACTGACCGGGCCGGAATGGGTGTCGACCCGGCCTCGATGAGAGTCCAGCCGTTCTGCTGCATGTGGCATGGTGGTGTCCTTCCAGTGTCTTCACCGATCGCCAGGGTGGTCCTGGCCGGCCGGTTACAAGGTCCCTGGTGATTCGGGGGTCAGCTGGTTCATGAAGTCGCGCAGGATGGCGTTGAACTGGGCTGGGCGTTCCATCGGAGGCAGGTGTCCGGTGTCGGCCAAGGAGATGAGCCGCGTACCGGTGATGCCGGAGGCGAGCTGGGCGGCAAGGTCCCGGACGAAGGAGACGTCGACCGCTCCGTCGATCACCAGCGTGGGGGTACGGACGTGGTGCAGGCGCTGTAAGAGCGGTGGATCCGGCGCGGGCGGCGGCACCGGCGGCGGTCCGGACCATTCCCGCCTGAACACGTCCGCGGCCAGATCGACCATGTCCTGCCACGGCGACACGTCCAGGTCAATCCCGGACCTGGTCCCCACGGCGAAATATCTGACCTGGGCGCGGGCCATCGCCCGCGCGTCGTCCTCCGGTCGGTCGGCACGGACGGCGGCAATCAGCGCCCGCGCCTCCTCCCGCATCTGCTCCGGCCAGAGGTAACCGGGCACGCCGGGGCAGACCAGAACCAACCCGCGCACCCGGTCCGGCTGCTGCAGCGTCGCGTCCAGGCAGTGCCCGGCACCCATCGAACAACCGACCAACACCGCCCGACCAACGTCCAGCGCATCCAGCAACATCCACAGATCAGCGCCGGACGACGATGAGGTGCCGTCGTCGGATTCCCCGAACCCGAACCGGTCCCAGGCGATGACCCGGTAGCGATCGGAGAGCTCCGCGAGTTGCGCTCGCCAGAGCCGCCGATCCATCAGGTCGGCGTGCGCCAGGACTACGGCTTCACCACGACCCACACTGTCGAAACCGATCCGACCGTGCCGCGTGTCCACCCAGACCATCGTCACTCCCCTGCCCCGAGCCGTCGGCGATGCGTAGCGTCGCGCGGCGGAACGATGCTGTTGTCGTTGTGGGGCTGCGGGTAGCCGCCGAGTCGCGGAGAATCACGAACAGTCGTACCTCACAGTACTTTTCGGCGTCGGGGCTGTCCTCAACCCGCCGGGTGGAAGTGGGGTTGACTCGCATCGAAGCGGCGGAGACCGTTTGTCGAGCAACGCACTCCCGAATTACGACAGTCGAGCAGTCGGCAAGAGAACAGGTTGGCGTTGCACGGTCGATGGCCGGAGCCTCATCGGCCCGGACCGCCGTACCGGTGGGCGTAGGCGATGGCATGTCGCCGGTCGGTGACACCGATCTTGTTGAAGATCCGGTTGATGTGGGTCTTGACGGTGGCGTTGCCGATGAACAAGCGACCAGCGATGTCCCGGTTGGTCAATCCGGCCGCGATCAGCTCGAGGATTTCGCCTTCCCTGGCGGTGAGGTCATCCGGCCACACCCGTGGTGGGTGCGGCACGCCTTCCTCACTCGGTCCGGGGCGGAGTGCGGCCGCGAGAAGCGTCTGCTGCACCTCGCGATCGAGGGTGACTTGATCAGCTACGGCCGCGTGCAGAGCACGGGCCAGGTCGGACCGGCCCGTGTTCTTGGTCAGATAGGCCCGGGCTCCCGCCTGCAACGCCGAGATGACGGACTCGTCGTCGGCGAAGGTGGTGAGGACGACCACGGCCACGTCCGGGTGGCTGTTGGTCAGCTGTGCGGTTGCCTGGATGCCGTCCAGCACGGGCATGCGCAGGTCCATCAGGACCGCGTCCGGAGCTTCGCGTTCCACCGCCTCCACGGCGGCCGCGCCGTCGCCGACCGCGCCGACGACGACGAAGTCCGGGAGTGTGGAGAGCAGAGCCACCAAGCCGTCGCGGACACTGGCCTGGTCATCGGCCACCACCACCCGCAAGACGTCACCGCTCACGCCGGGACCTCGGCGTGGACCGTCCAACCGCCCGGAACCGGACCGGCGGCCAACGATCCGCCGACAAGTCGCAACCGTTCACGCATGCCGGCCAATCCGTACCCGCCGTCGAGCTCACCGTTGGGGGTCGGCGGTACCGAACCGGACCCGTTCCCGGTGGTCGACGGCTGGCCATCGGTGACGGTCAGGCCGACCCGATCAGTGTCGTACTGCAGGCAGAGGTTGATCGGGAGTCCGGCAGCGTACTTGCGGGCGTTGACCAGAGCTTCCTGTGCGGTCCGGACGAGGGCAAGTCCGGCCGCGGCGGGCAGGGGGCGGGGGGAACCCTGTAGCCGGAAGACGGCCTGACCGCACGCCGCGGCCATGACAGCCAAGGTGTCCGGCAGCGGAGGGGTGTCGCGTCGCAGTGCGTAGACCGCCCTGCGGGTCTCGCGCAGTCCATCGTCGGCCAGGCGGTGGGCCCGACGAACCTGACGCATGGCGCCTGCGACGTCGGCGTTGTCGGTGAGCAGCGCGTCGGCCACCTCCAGCTGGATGCACAGATCGGCCAGGGAGTGCGCCAGGATGTCGTGGATCTCCCTGGCGATGCGGGCTCGCTCGGCCAGGGCGGCCGCATGCTCGCGTTCCGCCCGGGACTCCAGCTCCCGGTCGAGCAACAGCGTCGTCTGCCGAAATTGCACCCGTCGCAGCCCCCGGACCACTCCGGCCAGCGTCGCACCCGCCAGAGCCGCGGCATAGAACCCGATGGTGATGACGGCGGGTGAACGAGCGAAGAGAAGGCATCCGACCGTCACCCCGGCGACGCCGGCCAGCGGCACCATCACGGTACGACGCGTCTCGAGGCTCGCGCCGGCATGGACAGCGGTGATACCGGCCAGGATCGCGGCGTTACCGGCCCCGGGGATCATCGAGGCCAATCCGGTGCTGGCCGAAATCGTCACCATCAACACTGCTGCCGCCAGACCGGCGCCGGGCGCCTCGCAATGCCAGGGACGGACAATCAGCCAGGCAATCCAGCATCCGCTCGCGATGGTCAGAAGAATGACGAGCAGGAACAAGTGGGTAGCGGGATCGCCCACGCTCACCAGAACCAGCACAACGGGCAATTCAGCTACCCGGAGCAACCAGCCGAGCTTCGACCAGCCAAGACCGAGCAAGCCGTCAGGGCGTCCCGCGACGGCACTCGGCTCTCCGGCCCTGCCGATGGTCACACCCTCAATGTAGGCGCCGGCCAACCGCCGAGCAGCGACCCTGCGGGTGGACAAAAGGTTGATCCGATGGGCGGACCTCAACCCGGAGTCGACCCGACAGGCTGACGTGGTCGTCGTCGGAAACACCCAGGCTGAACGGATCACAGCGATCCGGAGGACCCCGACATGGCAACGGCATCGACGGATACCAGTTCTCCGTCCAGACCACGGGCTCGACAGTCCAGTCCGCTCGGCCGCGGGTTACATCTGTTGGCTTGGCCCACAGTGATTGTCTGGGCACTGGCCATCGTCGTCCTGCACCCACTGGCCGCCAGCCTGTACGAGATCACCAACCACAACGCAACGGCCAACCTTGCGGCCACCGCGCCGTCCACCCGGGTCGCCGTGCTTCAGGAGAACTCGGGCCGGGATGCTGGTGAAGACCCCGGTCGGAGCACGGACACGGTCGCCGTGCTCTTCGACCGCACCGGCGGTCTGACCGCAGCCGACCTCACGGTGATCACCGATGCGCGGGCCGCGATCGCCGACCTCGGCGGAACGGTGAACGGTCTCGCCTCCCCAGGTGACGTGCGGGCCGCACCCGACCGGCAGGCGGCAGTGTTCACAGCCGAAGTGAGTTCCCCGGCTCTGCACACTGCGCGAACGGACACAGACGCTGTGCAAGCGATCCGGAACGCCGTCCAACCCTTGGCTCGGAACGACACTGGGCTTCGTATTTTGGTGACCGGACCGGCTGCGGTCACCGCCGACGCCGGCAGCACCAGCCAGAACACCCTCCTGCTGGTTGCGGCCGTCATCGTGGCCATCATCTTGCTCATCGTCTACCGCGGCGTCGTGCTCTGGATCTTTCCTCTCATCGGCGCGATCGGCGGCATCGTCATCGCGCAGGCCGCAACCCATGCGCTGGGCAACGCCGGGTTCACGGTCAGTTCGTTGTCCACTTCGATCCTGATCGTGTTGGCTTTCGGCGCTGCCAGCGACTACGCGCTCCTGCTGATCCACCGCTATCGCGACGAACTGCGTCACCACCCGATCGTCGAGGAAGCGATGGCCGTCGCCCTACGCCGCACCTTGCCTACCCTCGCCGCATCTGCCGCAACCGTCATAGGAGCGATGGTGTGCCTCCTGGCGGCCCAGTCCGCCTCGCTGCACGGCCTCGGGCCGGTCGGCGCCATCGCCATCCTGGCCGCACTGTTGGCCCAACTCACTCTACTGCCGGCGATGCTCGTGATCGTCGGGCGCGCCGGCTTTTGGCCGCGACCGCCCCGCGCCGGGGATACCACCGTGGAAGGCTCCCGAGCCTGGGCACTCATCGGCGGTCGGGTGGCCCGACATCCTGTCCGGGTATTGGCGTGCACCGTCGGCCTGCTGGCCGTCGCCAGCCTGGGCCTGCTCACATTGCACGTCGACAACAATCCATTGTCCAACCTCCGTGACACCCCTGACAGTGTCGCCGGTGCAAAGGTTTTCGCCAGTCACTTCGGACCAGGGGCCACAGCCCCGCTGGTCCTGTTGGCACCACCCCCGGTGGCCGACGCCGCCGCCGAAACGGCCCGGGCGAACCCACACATAGCGACGGTCACCCCCACAACATCGATCGCCGGCTACACCGCGTACTCGGTGGTCCTGGCGATCGACCCGTACAGCACCAGCGGCACGACTGCCATCGGCGAGCTTCGCCAACAAATGGATAGCCGCGCTCCCGGCTCGCTTCTCGGCGGCGACCCGGCCATCCAATACGACATCACCCGCGCCGCTCAGCGCGACGCAAGGGTGCTCATGCCGCTGGTACTCCTGGTCATCTTCCTCGTCGTCGTCCTCCTGCTGCACGCGCTCATCGCCCCACTCGTCCTCGTCCTCACCACGGCGTTGAGCTTCGCTGCCGCGATCGGATTGGCGAACCTACTGTGGCGCTTCGGATTCGGCTATGCGGGGGTCGAAGCCCAACTCCCCCTTTACATCTTCATCTTCTTAGTGGCCCTCGGTGTCGATTACAACATCTTCCTCGCCGCCCGCATCCGCGAAGAAGCACGCACGATCGGAACCCACCGGGCAACAATCCGCGGCCTGGCCGTCACCGGAGGAGTCATCACCGCCGCCGGCATCGTGCTCGCCGGCACATTCACCGCGCTGACCACAGAACCTCAGGTGAACCTCACCGTGGTCGGCACCGCTATCGCCATCGGGGTACTCCTCGACACCCTCTTGGTTCGAACGGTTCTCGTGCCCGCCACCCTTCTCATCCTGGGATCAAAGGCGTGGTGGCCGGCGAAGTCAATGCGACCCGACCCTCACCCCGGAACGGCGACAAGCGTGAAGGCCGTGCCCTGACCCGCCACGAGCCCGACTTTGATCAATCCCGTTCCGCCGGCGTGCCGCGCGACCCGGAGTCGGACACAACCGCCCTCGCTTCCTCCGCCCACTCCGCGCCGGCCGCAACTGGTGGCCCGTGCGATCCTTCCGATTCTGATTCCGCACCGCACGACCCGACGGACGCAGAGCCGGCCGGACTGCTCGACCGATTGCGCAGGCTGACGTCGATCGTGATCACCCGGCTGAATCTGGCCATCCTTTACATCTATGGCGCAGCTGCTTCCGCAGTCGGCGTCGACCTTCTGATGTATCTGCTCGGTGTCGGCGCCCACTGGCCGGTGGCGCTCCCCGCGGTGCTGCTCATGCTGGCTGCGTGGGGCGCTTGGAAGCAGCACCGCCGGCGACGGGCCCTGCGGAGGACCGGACGGCGCAGAGACTCGAAACCCGCCGCCTGAGCCACGGCCGGAGGCGCGTTGCGGTCTCACCAGGCTGACATCCGTCGCCCGGGTCAGCCCCTCAAATGCGGTGCCGACGAACATGCGCGGTGTTTACAGTTTCACCATCGGTACGCCGCCGATCAGCATCAACCGGACCGTGCCGGCCGTGCCGAAATCGATCGTCGCCGTAGCGCGCAGGCCGACCCCCTCGACCACCTTGACCGTGCCCAGCCCGTACTTGTCGTGCGAGACCCGGTCGCCCACGGCGAGTTCCAGTGGAGCCTTGCCCAGTGCCGAGCCACGGGTACCGGAACCGCCGACCCGCGGGGGCAGCCGGTCACCGAACCGCGACGCGGTCACCGGCGAGCTGCGGCCACCCCGGCCGGCGCCCGAGTAGCCGGGGCGGTTGCCGGCGAACAACGACTCGTAGGCGCCGCCGCGATCTACGTAGGGCTGCACCTCCACCACCCGCCGCCAGTCGATCACCTGCGGCGGGAATGTCCTCCAGGAACCGGGAGGGCGGGTTGGAACTCGGCTGCCCCCAGGCGGATCGGTTCACCGCGCGGGTCAGGTACAGCCGCTGCCGGGCCCGGGTGATCCCGACGTAGGCGAGCCGACGTTCCTCGGCGAGCTCGGTCTCGTCGGCCAGCGCCCGCATGTGGGGGAACACGCCGTCCTCCCAACCGGTCACGAAGACCACGGGGAACTCCAACCCCTTGGCCGTGTGCAGGGTCATCAGCGTGACGACGCCCTCGGTGGAGTCCGGCACCTGATCGGCGTCGGCCACCAGGGACACCTGCTCGAGGACGGCGGCCAACAGTGGTAGATCCTCGGTGCCGGCCGCGGCCGCACCGATGTCGGCGTCATCCGGCTCGGACGGGGGTTCGGCGACCGTGCTGTCGAGGACAATACTGTCGGCGGGATCACTATCGGCGACTTTCGGCTGCGCGTCGGCCTCGAGCGCCTCGGCCGCGGCCTGCTGCGCGTCGGCCTCGAGCGCCTCGGCGGCGGCCTGCTGCGCGGCGATGACCGACTCCGTCGTCTCCCGCAGCACCGTCACCAACTGCTGCAGGTTCTCCAGCCTCGACCCGTCCTGCGGGTCGCTGGACTCCTCCAGTTCGGCCCGATAGCCGGTGCGCTCCAACACCGCCGACATCAGGTCGGCCGGGTCACCGCCATCGGCGACCAACTGCCGCAGGCCGGCCATCAACTCGGTGAAACCGGTGATCGCGTTGACCGAGCGCGGCACCAGCCCGGGGATGTCCGAAACCCGTTCCAGCGCTTGGGCGAAGGTGATCCGCTCCTGCTCGGCGAACACCGCGACCTGGGCCTCGGCCCGGTCGCCGATGCCGCGCCGCGGCGTGTTCAGGATGCGGCGCAGGCTGACCTCGTCGTCGGGATTGGCCACCGCGCGCAGGTAGGCCAGGCCGTCCCTGACCTCCTTGCGCTCGTAGAACCGGACGCCGCCGACGATGCGGTACGGCATGCCGGAGCGGACGAACACGTCCTCGATGGCTCGGGAGGCACCGTTGGTCCGGTAGAAGATCGCGACGTCACCGAACCGGGCGTCGGCGCCGTCGACCAGCCGGTCGATCTCTTCGGCCACGAATCTGGCTTCGTCGTACTCGCTGTCGGCCACCCAGCCGATCACCTGGCTGCCGGCGCCCTCGGCCGTCCACAGGTTCTTGGCCCGCCGCTGCGGGTTGCGGGCGATGACCGCATTCGCCGCCGACAGGATGTTCTGGGTGGACCGGTAATTCTGTTCCAGCAGGATGGTCCTGGCGTTCGGGTAGTCCCGCTCGAACTCGACGATGTTGCGGATGGTGGCGCCGCGGAACGCGTAGATCGATTGATCGGCGTCGCCGACCACCACCAGTTCCGCGGGTGGCACGCCGGACTCGCCGTCCGGTGGGCCGACCAGTTCGCGCACCAACATGTACTGCGCGTGGTTCGTGTCCTGGTACTCATCGACGAGCACGTGCCGGAACCGGCGGCGGTAATGCTCGGCAATGGCCGGAAAGCGCTGCAACAGCTCGACCGTCTGCATGATCAGGTCGTCGAAGTCGAAAGCGTTGGCGGCGCGCAGCCGGGATTGGTAGGACTCGTAGACCCGCGCGACCAGCTTGGCCAGGTCGGAGTCGGCCCGGTCCAACGCGGTGTCCGGGTCGATCAGCTCGTTCTTCAGCGTGGAGACCTGATTGGCCAGCGCCTTGGCACTGGTCTTCTTGGTGTCGATGTTCATCTCGCCCGCGACCATCTGGACCAACCGCTGGGAATCGGCCGCGTCGTAGATGGTGAATCCGGACCGCATGCCGAGCTCGGCCGCCTCGGCCCGCAGGATCCGCACACACATCGAGTGGAACGTCGAGACCCACATCGCCCTGGCCCGCGGCCCGACCAGGTCGGCGACCCGCTCCTTCATCTCGCCCGCGGCCTTGTTGGTGAAGGTGATCGCCAGGATCTCGCCGGGCCGGGCGCCGCCGGCGGCAAGCAGCCAGGCGATGCGTCGGGTCAGCACCCTGGTCTTGCCCGATCCGGCGCCGGCCACCACCAAGAGCGGCGCGCCCCGGTGCTCGACGGCGGCGCGCTGCTGCGGGTTCAGCCCCTCCAGCAGCACCGAGGCATCCGGGGCGGGGTTGGCCGCGGGTACGGGCCGGTCCGGCCCGGCGGTCGGGTGGGCGGGCAGGTCGAACAGGCTGGTCATCTCGGAACCCAACGTACCGCCGCGGACCGACACCGACCTCCATCCCGGCGGCCGACCATTCGCAACGACCCACGCCAGACGTCACCACCGGTGCGCGACGTCGATCACCAGTCGTTGCCCGGTTCCCGGCCCGGCCAGCACGAACACGCGGAATGGGAGCCGGGCTCGCACCCCCAACCCGATCGTGGTGTAGCCCTCGAAGGTCCCTCCCCAGGCGACCTGCCGGAACGTCACGAAGCCGCTGGGATTCACCAGTTCCCGGGGATTCGTGGGTCGGTAGGTGGCCACACCGCTGGCGTCGTAGGCGGGCGCGTGCATCGAGATCTGCAGTCGGGCGCCGCCGCGCACCGGAACCACGACGCCCGAGCCCTCAGCGCGAACCGTGGCCACATAGCTCACCGCGTAGCCGACTCGGCCCTCGCCACGGCCACCGATGTCGAAGACCAAGCGGTCGTAGCAGTCGTGGCGGGCGGCGCGCACGGCGCGCAGCTGTTGGCCGGTCAGCGGGCTGGAGCTCTTCGACAGCGAGCCCCACGTGATACTGCAGTACGGTGCCGCGGTCTCGCTGACGGCGCCGGCAGCGGGCGCTCCGAGTATGGACGCGCCGATGGCCATGAGCGTCCCTAGAAGGAGGCCAACCCGGAGCTGCCTGCGGGAATTGCCTCGAGTGCGGAGACGTTCAGCTCGATGCGCTCGACGGAGGTTGAGGGTCATCGCGGGCTCCTTAGCTGCCACCGCCGATTCAAGCCTATTTCGCCGGGGCTCACCGTGATGCCCGTTTCGGGCCAATTACACCGAATGGCTCATCGGGGATGGTGCGCCCGCTGCAGGCGTCGCCGACCCGTTCGCGGGCGGCGTGCGTTCCCAGGATGCAGGACGTCGTCCCACACGACTGGCCTCAGTGTGCTCCCGTGTGATCTACTGCCGTCGTGCGCAGCCGCCAGTTTTTTTATGGGTACCGGATCCCGGTGCCCGTCCGCGGCTGAGCCACTCCCACCGCCGACGCCCCGAGATCCTGCGGATCCGGGGCGTTTGTGCTGCCGGTGGCGGGTGATCGGGGCAGAATGAGGACATCATGACCAGTTCAACGGCCCCGCTCCCGACCGACGAGCCGGCCGCAGCGATCGACCCACCGGCCGAGGTGGCCGTCCCGACCGATCAGGCCGGCATCGACGAGCTGCGGGTCGAGATCGACGAGATCGACGCCGAACTCGTTCGCCTGATCCTGCGTCGCAACGCGCTGTCCCAGGCGATCGGCGCCGCCCGCAAGTCCTTCGGCGGCCCGCGCATCGTCTACAGCCGCGAGATGGCGATCCTCGAGCGGTTCCGTTCGCTTGGGCCGGCCGGCACCGACCTCGGCATGTTGCTGCTGTCGATGGGGCGCGGCCGAATGGGGCGGCGCTGAGCTCGCCATCCCCCGATCGGAGGATGGGCAACCGCTGACCGTGGCGGGATGCTGATCCACGTTCCCTCCAATTCGGTCATTGTGATGTGAGTTGCCCATGCGAGTGCACGCCGGCAAGTCCCGTAGAGGCGCACTCACCCGCGCATGGTGCGGATGGCTGCTGTGCTCGCATTGGCCGGCTGCAGCGCGAACGCGGGAACGCCCACCGCCGCCGACGCCCAGTCATCCGGCACCCCGTCTTCCCTCGCCGCCGTGGCAAGCCCTTCGGTAGTCGCCCCGCCGCTGCCGTCCCCGCATCTCGAGCACCGGTCGGGCGACCGCGCCGACGACTGCACCGGTGACCACCCGTCCGGTGGCCGTCGCCACGGTCACGGTGACCAGCACCGCTCCGAGCCAGGGCACCAGTTCGTCCACCGCACCCGCGACGGTCACAGTGACCTCAACCGGCACAGCCACCTCGACTCGCGCGCCGGCACCCTCCGCGAGGACCTCCACGAGCGGTACGGGCGCTGCATTGCCGTGCCCAACGGCGGCCGAGTTGAACGCCGAGTTGCACCCGTCCGGGCTGACCTATGCGACCGTGCGTTGTCTGCACGGCAACCAGTGGCTCATCACCAGGAGCACATTCACGCAGAACAACGAGATGGCCGATGGCGTCGACCTGATCCGTCAGGCGTCCTCTGGTCGGTACGTCGACTTCGGCGCTGGGTCGGACTGGGGCACGGCCGTGGAGAACCTGCGCGCCAAGCAGGGTGCCCGACGACGTCATCGCTGCGCTGCCGGGCGTCGCCTCACACCGACCTCGAGCGCCGCCGCCGCCACACACCCGTACTCCGACTACGTCGGCCAATGGGGTCAGCACGAAGGTCTCTTGACGGTCAAGGCCGATCACACCGGCCGAATGCTCCAGGGCGCGGGCTGCTGCAACTCGGTGAGCGTCCCGCTGAAGTTCACGGTGACCTCCGACGGCAAGGTCCAGGCGACCGCGACCGGCAAGCCGACCTACACGGGCGCCGAGATGAAGAATGTCACCTTCGACGGCAAGATCATCTGGCTGCACTTCGAACCGGTCAACGGCGAGCAGATGCTGGTCACCAGCTACCCGGACGGATCCAACGAGAGCGTCTGGTGCTCGCCGCAACAGACGGGCGAGTGCGGGGCCTGACCACGACGACGAGTCAGACCAGCCGGCGGTCGGTGGCCCAGCGGGTCAGCTCGTAGCGGTTGGACATCTGGGTCTTGCGCAGCACCGAGGACACGTGCGTCTCCACCGTCTTGATCGAGATGAACAGCTGCGCGGCGATCTCCTTGTAGGCGTATCCGCGGGCGAGCAGCTTGAGCACCTCGCGTTCCCGCGGCGAGAGCAGGTCCAGCTCGGGGTCGGTGACCGGGGCGGCGCCCGGGCGGTCGGAGAACGCGTCGAGCACGAAACCGGCCAGCCGCGGCGAGAAGACGGCGTCGCCGGACGAGACGCGGACGACGGCGTCGGCCAGGTCCCGACCCGAGATGGTCTTGGTGACGTAGCCACGGGCACCGGCCCGGATCACGTTGATGACGTCCTCGGCGGCGTCGGACACCGACAGGGCGAGGAACACCACCTCCGGGTGGGGGCCGTGGACCTGCTCGAGCACCGCCCGGCCGCCGCCGTCGGGCATGTGCACGTCCAGCAGCACGACGTCGGGCAGCGTTGCGGTGATCCGGACGACGGCCTCGCCGACCGAGCCGGCCTCGCCGACCACCTCGATGCGCCGATCCTCGAGCCCGGCCAACTCGGCCTTCACCCCGGTGCGGAACAGGGCGTGGTCGTCCACCAGGAACACCGTGACCGGGCCATCGGTCTGCGCCGCCGAATCGTCACTCGTGCCGGCGAAGGTCATCGCACCCACCCGTTCATGCGCCGTCCTTCGCCGCGCTGTCCGCCTCGACGTCCACCGGCATGGTCAGCTCCACCTCGGTGCCCGAGCCGGGCGCCGAGCGCACGGTGGCCGTTCCGCCGTGCCGGTCCATCCTCCCCCTGATCGACTCGGCGAGTCCGCGCCGGTCCGGGCCCACTCCCGTGGGGTCGAACCCGGCGCCCCGGTCCCGGACGAACACCGAGGCGGTGCCGCCCTCGAACTCGGCGTACACGCTGATCTCCGCGACCCCGGCATGCTTGGCCGCGTTGACCATGGCCTCGCGCGCGGCGGCCACCAGCGCGGCCAGGTGCGGACCCATCGCGGCGTCGCCGACGACGACCGGGGACACGGCCACCGCGTAGGTGTCCTCGACCTCCCCGGCGGCGTTCGCCAGCGCCGCCGCGAAGGTGGTGGACGGTGCGCTCGGACCGGCGCCCTCGGGCGATGCGTACCCGGCCGGGCCGTACAACCAGGAGCGCAACTCGCGCTCCTGACCGCGCGCCAGCCGCAGCACCTCGCGGTTGTCCCCGGCCTGACGCTGGATCAGCGCCAGCGTCTGCAGCACCGAGTCGTGCAGATGCGCGGCGATCTCCGCACGCTCCTTCTCCCTGATCCGTTCCCGTCGCTCGTCGCCGAGGTCGCGGACCAACCGGATCCACCACGGGATCGTGATGATGGCGACGCCGACCAGGGTCAGCACCACCGCGATCAATGCCGACCGGACGGCGGTGAAATCGGTCTGGCCCAGAGCGAACACCGACAGTCCGCCGACGACCAGGACCACGCCGCCGATCAGTCGCCACCATGAACCCGAGCGTCGGGCCGACGAAACCGGCCGCGGTCCGGCGCCACCTGGCCCGGCGGGCGTCGTCCGCCTCCTTCCAGATGAAGGCGCCGCCGATGGCGGCCAGGCCCAACGGGCCGAGGACGTACCCGATCCAGTCGCCGAAACCGAGCCCGGTGCCGGCGATCAACAGCGCCACGCCGACCGCGGCGATGCCGTAGGCCTGACGCCGTTCGGCGGTGCTCGGCCGGCGGCCGGTGCCGCCGGGGTCGCCGGCGGGACGAAGATCCACAGCAGGGCGTAGGCGATGACACCGGCCCCGCCCATCAGCGCGAGCAGGGCGAAGACCACCCGCACCCAGACCACCGGCACCCGCAGGTGCACGCTGATGCCGGCGGCCACGCCACCCAGCACCCCCCGGTCGCGCAGGCGCAGCAGCTTGGGCAGGCCGTCGGGGGTGAGCCGCGGGTCGCCCGATCCTGAGGCGGCCGAATCTCCCCCGGACGCTGCGGCCACGCCGGACGACCCGGTGGGTCGGGCTCCCAGGGCCAGCAGCGCCGCCGGGATGGGTCCCGGCCGCGGAGGCGCCGGGCGGCCGAAGACCGGGCCGCCGGCGGGCGGGCCGGGCGGGGACGCCGACGCCCCCGACGGCGCGACGTCCCCCGGCCCGGTGGGACCGGACGGCCCGACGGCCCGCCCGGCGGGGGGCAGGGGTTGTCCGGGTGTCTCGGTCACCACTCAAGGTTCACACGCGAGGGCGCGCGAGCGCATCGGGGATCACCCTGGTCCGAGAAACCAGGGTGATCCCCGATGGTGCGCTGACCTGCGAATCCGCACCCTTGAGAGATGACTGGAACTGGCTTCGACTCCGGAGCACCCGGCTCGGCCCCCTCGACCTCCGGCGGCGGCCACGGCTCCGGCTGGTGGGCGCGCCGCCCACGACGCTCCCGCAACGATCGCATCGTGGCCGGCGTCGCCGGCGGGTTGGCCCGCATGCTGCGGGTCGACCCGATCCTGATCCGCATTGCGTTCGTGGTGCTCGCGCTGTTCGGCGGGTCGGGCATCCTGCTCTACGCGCTGGGCTGGCTGCTGCTGGCCTCGGACGACGATCAGGTCTCGCCCGCGGAGGCGCTGCTCGGCCGGGGCCGGTCGTCGACCTCGCCGGTGGTGGCCGTCGGCCTCGGCATCGTGGTCATCGTCGGGCTGATGTCCACGTTCTCCTGGGGTCTGCCGTTCTTCCCGACCCTGGTCATCGCCCTGGTCATCGGCGTGCTGATGATGCGGCACCGCGGGCGCCACTGGACGCCGGAGCAGCAGCAGTCATTCATGGACCGGGTCGACCGCTCGGTGCAGAACCTGTCGGACCGGGCCTCCCGGATCGGGAGCACGTGGTCGGAGTATCCGGCGGGGCGGGATGACGCCCCCAGGGCGGCCGGGTCACCGTTCGACACCCCGGCCTTCTGGGAACGGGACGGTCACGGTGGTTGGCGGCAGGCCGGTACGAGGCCGACGGCCGACCCCCGGCCACAGCCGCCGTTGTCCGACCTGCCCGCGCCCGAGGCGGCCGGCCGGGTCGACGCTCCCCCACCGTCCGGTTCTCCCACCGAGTCGCACTATCCCGCAGAACCCCGTACCACTCCGCCGGCCTGGGACCCGCTGGGCGTCGCCCCGTTCGCCTGGGACCTGCCCGATCCGACGCCGGTGGTCAGCGAACCCGTTGCGGCGCCAGCAGCCCGGGGACGCGGTGCGATCGGGCGGGCGACCATCGGGATCGCACTGGTGGCCGGCTCCCTGGCTGCGGTCGGCGTCCTCGCCGGCTGGTTCGTGATGAGTTGGTCCGCGGTGTCCGCCATCCCACTGGCGATCGTCGCGGTCGGGTTGCTGATCGCGTCGCTGCGCGGCCGTTCGGCCGGCCTGATCGGTCCCGGCATCTTCCTGTCGCTGGTCACGCTCGCGCTCGCCGTCACCGGGCTGTCCGGGACGTCGGGCTACGGCGAGCAGACCTGGCAGCCGACCACTGTCGCCGACGTACAGGACACCTACGAGTTCAACGCCGGGCAAGGCGTTCTCGACCTGAGCGCGCTGGAGGTGAAGTCCGGCCAGCAGGTGGTGGTCGACGTCGAGGTCGGCGCGGGTCACGCCGAGGTCATCCTGCCGGCAGCGGCCTCGGGGACGAACTACGACGTGACGTGCACGGCCAATGCCGGCCAGGTCGACTGCCTGGGCGAGCACGCCGAGGGATGGCGCGCGGCGCAGTCGGCGAGCAGCGCCGGCAACAGCGACGCCGGGACCATCGTGCTGGATGTGCATGTCGGAGCCGGATATGCGGAGGTGACCCAGCATGGCTGAGCCCGCAACTCCGGCCCGTCGACGGGGTCTGCACTGGCCCGGGCTGGTGCTGTCGCTGGTCTTCCTGGCGGTGGCCTCGGTCGGCTTCTCCGGAGACCCGTTCTGGCTGTTGAACAACGGCACGAAGTGGATGGTCGCCGGGGTCGTCGCCCTGATCGGGGTCGGCATGCTGGTCAGCAGCCTGCCCCGGGGCCGGAGTTCTTCACAGCGATGAGCTGATCAGCCCACTGATCCTGGACGTACAACAGCCCGTGAGCATCCCGCTCACGGGCTGTTGCCTCTTCCGGGCCGAACTGGTCCGGGTCAGAGTGTGCCGGCGGCCAACTCACTGACGATGTGGTCGGCCTGCCGTTTGGCCAGCGCGACGATGGTCAGCGTCGGATTGGCCGCGCCCCCGGTGGTCATCACCGATCCGTCCGAGACGAACAGATTCGGCACATCGTGGGCCTTGCCCCACTTGTCGACCACCCCGTCGGCCGGGTCCGCGCTCATCCGGCAGCTACCCAGGTTGTGGGTCGACGGGTACGGCGGGGTGTGATGCACCGAGAGCGCGCCGACCGAGCCGTAGATCGCGTCGGCGGCCGCATAGGCGTGCTGCCGCATGGCGACATCGTTGGGATGATCGTCGAAGTGCACGTCGGGGACCGGCAGCCCCCACTGGTCCTTGACGTCGGTGTTCAGGGTGATCCGGTTGGACTCCTGCGGCATGTCCTCACCGACCAGCCACATCCCGGCGGTGCGGTCGTAGGCGTCCATCTTGTCGGTGAACCCGCGGCCCCACTCGCCCGGCTCGACGAAACTGGCCAGGAACGCCGGACCGAGCGAGAGCGTCTCCATGTAGTACCCGCCGGCGAACCCGCGGCTGGGGTCGTGCTTGGCCTCGTCGGCGACGATGCCGGCCATGGTCTCCCCCCGGTACATCCGCACCGGCTTGTCGAACACCGCGTAGGCCGACCCGGTCATGTGCCGCATGTAGTTCCGGCCGACCTGGCCCGAAGAGTTGGCCAGACCGTCCGGGTGCAGGGAACTCGCGCTCATCAACAACAACCGCGGCGACTCGATCGTATTGCCCGCGACGCACACAACTTTCGCGGCCTGTCGGTGCAGGTTGCCGTCCCTGTCCAGGTATTCGACCGCGTTGACCTTGCCCGCGTCGTCGTGGGTGATCTTCACCGCCTGGCACTGTGGCCGCAGGTCCAACTTGCCGGTGGCCAGCGCGCGCGGGATCTCCCGCACCAGCGTCGACCACTTGGAGCCGTTCTTGTCGCCCTGGAAGTTGAACCCGTCCTGGATCGAGGCCGGCCGGTCGTCGTAGGGTTCGGCGTTGGTGCCGTACGGCCCGGTCGCGTAGTAGCGGTAGCCGACCCGCTCCGCGCCGTTGGCGAACACGATGTAGTTGTTGTTGGCCGGCAACGCCGGTCGGCCGTGCCGGTGGCTCGAGCCGATGGCCTTCTCGGCCTTGTCGTACCAGGGCGCGAGCTCGTCCAGGGTGATCGGCCAGTCCAGCAGGTTCGCCCCGTCGAGGCCCCCGTACACGGTCCTGCCCCGGAACTCGTGATCCATGAACCGTGGGGTGGCGCCGGACCAGTGGGTGGTCGAACCGCCGACCGCCTTCACGATCCAGGCCGGCAGGTTCGGGAAGTCGGTGGCCACCCGCCAGGTTCCGCTGGTGGTGCGCATGTCGAGCCAGGCCATCTGGGTGAACGCGGCCCACTCGTCGTTGTGGTAGTCGGCCTGGGTCAGGTAGGGACCGGCTTCCAGGACCACGCAAGGTATCCCGGCCTTGGTCAGCTCGTAAGCCATGGTGCCACCGCCGGCGCCGGAGCCGATGATGACGACGGCTTCGTCGTCGTGGCCGATCGGGTGGGAGCCGGCGGCAGATCCGTTCGTCGATCCGTTGGCTGTGCCGTTTCCGGCGGTCACGATCCGCTCCCGGTGCTCGCGTCCGCCTGCTCGGCGATCTCCACCCGGGGCGGCCCGTCGTACTCCTCGATCCGCGGCTTGGGCAGCCAGTCCAGATCGTCGAAGCCGCGGTGCAGGTACCCACCCTTCTCGAAGGCCTCGCCCTCGTAGCCGAGCAGGTCCCAGACCTCGTGGTCGTCGTAGAGCGCCACCACCGTAGTGGCGTGCACCAACTTGAAGAACGGCGTCTGGCTCATCCGCTCGAGGACTGCGGTCGCCTCGGATTCCGACAAGGAGCCGAAATCGCCCCCAGCCGCCTGGTTCAGGGCCGCGAGCCCATCGGCCAGCAGGCCGTCGGCGTCGGCGTCCGCAACGGTCTTGGCGGTACGCACATAGGGCGCGTCGGGAAATCGGTCGTGCGGATAGGCGACCCGCAACATGCGCAGGAGCGTTGCTTCCTGCTCCGGGGTGAGCGCCTCGGGCGCAATGCTGGTTTGGGGATCGGCGTCGGGCACTTTTCCTCCTCGGACCGCGGACCTCGTCGTCCGCGCGTGGTTCCCACGGTAGGACGGACGCCCCGGCACTGCCACCCTGCCCGGGTCACCCGGCCGACGCGCAGCCGGAGCCTGGGCGCCGACCGGTCAGGGCGTCTCCGTAGCATCGGAACCGAGCCGGTGGCAGCGCGGCCGCCGCCCGACGGGAGGTCTGATGTACCTGATCAATGTGAAGTTCAAGACCAAGCCGGAGTGGACCGAGAAGTGGATGGACCTGGTCCACGACTTCACTCAGGCCACCCGCAACGAGCCGGGCAACTTGTGGTTCGAGTGGTCACGGAGCATCGACGAACCCGACACCTACGTGCTCATCGAGGCTTTCACGGACGACGGCGCGGGGCCGCATGTCAACAGTGATCACTTCAAGAAGGCCACGGTCGACCTGAAGCAGGGCCTTGTCGCCACCCCGAAGATCGTCAGTAAGCAGGTCGACGGAGATGGCTGGGGCGACATGGGCGAGCTGCAGATCGACTGACCCGCCGGCTCACAGGTCGAACTTCATGGCGCCGTATGGCTCGGCGGTGCCGAGCGCGTAGATCGTCTCCGGCACGATCCGGTAGAGGTACCAGGGCGGCGGTCCTGCAGTCGGTGCACTGAACGGCGCGGTGATCGCGTCGCCGTCCTGCTCGCAGGGCCAGCCGCCAGCCCGGAAGGCGCCGACGGCCTGGGCAACCACCGCAGTGTCCGTGACCCGCTCGGCCCGTCCCTCGACGACGAGGTCGAACGGGTCGGTGGCGATGGACAGGGTGGCGCGCGGGTCGCGGGCCAGGTTGCGTGACTTGCGGGTGCCGGGGCCGGAGTTGAAGTAGCGCACACCATCGACCGTCACGATGCCGACCGGGCGGACGTGCGGTGTGCCGTCCCGGTTGATCGTGGTCAGCCAGGAGGTGTGCCGGTTCGGACCGCCGGTTCCCGGTGCCTGGGTCTGGCTGCCGTTGAGCACCTCGGCCACTGCTGACCAGGCGATCTCCGGGGTTCCGTAGCCGTCGATGTTGACTGCCGTTCTCGGTGTGGCGGTCATCGCTGTCCTCCTCGTCGTTCTCTGTCTTTCCCTACCGACAACGTCCAGGAGCAACAGTCATCGTCGAGCGACGGCGAACCCGGCCCAACCCAGCGCCACGGCCACCACCGCGGTGACCGCCAGCGCCGTCCCGATCGTCCGATCGCCGATGCCCACCACCACCGTGGCCACCGTGCCGGTCGCGTACTGGGCCAGCCCGAACACGCCCGACGCCGCGCCGGCGATCGGCCGGTGC
Organism: uncultured Actinomycetota bacterium; assembly: GCA_963706185.1. Classification (GTDB taxonomy): domain Bacteria; phylum Actinomycetota; class Actinomycetes; order Mycobacteriales; family Nakamurellaceae; genus Nakamurella. The sequence goes on along the minus strand of CAVPLZ010000009.1, from coordinate 246,079 downwards.
AGGTCCATCGCCAGGGCCGATGAGTTGGGCAGCGCCAGACCGACCGCCGACACCATCACGAACAGCCCGGCCAGCACGGGCCAGAGCCCCCACCCGGCCGAGCACCGCGCCGAGCAGCACGACGGCGCCGATCCCGGCCTGAACCAGGCTGGCCACCAACAACTGGGCCGGACGATAACGTCGCAACAGAACCCGGCCCAGCACGGTGAAGCCGATGATGCCCAGGGCGTTGACGGCGAAACAGAGCGAGAACTGCTGGGCCGTCAGACCGAATCCGTCCTGGAGCAGGAACGGGGACGCGCTGATGTACCCGAACATGGCCGCCGACACCGCGGTGCCGGCCAGCACATAGCCCAGATACGACCGGTCGGCCAGCACCACTGCGAACGAACGCAGCTGAGCACCGACACCCGGAGCCGCGCGCCGATTCGCCGGCAGCGTCTCGGCCACCGCGAACAGGGTGAGCAACCACAGCACGACGCCGATCCCGGTGAGCACCCAGAACACCGTGCGCCAGTCGCCGAACCGCAGGATCTGCGCCCCGATCACCGGCGCCAGGATCGGGCGCCAGCCCATTGATCGCGGCCATCGCCGAAAAGTAGGCCGCGGCCGCGGATCCGGCCATCATGTCGGCGACGACCGCACGGCTGATGACGATCCCGGCCGCCCCGGCGGCACCCTGGACGAAACGCAGGCCGATCAGCATGGCCATCGACGGGGTCAGCGCGCACAGCGCGGAGGCGACGACGAACACCGCGACCCCGACCAGCAGGGGCACGCGGCGACCGACCCGGTCGGACAACGGACCGGCGACCAGCTGACCGAGCGCCAACCCGACCAGGCACGCGGTCAGGGACAACTGCGCTGCCCCGGCCGTCGAGTTCAGGCCGGCCGGCAACTGCGGCAGGGCCGGCAGGTACATGTCCAGGCACAGGGGTCCGAACGCCGACAGCGCACTGAGCGCGATGAGCAGCGCCGGCCCGCCGGCGGAGCGGGGGCCGGATGTCGATGCGTGCTCCGACCGGGCCGGACTCACTCCCATTCGATGGTGCCCGGCGGCTTGGACGTGATGTCCAGGACCACCCGGTTCACCTCGGGGACCTCGCCGGTGATCCGGCTCGAGATCCGGGCCAGCAGGTCGTAGGGCAGCCGGGCCCAGTCGGCCGTCATGGCGTCCTCGCTGGTCACCGGTCGCAGCACGATCGGGTGCCCGTAGGTCCGGCCGTCGCCCTGCACGCCGACCGAGCGCACGTCGGCCAACAGCACCACCGGGCACTGCCAGATCTGCGGATCCACTCCGGCTGCGGTCATCTCGGCCCGGACGATGGCGTCGGCGGCGCGCAAAACGTCGAGTCGCTCGTGGGTGACCTCGCCGATGATCCGGATGCCGAGGCCCGGACCGGGGAACGGCTGCCGGGCGACCATGGCCGCCGGCAGGCCGAGTTCGGCGCCGAGCAGCCGGACCTCGTCCTTGAACAGCGTCCGCAGCGGTTCGACCAGGGTGAAGGTCAGGTCGTCGGGGAGGCCACCGACGTTGTGGTGCGACTTGATCGTCGCGGTGCCGGTGCCGCCGCCGGACTCAACCACGTCCGGGTACAGCGTGCCCTGAACCAGGAAGTCGACGCCGCGGCCGTCGGTGTGCTCCGCGGCCGCGGTGATGTCGGCCGCGGCCTGCTCGAAGACCCGGATGAACTCCCGGCCGATGATCTTGCGCTTGGTCTCCGGCTCGGACACTCCGGACAGGGCGGCCAGGAAGCGGTCGGCCGCATCGACGGTGACCAGGTTGATCCCGGTCGCCGCGACGTAGTCCTGCTCGACCTGTTCGCGCTCCCCCTGCCGCAGCAGCCCGTGATCGACGAACACGCAGGTCAACTGGTCGCCGACGGCGCGATGCACCAGCGCGGCCGCCACCGCCGAGTCGACCCCGCCGGAAAGCGCACAGAGCACCTTGCCATCGCCGACCTTGGCGCGGATGGCCGCGACCTGCTCGGCCAGGATCTCCTGCGGTGTCCAGTCCGGGCGCAGGCCGGCGATGTCGTACAGGAACCGTTGCAGCACCTGCTGACCGAACTCGGTGTGGCCCACCTCGGGGTGGTACTGCACGCCGGCGTACCGCCGGACCGGGTTCTCGAACGCGGCGATCGGCGCGCCGGCGCTGGCCGCGGTGACGGTGAAACCCGGCGGGGCGGCGGCCACCGAGTCGCCGTGGCTCATCCAGACGTTCTGCTGGGTCGGCAGCCCGGACAGCAGCGTGCCCGCCGGGTCGGTGACGGTCAGCGCGGTGCCGCCGTACTCGCGGCGGCCGGTCCGGTCGACCCGTCCGCCCAGTGCCGCGGCCATGGCCTGGAAGCCGTAGCAGATACCGAACACCGGCACGTCGGACTCGAACAGCGCCGGGTCGACCTGGGGAGCGCCCTCCGCGTACACGCTGGACGGACCGCCGGACAGGATCACCGCGGCCGGGTCCTTGGCCATCAGCTCGGCGACCGGCATGGTCGACGGGACCAGTTCGGAGTAAACGTGCGCCTCGCGCACCCGGCGGGCGATCAGCTGGGCGTATTGGGCGCCGAAATCGACGACGAGCACCGGGCGGTGGGCCTCGGCGCCCACCGGCGGCTCGGTGGGGGTGGCGTCGCCATCGTTGCGGCCGGATGACTGGGAATCGGTCACGGAGCACCTCTCGACTCTCGGAGGTCTCAGGCTGAGACCCGTTTCGGCACACGGCGGACGCGGAGGCGAACGCCTGGTGCGCCGAACGGTCGGCGCACTGTGCCGACCGGTCCCTCCCTGGTCTTTTCGCCCGGAGGTGCCGTCGCGGGTGCGGCGGTGTGGCGCTCGGTCGCGGCCCGTCCGGCGTCGTGCCGGACGGCGGAACCCTAGCCACCGTCGTCGGTCAGCTCGAACTGCAGTTTAGCGTCTGCGGCCCGACCGTCCAGGTAGCCGGTCGATCCAGCGGTCCAGGTCCCGAGTCCGGTCGTACAGCAGTACGGAGTTCCGGCCGGGTCGCGATACCACTGGCGATCCGTCCCGACGGGCGACAGGACTGGAGTGCCGAGCGCAGGATCGCGTCCGATCGCTCAACGCGGAGCGCACGGTGCACGTTGCCGTTGCGCGGAGCCGGTCGGACCGCGGGTCGTAGACCAGGATCCGGGTCGCCGCGGCGACGTCGGCGGGCTGGGCTGCTGGCACTCGACCGACCCTATCCAGCGCCGGCCGACAGTCCGCGCAGTTCCCCCGAAAGTACCCCCGGCCCGCGGCGACTTTCTCGTAGAATTGTGTCCGGTTTGGGCGGAATAACTCCCCGCGGGCCGGGAGGCTCCTGGCGGACCCACCGGTAGCGTTGGTCCTCCGAGACGCTACCTGAGGGGGCCGGCGATGGCGGTGCTGATCGACCCGCCGCGCTGGCCGGCGCACGGCCGGGTCTGGTCGCACCTGGTCACCGACACCGAGCTGGCCGAACTGCACGCGTTCGCCCGGACCAACGGCATCCCGGAACGCGGATTCGATCACGATCACTACGACGTGCCCAGCGAGCGCTACGACGACCTGATCGCGGCCGGGGCCGAACCGGTCGAGTCGCGAGAACTACTGGCCCGGCTCACCGCGGCCGGATTGCGCAGACCCAAGCGCGACCGTCGCCAGCTATCTTGATCGAGGGCGGATCAGCCGGTCACCGTGTCTCGGCCAGGCCGAGGACCATGCCGCACTCCTTGATCCCCAGCGCCTGTCCCGCCCGGAAATGCTCGGGCCGACTCAGGTGCATCTGCTGGCCTCGCGCCCTGGCCGGCGTCGGCGTTACGGTCGCTGACATGGGGTTCTGGTCGATTACGGACGGCGGGATACTCGGTTGCCCAGCGGCCGACTGGTGCGGGGACGCGGAGTTGGACGTGGGCCGGCGCTGCCGGATCCGGAATTCGGCGTCTATCTCACACCGGTGCCGCTGGTGCCCTGGCCGTCCCGACAGGTGGCATGGCCAGATTTCGGTTTGCCGAAGGACGCCGGCGATCTCCGGGATGCGCTGATCGAGGCGCTCGAGCGATCAGCGACGGAGCGGGTGGAAATCGCGTGCCTGGGTGGACGCGGACGCACCGGCACCGCGTTGGCCTGCCTGGCCATCCTGGACGGAGTCGCTCCGAAACAGGCAGTTCAGTTTGTGCGCAGCAACTATCACAGGCTGGCGATAGAGACCTCTGCCCAACGAGGGTTCGTCAGCCAGTTCCAGCCGGCCTGACCGCAGCGAGCCGCCAGCCGGGCGGAGGCGTCTCCGACCGGCGTTCCGCTTCGGAACTGCTGGCCATGTCAAGGCCGGCGCTCGTCGACCCAACGTCCGTCGACCATGACCGCGCGCAGGTCGAGATCTGTCCCCAGCACGACGAAGTCGGCCGCCTGGCCGGGCGCTACCGAGCCGTGGCGGTCCGCGACGCCGAGCAGGGTGGCCGGCACCAGAGAGGCCGCCCTTGATGCCTCGAGCAGGCTCATCCCGACCTCGGTCACCGCACGCTGTACGGCCACGTCCATGGTGAGGGTCGAGCCGGCGATGCTGTCTCCGTCGACCAGCCTGGCCACTCCGTCCCGGACGTCGACGGGGAAACCGGCCAGCGCGTAGCGCCCGTCGGGCGCGGCCGCCCCGGCCATCGCGTCGGTGATCAACGCCAACCGTCCCGGCGAGGCGCGGCGCAGCAGCCGCACGGTTGCGTTGTGCAGGTGGACCCCGTCATTGATCACCTCGAGCACCACATCGCCGGCGTCGATGGCCGCGCCGATGATCGCCGGATCGCGGTGGTGCAGCGGCCGCATGCCGTTGAACGCATGGGTGACCAGATCGGCACCGGCGTCGAAGGCGGCCCGCGCGACGTCGTAGCCGGCATCGGAATGGCCGACGGCTGCGTGCACCCCGGCCGCCACCAGGTGCCGGACGGCCTCGAGTCCACCGATCTTCTCGGGGGCCACGGTGATCACCCGCACCAGCCCGGAGCCGGCCTCCAGCAAGGCGTCGAGCGCGGCCGGCGCCGGGTCGATCAGGGCCGCCGGGTTGTGCACGCCGCGCCGCTCGGCCGACAGGAACGGCCCCTCCAGGTGCAGGCCGAGCACGTCGGATCGGCCCACCACGGCTTCCGCCGCGGCGCGCACCGTGCCCGCCATGGCGTCGAACGGGGCGGTCACCAGCGACACCAAGGACCGGGTCGTGCCGTGCGCCCGGTGCGCGGCGAGCCCGACCTCGATCCCGGCGGCCCCGTCGTCGAACGTCCCGCCGCCGCCGCCGTGGATGTGCAGGTCGATGAAGCCGGGCAACAGCGTGCCGCCGCGCAGGTCGACGATCTCGGCCGGGACCACCGGGGCGGCGTCCACGGCCGGGCCGACGGCCGCGACCGTGTCGCCCTCGACGAGGCACCCAACCCTCGGCCAGGTCGTCGGACCCGGTGACCACCCGACCCCCGGTGAACAGCAGTGCCATGCCGGTCATCCCTCCATTCGATGCCACGCCCGCAGCCCCGCGCCGAGCAGGCCGGCCCGGTCGCCGAGAGCGGTCAGCGCCAGCTCCGGGGCGGTCCGGAAGGTGAGTCGCTCGTCCAGCGCCGCCCGGACGGGGTCCAGCAACTGTGACCCGGCCAGCGAGAGCCCGCCACCCAGCACGATCAGCCCGGGATCGGTCAGTACGGTCAGCGCGGCAAGTCCGTCGGCCAGTGCATCCACCGCTCGCGCCCACACCTGCACCGGCCGCCGGTTCGCCCGCGGCCGCTAGGGCCGCCACCTCCGCGGCGGTGAAGTCGCCGCCCACCGCGCCCGAGTAGGCGGCGGCGATGCGGGACGCCGATGCCAGCGCTTCCACGCAGCCGTGATTGCCGCAGTTGCAGGCCGGACCGCCGGGCACCACGACCAGGTGGCCGATCTCCCCGGCCTGGCCGCTGGCCCCGTCGTCCACCACGCCGTCGAGCACCGGACCGCCGGCGATTCCGGTGCCGATGGCCAGGAAGTACACCGAGCGCGCCTGCCGACCGGCGCCCCACCGCGCTTCGGCCAGGGCACCGTTGCGGACGTCGTGACCCAGCGCCACGTCGAGTCCGGTGCGCTCGCCGATCAACGAGGCGAAGGGGACGTCGCGCCAGCCCAGATTGGCCGCCCACCTGGCCACGCCCGCCGGCCCGTCGACGATGCCGGGCACCCCGAGGCCGACCGCCCGGACGTCGGGCTCCGCCAGCCAGCTCGGCGGCGAGGTCCACGATCCCGGCCACCAGCGCCGCCGGACCGTCGCCGACCGGGGTCGACACCCGACGCTCCCCGTGCACGGAGCCATCGACGCCGACGAGGCCGGCCTTGATCGAGGTGCCGCCGACGTCCAGCGCCGCCACCAGCCCCTCCGGTGACGGCGAGCCGAGCAACGCCGACTCCCTCAACGCGGACCTCCGATCGATGGTCGGCGGGACACCGCCGCCGGCCGCCGGCTGCCGGCGCGCCGCGAGTCTAGGCCAGTCCCCCGGCCGGGTCGGCGAAGATGGTCGGGTGACCACGCCGCTGCACCCGCACAGCTGGATCTTCGCCGGGGGCCGGATCACCAAGACCGACCTGCGTGGCCGGAACTTTGCCGAGGCATTGACGCAGCGACCCGCAGGCGATCGGCGTGATCGAGCTGGCCCGCAGCCACGCCGTCCGGCTCGGTGGCGCCGCCGAACTCGGGCTGGACGAACTCGCCATCGAGGATCTGGGCAGCGACTCCGAACGGGCCCGGCTCGATCTGGTGGGCCAACTCGTGGTGATCCTGACCCGCGACCGTGCAGCTGGACCGCCTCGTCCGGGCGATGTGGTCAAGCGCCCGCTCGGTCTGCTGGTCGGGCCCGACCTGTTCGCCGTGGTCGAGGACGATTCCGAGTTCGGAGCGCTGACCGAGTTGCTGGACACCAACTGCGGCCGGTTGGCCACCGACGGCACGGCCGGTCTGTTGCATGCGGTGCTCGATCACCTGGTGGACGGCTACACCGCGGTGCTGACGGAGCTGGAGAACAAGTCGGACGCGCTGGCCGAGACGCTGTTCGGTGATCAGCCGATGGATCGCACGCAACAGCTGGAGGCGTTCCGGCTGCGCCGCTCACTGACCGTGCTCCGGCGCATCGTGGAACCCATGCGGGACGTCACGGCCAAGCTCACCAGAGCCGCCGACATGAAAGGCGACAGCACGCTCGACCGGTTGATCCCGCCGAAGCTACAGCGCCGATTTCGCCGATGTCGCACGACCACGTCGCGCACGCCGCCGACATCCTGGACGGCCAACGCGACGTGCTGTCCTCGCTCTACGAGACCAGCCTGTCGCTGGCCGACGTGCGGTTGAACATGGTGATGAAGAAGCTCTCGGCCTGGGCGGCGATCATCGCGGTGCCGACGTTGATCACCGGGTTCATGGGAATGAACGTGCCCTACCCCGGTTTCGGCCACGCGATCGGCGTCATCGTGGCGGTGGCCATCATGGCCGTGGCCGTGGTCACGCTCTACCTGACGTTCAAACGCAAGGACTGGCTCGTGACGCCTGCGCGCGGCGTCAGTGCAGGACCCGCAGGCCGACCTTCTGGAACTCCTTGAGGTCGGAGTAGCCGGCCTTGGCCATCGCCCGGCGCAGCGCGCCGAACAGGTTGGACCGACCGTCCGCATCCACGGCCGGTCCGTGCAGCAGCCGCTCGCAGGGGAACCTCGGCGCTCCCGACCATCGCGGCGAACCCCCTGGGCAGCACCGGATGTGACGCCGAGTTCGGCCAGTACCAGCCGGCCGCCGGCGCGCCGTCGGCCTCGGCCAGCGGCTCGGCGAGCATCACCGCGTCCGCGCCGCAGGCGATGGCCTTGGCGATGTCGGCGCTGGAGTCGATGTCACCGGCGGCGATGACATGCACGTACCGGCCGCCGGTCTCGTCCAGGTAAGCGCGGCGCGCGGCGGCAGCGTCGGCGATCGCGGTGGCCATCGGCACGGAGATTCCCAGCACCGCATCGGTTGTCGCCGTGGCGCCGCTACCGGTACCGACGATCACCCCGGCCGCGCCGGTGCGCATCAGGTGGGTGGCCGTCTGGTAGTCGGTGCAGCCGCCGACGATCACCGGCACGTCGAGATCGGAGATGAAGCTCTTGAGGTTCAACGGTTCTCCGCTGGCCTGTACATGTTCGGCCGAGACGATGGTGCCCTGGATCACCAGCAACTCGACCCCGGCCCTGATCACCTCGGCGGACAACGTTGCCGGCGTTCTGCGGCGACAGCCGCACGGCGACCGTGCCGCCGCCGGCCTTCACCGTGGTGATGGCCTCGATCAGCAGGTCGGTCCGCACCGGCGCCGCGTACGCCTCCTGCAGCGCGGCGATCACATCGGCGTCGTCCTCGGCGGTTTCGGCCACCTCGACCAGCCGGTCGATCACCGACTGCGGGTCGGCGTGCCTGGCCCACAGCCCCTCACCGTCGAGCACTCCCGAGCCCGCCGAGCCGGTTGACCTCACCGACCACTGCCGGCGAGACGACCGCGTCGCGAGGGATGGGTGAGCAGCGGGATGTCGAACCGGTAGGCGTCGATCTGCCAGGTGGTCGACACGTCCGACGACGAACGGGTGCGCCGGGACGGGACGATCGAGATGTCGTCGAGGGTGTAGCTGCGGCGGGCCGTGCGGCCCATGCCGATCTCGACCATGTCCTGCACGGCGTTCTCCTGTCGTCGTCCGGCCGGCGCTGGTCGTCGGCCTGCGAGGTGGGGGTGCTGATCCTTGCAGAGGTCGGGGATCGCGTGGGTCAGCGGTCGAAGTAGTTGGGGGCCTCGGCGGTGATGGTGATGTCGTGCGGGTGCGACTCCTTGAGCCCGGCCGCGGTGATCCGCACCAGTTGGGCCTCCTGCAGCCGGGAGATGGTCCGGGCACCGGTGTAGCCCATCGCCGCGCGCAGGCCGCCGACCAACTGGTGGGTGACGTCGGCCAGCCGGCCCCGGTAGGGCACCCGGCCCTCGATGCCCTCGGGCACCAGCTTGTCGTCGGAGAGCACGTCGTCCTGCCCGTACCGGCCCTTGGAGTACCGGCGCACCGTCCCACGCGATTGCATGGCCCCCAGCGAGCCCATCCCGCGGTAGGTCTTGTACTGCTTGCCGGCCACGAAGATCAGCTCGCCGGGCGACTCCTCGACCCCGGCCAGCAGCGACCCGAGCATCACCGTGTCCGCGCCGACCGCGATCGCCTTGGCGATGTCACCGGAGAACTGCAGGCCGCCGTCGCCGATCAGCGGCACCCCGGCCGGCCGGCAGGCCTTGGCCGCCTCGTGGATCGCGGTCACCTGCGGGACGCCGATCCCGGTGACCACCCTGGTGGTGCAGATCGAGCCCGGACCGACCCCGACCTTCACCGCGTCGGCGCCGGCATCGATCAGCGACTGCGCACCCGCCCGGGTGGCCACGTTGCCGCCGATGACGTCGACCCGGTCGCCGACGTCCTTCTGCAGCCGGGCGACCATGTCGGCAACCGCCCGGGAGTGCCCGTGGGCGGTGTCGACGGTCAGCACGTCGACGCCGGCGTCGACCAGCCCCATGGCCCGGGCGTAGGCGGCGTCGCCGACGCTGACCGCGGCGGCCACCAGCAGCCGGCCGTCGGCGTCCTTGGTGGCGTTCGGGTACTGCTCGGTCTTGACGAAGTCCTTGACGGTGATCAGCCCGCGGAGTCGACCGTCGGCGTCCACCAGCGGCAGCTTCTCGATCTTGTGCTTGCGCAGCAGCCCGAGCGCGGCCTCGGCGGTCACCCCGACCGGCGCGGTGACCAGCGGCATCGGCGTCATGATCTCGCGGACCGGGCGGTCCCGGTTCGAGCTCGAAGCGCATGTCCCGGTTGGTGATGATGCCGAGCAGATGGCCGGACGGATCGGTGACCGGCACACCGGAGATGCGGAACTTCGCGCACAGCGCGTCCGCCTCGTCCAGGGTGGCGTCCGGCGGGCAGGTGACCGGGTCGGTGACCATACCGGCCTCGGACCGCTTGACGATCTCCACCTGGGCGGCCTGCTCGTCGGGCGGCATGTTGTAGTGCAGCACGCCGATCCCGCCCTGCCGGGCCATCGCGATGGCCATCCGCGACTCGGTCACCGTGTCCATCGCCGATGGACACCAGCGGGATCTTCAGGGACAGGTTGCGGGTCAACCGGCGTGCGTGGTGTCCGCCTCGCTGGGCACCAGATCGGAGGCATCGGGCAACAGCAGCACGTCGTCGTAGGTCAGTCCGATCAGACCGAACTTGTCGTCGGACACGTCGTCCATCGATTCCTCTTCCGACCCTCGCCCGGCCGCAGGACCCACACAGTGAACAACTACGCGGGCCGCGCCTTTCATGGTAGGCGAGCCGGCGCCGTGGCGCGGCGCACCTGGTCGCCCCGAACAATGTCCTGGTGGCTGTCCGAGCGTCGGATTAGCGTCCCGGCCATGACCTCGGACTACCTCGCCCACCTGCGGGCCGACTCCGCCCGGTTCGCCGCCGTGCTCGCCGGGACCGACCCGGCGGCGTCCGTGCCCAGCTGCCCGGACTGGTCGGCCGCCGATCTGGTCGCCCACCTCACCGAGGTGCAGACGTTCTGGGGCACCATCGTCGCCGAGCGGTTGACCGCACCGCCGGCCGAGCAGCGGCCCGCCGCGGATTCCGGTCCGCCGCTCGACCTGGCCGAGTTGCTCGCCGGCTTCGAGGCGGCAGCCGAGCGGCTGGTCTCCGCCCTCGCCGCGGCCCCGCCCGACGATCCCGTGTGGACCTGGCACGACACCGACCACACGCGTCGGCTTCGTGCTGCGCCGGCAGGCCCACGAGGCACTGGTGCACCGGCTCGACGCGGAGGTCACGGCCGGCGTCGACGGTCGCCCCGATCGACCCGGAACTGGCCGGCGACGGCGTCGACGAGGTGCTGCAGGTCATGTACGGCGGGGCGCCGCCCTGGGCGACCGTGACCCTCGACGGTCCCGTCGGGGTGCTCCGCGCCACCGACACCGGGCGGCAATGGTGGGTGCAGGTCGGCCGATTCGACGGTCTGGGCCCGGAGTCCGGAACCGAATACCGCGACGAGCCCATGCTGACGGTGCGGCCCGACGGCCGTTCGACGTTCACGATCAGCGCCCCGGCGGCCGACCTCGATGCGTGGCTGTGGAATCGACCGACCAGCGGTCCGGTGTCCGTCGACGGCGATGCCGCACGCTTCCTCGCCGTGCTGCGCGAGGGCGTCCAATAACCGTTCGCCGCCTCAGCCACTCGCTCTGCGGGTCTACGGTGCCGGCGCCTGCTGTACCTGCTGCGACGGATCGACGGTCTGCTCGCCGTTCAGACCCGCCGTGGCCACGTCGGTGGTCTCGGTCGGCGCGACCGGCGCCACCTCCTGGGTGGCGGACGACGCGGTGGTGGACGGGTCCGACGGGCTATCGGCCGTACTCGGCTCGGTCGAGGTGTCGGATGACGGTGCGGGTGACGACGGCGCGCTCGTGGTCGGCGCGGTCGTCGATCCCGGCGTGGACGGCACGGTCGGAGCGGTCGGCGCCGTCGGGGTCGGGGGGATCGGCGAGGTCGCCGACGGCGGGATCGAGGACGGCGGTGCCGGCGGCAACGGAGCCGAAGTGGGCGCCGGCACGGTACTCGGCGGGGTGCTTGATCCGGCCGAGGAGACAGTCGGTCGCGACGACGCGGCCTCGGCACGCGGTCGAGGTCCCCGGCAGGCTGGACGAGCCGGCGCTCGTCGACGGCGACGACGTGTCGGTTTCGACGGCCGCCCCCGGGTCCGGCTGCCAGGTCGGCGGCGGCGCGGCCGGCGCGGCGGCGCTGACGGTCGCTGTGTGCTGCTGCTGGACCCAATCCAGCGTCGACCACAGGTTGTCCAGGTCGGCCTTCAGGTTCTGGCGGCCGTCGCGTTCGGCGACCCTGGGCAGCACTGTCGAGGCGACCACGAGCGCCGACCTGGCCTCAATGGTCAGGCCGGAGTCCAACGCCATCCGGGCCTGCCCGAGCGCCACCCGGGTGGTGTCGCCCGCGACGACCGATTCGGCGCGGTCGGACCACAACACCTGGGTCACCGGCCACAGCACGTCGCCCGGACGCGCGGTGCGGGCGCCGATCGTTGCCGAGCCGACGAGCAGGGCGCAGATCGCCACCGCTACGCCCAGGATCGGTCGCAGCGAGCGTCGCCGGGCGGTGCGGCGCAGCGCGAGCACAACGCTGTCGACGCTCGGTGGTGCGGGCACGGGCTCGGCGTCGAGGTCGGCCCGCCAGGTCGCGAACAGGTCCGTGAGCGCGGAGTCCGTCGCCGCCGGCGGCACCGCTGCGTTCACGCCGTCGCCACCCTTGTTCGACGGCTGGGCCAACGGCGTCGATCCCGCAGCCGACCGGGCGGGCCGGTGGTGCCGGCCGAGCGCGTCGAGCAGCGCGTCATCGGCGACGATGGCGCCCAGGTCGGCAGCGCCACCGGCTTCGTCCGGACCGCCGATGTCGTGGCGACCCATCAGATCAACTGCTCGACAAGGGCCAGGTCGGCGGTCAGCAGTTTGCGGAGCTTGGCCAGCGCGCGGTGCTGGGCGACGCGGACCGCCCCGGCCGTCATGCCGAGGGCGTCCGCCGTTTCCTCGGCGGACAGTCCGACGCCGACCCGCAGCGTCAGGATCTCCCGCTGCTGGCTGGGCAACAAATCCATCAGGTCGGTCATCGAGTCGGCGACGGCCACCGCCATCGCGGTCTCTTCCGGGTCGCGCTCGGTGGTCGGCGATCTCGGGCACCTCGGCCACCGGGTGCGACGGTGAGCGGGCGGCGGCCCGATGCGCATCGACCACCTTGTGCGCCGCGATGCCGTAGACGAACGCCAGGAACGGGCGGGCGTCGCGGCGGTAGGTGGGCAGGGCGGTCATCACGGCCATGCACACCTCCTGGGCGATGTCGTCGGCGGTGGACAGCGAGCGATGACCGGTGGACAACCGGGCCCGACAGAACCGCACGACCAACGGATGGACCCGGGCCAGCATCGTCTTCCAGCGCTGCCCGGTCACCGCCGACCGCCCGGTCGACGAGGATGTCGATCTCGCCCTCTGCCAGGTCCATCGTCGGCGGCGGCCTCCCCGTTACACCCCGTGAGGCCCGCGCCTACACAATGTGCATCATCGGCCCGGATCGGCGTACCCGAGCGGTACTCCCAGCCCCAGGCCGGAACTGCTGATGGTAGTCGGTGCCCGGCATCAGCGGGAGAGCTCGGCCGGTAGCGGGTCACCCTCACCTTCGGCGAATCGAGCACTCGCCCGCGAGGCCTGTGGGCCGCCGCGGTACCCCCGGCCCGCGGGGACTTTCTCGCAGGGTCCTGTCCGGTCTGGGCGGATTAACTCCCCGCGGGCCGGGGACGGTTGGGCACGCTGAGTCAGCGCCGACCATCGCCGGCCGCCGGCGAGCAGGCCGGCGGCTCACGCCGCCCGGGCCCGGCTCAGGCCACCAGGCCCCGGCGGAACCCGACCGCGACGGCCTGGGCCCGGTCCCTGGCCCCCAGTTTGCGGAACAGCCTGCGGGCATGGGTCTTCACGGTGTCCTCGGACAGGAACAGTTCCTTGCCGATCTCACCGTTCGACTGCCCCTGGCTCATCCCGCGGAGGACCTGCAGCTCGCGCTCGGTCAGCTGGGCCTCGCCGTCGACGGCGTCGCGCGGAGTGGGCAGCCGGGGGCTGGTCAGGGTGTCCGCGAGCGCGGCGACGATCTCCGGCGCGGTGGCGTCCCAGCGCAGGAAACCGCGAGCGCCGCAGGCGATGGCCGCCGCGATCGAGGGACCGTCGTCCGGCGAGCCGAACACGATCACCACCGCGGACGGGTGGATCGCCAAGCAGCCGCCTGGTGTTCTCGATCCCGCTCTGCAGCGCGCGTTGGGTGCCGATCAGCACGACGTCGGCCGGCTCCCGGCCGAACCGGGTGAGCAACTCGTCGCCGCTGCTCACGCAGTCGATGGCGTCGACGGAACCGACCGCGGTCATCACCCGGGTCAACCCGTCCCGAGCGGTGCGCCGCTCGTCGCAGATCAGGACGCTCGTCACGTCACTCCCTTCGTGAACAACCCGACCCCGGCGGGACCGACCCGAACCCGGCCGGCCCGAGGACGGGCGCTGCGATGCCGCCGGCGGCCCGATCCGACCTGCGTCGCTCCCCCGAGCGACGCCCGGTACCCCGGGTGGACGCGGGGAGCCGGTGGCCAGGTTGAGCAGGATGCGGATCAACGGGATGGCGATCTCACGGAGTGTAGCCGAATAGACGCACGCTGTTCTACACCGATCGGTGGTGTGGCGACCCGGAGATCCACGAACGGGCGAAAGCCAACCGTCGATGCCGGGTCCCGGGGACCACCCGCTTCGGCGAACGATTCCCGGTTCGGTCCAGCCCTCCGCCGCGGCCTGCGGAAATGCGCGATGATCTTGGTCTTGTGCGGCGACCGGTGATCGCTTTACTGTCGGTCCGACAACAACGCCGGGATCAGCGCGGATCCGGCGGGAAGGTGCACCGCCCTCGTTCCTCGGGCCCTGTGCCAGTGGGCTGACCTGGGCAGACACCGCTCGGCTCGGATCCGCCAGCTGATCCGACGACCGGATGACCGCAAAGGGGATCGCCATGGCTGACACCCGACGTCTTCCCGGACCGAACGCCGACCTGTGGGACTGGCAGTTGCACGGTGCCTGCCGCGGGATGGCGAGTTCCTACTTCTTCCATCCCGAGGGCGAGCGCGGGCCGGCCAGGGCCCGGCGAGAGGCCAGGGCCAAGGCGATCTGCCTGGAGTGCCCGGTGCTCGCGGACTGCCGAGCCCACGCCCTCGCCGTCCACGAGCCGTACGGCATCTGGGGCGGCTTGTCCGAGAGCGAGCGAACCTCCATGCTGGCCCCACAGCGACACTGAGCCAGCTCCGGTCGGCCGGGCCGGGCCGCCCGTCGCGGACCACGGAACGCGCGCCACTCGTCCCACCTACGGGTAACGGCGTCGCGCGGTGACATAGCCCGATCGTAGGACCTAACCGCCACGATTGCACCCATTCGCGTGCCGCGACGCTACTCATATGCGCAGCTGGCCGCCCCGAACGTGGTCGACCGTGCGGGCTCCGCCAGCGGCCGCGGCGCGTACGAACGGTCCGGAAGACGCCGAACGGGGGCGGACCCGGTCAATCCGGTCCGCCCCCGCTGCGCTCACGTCGGCGTGTGGTCGCCTCAGTGCTGGTGGCCGTGGCCGCCGGCCGCCGCGGGCTCCGGCTCCTTGATGTCCGTGATCGTGGTCTCGGTGGTCAGCACCATGCCGGCGATCGACGCGGCGTTGGCCACGGCGGACCTGGTGACCTTGACCGGGTCGATGATGCCGGCCGCCGCCAGGTCGGCGAACTCGCCGCGTGGCGGCGTCGTAGCCCTGACCGACCGGGAGCTCGGCGATCGTGTTGACCACGACCGCCCCCTCGACGCCGGCGTTCGCGGCGATCCAGAACGCCGGCGCGAACAGCGCCCTCTGCACGATGCCGGACACCGAGTCGCCTCGTCACCGGTCAGCTCCCCGATCAGCTCGTCGAGTTCGGCCGCTGCGTGCACGAGCGCGGAGCCGCCGCCGGCGATGATGCCCTCCTCGACGGCCGCCTTGGTGGCCGCCACCGCGTCCTCGATGCGGTGCTTGCGCTCCTTGACCTCGGTCTCGGTGGCCGCGCCGACCTTGATCACCGCGACGCCGCCGGCCAACTTGGCCAGCCGCTCCTGCAGCTTCTCCCGGTCCCAGTCGGACGTGGTCGTCTCGATGTCGCCTTGCGCAGCTGGGCGGACCGCTCGGCCACGGCCTCGTCCGACCCGCCGCCGTCGACCATGATGGTCTCGTCCTTGGTGACGACGACCCGACGGACGGTGCCGAGCACCTCGAGCCCGACCTCGGACAGCTTGAGCCCGACCTCGGAGGAGACCACCTCGCCGCCGGTGACGATGGCCAGGTCCTGCATGAACGCCTTGCGCCGGTCGCCGAAGAACGGCGACTTGACCGCGACGACCTTGAACGTCTTGCGGAGCGCGTTGACCACCAGGGTGGACAGGGCCTCGCCCTCGACGTCCTCGGCGATGATCAGCAGCGGCTTGCCGGCCTCGACCACCTTCTCCAGCAGCGGCAGCAGGTCGGCCAGGGCGGAGATCTTCTCGCGGACCAGCAGCACCGAGGCGTCCTCCAGGACGGCCTCGCCGGCCTCGGGGTCGGTGATGAAATGCGGGGAGATGTAGCCCTTGTCGAACTGCACGCCGTCGGTGTACTCGAGCTCGATGCTGGTGCCGTTGGATTCCTCGACGGTGACCACGCCGTCGGCGCCGACCTTGTCGATGGCCTCGCCGAGCAACGCGCCGATCTGCTCGTCGCGGCGAGGCGATGGTGCCGACCTGGGCGATCGCGGTCCGGTCGCCGGCCACCGGGGTGGCCCACGCGGCCAGCAGCTCGCCGACCTTGTCGGCGGCCTTGGCGATGCCGGCGCGCAGCGCGAGCGGGTCCGCGCCGGCGGCGACGTTGCGCAGGCCCTCGGCGACCAGGGCCTGGGCCAGCACGGTCGCGGTGGTGGTGCCGTCGCCGGCGACGTCGTTGGTCTTGGTGGCGGCGGTCTTCGCCAGCTGGGCGCCGAGGTTCTCCTCGGCGTCGTCGAGCTCGATGTCGCGGGCGATGGTGACGCCGTCGTTGGTGACCGTCGGGCCACCGAACTTCTTGTCCAGCACCACGTACCGGCCGCGCGGGCCGAGAGTGATCTTGACCGCGTCGGCCAGCTTGTCGACGCCGCGCTGCGATCGCCGTAGCGGGCCTCGGTGTCGAAGCTGATCTGCTTCGCCATGTGTCGTCCTCTTCGTCGAGGTGTGGTTCCGTGTTCGGAGATCTCGGGCCGGGCGTGATCCGGCGGAACATGCACGCTGCCGCCCCGGTCGCCCAGGTCGGGCCGCCGGGGCGCAGCTGGTGAGTGATGGCCGGCGGGGACTGCCCGCCGGTCCGGTCGGCGCTAGGCTCAGCGAGTGACCTTGGCCAGCACGTCGCGGGCGGACAGGATCAGGTACTCCTGGCCGGAGTACTTGACCTCGGTGCCGCCGTACTTCGAGTAGATGACGACGTCGCCCTCGGCGACGTCCAGCGGGATCCGGTTGCCGTTGTCGTCGACCCGGCCCGGGCCGACGGCGAGGACGGTGCCCTCCTGGGGCTTCTCCTTGGCCGTGTCCGGGATGACGAGTCCGGACGCGGTCGTCGTCTCGGCCTCGTTGGCCTGGACGAGGATCTTGTCCTCGAGTGGCTGGATGTTCACGCTCGCCACGATGTGATCTCCCCCTTCTTGGGGTGTCATGAGCCTGTCGGTTGTCTTGCTCGAGACCGCCAGGCGCGAGCCACCCGTCGTCGCGGGTGCCGGGTGGCTCCGGTGGCGCCCTCAACTAGCACTCTAACCATGCGAGTGCCAGGTCTCAACCCTGGGGTGGTCGACCGGACTCAGCCGTTGTCCGCGTCGGCCAGCAGTTCGACGAGCGCGAGGACGTCCTGCCGGGCCGCGGCGAGCGTGCCGGCCGGCGTCGTGCGCGTCGTACCAGGCGTTGGCGGCGGGAACCAGCAACCGGCCGAGCACACCACTGCGCCGCGGTGAGCCTGGCCGGGGTCAGCTCGGTGTCCAGGTCGGTCGAGGAAGGCGCGCAGTCCGGTCCGCGTCCGGCGCATCGTCGAGCACCTCGGGCGCCCGTTCGACGAGCAGCAGGGTCACCGCCACGCAGCGCCCGGTCGCCGGCCGCGTCGACGCCCACCTCGCCGTCCGCGGACAGCACCCCGCACAACGCACCGGTCAGCAGGTCGCCGGCCTCTGCGCCGGGCTGTGCGCACGCTCGCCAGGAATGACGGCCGGCACTGCTCGGAGAACGACCGGTCTGCATGGCACGTCATCCTTCCCCTGGTCTGCCGTCGCTCGGTCCGGATCACGACGTACACCGTCGACACCGGCAGGCCGGGATCACCGGTGAGCAGTGCCGACGACGGGCTGCCGCCGGCGGCGACCACGTGCGCGCCGACCGCGGCGATCATCGCACCGTTGTCGGTGCACAGCCCGGGCCGCGGCACCCGCAGGGTCAGACCGGCTGCCGCGCAGCGCTCCTCGGCGAGCGCCCGGAGCCGCCCGTTGGCGGCCACACCGCCGGCGACGACCACCGTGCCGATGCCCGAGATCCGTGGCGGCCCGGACCGTCTTGGCGGTCAGCACGTCGGCGACCGCCTCCTGGAACGAGGCGCAGACGTCGGCCACCGGGACCGGCCGTCGCCGCGCCGCTCGCAGGCCCTCGACGTGCCGGGCGACCGCCGTCTTCAGCCCGGAGAAGCGAGAAGTCGTAGCGGGAGTCCCGCGGCCCGGTGAGCCCGCGCGGGAAAGGCGATCGCGGCCGGATCGCCCTCGCCGGCCAGCCGGTCGATCACCGGACCGCCGGGGTAGCCGAGCCCGAGCAGCCGGGCGACCTTGTCGTAGGCCTCACCGGCGGCGTCGTCGAGCGTGCTGCCGAGCTCGGTGATGTCGCCGGCCAGGTCGTCGACCCGCAGCAGCTGGGTGTGGCCGCCGGAGACCAGCAGGGCCAGCGCCGGTGCCGGGCAGCGGACCGTGCTCCAGGGTGTCGGCGGCGACGTGTCCGGCCAGGTGGTTGACCCCGAACAGCGGGACGTCCCAGGCGGCGGCGTAGGCCTTGGCGGCGGCCACGCCGACCAGCAGCGCACCGGCCAGCCCGGGTCCGCAGGTCACCGCGATCGCGTCGACGTCGCCGGTGCGACAGCCCGGCCGCGTCGAACGCCGCGGTGCACCGTCGGCATCATCGCCTCCAGGTGGGCCCGGGAGGCGATCTCCGGAACCACCCCGCCGAACCGGGCGTGCTCGTCGGAGCTGGAGGCCAGCGCGTGGCCGAGCAGTTCCGGGCCGTCGTCGGTCGATCCGGACCAGGCCGACACCGGTCTCGTCGCAGGAGGACTCGATGCCCAGGACCACGGTCATCCGCGGCCCCCGACGGTCGTGGCGCTCGTCTCGGCCGGCCGGGTCCATGGTGTACGCGTCCGCGCCGCTGGGCTGGTAGTAGCGGCGGCGCCGGCCGAGCCGCACGAACCCGCAGCGATTCGTACAGCGCCGATCGCCGGCACGTTGTCGGTGCGCACCTCGAGCAGGATCCGTCGTCCGCCGTGCGGCTGCTGATCAGGTCGCCGAGCAGGGCGCGGCCGATGCCGCGGCCCTGCGCATGGCCGGGCGACCCCGATGGTCTGCACCGGAGGCGTCGTCGCCGGACGTCGCCCAGACCGGCGTAGCCGTCGACCGTGCCATCGGGTCCACGGTGCGCGACGTAGTGGTGACCGGCGGCCAGCTCGGCCCAGAACGCCTCGGCCGGTCCACGGCGAGTCGCTCGGCGAACAGCTCGGCTCCAGTTCGGCCACCCGATCGAGGTCCCACCAGCGCAGCGGCTCCAGCACGGGTATGTACACCGCGGTCATCGCAGGGCCGCCCGTGGCCGGGGCGGCACGGCGTCCGGGCGGCGCAGGTACAGCGGGGTCAACGGGCCGGGGACGGCCCCGGTGAGCAACCCCGGTGCGGCCGCGCACCCGACCAGGCCGGCGGACAGCGACTTCGTCGGCGCGAGCAGTTCCAGACCGAGGTCGGCGACCAGTCCGGCGCCGGCACCGGTGACCGCGCCGGCGTCGGGCCGCACGGTCGGCCGGGGCGAGCACCTCGGGGCCGCGCACCGCGCCCGCCGCCGGCGTACTCCGGACACGTACACCTCGCGCCGTCGGGCGTCGGTGACGACCAGCAGCGGCCGGTCGGTGTCCACGGCGGCGGCCAGCGCGTCGTGGCTGGGGACGCCGTGCACCGGCACCCCCAGGCCGTCGCCGAGCGCGGCCGCGGTGACGATGCCGACCCGCAGGCCGGTGAACGGGCCGGGTCCGAGCACCGACCACCACGGCATCCAGGTCGGCCGGCCGCGGTCGACCTCCGCCAGTGCGGCCCGGGCCAGCGGCATCAGCTGCTCCGCGTGGGCGAACGGGTCGTCTGCGGTGTGCTCGGCGAGCACCGTCAGCGGTTCGGTAGCGATCCCGGCCGCCAGCGCCTCGATCAGTTCGTGCGGGCGGCGCAGTTCCACGACCCCGGCGGTGATCCGCGGGGTCGACGTGTCCAGGGCCAGCACCAGCACGATTCCCCAGTCTAGGGATCGCCCGGGCCCCACCCCGCACCCCGTACCCCGTTGTTGATCATGGGAACCTCGTACGCCCGCGCTCGGCGTTTCGCGCGACACGCCGCGGATCCGCGTACCGGTTTTCCATGATCAACATCGAGGGGGCCGGGGCAGGGGACGAGGGGCGCTGGCGGGTTCGGGAGAGCGGCCGGGTCGGAATAGGGTTTGTCGGTCGGTGTCCGCCGACGCGGGCAGGAGGTCGCCGCAGGTCGTGACCGGTCACGTCACGCTCGCCGACGTCGCGCGCGCCGCCGGGGTCTCCCTGGCCACCGCGTCGCGGGCGCTCAACGGCGCCTCGGGCCGGACGGTCGCGCGCCGACCTGGCCGAGCGGGTGCTGAGCTCCGCCCGCGCACTGAACTACTCACCCAATGCCACCGCCCAGGCCATGGTGCGGGGCCAGACGTCCACCGTCGGGCTGATCGTGCACGACATCGCCGACCCGTTCGCCGCCTCGGTGGCGTCAGGGGTGATGGCGGCCGCGGCCGAGCGGGGGCTGATCGTCACCATCGCCTCGGCCCTGTCCGACGGGGAACAGGAGATCCGGCACGTCGAGGCGCTGCGTCGGCAGCGGGCCAGGGCGATCATCCTGGCCGGCTCCCGATTCGGCGACCAGGACGTCCGAGCGCCGGCTCACCGACGAACTGACCGGCTTCCTGTCGACCGGCGGCCACGTCGCGGCCATCGGTCAGGTCCAGCTCCCGGTGAACACCGTCGAGATCGAGAACGCCGAGGGTGCGCGGCGGCTCGCCCGCGTGCTCTGGTCGCTGGGCTACCGCCGGTTCGCGGTGCTGGCCGGCCCGGAGAACCTGCTCACCTCCGAGGATCGGATGGCCGGGTTCCGCGCCGGATTGGTCGAGTGCGGGCACCAGCTGCCCGAGGAGAACATCATGACGACCCAGTTCACCCGCGACGGTGGGTACGTCGCGATGACCGAACTGCTCGACCAGGGATCTGGCGGTGGACGCAGTCTTCGCGGTCAACGACGTGATGGCCGTCGGGGCGATGGCAGCGCTCCGCGATCAGGGTCATCGGGTCCCGGAGGACCTGGCGCTGGCCGGCTTCGACGACATTCCGACCCTCCGCGACGTGCAGCCGCCGCTGACCACCGTGCGCCTGCCGCTGGTCCAGATCGGCCGGCGGGCGTTGACCCTGGCCCTGGACGGGCCGGACGGCGACAGTGCCACGGCCCGTCTCGGTGACCGTCCCGGGCGAGGTCGTGGTGCGGGCCAGCACGCCGGTGCGGGCAGCGGTGGCACCGGGCTGACCCGCTGGGGGCTCAGTACGCGGGCCGCCACTCGAGCTCGGCGTACCGCACGACCCAGTCCCCGCCGATCGGCTCCACCGCGGCCGTGCGCCGGTCGTCGGGATGCCGGGTGAGCCTGACCACCAGGCGCGCATCGGCCAACTGCTCGGCGATGCCCTCGCCCCACTCCATCACCACCGCCGCTCTGGACAGGTCGGTGTCCAGATCGAGGTCGTCCAGTTCGGCCGAGCCGCCCAGCCGGTACCCGTCGACGTGGACCAGCGCCGGTCCGGCTCCGCGATGCACCCGGGCCAGCACGAAGGTCGGCGAGGTGACCACCCCCGTCACCCCCATGCCGGCGGCGATGCCCTTGGTCAGGGTGGTCTTGCCGGCGCCGAGATCCCCGACCAGCAGCACCAGATCGCCCGGGCGAAGCACGCCGCCGAGCGCACGGCCGAACGCGAGCGTGTCGTCGACGGTCGCCAGATCCAGGTCGGCGGCGGCCATCTAGGCGCGCTTCGCCCGTCCGCCGGTGGTGATCCCGGCGTGCTCCGCGGCCGCCCGGAGCAGCCCGCGCAGTGCCTCGTTGACCATCCCCGGATCCTCCATCATGGCCATGTGCCCGGCGTCCGGGACGACCACGAACTGGGAGTCGGGCAGCGCATCGGCGATCATCCGGGACCGGGCGACCGGGGTGACCCTGTCCGCGGAGCCGCACAGCACGAGCACCGGGATGCCGGCCAGCGCCGGGTAGTGCGTGGGTCTCGTCGACGTACAGCACCGCCGGTGTGAACTCCGCGATCACCTCGACCGGGGTGTCGCTGATCATTTCGTCGAGGTAGTCGACCAGCGCCGGCGGCACGTCCTGGCGGGCGAAACCCAGGGCCCTGGTGAGCAACCAGACCGCGTCCTTGCTGCCGGCCCGGCCGCGTTCGAACATCGTCGGATAGCGCGCGGCGACGTTGGAGAGCACCCGCAGCACCGGGGTCGAACCACTGACCAGCCGGCTGATCTCCGGCTGCGCGATCTGGCTGGACGCCGTCGACACGAGGGCGGCACCGGCCAGCCGTTCGGCGATGAAATCGGGTTGGCGACCGGCCAGGGAGAGCAGCGCCATACCGCCCATCGAGTGGGCGACGACGACCACGGGCCCGTCCGGCGCGGCGGTGCGGATCACCGCGGCCAGGTCGGCAGCCAGGTCGGCCATCGTCGAGTGGCCGGGCGTCGCGCGAGTGGAGCGACCGTGCGACCGCTGGTCGAAGAAGACCATCCGGGCGACCGGGCCGGGCGGTTCCCCGAATCCCGGTCCGGCCAGACCGAGCCGCTGGTAGTGCCAGGCGCCGCTGCGCAGCAGCCAGCCGTGCGAGAACACCACGGTCAGCTCGGCGTCCGGTGGCCCGACCTCCTCGACGTACAGCACGGTGCCGTCGTCGGCGATCACCGAGTAGCTGCGGTCCGCGACCAGGCTGTCGTAGCGGTCGTTGCCGCCGGCCGCGGCGGCGTGCAGGGCCGCCTGCCGGTAACGCTTCACCGCCCGCCGCTGGGCGGTGATGCCACCGAGCGCGGCCGCACCCAGCACGCCGGCGGCGATCGATGCGGAACCGACGATCTTGCCCACGGGTCCCAACGGGCTCATCCCACGATGGAACCATGCCCGCGGCACCGCGCTGGGTACCCCCGCCGGAATCCGCTCGGTCCGGATGACCACTCGGTCGGGATGACCGCTCGGTCCGGACGGCAGCGCGGTCGGTCGATCCGGACACCGGCGCGGTCACCCGGACCGTGACCACCAGTGCGCCGGGGCCAGGTAGTCCCACAGGTGTTGGGCGCCCGGCCGTCCGGCCGCCTCGGCCACTTCACCGGCCCGGCCGTGCAGGTGCGCCCCGACGGCGGCCGCGGTGAAAGTGTCGAGACCGGCGGCGAGCAGCGAGCCGATGACCCCGGACAGCACGTCCCCCGAGCCGGCGGTGGCCAGGGCCGGCGAACCCGACAGGTTGACCGCGGTCCGGCCGAACGGCTCGGCGACGACCGTGCGGTGGCCCTTGAGCAGGACCGTCGCCCCGCTGCGGGTAGCCGCCGCGCGCGTCGAGCCGAGTCGATCGGCCGGGTCGAGATCGGTGAACAGTCGGGAAAACTCGCCGGCGTGCGGCGTGAGCACGGTCGAGAAACCTCGACGGGCCCGGGTGGCCAGCAGCCCCGGTTGCCCGGCCAGCAGGGTCAATCCGTCGGCGTCCACCAGGACGGGCTCCTCGGCGTCCAGCACGTCACGGAGGCGGCCGAGCGCCGCGCCATCGGTGCCCATGCCCGGCCCGACCACCCAGGCCTGCACCCGACCCGCCCCGTCCACCGACGGCGCGGCCACCACCTCCGGCCAGCGTGCGAGTACCGCATCCGCGCGCGGACCGGCGAACCTGACCAGGCCCGGACGCAGGTTGACCGCGGCCCCGACGCAGAGCACTGCGGCGCCCGGGTACTTCGGGGAGCCGGCCACGACGCCCAGCACGCCGCCGGTGTACTTGTTGGACTCCGCGCCCGGCGTGGGGATCCGCAGCACTGCATCGGCGTCCCCGAAGGCCACCAGATCGGGGTCGCCGGTCAGCCGGCGGTCGACATCCAGGCCCGGCGCCATCCCGATCCCGGCGACGACCAGCTCACCGGCCTGATCGGCCAGCAGGAGCCCGGGGGTGGCCGCGCCGAGGCCGACGGTGACGTCGGCATCGAAGGCCGGCCCGTCGGTGCGGCCCGTGTCCGGGTCGACCCCGGACGGCAGATCGACCGCCACCCGCAGCCCGACGGCGTCGTTGGCCAACTCGACCAGGGCGGCGGCCGCGGCCCGCAACGGCGGCCGGGCGCCGATACCGACCAAGCCGTCCACGATCACGTCGGCCCTCTCGAGCTCATCCCGATCGACCTCGGCGTGCGGGATGACCCGCCCGCCGGCCGCCCGCAGTGCCGACAACCCGCCCGGGTGGGCCCGGTCCGGATCGGTGAGCACGGCTACCACCGTCAGCCCCAGCCGGCGCAGCCGCGCACCGGCGTACAGCGCGTCGCCGCCGTTGTTGCCCGAACCCACGAGCAACACCACCGACCGGCCCGGACGGGGTCCCGGCAGTCGGTCGAGCACCGCGCCCGCGACAGCCCAGGCCGCCCTGGTCATCAGCGTCGGCTCGCCGACCCGGCTCAGCGCGATGCGCTCGGCGATGCGCAGCTGCGCGACCGTGTACGCGGACACCATGCTGGGCAACCTATCGTGGGACGGTTCGATCCGATCGTCGGCAAGGGGAACCGATGGCAGATCCCGCGTCCGCACCGACGGAGGTGACCGCGGCCGACCCGGCCGCGCGTCGCCGGCCCGGTCCGGTTCCGCTGCACAGCAGGGACGAGATCGCCGGTGTCGCCGTCCAACTGGCCGACTCCGGAGGGCTGCGGGCCGCGTCGATGCGCGCGGTGGCGGCGCGGCTGGACACCGGGGTTGCGTCCCTTTACCGCTACGTCGCCACCCGCGATGAACTGGTCGACCTGATGATCGACGCCGCGCTGGCCGACCTCGATCTGGCGAGCGTGGTGCTCACCGGCGACTGGCGCGGCGACCTTCACGAAGTCGGGCGCCGGGTCCTCGACGTGTTCCGCCGGCACCCGTGGCTGTCGTCGGTGCCCGGCGTCATCCACGTCCTCGGCCCGCACATCGCCCAGTACCTGGACGTCGGACTCGGCATCGTCGCCGCGCACCCAGCGGACACCCGCAGCAAAATCGAGGCGATAGCCCTGATGGCCGGTGTCCTGTCGCTGTTCGACCGGCACCTGGCCGCCGGAGCGCCGACCTACCGGCTGGCGCCCATGGAGATCGAGCTACCGAATCTGGCCCGAGCCGTCGGCGAGCTGGCCGCGGACCCGCGGCGCGTCGGGGATGCCGACCCGACCGAGCACCTGCTGAACCTGGCCGTCCGGGTGGTCGACGGGGTTCTGCGGACCTGACCGCATCGCCACCCGTAGTGGTCGAGTGAACGAAAACTGCCGATCCGGACGTCCGGATCGGCAGTTTTCGTTCGCCCGACGGCTGGTCAGTGCATCGGGATGGCGGCCGCCGGCGCGTCCGCCCCCTCGGGGAGATCGGCCGCCGGCTTGCGCGGCAGGAAGAACGCCGGGACCAGGCACAGCACGATGAGCACCAGCGCCACCCAGAACGTTGCCCCGAAGGCGTCGGCCAGGCTCGATCGCCCGGCAGCGACAATGCCGGGTGTCAGCTGGTCGGCCGGGACCGCACCCTGCAGCGCGCCCACGTAGAGGGACGCGGCCGGCCGGTTCAGCACCTGGTTGGTCAGGATCACCGACATCACCGCGGTACCGATCGAGCCGGCGGACTGCTGGACGATGTTCATCAGCGTCGAGCCGCGGGCGATCTGCTCGTGCGTCAACGAGGCCAGCGCCGCGGACATGATCGGCATCATCGTCATGCCCATGCCCATGCCCATCACGAACAGCGCGCCGAGCAGCAGCCCGTAGCGGGTGTCCGCGGCGACCTGGGTGAACACCGCCATGCCGCCGGCGATCAGCACGATGCCGACGAGCACCAGCTTGCCCGGGCCGATCTTGTCGGTGAGCATGCCGCCGATCGGCATGGTCAGCATCGCGCCGATGCCCTGCGGGGCCAGCAGCAAGCCGGCCGCGAGCGTGGTCTCGCCGCGGACCTGCAGGAAGTAGCTCGGGAACAGCAACATGGCGCCGAAGAACGCGACCGCGAACAGCGACATGGTGATCACCGAGATGGTCAGCTGCCGGTTGCGGAACAGGTGCAGGTCGATCAGCGGGTGGTCGGCGCGATGCAGCGCGTGGAACACGAAGGCCGACCATCAGCACCAGCCCGATGACGCCGGGAATCAGCACCTTGGCCGCCGTCGACGGTGCCCTCGCCGGGGATGCTGGCGACACGCCGTAGAGGAACAGCGCCAGACCGGGCGACAGCAGCAGCATGCCGAGCAAGTCGAAGGTCTCCGACGGCTCCGGGTTGTCCTTGGGCAGCACGACGAACGCGTAGATCAGCGCGACGATGCCGATCGGCAGGTTGATCAGGAAGATCCAGTGCCAGCTGGCGGTCTCGATCAGCCAGCCGCCGAGGATCGGGCCGCCGATCGGGCCGAGCAGCATCGGGATGCCGAGCACGGCCATCACCCGCCCGACCCGGTCCGGACCGGCGGCGTGGGTCATGATCGTCATGCCGAGCGGCATCAGCATGCCGCCGCCGAGGCCCTGGAGCACCCGGAAGCCGATCAGCGCGCCGATGCTCCACGCGATCGCGCAGAGCACCGAGCCGCGCGACGAACAGGACCAGCGAGCAGCAGGTACAGGCGCTTGGTGCCGAACCGGTCGGCCGCCCACCCGGTGACCGGAATGACCGTCGGCCAGGGCCAGCGTGTAGGCCGTCATCGTCCACGCGACGGTGGCGTAGGTGGCCTCGAACACCGTCTGGAAGGTGGGCAGCGCGACGCTGACGACGGTGACGTCGAGAATCGACATGATGGCGCCGAGCACGACCACCCCGGCGATCTTGAGGACGCCGGCGTCCAGTTTGTCGTCGGCGGACGCGGGTGCTGTCATGCCGGAACTCCTTGGCGAGCAGAAGGAATCGCCAAGATCAACGATGATCCGGGCGGCGTGGGCGACGCCAGCACTCCGGGCGCCGGGCGCGGCATGCTGTCGTGGGGTACAGACCGCCGCCGACGCGCATTCTCATCGGCTGGCTCTCCATGGTGAACCGCTGACCTATCCGGGGGCAAGCCGATACCCGGTTGTTCAGCCCACAGCGAGATGTCGGCTACTCCCCGTCCACCACCGGTTACTCTTCGCGGCCGTCGCTCTGGTCGGGGATGGCGGTCCGAAAGTCGCGCCGCCGCCGGCGCCTGCGACGATGGCGGTGATCGGGGTCTCAGCCGGAACCGAGCCGGCTGTCGATTCCGGCGGCCCGCTGCGTTCCTGGAGTGCCGGGCCGATCGGTCCGGAAGGATGCGGCCCCCGGGCCGACCACGAAGGAGTGCGTCGTGGAGTACATGTTCCTGCTGACTGTCGACGAATCGCAGGCGCCGCAGCCCGGCAGCCCGGCCAGCCAGGCGATGATGCCGGCCTGGCTCGCCTACAACCAGAAACTGATCGACGGTGGCCACTGGATCGGCGGCGGCAGCCTGCAACAGTCCGACGTGACCACGGTTGTCCGGAAGAACGGTGAGGCGCCGCCGACGGTCACCGACGGTCCGTTCGCCGAGACCAAGGAGCAGGTGGCCGGCTACTACCTGGTCCGGGCGGACGACCTGGACGCCGCGCTGGCGCTGGCGACGGCGATTCCGCTGCCGTACTGCGTTGTCGAGGTGCGGCCGCTGGCGTTCCGTCCCGACGCCTGACCCTGATGGACGCGCTGGCCGAGCTCGCCCGGGAACATGCCCCCAAGGTGCTCGGCGTGCTGACCGCCAGGTTCGGCGATCTGGACCTGGCCGATGACGCCGTGCAGGACGCCCTGGTGCAGGCGGTCCAGCGCTGGCCGACCGACGGTGTGCCGCCCAATCCGCCGGCCTGGCTGATGACGGTGGCCCAGCGCAAGGCGGTGGACCGGCTGCGTCGCGATACGAGCGCCCGGCGCCGGACGCTGGCCGCCGCGCCCGAGCTGATCGAGCGCGGTGAGCCGGCCCCGGCGCGCGGGTTGCTGGACGACACGAACGACGTGCCGGACGAACGGCTGCGACTGATCCTGCTCACCTGTCACCCGGCGCTCGGTCGCGATTCGCAGATCGCGCTGACCCTGCGACTGGTGGCCGGCCTGACCATCGACGAGATCGCCGCCGGCCTGCTGGTGCCGGCGGCCACCGTGGCGCAACGGATCGTGCGGGCCAAGCGCAAGATCCGGCTGGCCGGCGTCCCGCTCTCCGTTCCGGAGAACCTGACCCACCGGCTGCCTGAGATGTTGTCGGTGATCTACCTGGTGTTCAACGCCGGGTATCTGGGTCACGGTCCGAACGAGGCGGTCCGGGTCGACCTGGCGGACGAGGCGGTGCGCCTGGCCCGTCTGCTGCACCGGCTGCTGCCCTCCGAGACCGAGGTGGCCGGCCTGCTCGCGCTGGTGCTGTACCACCGGGCCCGTCTCGACGCCCGGCTGGATGCGGCCGGCGACCTGGTCCTGCTCGACGATCAGGACCGGACGTGCTGGGACGGCACTGCCATCGCCGAGGCCGACCGGGCTCTCGACGATGCCATCGCCCGGATGCGGCCGGGTGTCTACCAACTGCAGGCGCTCATCGCGAGCCACCACGCGCACGCTTCGAGCCCCCGCGACACCGACTGGCCGGCCGTCGCCGGGCTCTACGCGCAGCTGGTCGCGATGACCGGATCGCCGGTGGTCCGACTCAACCACGCGGTCGCCGTGGCGATGGCCGACGGGCCGGCGGCGGGCCTGCCGATGGTGGATGCGGTGCCCGGCCTGGACGACTACCACCTCTGGCATGCCACCAGGGCTGATCTGCTCCGCCGGACCGGACGCCGGGATGAAGCGCTGGCGGCCTACCGACGCGCGGCCGACCTCACGGCCAACCCGGCCGAACGACGTTTTCTCGCCGCCCGGATCCGGGAGCTGGAGTGATCAGTCCTCGACGGACCCGGCCTCGCCGAAGTTCCGCAGGTGCGGACCGGGACCGGTCAACCCAACGCGATCACCACGGCCGCGGCGATGCCGGCGTCGTGCGACAGCGACAGCAGCCACTCGGCGACCCCGGCCCGATCGGCCGCCGCCCGGACGGTCCCGAGCACCTGCAGGACGGGTCGCCCGGAATGCTCGCTGACCACCCGGCAATCGTGCCAGTGCATGCCGCGCGGCACGCCGAGGGCCTTGGCGACCGCTTCCTTGACCGCGAACCGCGCGGCCAGCGACGCGGCGCTGCGCGGCAGACCGGCCGGCCCGACGCGTTCGTCCGGCGCGAACAGCCGGTCAGCCAGCAGCCGGCTGCGGCTCAGCGCCGCGGCGAACCGGTCGATGGCGACCACGTCGATACCGACGCCCAGCACTCGTGGCACCGGGCGGGATCGGCGGTACGGACGTCACCGGGTCATCGTGCCGCACGCGGCCGCTCGCCGGCGCGTGGCCGCCGACCTCGACAGCCAGCGGCGCACCGCGGACTACTCGACCGGGCTACTCGACCGTCACCGACTTGGCCAGGTTGCGCGGCTTGTCGATGTCATAGCCCCGACACCTGGCGATCTCGGCGGCCAGGATCTGCAGCGGCACGGTGGCCACCAGCGGCTGCAGGAGCGCCGGCACGGCGGGCAGCTCGATGAGCGTGTCGGCGAACGGTGCGACGACGTCGTCGCCCTCCTCGGCGATCACGATGGTGCGGGCGCCGCGGGCCTGGATCTCCCTGATGTTGGACACCAGCTTCGAGTGCAGGGTCGGCTGGCCCACCGGCGACGGGGTCACCACGACGACCGGCAGCCCCTCCTCGATCAACGCGATCGGACCGTGCTTGAGCTCCCCGGCGGCGAAGCCCTCGGCGTGCATGTAGGCCAGTTCCTTGAGCTTCAACGCACCCTCGAGTGCCACCGGGTAGCCGACGTGCCGGCCGAGGAAGAGCACGGCTTTCGAGTCGCTGATCTCCTTGGCCACCGCCCGCACCGGGTCCATCAACTGCAGCGTCGCCGCCACTGCGGCGGGTACCTCGCACAGCGCCTGGTATTCCCGGGCGATCTCGTCCAGGTACTTGGTGCCCCGGGCCTGGGCCAGCGCCAGTCCGACCAGGTAGTTGGCGGTGACCTGGGCCAGGAACGTCTTGGTCGCGGCCACCCCGACCTCGGGTCCGGCGTGCGTGTAGACCACGGCGTCGGACTCCCGGGGGATCTGCGAGCCGTTGGTGTTGCACACCGCGAGCACCTTCGCCCGCTGCCGGCGGGCGTGCCGGACCGCTTCCAGGGTGTCCGCGGTCTCCCCGGACTGGGTGACCGCGACCACCAGGGTGTCCCGATTGAGAACCGGGTCACGGTAACGGAACTCGCTGGCCAGTTCCACTTCGACCGGAAGCCGGGTCCAGTGTTCGATGGCGTACTTGGCCACCAGGCCCGAGTGGTAGGCCGTACCGCAGGCGACGACGAAAACCTTGTCGATGTCGCGCAACTCGTCGATGCTCAGGCGCTGCTCGTCGAGCACGATGCCGGTGTGGTCGAAGTGGCCACGGAGAGTGTCAGCCAGCGCAGTCGGTTGCTCGGCGATCTCCTTGTCCATGAACGTGGGATAGCCGCCCTTCTCCGCCGCGGCCAGGTCCCAGTTCACCGTGAAGGCCCGGAAGTCAGGTTCCCCGCCGGAGAATCCGGTGATCCGGTAGCCGGCCGGGGTGATCTCGACCAGCTGGTCCTGGCCGAGTTCGACGGCCTGCCGGGTGTGGGCGATGAACGCGGCGACGTCGCTGGCCAGGAACATCTCGCCGTCACCGACGCCGACCACCAGCGGCGAGTTGCGACGGGCCGCCACCAGCGTTCCCGGTACCTCGGCGTGCCCGGCGACGAGGGTGAACGCACCTTCCAGCCGACGGCAGACGGCAGCCATGGATGCGGTCAGGTCGCCGGCCGTCGGCCCGTCGGCGAAGGCGGCCGCGAGCAGGTGGGCCACCACTTCGGTGTCCGTTTCGCTGGTCAGGTCGACTCCGGCCAGCTCCAGTTCCCGACGCAGCGTCACGAAGTTCTCGATGATGCCGTTGTGCACCACCGCCACCCGCCGGGCCGCATCCACGTGCGGGTGGGCGTTCCGGTCGGTGGGGCCGCCATGGGTGGCCCATCGGGTGTGGCCGATGCCGCTGGCGCCGGCCATCGACTCGACCATCTCCAGATGGTTGGTCAGGTTGTCCAGGACGCCGGCCTTTCGCGCGACCCCCAGCCCGCCGGAGCCGTCGAAGACAGCCACCCCGGCCGAGTCGTACCCGCGATATTCGAGCCGGCGCAGCCCCTCGATCAGCAGGGGAAGGGCCGGGCGCGATCCGGTGTACGCGACGATGCCACACATGGTTGTGGAGGCTAACCGCGATCGGCGGGCCACCGGGTACGAAACCGGCGCCCGGACGGGTGGTGTTCACCATTGATCCGGGCGCTGTGATTCGTTCTGTTGATATTGGTGTCAGTTCGAGCAGAGCAGTGATGTTTCGATCATCGAATGCACAAGGACTCGGCTCGCGTGCAAGATTGATGACGTCAGTTGCAGATCTTCCACGCCCCGGACTCAACGGTCATCGGCAGTGATTCGCTCAGGTTCTGGGCTTGCTCGACGGCCTGGTAGGTCATGGTCATCACCGCCGAGGAACCGGTGACCTGGACTCCGGACAACTCCAGGGTCTCCAGTTGGACCTTCGTCGACAACTGGGACGCCCCGGCGGCGAACGCCGCCGCCTTCGCCGAGCAGATGTAGGTAGGCGCGCGGGTGAAGTCCGACGAGCGCAGGGCGTCGACGAATCCGCCCGCGGCCTGCTCGGCCTCCTGCTGGCCCGGGGTGCTGGCGGGTTGGGCCGGCACTGTCTGCGCCGGCGCCCTCTGGGCCGGCACCGCGGGACTGCTGGGGAACGGCTGCGGCGCCACCGGACCGGTCGAGTCGGGTGCGGACACCACCGGCGCCGCCGGGTGCGGCGCCTGCGGACCGGCCGGGGCGGCGCTGTCGCCCTTGTTCACCATGACGATCACGGTGACCGCTCCGGCGACGAGCAGCAGCGCAACGGCGATGAACGCGGCCACGAACTTGTTCCGGTTCCCCCCGGGGACCGGGGTGGTCCAGGTGGGGGGTTGGTACTGCTGCGGGACCGGCTGGAACATGCGGCTGGGACATCGGCTGGGTCATCGGCTGGGACCAGGCCGCCTGGTCGGACTGGTACGCCGGGTACGGGTGGTGGTAGTCGACCTGCGGGGCCGGCGCCGTGGGGTAGCCGGCCGCCGGGTAGTACTGCTGCGGCTCCGAGGTGGTGCCGTAGAACCTCCCGCCGGCCTGCGGGCCACCGGGCTGGAAGGATGTGGTCATCGGGCAATCCGTTCTGCTGGATTCTGGGATTGCCTGCTCCGACGGGACTGTGCGTGTTCTGGTTCCGTCGAGATCTACTGCAAACGGGTGGTTGTCATCGCAGGTCGGCTGAACCCGGGCCGAACCGGTCACGATGCGGTGGGGTCCAGGCGTCGATCGGCCCACCCGGTGACGGTGCCGCGGGGTTCAGGCGTCGACCGGCCGACCGCCGCGGGCCAGCGCCGCCTCGGGGTCGACCGCGCGGTACCGCCTCCTGCGCCGAGACCGTGGTGTAGCCCTCGCGATCCTCCGGGGTCGAGGCCGACACCGCCCGCACGTCGGCCCAGGCCCGCAGGGCCGCGATCTGCTCGGCCTGGGTCACCGCGAGCGGGACGGTATTGGCGATCTCGCGTTCCAGATCCGCCGGCTGCAACGGCCGTCGCTGGTCGAATGCGTCGAAACACGCTGAGATCACAGCCTGTTCGATCTCGGCGCCGGTGAACCCCTCGGTGATCGCGACCAGACTCTCCACCAGCGTGTCGTCCACCGCCAGATCACCCAACGCCGGACCGGCCTTCAGCCGAGCGGTCAGGTGGATCCGGAAGATCACCGTGCGTTCGGCGGCGGTGGGCAGGTCCACGAAGAAGATCTCGTCGAACCGGCCCTTGCGCATGAACTCCGGCGGCAGCAAGGAGATGTTGTTCGCGGTGGCCATGACGAAGACCGGCGCGGTCTTCTCCTGCATCCAGGTCAGGAAGGTGCCGAACACCCGGGCCGACGTGCCACTGTCCCCGCTCCCCGAAGCGCCCGCAGCGAAACCTTTCTCGATTTCGTCGATCCACAGCACACAGGGCGCGACGGCCTCGGCCGTCCGCAGTGCGGTCCGCATGTTCTGTTCACTGGCACCGACCAGGCCACCGAACACCCGGCCGATGTCCAGGCGCAGCAACGGCAATGACCAAGCCGTGGCCATCGCCTTCGCCGTCATCGACTTTCCGCTGCCCGGAACCCCGGTGACCAGCACGCCTTTCGGCGCTGGCAGGCCGTAGGCCCTGGCCTCGTCCAACCACGAGCCGCTGCGCTTGGTCAGCCAGGTCTTGAGGTTGGCCAACCCGCCGATGTCCTCGAGCCGGGTCGAGGCGTTGACCACCTCCAGCACGCCGGACTTGCGGACGATCTGCCGCTTCTCCTCCTGCACCACGGCCACGTCGTCCAAGGTCAGGTGTCCGTCGTCGACCATCGCTCGGGCGAAAGCGTTCTCGGCCTCGAACGCGGTCAACCCCAGCGCGGCCTTGGCCAGCAACTCGACGCCGTCGGCACCCAGGTCGGTGGCCAACGTGCCGGCCGCGGTGTTCCGCTCGATCATCCCCTCGAGCAGCGCCCGCACCTGATCCTCGGACGGCATCGGGTAGTCGACGATGGTCACCAGGGACTCCAGTTCGGGCGGCAGGTACGCCACGGGCGAGATCAGGATCAGCGTCCGCGGCACCGAGCCGTCCTTGTAGAACCGGACCGTGTCCTTGAGCGATCGCACCAGCTGGGTGTCCGGCGGGGTCGACGCCGAACCCAGCCAGGGGTGCACGTCCAGCAGCACCACGACGCTGGGGGCGGTGAGCGCGGCCGCGGCGTTCAGCGCGGCGTGCGGCGTCCTGGTCTCCGGATTGCCGGGCTGGCCCAGGGCCGCGAATCCGGTCGATGTCGACCAGGTGTAGACCTGTCGCGGCGGCGTCACCCGGCGCCGGTCGCCCAGCACCGTGGCCAATTCCGCCAGCACCCTGGTCTCCTCGGCGGTGGTGATGGACAGCAGCGGGAACCGCGCCCGGATCAGCCTGCGCAATTCGGCCGCGAACGGCGTCTCCGGTGTGTTCGTGGCTGTCGGCATCGGCTCCCTGTCCCCGCGTATCGAATTCCGTCCCGGTGTCGGCGACCCGGTTCGGATGCGCCCCGGCGCTACTGTACGAGGCCGCAGCACGGCCGAAGCGCGGCGTCGACGTCGCGGGCCGCGACTGCCTTCGGCGGTCACTGCTGAGCCGGGGACGGCCCAGGGTTTCCCCCGAGGCCGCGCCGCGGCCAGGTGGGCAGACTGGCGGCATGACCGATCGAAGGTTCAGGTTCGGAGTCGTCGCCGGCGAGCGGGAATCGGCCACGGCCCTGGCCGACCGCGCCCGGGGCTGGGAGAGTCAGGGCTTTGCCACGGTGCTGTTCCCCGACACTTCTCACACGTTGAGCCCGGCGCTCGCCGCGGCTGCGGTTGCCACCGCG
Organism: uncultured Actinomycetota bacterium; assembly: GCA_963706185.1. Classification (GTDB taxonomy): domain Bacteria; phylum Actinomycetota; class Actinomycetes; order Mycobacteriales; family Nakamurellaceae; genus Nakamurella. The sequence continues at coordinate 211,373 of CAVPLZ010000009.1, read as the reverse complement.
AGTCCCGCACTACACTGCGGCCCGCACGTGCTGTCGGTCGCGAATCGAACGCCCGGGCTGGTGGCCTCGGAGACGGCGACGCTGGCGACGCTGGCCCAGGGACGTTACGAACTGGGCCTGGGGATAGGCCGGCCTGGGGCCGACACGGAGGCTACCGGTTTCGGCATGCCGTTCGGCTCGGTCGGCCGGCGGATCGCGCAGCTTCGGGCCACCGTGACCGCGGTCCGCGGAGTTGCCCCGGGTACGCCCATCCTGATCGCGGCCGGCGGTCCACGGATGCTTGCGGTGGCCGCCCAGCTGGCCGACATCGTGACCTTCGGCCTGCCGCCCACGGCCGGAGAGGACGACCTGGCGCTGGCGGCGGCCACGTTGCACGATGCCGCCGGGCCGGGTGTCGATGCGATCGAGCTGGCCCAGAATCTGGTGGTGGTCGGTGACGACGCGCCGCCGGCGATCCTTCGGCACACCGGGACCGACCTCGCCGGTCTCCGGGCACTCGGGTCGGTGGCCGAGTTGCACGGGCGCCCGGCGGAGATGGCCGACCTGCTCCGCCGGCGCCGCGACCGGTTCGGAATCAGTTACGTCAGCACGTCCTCGCTGTTCGCCGATCGTCTCGCCCCGGTGGTGGAACTGCTCGCCGGCACCTGACGCGGACAACACGCCGCTGCGGAGCGAAGGTGCACGGCCGGTGAGCTCGCACCGGCGCGATCACGGGGAACGGATAGGGTACGGACACAGCACCGGCCGACGGCCGGCCCATCCCAGGCAGGGTCGAGGAGCAGCCCGTGGCGCGACGCCAGCAACCCAGCGTCGACCGTCCGACCCTGGAGTACCTCGAACACCTGGGCCCGCACCGGGTCGCAGTGGGCGATCTGTCCGCCGCGGGGATGGACGGCGTGGTCTACGGGCCGGTCTCCGGTCGCAAATTGCCGGCGGTGGCGATCGGGCGGGGCTGGCTGCAGCCGGTCCACCGCTACGCCAACACCATGCGCTACCTGGCCTCCTGGGGCATCGTCGTGGTCGCGCCGCAGACCGAACGCAGCCCGCTGCCCTCTCACGCCGGGTTGGCCCGCGACCTGTCGGTAGCCTTGCGGCTGGTGGCCGGCGGCAAGCTGGCCGGTGGGGTGATCAGCGTCGATGCTCGCAGGATCGGGTTACTCGGCCACTCCATCGGCGGCGGGGCGGCGGTGCTGGCGGCGTCGACCGACCCTGCGGTCAAGGCGGTGCTCACCGTGACCGCGGCGGAGACCCGGCCCTCGGCCATTGCCGCCGCAGGAAACGTGCTCGCGCCCGGCCTGCACCTGGTCGGCGCGGGCGACGCGATGGGCAAAGAGGACGGCGCGCGGATCGCCAGGTCGTGGGCCGGGCCGGTGCAGCTACGCCGGGTCCGCAAGGCTCAACACCTCGGGCTGGCCGAGGGACGGCACTGGACCACCGCACTGATCGGCAACGGGGACGAAAAGCTCATCCAGCAGGCCACCAGGGTGCTGGCCACGGCCTTCTTCCTGCGGCACCTGGCCGACCAGGACCAACTCGCGGACGAACTCGAGGCCAAGGTGGCCGGCACGACTGTCGAACCCGTCGAGGCCCCGGCTCCACAGCTGACCTGAGTGATCGACCTGCAGTCAGCTCTGCCCGACGACGGCAGCGACGCGCTCGGCGATGCGCTGCGCGTCCTCTGCGGTGGCGGCCTCGACCATCACCCTGCACCATCGGTTCGGTGCCCGACGGGCGAGCAGCACCCGGCCGGAGCTGTTCAGCTCGGCCTGCGCCGCAGCCAGCGCCTCGGACACCGCGGGTGAGGCGGCGACCGCGGCCTTGTCCACCGACCCGCACGTTGATCAGCACCTGCGGGAACCGGGTCACCATGCGGCTCAGCTCGGCCAACGGCCGGCCGGCCGCCGCCACCCCGGCCATCAGGTGCAGGGCGGTCAGCAGTCCGTCGCCAGTGGTGGCGAACTCGGACATCACGATGTGCCCGGACTGCTCACCCCCGAGGGCGAACCCGCCGGCGGTCATCTCCTGCAGCACGTATCGGTCACCTACCGCGGTGGTGCGGACCGCGATGCCGACCCGCTCCATGGCGCGGTGGAATCCGAGGTTGGCCATCACCGTGGTCACCACGGTGTCACCGGCCAGCGACCCGCGCTCGTGCAGGGCCACGGCGAGCAGGGCCAGGATGGCGTCGCCGTCCACGTCCGAGCCGTCCGCGGCGACCGCCAGGCAGCGGTCGGCGTCGCCGTCGTGCGCGATCCCGAGGTCGGCGCCGTGCTCGCAGACCGCCAGCCCGCAGGCCGTCCAGATGGGTCGAGCCGACGCCGGCGTTGATGTTCAGCCCGTTCGGGTCGCCGCCGATCACCACCACGTCGGCACCGGCCCGCCGATAGGCCTCCGGCGCCAGCACCGAGGCGGCGCCGTGGGCGCAGTCGACCACGACCTTCAACCCGGTCAACGGATGCGGGGTAGCCAGCAACAGGTGGTCGAGATAGCGACGGTCGGCGTCCGGCGCGCGTGCCGGATCCGGCCGACGCCCTCTCCGGTCGGCAACATCACCGAGTTGCCGGCGAGGGCGGCCATGTCCAGCTCGATCGCGTCCTCGATCTCGTCGGGCAGCTTCAGGCCGCCCGCGGCGAAGATCTTGATGCCGTTGTCCGGCATCGCGTTGTGCGAGGCGGAGATGACCACCCCGAGGTCGGCGTGCAGCTCCGCGGTGAGGAACGCGACGGCCGGTGTCGGCAGCACGCCGAACAGCAGCACGTCCACACCGGCCGAGGCGAGGCCGGCGGCCACCGCGGCCTCGAGCATCTCGCCGCTGGCCCGTGGGTCGCGGCCGATCACCGCGGCGGTGGCGCCGCCTGAGCACCGCCCCGCACCACCCGGGCCCGAAACTGCCTCAGCCGCCCGGTCTGCGAGCAGCACCCGGGCGGCCGAGGTTGCCAGGCGCAGCGCCAGCTCCGGTGTCAGGTCGGCGTTGGCCAGACCGCGGACACCGTCGGTCCCGAACAGTCGCGGCACGTCAGCGCTTGGAGTACTGCGGTGCCTTCCGGGCCTTCTTCAGACCGTACTTCTTGCGCTCCTTGGCCCGGGCGTCGCGGGTCAGGAAGCCGGCCTTCTTCAGGGCGGGCCGGTCGTTCTCGTCCAGCTCGATCAGCGCGCGGGCGATGCCGAGCCGCAGCGCACCGGCCTGGCCGGTGACGCCGCCGCCGCCGCAGGCGTCGCGTAGATGTCGTAGATCTCGGCCTTCTCGAGGGTGACCAGCGGCTCCTTGATGAGCTGCTGGTGCACCTTGTTCGGGAAGTAGGCCGTCCAGGGTGCGGCCGTTCAGGGTGAACTTGCCGGTGCCGGGCATCAGGCGGACCCGCACGACGGCTTCCTTGCGGCGGCCGACGGTCTGCACCGGCCGGTCGACGGCGACCGGCACGGTGACGGCCGGGACGATCGCGGGCGCAGCGTCCGCGGCGGCGTCGTCGGCGACGGTGTCGTCGGCGGCGGTGTCGTCGGCGGCGGACGACGTCGGCAACGGCGGCGTCGGCGGCGTCATCGGCGGCGGCTGCGTCATCGGCGACGATGATCTCCTCGGCCTCGACGACGATCTCAGGGTCGGTCACAGTCTGGCTCACTTCGTTGTCGGCGGAGGTCACGGCGTCTTCAGGAGTCGGCTCGGGAGAAGTCACTGGGCAACCTGGATGATCTCGAACGGCTGCGGCTGCTGCGCCAGGTGCGGGTGCTCGGGGCCGGCGTAGACCTTGAGCTTGCGGCTCATCGACCGGCCGAGGGAGTTGTGCGGCAGCATGCCGAGCACGGCCTTCTCCACCAGCTTGTCGGGGCGGCTGTCGAGCAACTGGCCGACGGTCTGCGAGCGCAGGCCGCCCGGGTAGCCGGAGTGCCGGTAGAGCAGCTTGCCGTCCCGCTTGTTGCCGGACACGGCCACCTTGTCGGCGTTGATGATGACGACGAAGTCACCGGTGTCGACGTGCGGCGCGATAGATGGCCTTGTGCTTGCCGCGCAGCAACTGCGCGGCCTGGCTGGCCAGCCGACCGAGCACGACGTCGGTCGCGTCGATCACATGCCAGGCGCGGGTGACGTCGCCGGACTTGGGGCTGTACGTGCGCACGGTTCTGCCTCTTCGTTCTCTCACCATGGGTGTTCATGCCGGGAGCGGGTGCTCCCGAGGTCGTGCGGCCGCGATCCGGAGCCGGTGGTGCCGACAGGGTCGTACGACTGGCGCCCGGGCGCTGGCGCACGCAGGCAGCACCGCCGCAGCGGCGCACGATCTTCAAGATTACCCGCCCGGACGGCTCCCGGTCAAAGTGAGCGCGGCCGACACCGGCGACGTGTGCGGTCGATCACCCTCGGGTCGAGCGCCGGACGGTCCCGGGGCGCGCGCGGCTCAGAACCCGGCGAGCAGCTTGCCCTGCGCCGACACCGCCTCGGCCATGTCCGATTCGGATTTCGCGTTGAGCTCCACGGCATACCGGCCGTACTGGGCGACGCAGTAGTACTGCGCCGCCAGCGCGTCCTGCAGGCACCTGACGTAGTCGGCCCCCGACGGAGCGGTCATCTCCTTGAAGCTCGGGACGTAGCCGGCGGACTCCTTGACGAAGCCGTCGACGATGTACTTCGCGCCGGCGGCGTCCTTGGCCCGGTAGACCGTCGAGCCGTCCCGGGTGACGAGGTCGACCCCGGCCTTGTCGAAGATCGGCTTGTCATCGTTGGGGTTGACCACGAAGTGCAACATGCCGGAGGCGTGGTACCACCCGTCGTTCACGGTGCCGTCGTCCGGCGCGTTCGGCAGGGTGCGGGCCAGCAGGCCCTCCGGGATCGAGCTTCTGCTCCTTCAGCTGCGCCTGCGGCGTCGGCGTGTAGCCCTTGAGCAGGGCGATCTGCTGGTCGTACACCTTCGGCACGATGTCGTGCAGGTACTTGTCGCCCTTGATCGTGGTCGACATCCAGACGTAGATCACCAACGGCCCGTCGGCGAGGAAGGTGTGCAGATAGCGCGAGTCGATCGACTCGTACTTGCCCGCCCAGCCGTGCGCCTGCGGGTAGCCCTTCAACGTCGCGGCACGGAAATCCGCCTGCTTGGTCTTCGCTGCGTCGGCCATCTGCTGCGAGGCCTTCGTCGCCGCGGCAGCATTCGGGAAGACCATCACCGCGATCACCAGTTCGTCGTGGTCCTTGGTCGACCTGGCGGTGGAGAATCCGGCGTACATGCCGAGCCGATCTGCGACCGTCTCGACCGGTGCATCACCGAACAACACACCGAGGGCCGAGGGGCCCTTGAAGGCCAGCGTGCTCAGCGATCCGCTCTCGGTGTAGGTCTTGTCGAAGAACGTCGGGACCAGCACGTAGTTCGCGAGCCGACGGCCCTCCAGGGTGGCGGCCGACGAATCGGTGGTCGGATGTTCCGGAATGTCCTGCGGGGTGGTCGGGTACAGCGGGTTGCCGGTACTCGGCTCCGTGCTGCCCGAGGTGGTCGGCGCCGACTCGGTGCCGGAGCTGTCCGGAGCCGGCGCCGGTGCACTCGACCCGGAGGTCGGCGATTCGCTCGGTGACCCGGCGGTCGGCGACTGGCTCGGCGTGGTGACCGCCGATCCGCCGGTGGTCGGTGCGGACGTCGACGCGGTCGCGCAGCCCGCCGGTGCTCCACGGTCGCGCTGCCGGCGACCTGCTCACCGCACGCGGTGGTGACCAGTGCGAGCAGGGCCGCGGTTGCCGTCAGTGCACGCCAGTGCTTCATTCGTTCTCCACTCGCATCCCGGCGCGCGCTTGCGCGTCCACCCCACGCGGGCCCGGCGGGCCGAGGCCCGACGGCCACCCAGACGGTACCGGCCGTCACCGCGGGTTCTCGCCCGTTCGGACGCACGCGGACGTCAGCTCGTTCCCTCACCCGCCGGATGGGTCGGTTTTCCGGAGGTCTGCGGCGCATCGGTACGCAGCGCGCGGGTCGCGGCGGCTCTGGTCGCCAACTCGGCGTCGGGCGGGTAGTCCACCCCGATCAGGGTCAGCCCGCCGGCCGGCGCGGTGGGCACGACGGCGGTCCGACTGCGGCCCGCGAGCAGCCGGGCCGGCGCTTCGATCTCCAGCCGACCCTCCCCCACCCCGATCAGCGCGCCGACCAGCGAGCGCACCATCGAGTGGCAGAACGCGTCGGCCGTCACCTCGACGATCACCCGCGTCGCCGTGCTGTGAGACGGTCGAGTTCCTGCAGGTCGCGGATGGTGGTGGCACCCGAGCGGAATCGGCAGTAGGCGGCGAAGTCGTGCAGCCCGATCAACGCGGCCGCCGCGCGGTGCATCCGGGTCGCGTCCAGTGGTCGAGGGCGGCCCAGCACACCGACCCGGTCGAGTGGATCGACGCCCCACGGTCGCGGTGTCGATCCGGTACCGGTAGTGCCGGCGCAGGGCCGAGAACCGGGCGTCGAATCCGATCGGCGCCCGGCTGACCTTGCGCACCCGGACGTCGGCCGGCAGCAGACCGGCCAGCCGTCGCAGCAACCCGGCCAGCGGTCGGGTCGGCAGCACCGGGCCGGCGCGGCGAGAGGGCGAGCCAGCGCAGCTGGTTCGACGTCGATGTGGGCGACCTGGCCGGACGCGTGGACCCCGGCGTCGGTCCGGCCGGCGACCACCATCGGGACCGGTGAACGGAACAGGATCGCGAGGGCCGCAGCCACTGTCGCCGGCGACGGTGCGCAGCCCGGGCTGGACCGCCCAGCCGGCGAAGTCGGTGCCGTCGTAGGACAGGTCCAGCCGTAGCCGGCTGGCCGCACCGTCGGTTCCGGGCGCGGCGACGATCACCCCGCAGGGTCGAGGCTCGACGTCGCGGGGCGCCGACGTGCGGAGTCGCGTGCCCCGCCCGAACTCGCCTGATTCATGCCCGATGCGAAGATGGTCCGAGGCTGGCCGAACGTTCCCAGAGGCGCATGCTCCGTCGGAGGCCCAGATGACCGAGCCAGCAGGCTTTGACCCGGCGAACGGGAACTGGCCGAACGCGCCGGCGGCATGGTCCGCCGGGCCGGTCAACGCGACCGGATTGCTTGCAGGCACCGTGCTGAGCTAGCCCGGAGCCGTCGACTGACCGGAGGCCCAGATCCCGCGGATCGGGCCTTTCCGGTCGTCGGTGGCTCGTCGGCGTCGGTGGCGTCCTCGGCCGATTCCTGCTGACTTGGCGGCAGGGCGAAGCCGGCCGCCTCGGCCGCCTCGGCGGTGGCGAACCACACCTCGGCGCTTGGTCCGGTCGTAGAACGATGAACCCGGCACGTGGTAGAGCTTCGAGTAATCGTTGCCCTTGATCGGGAAACCGTCGGGCTCACCGTCGTCGTCCAGCGCCGCGTGCGAACCCTCACCGTACGGTGCCTCGTCGGTGGCCGCGGATTCCTCCACGACCTCCTCAGCGGCGGCAGCAGCCTCGGTGTCGCCCTCGGCCGGCGCCTCGACGGCGGCCTCGACGACCTGGTCGGACGCGGAGTCGCGGTCGGCGGCGTCCTCGGCCGGCGCCTCGCTGGATGGCCGGCGGCGGCGACGTCGGCGGCCTTGGCCTTCGAAGCGGTTTCGGCGGCGAGGCGGCAGCGCCGGGTGACCCGCGACGCCTGACTGCTGACGGTCTCCTCGGTGATGATCTCGATGATCGCCATCGGGGCGTTGTCGCCCTTGCGCGGCAGCGCCTTGACGATCCGGAGGTAGCCGCCCTCGCGGGTGGCGAGCGCCGGGCCGATCTCGGCGAACAGCTTGTGCACGACGTCCTTGTCGCGGATGGTCTTCATGACCTCGCGACGGGCGTGCAGGGTGCCGCGCTTGGCCGGGTGATCAGCTTCTCGGCCACCGGACGCAGCCGCTTCGCCTTGGTCTCGGTGGTGGTGATCCGGCCGTGCTCGAACAGCGACTGGGCCAGGTTGGCCAGGATCAGCCGCTCGTGCTGCGGGGAACCGCCGAGACGGGGACCCTTGGAGGGGGTGGGCATGGGTCTCGCTCCTGCTGCTGGTCCGCGGAGGTTCTCGCGGAGATCGGTGGCCCTGTCGGAGTCCGATCAGGACGTGTTCAGATGTGGTCCCGGCCGCCGCCCCGGAGTGGGGCGGCGGCCGGGCAGCGGATCAGATCTGCTCGGTCTCCGCGTAGTCGTCGTCAGTCGTCGGCGATCGTCCGACCAGTCGCCGTCGCCGTAGGCCAGCGCCGCCGCGGTCGGGTCGAACCCGGCCGGCGAGTCCTTCAGCGACGAGGCCGAGGCCGGCCAGCTTGACCTTGACCTCGTCGATCGACTTCTGCCCGAAGTTGCGGATGTCCAGCAGGTCGGCCTCGGTCCGGGAGACCAGCTCGCCGACGGTGTGGATGCCCTCGCGCTTGAGGCAGTTGTAGGAGCGGACGGTCAGGTCCATCTCCTCGATCGGCAGCGCGAACGCGGCGATGTGGTCGGCCTCGGCCGGGCTGGGCCCGATCTCGATGCCCTCGGCGTTCACGTTGAGCTCGCGGGCCAGGCCGAACAGCTCGACCAGGGTGGTGCCGGCCGAGGCCAGCGCGTCCCGCGGGGTGATCGACGGCTTGGTCTCGACGTCCAGCACCAGCCGGTCGAAGTCGGTGCGCTGCTCGACCCGGGTGGCCTCGACGCGGTAGGTGACCTTGAGCACCGGCGAGTAGATCGAGTCGACCGGGATCCGGCCGATCTCGGCGCCGACGACCTTGTTCGGCGCGGCCGGCACGTAGCCGCGACCCCGCTCGACGACCAGCTCGATCTCGAGCTTGCCCTTCTTGGTCAGGGTGGCCAGCTTGCAGGTCGGGGTTGTGCACGGTGACGCCGGCCGGCGGCGCGATGTCCGCGGCGGTGACCTCGCCGGGGCCCTGCTTGCGCAGGTACATGGTGACCGGCTCGTCGTCCTCGGAGGAGACGACCAGTTCCTTGAGGTTCAGGATCAGCTCGGTGACGTCCTCCTTGACCCCGGGAACGGTGGTGAACTCGTGCAGCACGCCGTCGATGCGGATGCTGGTGACCGAGGCACCGGGGATCGACGAGAGCAGGGTGCGCCGCAGCGAATTGCCCAGGGTGTAGCCGAAACCGGGCTCGAGCGGTTCGATGACGAACCGAGAGCGGTTGTCGCTGACCAGTTCCTCGGTCAGCACGGGGCGCTGAGAGATCAGCACGTGAAGGATTCCTTCGTGTTCGCGTGGACGCCCGCCATATGACGTCATGCGGTGGCGACGCTGCGGTCCGGCTGGCGCCGGGTCCGGCAGCGCACCGGCTCGGGAAGGTTCCCCGGGCCGGGGTGTCGGGTCACGGGCCGAGCGGCCCGGACACGACGAAACACCCGCCGGTCCCCACTGCGGGGACCGCGGGCAGTTCGATCACTTCGAGTAGTACTCGACGATCAGCTGCTCGGTGATCTGCGAGTCGATCTGCGCACGCACCGGGAGCTGGTGGATCAGGATCTGCAGCGAGTTCGGGACGACCTGCAGCCAGGCCGGGGTCGGCCGCTCGCCGTAGGTCTGGCGGGCCAGCTCGAACGGGAACTTCTCGACCGACTGCTTGCGCACGGTGATGATGTCGTACTGCTCGACGCGGTAGCGACGGCACGTCGACGCGCTCGCCGTTGACCATGAAGTGGCCGTGGGTGACCAGCTGGCGGGCGTCCCGCCGGGTGCGGGCCAGGCCGGCGCGGTAGATGACGTTGTCCAGCCGCGACTCGAGGATCTGCAGCAGCGTGTCGCCGGTCTTGCCGGCGCGCGAGGCGGCCTCCTCGTAGTAGCGACGGAACTGCTTCTCCATGACGCCGTAGGTGTAGCGGGCCTTCTGCTTCTCCTGCAGCTGGGTCAGGTATTCCTTCTCCTTGGTCCGCGCGCGACCGTGCTGGCCGGGCGGGAAGGGACGACGCTCGAAGGCCTGGTCGCCGCCGACCAGGTCGATCTTCAGCCGACGGGAGATCTTGGTCACGGGACCGGTGTATCGGGCCATGATAGTGCCATGTTCCTTCTGGTCCCGCGTCAGACCCGGCGCCGCTTGGGCGGCCGGGTTCCGTTGTGTGCCTGCGGGGTGACGTCGGAGATCGCGCCGACCTCGAGGCCGGCGGCCTGCAGCGAGCGGATGGCCGTCTCGCGACCCGAACCCGGGCCCTTGACGAACACATCCACCTTGCGCATGCCGTGCTCGATGGCCTTGCGGGCGGCGTTCTCGGCGGCCATCTGGGCGGCGTACGGGGTGGACTTGCGGGAGCCCTTGAAGCCGACGTGGCCGGCGGAGGCCCAGGAGATCACCGCACCGGTCGGGGTCGGTGATCGAGACGATGGTGTTGTTGAACGTGCTCTTGATGTGCGCGTGGCCGTGGGAGACGTTCTTCTTCTCCTTGCGGCGCACCTTCTTGACGCCGGCGGCGCCCTGGCGAGTCTTCGGGGGCATCGCGATTACCTGGCCTTCTTCTTGCCGGCGATGGTCTTCTTCGGTCCCTTGCGGGTCCGGGCGTTGGTCTTGGTGCGCTGGCCGCGGACCGGCAGGTGCCGGCGGTGCCGCAGGCCCTGGTACGAGCCGATCTCCATCTTCCGACGGATGTCGGCCTGCACCTCACGGCGCAGGTCACCCTCGACCTTGAACTCGTTGGCCTCGATCGCGTCGCGCAGCGCCAGCACCTGTTCGTCTGACAGGTCCTTGCTGCGCAGGTCCGGGCTGATCCCGGTGGTCTTCAGCAGCTCGAGCGAGCGCGTGTGCCCGATGCCGTAGATGTAGGTGAGTGCGACCTCCATCCGCTTGTCGCGGGGGAGATCGACGCCCATGAGACGTGCCATGCGGCAGTGCTCCTTCGTCGTCCGGAGGTGTCGGTCGCGTCCCGTCCCGTTCGATCTCCCCGGATTGCCGGGGGAACGGGCCCCGGCCTCCGACCGGGGGTGTGCCCGGCTCGCCCCTCGCTTCGCAGCGGGTGGGCGGCCGGGTGGTGACGCGATGGTGGGTGCCCGCCGGGTTCCCGCTGGCGGGCGGGTGTCACATCAGCCCTGACGCTGCTTGTGACGGGGGTTCTCGCAGATGACCATGACGCGGCTGTGGCGACGGATCACCTTGCACTTGTCGCAGATCTTCTTGACGCTCGGCTGGACCTTCATCTGTCTCTTCTCCCTGGTACCGACGGGCCGCGGAGGGCCCGGCAGGAAGGGCTTACTTGTAGCGGTAAACGATGCGACCGCGGGACAGGTCGTAGGGCGAGAGCTCCACGACCACGCGATCCTCCGGCAGGATGCGGATGTAGTGCTGCCGCATCTTGCCGCTGATGTGGGCGAGCACGCGGTGCCCGTTCTCCAACTCCACCCGGAACATGGCGTTGGGGAGGGGTTCGACCACCCGACCCTCGACCTCGATGGCCCCGTCCTTCTTGGCCATATCCTCCGCAATTCTCTTCGCGGCGGGCGGCTGCCCACCGGATCTGGATTGGCCGACCGGTCGCCCGATCGACTCTCCCGCCCCGGACGATCACTCCCGGGCCGGACACAACACGAGCCCCACCGACCGGACGATCGGCAGGGCGAACGGCTCCGACCTCCGGACCTGGGGCAGGACCCCGGACCGGAGAAAGATGCTCCTCGGCGGCGCTACAGGAATCAGCGTCGGTTCGCGGCCATAGCAAACCGACACGACACGCGCGCCGATCACCTACTGTACGCGTCCGCCCCCCATGGCACCAACTCGCCGGCCCCACGCTCCCCGGTCCCGCGCGGATCAACAGTCACGACATGGATGAACTCGACGTCAGCGGTCCCAGCATTCCCAACACCGTCGAGTTGATCCTCGCAAGCGTCCGCCGACATGGGAACGCCCGCCGTCGGCCGGCCATTCCCCCGTCGCGTCAGGCAACCCGAGGGTTGCGCTTTGCTGATCGATCAGGCAACCTGGTGGTTGCCTGAACTTTCTCACCCCAGTCAGCGGAGGACCGATGACCTCAGCCACCGACCGCATCACCAAGACCGTCGACCTGGCCGCTCCGCTGGACAAGGTCTGGGCGGCGATCAGCGACAGTGCCAGATTCGGGGCGTGGTTCGGCGCCGATTTCGACGGGCCGTTCGTGGCCGGCCGGGCGGTGAGCGGACGGATCGCACCGACCACTGTCGACCCGGAGATAGCCGCAATGCAGGAGCCGTACGCCGGTGCTCGGATGGTCCTGTTCGTCGAGGACGTCGAACCGCCGCACCGCTTCTCCTACCGCTGGCATCCCGGCGCAACGGAGTCGGACGCAGCGATCGAGGCCGAGCCCACCACCACCGTGACTTTCACCCTGGCCGAGATCCCCGGCGGCACCCGGCTGACCATCGTCGAGGACGGGTTCGATGCGCTGCCCGCAGATCGGGGGGCGCAGGCCCGGGAGGACAACGAGGGCGGATGGACGGCACAGACCGGACTCATCGCGCGCTACCTCGACCAGCAGCGCGGATGACGGGTCAATTGCAGGACGTAGGACCGGTCTTCGCCGCGCTGGCCGATCCGACCCGACTGCGCCTGGTGGTCGACCTGGGTGATCACGGACCGCGGTCCCTGATCAAGCTCGCCGGCACGACGTCGCTGACCAGACAGGCAGTGAGCAAACACCTTCGCACGCTCGAGAGCGCCGGAGTCGTGCACAGCCGTCGGAGTCGGGCGGGAGCGCATGTGGGAGCTGGACACCCGGCGGCTCGGCGACGCCGGCTCGGCGCTCGACCTCGCTTCCCGGCGCTGGGATGCGGCCCTCGAACGGCTGCGTAGGCAGGTCGAAGAGCCGGTCACGCAACCGCGTGAGCGCAGCGACGGCGGTGGCCCCGGCGGCGGCGGCGCGATGGACGGATGATCCATCCCGTGCCCACCATCTCGATCTCCGCAGCGCTGCAGTCCTTCTCGGCCGAATGGGAGCCGCGGCGGCTCGCCACCGTCAACGACCACGACGTCAAGATCGCCAGGATCTCCGGGGAGTTCGTCTGGCACAGCCATCCGGACAGTGACGAGCTGTTCCTCGTCGTGGCCGGTCACCTGACCATCGACCTGCGGGTGGATGGGACCGAATCCGCAGTGGACCTCGACCCGCGACGAGATCTTCGTGGTGCCGGCGGGCATCGCAGCACCGACCCCGGGCCGAGCCCGGCACGGTGGTCGTCATGGTGGAGAAGGTCGGCACGGTCAACACCGGAGACGCGGGTGGTGACCGCACGTCCGAGCTGCGCGACCTGGACTGACGTCGTCCGGGACGGCCCGGACGCTCAGTGCCCGTTGCCGGCGTCCAGGGTGGCTTGGATGGCCGCCACCAGGGCCCGGGCCGACTGCTCCGACAACTCCACCGCAACCCGCGCCGACGGTCCGCCGGTCGGGTTGCGGAAGTCGATGTTCAGCGAGTGGTCCACCGGGGCGTGCACGGGGTGGTCGAAGTACACGGTCGCGTCGGTGACGGGGAACCACCCGTCCCCGCCCTTGCCACTGCTCTGGGACAGGGTGACCAGTTCGGTCCGGTAGGTGCACATGGTGACTCCTCTACTGACCCAGATGGGTGCCGAAGAAGGCAGCGATCCGCTGCCAACCGTCGTTGGCCGCGGCCACCCGGTAGCTCGGCCGGTCCACCGCGAAGAACGCGTGGCCGGCGTCGGCGTAGCTGTGGATCTCGAAGGTCTTGCCGTGCTCGACGAGTAACTGCTCCAACTCCGCGACGTGCTCCGGCGACGGGTATTTGTCCTCGACACCGAAAAGCCCGAGCACCGGGCAGGCCAGGTCGCCGACCCGGTCCGCCAGCGGCACCACCTTCAGCGGGTGGCTCTCCGGCCGATTGCCGGTGACGAACGCCCCGTAACAGTCCACCGCGGCGTCCACGCCGGCGTCGATGCCGGACAGGAATGCCTGGCGCCCGCCCGAGCAGAACCCGATCGCGCCCACCTTGCCGTTCGCGTTCGGCAGCGCGCGCAGGTAGGCCGCCGCACCGCGCACGTCTCCGACCAGCCGCTCGTCCGGCACCCCGCCGGCGGCCCGTGCGGTTGCGGCCGCGTCGTCGGGCGCCGCGCCAGGCGCCTCCCGCCAGTACAGGTTGGGGGTGGCCGCCGAGTAGCCCATGGTGGCGAATCGCCGGGCGATCTCCTTGGTGCCCCGATCGAAGCCGGGCAGGTGGTGGATGACCACCACACCGGGGAACGGGCCTGCGCCCTCCGGCAGCGCCAGGTAGACCTCGATCTCGTCGCCCCCGGCCCCGTGGATCATGACCGACCTGGTCCGGATCGCGTCGTGCATCGAGAATCCTTTCGCGCTGGTAACGAACTGAGTCGATCATGCACCCGGCCCGCGCGACCGGCGCGGCCGCCCGGATCAGCCCTCGTTCAGCCAGACCCAGTTCGTCCGCTCGTACAGCTCGGTCAGCCCGGCGCGGCGCATATTGTGCAACGAGGGGTTGGGCTCGTCCTCGGTTTCCGACCCGGTCTCCGTGCTGACCCACCGGCAACCGGCCGCCGCCGCGTCGTTGATCCTCCGGGCCATGAGTGCCCCTTGGGCGCCCCGACCCCGAGCCGCCGACACCGTCGCGGCGCCGGCCAGGGCGGCGATCTCGCCCGAGACGCAGAGCATGGCGACGGATATCAGCTCGTCGCCATCGAAGGCACCGTAGACGCGCATGTCATCGCGGCCGCCGGCGTCGAGCGCGTTCGCGAACCATCCGGGATAGCCGCTGTCCAGGGGGAGTTCGAATCCTTCGGCCATGATGCGACCGGCGCGCGCCGCCCATGCCGCCCCGAGTACCTCCAGACGCAGATCAGTGGCGGGCTCGGGGCGGGGCGTGCACTCCGCAGCGAATTTCACCCAGTTGCGGCTCTGCTGCGCGCCGGCTGCGGACAGCAGATCGGCCCGAACCGGCCGGCTCGGCGGACGGGGCGATCTGGAACACCAGCCCCGGTCCGCCGTTCTCCCGGCAGAACGCCTGAGCCGCAGCGATGTCGCCGGCGGTCACCGGCGCGTCGATCCCCAGACCGATGCACCTGCTGAAGAACATCCCTCCGGGGCCCTTGGCGCAGACCGTGACCACACCGCTGCCGAGGTTCCTCGCCGCCAACCCGAGGCTGTCGCGCACCTGTGGACCCGCGTACCCGAAAGCCGCCCGCATCCAGGCGACCTCGCCGAGTTCGGCCGCCCGCACGAGTGCCCGATCCATGGTCATCTGCGGCACCTGTCCGGATCCGTCGCTGAGATCGTGCCACGGTCACGGCGCATGGGCCACCCGGATCGATCGAGTGCGATCGCGACGCCGGCGCTAGGTTCGATGGCGGTGGATGACAAGGGGTCGAAGGAGACCGCATGGGCGAGTACGCGACGGCATTCGGTCGCAGCATCGACGACCGCGAGCGGTTCTGGTTGGAGGCGGCGTCGGCGATCGACTGGGTCACTGCCCCCACCCGGGCGCTGGACGAGTCGGCACCGCCGCTGTACCGCTGGTTCCCGGACGGCGTGCTGAACACGAGCGTCAACTGTCTGGACCGCCACGTCGAAACCCGCGGCGACCAACCGGCCCTGCTCTGGGACTCGGCGATGACCGGGGAGCGACGCCGGTACACCTACCGCGAACTGCGTGACCTGGTCGCCACGTTTCGCCGGCGGGCTGCGGCGATTGGGTGTCGAACCGGGAGATCGGGTGGTGATCTTCATGCCGATGGTGCCGGAGGCGGTCATCGCCATGCTGGCCTGCGCCCGGATCGGTGCCGTGCACTCCGTGGTGTTCGGCGGCTTCGCGCCGCGCGAACTGGCGGCCCGGATCGACGATGCCCGGCCCACGGTGATCGTCGCCGCCTCCTGTGGCATCGAGCCGACCAGGGTGGTCGAGTACCAGCCGATCATCGACGACGCGCTGAAACTCACCGAGCACCAACCGGAGCGCATCGTGATGCTGCAGCGGGCGGCGGGACCGGCCGCCCTGGGCGAGCGGTACGTCACCTGGGACGCAGTACTGCACGGCGCCGAACCGGCCGACCCGGTGCCGGTGCAGGCCACCGACCCGCTCTACATCCTCTACACCTCGGGCACCACCGGCCGGCCCAAGGGCGTCGTCCGCGACACCGGCGGCCACGCGGTCGCGCTGGCCTACTCGATGCGGGCCGTCTACGGCATCGGCGCGGGTGATGTGTGGTGGACGGCCTCGGACGTCGGTTGGGTCGTCGGCCACAGCTACATCGTCTACGCGCCGCTGTTGGTCGGGGCGACGACCGTGCTGTACGAGGGCAAGCCGGTCGGCACCCCGGACGCCGGGGCGTTCTGGCGCATCTGCGGCGACTACGGCGTGCAGGCGCTGTTCACCGCACCGACCGCGCTGCGCGCGATCAAGCGGGTCGACTCCGAACGGGGTCGAGATCGACAAGTACGACCTGTCTGACCTGCGCACCCTGTTCATGGCCGGCGAGCGGCTCGACCCGGAGACCCTGGGCTGGGCCGCGGAGAAGTTGGGGGTTCCGGTCGTCGACCATTGGTGGCAGACCGAAACGGGCTGGCCGATCGCCGCGAACCTGCGTGGGCTGGAACCGATGCCGGTCCGTCCCGGTTCGGCGACCGTCCCGGTACCCGGTTTCGATGTGCGGGTGCTGGACGTCGACGGTGCGGAGCTGCCGGCCGGCGAACAGGGTTCCATCGCCATCCGGCTGCCGCTCCCGCCCGGCACCCTGCCGACGCTGTGGGGGGACGACCAGCGCTACATCGACGAGTACCTGACCCGCTTCCCGAACCACTACCTGACCGGCGACGGCGGGTACCGGGACGCCGACGGCTACCTGTTCGTCATGGGTCGCACGGACGACGTGATCAACGTTGCCGGCCATCGGCTCTCGACCGGCGAGCTGGAGGCGGTACTGGCCGCGCACCCGGCCGTCGCCGAATGCGCGGTGATCGGGGTCCACGACGCCCTCAAGGGCCAGAAGGCACGCGGGCTGGTGGTGCTCAAGGCCGGCGCGACGATCGACCTGGCGACGCTGCGCGACGAACTCGTCGCCGCAGTACGTCGGGACATCGGACCGGTGGCCGCGTTCCGCGACGTCGACATCGTGCCGGGGCTACCGAAGACCCGCTCCGGCAAGATCCTCCGGCGCACCATGCGCGGG
This sequence comes from uncultured Actinomycetota bacterium, assembly GCA_963706185.1. Taxonomy (GTDB): domain Bacteria; phylum Actinomycetota; class Actinomycetes; order Mycobacteriales; family Nakamurellaceae; genus Nakamurella. Next base: position 194,330 of record CAVPLZ010000009.1, on the reverse strand, counting down.
ATCGCCGACGGTCGGGACGAGCCGGTGCCGTCCACCATCGAGGACCCGGCAGTGCTCGACACCCTCCGACCGATCCTGCAGCACCCCGGCGCCTGACCCCGAGAACTCCCCCGGCCCGCGGGGACTTAATCCGGGCATACCGGACGCAATTGGCGTAGAAAGTCCCCGCGGGCCGGGGGTTGATCACGGACCCGGGGTACGGGTCAGCCCGGGGTGCCGGTGAGCAGCACCGCGCCTTCGTCGTCGAGCACCTCGATGGAGGCGATCTGCTGACGGGTCAACGACGTCGCGCCGGTGATGTTCATGACCGGCACGCCGGCCGCGGTCTTCCAGCCCGCCGCCTCGAACCGCGCCCCGTCCTGACCGACCACCCACAGCGCATACCGCTCGGGGTAGGGGCCGGACTGGTCGTGGTAGGCGCAGCGCAGCTTCAGCTCGGTCCCCCAGGCCTTGTCCTGCAACGAGACGGACGCCTCGACCGGCACGTTCTGGTCGGCCCGCAGCGCGACCGTCACCTGCGGCACCGCACTGGAGGACGCGGTGGCCGGTGCGGTCGGCGCAGCACCCGCGCCCTCGTTCGAGGAGCTGGTCGGGTGACCGACGACCAGGCCGATCGTCAGACAGGCCGCCGCAACCAGCCCGGCGCCGGCCACCTGCCAGGCGGTGCGCCGCCGACGACGATGGCGCACCGAGCGCTCCAGTCGCGGCAGCAACGTGTCCGGCACCGGCTCCGGTGCCCGGTCGGGATCGGCCAATCCTCGGGCGTCGTCCGCGCTGACCCGGGCCAACAGGCCGGGCACCCCGGCCAGCTCGGCGACCGCGGCCGAACACTGTGCGCAGCCCTGCAGGTGCTCGGCGAAGGCGGCCCGATCCTGCGGCGCCAGGGCGCCGAGGACGTAAGCCGCGTCGTAGGTGACGAACGGGTCGGTCACCTGGCCACCCCGCTCTCCGCGAGGATCAGCCGCAGCGTCCCCATCGCGTAATGCAACCGCGACTTCACGGTCCCCTCCGGTATGTCCAGCACGCGGGCGGCCTGGGCGACCGAACGACCTGCGTAGTAGCACTCGTACAGCACCCGCCGATGCGCATCCGTCAGTTGCCCGATGGCGTCGGCGACCAACCAGGACTGCAGCACCTCGTCGGTCCCGTCCCCGGTGGCCGGCTCGGGCAGGTGCTCGGACGGCGTCTCGGGACGCACCTTGCGCGCCCGGTAGTCGTCGATCACCACGTTGCGGGCCACCGTCAGCAGCCAGCTGCGGGCCGACCGGGTCGACTGGTCGAGCACCTCGGGATGCCGCCAGGCGCGCAGCAGTGTCTCCTGGACGACGTCCTCGGCCCGAGCCCGGTCTCCTCCGGTCAGCCGCAGCGCATACGACCACAGCACGCCGGCGTGCTCGTCGTGCAGCGCACGCATCAGCTCGGATTCGTTGCCGGGCACTGCCGAGAACACCGCCTGTCCGTTGCCGGGAGCCATGTCCGGTTGACCTGGCTCCGTGAAGAGAACGGCCCGCGCCGCCGGACGGTTCAACCGTCGACGTCGGTCCCTGCAGTAGATGATGGCCCGATCCGCATCCAAGGTGTGTTGCGCGAAGGGATGGACACGATCACAACCGACCGGGTACTCGCCGATGCCGACGACCTGATCACCGCGTACGGCTATGTCTGGCTGCCCTATGCGGTGGCCGCCGTGCTGTTGGCCGGGCTGGCCGGCTGGCACGCCCTGCACCGGGCCCGGCGCCCCGACACCCTGGCCCGCGAACTGCCGGTCAGGGTGGGCGCGCTGGCCGTCCTCGCCGCGGTGGCAGCCGGACTGGCCGACGACATAGTCGAGGGCAATGGCCTGACCGCCATCGACGAGCCGATCTGGCAGTTCGCGGTCGATCACCGCACGCCTGCGGCGACGGTGTTCTTCCGCGTCGTCACCGCGGTTGGCAGCACGGTGAGCATGACGGTGCTCTCGGCGCCGCGATCGGCTATCTCGCCTACCGGCGCCGCCCGGTGATGCCCTGCTGGTGCTGACCGTCTCCGTCGGTGCCGGGCTGCTGGTGCTGCTGGGCAAGAGTCTGGTGGACGGCCGCGCCCGCCGGTCGAGTACCGGCTGGTGGTGGAGACCAACCAGTCGTTCCCGTCCGGTCATGCATTGGCGTCGATGGCCATCCTGAGCGTGCTGGCCCTGCTGGTGGGTCGGGCCCTCGGCCCGGGTCCGGCCCGGACCTGGCTGCGCCTCGGCGTCGCGGTGTTCATCGGGTTGATCGGCGCGAGCCGGATCTATCTCGGGTGCACTGGGCCACCGACGTGCTCGGCGGGTTGGGTGACCGGGGCGGCCTGGCTGGTGCTGTGCCTGACGGTGCGCTTCGTCTACCGCGACGCGGTACGCCGGCGCAACGGACGCGATGTCACCGCGAGCCCGGCGGATCGGGGCCCGGCCGCCGACCTAGAGTGACCAGGGTGTCGACCTCACCGTTTGGCGAGCTGCGCTTCGGTGGACCGCTGATCAGCGTCGAGGTCCGGGACGCCGCGAGTGGGGCGGTGCTGCTGTCGGAGGACGCCGATCGGGTGCAGCGCACTGCGTCCGTCGGCAAGATCCTGTTGCTCATCGAGGTGGCCGTGCGGTTCGCCGACGGTCGGCTCCGGCCGGAGGCGGCACTGGAACGCACGGCCGAGGACGAGGTCTCCGACTCCGGGCTGTGGCAGCACCTGACCAGTGAGGCGTTGCCGGCCGCCGACCTCGCCGCCCTGGTCGGCGCGGTCAGCGACAACCTGGCCACCAACGTGCTGCTCCGGCAGGTCGGGCTGCTCGCGGTGCACGAACGGGCCAGGACGCTCGGCCTGACGGACACCAAGCTGCACGACCGGGTCCGCGACCATCGCCGGCCGTCGGATCCGGAGACGTTGTCGACCGGCTCGGCCGTCGAACTCTGTGCGCTGATGGGTCGGTTGCACCGCGGCGAGGTCAGGTCGAAGGCGGTGTCCCGCCAGGTGCTGCGCTGGCTGGCGCTGGACACCGACACCTCGATGACCGCAGGGGCGTTCGGGCTCGACCCGCTGTCGCACACCGAGCCGGACCGCGGGTTCACCCTGGCCCACAAGACCGGCACGGACACCGGCATCCGCTGCGACGTCGGGCTGATCGGCGGGCCGGCCAGGACCCTCGCCTACGCGGTGCTGGCCGAGTTCGACGACGACGACCGGGATGCCGTGCTGGGCCGAATGTTCGCCCACGGCCAGGCCATCCGCGAGCTGGCCGAGGGCTGAGCACACCGCCCGACGCGATCTCGCTCCCCCGACGGGTGCCGGCGGATCGGTCAGCGGCAACGTGGTCAGCCGAACTCGGTCAGTTGAACTCGAAGACCAGCCGCGCCGGGACCTTGCCGGCCAGGACCTTGTCGAAGCAGGCGTTGACGTCCTCGAGCGCGACCGGCTCGGCGATGACCTCGGTCCGGCCGGCGGCGTGCAGCGCGAAGCAGTCGGCCAGATCGTTGCGGGTGCCCACCAGCGAGCCCTGCACCCTGATGCCCCGCAGCACCGTCTCGAAGACCGGCAGGGTCAGCTGGTTGTCCGCCGGGAGCCCGACCAGGACCAACCGCCCCAATGGGTTCAGCGCCGCGTGGGCCGCTGCCATCGCCTTCGGCGAGGGCACGGTGATCAGCGCGATGTCCGCCCCGCCGGCCGCCGCGATCTGCGCCTGCTGGTCGCCGCGGGCATCCACCACCACGTCGGCGCCGAGGGACTGCGCCAACGCCAGCTTCTCGTCGTCCACGTCCACGGCGATGCTGCGGCAGCCGAACACGTTGGCGTACTGCAGGCCGAGGTGGCCGAGACCGCCGATGCCGACGACCATCACGGTCTCGGCCGGCTGCGGTGACGCCGCCTTCAGCGCGGCATAGGTGGTGACCCCCGCGCAGGCGAGGGGCGCGGCGTCGAACGAGGTGACCGCGTCGGGCACCTTGACCACGTGACTGGCATACCCGATCGCGTATTCGGCGTACCCGCCGTCGATGGTGTAGCCCATGTATGCCGCTCGCACGCAATACGTCTCGCGGCCGGCAATGCAGTATCGGCAACTCCCGCAGGCCCTCCCGAGCCACGGCAATGCCACCCGCGTGCCCACCTTGGGGGTGCGGACGCCCTCGCCCACCGCCACCACCGTGCCCACCCCTTCATGGCCGGGGATCAGCGGCATCTTCGGCTTGACGGGCCAGTCCCCGTGCGCGGCATGGATGTCGGTGTGGCACAGCCCGCTGGCCTCGATCTTCACCAGGACCTGCCCGGCGCCGGGCTCGGGCACCTCGACATCCCTGATCTCCAGCGGGGCCTTGAACGCGGGAACCACTGCGGCCTTCATGACCAACTCCTCCTCGTGACGTGGGCTTGCCCTCGCACGCTATGCGGTGGCGCCATCACCTGCAGGAGTCGAAGGTCCCGACTCGGGGCGAGCCCGCGCCGGCGAAGACGAGGGGGCCAGGTCAGCCCAGGTCGACCGGGGTTATTCCGTACTGGTCCAGCCCGGCCGCGCCGCGGTCGTGGGCGGTGAGCACGCTGATCCCGTCGTCGGTGATCGCCACCGAATGCTCCACGTGCGCGGCCCGCGAACCGTCACGGGTGACGACGGTCCAGCCGTCGTCGAGTTCCCGTGGTCTGGGACCGGCCCAGGGTGAGCATCGGCTCGATGGCCAGCGCCATCCCGTCGGCCAGCCGCAGGCCCTTGTTCCGCCGCCCCTGGTTGGGCACGAACGGGTCCATGTGCATGGCCGTACCGATGCCGTGGCCGCCGTACCCGGTGACCGAGCCGTAGCGACGGCCGTCCTGCCGGGCCGAGAGCAGCACCGAGGTCTCGATCGCCCAGGAGACGTCGCCGAGCCGGCCGCCGCGCCCGGATCGCGGCGATCCCGGCCCACATCGCGTCCTGCGCGGCGGCGATGAGATCGACCTCCTCCATCGACGGCGGCTCACCCACGTGCACCGAGAACGCGGAGTCCGCGTGCCAGCCGTCCAGGAGCAGCCGGCGTCGACGGACACCAGGTCGCCCTCGACGCAGGACCCGGTCCTTCGACGGGATGCCGTGCACGATCTCGTCGTTGACCGACGCGCAGATCACCGCCGGGTAGCCGTGGTACCCGCGGAAGTTGGACACCGCACCGGCCTCGGTGATCACCGCGTCCACGACGGCATCGAGATCGGCGGTGGTGACGCCGGGGCCGATCGCGGCGCGGGCGGCGTCCAGCGCGCGGGCCAGGATCAACCCGGCCGCCCGCATGGCCTGCAGCTCGCCGCGGGTCTTGTACTCGATCTGGTCGGCCATCAGGACTCCGGCTGGTGAACGCGGCAGGGCCGTCAGGCGTCGGGCAGGTCGGGCAGCTCGGCCGGTCGCGGGGCCCCGACCGCGTCCAGGATGCGGCCGTTGACCTCGCTCACCGATCCCTCACCGTCGATCTCCACGACCAGATCGCCGTAGTAGTCGATCAGCGGCTTGGTGTCGGCGTGGTAGATGTCCAGCCGGCGCCGGATGGCCTCGACGGTGTCGTCGGCCCGGCCGCGCTCGAGCATCCGCTCCACCAGCACCACGTCCGGCGCGGTCAGCACGATGACCTTCTGGATCGGGGTGTCCCGCTCGACCAGCAGGCTCGGTCAGCCAATCGGCCTGGGTGATGTTCCGCGGAAACCCGTCCAGCAGGAAGCCGGGCTCGGCGTCCGGCTCGGCGAGCCGGGCGGCGAGCATCCGCTGGGTGATCTCGTCCGGGCACCAGGGCACCGGAGTCCAGGATGCCCTTGACCAGCACGCCCAGCTCGGTGCCGGCGGCGATGTTGGCCCGGAACAGATCGCCGGTGGAGACGTGCGGGATGCCGAGTTCGGCGGTCAGCAGCGCGGCCTGGGTGCCCTTGCCGGCCCCCTGCGGCCCGATGATGAGCATCCGCATCAGCGCAGGAACCCTTCGTAGTTGCGCTGCATCAGCTGGGTCTCGATCTGCTTGACGGTGTCCAGCCCGACCCCGACCATGATCAGCACCGCGGTGCCACCGAACGGGAAGTTCTGGTTGTTGCCCTCGCCGGTCAGTTCCAGGAACAGGTTCGGCAGGATCGCCACGATGCCGAGGTAGATCGACCCGGGCAGGGTGATCCGGCTGAGCACGAACTGCAGGTACTCGGCGGTCGGCCGGCCCGGTCGGATGCCCGGGATGAAGCCGCCGAACTTGCGCAGGTCGTCGGCCCGCTCGGTCGGGTTGAACGTGATCCCGACGTAGAAGTAGGTGAAGAAGATGATCAGCGCGAAGTACAGCAGGATGTGCACCCAGCTGCCCTGGTTGACGACGTAGAGCTGCAGCCACTGCTGCCAGCCGCCGCCGGTGATCTGCCCGGTGGTCGGGTCGACCGTCGCGCCGCCGATCAGCTGGACCAGCAGCGCCGGGATGTACAGCAGCGAGGTGGCGAAGATGACCGGGATGACGCCGGCCTGGTTCACCTTGAGCGGCAGGTAGGTGGTCGTGCCGCCGTACATCTTGCGGCCGATCATCCGCTTCGCGTACTGCACCGGCAGCCGGCGCTGGCCCTGCTCGACGAACACCACGGTGGCGATGATCGCCAGGCCGATGAACAGCACGACGGTGAAGACCAGCCCGCCCTGGCTGGTCAGGATGTTCCCGCCCTCGGCCGGGATCCGGGCGGCGATCGAGGTGAAGATCAGGATCGACATGCCGTTGCCGATGCCGCGGTCGGTGATCAGCTCACCCATCCACATGATGGCGGCGGTGCCGGCCGTCATGGTCAGCACCAGCACGATCAGGCTGAAGGCGTCCTGGTCGGGGATGATCTGGTCGCCGACCGAGCAGCCCGGGAACATCGAGCCGTTGATGGCCAGCGCGATGAACGCGGTCGACTGCAGGACGCCCAGGCCGATGGTCAGGTACCGGGTGTACTGGGTGAGCTTGGCCTGCCCGGCCTGGCCGAGCTTCTTGAGCTCCTCGAACCGCGGGATGACGACCGTCAGCAGCTGGACGATGATCGACGCGGTGATGTACGGCATGATGCCCAGCGCGAACACCGACAGCTTGCAGCAGCGCCCCGCCGGAGAACAGGTTCAGCACGGTGTAGAGGTCGTTGTTGCCGCCGCTGGCCTCGTTCAGGCACGTGGTTGATCGCGCTGTAGGAAACCCCGGGCGACGGCACGGTCGCGCCGAGCCGGTACACGGCGACCATGGCCAGCGTGAAGAGGATCTTCTTACGGAGATCGGGCGTCTTCAGCGCCGAGACGAATGCGGCGAGCAATGGTCCTCCTGGCGTCACCGGGACCGTGGTCGGTCCCGGCGACGGGCGGCGCGGCGGTGATCCCGCCCGGCCCGTCCGATGGCCGCGGCTACCGGTGTCGTTCCTTTGCCGCGTTGCTGGTATCTACGTGGTGGTGGGCACCATGATGCCCGGGACGCGCCGACGACGAGTGTCGACGGGCGCCGATGGCCGACTCTAACGCACGCATCCCCCGGCCCAGGACCGTTCGCACGGGCCCGGTTCCGGGGGATGCGTACATACGATGGCTCGCTTCGTGACCGGTCGTCAGAGCGTGATGGCGCTGCCGCCGGCGGCGGACAGCTTCTCCGCTCGCCGACGCCGAGAACGCGTGCGCGGTGACGTCCAGCGTGACGCCGGAGACGTCGCCGTCACCGAGCACCTTGACCAGCTGGTTCGGCGCGCACGGCGCCGGCCGCCGACCAGGTCGTCGACGCCGACCGTGCCGCCCTGCGGGAACAGGGTGGCCAGCTGGCCGACGTTGACGACCTGGTAGCTGGCGCGGAACGCGGTTCTTGAAGCCCTTGAGCTTCGGCAGCCGCATGTGCAGCGGGAGATTGCCGCCCTCGAACGAGGCCGGCACGTTCTTGCGCGCGCCGGTGCCCTTGGTACCGCGACCGGCGGTCTTGCCCTTGGACCCGTCACCACGACCGACGCGGGTCTTGGCGGTCTTGGCGCCCGGGGCCGGGCGCAGGTGGTGGACCTTAATCGACTCACTGGTCAATCACTCCACTTCTTCGACCGCCAGCAGGTGCGGGGCGGTCTTGACGTATCCGCGGACCACCGGGGTGTCCTCGCACGAGCACACTGTGGTGGATCCGCTTGAGACCCAGCGACCGCAGCGACTCGCGCTGGTTGTGCTTGGTCGCCGATGGTGGACTTGACCTGGGTGACCTTCGAGACTTGCTGAGCCATCGTTCAGACCCCCTGTCCGGCGCGCGCCCGCAGCATGGCGGCCGGGGCGACGTCCTCGATCGGCAGCCCACGACGGGCGGCGACCTCCTCGGGACGCTGCAGCTGCTTCAGCGCGGCGATGGTGGCGTGCACGATGTTGATCGGGTTGTCCGACCCGAGCGACTTGCTCAGGATGTCGTGGATGCCGGCGCACTCCAGCACGGCACGCACCGGGCCACCGGCGATGACACCGGTACCGGGGCTGGCCGGCTTGAGCAGCACGACACCGGCCGCGGCCTCACCCTGCACGGGGTGCGGGATGGTGGCGGCGATCCGAGGCACCTTGAACATGTGCTTCTTCGCCTCCTCGACACCCTTGGCGATGGCGGCCGGGATCTCCTTGGCCTTGCCGTAGCCGACACCGACGCTGCCGTCGCCGTCGCCGACGACGACCAGGGCGGTGAAGGAGAACCGACGGCCACCCTTGACGACCTTGGCCACCCGGTTGGTGGTGACGATCCGCTCGAGCAGCGGGTTCTTCTCGACGGAGCGTCGCGGCGTGCCCCGTCGCGGCGGTCGCCGCGACGGTCACCGCGGCGGTCGCCCCGGTCGTTGCCAGCCGGCGCGATCGTTGTCGCGTCGTGCGGGTCCGGGCATCAGATGTCCCTCTCGATTCGTGCAGAATTCTGTCACGTCGTCAGAACTCCAGGCCGGCGCCACGGGCGCCATCGGCCAGTGCCGCGATGCGGCCGTGGTACTTGTCGCCGCCGCGATCGAAAACGACCGCGGCGACATCCGGCTGCCTTCGCCCGCTCGGCGATCAGCTCGCCGACCTTGCGGGCCTTGGCGGTCTTGTCACCGTCGCCGGCGCGCAGGTCCGCCTCGAGGGTGGACGCCGACGCCAGCGTCTGGCCGACCGTGTCGTCGACCAGCTGGACGCCGATGTGCCGGGCGGACCGGGTGACCACCAGCCGCGGCCGGGTGGCCGAGCCGACGACCTTCTTGCGCAGCCGGAAGTGCCGGCGGGTGCGCGCGGTGGTGCGAGCCTGGGAAACGTCTGTAGCCATGGTCACTTACCCGTCTTTCCGACCTTGCGCCGGACGACCTCGCCGGCATAGCGCACGCCCTTGCCCTTGTACGGGTCGGGCTTGCGCAGCTTGCGGATGTTGGCGGCGACCTCGCCGACCAACTGCTTGTCGATGCCCTCGACGCGGAACTTGATCGGGGACTCGACCACGAAGGTGATGCCCTCGGGGGCCGGCACCGGCACCGGGTGCGCGTAGCCGAGGGCGAACTCGAGGTCCTTGCCCTTGGCGGTCGACGCGGTAGCCGACGCCGACGATCTCCAGCGTCTTGGAGTAGCCCGGCGGTGACGCCGACGACCATGTTGTTGACCAGGGTGCGGGTCAGGCCGTGCCGGGCCCGCGAGTCCCGCTCGTCGTCCGGCCGGGTCACCACGAGCGTGCTCGTCCGTGCTTCCTTGGCCACGGTGATGGGCTCGACCACGGCGTGCGTCAGGGTGCCCTTGGGGCCCTTGACCGTCACGCTGCGAGCCGTCGATTGTCACGTCGACCCCCGACGGAACGGGGATCGGCAGTCTTCCGATTCGCGACATTTCTGGTGGTCTTCCCTTACCAGACGTAGGCGAGGACTTCCCCGCCCACCTTCTGCTTGGCGGCCTGCCGGTCGGTCAGCAGACCGGTCGAGGTCGAGATGATGGCGATGCCGAGGCCGCCGAGCACCTTGGGCAGCTCGGTGGAGCGGGCGTAGATCCGCAGGCCCGGGCTTGGAGACCCGGCGGACGCCGGCGATGGACCGCTCACGGTTGGGGCCGTACTTCAGCGAGACCACCAGCGCCTTGCCGACGGTCGCGTCCTTGGTGGTCCAGGAGGCGATGTAGCCCTCCTTGACGAGGATGTCGGCGATGTTGCCCTTCAACTTGGAGAAGGGCATGACGACCTCGTCGTGGAACGCCGAGTTCGCGTTGCGGATCCGGGTCAGGAAGTCCGCGATCGGATCGGTCATGGTCATGGCAGTGAGAGTTGCCTTCCTCGCCTGGTTCCCGCCACCGCTTCGCGGTGATGGAAGGCCTGTGACGACGTTCGTGCGCTCGGAAGCGCCTGGGGCGGATCGGGTGGTCGGTTCGCGGATACTGCTGATCGGTGCTCACCAGCTCGACTTGGTGACGCCCGGCAGTTCGCCGGCGTGGGCCATCTCGCGCAGGCAGATCCGGCACAGGCCGAACTTGCGGTACACCGAGTGCGGGCGGCCGCAGCGGTTGCAGCGGGTGTAACCGCGGACGGCGAACTTCGGCTTGCGCTTCGCCTTGTTGATCAGAGCGGTCTTCGCCATCGGCTCAGTTCTCCTTGAAGGGGAAGCCGAGGAGCTTGAGCAGCGCCCGGCCCTCGTCGTCGGTGGTGGCGGTGGTGACGACGGTGATGTCCATCCCCCGCGGGCGGTCGATCCGGTCGATGTCGATCTCGTGGAACATCGACTGCTCGTTCAGGCCGAAGGTGTAGTTGCCGTTGCCGTCGAACTGGGTCGCCGACAGGCCGCGGAAGTCGCGGATACGGGGCAGCGCGATGGTCAGCAGCCGGTCCAGGAACTCCCACATCCGGTCGCCGCGCAGGGTGACCTTGGCGCCGATCGGCATGCCCTCGCGCAGCTTGAACTGCGCGATGGACTTGCGGGCCTTCTTCACCTCCGGCTTCTGCCCGGTGATGGTGGCCAGGTCGCGCACGGCGCCCTCGATCAGCTTCGCGTCGCGGGCGGCCTCGCCGACACCCATGTTGACGACGATCTTGACCAGGCCGGGGATCTGCATGACGTTGCCGTAGCTGAACTGCTCGCTGCAGCGCGGCCTTGATCTCGGCGGCGTAGCGGGCCTTCAGCCGCGGGGCCACGCGCGGTCCTTCGGTGGTCGTCATCACAGGTCCTTACCGGTGCGACGGGCAACGCGGACCCGACGTCCCTCGTCGTCCGTGCGCTTGCCGACCCGGGTCGGCTTGTTGTCGCCGTCGACGACCATCACGTTGGAGATGTGGATGGCCGCTTCCTGGGTGACGATGCCGCCGGTCTTGGCGCCACGCTGGGTGGTGGACACCCTGGTGTGCTTCTTGATCCGGTTGACGCCCTCGACCAGAACCCGGTCGGTCTCCGGGTAGGCCTGGATGACCTTGCCCTTGGCGCCCTTGTCCTTGCCGGCGATGACCAGAACGGTGTCGCCCTTCTTGACCTTCATGTCACGAGCACCTCCGGCGCCAGCGAGATGATCTTCATGTAGCGCTTGTCGCGCAGTTCGCGGCCGACCGGCCCGAAGATGCGGGTGCCGCGCGGGTCGCCGTCCGGCTTGATCAGCACGGCGGCGTTCTCGTCGAACTTGATGTAGGAACCGTCCGGACGGCGCTTCTCCTTGACGGTGCGGACGATGACGGCCTTGACGACGTCGCCCTTCTTCACACCCGCACCCGGGATCGCGTCCTTGACGGTGGCGACGATGATGTCGCCGATGCCGGCGTACCGACGGCCAGGATCCGCCGAGCACCCGGATGCAGAGGATCTCCTTGGCGCCGGTGTTGTCGGCGACGCGGAGACGGGACTCCTGCTGAATCACTGCAGTCCGCCTTCTCTGAGCGCCCGGGGGTTCCCGGGCGCGCATTTTCTGGTTCTGGCCCGCCCGCCCCGCTGGCCGCGGGGTCACATGCGAAAAGACAAGAGGAAGTACGAGCAGATCGCCCGCCTTTTCACTCTTGCCTGTGGCATGAGCCGCGCCCGGCCGGCCCCAACTCCACGATGGAGCGGACCGGCAAGGTGGTGACAGAGTCCTGGCAAGATTTCCGACCTCGCCAGGCCAGAGTGGTTCCGTTTCGCCCTGGTGCACCCCCGGAACTGCGAGAGGGTGTCCACGGCGCGCGGTACCGAGGCTCAAGACTACGCGACGACGCGGCGAGAACTCCAATCGTCGCCCGGCGATCGGACACCTCGGACCACGTGGACAACGGGATCGTTCGCCACCGGCGCTGGCGATCAGGGTGCCTACCCTTTTGACCCGTCTGCTGACGCTTTTCCGATTGCGCGGCGATCTGAGAACGGAACGTAGTTCGACGTGCGTAGTTACCACCCGTTCGGGTGAAGTTGTCCACGAATACCCGCAGCTCTGCTTACACTCTCTTCACCACATTCTGACAGTGCCTGTGCATGGACCCGCGGGGGCGGGTCGTGCCGCGATTGCGCCGCATCGACGATGCCAGGGGAGGACGAGGTCGACCGATGACGGCCCTGCCAACCGTCGTGGTCGTCGGCGAGTCCCTCCGAACGCAACCACCTGGAGCGGACCCTGCGGGACCTCGGCTTCGAGACCACAGGACACGACCGGCGCTGATCACCGCGCCGATGTCGCGGTGCTCTGCCCGACCGAAACGACCGACATCCCGGCCGCCGTGGCGCGGTCGCTGGCCGATGCCGGCTCGTCGGGCTCATCGTCGTTGCACCGAGGCGGCCGACGCCGGTTCCTTCGTCGGCGTCGGTGTCCGCCGGAGCGGACGGCTGGGTCCTACCGACCATTCACCCACCGCCCTCGCTCGAACGATCTGCGGCATCCACGACGGCGAGAGCGGGTTCTCCCGGATCGACACCGTCGTGCTCGTTGCCGCGCTGCGAACTGGACGCGTCGAAGCGGCGGTTCCGGACGGACTGACCCGGCGCGAAAGCCAGATCCACCAGGCATCTGCAGACCGGACGACCGACCAGAGAGATCGCCGGCGAGCTGGCGGTCAGTGAGGCAACCATCCGCTGGCACGCCGCTCGAATCGCCAAGAAGTTGCAGGCAACCGCTGGGAGGTGGACACCGAAACGCAGGTCCGATCCGGTCGTCGACGGCTCCGGCCGAATCCTGGCTCCGGCCGACGTGCCGTCGATGGACGAGCGGCGGTCGGCGCGAGACCGCGTCCGGTACCCGATCGATGCCGGCGCTGGACCAAGACGTGTCGCCGGCCGACCGCATCGCCGAACTGGGCCGGGCGGAGCTGCGGGTCGTCGAACTCGTCGCGGACGGCCTGAACAATCGCGAGATCGCCGAGCAGTTGTTCCTCTCCCGGCACACCATCGAGTCGCACCTCAAGCGGGTCTACGCGAAGCTGCACATCCGGCTCGCGGGTCGAACTCACCCGGCTGCTGCTCACCGCGCGAGCCGGCCCCAAGGTCGCCAGCTGACCTCCGGACACGCAAGCTGCGGCGCCTCGGCCATCGTCGACGTCGGTCTGGTACTCGCACCTCGGTGTGGCGCTGGCACGCATGCACACCAACCGCCCGGCCGGAACGCTCGTGCGATCCGACCGGGCGGTCTCTTGGTGCTCGCGCTCAGCCCACCGGGATGATCTCGATGGCCGAGATCTTGGCCGCGCCCACCCGCTTGATGAAGTCGAGGCCGAGCTTGCCGTCGACCACCGTGGTGCGGAACTCCCGCACCATGGCCCGGTCGACGCCGCCGGCCGTCCGCACGATGTCCAGGTTGGACAGCACGGTCCGGCCTTCCAGCCGCACGTCGAAGCGCCGCGCCCCCGGCTTGACCGCGGCGAGCTCGACGAAGTGCAGCCGGACCCGGTAGGTGCCCTTGGCCACCGGCACCGACATCCCGAACGGCCCTGCGTACCGACCTTCGCACTCGCGCCGCCGTACCACTCGCTGCGGTACAGCGAGGTCGTTCGTGCCGGCCGCGAGACCGCTGATCCGATCGGCCTCGGAGCGGGCGGCGCCACCGACAAGGACAGTGGTACCGCACGCCCGGGTGGACGTGCAGGACGACCACTTCACCGAGCCGACCGCCTGCGCGTGCCACCGGCGTTGATCCGGACCGTGGCCGGACGTGCGGCTGCGACCTTGGTCGACCGCTTGGACTCGTTGCCCGACCGGTCGACCGCAGTCATCTGGTAGTACGCGGTCACGCCGGGTGCCGGGGCGCTGTCGGTGTACTTCGCCAGTGGCCAGCGGCGCGGTCACCTTCACCGGCGTGGCGGCTGGCCGACGTCGGCGCGGTAGACGTTGTAGCCCTGGACGTCCGCCACCGGACTCGCGGCCGCGCTCAGCGTGATCGCGGTCGGCGTGGCCGCGGCCGTGACGCGCGGCCAGTGCGGCCGGCGCCACCGTGTCGGTCCCGGTAGTCGGGATGATCTCGATGGCCGAGATCTTCGCGTTCTCCTTGCGGGTGATGAAGTCGATCGTCACCGCGCCGTCGGTGACGGTGACCGGGAACTCCCGGACGATCGCCCGGTCGATGCCACCGGCCTGGCGTCCAGATGTCGAAGTTGGAGAGCACGGTCGTGTTCTCCAACCGGACGTCGAACAGTCGGGCGTTGGCGGCCGTCTTGTTCAGCTCGACGAAGTGCAGCCGCACCCGGTAGGCGCCGTTGGTCACCGGCACCGCGAACCCGAAGGCCCGTGACCCGACCGCCACCGGCGTCGGCTGGGACTGGCCACCGGTCCACTCCGACCGGAAGATCGTCGGCGTTCATCCCGGCCGGGATGCCGGTGATGGTGTCGGTCTCGGTGTGCACGAAGCCACCGGTCACCCAGTCGCTGCAAGCGGTCGAGCGACGAGCACGCCGACCAGGTGGTACCGGACACGGTCTGCGCCGGACCGCCGGTGTTGATCCGGATGGTCGGCCGGGTGCGCGGCCGCCGTTGACGGTGGCCGAACGGGCCGACTCGTTGCCCGCGGTGTCCACCGCCGTCACCTGGTAGTACGCCGGTGGCGCCGGCAGCGATCGTGGTGTCCGCGTAGGAGGTTCCGGTCAGCAGCGTGCTGTTCAGCTTGCTGTAGGTGCCGGCTGCCGAGCTCGCCCGGTACACGTTGTACCCGGCCAGATCCGCCGCCGTGTTCGCCGACCAGGACAGGGCGCACCGCGGCGGCCGAACCGGTCGCGGTCAGCCCGGTCACCGCGGCCGGGGCCGTGGTGTCCGGACCGTCGACCGGGATGATCTCGATGGCCGAGACCTTGGCGTTCTCCTTGCGGGTGATGAAGTCGATCGTGACCGCACCGTCGGTGACGTTGGCGGTGAACTCCCGGACGATGCGCCCGGTCGATGCCGCCGGCCTGCGCGCAGACGTCGAAGTTCGACAGCACCGTGGTGTTCTCCAGCCGGACGTCGAACAACCGCAGGTTCGGCGGCGTGTCTTGTTCAGCTCGGCGAAGTGCAGCCGCACCCGGTAGTAGCCGTTGCTCACCGGCACCGCGAACCCGAACGCCCGCGCGCCGACGGCGACGCCGCTGGCCTGGCACCGCCGGTCCACTCCGACTGGAAGATGGTGTTGTTCAGCCCCGTCGGAATGCCGGTGATGGTGTCGGTCTCGCTGTATGCGTTGCCGCCGGTCACCCAGTTGCTGCAGGCGGTCAGCGCCGAGCAGGCCGACCAGTGTCGTGCCGGACGCCGTCTGCGCCGGGCCGCCGGCGTTGATCCGGATGGTCGGGCGGGTGGAGCCGGCCGGGTCGCGTTGACCGTCGCCGATCGGACCGACTCGTTGCCGGCGTGTCGACCGCGGTCACCTGGTAGTAACCGGTCGCGCCCTCGGCCATCGACGTGTCGCTGAACGAGGTCCCGGTCAGCACCGCCGGCGTTCAGCTTGGTGTACGTACCGCCGGCCGAGCTCGACCGGTACACGTTGTAGCCGGCCAGATCCGTTGCCGCGCTGGCCGACCAGGCCACCGTCACCCCGGTCGCCGAACCCGGTCGCCGACACCCCGGTCAGCTGACGCCGGAGCCGTGGTGTCGGCCGGTCGCGCGTTGACCGTCGCCGATCGGACCGACTCGTTGGCCGAGGCGTCCACCGCGGTCACCTGGTAGTACGACGTCGCACCCTGCGGCGCAGCGACGTGTCGCTGAACGACGTCCCGGTCAGCAACGCGGCGTTCAGCTTGGTGTACGTCCCGCCGGCCGAGCTCGACCGGTACACGTTGTAGCCGGCCAGATCCGTTGCCGTGCTCGCCGACCAGGCCACCGTCACCCCGGTAGCCGAACCCGTCGCCGACACCCCGGTCACCTGACGCCGGAGCCGTGGTGTCCGGCCGGGTCGCGTTGACCGTCGCCGACCGCACCGACTCGTTGCCGAGCGGTCCACCGCGGTCACCTGGTAGTACGACGCGACGCCCTGCGGCGCAGCCGTGTCGACGAACGACGTACCGGTCAGCAACGCGGTGTTCAGCTTGGTGTACGTCCCGCCGGCCGAGGCTCGCCCGGTACACGTTGTACCCGGCCAGATCCGTGGCCGCACTGGCCGACCAGGCCACCGTGATGCCGGAGGTCGCGGCCGTGGCGGTCACCCCGGTCACCGCGGCCGGAGCCGTGGTGTCCGGACCGCGGTCGGGATGATCTCGATCGCCGAGATCTTGGCGTTCTCGACCCGCGTGATGAAGTCGATGGTCGACCACGCCGTCGGTGATCCGGACCGGGAACTCCCGGACGATCGCCTTGTCGATGCCACCGGCCTGCGGCCCAGACGTCGAAGTTGGACAGCACCGTGGTGTTCTCGAGCCGGACGTCGAACAGCCGGGTGTTGGCGGCGGTCTTGTTCAGCTCGGCGAAGTGCAGCCGGACCCGGTAGTACCCGTTGTTCACCGGGACCGCGAACCCGAAGGCACGCGCACCGACGGCCGGTCGCTGCTGCCGCCGGTCCACTCCGACTGGAAGATGGTGTTGTTCATCCCCGCCGGGATGCCGGTGATGGTGTCGGCCTCGCTGTACGGGTTGCCGCCGGTGACCCAGTCGCTGCAGGCGGTCAGCGCGGAGCAGGCCGACCACGTGGTGCCGCCGACCGTCTGGGCCGGGCCACCGGTGTTGATCCGGATCGGTCGGCGGCAGCGGCGGGGTCACCGAGACGGTCGCCGACGGGGCGGACTCGTTCTCCGAGGAGTCGATCGGCCGCGACCCGGTAGTACGCCGGCGCTCCGCTGGCCGGCGGTCGTGTCGACGTAGGTCGACGCCGGCCACCGGCGTAGCTGGTGAGCTTGGTGTAGGTGCCGGTCTCGGTGCGTCGACCGGTAGACGTGGTAGCCGATCAGGTCGGTCGCCGGGCTGTCGCCCAGTCGAGCGTGACACCGGTGCCGCGCGGCCGTCGCCGGTCAGGCCGGTCGGCGGCGGCCGGAGCGGTGGTGTCGCACCGGGCAGGTGCCCTGGCAGAGCACCTCGATGGCGGCGATGGACGGGTAGTCGACCGAGGCCTTGAAGCGTCAGGTTCGAGCTGACCGCCGGTCGACCGTGACGTTGTTGATCGACAGCACGGTGGCGGTGTTGACGGCCGCCGGCGGCCGCGAAGATGTCGAAGTTCGACCGCACGGTGGTGCCCTCGACGTCGATGTCGAAGAGCCGCTTGCCGACGGCGTTGTTGCCGGCGGCCCGCTCGGCGAAGTGCAGCCGCAGGTCGACCTTGGTCGCGCCCTTGGCGGGCAGCGTGTAGGTCAGCACCCGCTGGGCCTGGGCGCACGTTGCCGACGTTGCCGCGGTAGGTGCGGTACAGCACGTCGTCGTCGGTGCCGGCGATCTCCTGGGTGGTCGAGGCGCCCTCGTCGATCGCCGTGGCCGGGCTGAACCGGCCGGTGTCCGGGGTCCAGACCTGACCGAGCGGTGTCGGTGTAGTTGCCGTCACCCGCCGACGTCGAGCCGGTACAGCGCGTCGCGGGCTGCGCGGCGGCCGCCGGTCACGTCGCCGGCTGCGATGCCGAAGCGAGTCGTAGCGTCGCGGTGAACGGCGTGCCGCCCTTGTGCGAGACCAGGATCCCGGCGAACTGCCGGGCACCGAAGATCTTGCCCAGCGACGGCGGCCGGCACCGTGTAGGTGGTCGGCAGCACGCGTCCAGGCTGCCGCCGTTGATCCGGTAGGCCGCCCGTGACGGTGCCCGCGGACGGGTCGCCGATCAGCGCCAGGTCGAGGCTGGTCACGCGACGCCGGGGTCGGGATGGCAACGGGTGACGCCGATGGTGGCCCCGGCTCCGCCGATCTCGCGAGTAGAACTCGATGCCGGCACGCCGGTCTCGTTGATCGACCGCGACCTTGACGAAGTTGTCCTGGTCGGTGCCGAGCATGATGCCCTGCTGCTCGGAGCCGGCGTTGAGCTGGTCGAGCGCGCCGAGCGACCCGTGCGGTCACGCGTGAACGGTGCCGCCGGTGGCGTCGAACGGCAGCCGCAGGCCGTTGACCAGCGTGTTGTCGTTGCCGCCGTTGGTGCCGGTGCTGTCGGCCGGTGCCGTTGGCCGATGAGTCGACGTCGAGGGTGCCGGCGCGCGGTCGTGTCAGGTCGAGCTTGGTCGGGGCGTAGGAGTTCGCTCCGACCGTCAGGTCCAGCTTGTTCGGCTGGGTCGAGCGGAAGCCGGTGCCCTGGCCGGTCGCGTCGGCGAGGGTGCCGGCGACCGCGGTGGTCGAACGGCAGCTGCAGGGCGGCGGCACCCGGCAGCAGGGCCGGCGGCCGACGGGTCGGTCGCCGTCTCCGGCTTCATGTTGGTGACCAGGTAGACGTTGTCGTTGTAGTCGTAGTTGATGCCGGAGTAGTCCATGCCGACCAGGTAGGTGTTGGCACGACCGCGCCGGAGCGGTCCCGGACCGCCCAGGTCCGCACGTGGTGGCCGCACGGGCGCGGTCGCAGCCGTTGGTGATGTCGACGGTCTGGCTGTTGCGGGTCGGGTCGCTCCACTCGCCGTCGATCTTCAGCCCGAAGGCGCCGGTCGGGCGTGAAGGTGCCCGACGCCGCGGGTCGCCGCGGTCGTTCGTTGCGGTGCGGCAGGATCGACTGGCCGTCCGACACCCAGGTGGGTGAACAGCCGGTGACGGTGGTGGTCGGCCTTGGCGTGCCAGAAGAACGTGGCCGTGTTGCCCTGGGTGTGGAAGGCCGCCAGCTGGCGCACCGGCACCGGGCTGCGGCGGTGTCGGCGCGCACCCAGTACGGGCTGAGGACCTCGTCGCCGTTGGCCTCGACCAGTGCCGTTCTGGTTGAGCGGGCACGCCGGCGGCGGTGATCGGCGTGGTCGTAGCCGAACAGCTTGGCGAGCTCGGCCACGTCGGGCTCCTGGCTGCCCTCGGACTGCGACTGCCAGAAGCCGGCCAGCTCGACCGGGACGGTCGGCTGCGTCGGCGTCGTCGGAGCTGACCGTCAGCGTGCCCGTTCCACAGGCCACCGGCGGTGCCGATGGTGGTGGCGGTGAAGCGCACCTGGACGGTCGAGCGTGCCGCCGACCGGCACCAGCGCCGGCAGGGTCGGCGGCGTCGACCAGCGCGAACGGGCCGGTGACGTCAAGTCCGGTGACGTTGAGCGCCTCGGTGCCGGTGTTGCGGATCACCAGGGATGCGGTGTCGTGCACGACGTTGGCGGTGATGAACGGTCCGGTGCACCGGGTCACAGGCAGCGCGTCCTTGCAGGTGGTGCCGGTCTGCGGGGTCTGGATCCGGTTCATCACCAGTCGGTCGGCGAACGGCACGCCGTCGACGTTCTCGAGCGCGATGATCGCCGCCTGCGCTGGCGCCGGCCGTGACCACGCGGAAGGTGCGTGAGCGCGGTGGTCGTGACGTTGCCGGCGGCGTCCTGGGCCCGGGCCCGGACGGTGTGGGCTGCCGGTCGTGGTCACCTCGACCGGCGCGGTGTACGCGCGTGAACGGCGCCGCCGTCGAGGCTGATACGACGTGCCGGCGATCGCCGCTGCCGGCGTCGGTGGCCGTGACCGTGACGGTCGCGTTGTTCTTGTAGACCCCGGCCGACTGCCTGCAGGCCGCCGACTCGGTCGTCGACCACCGGTGGCGGTGGTGTCGGTGCCGGTGGGCGGGCGGTCGATGTCGACGTACGTGCAGCTTGGTGTTGGTGCCGCCGATGGCGTCGATCGTCAGCACTCCGTCGGTCACCGTGCACGGTGGCGGTGCCGGTGGTGAACGGGTTGGCGGTGGTCGGCGTGAAGCCGGTGATCGACCGTCTGGCCCTCGACCTGGATCCGGTGGGTGGAGTCGATGAAGTCGGAGTCACCGACGCCGACGGTCACCACGTAGCTGCCGTTGGGCACGCGTGTACTCGCCACGCGCCCGGTCCGTTCGGGCGACTGGGCGGCGGTGGGCTGCATCAGGATCAGCGGTGCGCAGCTTGGCGTCGGCGGTGCCCGCGCGGTCACGGGTCATGCGCCGTCATGTCCAGCGGGGTGCTGGTGCCTGGTGCGACCCAGCCGGAGCCGCGGGCCGCGGTGAAGGCGGCGCCGCTGTCGGCGGTGTAGCCGGCGGCCACCGTGGAGGTCGCCGGCTGGAAGTCGATCCGCGCGACCGGGGTACCGGTGCTCGGTGCTGCCGGCGACGCGGCCACGCCGGTCGACCTGGAAGACGTAGTCCTGGTAGTCACCGTTCTGCGCGTCCTCGAAGGTCACCAGGTAGGTGTTCGGGATCAGCGACGCCGGCCCGGTTCTTCGCCGGGTAGGTACGCACCGCGTGCGGGATGTTCGGTGTTCAGCCCGTCCTGCGTGTAGCTCTTGCCGGTCGAAGGAGTTCGAGTCGACGTAGAAGCCGAAGCTGCGGCACCGGGGTCGAACGCTGTTCGCCCCGCCGTCGACGATCGTCGGGTTCAGCGTCTGCTCCTGGTCCAGGGCGATGGTGGCCACCTCGTTGCGTCACCGGGTCGCCGCGCGTTGGGCAGGTACCAGCCGAAGGGCAGCACCTCGTCCGGCGAGTAGCGGGCGACCGGCGTCATGGTCACCGGGGCCGGTGCCGGCCTTGGTGAACAGCGGGGCGCTGACCTCGTCGCCGATCGGGCTCGGGTTGGTGCCGAGGCATCAGTGCCGGTGCCAGCCGACGTTGATCGGTGTAGCCGAGGGTGTCGACGACGCCTTCGAGCGGCGGCTCGTTGTTGCCCTGCTCAGCCGTTGGTGGCCAGGCCGTAGAGACCGATAGTCGAGGGCGGGCGTGGCCGGGTCGTCGGAGGTGACCCGTCAGGGCGGCGCGCTGCGCGCCGACGGTGCTGGTGGCGCCGGGCTTGAACTGGCACGCCGACGGTCGCGCTGTCGCCCACCGGCAGCGCTGCCGGAGGGTGGGCACCCGGTGAGCGCGAAGACGCCGGCGTTGGTGCCGGTCAGCGTCAGCGCTGCTGATGCACCAGCGGCGTGGTGCCGGTGTTGGTCACCGTGACCGTCTGCTCGGGTGACGTGGTGGTGCCCCGTGACGCCGCTGAACACCAGCTCGGCTTGCGGCGCGCGGTCAGCTTGCCGGTGCCGGCGGTGATGACGGGCCTTGCACGTTGCTGCACGATGAACACGGCGTCCTGGAAGTCGACGCCGGTCGGCACGTCCTCGGGGGCGATGACGTAGGCGTAGGGCTCGACGGCTGCCGTCGGCGTTCTTCAGCGGGTAGACGCGCACCTTGTGCTTGTTGGCGCCGGGCCCAGGTGTTGCGGGCGTCCTCGCTCCAGGTGACCCGGTCGCTCAGGCCCGGCCAGGTGAAGTCGAAGCCGAACGTGTCGTCGCAGGTCGCTACTCACCGAGCGGTCGTGACGTCGGGCAGCACAGTCTGGTTCGGAGCTGTTGGGGCCGTGAACAGCACGACACCGCGCGGTGGGTCGGGTCGGCGCTGTCTGTGCGCCGCCGACGATCGCGACGTTCGGTGTTGCCCGACGGGCCGGCCGGGCCGAACAGCGACAGCGGCTCGATGCTCGACGATGTGGTCGAACGAGCGCGCTTGGTGAACGACTGGCATCTCGACCTCGTCGCCGAGCAGCGCGTCGGCGTCCGGCATGGCGTTGTTGGTCGGGTCGGCGTCACCGACGTTCACCGGGATCTGCAGGGTGTCCAGGATCCACTGCAGCGACGGCTCGTTGCGAGCCGCCGGTGCCCAGGGTGCCGAGGCCGCGCAGCGTGACCGTGGTGGTCGGCGTCGTCGGGCTCGTCGGTGGCGAGCGTCAGGATCGCCTCGCGCGGGCCGGCCGCGGTCGGGTTGAAGGTCACCGGGATGCGTGGCGCGTGCCGCCGGCGCGCGATCGTCGGCCGGCGAGCGTGCCGGCGCGGGCGAACAGGCCGGCGTCGGCGCCGGTGATCGTGGCGCGCAGTGATCGTCAGCGGCGCGGCCGCCGATGTTCTTGACCGTCACGTTCTGCTGGCGCGCTGGCCGCGCCGCCCATCGACCTCGGTGAAGACCAGGCGCGGGGTCGCCTCGGCCCGGCCGACGCTGACCGCCGCCCTGCGGCTTGAGCAGCTTGATGCCGGTGGTGGCCGGGTTGTCGGTGCAGCTCGCTGACGTACAGGTTGCCGGTGGTGACGTCCTGGGCGACGTCGAGCGGCTGCGCGAATCCGGTGAAGCCGGTGATCCCGGTCGTCGCGCTGGAGAGGCTGCCGTTGGCGCGTGACGTCGAACGTCGACGATCTCCTGGTTGGCGCTGTAGCGGACCACGATCAGCTTGCCCGTCAGTGCGCCACCGAAGGCGACGGTGTTCTTGTACTCGATGGCTGCCGTTGGCCGAGGCGTGCAGCCCGGCGTCGTTGACGTCGGCGAGGTCGTAGTTCGGGTCGGCCTAGCTGGCCCGGCCGGGTAGGCGTTGACCTTGAACAGCGGGTTGCCCGTGTAGCCGGTCGGGTTGCCGGCGTTGAGCACGTACTCGCAGCGCAGCGGGTTCGGGTGGCCGTAGTACTTGCCCTTCTTGACGTCGAAGAAGTAGTCGGTCTCGGCCTGGCCGTTGTTGGTGATGGCCGGCGCCGTCGGGCCGGTGTAGCCGCCGTCCGGGCGGTTGGCGCAGGCGGCGGGCAGCGGTCGTCGGGCGCGGCCGGGGTGTTGCCACCGGCAGCAGAACCGTTGGTGCCGGCGTACAGGTTGCCGTTGCTGTGCCAGACCAGGTCGAAGGCGTTGCGGACGCCGGTGGCGTACAGGGTCAGCGGTGCGTTGGCGGCGTACGGGTTGTAGGTGCCGACGTGGGCGGCGACGCCGCCGCGGGCTGGGCTTGACTCATGTCGGGGGTGGCCACGTCGACCGGCAGGGTGGCCGGCAGCTTGGCCGGGTCGAGCTGCGAGCACGGCCGCGGACAGCAGGTGCTCGGCGCGCTTCCAGGTGCCGTCGGTGCCGCCCATGGCGTTCATCGAGCCCTGGGTGATGTAGCAGCTTGCCGTCCTGGAAGGCGATCGAGTTGGTCTCGTGGTCCTTGATCGACCGCGGCAGGTTGACCACGACCTCCTGGTAGTTCTGCAGGTTCGGGCCGCTCAGCCGGCGAGATCGCGCCGGTGATGTCCGGCACGTCGGAGCCGAGGTAGGCGTAGTTGTCGGTGATCCACAGGATCGGGTTGGTCGGCGTCGACGCCGGGTCGAAGGCCAGGCCGATGACGGTGCGGTTCGGGGCGCCCTCCCAGCCGGCGGCGCTGGCGTGGGTGCGGACCGTGTTGATGGTCTCGACTGGTTGCTCAGGGTGCCGTCGGCGTTGATCGTCGAAGCGGTAGATCTGGCCGTAGATGCTGCCGGCGTAGAGCTTGCCGTCCGGTCCGATCACCAGCGAGGTGTAGCTCTTGCCCTTGGCGGCGCCGGTGTCGGTCTTGTCGAAGGCGACGCCGAGAGGTCGCCGCCGCCGTCGGTGCGAGTTGGCCGGGTGGTGAAGACCGACGAGAACGGCAGGAACGTGCGGCCGCTCGATGTCCTTGACGTCGGCGGTGACGCTCGAAGCGGTACAGCGTGCTCGGCAGCAGCGGTCTCGTCCGGGCGGAAGCTGACGGTGTCGCCGCCACCGCTGGTGGCGCCGGTGCCCGGGACCACGGCGCCGTCGGAGACGCGGGTGAGCGCGTGACGTTGCCGCCGCCGAGGGTGGTCTCGTCGACCGCGCCGGTCTCGGCGCAGCGCGTTGTCGGCGGTCGGCGAGATGTTGGTGACGACGTCGATGGTGCCGTTGGCCGGGATGACGCTCGATGTAGGGACGGCCGGCCTGGCGGTCGACGCGAGGCGATGTCGACGTAGTCGATCTTGGTGTTGGTGCCGCCGACCGGGCTCAGCGTGATCCGTCCGTCGGTCGACCGCGACCGTGCGGGTGGCGGTGGCGAACTTGGTCGCCGGTCGGTCGGGACGAAGGCCGCGATGGCGTTCTGGTTCTCGATGTTGATCCAGTGCGAGCTGTCGATCGCCGTGCCGGCGTCACCGACGTCGACCGTGACCGAGTAGAGGCCGTTGGGCACGGCCAGCTCCCACGAGCCGGGCACGTGCGACCGAGCCGGTGGTGGTGCCGGCGTACTGCATGTGCATGAACGTGGCGCAGCGCGCAGGTCGGGCTGGTTGGCCGAGCGGGGTCTCGGTGTTGCGGTTGCGGCCGTTGCCCTCGAGCGAGACCGGGGTCGTGGTGCCGGGTCTGACCCAGCCGTAGGACAGACCCGTCCCCTGGTTGCGCACCGGTGCGGGCGCCGAAGGCCTGGCCGTAGTCGAGCAGGTAGCCGGTCGGCCGGCGTGGTCGCGGCAGTCGGCGAAGTCGACCTTGACGGTGACGTCGCGTCGGCGGCGGCGCGACGGCGTCACCGTCGCCGACGCCGGAGGCGACCGGACTCGTTGCCGGCTGTGTCGACCGCGCGTGACGACGTAGGCGTACGTGCGTGCCGTTGGTCAGATCGGTGTCGGCGAAGGTGGTGCCGGTCGACCAGGTTGGTGTTGACCTTGGTGCGCGGTGCCGACGTCGACGGTCGTGCCGATCGGCGCGGTAGACGTCGTAGCCCGCGACGTCGGTGTCGCGCGGGCGCGGCCCAGGACAGCGTGGCGGTGGCGTTGCCGGCGAGTGGCGAGCAGGACGGTCGGCGGCAGCCGGGCGCGGTGGTGTCCGGCGCGAGCGGGCCGGCGCTGACGATCTCGACCCAGTTCAGCTTGGTGTTGTTGCCGCCGATGGCGTCGAGGGTGAGCCGGCCGTCGGTGACGTCGACGGTGGCCGTAGCCGGTCTTGTACTCGGTGGCTGCGGTGGCCTGGAAGCCGGTCGATGCACCGTGACGCCCTCGGCGCGGACCGGTGTGCTGGCTGTCGTAGCAGGGAGCCGGCGCAGCCGGTCTTCGCGGCACCCGGCTGGTCGCCGACGCTCGCCGTGACGGTGTACCGGCCGTTGGGCAGCACGTACTCCCAGGCCCCGGCGGTCAAGTGTCCCGTTGGCGGTCGGGGTGCGGCACGATGTCGCCGTACTGCAGGTGGATGAGCCGGTTCTGCAGGTCGGTGACCGCGGCACGGGTGCGCAGCCGGGTGTTGGCCGTCAGGTCGAGCGGGGTGTGGGTGGCCGAGCTCAGCGAGGCCTGGCGTGACCCAGCCGTAGCCGCGGGTGGCTCGAACGCGGCGCCGATCTCCTTGGTGTAGCCGGTGACGCGGCGGCGGCTGGTCGGGCTGGAAGACGAACTTGACGTCCACGCCGGCGGCGGGCACCTCGGCCGAGACCTGGTTCGAGGCGACGGACTCGTTGCCGGCGGTGTCGACCGCGGTGACGATGTAGTACGAGGTCGCGCCGGCCGGGGCGCCGTGTCGGTGAACGTGGTGCCGGTCAGCGGCGCGCGGTCAGCTTGACCTTGGCGCCGCCGGCGGTCGTCGACCGGTAGACGTTGTAGCCGGCGAGATCAGCTGGCGGTGACCGACGGTCCAGGTCAGCGATGACGTTGCCGTCGGCGACCGTGCGCGGCCAGGCCGGTCGGGGCGCCGGGGGCGGTGGTGTCCGGGGTCGTCGAGCGCGGTCGGCGTTGACCACGGCCGAGGCGGCCGGACAGGTTGCCGGCCTCGTCGACGGCGACGATCGCGTAGTAGTAGGTGGTCCCGGCGGTGCGGTCGGTGTCGACGAAGGTCGCGCCCGGTGCTCGTGGTGAGGATGGCGACCAGGTGGCGTCGTCGATCTCCGGCGGTGGCGGCTGGTGAACCGGTAGATCCGGTAGCCGCGCGACGTCGGGCTCGGTGTTGGCGGTCCAGGTCACGGTGACCCGCTGGATGCCGGCGGTGGCGGTGACGCCGGTCGGGGCGGCCGGCGCGCGTGGTGTCGGCCGGGGTGGCATCGGCCTCCGCCGAGCGGGCCGGACGCGTTGCCGGCGGAGTCGGTGGCCGTGAGCGACGTAGTAGTACCGGTTGCCGTTGACGACGGTCGGTGTCGACGTAGGATCGTGGCGTCGGCCGGCACGGTGGCGGCGATGGCGCGTGAGACGCCGTCGCGGTGGCGGACCGGCAGCACCTGGTAGCCGGCGATGTCGCTGCCTCGGCGCTGGCGGTCCAGGTCAGGGTGACCTTGTTGTCGCCGGCGGTCGCGGTCAGCGCGGTCGGTGGCTGCGGCGCGGTGACGTCCGGCGCCGGGTCGGGGTGGCCGACTTCTCCGGCGACAGCGCGGACTCGTTGCCCTCGGCGTCGACCGCGGTGACCGCATAGAAGTACTCGGTGTCGTTGACCAGCGGGTCGTCGGTGCCCCGGTGTCACTGTAGCTCGCTGGCTGCGCGAGCCGATGAAGGTGCCGGTCGCTCACGGCCACCGGGCTGCGTGGTCGACCGGTAGACGCCGGTAGCGGGCGAGGTCGAGCTCGGCGTTGGCCGGCGTCCAGCTGCAGGGTGACCGGACGCGTCGCCGGCGGTCGCCGCCGAGGGCCGGTCGGGGCGGCCGGTGCGGTGGTGTCGGCCGGGGTCGCGCGACCGACGTCGGAGGCGTCGGACTCGTTGCCGCGTCGTCGTCGATCGCGGTGACGACGTAGTGGTACGGCGGTGCCGTTGACCGACGGTCGAGTCGGTGAACGTGGTGGCGGTGACGGCGTCGGCGGTCAGCCGGTTGGCCTCGGTCAGCGCGACGGTGTCGGCTGCTCGGACCGGTAGACCAGGTAACCCTCCAGATCGGCGTCGGTGACCGCGGTCCCAGGTCAGACCGACGCTCGTGTCGCCGGCGGTGGCGTCGACGTTGGCCGGGACGGCCGGGGCGGTGACGTCGGACGGCGTCGATCTCCAGGTAGTTGATCTTGGTGTTGGTGCTGTCGCGCCGCCGGCGTCGATGGTCAGCCGACCGTCGGTGACCGTGCACCGTGGTTGACGGTCTTCTCCGCGAACTCCTCGGCCGCGGTGGCCTGGAAGGCAGTGATCGCGGCACGGTCCTCGACGATGATGGCGTGCAGCGAGTCGTAGCAGGGGGCGGCGCAGGTGGCGGTGGCGGCGCCCGGCTGGTCGCCGACGCTGACCGTCACGTCGTAGTAGCCGTCGGCCACCGCGACCTCGTAGGAGCCGGTGGTCTTGGTGCCGGTGAAGGTGGCGGTGATGTCCGCCGGACTCCATGTGCACGAGGCCGCGCTGCTGATCGGCGGGTGACGCCGCGTGCCGCGAACGCGTCGCGGTAGCGGGCGTTGTCCGACCAGGTTGCGCGGGGTTGTGCGGTGCCGGGAGCGACCCAGCCGCGACCGCGCGGCGTTGGTGAACGGCAGGCCGGTAGTCCTTCGTGCCAGCCGGCGAGCGGCGGCGCGGCTCGCGGATCGAGAAGTTGATCTTCAGCGGCAGCGGCGCGAGGGCCGGGTCGGTCGGCTGCGGGGTCGCGGCCGACGGCGGCGGACGACGGCGAGGCTCTGGTCGGCGTCGTCGACGGCGACGACGACGTAGTAGTAGGTGGTGCCGTTGACGGCGGTGGTGTCGGTGAAGGTCGTAGCCGGTCGATCGGCGTCGGCGTTCAGCGGCGTGGTGGTGGCGACGGTCGCGGTCGGTGCCGCGGAAGACGTTGTAGCCCTTGATGTCGGTGTCGGCGTTGGCCGTCCAGGACAGCGCCACCGAGCCGCGTCGCCGGCGGTGGCGGTCAGCCCGGTCGGCTTGGCCGGCGGCTGGTCGGTCGGGGTCGGGGTGACGGTGATGTAGTCGATCTTGGTGTTGATGCCGCCGATGGCGTCGACGGTCAGGAAGCCGTCGGTGACCGACGGTCGTGGTCGCGTCCTTGAAGCGGGCGGCACCGGTCGGTGCCGACGAACGGCGAAGTGTTGATCGACGTTGATGCCCTCGACGTTGACCGTGTGCGAGGTGGGGTCGGCGCCGGCGGCTGGCGTCGCCGACCGCCGACGCCTCGACGTCGTAGCTGCCGTTCGGGACCGCCAGCTGCCAGGTGCCCTGGACCTGCGGTCCGGCGAACCGTTGACCGTGTTGCCCTGCATGTGCATGGTCGACGTCAGGGTCGGCGAGTACGCCGGTCTTCGTTGGGCCGGAATCGGCCGTTCTTGGTCAGGTCGAGCGGTGTACCTGCGTGCGTCCGATCCAGCCGAACCCGCGGAGGTTGGCGTAGTTCTTGCCGGAGTCGGAGGTCCAGCCGGCCGGTGTGGTGATCGGTGCCCTTGACCCCGCCGCTGGAGTTCGCGCCGCCCTCGAAGTTGACCTTGACCGGCCAGCGTCGGGGTCGCCGGAGCGTCGCGGTCGTCGATCATCGCGCCGACGACGGAGGCGGTCGTCCCGGTGGCGGGAGCGACCGCGTAGTAGTAGACCTGCCCGACCAGCGCGGTCGTGTCGGTGTAGTCCGAGGCGGTCGGGGTGGCCAGCGGTGTGCCGGTCATGACGACCGGCAGGGTGGTGCTGCGCCACACCCGGTAGCCGGTGGCGCCGGCCGAGGTCGTGCCCAGTCGAGCGCGATGGACGTGGTCTCCGGCGCGTCGGCGGTCAGGCCGGCGATCGGCACGCGGTCGATGGTGACGTAGTCGAGCTTGGTGTTGTGTGCCGCCGACGGCATCGACGGTCAGCTTGCCGTCGGTGACGGTCGTCCACACCGTGGTGCTGTTCTGGCCGGTCGTGCCGCAGGTGTTGGCAGCCGGCGCGTCGGTGCCGTCTTGCGCGGGTACCGGTTGAATGCGGTGACGCCCTCGACGTGGATGCGTGTGGAACTCCGCGTCCCCGCCGTAGCTCAGGTCGCCGATGCCCACGCGTGACCTGGTAGGTCGCCGTTGGGAACCGTGTACTCCCACGCACCGGGGGTGATGTCAGTGTGTCGTCGTGCTGGCGGGGACCTGCATGTGGATGAGCGACCGTTGCACGTCTGTGAATGTGCCGGTACAGCTACCACCGGCCGCCCTGTAACGAGTGTTCTTTGTCAGGTCGAGAGGGACGTGTGTGGCCGAGGGCAGGCTTGCCTCGGTGATCCAACCGCTGCCGGTGGTGGCGCTGTAGGCAGCCCCGGTATCCCTGGTGTAGCCGGCGGGAATCGTCCCCGAGGGTGGCTGGAACACCACCTTCGCGCTGATCGGATCGCCCTCGGCAGCGCCGGCCACCGTCGGCACCGCCAGCTGCGGAACGGCAAGAGCCGCCGTCAGCAGGGCGATGACGGCGGCGCGGAAGCGTGCGGGCGCGCGTGGGCAGAGCAGTACTACGTCGGGTCACGAATCCCCCAGGGAGCGGAAAAGACAGTTCGTCCCGGCAACCATCTGTCATGAAGACATCGGAGGGCATCACCGAACTCAGGTAAAACCCCTGTTGGATTTACCCAACCCAAAGGATGAGCACCCGTCGCTCCTGGCACCTCAACCCATGAGGCGAGTGCTCCAGGTCACACCGATCTCGCCTGACCCAATGGCTACGGGCCCGCCGCTCGCAGTGCACAGCCGTCATCGCGCAGGGACGGTAGTCAACCGATGTTTGGCTGGTTCACCACGGCGGCACGCCGACCAGGCCCGCTAACCGGCGGGCCAGGGACCGCGCCAGGCCGCCAGCCGGCGCCGGCTGACGAATCGCCGAGGCTTCTCCGTCGACCGGATCCTCGAACGCCAACTCGGCCGCCAGCAGCTGCAGCGGCGCGGTGAAGTCTCCGCGATCGACATCGCGCAGTTCCGGATAGAACGGGTCGTTGACGATGGGCGCGCCGATCCGCGCCATGTGCAGCCGTAGTTGGTGGGTACGGCCGGTGTGCGGGACCAGCCGGTACAGCCCGACTTCGCCTGCGGTGTCGACCAATTCGATCCGCGACTCGCTGTTCGGCGGCAGATCGAGTTCCTGGGCGCGCAGCACTCCCCTGGTCTTGACGATGTGGCTGTGCACCTCGGCGGGAAATTCGCGCCGGATCCAACGCGGGCGCCACCGCGAGATAGGCCTTCGCGGCGCGCCGGTCACGGAACAGGTTCTGGTAGCGGCCGCGCCACTTCCGCTCGGTGGTGAACATCAACACGCCGGCGGTCGAGCGGTCCAGCCGATGGGCCGGGGCCAACTCCGGCAGGTCCAACTCGTTGCGCAGCCGGACCAGGGCGGTGTGCACGATGTGCTGGCCGCGCGGGATGGTCGCCAGGAAGTGCGGCTTGTCCACCACCACGATCCGCTCGTCCCGATAGAGCAGGTCAATGTCGAAGGGCACCGGCACCTCGTCCGGCAGATCGCGGTGGAACCAGATCAGTTGCCCGGCGAGGTAGGGACAGTCCGCGGCCAGTGGAATCCCGTCGGAGTCGACATAGCCTCCAGCGGCGAACATCTCGTCGATGCGCGAGTTCTCAACCCTGGTCAACCGCTCGTAGAGGTGGGCCCGCACGGTCGGCCATCGGTCGGCATCCGGCAACCGATATCGGGCAGCGTCGAGCCCATGGCGTTGGGGCAGCGGCGAGACGGGCACGCATTTGAGGTTAACTACGCCGAGCGAACAGTCGCGCACGATCCGTACCTTTGTTCCAGAAGATTGCCCGATGTCCGATTCCACCGTAGGTGAGTCATCAACTAGTGGGGGGCAGTCGTGCGTCGTGAGGCCAGGTACCGCCCCGTTGCCGAGCAGGCACGCACAGCCGAAGGACCGGCCGAGGAACGCGCGGCGGAACCGGCGGCCTTCATGCCGATGCCGGCACCGCAGACGCTGACCGTCGGACATGCCGACGACCCGGCCGAGCACGCGGCCGACCGACTCGCCGAGTCCGCGCTGGCCCGAGTTCGCCGCGAGCCGGCGGGGCTCGAGTCGCTCAGCGCGACGGCCCCGGCCCCAGCCTTCCTCGTCGGCGCCGCCCGCCGGCCCTCCGCTGATCGGCCGTGCCGGCGGCGCCCTGGATACGCCGGTACCGACGGCGAGATCCAACGCATGCGCGGCGGCGGCGCACCACTACCCCAGGAGGTCCGGGGACGCTTGGAGACCGCATTCGGCTCCAACCTGGGCTCGGTCCGGGTCCACGCTGACGACCGCGCGGCGAAGCTGTCACAATCCCTGTCCGCCAAGGCATTCACCATCGGGTCGGACGTGTTCTTCGGGGCCGGCCAGTTCCGCCCGACACTGCGGCCGGTGAGCATACGCTGGCCCACGAGGTCGCACACGTGGTGCAGGACGGCGGGTCGACGGCCCGCCGGATCCACCGGCTCTACGACCTGAGGGAGAAGCGGCCGCTCGGGCTGAACCAGACCGAATCCATCGGCACCGTCGGCGATCGCCAGGTCTGGTTCTTCAAGTCCAACGACCACACCGTCGTGGTCAAACTCGAGGATCAGCCGCTGGGCCTCAACCAACTGGCCACGTACGTGCACGCGAACCTGACCAAGGCGAGCACCGTTCAGACGAAGGCGCTCCAGTCGGCCGATCGGACGCGCGTGCGCACGATGATCTCCGACGGCCTACTCACCGCGGGCCCAGGGTGGGCCAAGGCCAACAGCGGCGACATCGACAAGTCCAAGTTTGGCGGCGATGTGGTCGCATACGGCCGCGCGGTACATCTCGCCGCCATCCGACGCCCGGCCGGACGACTCCGATGGTCGCGATGTCGCTGGCGTCGGGGAAGAGCGCGCGTGATCTCGAGGACAGCGCGTTGTCCCACGAGCAGCACGGGCTGGCACCGATACGCAAGGTGCTGTCCGAACCGAGATTGCTGCGCCAACTCGGCGAACTCAGTGCGGTCGATCTGTTCATCGGGAACCGGGACCGGATGTTGTCCGGCAACCTGGGCAACTGGTTCTACACCCGGGAGCGGGAGATGACGGTCATCGACAACGTCGATGCGCCAGATGACCAAGTACCTCACGGGCGTCGGTGAGGAGCCCAAGGCCTCCGATCCGTTGGCCATGCTGGCCAGCGGCCCACTTACCCAGACCACCGAGGACCTGATCGATGGCATGTTGGCCGCCATCCGCAGCGGCGAACCGATGCTGAAGACGTTTGAGTACAAGAGTCCGGGCACCGGCGGCGGTAAGACGTTCCGCTCGGCCGACAAGGAGAAGCAGACGGAGTGGGACGTCTGGGTCGAGGCCAACCGGGCCGTTGATGCGCTCCGAGGTGCTGGCCGGGCTCATCGCGGGCCGCAAGCGGATCATCGAGACGATGTCTGCGACCAAGTTCTGCAACAGGGACAAGCGGGGAACCAAAAAGTCGATCAAGGCCGAGGCCGCCATGGCCGGCCATCGCGATCGCGGTCACAACGCTGTCGACTACTACGACCTGCACAAGTCACGGGCGAAATGGTTGGCGAACAACTGATCCGACGGCCGGATGGCCCGTTGCTGACCGCGAAGCACAGCAGGGAGCAGACGCAGGTCGAGTCCCCGCGCTCAGCGCCGCGCGGCCTCGGCCGCTCGGCGAAACCCCTCGTTCTCGGTGGCGATCGTCTTGCGCAGCTGGTTCTTCAGCATGCTCTCAACCAGGCCGGACAGCGCGCCGGATACGGCGATGCTCAATACATTGCGACAGCCTTCGCCGGCCCGTTCCAGCCGATGGCCACCGACCATCCGCATACCGAAAGCCCTGGTGCTTCCCAGGCGAACGCCTCGTTCGGTTCGAGCGTGGTGACCGTCCAGATCCGCGATGATTGACCTGGTTGCTTGATCCGCGCAGTGCTGCCGACGCGGAGCGGGCCCTCGTCGAGTCGCTGGACGCTGGTCATGGTGGGCGTCATCGTCGGCCACGATTCGACGTCGACGGTCAACGCCCACACCTGCTCCACGGGCGCTTCGATGATCAGTTCATGGGTGATTGTCATGGCAGCGAACTGTACCAAATGGTACAGGTACTTTGCTAGGGTTTTCCTCGATGACCTCACCTCGCGACGATCTGACCCGCCGACTCGTCATCGAGGTGGCGGCCAACGGACTGGGCGACCGCAGTCTCCGTGACCTGGCCGCGGCCGTCGGACAGTTCGCACCGGATGCTGCTCTACCACTTCGGGTCCCGGGACGGCTTGGTTGCCGCGGTCGTCGAGCTGGTCGAGGCCGACCAGCGCGCGGTGCTGGCGGAGCTGGCCGCCGCGGCGACCGGACCCGGCGATCTGATCCGCCGGCTGTGGCACCGGGTGTCGGCGCCGGACGTGCTGCCCTTCGTCCGACTGTTCTTCGAGACCGTCGCGCACCGAGGCGCGTCGGACCTCACGGCGCCGTGGATCGAGGACTCTGCAGCCGATCACCGAGACGTCTCGGGGTGCGCCTTCGATCCGGCGGAGATCCGGCTCGGCGTCGCGGTCACCCGCGGTCTGCTGGTGGACGTGATCCTGACCGGCGACGTGGACGCAGCGACCGCGTCGCTGGAGCGGTTCATCACCATCTGGGAGACAGGCACCCGCCCGGACTGACGTCCGCGGCCGTCGGCGATGATGGGCCGACCCGCGGATCGGAGATCTCATGACGTCGGCCCCGACGGGGCGACGTCCCCGCCCCTGGCTGATGCTGGGGCTCGGCACCGCGGCGCAGACCGCCGGCACCGTGTTCATGACGACGCCGGCGTTCCTCATCCCGTTGCTGCACACCGAGCGCGGGCCTCAGCCTCGCGCAGGCCGGCACCTGGCCTCGGCGCCGACGCTGGGCATCGTGCTCACCCTGATCGCCTGGGGCGCGTTGGCCGACCGCATCGGCGAGCGGTGGGTGATCACGCCGGTCTGGCGCTCACCGCAGCGGCCACCGCGCTGGCCATGATCGTGAGCGGTTTCGTCGGCGTCGGCCTGGCCCTCGTGCTGGGCGGGATGGCGGCGGGTAGCCCGAACTCGGCCAGCGGCCGGCTGGTGATGGGTTGGTTCGCCCGCGACCGCCGCGGGCTTGGCCATGGGCATCCGGCAGATGGCCCAGCCGCTGGGTACCACGATCGCGGCGCTGACCGTCCCGACGGCGGCCGGCCACGGGCTGGTCTGGGCGCTGGCCGTGCCGCTGGTGCTGACCGTCGGGTGCGCCGATCGCCTGCGCCATCGGCATCGTCGACCCGCCCGAACCCGGCGCGGTCACCGACGGCCGGACCGAGCGGCCACCCAACCCCTACCGGGCCTCGTCGTTCCTGTTGCGGATCCACGTGGTGTCGGCGCTGCTGGTCGTCCCGCAATTCCTGCTCGCCGTCTTCGGCCTGATCTGGCTGATGACCGACCAAGGCTGGACCGAACTGGCCGCCGGCGTCTGATCGGCGTGCGCAATTCGTCGGTGGCCTCGGCCGGATCGGCGGTCGGGGTGCTCTCGACCGCGTCGGCAGTCGGGTGCGCCCGCTGCGCTGGGTTTCTGTGCCGCGGTCGCGGCCATGCTCGCGCTCGCTGGGCTGGACGCCGGCACTCGCCGGCGTGGCGGCCGTCCTGCTGGTGGTCGCGACCGCCATCTCGGTGGCCGACAACGGGCTGGCGTTCACCTCGGTGGCGGAAGTCGCCGGCCCGTTCTGGGCCGGTCGGGCGCTCGGCACCCAGAACACCGGCCAGTTCCTGACCGCGGCGGCGGTGGGGCCGCTGTTCGGCGCGCTGATCGCGGTCGTCGGCTACCCGCTGTCGTTCCTGATCGCGGCCATCGCGCCGGCCGTCGCGACGCCGCTGATCCCGTCCGTCGACGACGAGGACCACCCGATCTGACGGGTCTGGCGACGCTGATCGGAATGTCGGTGAGGACTCGCGAGTTGCCTCAACAGCACTGCCCGCGATCGAGAGGAACCGACCCATGAGCGACGTGCCTGAGGGCTACGAAGACCTGCTGCAGCGCCCGCTGTATGCAAATCTGGCCACCGTCCGACCCGACGGTGCTCCGCAGAGCAACGTGATGTGGTTCGAGTGGACCGGCGAGGCGCTCCGGCTCACCCACACCAAGAACCGCCAGAAGTACCGCAACCTGCAGCACGAACCGCGGGTCGCGCTCTCCATCGCCGACCCGGACGACCAGCTGCGCTTCCTGGAGATTCGCGGCGTCGTCGAGTCGATCGTCGACGACGACGACACGGCGTCGTTCTACAAGTCGCTACAGCACCGCTACGGCGAGGACTACGAGATCACCGACGTCGACGTCCGCGTCGTGGTCACCATCCGGCCGACCCGTTTCATCGCGGTCAAGGGCGGTTCGGTCCAGCACTGACCGGCGGCCGGCGAACGCAGCTGCCCTGACGCAGAAGCCCCCGTCCACAATCGGACGGGGGCTTCGGCGTCGATCACCTGACGGCGATCAGTGACTTACTTGGCCTTCTCGAGGATCTCGACCAGGCGCCACCGCTTGGTGGCGGACAGCGGCCGGGTCTCGGCCAGCAGCACGCGGTCGCCGACACCGGCGATGCCCTGCTCGTCGTGCGCCTTCACCTTGCGAGGTGCGGCGGATGACCTTGGCGTAGCGCGGGTGCTTCACCCGGTCCTCCAGCTCGACGACGATGGTCTTCTCCATCTTGTCGGAGACGACCAGGCCCTCGCGGATCTTGCGGTCGCCGCGGCTTCTCGGCCGGCGGCCGTTCGGTCTCGTCGGCCTCGGGGCTCGGCCACCGGAGCCTCGTTGTGCTCGCTCATGCGGCACCTTCCGTTCCGTCCGGACCGACGGACAGGCCGAGCTCGCGCTCGCGCATGACCGTGTAGATCCGGGCGATGTCGTGCCGGACCGTACGCAGCCGGCGGTTGTTGTCCATCTGGCCGGTGGCCATCTGGAAGCGGAGGTTGAACAGCTCCTCCTTGGACTCGCGCAGACGGGCCAGCAGTTCCTCGGCGCCGAGCTCACGGAGCTCGTTGGCCTTGACTCTGGGTCTCGGTCGCCATCAGGACTCACCACCCTCCCGGGTCACGATGCGGCACTTCATCGGCAGCTTGTGGATCGCGCGGCGCAGCGCCTCGCGGGCAATCGCCTCGGTCGGGTAGCTCATCTCGAACAGCACCCGGCCCGGCTTGACGTTGGCCACCCACCACTCCGGCGAACCCTTACCGGAACCCATGCGGGTCTCGGCCGGCTTCTTGGTCAGCGGGCGGTCCGGGTAGATGTTGATCCAGACCTTGCCGCCAC
Organism: uncultured Actinomycetota bacterium; assembly: GCA_963706185.1. GTDB lineage: Bacteria > Actinomycetota > Actinomycetes > Mycobacteriales > Nakamurellaceae > Nakamurella. The sequence continues at coordinate 158,089 of CAVPLZ010000009.1, read as the reverse complement.
GCTTGATGTGCCGGTTGATGGCGATACGAGCGGACTCGATCTGCCGGTTGGTGACGTAGGCGGGCTCGAGAGCCTGGATGCCGTAGTCACCGAAGGTCACCTGCGGTGCCACCGGTGGCCATGCCCGGTCCGGTGCGGACGGTGCTGCTTGCGGTGCTTCACCTTGCGGGGGATCAACATGGCTCAGCCCTCCGTCAGCAGGCTGTGCGCGGCCTCGTCGGCCGGTGCCCTCGGCCGCGGCGCGGCCGGCCTCGGTCGAGGTCGGGGTGGTGCCGGCGGAACCCGAACGGCGACGCGCGCCGGACGATCGCGGTCGCGGTCGGCCGGCCGCGGCCGACCGGCGACCGGACGCTGCGCTGCAGCGGCCTCGGCGGCCTTCTGCTCGGCGAGCGTGCCGGACTTGTCGCCCTTGTAGATCCAGACCTTGACGCCGATCCGGCCGAAGGTGGTCTTGGCCTCGAAGAAGCCGTAGTCGATGTCCGCCCGCAGCGTGTGCAGCGGCACCCGACCCTCGCGGTAGAACTCCGACCGGCTCATCTCGGCGCCGCCCAGACGACCGGAGCACTGGATCCGGATGCCCTTGACGGCACCGGACCGCTGCGCGGACTGCATGGACTTGCGCATCGCGCGACGGAACGACACCCGGTTGGACAGCTGCTCGGCCACACCCTGGGCGACCAGCTGCGCGTCCGACTCGGGGTTGCGCACCTCGAGGATGTTCAGCTGCACCTGCTTGCCGGTGAGCTTCTCGAGCTGGCTGCGGATGCCGGTCGGCCTCGGCGCCGCGGCGGCCGATGACGATGCCCGGCCGGGCGGTGTGGATGTCCACCCGGACCCGGTCACGGGTGCGCTCGATCTCCACCTTCGAGATGCCGGCCCGCTCCATGCCCTTGGCCATCAGCTTGCGGATGGCGACGTCCTCGGCGACGTACTCGGCGTACGCCTTGTCGGCATACCAGCGGGAGCTCCAGTCGGTGGTGATACCGAGCCGGAACCCGTGCGGGTTGATCTTCTGACCCACTAGCGGGTCCTCCCCTTCGCGTTGCTGTCGGCGCCGCGGTCGTCGCACCGCGCGCGCGGCGGCCCGGCTCGGAGGCGGCCGCAGCCGCCTGACCGAGACGACCTCGATGGTGATGTGGCAGGTGCGCTTGCGGATCCGGAACGCGCGGCCCTGGGCCCGCGGCTGGAACCGCTTGAGCGTCGGGCCCTCGTCCACGTAGGCGGTCGTCGATGACCAGCGTCGTCGGGTCGATGCCCTCGTTGTTCTCCGCGTTGGCGACCGCGGAGGCGACCACCTTGGCCACCGGCTCGGCGGCCGCCTGCGGGGCGAACTTCAGGATCGCCAGCGCGTCCGCGGCGCTACGACCGCGGATCAGGTCGACGACCCGGCGGGCCTTCATCGGCGTCATGCGCACGTACCGCGCCTGCGCCCGGGCGCGCGGAGCCGCAGCTGCGTCGCGGCTGCCTCCGATGCCTTGGCATTCATCAGCTGTTTCCTTCTTGATCGAGTCAGCCACTGTCATCCCCTGCGGCGCGACGGTCGTCCTTGACGTGACCCTTGAAGGTGCGCGTCGGGGCGAACTCGCCGAGCTTGTGGCCGACCATCGACTCGGTCACGAACACCGGGACGTGCTTGCGGCCGTCGTGCACCGCGATCGTGTGCCCGAGCATGTCGGGGATGATCGTCGAGCGGCGCGACCAGGTCTTGATGACGGACTTGGAGCCCTTGTCGTTCGCGACGTCCACCTTCTTGAGCAGGTGGTCGTCGACGAACGGGCCCTTCTTGAGAGAACGAGGCATCAGGGTTCCTTAGCGCTTCTTGCCGGACTTGCGACGACGACGGACGATCAGCTTGTCGCTGGCCTTGTTGGGGCGACGGGTGCGGCCCTCGGGCTTGCCGGCCGGGTTCACCGGGTGACGACCACCGGAGGTCTTGCCCTCACCACCACCGTGCGGGTGGTCGACCGGGTTCATGGCGACACCGCGGACGCTCGGGCGCTTGCCCTTCCAGCGCATCCGGCCGGCCTTGCCCCAGTTGATGTTGGACTGCTCGGCGTTGCCGACCTCACCGATCGAGGCGCGGCAGCGCACGTCCACGTTGCGGATCTCGCCCGAGGGCATCCGCAGCTGGGCGTACGGGCCGTCCTTGGCGACCAGCTGCACGCTGGAGCCGGCCGAGCGGGCGATCTTCGCGCCGCCACCGGGACGCAGCTCGATCGCGTGCACCACGGTGCCGACCGGGATGTTGCGCAGCGGCAGGTTGTTGCCGGGCTTGATGTCGGCGCCGGGGCCGGTCTCGATCGGGTCGCCCTGCTTGAGCTTGTTCGGCGCGATGATGTAGCGCTTCTCGCCGTCGGCGATAGTGCAGCAGCGCGATCCGCGCCGTGCGGTTCGGGTCGTACTCGATGTGCGCGACGGTGGCCGGCACGCCGTCCTTGTCCGCCCGGCGGAAGTCGACGAGCCGGTAGGCCCGCTTGTGCCCGCCGCCCTGGTGCCGGGCGGTGACCCGGCCGTGGACGTTGCGGCCGCCCTTGCTGTGCAGCGGACGGACCAAGCGACTTCTCCGGGGTGTCGCGGGTGATCTCGGCGAAATCGCTCACCGAGGCGCCGCGACGACCGGGGGTCGTCGGCTTGTACTTACGAATAGCCATCTCGTTCTAATCCCTACCGCGCTCAGGCGCCCGAGAAGATCTCGATCGGCTTGCTGTCCGGGGACAGCGTGACGATCGCGCGCTTGGTCGACTTGCGCTTGCCGTAGCCGGCCCGGGTGCGCTTGCGCTTGCCCTGCCGGTTCATCGTGTTCACCGAGATGACCTTGACGTCGAAGATCTGCTCGATGGCGATCTTGACCTGGGTCTTGTTCGCGTCCGGGTGCACCAGGAAGGTGTACCGACCGGACTCGAGCAGGCCGTAGCTCTTCTCGGAGACGACCGGCGCCAGGATGATGTCGCGCGGGTCGGCGATCATGCCTGCTCCTCCTCGGTGTCGGTCTCGTCGTCGGCAGCAACCTCGGCGGTCGCGGCCTCGTCGGCGGTGTCGGTCTCGTCGGCGACTGTCTGGTCTCGTCGGCGGCGGTGACCGTGACGGTGCCGGACGGCGCGGCGAAGGCCAGGAACTCGCTCGAGCGCTGCCCGGGTGAACACCACGTCGTCGGTGACCAGCACGTCGTAGGTGTTCAGCTGGTCGGCAGCGATCAGGTGCACCTCCGGGGCGTTGCGCAGCGAGCGCCAGCCGTTCTCGTCCTCGCGGGCGATGACGACCAGCATGTTCTTGGCGGAGCTGACGGCGGCGAGCGCGGCGATCGCGGTCTTGGTGGACGGGGCGTCGCCGTCGACCAGGCGGACAGCACGTGGACGTTGCCGCCACGGGCCCGGTCCGACAGGGCGCCGCGCAGCGCGGCGGCCTTCATCTTCTTCGGGGTCCGCTGCAGGTACAGGTGCGGAACCGGGCCGTGCGACGATGCCACCGCCGACGAACTGCGGCGCGCGGGTCGAACCCTGACGGGCCCGGCCGGTGCCCTTCTGCCGGTACGGCTTCTTGCCGCCGCCGGAGACCTCGCCGCGGGTCTTGGTCTTGTGCGTGCCCTGGCGCGCGGCGGCCAGCTGGGCCACCACGACCTGGTGCATCAGCGGGATGTTCGACTGGACGTCGAAGATCTCCGCCGGCAGCTCGACGGTGCCGTCGGCCTTGCCGGCCGGCGTCGTGATCTGCACGGTGGTCATGCTGACTCACCCTTTCCACCGCAGCAGGAGACTTCACCGCGGTCTTGACCAAAACGACGCCGCCCTTGGGGCCGGGCACCGCGCCCTTGATCAGCAGCAGACCCTTGTCGGCGTCGACCGCATGGACGGTGAGGTTCTGCGTGGTCACCGTGACGTGCCCGGTGCGGCCGGCCATCCGCATGCCCTTGAACACGCGGCCCGGGGTGGAGCAGCCGCCGATGGAACCCGGGCGCGCGGTGCTTGCGGTGCACGCCGTGGCCGCTGGACAGGCCCTTGAAGCCGTGCCGCTTCATGACACCGGCGGTGCCCTTGCCCTTGCTGGTGCCGGTCACGTCGATGTCGGCGCCGGCCTCGAACACCTGCTCCGCGGTCAGCTCCTGGCCGACCTCGTAGTCGGCGATGTCCTCGGTGCGCAGCTCGGCGAGGTGCCGGCGCGGCGTGACGCCGGCCTTGGCGTAGTGGCCGGCAACCGGCTTGGTGACCTTGCGCGGGTCGATCGCGCCGAACGCGAACTGGACCCCGTTGTAGCCGTCCTTCTCGGCGGTGCGCACAGCGGTGACGACGACCGGTCCGGCGGCGACGACGGTGACCGGGACGACCCGGTTGCTCGCGTCGAAGACCTGGGTCATCCCGAGCTTGTGGCCCAGGATTCCCTTGATCGAATTAGCCATGATGTGAAGTACCTATCTCCCCGGAGCTGTCCACCCGAGGGCTGTTGGAAGATCCCTACTGGATGTTGACGTCCACCGACGCCGGCAGGTCGATGCGCATGAGCGCGTCCACCGTCTTCGGCGTCGGGTCGAGGATGTCGATCAGCCGCTTGTGCGTGCGCATCTCGAAGTGCTCGCGCGAGTCCTTGTACTTGTGCGGCGAGCGGATGACGCAGTACACGTTCTTCTCGGTGGGCAGCGGCACCGGGCCGACCACGCGGGCACCCGTCCGGGTCACCGTCTCGACGATCTTGCGCGCGGACGCGTCGATCGCCTCGTGGTCATAGGCCTTCAGCCTGATGCGGATCTTCTGTCCCGCCACGCTTGCCGTCCTTCTTCGTCGTACTTCCCTGACACTGCCGGTCCGGCGGACCGTTGCCGGCCTGCCTGTCCCGCCCCGCACCGACCACAGCGGGGCCCCGGGGCTGCGCCGATCGGCGCGCCCAGGCCTGCGCGGTGTCGCACCGCTGCCGCTGTTCATCAGTCCGGGTCCACCGATCCACGCGGTCGGGCGTGTCGCCCTACCTGCTCACGCGTCCGCCCGGCCGAGCCGAGTGGATTCGTGGGACCGGCCGCGCTCGCGGGGAGCGCGATGGTCTCTCGTGCTGCACTGCTGGTGGCTACCCTTGCCGGCCGCCGCGCCTCCACTGACTCGGCGACGACCCCTACGAACCGTGCCAGGCCGAGCGCATTCAGCGCACGCACAAAGGCACGCCCCGGTGAGGGCAACCCGACAAGTATGCCCGATGAGCGGGTGACCGATCAAATCGGGGCCGGGTGACCTCGGCGACGTGGACCGAATGCGGCAATTCGACCGGCGCTTCGACGGATCCGGCCGAGCCGCGGCGAAACATCTGTCGGACCGGCCTCAGCACGGGGGCGGCACAGTCTCCGGGACGTCGATGCCGTAAGCCTTGCCGGCGGTGCCTGCCAGCAGCAGCCAGAGTTCGTACTCGGAGAAATAGCCGCTCACGCCGCCCACGATCGCCGACCAGCGCTGGTAGGAACTCGCCAACAGACAGACCGGCCAGTCCGAACCGAACATCACGCGCTCGGCACCGAACGCGTCCAGCACGCCCTCGATGTAGGGCCACAGGTCCGCGGGCGTCCAGTTCGCCCAGTCGGCCTCGGTGACGAGTCCGGACACCTTGCACGCGACGTTGCGCGCGTCGGCCAGATCGTGCATCGCGTCCCGCCAGCTGTCGAACTGCTGCGGGTCCGGCTCGTCGACTTGCCGGGCGATGGCGGGCTTGCCGCAATGGTCGAGCACGAACCGCACCTCGGCCAGCGCGTGCGCGACATCCAGGGCCGCCGGCAATTGCGGCGGCTTGACCAGCAGCTCGTAGGCCAGGCCGGCGGCGCCGACCGCCCGGATCCCTCGCTGGACGTCCTGCCGCCGAAGCCAGCTCGGATTCGGTTCATCCTGCACACCGTGGCGGATCGCGCGCAGATACTGGCCGCCCGGCGCTTCCAACAGACCGGCGATCCGGTCGCCGACGTCCGGCGCGGTCAGGTCGACCCATCCCGTGACCGCCGCGACCATTGGGTCCGCCTCCGCGAGAGCCAAGAACTCCCGGGTCTCGTCCTCGCTGGGCACCGTCTGCACCAGAACAGTCGCGTCGATACCGGCCGCCTCCGCCTCCGGACGCAGGTCGTCCATCGACCACGAACGCCGGATCGGCGCCATTTCCGGTGGATCCAGCCAGCTCTGCGGTCGAACCGCGAGATCCCAGACATGGTGGTGCGCGTCGACACGCCGAATGGGCGGCATGAGGTCACCCTCTCAGACGGGTCCGACATCCAGAACCCGACCGTGCCCACCGGTGCCGCGATCCGTTCCCATTGTGCGGTCAGGGCCGGCCCCACGCAGCGCCCTTAGGCCCCGGCAAGGGTTCGCATCCCGGCCTGACGTCGGGCTGGCGTGGCCCCGCTGGCAGGCCCTCCAGCCGCGCAGGAAAGTGCTTCCCGCTCCAGGAAAAACACGCGCGTGTAGCACTTCTCAGCGCGGCTACGTCGGATGCGGGGGGCCCGCCCGGTCGGACTACGGCCGCAGCCACCGGCCGATGTGGATAACTGCCGGGCAGCCCGCGTGACGGTGCACGCTGTGCCGATGGGTGAACCGGGGGATTCCAGGCTGGTCCGTCGTCAGCAGTGGTTGAGGGCCGGGCACTCGTCCAGCGAAATACGGTCTCGCCTGCGATCCGGAAGCTACGTGCGGGTGTACGCCGGCGTGTATCGGCCGGCCGACGGTGCGACCGCCGGTCGCACTGCGCTGGAGGAGGAGCACGACCTGATCCGCGCGGTCGCCGGTCGCACGCGCACGCTTGTGGTCAGTGACCGCTCGGCCGGCGTGATCCATCGACTTGCCCTCCCCCGGCCGGCGTCGCTGATGGTCCAACTGACTCGGGACGCGGCAAGCGGCGGGAATCGCAATGGAATCCGACACGTCCACGCCCGCCCGCTGAAGGAGGGCGACGTCGTCGAGGTCGACGGCATCCGCACCACGTCGGTGGCCCGAACCCTGCTCGATCTGGCGTGCGGGCTTGACCAACGGCAGGCCGTCGCTGCGATCGACGACGCGCTGCATCGCAAGCTCGTCGACCCGGTTGCGCTCGGCGCGGCGCTGGCCGGCGTCGATCGTCGGCTGGGCGTCCAGGCGGCCCGACGGGCGTTTGCCATGGCCGACGGCCTGGCCGAGAGCGTTGGCGAGTCCTTTCTGCGCGTGGTCATGAAGGAACTCGGGCTCCCGGAGCCGAACCTGCAAGTGGTGGTCCGCGGGCCGCGGGGAGAGTTCATCGCCCGGGTGGACCTCGCCTACCCGGACCTCGGTGTGATCATCGAGTTCGACGGCGAGACCAAGTACACGGCCCTGCTGCGACCTGGACAGTCCGCGTCCCACGTGGTGATCGCCGAGAAGGACCGGGAGAACCGCCTGCTCGAATGCGGGTACATCGTGATCCGGGTGGTCTGGAAGGAGCTTATCGTCCGATCGAGCTCGAGGCCCGGATTCAGCGAGCGATCGCACGGGGGCGTCGGGCGACGACCGCCGGCCTGATCGTCGGCACGATGAGCGTCCCGGAATCGCTGCTGATTCCGGGCTGCTGATGCGCAGGCGTCAGGACCGTTGGACAAACGCGATCGAAACTGCCAGACGCGCAGGGAATTCCCAGCGCTGGAAGCACTTTGCTGCGCGGCTGCAGCGCGGCAGGCCCCCGCCGGGATGACGACGAAGGCCCCGCCCGGACGAACCGGGCGGGGCCTTCGTGCTGTGCTGGGTGCGGACGATCAGCCCGCGTCAGCTCACTTCAGGATCTTGGTGACCGAACCGGCACCGACGGTGCGACCACCCTCACGGATGGCGAACCGCAGACCCTCTTCGATGGCGATCGGCTGGATCAGGTTGACCGTCATCTCGGTGGTGTCGCCCGGCATGACCATCTCGGTGCCCTCGGGGAGGTTCACCACACCGGTCACGTCGGTGGTGCGGAAGAAGAACTGCGGGCGGTAGTTGTTGAAGAACGGCGTGTGCCGGCCGCCCTCGTCCTTGCCCAGGATGTAGACCTGCGCCTCGAACTCGGTGTGCGGGGTGATCGAACCCGGCTTGACGACGACCTGGCCGCGCTCGACCTCGTCGCGCTTGGTGCCGCGCAGCAGCAGACCGGCGTTGTCGCCGGCCTGGGCCTGGTCGAGCAGCTTGCGGAACATCTCGATGCCGGTGACCGTCGTCTGGAACGACTTCGGCTTGATCCCGACGATCTCGACGGTCTCGTTGACCTTGAGCACGCCACGCTCGATCTTGCCGGTCACCACGGTGCCGCGGCCGGTGATCGTGAAGACGTCCTCGATCGGCATCAGGAACGGCTTCTCGATGTCGCGGACCGGCTCCGGGATGGACTCGTCGACCGCCTCCATGAGCTCCTCGACGGTCTTGACCCACTCCGGGTCACCCTCGAGCGCCTTGAGGCCGGAGGTGCGCACGACCGGAGCGTCGTCGCCCGGGTACTCCTGGGCGCTCAGCAGCTCGCGGACCTCGAGCTCGACGAGCTCCAGGATCTCCTCGTCGTCGACCATGTCGGCCTTGTTCAGGGCGACCAGGATGTAGGGCACGCCGACCTGACGGGCCAGCAGCACGTGCTCCTTGGTCTGCGGCATCGGGCCGTCGGTGGCGGCCACCACCAGGATGGCGCCGTCCATCTGCGCCGCACCGGTGATCATGTTCTTGATGTAGTCGGCGTGACCCGGGGCGTCCACGTGGGCGTAGTGACGCTTGTCGGTGGAGTACTCGACGTGCGCGATGTTGATGGTGATACCGCGCTGCCGCTCCTCGGGAGCCTTGTCGATCTGATCGAAGGCATACGCCTCGTTCAGGTTCGGGAACTTGTCGTGCAGCACCTTGGTGATCGCCGCGGTCAGGGTGGTCTTGCCGTGGTCGACGTGACCGATGGTGCCGATGTTGACGTGCGGCTTGCTCCGGTCGAACTTCGCCTTCGCCACTGCTGGTCCTCCTCAGGACTGTTGTCGCCCGTCGATCGTGGTGATCGCCTGGCGCTATGGGTGGATCTGGACCGGGCCGACGGCCCGGACCCGAAGGCGGCGGGGATGTCTCCCCCACCGCCTGCGTCTGGGGTCCGAGCAGGCTCGGGCGGGTGGCCGGTGGGTGAGGAACCGCTCACCCACCGACCGCGGCATCAGCCTCGCCCGTTGCCTCCGCGTGCGTCGATTGCTCGGCTCCGGGCGACACTCCGGTCCGCGCTCCGCTGGCGCTCGCTCGGGTCCTCATTCGCCCGTCGCCTTCGCGATGATCTCCTTGGCCACGTTGGCCGGGACCTCCGCGTAGGAGTCGAACACCATCGAGTAGCTCGCCCGGCCCTGGGTCCTGCGACCGCAGGTCGCCGACGTAGCCGAACATCTCCGACAGCGGCACCAGGGCCTTGACGACCCGGGCGCCGGCCCGCTCGTCCATGGCCTGGATCTGCCCGCGGCGGCTGTTCAGGTCGCCGATGACGTCACCCATGTTCTCCTCGGGCGTGACGACCTCGACGGCCATCATCGGCTCGAGCAGGACCGGCTTGGCCATCCGCAGCGCTTCCTTCATCGCGATCGAGCCGGCGATCTTGAACGCCATCTCGGAGGAGTCGACCTCGTGGTAGGCGCCGTCGACCAGGGTCAGCTTGACGCCGAGCACCGGGTAGCCGGCCAGGATGCCGTACTGCAGGGCGTCCTGGGCGCCGGCGTCCACCGACGGGATGTACTCCTTCGGGATGCGGCCACCGGTCACCGCGTTGACGAACTCGTAGGTGGCGCCGTCCGACGTCGGTCATGTCCAACGGCTCGACCGTGATCTGGATCTTGGCGTACTGGCCGGACCCACCGGTCTGCTTCTTGTGCACGTAGGTGTACTTCTCCACCGTGCCGCGGATGGTCTCGCGGTAGGCGACCTGCGGCTTGCCGATGTTCGCCTCGACGTTGAACTCGCGACGCATCCGGTCGACCAGGATGTCCAGGTGCAGCTCGCCCATGCCGGCGATGACCGTCTGCCCGGTCTCCTCGTCGTTGCGGACCTTGAACGTCGGGTCCTCCTCGGCGAGCTTCTGGATCGCGGTGCCCAGCTTCTCCTGGTCGGCCTTGGTCTTCGGCTCGATGGCCACCGAGATGACCGGCTCCGGGAACGTCATCGACTCGAGCACGATCGGGTGCGCCGGGTCGGCGAGGGTGTCGCCGGTGGTGGTCTGCTTCAGGCCCATGACGGCGCAGATGTCGCCGGCCGAGACGCTCGAGCAGCTCCTCACGCTTGTTGGCGTGCATCTGGTAGATCTTGCCGATCCGCTCCTTGCGGTCCCTGGTCGCGTTGACGACCTGGGTGCCGGAGTTGAGCGTGCCGGAGTAGACCCGGACGAACGTCAGCTTGCCCAGGTGCGGGTCGGTGGCGACCTTGAACGCCAGGCCGGAGAACTCCGCCTTGGGGTCCGGCTCCCGCTCGGCCGGCGTGACGCCGTCCTGCAGGGTGCCGTGGGTGGCGCCGATGTCCAGCGGCGACGGCAGGTACGCCACCACCGCGTCCAGCATCGGCTGCACGCCCTTGTTCTTGAACGCCGAACCGCAGACGACCGGGTTGACCTTGCCGGCGATGGTCGCCCGGCGCAGCGCCGCGTTCAGCTCGTCGACGGACAGCTCCTCGCCCTCGAGGTACTTCTCCATCGCGTCGTCGTCGTTCTCCGAGATCGTCTCGACGAGCTTCTCGCGGTACTCCTGCGCCTGCTCCAGCAGATCGGCCGGGATCTCCTCGACGGCGTAGTCCTCGCCCTTCTGGGTCTCGCCGCGCCAGGTGAGCGCCCGCATGTTCAGCAGGTCGACGACGCCGATGAAGTCGGCCTCGTTGCCGATCGGCAGCTGCAGCACGGCCGGGGTGGCGTTGAGCCGGTCGACCATCATGTCGACGCAGCGGAAGAAGTTCGCGCCGGTGCGGTCGAGCTTGTTGACGAAGCACATCCGCGGCACGTGGTACTTCTCCGCCTGCCGCCAGACCTGCTCGGTCTGCGGCTCGACACCGGCGACACCGTCGTACACCGCGACCGCACCGTCGAGCACCCGCAGCGACCGCTCCACCTCGACGGTGAAGTCGACGTGCCCGGGGGTGTCGATGATGTTGATCTTGTGACCCTTCCACGACGTCGTCGTGGCGGCGGAGGTGATGGTGATCCCCCGCTCCTGCTCCTGCTCCATCCAGTCCATGACGGCGCCGCCGTCGTGGACCTCACCGATCTTGTAGGTGATGCCGGTGTAGAACAGGATGCGCTCGGTCGTCGTGGTCTTGCCCGCGTCGATGTGCGCCATGATCCCGATGTTGCGGACCTTGTCGAGGGCCTGGTCAGCCACTTGTCGATCTCCTCGTCTCGTCTTCGTGGGTGGTCGCCGGGGATCGCCCGGTGCGTCGACCCGGGCGAACTACCAGCGGTAGTGCGCGAAGGCCTTGTTGGACTCGGCCATCTTGTGGGTGTCCTCGCGGCGCTTGACCGAAGCGCCGAGGCCGTTGCTGGCGTCGAGCAGCTCGTTCATCAGACGCTCGGTCATCGTCTTCTCGCGGCGGGCCTTGGAGTAGCCGACCAGCCAGCGCAGCGCCAGCGTGGTGGACCGGCCGGCCTTGACCTCGATCGGCACCTGGTAGGTGGCACCACCGACGCGGCGGCTCTTGACCTCGAGCGCGGGCTTGACGTTGTCCAGCGCGCGCTTGAGCGTGACCACCGGGTCGGTGCCGGTCTTGTCCCGGCAGCCCTCGAGGGCGCCGTAGACGATCGACTGCGCGATCGACCGCTTGCCGTCCAGCAGCACCTTGTTGACCAGCTGGGTGACCAGCGGCGAGTTGTAGACCGGGTCGGCGACCAGCGGCCGACGCGGAGCGGGACCCTTGCGGGGCATGTCAGCTCTTCTCCTTCTTCGCGCCGTACCGGCTGCGAGCCTGCTTGCGGTTCTTGACACCCTGGGTGTCGAGCGAGCCGCGGATGATCTTGTAGCGGACCCCGGGGAGGTCCTTCACCCGGCCGCCGCGGACCAGCACGATGGAGTGCTCCTGCAGGTTGTGGCCCTCGCCCGGGATGTAGGCGGTGACCTCGACCTGGCTGGTCAGCTTGACGCGGGCGACCTTGCGCAGCGCCGAGTTCGGCTTCTTCGGGGTGGTGGTGTAGACGCGGGTGCAGACGCCGCGGCGCTGGGGCGAACCCTTCAGCGCCGGCGTCTTGGTCTTGCTGACCTTGTCCTGTCGGCCCTTGCGGACCAGCTGCTGGATCGTGGGCATGTGCTGGCGACTTCTCTTTCGCTGTGTCGGCGCGGCGTCTGCCGGTGTGGGCGGCCGTGCACGGTCGCACTGGTGTGCTGGGCGCACTGGGTGCTGCGGTGCGGTTACCCGGTCAGTGCATTCCGGGCATGCGACTACGACCCAGCCGTACTGGGCCGACGGAGAACACTACCCGACCAGCCCCCATCGGGACGAATCGGTGCGGCTTCCGTGGACCAGTGCCTGGCACCCCGGCCGGCGGAACCACTGCCGAACCAGGAGTACCGATCGGGCTCCCCGTACTCCACCCGTCCACTCCGGAACGGAGCGGGGCGGCGGCAGGCCCGACCACAGCGCTGGGTACTCGCCCTCCATCATACCGGGCCGTAGAACCAGCTCCGACCGTCCGCCCGGAGGCATCGCCGCAGCTCTCATCGCACAGTGAACAGCGCACGGCCGGGCGGGTTTGTTCCCGGCCCGCAGCCAGGTCGAGGTCGCCACCCCGCCGGCCCGCGCTGCCAGGTTTCTTGGTCCGGGCCGTAGCTTTCCGCCGCGGCGTCAGCGGGCCCATTCCGGGATGAACGGGGTGGTTCCCGGCATGGCCGCCCGGCCGCCGGCCGGCAAACAGACGATCGCCTCGAGGTGGTCGGCCGAGGTACTCAGTTCGAAGAGCGTGTCCGGCGGGATGACGATGGCGTCGCCGACACCGACGGTGGTGGCCTCGGCATCGCCGACGGCGACCCGCGCGCTGCCGGCGATCACCGCGAAGACCTCGGTACGGGTCACCGAGTGCGGGGTCGGGCCGGTCCCGGCGGCCATGGCCAGCCGCCACACGGACACGTCAGGGCTCTGGCCGCGGCTGGGGCTGGCGAGCGCGGTGAAGGTGACGCCGGGCAGCTGCCAGCTGCGGGCATCTTCGGCTCGGGTGATCGGCATGGCTACTCCTGTGCTCGGGACCGGCTCTCTAGACTCATCGAGTAAAGCAGCTTGTCTTACCTGAGACAAGCGTCTTTACTCAGGAGTGTCGATGCGCGATCCGCTGGAGTCCTACGAACTGATCTTCCTGCTCGGACTCTCGTTCCAGGAGCTCACGTCCGCTTTCGTCGCCGAGCTGGCCGCGGACGGCTACGACGACCTGCGGCCGGTGCACGGGTATGCATTGCAACTCGTCGCGCAGGCCCAGGAGATGACCGCCTCCGAACTCGGGGAACAACTCGGCATCACCAAGCAGGCGGCCGGCCAGCTGGTCGATCAACTGGTCGATCGCGGCTACCTGGAACGCGCGGCCCATCCCCAGGGTGGCCGCCGGCGTCAGCTGGTGCTCGCCGGCCGGGGCCGACGCCATTTGCACGACGCCGGCGCGATCCTGCGCCGGGTCGAGGCCTCGATGCTGGCCGGGCTGCCGGGCGACCAGCAGGTCGCGTTGCGTTCGGCGTTGCTGGCGCTGGTCCGGAGCCGAGTGCCGGCGCCGATGGTGCCGCCACTGCGACCCCAGTGGTGAGGCTGCAGCCCCGTGGCGATGGAGCTGACCCAGTGGTGACGGTGCGGCGGTGCTGCCGCCGGGACCCTGTGTTGTGACGCTGGGCGGCGGTGAGCGGCGCGGTCAGGCGGTGCGACCGACCGGGGCCAGCGAGGTCGGCACGGCCGGCCGCGGTGGCTGCACACCGGGGGCGGCCCGCTCGAGCAACTGCTCGGCCCTGGGCAGCAACGCGGTCGTCCCGGTGCGCTCGGCGACCGCCCTGGCCTGGTCGGCCACCCAGCGCCGGCCGAGGAATCCGTAGGCCTCGATCAGCTGCGAGAGCCAGCGCACCAACTCGGCCTCGGACAGGCGCCCGGCCGTCCGCGGGGTGGCGCCGAGTTCGTGCCGGACGTGGTCGAGCACGATCCGGCCCGGGCCGGCCCGCCACAGCCGAGGAGTGAGCTGGGTGTCGTGGATCCGCGGGCCCGGACCGCGCCGGACGTGGATGCGCAGGCCGGGAATGGTGACATTGGGCAGGGTGAAGTGCTCGATGAACAGGTGGCCCGACACCGGACCACAGGCCACTGCTGATGCGTCGACCAGCACCGCGCCGGGGTGCAGCAGGGTGACGATCTCCCGCCACTGCCGCCGGCAGACCGCGCCGATGGGCTGGTCGTGGTCGTCGGTGTAGATCCCGCGGGTGATCCGGCGCAACTGGCCGCTGCCGATCCCGTCGGCGATCGACGCGTCCGCTCGTGGGTCTCCGTGGACGATCGACATGCACACTCCTTCGTCGCGGGGCCGCCGGCGTTGCCGCCGCCGAGTCCCTTCCGAGCGACCGGAACACCGGACCGCCCGGAACACCCGCAGCCGCGTCGCCGCCGGTGCCAGCACCTCGGACCCGGGTCCGCCGCTGTGGTCCACCGGCGGCCCGATCGTTGCATCAAACCAGACCGGATCGTCACTTGTGTTGCGCCCAACGCACGGTCGTCGGGCGCAAGCGGGTGCATGGCATGGCAACCCGGTCCAACCGGCGGGATCGGAAACACGGCGACGCGGACTCGATACATGCCTGCAACACCTTGCGTGCGATAGATCACGCCGCGCCTCCACCGCCGGCAGTCGCAGCGTTCCGGCGTCCATGCATTGCCACGTCAACGGCGCAACTGTGGCCGCGGTCGAGCTCAACGAGGCGTTTGCCGCGCAGACCCTGGCCTGCCTGGACGGGTGGGGCGTCGACCACGACATCGTCAACACTTCGGCGGCGCGATCGCCCTGGGACATCCGCCTCTGGGTCCCATACGGCCGGATGTAGTCGTGGCCGGCATCCAGCCGGCGATGACACCGTCACCTGTCAAGAGCCTGAGAACCACGCTGAATTCCCCCGCCGACGTCGCCTGGTCTTCAGTCACTCGACAGCAACCGGGCGGGCCTGGGAACGCCGAACGGGCCGGCTTCCCCCGAGGGAACCGGCCCGTTCTGAACGAACCTGGGTCAGCGGTAGTCGCGGCCCATGTCGTAGTCGTCCAGCGGCACGGCAGCACCGGTGGCGGCCCGAAGCGTGTCCGCACCGAAGTAGGTGTCGTCGAACGCCGGCAGCGCGTACGCCGCGGCCCGGCCTCCTCGGTCGGGTTGACCGTGATGTCGCGGTACCGGGCGATACCGGTACCGGCCGGGATGAGCTTCCCGATGATCACGTTCTCCTTCAGGCCGATCAGCCTGTCGCTCTTGGCGTTGATGGCCGCGTCGGTGAGCACCCGGGTGGTCTCCTGGAAGGAGGCCGCCGACAGCCACGACTCGGTCGCCAGCGACGCCTTGGTGATGCCCATCAGCGCCGGACGACCGGCGGCCGCCTCGCCACCCTCGGCCATCACCCGGCGGTTGGACGCCTCGAACTCCCGGCGCTCGATCACCGCACCCGGCAGGAACTCGGTCGAACCGGAGTCGATGATGGTCACCCGGCGCAGCATCTGCCGGACGATCACCTCGATGTGCTTGTCGTGGATGGACACACCCTGCGACCGGTACACCTCCTGGACCTCGCGCACCAGGTGCAGCTGCACCTGACGGGCGCCCATCACGCGGAGCACCTCGTGCGGGTCGACGTTGCCCTCCAGCAGCTGCTGGCCGACCTCGACCTGGTCGCCGTCGGCGAGCAGCCGCTCCGAGCCGTCCACCGCGATGGTGGCCAGCCGCTGCGACTTCGGCAGCTTGTCGTAGATGACCTCCTCGCTGCCGTCGTCCGGGATGATGATGATCTTGAGGAACTTGTCGCTGTCGTCGATCCGGACCCGGCCGGCGGCGTCGGCGATCGGCGCCTTGCCCTTCGGGATGCCGGGCCTCGAACAGCTCCTGCACACGCGGCAGACCCTGGGTGATGTCGGACGAACCCGACGCCGCACCCGTGTGGAAGGTACGCATGGTCAGCTGGGTACCGGGCTCGCCGATGGACTGCGCGGCGACGATGCCGACGGCCTCGCCGACGTCGACCAGCTCGCCGGTGGCCAGCGACCGGCCGTAGCAGATCGCGCAGGTGCCGATCGCGGTCTCGCAGGTCAGCACCGAACGGACCTTGACGCGTGTTGATCCCGGCGTCGACCGCCGCCTGCGACGTGCTCGGCGCGCAGGTCGGTGCCGGCGGCACGATGACCGTGCCGGAGGCGTCGACCACGTCGACCGCGAGCACCCTGGCCTCGACCGAGGTCTCCGCGTGCTCGTGCAGGTGCACGCGAACCGTCGACGTAGACCTCGGCGATCGGCAGCTCGACGCCACGCTCGGTGCCACAGTCCGACTCGCGGACGATGACGTCCTGCGCGACGTCGACCAGACGACGGGTCAGGTAGCCCGACTCCGCGGTACGCAGCGCGGTGTCGGCCAGACCCTTGCGGGCGGAGTGGGTGTTGATGAAGTACTCCAGCACCGACAGGCCCTCACGGAACGAGGACCGGATCGGCCGCGGGATCTGCTCGCCGCGGGAGTTCGCCACCACACCCTTCATGCCGGCCAGCGACCGGACCTGGATCCAGTTACCGGCGGCGCCGGCCTTGACCAGCGATGCCGATCGGGTTGTCCGTCGGGTAGGCGTCCGGGATGACCTGCTCGATCTCCTTGGTGGCCTGCTCCCAGATCCGGACCAGGTCGGCGTTCCGCTCGGCGTGCGAGAGGTTGCCGCGCTGGTAGGACTTCTCGACCTTCTCGGCCTGCGCCTCGTGCTGGGCCAGGATCTCCTCCTTCTGCGCCGGGATGATGACGTCGCCGATGGCGACGGTCATGCCGGAGCGGGTGGCCCAGTAGAAGCCGGCTTCCTTGAGCCGGTCCAGGGCCTGGGCGACCGAGCGACATCGGGTAGTGCTCGGCCAGGTCGTTGACGATCACCGACTGCCGCTTCTTCGGCAGCTCCTCGTTGACGAACGGGTAGTCGGCCGGCAGCAGCTCGTTGAACAGCACCCGGCCCAGGGTGGTGTCGGCCAGCCACGGCTGCCCGGCCTCCCAGTCCTCGGGGAGCACGGTGCCGGCATCCGTCGGCGGGGTGACCCCGGTCAGCCGCACCTTGATCGGCGCCCGCAGGTCGATCAGGCCGGCGTCGCGCGCCATGATCGCCTCGGCCGGCGAGGAGAACACCGTGACCGGCGCCCTTGCCCGTCGGTGTCCAGGCCGCACAGGTAGTACAGCCCGGTGACCAGGTCCAGCGACGGCATGGCCAACGGCTTGCCCGACGCCGGCGACAGGATGTTGTTGCTGGACAGCATCAGCACCCGGGCCTCGGCCTGGGCCTCGGCGGACAGCGGCAGGTGGACCGCCATCTGGTCACCGTCGAAGTCGGCGTTGAACGCCGCACAGACCAGCGGGTGCAGCTGGATGGCCTTGCCCTCGACCAGCATCGGCTCGAAGGCCTGGATGCCGAGCCGGTGCAGGGTCGGCGCCCGGTTCAGCAGCACCGGGTGCGCGGTGATGACCTCTTCCAGGACGTCCCACACCTGCGGACGCTGACGCTCCACCATCCGCTTGGCGGACTTGATGTTCTGCGCGTGGTTCAGGTCGACCAGCCGCTTCATCACGAACGGCTTGAACAGCTCGAGCGCCATCAGCTTGGGCAGACCGCACTGGTGCAGCTTGAGCTGCGGGCCGACCACGATGACCGAGCGGCCGGAGTAGTCGACGCGCTTGCCGAGCAGGTTCTGACGGAACCGGCCCTGCTTGCCCTTGAGCAGGTCGGACAGCGACTTGAGCGGGCGGTTGCCCGGGCCGGTCACCGGCCGGCCGCGGCGGCCGTTGTCGAACAGCGCGTCGACGGCCTCCTGCAGCATCCGCTTCTCGTTGTTGACGATGATCTCGGGCGCGCCGAGGTCGATCAGCCGCTTGAGCCGGTTGTTCCGGTTGATCACGCGGCGGTACAGGTCGTTCAGGTCGGAGGTGGCGAACCGGCCACCGTCGAGCTGCACCATCGGGCGCAGGTCCGGCGGGATGACCGGGACGCAGTCCAGCACCATGCCCAGCGGCGAGTTCGTGGTCTGCTGGAAGGCAGCGACGACCTTGCAGCCGCTTGATCGCGCGGATCTTGCGCTGGCCCTTGCCGCTGCGTGATGATCTCGCGCAGGTTCTCCACCTCGGCGTCGATGTCGAAGTCGGAGATGATCTTCTGCAGCGCCTCGGCGCCCATGCCGCCCTCGAAGTAGTCGCCGAAGCGCTCCTCGAGCTCGCGGTAGAGCACCTCGTCGACGATCAGCTCGCCGACCTTGAGCTTGCTGAACAGGTCGAGCACCTCGTCGAGCCGGTCCAGCTCGCGCTGGGCCGCGTCGCGCATCTGGCGCTGCTCGCGCTCGCCGCCCTCGCGCACCTTGCGGCGCACGTCGGACTTGGCGCCCTCGGCCTCGAGCTGGGCCAGGTCGGTCTCGAGCTTCTTGGCCCGGGCCTCGAGGTCGGCGTCGCGCTGGTTCTCGATGTTCTTGCGCTCGCACCGACATCTCGGCCTCGATGGTCGGCAGGTCGTTGTGCCGCAGCTCGTCGTTGACCGACGGTGATCAGGTACGCCGCGAAGTAGATGATCTTCTCGAGATCCTTGGGGGCCAGGTCGAGCAGGTAGCCCAGGCGCGACGGAACGCCCTTGAAGTACCAGATGTGGGTGACCGGAGCGGCCAGCTCGATGTGGCCCATCCGCTCGCGGCGCACCTTGGCGCGGGTCACCTCGACGCCGCAGCGCTCACAGATGATGCCCTTGAACCGGACCCGCTTGTACTTGCCGCAGGCGCACTCCCAGTCCCGGGTGGGGCCGAAGATCTTCTCGCAGAAGAGTCCGTCCTTCTCCGGCTTGAGGGTGCGGTAGTTGATCGTCTCGGGCTTCTTGACCTCGCCGTGCGACCACGCACGGATGTCGTCCGCGGTGGCGAGGCCGATACGCAACTCGTCGAAGAAGTTGACGTCGAGCACTTGGTTGCACGTCCCTTTGTCTTGTTCAGGTGACCGCGATATGTTCCAGGACCGGCGGAGGCGCCTGATGCGGGCGCGGCCGGCGGGCTCCGCCGTTCGGGTGCCCGCCGCCGGCCCGGCGGATCAGTTCACCAGGTCGTCGACCGAGGCCGACTCGTTGCGGGACAGGTTGATGCCCAGGTTGGCGGCGGCCCGCTCGAGGTCGTCGTCGTCGGAGTCGCGCATCTCGATGGCGACACCGTCGCTGGACAGCACCTCGACGTTCAGGCACAGCGCCTGGAGCTCCTTGAGCAGCACCTTGAACGACTCCGGGATGCCCGGCTCGGGGATGTTCTCGCCCTTGACGATGGCCTCGTAGACCTTGACCCGGCCGACGATGTCGTCGGACTTGATGGTCAGCAGCTCCTGCAGCGTGTAGGCGGCGCCGTAGGCCTGCATGGCCCAGCACTCCATCTCGCCGAACCGCTGGCCACCGAACTGCGCCTTACCGCCCAGCGGCTGCTGGGTGATCATCGAGTACGGGCCGGTGGACCGGGCGTGGATCTTGTCGTCCACCAGGTGCAGCAGCTTGATGATGTACATGTAGCCGACCGCGACCGGGTACGGGAACGGCTCGCCGGAGCGGCCGTCGAACAGCGTCGCCTTGCCGTCGCCGGCGACCAGACGGTCGCCGTCGCGGGTCGGGATCGTCGACTCGAGCAGCCCGGCGATCTCGTCCTCGGAGGCACCGTCGAACACCGGGGTCGCGGTCTTGGTGAACGGCGCGGCCGACCGGCCGTCGTCGTCGATGCCCTCGGCCCAGCTCGGGTGCGCCGTCGATCTCCCAGCCCTGGGCGGCGACCCACCCGAGGTGGGTCTCCAGGATCTGGCCGACGTTCATCCGGCGCGGCACACCGTGCGGGTTGAGCACGATGTCGACCGGCGTGCCGTCCGGCGAGGAACGGCATGTCCTCCACCGGCAGGATCTTGCCGATGACGCCCTTGTTGCCGTGCCGGCCGGCGAGCTTGTCGCCGTCCTGGATCTTCCGCTTCTGGGCCACGTAGACGCGGACCAGCTCGTTGACGCCCGGGGGCAGCTCGGCGCCCTCGTCGTCCCGGGAGAACACCCGGATGCCGATGACCTTGCCGGTCTCGCCGTGCGGCACCTTCAGCGAGGTGTCGCGGACCTCGCGGGCCTTCTCGCCGAAGATCGCGCGCAGCAGCCGCTCCTCCGGGGTCAGCTCGGTCTCGCCCTTGGGCGTGACCTTGCCGACCAGGATGTCGCCGTCCTGGACCTCGGCGCCGATGCGGATGATGCCGCGCTCGTCGAGGTCGGCCAGCACGTCCTCGGAGACGTTCGGGATGTCCCGGGTGATCTCCTCGGGCCCGAGCTTGGTGTCGCGGGCGTCGATCTCGTGCTCCTCGATGTGGATCGAGGTCAGCACGTCGTCCTGGACGATCCGCTGGCGAGAGGATGATCGCGTCCTCGTAGTTGTGGCCCTCCCACGGCATGAAGGCGACCAGCAGGTTCTTGCCGAGCGCCATCTCGCCGCCGTCGGTGCAGGGACCGTCGGCGATGACCTGGCCGGCCTCGACCCGCTGACCCTCCTCGACGATGGGCTTCTGGTTGAAGCTGGTGCCCTGGTTGCTGACGGCGGAACTTGTGCAGCCGGTAGGTGCGGCGGGAGCCGTCGTCGGCCATCACCGAGATGTAGTCGGCGGTGGCCTCCTCGACCACACCGGACTTCTCCGCGATGACCACGTCACCGGCGTCGACCGCGGCGCGCAGCTCCATGCCGGTGCCGACCAGCGGCGCCTCGCGAGCGCAGCAGCGGCACCGACTGGCGCTGCATGTTCGCGCCCATCAGCGCCCGGTTGGCCTCGTCGTGCTCCAGGAACGGGATCATCGCGGTGGCGACCGAGACCGTCTGCCGCGGCGACACGTCCATGTACTCGACCTCGGACGGGTCGACCTGGTCGACCTCGCCGCCCTTGCGGCGGACCAGCACCCGCTTCTCGGTCAGGCTGCCGGCGGCCGTCGAGCTTGGCGTTGGCCTGCGCGATGACGTAGCGGTCCTCCTCGTCGGCGGTCAGGTAGTCGATCTGCTCGGTGACCGTGCCGTCGACGACCTTGCGGTACGGGGTCTCGATGAAGCCGAACGGGTTGACCCGGCGAAGGTCGACAGCGAGCCGATCAGGCCGATGTTCGGGCCTTCCGGGGTCTCGATCGGGCACATCCGGCCGTAGTGGGACGGGTGCACGTCGCGGACCTCGAGCGAGGCCCGGTCCCGGGACAGACCGCCCGGCCCGAGCGCGGACAGCCGGCGCTTGTGGGTCAGACCGGCCAGCGGGTTGGTCTGGTCCATGAACTGCGACAGCTGGCTGGTGCCGAAGAACTCCTTGATGGAGGCGACGACCGGCCGGATGTTGATCAGCGTCTGCGGGGTGATGGCCTCGACGTCCTGGGTGGTCATCCGCTCGCGGACGACCCGCTCCATGCGGGACAGGCCGACCCGGATCTGGTTCTGGATCAGCTCGCCGACGGTGCGCAGCCGGCGGTTGCCGAAGTGGTCGATGTCGTCGACCTCGACCGGCAGGTCTCTGGCCGCGGACGGTCCAGGTCTCCTGGCCGTCGTGCAGGCGCAGCAGGTACTCGACCGTCGGCGACCAGGTCGTCCTCGGTGAGGGTGCCGATCGGAGGTCGGGATGTTCAGGCCCGAGCTTCTTGTTCAGCTTGTACCGGCCGACCTTGGCCAGGTCGTAGCGCTTGTCCTTGAAGAACAGGTTCTCCAGCAGGTTCTGCGCGGACTCCGGGTCGGCGGCTCGCCCGGGCGCAGCTTGCGGTAGATGTCCAGCAGCGCCTCGTCGGTGCCGGCGATGTGGTCCTTCTCCAGGGTGGTCAGCAGCACCGGCGACCAGGCGAACCGCTCGCGG
Source organism: uncultured Actinomycetota bacterium (assembly GCA_963706185.1). Taxonomy (GTDB): domain Bacteria; phylum Actinomycetota; class Actinomycetes; order Mycobacteriales; family Nakamurellaceae; genus Nakamurella. The sequence continues at coordinate 136,086 of CAVPLZ010000009.1, read as the reverse complement.
ATCCGCTCGGTGTCCCAGCCCAGCGCCTTGAGCAGCACGGTGACCGGCTGGCGGCGCTTGCGGTCGATGCGCACCCCGATGGTGTCGCGCTTGTCGACGTCGAACTCGAGCCAGGCACCGCGGGACGGGATGACCTTGACCGCGAAGATCTCCTTGCCGGCAGATCTTGTCGTAGTCGCGCTCGAAGTAGACGCCCGGGGACCGGACGAGCTGGGAGACGACGACCCGCTCGGTGCCGTTGATGATGAACGTGCCCTTGGTGGTCATCCGCGGGAAGTCGCCCATGAAGACGGTCTGCGACTTGATCTCACCGGTCTCGACGTTCATGAACTCGGCGGTGACGAACAGCGGCGCCGAGTAGGTCATGTCCTTGTCCCGGCACTCCTCCTCGGTCGCCTTGACCTCGTCGAACCGCGGCTCGGAGAAGGACAGCGAGAGGTTGCCCGAGAAGTCCTCGATCGGCGAGATCTCCTGGAGGATCTCGTCCAGGCCGGAGGGGGTGGCCGGGTCCGTCTGGCGGGCCCGCCATGCGGGGTCGCCCACGAGCCATTCGAACGACTCGGTCTGCAGGGCGAGGAGGTTGGGAACTTCCAACGGCTCGCGGAGTCTTCGCGAACGAGACCCGCTGGTGGTTCCGGTGGTGTTCTTCGGCGTGCTGGTGACTGCCAAGATGCGTCCTTCCAAGGACAAGCGCGACCCGATCACTGACATGCCGGAGTCGTCGCGCCCATGCGGGAGTGTCGGCCCCGGTAGCGCCCACTCCATGAACTGCTGCGCAGGTCAGGGCCTTGCGTCCGATGAACGGGGCCGGTTCCTGATCGCGGGCAGCAGAAAGAGAGCAGCGCAAAGAGGAAGCTTAGCAGCGAAAGGCGCGTCTGTCCAGACGTGCCCCTCGACCGCCGTCCGACGAGGTGGTCCCGCAGTGCTCCCGAGGTGTGACACCCCGCGCACCGGGCCCGGCATCCCGTTCGTCCATCCGATCCGGAAGGGACGCGGCCCGCTATATGGCCGACGTCGCACGAACAGCGTGACCCCACCGCGTCGATCCGTCAAGCCAACCGGCCGAGTTGTGGATGGATCCCCGCCGGGCCGCGGCGGCTGGACGGCTGGACGGGTCAGCGGCGCCGGCCGCGATGACCGCGGAGGCGGCGTCGCCGCGTGGCCGCCTGGTCGCCGCCTGAGAGCGACACCGCTCGAGGAGGCAGCGCCTGGTGCTCGGCGGTGGATTGGACGTTGACGCCGACTGCGCTCAGCGTCGTCACCGCGACGCCGGCCGCGTCGCCACTGCGCTCGAGTCGTCATCCACGAGCGCCGTCGACGTCGGAATGCGCTATTCGGGCGACGTGATCGCTGTTCGGGACGGAATCGTTGCTGCGGCAGCGTTTTCGTCCCGGCCGGACGATCGCCGGCTCCGCGCCGTGGGTGACCGCCTCGGCGTTGTGGCCGTCGGGATCGCGGACGAACACCGCGTAGTAGCCCGGGGTGGTACTCCGGCCATTCCCGCGGCTCGTGCAGGATCTCGACGCCGGCCGCCCGGGCGGCCTCGGCCACCGCGTCCACCTCCGCCCGTGATCGCGGCCTGCAGCGCGATGTGCGCCTCCCAGCCGCCCGGACCGGTGCTGCCCGACGCCGCACCGGCCGGGCTGAACCAGAGGAACGGGCTGCCCGGACGGCGTCGGCCAGGCCGATCACCGGGCCCGCCCGGGGTGTCGAACCGCATGGCCTCGTGCAGGCCGAGCGGGGCGAACACGGTCGTGTAGAACGGCGGCCGCCGCTGCGGGGTCGGCGGCTGGGACGCCGAAGTGATCGATCATGGCCGGCAGCCTAGGGCCGGCGTCGACACCCGCTCGCCGCACGCCGACCGGCAGTCGCGGTCGCGCGCGTCAGGTGCGGATGCGCCCTGGCTCGAGGGTGACGTCGCGGACGCCGCAGGGGCGGCCCCAGTGCGGGACCGCCCCTGCGGTCGGTGCAGGTGGTGCTGTGCAGCGCGGGACTGGCGCGTCAGCGCACGTCGGATACCAGAGGTCACTTGACGGTGGCCTTGGCGCCGGCCTCCTCCAGCTTCGCCTTGGCGGCCTCGGCGGCCTCCTTGGGCGCCTTCTCCAGGATCGGCTTCGGAGCGGCGTCGACCAGGTCCTTGGCCTCCTTCAGGCCGAGACCGGAGACGAGCTCGCGGACGGCCTTGATGACCTGGACCTTCTTCTCGCCGGCCGACTCGAGGATGACGTCGAACTCGTCCTGCTCCTCGGCGGCCTCGGCCGGCGCAGCGGCGCCGGGGCCGGCCGGGCCGGCAACGGCGACCGGAGCCGCGGCGGTGACGCCGAAGGTCTCCTCGAACTGCTTCACGAACTCCGAGAGCTCGATGAGGGTGAGCTCCTTGAACGCGTCGAGCAGCTCGTCGGTGGTCAGCTTCGCCATGATGGCGTTCCTTTCACTTCTGATCCCGCGCTGGGCGGGACTGCGGTACAGGGGTTGGAGCCGGTCTGCGATCCGACCGGGTGGTGCTGGTCGGATCAGGCCTGCTCGGCCTGCTCCGGTGCGGCCGTCGGCCGTCGGCGGCCGGAGCCTCGGCCGCCGGCTCGGCTGCGGCCTCGGCCGGTGCGGCGGCGAGCCTCCTCGGCGACCGGGCGGCTGCTCCGGCGGCCTTCTGCTCCTGCAGGGCCGCGGCGAGCCGCGCCACCTGCGAGGGGAGCTGGTTGAACATGACGGCAGCCTTGGTCAGCGTGCCCTTCATCGCGCCGGCCAGCTTGGCCAGCAGCACCTCGCGGGACTCGAGGTCGGCGAGCTTGCCGACCTCGGCCGGGCTGAGCGCCTTGCCGTCCATCAATCCGCCCTTGATCACCAGGAGCGGGTTGTTCTTGGCGAAATCGCGCAGCGCCTTGGCGGCATCGACGGGCTCGCCGTTGATGAACGCGACCGCGGTCGGGACCGACGAACAGCTCGTCCAGACCTTCGACGCCGGCGTCGGCGGCAGCCCGCTTGACCAGGGTGTTCTTGGCGACGGTGTACGCGGTGTCGGTGCCGAGCGCCCGACGCAGCTCGGTGAGCTGCGACATCGTCAGGCCGCGGTACTCGGTGACGACGGCTGCCGACGAGGTCCGGAACTTGTCGGCGATCTCGGCGACCGTCTCGACCTTTGCGGTCGTGGCCATCCGTCGCCTCCTTCCTCGATCGAACGTCCCGGCGGCTGCTGCCGCCGGGTACCTCCGTCGACCGGATCGGGGCCGGACATGCGAAACGCCCCGGCGCAGGCGCACGGGGCGTGGATCTGGGCGCGCTGCGACGGCCGGATCTGACCTCGTCCTCCTGCGTGGGCCGTTCCGGTGTCCCGGAACCTTCGTTCGCCGGCCGGGTGCGGTGAGCTGCACGGGGACAGGAGAAAGCCGACGGTCTTCGGTGGATCGAGGCCAAGCTTACCGGATCGGCCGGCCCGCTCCGACCACGCCGACCGTCCCCGCTCGAGCGCAGCCGCGCCGGAAAGTGCTTCGATGCGCTGGTTCTTCCTGCCGCGGGAAGCGTGTTTCTGCGCGCCTGACCGAATCCAGCTCCCCCCACACCCAGCGCGCCCGGCAGACAGATTCGACCGCAGCAGGCGCGAGGCCAGTGGTCAGCCGCCGAGCAGGTCCGTCGGCCAATCGGGGTTGTCGTGGTCGACGACCTTGCCGTTTCGGACCACCGTCGGCGTGCCGGACGCCCCAGCCTTCGACAGTGCCGCCTGGCCGGCCGTGTCCGCCTGGAGGCCGCGCGGTCGCCGGACGCCGTCGACGGACTGGCCCTCGACGCGACGGCCTGTTCGACGAGTCGCGCTCGACCAGCACCCAGTTCTTCTCGTCGGCACGCATCGACGGACAGCATCGCGGGTCGACCGTCGAGGTGAACAGTCTCGACGTGATCATCTGCAACGGCACCTGGCTACCAGCCGGCGTCGATCGACATGTCGAGATGGCCGCAGTGAGCTTGCGTCGTCCAGGAGTCATGGACGAAGGTCGCCTGACTCCGCGGTCGGCACCGGTGATGGTCGAGCGTTCCTGGGTCACCGAGGTGACGTCCTGTCGATGCCGGTCCATCTTCGCGACGAAGTCGGCCGGGTCGACGCACCGGCCAGCGCGCTCGTTGCCGACGGCGCTCTGACGTGGACCAGCACCGGTCTCAGCGGTGACGGCGTCGCGGTGGAGCGACTGCCCCGACCCGTGACCCGGCGCGGTTGTCGGGCGGCACTGCTGGTTGACGGCCGGGACGTGGTCGGCAGCGCCGGCGCGGCGACGGCGGTCGCCGGCTCGTGCTGGGCGCAGCCACCGACGACGAGACCGGCGGCCACCAACGGCAGCGGCGATCGAGCCGGTGCGGCGGCAACGTGGATTTCCTCGGCCTGGACGGCACTACCGGGCGAGTCAACAACGGTCGGACGGCGCCGGCGGAGTCGGGACCACGGGCCCGGCGGTCGCCGGACGATGTGACCCGCTGCCCGGATTCCAGCGCGCGGACGGGCGAGCGACCAACGTCTCAGACCGCGGACCAGAACGGTCCGGACTGACGGCAACTCCGTGTCAGTCAGCGGAGCGGGCTTCGCCCGGATCCGACAGCGGCACCGCCTCGTCGCGCTCGAGCAGGTTGCGGGTCTTCGTCGGGTCGACCGGGATGCCGGGGCCCATGGTGGTGGTGAAGACGACCTTCTTCAGGTACCGGCCCTTGGCCGCGGACGGCTTGGCCCGCAGCACCTCGTCCAGCGCCGCGGTGTAGTTCTCCACCAGCTTCTCGACCGGGAACGACGCCTTGCCGATCACCAGGTGCAGGTTGGCGGCCTTGTCGACCCGGAAGTTGATCTTGCCGCCCTTGATGTCGGCGACCGCCTTGGTGACGTCGGCGGTGACCGTGCCGGTCTTCGGGTTCGGCATCAGGCCGCGCGGCCCGAGGACCCGCGCGATCCGGCCGACCTTGGCCATCTGGTCGGGGGTGGCGATGGCGGCGTCGAAGTCCAGCCAGCCGCCCTGGATCTGGGCGATCAGGTCGTCGCTGCCGACCTCGTCGGCGCCGGCGGCCTCGGCCTCGGCGGCCTTGTCGCCGACCGCGAACACGATCACCCGGGCGGTCTTGCCGGTGCCGTGCGGCAGGTTGACGGTGCCGCGGACCATCTGGTCGGCCTTGCGGGGGTCGACGCCGAGGACCATGGCGACCTCGACGGTGCCGTCGACCTTCGCCGACCGGAGGTCTTCTGGGCCAGTTCGGCGGCCTCGAGCGGGCTGTACAGCTTCGTCCGGTCGACCTGCTCGGCGGCGGCCCGGTAAGCCTTGCTGCGCTTCATTGCTGTCTCCTTCACTGCTGTGGACATGGAACTGCGGAGGTCGTGGTCGGCGGGCCGCGCTCGGCCCTCCCACGATCGTACTGCGGGTGCGGTACGGGAGTCGAACGCGTCAGTCGGTGACGGTGATCCCCATCGACCGCGCGGTGCCGGCGATGATCTTCGCCGCGGCGTCGATGTCGTTGGCGTTCAGGTCGACCTGCTTGAGCGTGGCGATCTCCCGCACCTGGTCCATCGAGATCTTCGCGACCTTGGTGGTGTGCGGGGTGCCGGAGCCCTTCTCCACGCCGGCGGCCTTGAGCAGCAGCCGCGCGGCCGGCGGGGTCTTCAGCTTGAAGTCGAACGAACGGTCCTCGTACACGGAGATCTCGACCGGCACCACGTCACCGCGCTGCGACTCGGTCGCGGCGTTGTAGGCCTTGCAGAACTCCATGATGTTGACGCCGTGCTGACCGAGCGCGGGGCCGACCGGCGGGGCCGGGTTGGCCATTCCGGCCTTGATCTGCAGCTTGATGATCGCTGCGAGCTTCTTCTTCTTGGGAGGCATGTTCCTGTTCCTGCTTCTTTCTGGGATGTCCGCCGGGCCGAGCACCCGGCGGCGGTCACATCGTGGTGGGGGTCAGATCTTCGCGACCTGGGTGAACGTCAGCTCGACCGGGGTCTCGCGGCCGAAGATGGACACCAGCACCTTGAGCTTCTGCCCGTCGGCGTTGACCTCGTTGATGGTCGCCGTGCAGGCTGGCGAACGGGCCGTCCATGACGGTGACCGACTCGCCGATCGTGAAGTCGACCTCGGTCACGCACGGCCCGGCGGTGGCCCCGGCCGGTTCGCCCGCCTTGGTGGTCTTGGTCGCCGGCGGGGCGAGGATCTTGAACGACCTCGTCGATGGACAGCGGCGACGGCCGCTGCGCGGTCGCGCCGACGAAACCGGTGACCCCCGGGGTGTTGCGCACCGCGCTCCACGAGCCGTCCGTCAGGTCCATCCGTACCAGGATGTAGCCGGGGTAGACCTTGCGCTGGACCTGCTTGCGCTGGCCGTTCTTGATCTCGGTGACCTCCTCGGTGGGCACCTCGATCTGGTAGATGTAGTCCTCCATGTCCAGCGAGTGGATACGGGTCTCGAGGTTCGTCTTGACCTTGTTCTCGTAGCCCGCGTAGCTGTGCACGACGTACCACTCACCCGGCGCGGACCGCAGTCGCTCACGGAAGGCGACGGCCGGGTCCTCCGGCTCGGCCTCGGCTTCGGCCGTGCTGTCCTCGGCTTCGGCCGTGACTGTCCTCGGCTACGGCCGTGCTGTCCTCGACGCGGAGGTCGCGGCAGCGTCGTCGGCGACGGTGGGCTCAGTATCCTCGACGTCCTCCGCGGTCACGGCGTCGGTGAAGCTCACCGCATCCTGCTCGACCTCGACGGACTCGTCGCCGTAGGGCGTGACGGGGCTCGACACTTGTATTCCTCTCCTACCTCTGGTTACTGCCCGGGTGCGCTGACCGGAATCAGCCGAAGACCGTCAGCACGCCCTTCGCGAACAGCACGTCAAGGCCGGCCACCAGCGCGACCATGAACACCACGAACACGATGACCACCACCGTGTAGGTGATCATTTCCTTGCGGGTCGGCCAGATGACCTTGCGCAGCTCGGCGACGACCTCACGGAGGAAGCGCGCGAACCTGGTGAAGATGTTCCCGTCGGTTCTGCCGGCCGGTCCGCGCGGCGGTCGCTGTGCCCTTGGGCGCGGTCTTGCCGGTACGGACGGCCTGGCGTCGGGCGGCGGCCCGGGCGGACCCGGCCGTGGCGCCGACCAGTGCGCCGGCGGGCTTGTCGCCGGCCTCGGCGTCGTCCTCCGCATCAACCGCGTCGGCCTCGGCCTCGGCGAGCGCCTCCGCCTCGGCGGCCTCGACCATGTCGGCGGTGATGCCGGCATCACCGCCGGGGGTGACGTCGTCGTCGGGCTCGAGCGAACCCGGCTCGTCCATGGTCGGCCGATCGATGCCGGACTCGTCGGCGTCGGTCGAGTCGCTGCGCTCCGGATCGGCCTTGCGGCCTTCTCCGGTGGCGTCGTGATCGTCGCTCACGCTTCTTCGTCCTCTTTCAACGCGGCCGTCTCCGGCCTGGTCGGCTCCCGCTCTGGTCGGGGCCGTGCGGTGCAGGGGCGACAGGACTTGAACCTGCAACCTGCGGTTTTGGAGACCGCTGCTCTGCCAGTTGAGCTACGCCCCTGTGACTCATGCCGGCCGCCGGCATCCGTACGGCGCAGACGCCCTTCATGAGACGAGGATGTGCCCGAGCCCGCGCAGGCAGGCTTCAGCACACCCCTGGATGTCAAGTGTAGGCCACCGGCGGCACCGGCGAGAAGAAACCGCTGCGCACTGCCATGGGAACCGGCGCGAAGCACCCCAGCCGGTCCGTTACCGCGGCCATCCAGGAGCCGGTCCGAACCGGCTGGCGGCCCGTGCCACCATGGTGGCATGTCGACGCAGGCCGCTTCAGCCCCCGTCCGTTCCCGCATTTCCGCCCGGGTGGGCGGGATCGCCGAGTCAGCCACCCTGGCGGTCGACGCCAAGGCCAAGGCGCTCAAGGCGGCCGGCCGGCCGGTCATCGGCTTCGGTGCGGGTGAGCCGGACTTTCCTACCCCCGACGCCATTGTCAAGGCGGCCATCGACGCCTGCTCGGACCCGGCCAACTACAACTACTCACCCACGCCCGGGCTGCCGGCCTTGCGTTCTGCGGTGGCCGAGAAGACCGCGCGGGACTCCGGCTTCGTCGTCGACGCCGCTCAGGTGCTGGTGACCAACGGCGGCAAGCAGGCCGTCTACCAGGCGTTCGCCACCCTGCTCGACCCGGGCGACGAGGTGCTGCTCCCGGCGCCGTACTGGACCACCTACCCGGAGGCGATCACGCTGGCCGGCGGGGTCCCGGTGCCGGTGGTTGCCGACGAGTCGACCGGCTACCTGGTCTCGGTCGAGCAGCTGGACGCGGCAATCACCGCCCGGACCAAGGTGCTGCTGTTCAACTCGCCGTCCAACCCGACCGGCGCCGTCTACCCGCCCGACCAGGTCGAGGCGATCGGCCGGTGGGCTGCCGACCGCGGGTCTCTGGGTGATCACCGACGAGATCTACGAGCACCTGACCTACGACGGGGCCCAGCACGTGTCGATGCCGGTCGTGGTTCCGGAACTGGCCGACACCTGCATCGTGCTCAACGGGGTGGCCAAGACCTACGCGATGACCGGTTGGCGGGTCGGCTGGATGATCGGCCCGACGGACGTCATCAAGGCCGCCACGAACCTCCAGTCGCATCTGACCTCCAACGTCGACAACGTCGCCCAGGTGGCCGCCACCGTAGCCGTGTCCGGCTCGCTGGACGCCGTCGAGATGATGCGGTCGGCGTTCGACCGGCGACGGCGCACCATGGTCGACCTGCTCTCCGCAATCCCCGGGGTGGCCTGCCCGGTCCCGCAGGGAGCGTTCTACGCCTACCCGTCGGTGGCCGACCTGGTCGGCAAGGACTTCGGTGGGGTGCGTCCCGCACTCGTCCGCGCGCACTCGCCGCCCTGGCGCTGGAGCGGGCCGAGGTGGCAGTGGTGCCCGGTGAGGCGTTCGGCACGCCGGGCTACTTCCGGCTGTCCTACGCGCTGGGTGACGAGGACCTGGTCACCGGGGTGAACAGGCTCGGCGAGTTCCTGGCCACCGCCAAGGACTGACCCTCCGGCGGGGGTGAGCCCGGTCGAGCCGGGGCGAGCGGACCACCGGGCGAGCGGACCAACGCGTGGACGTGGACGAGTGGCCCGGCGGGCCGAGTCCCGTCAGGGCAGGCGGACGAGCGCCCTGGCCTTGCCCAACACGGTCTGGCCGTCGAACCGTGCGGTGATGTCCACCCTGCGCGGTGCCGGCATCGGCGTCGACCTGCGCCGATCACGGCGGTGATCTCCACCGTGGCGCCGGCCTCGTCGTCCGGCACGACGACCGGGCGGGTGAACCGGACGCCGTACTCGAGCACGGCGGTCGGGTCACCGGTCCAGTCGGTGACGATCCGGCCGGCCAGGGCCATGGTCAGCATGCCGTGCGCGATCACGTCGGGCAGCCCGACCGCGGTGGCCACCCGCTGGTTCCAGTGGATCGGGTTGAAATCCAGGGATGCGCCGGCGTAGCGGACGAGCTGGACCGCGGGTCAGGGTGACGGTCAGCGCGCGGCAACTGCGTCGCCGACGGCGAGGCCGGCCGGTCCGGTGCCCGCGGTCATGCTGCCCTCGAGACCAGCGTCGAGTATGCGGTGCAGACGGCAGCGCCCTGTCGGGTCGGTCGACCTCGGTGCGCAGGCTCAGATGATGTCGTTGCCGGCGGCCACCCGGATGGCGTCGATGTGCACCGTCGGAACTGCAGCAGGTCGCCGGCGACGATCGGCCGGTGGTGGACGAACCGCTGGTCGCCGTGCACCACGCGGGCGAAGTCGAGGCCGAGCTCCGGGTCGAACAGCACCGCCTCCTGCGCCCGCGCGATCACCAGCGATGGCGAAGGTCGGCGGCGCAACGACGTCAGGGTGGCCGGCGCGCTGCGCGGCCACCCTGTCGTGGTAGAGCGGATGGAGGTCACCGATGGCGTCGGCGAACTCCCGGATCTTCTCGGCACCGACCGGGTAGGGATCGGCGAACGGGAACGACCGCCCGACGAAGGCGGCGTCCATGGCCATCCGCGTGGTTCCGAGCCGCTGACTAGCGGGTTTCCCGGTGCTTGCGGTGGGTCCCGCAGTTCGGGCAGAACTTCTTGATCTCCAGGCGGTCGGGGTCGTTCCGGCGGTTCTTGCGGGTGATGTAGTTGCGGTGCTTGCACTCCTCGCAGGCGAGGGTGATCTTCGGACGGACGTCGGTGGCGGCCACGTCAGCTGCCTCTTTCTTCGTACGGATCGGACCGCGTCGACGCGGTCCGGCTGGTCTGCGGTCGTCCTGGCGGACGACCGTGTGCGTAGCGGTGGCCGGACTTGAACCGGCGACACAGCGATTATGAGCCGCTTGCTCTACCGACTGAGCTACACCGCCTCGACGGGATCACTCCCGTCATGAGAACGGCCACAGTCACGATCGGTGAGGATCGATCCTGCGGCCGCGCTCCGAGCCCCTTTACGGAATCGAACCGTAGACCTTCTCCTTACCATGGAGACGCTCTGCCGACTGAGCTAAAGGGGCCTGTCCAGACGACAACGCGCAGGGCGGATCACTCCCGCCGCGCGAGCCTCGTCAACTGTACAGGACACCGAGGCATCGGCAAGAAACGCGCAGGTCGGGCCCGCAAGGCAGCGGGCGGCGAGGGCACCGAGCCAGCCGACTCAGCCGACCAGCTTGAGGACCGCCGCCGTGCCGTCCTGCTGGGTGGTCCGCACCGTCCGGGAGGCCAGCCAGGCCTCGAACCGGTCGACCGGCAACGGCCGGGAGAGCAGGAAACCCTGGACGTTGTCGCAGCGCATCGAGCGCAGGGCGTCGCGGGCGGCCTCCTCCTCGACCCCCTCGGCGACCACCCGCAGTCCGAGCGAGTGGCCGAGGTCGATGATCGCCCGGACGATCGCCAGGTCGCCGAGGTCGGTCACCATGCCCTGGACGAACGACCGGTCGATCTTGATCTCGTCGATGGGCAGCCGCCGCAGGTAGGCCAGCGACGAGTAGCCGGTGCCGAAGTCGTCCACCGAGAGCTGGATGCCCAGCGCGTGCAGGTCGCGCAGGACCGGCAGCGAATGCTCGCGGCTCGGCCATCACGCTGGACTCGGTGATCTCGAAGGTCAGCAGGTCGGCGGGAACTCCGTGCCGGGCCAGGGTCGCGCCCACCGAGTCGGCGAAGTCCGGGACCAGCAGGTTGCGCGCGGACAGGTTCACCGCGACTCCGAGGTCGATGCCGCGGGCCGTCCACGACCTGACCTGCTCGAGGACGACGTCGAGCACGTGGCCGAACAGCACGTCGATCGACCCGGTGGCCTCGATCGCCTGCACGAACTCCGACGGCGACACCAAGCCGAACTCCGGGTGCATCCACCGCACCAGCGCCTCGACCCCGACCAGCTCCCGCTCGGCCAGATTGAGCTTGGGCTGGTAGTGCACGACGATCCGACCGGACTCCACCGCCTGGCGGAACTGGGTGACCAGCTGGAACCGCCGCCGGAACACCTCGCCCATGCTCGGCCGGTACACCTGGAGCTCGCTGCCGGACCGGGCTGAATCGCTGGTGGCGAGCATGGCCATCTCGGCCCGCTGCAGCAGCGCCGAGGGGTCGACCGCGTTGGGGATCCTCGGCCTGCACCAGGGCCACCCCGGCGACCGCCTCGGGATCGATCTCGATGTCGCCCATCTGGTACTGCCGGCTGGCCGCGGCGAGCAGGTCGGCGCCGACGGCGACGATCTCGGACTCGGACTCCTGATCGAACAGCACGGCGAACCGATCCATCTCGATGCGACCGACCGGGCGGCCCGGTCCGGCCACCGCGGACAGCCGGGAGCCGGCGTCGGCCAGCAACTGGGAGCCGCGATCGTGCCCGACGGCGTTGTTCACCTCGGTGAGCACGGCGAGCTCGACCAACAGCACGGCGCCGAGCCTGCCGGCGGCCATCCGCTGCTCGGCCTCGACGGTCAGCCCCAGCCGGTTCAGCAGGCCGGTGACCGGGTCGTGGTAAGCCGCGTGGCGGAGGGTCTCCAGGAGCCCGGAGTTGTCGATGGCGGTGGCCACGTGGCTGCCGAGGGTCTCGAGCAGGACCAGGTCCTCAGCCCGGTAACGACCCCACCGGCTGCGGCGATCGCGGACCTCGAGGAACCCGCGGGTGCGGTCGCCGGAGCGCAGCGGTACCGCCATGCACATCCCACGCCCGACGGCGCCGCAAGGCGTCGATCAATGACCGATCCCTGGTCTGGTCGGACGCGACCTGGGCCTTGCCCTCCCGCGCGGCGAGTTCGAGCAGCGCATCGCCACGGGGGGCCGGCGGCTCGTCCACCGGTCCTTCCGGGCCGGCGGCCAGGGTCCGCGTCTCGGTGCCGCCCTCGGTGAGCCGCAGCACGGCGACGCTGGCGTTGAGCTGCTCGCGGACCTGCTCGACGAGATTCGGCCAGTCCTCTGGTTCCTCACCGGCAATGGCGACCGACCGGCCGAATCCGTAGACGCCGGCCAGGCTCGCGTGCTGCCGGAGGAAACGGAAATAGGTGCGGTAGAGCACCACCAGGACGAAAGCCAGGCCGAGGCACAGGATCGGCCCGATGTACGGGACCCTCCACAGCACGTAAGCCACCAGTGCGAAGGTGACGATGGCCGCGGCCGCCAGCATGGACCGGCCGACCACCCGGCGCAGCGACTCGGACGGGCCCATCAGCTTGTATGCCAGCCCGACCGCGACCGCGGAGACCAGCGCACCGAACAGCACCCCGACGGCGACCGCGAGGCAGTTCCAGGCCAACTCGTCGGTCCTGGTGCCGACGAACAACATGGCCGCCGCGCCGGCCCCGGCCTCCACCGCGATCAACGACAGGTTCAAGGCGCTGTTGAACCAGTGAGTCCTTGCGGACCAGGTAGACCAGGGCTCCCGCGGTGAGTTGGGCGGCCCCCGCGGTCCAACTCGGCAGCAACAGCAGCCCGAGCACCAGGGGCAGTTCCGACAGGCTCACCAACAGGGTCTCGCGGCGTACCTCGACCCGGAGCGGGAACAACTCGCAGGCGATGAACGCGATGACCAGCAGCAGTGCGCCCAGGAGCATCCACAGGGGTGTGCGATGGACAAGCGCGGGCTGCGAGAGCACCGGCCACCAGAACGCCACCGAGATCAGGAAGACGACGGCCGCAACGGCCGGGAAGACCTGATTGGACGATCGGGTCCGGCCGTGCGGACCGAGCTGCAGCGCCGCCCGCGACGACGTCATCGGGTCCCCCCGCGGCTCCCGGGCAGCAAAGGGCCCCAGGCGGCGCACCGGAGCGCCCACGGTCGCACTCACGCCCCGACGGCATACACGGAGAGTAGTCCGAACCGGACCGAATGGGGAAGGTTGCCGGGTCTTCCCGCATCCCGACCACGAAGCGCAGGGGCCCGCCGTCCGACGAGGGAGGCGGGCCCGGTGCGCAATCGGCTGTGGTGGCAGGTGAGGGATTCGAACCCCCGAAGGCTGTGCCGGCTGATTTACAGTCAGCTCCCTTTGGCCGCTTGGGTAACCTGCCCCGCCGTCTCGGACGGCGGGCCCAGCGTACAAGCTGAGGGCACCGGAATCCCAATCGCACCGGCCGCTGCGGGGGCCGTCGGCCCGCTGCCCGCCCGGCGCGTCGACGCCACGGACCGTGGGGGAAGAATGGCGTCGCAGGTCCGCAACGCTGAAGGGAAGTGGTCATGGCCGACCCGTCGTTCGACATCGTCTCCAAGGTGGATCATCAGGAGGCCGACAACGCGCTCAACCAGGCGGCCAAGGAGCTGTCCCAGCGCTTCGATTTCCGCGGCACCGACTCGTCCGTGGCGTGGGCCGGACAGGAGGGCGTGACGGTCACCGCGTCCACCGAGGAGCGCTGCAAGGCCGCGATCGAGGTGTTCAAGGAGAAACTGATCAAGCGCGGGATCTCGTTGCGGTCGCTGGACATCGGCGAGCCCCAGGCTTCGGGCAAGGTCTACAAGGCGACCGGGAGCTTGGTCCAGGGCATCTCCTCCGAGCAGGCCAAGAAGATCTCCAAGCTGATTCGCGACGAGGGCCCCAAGGGGGTGCAGGCGCAGATCCAGGGCGATCAACTGCGGGTGTCCGGCAAGAAGCGGGACGACCTGCAGTCGGTGATCGCGCTGCTCAAGGGCGCAGACCTGGACGTGGCGCTGCAGTTCACCAACTACCGGTGACGGTGCTGTTCGATCCGATCTGACCCGCCCGTCGCCGCGGTGATGTCTGCCCCGCTCGCGCGGCCACCGCGCGTCGAGATCGACTGACCGTGCGCCGTGGCATCGTCGCGGGCCTCACCGCGTACCTGATCTGGGGTCTGTTCCCGCTCTACTGGCCGCTGCTCGAGCCGGCCGGGGCGCTGGAGATCCTGGCGCACCGGATGGTCTGGTCGTTGGTGCGTGATGGCCTTGTTGGTCACCGGCCTCCGGCAGTGGCGGGCGATCTTCGCGATGCCGCCGCGCGTGTTCGGCCTGGTGGTCGCCGCGGCCGTGCTGATCGCCGTCAACTGGGCGATGTACATCTGGGCGGTCAACAACGGGCGGGTGGTCGAAGCGGCGCTGGGCTACTACATCAACCCGCTGGTCAGTGTGGTGCTCGGGGTGCTGGTGTTCACGCGAACGGCTGCGGGTGGCGCAGTGGGTCGCGGTCGGGCTCGGCACGGCCGCCGTCGTGGTGATCGCGGTCGGCGGGGGCGCCGTTCCGTTCATCGCCATCGGGCTCGCCCTGTCCTTCGCCGCCTACGGACTGGTGAAGAAGGTCGTGCCGTTGCAGCCGACCGAGTCGCTGACCGCCGAGGGCCTGGTCCTGGTCGTACCGGCGGTGACCTATCTGATCGTGCTCCAGGTGGCCGGCACCTCCACGCTGACCGGGCACGGCAGCGGGCACGTACTCCTGCTGGTGACCACCGGGCTCGTGACCGTCGGCCCGTTGCTGGCATTCGCTGCGGCCGCCCGGGCGCTGCCGCTGTCCGTGCTCGGCCTGCTGCAATACCTCACCCCGACCGTGCAGTTCCTGCTCGGCGTGCTCTATTTCGACGAGCACATGCCGCCGGCCCGATGGATCGGGTTCGGCCTGGTGTGGGCGGCGCTGGCGGTGCTGACCACGGATGCGTTGCGGCGGCGCCGCGGCCCGGTGCCGGTCGCGGTTCCGACGCAGGCCCAGGTCAGCGGGACCTGATGCGGTTGTTGCGGGGTTCGTGGGTGAGTTCGGCGAGCCCCAGCGTCTCCAGGAGCGGCGGGAGGTACATGCCGAAACGGCCGCGGTAGCCCTTGCGCAGGCCGTACCAGCCGCCGACCGGGTTGTCCTCGTCCCTGGCCCAGGCCTCCAGCGTCCCCGGCTTGGCCGGCTTCTGTTCGTCGGCGGCGCCGAGGTCGATCCACTCCCCCTGCTCGGCCAACCACGCCGCGGCGTCCTCGATGGCCCGCAGGTGGTAGCGCAGCTGGGTCGACCCGACCTGACACACCAGAGCCGGCGGGTCGGCATCCGGGTCCCGGTACATGGTGTACTGCCC
Source organism: uncultured Actinomycetota bacterium (assembly GCA_963706185.1). Classification (GTDB taxonomy): domain Bacteria; phylum Actinomycetota; class Actinomycetes; order Mycobacteriales; family Nakamurellaceae; genus Nakamurella. The sequence continues at coordinate 120,620 of CAVPLZ010000009.1, read as the reverse complement.
GGTTCCCGGGGCGGTGGTCAGCTGCCACGGGTCTTCCCTGGTGCCAGGCATCGGCTCTCCCTCGTCGGTTCCACGACGAGGACCTGCGGATTCAGGCCGTGGCGTGGTTCTCCAGGAATTGCAGCACTTCGGTGTCGTCGACGCCCGGGAAGACGCCCGGCGGCATGGCCGCCAACAGGTGGGAGTGCACCCTGGCGCTGGGCCACGCCAGGCCGTCCCACCGCTGGGCCAGGTCGGCGGGCGGTTGCAGACAGCACGACGGATCGGGGCATCTGGACCGGGAGCGCTCGGTGGTCTCCCGCCCGCGCATCCATTTGACCTGCGCATACGGCACGCCGACGCTGACCGAGAAGGTGCCGGCCGGCGTCTTGTCGACGACGGCGGTGCACCAGTAGGTCCCCGACCCGGTGTCGGTGTACTGCTGGTACGCGTGCGACTGGTCCGGCCGCTCGAAGACCACCCGGGCGGTCCAGTACCGGCAGACGCGCTGGCCCTCGATGGCGCCGGTGGCATCGGTCGGGAAGTGCACACCGTCGTTCTCGTAGGCCTTGTAGATCACCCCGGCGCTGCGAGATCCGCATGAAGTGCACCGGCAGGTCCAGATGTCTGGTGGCCAGGTTGGTGAACCGGTGGGCCGCGGTCTCGTAGGACACCGCGTAGGCATCGCGCAGGTCCTCGATCGCGATGTCCTTGGCCGCCTTGGCCCGGGACAGCAGCGGCACCGCCCCGGCCTCGGGGATCAGCAGCGCCGCGGCGAAGTAGTTGATCTCCACCCGCTGCGCGAGGAACGCACCGTAGTCGGCCGGCACCGCGTGATCGAGCACCACATGACCCAGCGCCTGCAGGGCCAGCGACCGTGAATCGTGTTGACCTGCCTCCGGTTGCGGCAGGTAGATCCGCCGGTTGGCCAGGTCGGTGACGGTGCGGGTGGAGCCGGGCAGGTCCGAGGTGTGCACCAGGCGAAAGCCCAAGTGCGCGGCGAGCCGGTCGACGGCGGTGCGCGTGATCGGGCCGCCGCGATGGTCGATGGCCTTGAGCAGGCCGGCCGCCGCGGCCTCGATGTCGCCGAAGTAGTTGCCGGCCGCCCGCATCCGTTCCCGGAGGTCGGCGTTGGCCCGCCGGGCCTGCTCCGGGGTTGCCGCGCGTTCGACCTGGACCGCGGCCAACGCCCGATGCATGCCGACCAGCGCCTCCAGCGCTTCGGTGGGCAGCCGGGGGCCGATCCGCACGGCGGGAACCTGCAGGGCCCGGAACGAATCTGCCCGCTGCGCCTTTTCGAGTTCGATCTCCAGCGCAGCCCGGCGGGTGGGCGGTGCCCCGCCGACGAGATCGGCCAGGTCGGCACCGACCGCCGCCGCCAGCGCGGCCAGCACGGACAGCTTCGCCTCCCGTTTGCCGTTCTCGATCAACGACAGGGCCGACGCCGAGACGCCGGCGACGGCCGCCACGTCGTCGAGGGTTTGTCCGCCGGCGCGGCGGTGGTGCCGCAGTTGCCGGCCGATCGCGATCGGATCCGCGGCGCCGTCGTCGACGACCTTCGCCGGGGACGACCGAACGGCGGCGCGGGCAAGCGATTTTCGGCCCGTAGCCGGGTCCGACGGGTGGCCGCGCAGACGCGGTTGCGACCGGGGTCACAGTGTGGTCCGTCATTGCTGCACGTTATCGCAAGAAACGCAGTTCTTCACAGGTTCATAGGTCTTCAGAAACATCGAATCTTCACCGCACAGTGGCATTACGCATTCCGGTGGGCCGCCGGCCACGTGGCTCGGGCCCGAGCCGAAGGGACCACCGTCATGACCGCCACCCTCCCCCAGGCCACGACCGGCGCCACGTTCGCCGACGCCGCCGCCTCGCTCCGCGCGGAGTGGGCCGGCGATGTGCGGTGGTCGGCGATCGAGCGCAGTTACACCGCCGAGGACGTGGTCCGGCTCCGCGGCAGCGTCGTCGAGGAGAACACGCTCGCCCGCCGCGGTGCCCAGCGGTTGTGGAAGGCCTTGCACGCCAAGACCTTCGTCCGCTCGCTGGGCGCGCTGACCGGTAACCAGGCGGTGCAGATGGTCCGCGGCGGCCTCGAGTCCATCTACCTGTCCGGGTGGCAGGTGGCCGCCGACGCCAACCTGGCCGGACAGACCTACCCGGACCAGAGCCTGTACCCGGCCAACTCGGTGCCGGCCGTGGTCCGCCGCATCAACAACGCGCTGCTGCGGGCCGACCAGATCGACTGGGCCGACGGCCGACTCGAGACCGACTACCTGGTGCCGATCGTCGCCGACGCCGAGGCCGGATTCGGCGGCCCGCTCAACGCCTTCGAGCTGATGAAGTCGATGATCGCCGCCGGCGCCGCCGGCGTGCACTTCGAGGACCAGCTGGCGTCGGAGAAGAAGTGCGGCCACCTGGGCGGCAAGGTCCTGGTGCCGACCGCCCAGCACGTCCGCACGCTCAACGCCGCCCGGTTGGCCGCCGACGTGCTCGGCGTGCCCAGCCTGATCGTCGCCCGCACCGACGCGCTGGCCGCCGACCTGCTGACCAGCGACGTCGACCCGGTCGATCAACCGTTCGTCACCGGTGCCCGCACCGCCGAGGGCTTCTTCCGGGTGCGGAACGGCATCGAACCGGTGCTGGCCCGGGCCAAGCAGTACGCCCGGTTCGCCGACCTGATCTGGGTGGAGACCGGCACCCCCGATCTGGGTCTGGCCCGCGAGTTCGCCGCCGAGCTCCACCGCGAGTTCCCGGGAAAGATGTTGGCGTACAACTGCTCTCCGTCGTTCAACTGGCGGTCCGCGTTGTCCGACGACGAGATCGCCCGGTTCCAGGACGAACTCGGCGAGCTCGGCTACCGCTACCAGTTCATCACGCTGGCCGGCTTCCACGCGCTGAACCACTCGATGTTCGAGCTGGCCCACGGTTACAGCCGGTCGGGGATGACCGCGTACGTGAAGCTTCAGGAGGCCGAATTCGCCGCTGCAGCAGCGGGTTACACCGCGGTCAAGCACCAGGCCGAGGTCGGCACCGGCTACTTCGACAAGGTGTCCACCGCCATCAACCCCGACTCCGGGACCCTGGCCCTGGCCGGCTCGACCGAGGCCGAGCAGTTCCACTGAGCCCTTGCCACCTCACCACTCCACTCTCCCGCCAAGGAATACTCCAGATGACCATTCCCGCCACCATCCCCACCGTCCGCGGCACCATGCATCCCGCGGTTCGACGAGATCCTGACGCCCGAGGCGCTGGCCTTCGTCGCCCGGCTGGACGGCGCGTTCGCCGGCCGGCGCGCCGAACTGCTGGCTGCCCGCCGCGACCGGGCCCGGCGGATCGCCGCCGGCGAGAACCCGGACTTCCTGCCGCACACCAGGACCATCCGCGACGACCCGACCTGGCAAGTCGCGCCGCCGGCGGCCGGGCTGACCGACCGGCGCTGCGAGATCACCGGCCCGCCGACCAGGAAGATGACCGTCAACGCGCTGAACTCGGGCGCCAAGGTCTGGATGGCCGATTTCGAGGACGCCACCGCGCCGAACTGGTTCAACATCATCGACGGACAGCTCAACCTGTTCGACGCGCATCCGCGGCAATGCCGGTTTCGTCACCGACGACGGCAAGCAGTACACCGTCAGCGACCGGACCCCGACCATGGTCGATCCGGCCGCGCGGCTGGCACCTGTGCGAGAAGCACCTGTCGGTCGACGGGCGCCCGTTGCCGGCCTCCCTGGTCGACTTCGGCCTGTTCTTGTTCCACAACGCCCAGCGGCTGATCGACGACGGCGTCGGGCCCGTACTTCTACCTGCCGAAGCTGGAGTCGCACCTGGAGGCCCGGCTGTGGAACGACGTCTTCACGCTGGCCCAGGACCTGCTGGGCATCCCGCACGGCACGATCCGGGCGACCGTGCTGATCGAGACGCTGCCCGCGGCGTTCGAGATGGACGAGATCCTCTACGAGCTGCGGGCACACTCAGCCGGCCTGAACGCCGGCCGGTGGGACTACATCTTCAGCTACATCAGGACTTTCGCCTTCCGGGGCGCCGACCATCGTGCTGCCGGACCGCGGCCAGGTCACCATGACCACGCCGTTCATGCGGGCCTACACCGAGTTGTTGGTGGCCACCTGCCACCGGCGCGGGGCGCACGCCATCGGCGGCATGGCCGCCTACGTGCCGACCCGGACCGACGAGTCGGCCGACCCGGCACTGCGCTGGCCCGGGTGCGGGCCGACAAGGACCGGGAGGCCGGACGACGGTTTCGACGGTTCCTGGGTCGCCCATCCGGCACTGGTGCCGACCTGCCTGGAGGCGTTCGACGCGGTGCTCGGCGACCGGCCGGACCAGCGGGGCCGGCAGCGCACGCGAGATCCGGATCGAGGCGGTCGACCTGCTTACCGTGCGCGGCCAGGGCGCGCGGGTGAGCCTGGAGGGAGTGGCCGACCAACATCTCCGTGGCGCTGCGCTATCTGGCGGCCTGGGTCGGCGGCTCCGGGCCGGTGGCCATCGACAATCTGATGGAGGACGCCGCGACGGTCGAGATCTCCAGGGCTCAGCTGTGGCAGTGGATCCGCAGCCGCACCCGACTGGTCGAGGGGCCGCGGCTGACCCGCGAGATGGTCGCCAGCATGATCGACGAGGAGACGGGACGCCTGAACCGGAGGGCTACGCGCCGCGCACGGCCATCGAGGCCGCCCGGGACGTGCTGATCGAGGTGGCGCTGGGCGAGCACCTGCCGGGTTTCTTCACCCCGTACGCCTATGTCCGCTACCTGACCGACGACCCCCTGCGGATGACCGGGCCACGCTGCGTCCGGAGGATCTGCGGCAGTCCGAGCGGGGCCTGATGCCGATGACGGAGCCGGCCGACGCCGCCGCCTGAGATCGGGGGCAACGACCGCCCGGTGCGTGACGCCGATGTCGCGCGCCGGGCGGGGGGCACGCTGACGGCGGCGCGTACCAGCGTCAGGGCACCCGGTGGGTCCACCCTGCGGTGCCGAACTTGCTTTCCACCAACGACTTCGCCGCGTCCAGCTCGGCCGGGGTGTACCGCGACGGCTGGCTGCGGTAACGGCGGGTGAACGAATCCTGGAACACCCGGAGGATCTCCCCCCGCGGCCGACCGGTCTGCGAGCGCATCGGGTCGACGCGCTTGTTGGCGCTACGAGTTCCCTTGTCGGACATCTTCTCCCGACCGATCCGCAGTACCTCGACCATCTTGTCCGCGTCGATGTCGTAGGCCATCGTGACATGGTGCAGCACCGCGCCGTCGGCGAACCGCTTCTGGGCCGCTCCGGCGATCTTGCCCTGGTCGGAAGCGATGTCGTTCAGCGGCACGTAGCGGGCGTTGACCACTCCGACCTCGGCCAGCGCCGCCATCACCCACTCGTCCAGGAACGCATAGGACCGCTCGAAGCTCAGCCCCTCGACCAGCGACGCCGGCACCACCAGGGAATAGGTGATGCAGTTACCCGGCTCCATGAACATGGCGCCTCCGCCGGAAATCCGCCGTACCACGTCGATCCCGTGGCGGGCGGCACCGTCCGGATCGATTTCGTTGCGGTAGCTCTGGAACGAACCGATCACCACCAACGGCGAGTCCCAGTCCCAGAACCGCAGCGTCGGATTGCGCCGCCCGGCCGCCACCTCGTGGGCGATCACTTCGTCGAGCGCGACGTGCATGACCGGTGGCAGCACCATCGGGGCGATCACGTCGAACACGTGGTCGTCCCACCCCGTGGCCTTGCCCAGGGCGCGGCGCACCGCGACGGCCACCGATTCGGCCGAGAAACCGAAAAGGTGGGCCTCCGGACGCAGTGATCCCTCGATCGCGTGGGTCAGCTGCTCCACACCGGCGTCGACGCTCATCCCGACCAGCGCGGCATCGATGTCGCCCAACGCCTCGTCCGGTTCCAGGAAGAAGTCGCCGGACACACTGGCGACGCTCAGTCGCCCCTGGCTGACCTCGACATCGACCGCTACCAACTTGCCGCCGGGGACCTTGTATTCACCACGCACCAGATCGACGGTAGCGCGTCCCGGGTCGCGAACGCCGGCGACCTCGGGCAGGCTCGACGCAGTGGTCGTTCGACACTGGAGGCGAGATGAGCCTGCGCGACACGTTCCGCTCGCTGCGTCATGGCGGGAAATCCGACGAGCCGGAGGTTCCGGACGATGCGCCGGAGCCGGGTGAGTTCCGGCCCCGCTCGGACGGCGTGTACGACGGCGGCGAGGACCCGGACCACCCGGACGCCCGGATCTACGTGCGGTTCACCGGCAACCGGGTGCGTGAGCTGGTCGGTTCGTCGTCCGCCGACGAGGCGAGGTCGGCTCTGTCCGTCGGGCAACCCGGCGCCGGAGTGCTGATCGGTGACTACACCAACTCCGGCCGGTTCAGCGTCCAGGCCCGCTTCGAGCGGCCGGTGACCTACGCCGTGCTGGCCGCCGACGACGCCGGCTTCACGGTCCGCCGGACCAACTCCGGCACGGCCACCACCCACCAGACGGTGTTGACCTTCCTCCCCGACCCCCCACCCTCCTGACCCCCACCCGGTGAGGATCAAAAGGCAAGACGAGGGCGAACTGGACGCCACCTGTCACTCCACTCCCAAATCGTCGAGCTGATCCTCGCAGCCAGGGAAATGCTCGAGGGCCACTGCAGGCAGAATCGGCGGCGTGGCCGCTCGGGTGATCCTGCTGGCGGGGCCGTCCGGCTCCGGCAAGTCACGGTTGGCCATCCGGTCCGGGTTGCCCATCCTGCAGCTGGACGACTTCTACCGCAGCGGCGACGACCCGGCGCTGCCGCGGTTCGCCACCGGCGAGGTGGATTGGGACGACGCCCGGTCGTGGCACGCCGATCGGGCACTCGACGCGATCCGCACGGTGTGCCGCACCGGCGAGGTCACCGTGCCGGTCTACGACATCGCCGCGAACGGCCCGTCCGGTTCCCAGCGCCTCCGGCTGGACGATGCCACTCCGTTCATCGCCGAGGGCATCTTCGCCGCCGAGTTGGTGGCGTCCTGCCGGGCCGAAGGGCTGCTGGATCTCGCCATCTGCGTCCGCCGGTCCCGCTGGGTCACCATGCTCCTGCGGTTCCGCCGTGACCTGGCCGAACACCGCAAGCCGGCGGGCTTTCTGCTGCGCCGGGGCTGGTACCTGGCCAAACAGGAGCCGGCCATCGTCGGCGCGCTGGAGGCAAAGGGCTGTGTGTGCCGCACGCCGCGCCAGGTCGAGAACTATCTGCGGTCGGCCTCGCCGAGGTGACCCGCCGGTAGCACGTCAGCCGATACCGGTGCGGGTTCGGCGAGCGTGACCTCGCGGTCGCGCCGCAGGTCGTCGATGCGCACCAGGGCGACCCCGCCGACGATGAAGACCCCACCGATCAACTGTCCGAAGGTCGGCAGCTGGGCGAGCAGCAGCCAGGCGAACAACACCGCGAACAGCACTTCGGTGAGCCCGACGAACGAGGCGACGGTGGCGCCCAGCCGCCGGGCAGCGGCGATGCCGAGCACGTACGCGAGTGCAGCGGCCACGGTGGCCAACCCGACCACCGGCACCCACCACGGCAGGGCCAGGCCGGCGAACAGGGTGTCGGCGGTGCCGGCGTGCAACGGCAGCACGCCGGAGAGTCCGAGTACGGCAAGCACGACCGCGCCGACGCCCAGACCGGTTCCGGCCATCGCCACCGGCGGCAACGCGTCCTGCGCCCTCGCGGACAGCACGAAGAAGCCGGCCAGGCCGAAGGCCGCGCCCAGGCCCCAGATCACCCCGATGGGGTCGATCTTCAGTCCGCCGAAGAGGTCCAGCACCAGGGCCAGTCCGATGATCGCGCCGATCGAGCCGGCGATCGTCAGACCACGCGGGCGCCGACCGTGCCGCAACCACATCCACAGCACGACCAGGATGATGCCCAGGTACTCGAGCATGAGCGCGACGCCGACCGACAGCCGCTGGATCGCGTAGAAGTAGCAGACCTGGGCGCCGGCGACGGCCAGTGCACCGTAGGCAAGGACAGCCGGCGCGGAGCGACGCAGCAGGGCGAGCCGGCCGCGCAGGGCCAGCACCGTCGGGACCGCCAGCACGAGCGACGCCAGCGCGAGCCGGGCGAGTACCACGGCCGATGGGCTCCACCCACTCCGGATCAAAGCCGACCCGAAGGTTCCCGAGGTGCCGAACGCCGCGGCCGAGGCGATGGCCAGGCCCAGCCCGGCGCTGGTTCCGGTAGTCCCCCCGCGCTCCGACCGCTCGGTCTTCACTTTCATCGCCTCGTTCCCGTCCCAGAGCGCACGTCATCAGTCATTAAGCGTTACGCTGATGACACTACCGAGGGACGTCGACAGGGGTCAAGATGGTTTTTGCTCATGACACCGAGATAGCGCTGTCCGCGGCGGCCGAACTGGTCAACACCGCGGCGGACCAGGACGGGTTGCCCGACATCGAGGCGTTGGACGCGTTCCTGACGAAGTGGGGCTGGAGCGGCCGACGCGACCGAACCGAAGTCGAACTGGCGGAGATCCGCGCCCTACGGCCCCGATTGCGCCGGTTCTGGGAGACCGGCCGGGACGGTGTGGCCGAACTTGCCAACGAGATGCTCCGCGAGTTCCGAGCGCTCCCGCAGTTGGTCAAGCACGACGAGTGGGACTACCACCTGCACGCAACGACGCTCGACGCCCCGCTGGTCGCTCGCATGGCGGTGGAGGCCGCGATGGCGATGGTGGACGTCATCCGGACCGACGAGCTGTCCAGGCTGCGTACCTGCGACATGCCGGACTGTGACGACGTGCTGATCGACCTGACCCGCAATCGATCCAAGCGGTACTGCGACCTGTCCTGCAGTAACCGCGCGGCGGTCTCCGCCTACCGTTCGCGACAGAGCCGCGCCGGCTGATCGACCTGCTCAGCGGGTGCGGTCCACCACGAACCTGACCAGCGAACTCATCGCATCCCGTGACCCGGAGGGCGGCAGCAGGTCCAGTTCGCCCGCTGCCCGATCCGCATAGTCGGCGAGGGTCTGCCTGGCCCGGGCCAGGCCGGCCGACTCCCGCAGCAGCGCGACCGCCTCGGCCACCTCGGCGTCCTCGGCGATCGGCGCCGAGACCAGCTCGACCAGCCGCGGGTCGGCGGCGGGGTCGGCCAGCGTGTAGAAGACCGGCAGCGTCGGCACACCCTCGCGCAGGTCGGTGCCCGGAGTCTTGCCGGAGTCCTCGGACGTGATGTCGATGATGTCGTCGGAGATCTGGAACGCCATGCCGATCGCCCGGCCGAAGCCCCGCAGTGCCAGCACCTGCTCGGGCTCCGCCTTGCTGAACATCCCGGCGTACCGGGCGCAGGTGTCGATCAGCGATGCCGTCTTGCCGTCCAGCACTTTGAGGTGGTGCTCGATCGGGTCCTCGCCGGGGGCGGGGCCGACGGTCTCCCTGGTCTGCCCGGTGACCAACTCGGCGAACGTCTCGGCGATGATCCGCACCGCGTCCGGGCCGAGGCCGGCGACCAGCCGCGAGGCGTGCGCGAACAGGTAGTCGCCGGTGAGAATGGCGACCTTGTTGTCCCACCGGGCGTTGGCCGACTTCGCGCCGCGGCGCAGGTCGGCCTCGTCCATCACGTCGTCGTGGTACAGCGTGGCCAGGTGGATGAGCTCGACGACGGCCGCCGCGGTGATCACGTCGTCGTTGTCCGGATCGGCCCCGACACCGGCCGCCACCAGGGTGAACAGCGGACGGAACCGCTTGCCGCCGGCGTGCATGAGATGCGAGGCAGCCGCGGTGATGAAGGCGAACTCGGTGACGAGTTCGTGCTCGAGCAGCTCTTCGACCCGGTCGAGACCGGTCGACACCCGGGCGATCAGCTCCTGGTCGTCCAGGGCGATGCCGGAAAGCACCGTCGGGGCGTTCACGCGACCAGCCTAACCGGACCGGGCGGGAACCCTGACCGCTTCGACCGGTTCAGTCCAGCCGCGACCTGGGCAGCGGCGTGGAGGGCCGGTCCCGCTGCCGTCGCGCCGCTTCCCGGTCGACCGCCCGCCTGCGCGCGAGCGGTCCGTCCTCGCCGATGCGTCCTGAGAGCGCGGCACAGCGCATCCCCACTTGCCGATGCGTGGCCCGGAGCAGGCGCAGCACGAGCAAGGGACGGATGAGCCGTGTGCGGAGTTGGATGGACGCGGGGTGGCGGCGCACCGACCTCGATCGCGCGTCGCAGGTGGCTACGGATCTGGTTGCTCACCATGGCCGCCTGCTCTCAGCTCAGCAGGGGAAGGTGGATGGTGAGCAGGTCGAGGGCGGGCGACGGGAGGATGCCGAGCAGCAGGGTCATGGCGGCGCAGACCGCGATCACCAGCGTGGTCAGGATCCCGGGCACCACGATGAAGGTCGAACCGTCCGAGCCATCGGGCTCGGTGCGGCCGGCCGGGCCGTCCGCGAAGTACATCAGCACGACCACCCGCAGGTAGAAGAACGCGGTGATCGCGGTGGCGATCATCGCCACCACCACCAGCGCACCGAAGCCGGCGTCCATCGCCGCGCTGAAGACGCTCAGTTTCCCGATGAACCCGGCGGTCAGCGGGATGCCGGCGAACGACAGCAGGAAGAACGTCATCAGCCCGGCGAGCAGCGGCGATCGTTTGCCCAGCCCGGCCCAGTCCGACAGGTGGGCGGCCTCGTTGTCGCCCCGACGCACCAGGGTGAGCAGGGCAAATCCCCCCAGCGTCGCGAACCCGTAGGTGAGCAGGTAGAACATGGTCGCCGAGGCGCCCTTCGAGCTCAACGCCATGATGCCGAGCAACAGGAAGCCGGCGTGCGCCACCGAGGAGTACGCGAGCATCCGTTTCATGTCGGTCTGGGTGATGCCCAGGATCGCGCCGATCATCATGGACAGCGCGGCGATCACCCACAGCACCGGCTGCCAGGACCAGGCCATCGGTTGCAGCGCGGTGAGGAAGACGCGGAGCATGGCGGCGAACGCGGCAACCTTCGTGCACGCGGCCATGAACCCGGTCACCGGCGTCGGCGCGCCCTGGTAGACGTCCGGGGTCCACAGGTGGAACGGCCCGACGGAGCCCTTGAACAACAATCCGACGGTCAGCAGCGCGATCCCGATGAGCAGCAGCGCGTCCGACGAACCGCCGGTCTGCGAGGCCTGACTGATCGCGGAGAACCGGATCGAGCCGGCGTACCCGTACAGCAGGGCGATGCCGTACAGCAGGATCGCCGAGGTGAACGCGCCGAGCAGGAAGTACTTCACCGCCGCTTCCTGGCTGATCAGGCGGCGTCGGCGGGCCAACCCGCACATCAGGTACAGCGGCAGCGAGAGCACCTCGAGCGCGACGAACAGGGTGAGCAGGTCGGACGCCGCCGGGAACACCAGCATGCCGCCGACCGCGAACAGCACCAGCGGGAAGACCTCGGTCTGCATCGGCGTGGCCACCTCGGTGGCGACCCGGTCCCGGCTCGACCCGATCCGGGCGGCCGCCTGGGCGGCGAACGCGCCGCCGGGCTCGGTCACCCGGTCGGCCATCAGCGCGGTGGCCACCAGAGCCAGCACCAGCACCACGCCCCACATCACGTAGGTGCCGCCGTCGACCGCGATCGCCCCGTTGAACGTCAGCGCGTACCGTCCGTTGACGCCGCCCACGACCGTCCAGACGCCGGCCGCGATGATCGCTGCGAAGGTCACCACCAGCTGCACCGGGTACCGCCCCCGCCGCGGCACGATCGCCTCGGCCAGCACCCCGAGGCAGGCCGCACCCAACACGATCATCACCGGCATCACGGCGATCAGATCGACCGCCGGCGCCGGGATCGGATCCTGCACGGGCGCCGCCAGCATCGCGACCGACGCGGCAATCACTTGCCACCTCCGAGGGAAGATGCGGGATCGGTGTGCCCGCTTTCGGTCATGGTCTGGGTCGCGGTCGGGTTGATGACGTCAAGCACCGGCTTCGGGTACACGCCCAGGAAGAGGATCAACAGCACCAACGGGGTCACCACGGCGATCTCCCTGGCCTTCAGATCACCGAACCGGGCCCGCACCGTGGTCGTGGCATGCGGCTCCGGGTGGGTCATCTCGTGGCCGTCGGCGTCGGTGTGCGCCGGTGCGCCCACGGCGACCGGCACCGGCTCACCGCCCTCGTCGTCCTCGGCGAGCACTGCGGCACCGCGGACCGGGCCGGTCATCACCCGCTGGAAGATCCACAACATGTAGACCGCGGCCAGCACCATGCCGACGGTGGCCACGACGGCCCAGGCCGGCACCCGGGCGAACGATCCGATCAGCACCAGGAACTCGGAGACGAACGAGTTGGTGCCCGGGAGCGCGATGGTGGCCAGCGAGGCGATCAGGAAGACCCCGCCGAGCAGCGGCGCCACCTTCCACACCCCGCCGTAGTCGGCGATCCGTTGCGACCCGCCGCGAGCGGTGAGCATGCCGACGGTCAGGAACAGCAGCCCGGTGGCCAGCCCGTGATTGACCATGTACAGCACGGCGCCGGAGATCGACTGGGTGGTGAAGGCGAAGATGCCCAGCACGATGAAGCCGAAGTGGGCGATCGAGGTGAACGTCACGAACCGCTTCAGGTCGGACTGGCCGGCGGCCACGATCGCGCCGTAGACGATGCCGAGCACACCGAGCAGGATCAGCAGCCAGGACAGCTTGGCCGACGCCGCCGGCAGCAACGGCAGGCAGATCCGCAGGAACCCGAACGTGCCGACCTTGTCCAGCACGCCGACCAGCAGCGTCCCGGCCCCGGCCGGCGCCTCGGCACCGGCGTCCGGCAGCCAGGTGTGGAACGGCACCAGCGGTGCCTTGATCGCGAACGCGATCGCGAACCCGGCGAAGATCCACAGCTGGGTGGACTCCGGGATCTGGTGCGCGATGGACTGCAGCGTCGCCCAGTCCAGCGTGCCGCCCTCCGGGCGGATGTCGCCGGACGCCACGTACAGCCCGATCAGCGCGGCCAACATCAGCAGGCCGCCGAGCAGGGAGTAGAGGAAGAACTTGGTCGCCGCGTAGGCCCGCTGCACCCCGCCGTACGCCCCGATCAGGAAGTACATCGGGATCAGCATGACCTCGAACATCACGTAGAAGACGAACACGTCGGTGGCCGCGAAGACCCCGATCATCGCCGCTTCCAGGGTCAGGATCAGCGCGAAGTAGCCGGGGACCGTGCGACCGGCCGGCAGCCGTTCCTCCCAGGAAGCGCCCAGCACGATCGGCACCAGGACCGCGATCAACGCGATCATCACCAGCGCGAAACCGTCGACGCCGAGCGAGAACCGGATGCCGAAGGTCGGAATCCAGTCGACCGAGAAGGCCGAGGAGAACCGCTCGGTCGATCCGCTGGTCTGGAAGTTGCGGAAGTCGATCCACAGGATCGCGGCCAGCACGATCTCGGCCAGCGCGATCACCAGCGCGAACAATTTGGTGGTCCGCGGGGAGGCCCCGCGCATCGACACCATGACCAGGGCGCCGACCAGCGGCAGCCCGATCATGATCAGCAGCAAGGGATTCGACGCGTCAGTCATGCAAACCTCACCAGGACCAGGGCGAAGGTCAGCAGCACGGTGCCGGCCAGCATGGACAACGCATACGACCGGACGAACCCGTTCTGCCATCTACGCCATCGGCCGGACAACCCGCCCAGCGTGGCCGCGATGCCGTTGACCGCACCGTCCACTCCCTTGACGTCGGTGAACACCAGCGTCCGGCCGAGCCAGGTACCCGGCCGGGCGATCAGCGTCTCGTTGATCGCGTTGCCGCCGGCGTCCGCCCGGGCGAACCGGACGATCGGGTTGACGTGCTCGGGCGCCCGCACCGGCACCGGCCGTCGGCCCACCGCGAGGTAGGCGACCAGGACGCCGAGGGCCACCAGGACCAGTGTCGCGCCGGTGATCAGGCCCTTGCCGATCGCCGGGTCCGGTTCCACGAAGACGCCGACCGACGGGGTCAGCCAGTCGGCCAACCGTTCGCCCGAGGCCAGGAACCAGCCGGCCCCGACCGAACCGATGGCGAGCACGATCATCGGCACGGTCATCACCGCCGACGCCTCGTGCGGGTGGTAGTCGCGGCCGTCGGTGGACTTGAGTTCCTTCCACCGCGCGTCGCCGAAGAACGTCATGATCATCAGCCGGGTCATGTAGAACGCGGTGATCCCGGCGCCGAGCAGCGCCGCCCCGCCGAGCAGCCCGCCCTTGACCCCACCGGCGGCGAAGGCCGCCTCGATGATCGGGTCCTTGGAGAACCAACCGGAGAAGAACGGGAAACCGATGATCGCGAGGTAACCGCAGGCCATGGTGACGAAGGTGATCGGCATGCGCCGGGCCAGGCCGCCGAACCGGCGCATGTCGACGTCGTCGTTCATCGCGTGCATGACCGAGCCGGCGCCGAGGAACAGCCCGGCCTTGAAGAAGCCGTGCGCGAGCAGGTGCAGGATGCCGAGCGCGTACACCCCGGCGCCCAGTCCGACGGCCAGGAACATGTAGCCGATCTGCGACACCGTCGAGTAGGCCAGCACCTTCTTGATGTCGTCCTTGGCACAGCCGGCGATGCAGCCGATCAGCAGGGTGAGCGCACCGATGATGGTGACCACCAGCCGACCGTCCGCAGTCAGGTCGAAGATCGGCGAGGACCTGGCGATCAGGTACACCCCGGCGGTGACCATGGTGGCCGCGTGGATCAGGGCGGAGACCGGGGTCGGGCCCTCCATGGCGTCCGGCAACCAGGCCTGCAGCGGGAACTGGCCGGACTTTCCGCACGCCCCGAGCAACAGCAGCAATGCGATCGCGGTGACCGAGCCCGGGGAACTCTGGGCCAGCGTCGCCGATGCCGTCGAACACACCGGAGAACGACGTGGTCCCCAGCTCCTTGAACATCAGGAAAATCGCCAGCGACAGCCCGACGTCGCCGACCCGGTTCATGATGAACGCCTTCTTCGCCGCGGTGGCCGCGGCCGGACGGTCGGTGTACCAGCCGATCAGCAGGTAGGACGCCAGGCCGACACCCTCCCAGCCGAAGTAGAGCGTCACGAACGAGTTGCCCAGCACCAGCAGCAACATCGCGGCGACGAACAGATTCAGGTAGGCGAAGAACTTGCGTCGATCGGGATCGTGGCTCATGTAGCCGATCGAGTAGATGTGGATCAGCGACCCGACCCCGGTGATCAGCAGCACGAAGGTCAGTGACAGCGGGTCGATCCGCAGCCCGAAGTCGACCTGCAGCGAGGCCACCGGGATCCACGAATAGAGGGTGTGGTCCATCACCCGGGCGTCCTCGGCCAGCCCCTGCACCTGGACGAACGTCAGGACGCCGATGACGAACGCCGCGATCACGGTGGCGCAGCCGAGCCAGTGACCGACCTTGTCCAGTCGCCGCCCGCCGACCAGGAGGATGATCGCGCCGGCCAACGGCAGGGCGATGAGCAGCCAGGCGGAGGCGGAGATCCCGGTCACGGCGCTGACCGGTTCGAAGCCCTCGGGGGCGGTAGTCATCGAGCGGCCCGTCCTAGAACTTCAGCAGGTTCGCGTCGTCGACCGAGGCACTGCGTCGACTCCGGAAGATGGACATGATGATCGCCAGCCCGACGACCACCTCGGCGGCCGCGACCACCATGACGAAGAACGCCATGATCATGCCGTCGAGGTTGCCGTGCATGCGGGAGAAGGTGACCAGCGACAGGTTCGCCGCGTTGAGCATCAGTTCGACGCACATGAACACCACGATGGCGTTGCGCCGCACCAGCACGCCGACCGCGCCGATGCCGAACAGCAGCGCGGACAGCACGAGATAGTGCGTCGGGGTCATCGTCCGGCCCCCTCGGTCGTCGGGACGTCGGTGGCGGGATAACGGTCGTAGCCGGCCACGCCGGTGGCACCACCCGGCCCGTCGTCGGGCTCGCCACCGCGACGCGGATGGTCGACGCCCTCCAACTCGGCCAGGGCCTCGCCGGCGGCGTACCGGCGGACCACCCGCTCGGACTCCTCGATCTGCACCAGCCGGGACACCGAGCCGGGGGCGATGCTGCCGTCGGGCAGCAGGGCCGGGGTCGCGTTGGACGACGAGGTGGCGAACACCCCTGGCCCCGGCAGCGGCGACATCCGGTCCGAACGCATCCGCTCGGCGACCCGCTGCCGCTGGCTGCGCTTCTCGCCCGGCGCCCGCTCGACGTGCGCGAGCACCATCGCGCCGACCGCCGCGGTGATCAGCAGCGCGCTGGTCAATTCGAACGGGAACAGGTAGTCGGTGAACAACGCGGCGGCGATGGAGCCGATCGGGCCGCGAGCGGCCAGCGCGTCGGCCAACCCGACCGAACTGGTGGCGTTCAGGGCGCGGAGCAGGCCGGTGACCACCAGCCCGACCAATCCGATGCCGAGGAGCAGGGCCCAGACCCGTTGCCCGCGCAGCACTTCGATGACCGAGTCGCCGGCGTCGCGACCGGTGAGCATCAGCACGAACAGGAACAGCATCATGATCGCGCCGGTGTAGACGATGATCTGCACGAAGCCGAGGAACTCGGCCTCCTGCACGATGTAGAAGCAGCCGAGCGAGAGCATGGTGAGCACCAGCCAGAGCGCCGAGTGCACCGCGCCCTTGGACATCACCATGCCGATCGCGCCGGCCAGCGCGATCGGCGCCAGGATCCAGAAGGCGATCTGCTCTCCGCCGCCCGCGCCGCTCGTCGACGCGGCCGCGGCGGCCGACAGCAATTCGACACTCATGCGGCACCACCGTGCGGACGGTCGACCGGCGGCACCGGCGCCACGTCGACCTGGCCGGACACCTCGGCCGGCGTCCCGGGTGCCCCGGAGGGCACGACCCCGGCCGGCACCGGCGGCGCCGGATCGGGCCGGGACTTACGGAAGTCCGGGTCGCGCAACAATTCCGGACCGCGGACGTAGTAGTCCTGCTCGTCCCCCAGCCGCATCGGGTGCGGCGGGCGCTCCATGCCCGGCGCCAGCGGGGCCATCAACATGTCCTTGGTGTAGATCAGCCGCTGCCGGTCGTCGTCGGCCAACTCGTACTCGTTGGTCATGGTCAACGACCGGGTCGGGCAGGCCTCGATGCACAGCCCGCAGCCGATACAGCGCAGGTAGTTGATCTGGTAGTTCTTCCCGTATCGCTCGCCCGGCGAGTACCGCTCCTCGTCGGTGTTGTCGCCGCCCTCGACGAAGATCGCGTCGGCCGGGCAGGCCC
The DNA here is from genome assembly GCA_963706185.1 of uncultured Actinomycetota bacterium. Classification (GTDB taxonomy): domain Bacteria; phylum Actinomycetota; class Actinomycetes; order Mycobacteriales; family Nakamurellaceae; genus Nakamurella. Next base: position 103,467 of record CAVPLZ010000009.1, on the reverse strand, counting down.
AGGCGCAGAGCTCGCACCCGACACACTTCTCCAGCCCGTCGGGATGCCGGTTGAGCTGATGCCGACCGTGGTACCGCGGTGCCGGTTGCCGGGGGTTGTCCGGGTAGTCCTCCGTGACGACCGGCTTGAACATGGTGGCGAAGGTGACGCCGAACCCCTTGACCGGATCAAGAAACGACATCGGTACCTCCCGGAGTGTCGGTGCCGGCGGTGGCAACTCCGGCCGGGACGGCCGGCCGGGCGGGGATGCTGCCGCGCACCCGGGCCGGCGCGGTCGGCACGGTCAGGTCGAGCGGCGGTATCGGGTAGCGGCCGAGCGACGGGGCGACCACCTGACCACGGGCGACCCCGTGTTCGGTGACGTCGAGTCCGCCATCGACCAGCCCGTCGGGCAGTTCGTCCTCGAGTTCGTCGTCGTCGGGTTTCTTCGAGGGCCAGAACGCGGCGATCAGCAGGATCACCACCAACGGGATGCCGAGCCAGAGCAACACCTGGCCGGTGGACAGATCGGTGGAGTTGTTCAGCACCCGGGCCGTGCCGACCAGGACGATCCAGGCCAGCGAGATCGGCACCATCACCTTCCAGCCCAGCGACATGAACTGGTCGTAGCGGATGCGCGGCAGGGCGCCACGGATCCACACGAAGAAGAACAGGAAGACCAGGAGCTTGATCGCGAACCAGAGCATCGTCCAGTAACCGGTGTTGGCCCCGCTCCACAGGGAGATCGGCCAGGGCGCCCGCCAGCCGCCGAGGAACAACGTGGTGGCGATGGCCGAGACGTTGATCAGGTTGATGTACTCGGCGAGGAAGAACAGCCCGAAGCGCATCGAGGAGTACTCGGTGTTGAATCCGCCGACCAGTTCGCCCTCGGCCTCGGCGAGGTCGAACGGCGCCCGGTTGGTCTCGCCCACCATCGAGACGACGTAGATGACGAACGAGACCGGCAGCAGCCAGACGTACCAGCCGTGCTGTTGCTGATTCACGATCGCCGAGGTGGACAGCGTGCCCGAGTACAGGAACACCGCGACGAAGGAGAGCCCCATCGCGACCTCGTAGGAGATCATCTGCGCGGCCGACCGCAGACCGCCGAGCAGCGGGTAGGTCGACCCGGACGCCCAGCCGCCGAGCACGATGCCGTAGATGCCGATGGAGGCGAACGCCAGGGCGGCCAACACCCCGACCGGGACGTCGACCACCTGCAGCGCGGTGTGCTGGCCGAACATGATGACCGGCCCGCCGATCGGGATGATGCTGAACACCAGGAACGCCGGGATGGCCGCCATCACGGGCGCCGCGATGTAGACGAACTTGTCCGCCTTGAAGGGCATGATGCCCTCTTTGAAGATCAATTTCAGAGCGTCGGCCAACGATTGCAGCAGGCCGAACGGCCCGTTCCGATTGGGACCCGGCCGGTGCTGCATGCGGCCGACCACCCGGCGCTCGAACCAGATCATGAACAGGGTGAGCAGCAACAACAGCGCGAACATCATCACGCACTTGATCAACATCAGCCAGACAGGGTCGTCGGCCATCAGCGAGCCGACGGAACCGTCCGGGTCCAACGGAACGGCCGCATCGGCCAGGTAGCTGGCACTCATGCCTGCACCCTCCCCTCGCTGGCGCTCGGGTTGGGTTGCGGCATGAAGTGCTGATGATTCGCTCGCTGACGCTCGCTCATGCCCGTTCCTCCGTCGCCTGCAGGTCGACCCGGCCGCCGACCGGGACGCCGAGGGCCGCCGTGGTGGACCGGCCATCCACCCGGCCCGGGGCCCAGATCACGTCGTCGACCATCGGGGTGACCGCCAGGGGCAGGCCCACCGACCCGTCCGGACCGGTGATCGTCACCGGATCACCGGGAATGAGTCCGTACCGGGCGGCGGTCCGCCCGGACAGGTACGCGACGTCCGCCTTGGCGGTGCCGGCCAGGTTCGGCTCGCCGTCGGTCAGCCGCCCACCGTCCAGGTTCATCCGCCAGGACGCCAGCACCGGGCCCCGGCTGGATCCGCCCGCTTCTCGCTCCTCGCCGTGCGGGTGCACGAGACGCTTGACCGATTCGATGACGGCGGCGATCGGGCCCTGATGGACGGGCTCGGCCGGCTGCCGGCGCCGGCCGGTTCGGGGCACCCGGAAGACCCATGGCGCCGGTCCACGGGCCGAGCCGCTCGATCTCGGCGGCCGCCGCGGCCGGCGTCTGGGTGTAGAGGTCGACGTCCATCTCGACCCCGAGGGTGTCCAGCACCCTGGCGTCGTCCAGCAGACCGGTCGTCGGCATGGCAGCCGGGAACGGCCGGACCCGGCCCTCCCAGTTCACGTAGGCACCGGACTTCTCCACGGCCGCGGCCACCGGGAACACCACGTCGGCGAGCTCGGTCACGGCGGAGTGCCGCAATTCCAGGCTGACCACGAAGCCGGCGGCGGCCACGGCCGCCAGGGCCGCGACCGGGTCGGGCAGGTCCTCGAGCTCGACCCCTCCGATCAGCAGGCCGGCCAGACCCTGCTCGTCCCCGGCCCCGGTGCCAACGGCTGCCAGAATGGCGTCGCCGTCCCGACCCGGCGTCTGCGGCAGGCTCGCACCCCAGATCTTCTCGACCTCGGCGCGGGCGGCGGGATCGGCCACCGGACGACCGCCCGGCAGCAGCGAGGGCAGCGCACCGGCCTGCAGGGCACCGCGTTCACCGGCCCGCCGGGGCACCCAGGCGAGCCGGGCCCCGGTCGCGTCGGCCAGGTCGCCGACCGCGGTGAGCAGTCCGGGGATCCCGGCGGCCCGCTCGCCGACCAGGATCACCGCACCGTCGGCCCGCAGGCCCGTGCCGACCGCACTGTCCGCGTCCAATCCGGCCAGCACACCGGCTTCCTCACCGGGCGCGGCGGGCAGCAGGAGGCCGTTCATCTTGGCCAGCCCGCGGGAGGTCAACGCCGCCACCGAGGCGATCGGCACGCCCTTACGGGAGGCCTTGCGCAGCCGGAGGAACAGGATGCCGGATTCCTCCTCGGGTTCCAGAGCGACCAGCAGCACCTGCGGCGCCGTCTCCAGTGCGGTGAAGGTGACCCCGCCGGTCTCCGGCGCCGAGCCGACCACCCGGGCGGCCAGGAAGGCCTCTTCCTCGGCCGAGTGCACTCGGGCGCGGAAGTCGATGTCGTTGGTGCGCAGGGCAAGTCGAGCGAACTTGGCGTAGGCGTAGGCGTCCGTGACGGTCAACCGACCGCCGGTCAGCACGCCCACCCCGCCGGCGTCACGCGCCGCGGTCAGTCCGGCCGCGGCCGCGGCCATGGCGCCCGTCCACGACGTCGGCTCCAGCGCCCCGTCGGCGCTGCGGACCAGCGGCCGGGTGATCCGGTCCGGCTGGGAGGAGTAGGCGAAGGCGAACCGGCCCTTGTCGCAGTTCCACTCCTCGTTGACCTCCGGGTCGTGACCGGCGGGCCGGCGCAGCACCTGGGTGGAGCGGTGGTCCACCCGCAGCGCACAGCCGCCGGCGCAGTGCTCGCACACCGCCGGCGTCGACACCAGGTCGAACGGCCGGGAGCGGAACCGGTAGGCGGCGCTGGTCAGCGCGCCGACCGGGCAGATCTGGATGGTGTTGCCGGAGTAGTACGACTGGAACGGCTGCGTCGGAGGAGATGCCGATCTGCTGCTTGGAACCACGCTCGAGCAGGTCGATGAACTTGTCGCCGGCGATCTGGTCGGAGAACCGGGTGCACCGCTGGCACAGCACGCACCGCTCGCGGTCCAGCAGGATCTCGGTGGACACGGCGATCGGCTTGGTGAACACCCGCTTCGCGTCGACCATCCGGCTCTCGGCCGCCCCGTTGGCCATGGTCTGGTTCTGCAGCGGACACTCGCCGCCCTTGTCGCAGATGGGGCAGTCCAGCGGGTGGTTGAGCAGCAGGAACTCCAGGTTGCCGCGTTGCGCCTTCTCCGCGACCGGCGAGGTCACCTGGGTCTTGACCACCATCCCGTCGGCCACCGTCTGGGTGCAGGCCGCCTGCGGCTTGGGCATCGGCCGGCCGCCCATCTCCACCTCGACCAGGCACTGCCGGCAGGCGCCGACCGGTTCGAGCAGCGGGTGATCGCAGAACCGCGGGATGGCCGTGCCGATCCGCTCCGCGGCGCGGATGACCAGCTCGTTCTTCGGCGCGATGACCTCGACGCCGTCGATGGTCAGCCGGACGTGGCCCTCCGGAACGGGCTGCGGCTCGGGCGCATTCGCGGCCGGACCGGACGTCGTTGCCAGGGTCATCAGTGCGCCCCCACCAATTCCTCGGCCGCCACCACAGGTGGCGTGCGTCCGGTCACCAGGTCCTCGAATTCGTGCCGGAAGTACTTGAACGAGCTCAGGATCGGCGTGGCCGCGGCGTCACCGAGGGCGCAGAACGACCGGCCGATGATATTGCCGGCCGCATCGGACAGCACGTCGAGATCGGCCATCGTGCCGTGCCCGGACACCACCCGGCGCAGGATCGCGGTGAGCCAACCGGTGCCCTCCCGGCACGGTGTGCACTTGCCGCAGGACTCGTGCTTGTAGAACTCGAGCCACTTCCACACCGCCCACGGGACGGACACCGTCTCGTTGAAGCACATCAGCGCGGTGGTGCCCAACATCGAACCGGCCGCCGCGACATCGTCGAACGAGAGCGGCACGTCCAGGTGCTCGGCGGTGAAGATCGGGGTCGAGGATCCACCGGGGGTGAAGAACTTCAGCGGGATGCCGTCGCGCATGCCGCCGGCCGATTCCAGCAACTGGCGCAGCGTCGTGCCCATCGGCGCCTCGTACTGGCCCGGGCGGGTGACGTGGCCGGACAGCGAGTAGATCTTCGGGCCGGGCGATTTCTCGGTGCCGATCGAGCGGTACCAGTCGGCGCCACCGAGCACGATGGCCGGCACCGAGGCGATGGTCTCCACGTTGTTCACCACGGTCGGGCAGGCGTACAGCCCGGCGACGGCGGGGAACGGCGGCTTGAGCCGTGGCTGCCCGCGGCGGCCCTCCAACGAGTCCAGCAGCGCGGTCTCCTCGCCGCAGATGTAGGCGCCGGCACCGCCGTGCACGACGATCTTCAGGTTGTACCCGGTGCCCATGATGTTCTCGGCCGAGCAGCCCGGCGGCGGTGGCCTCGTTCACCGCGTGCACCAACCGGCGCATCGCGTGGATCGCCTCGCCGCGGACGTAGATCGCGCAGAACTCGGCCCGGATCGCGAACGAGGTGATGATGCAGCCCTCGATCAGCGCATGCGGGTCGGCCATCATCAGCGGCAGGTCCTTGCAGGTACCCGGTTCGCCCTCGTCCGCGTTGATCACCAGGTAGTGCGGCTTGCCGTCAGCCCTGCGGCAGGAACGACCACTTCAGCCCGGTCGGGAAGCCGGCGCCGCCGCGGCCGCGCAGTCCGGAGTTCTTCATCAGTTCCACCAGCCGGCCGGGTTCGGTGGCCAGCGCCAGCGGCAGCGCTTCGTACCCGTCGGTGCTGCGGTAGGTGGACAGGCTCCACGACTCGGGGCTCAGCCAGCGCCGGGTCAGCACCGGGGTGAGCCGGGCACCGTCGGACGGCGCGTCCGAACCATTCTGGGGTGAGCTCACGGTCATCACTTCTTCTCCGGCAGCGGTGGGAACTCCGGCGGGTTCGCCGGCATGGCCGGCGCAGTCTGTCCGGTCTGCTCGGCCAGTTCGTTGCCGCGCAGCGTCTCCACCGACCCGGTCGGGCCGGCCACCCGTTCGGCCAGATCGTCGTAGATGCCGGCGATCTCGCGCTCGACCGTCCGGAAGTCGGTCAACGGGGCGCCGCGGGTGGGGTGCGGCTTGTCCCCGCGCTGCAGCGCGGTGATCAGGTCCAGCGCCGAGTCGGGGGTCTGGTTGTCGTAGAACTCGTAGTTGACCTGGAGCACCGGGGCGTGGTCGCAGGCGGCCAGGCACTCCGCGGTCTCCAGCGTGATCGAGCCGACCTCTCCCGGGGTGCCCGAGGTCTGTTCGTGACCGACGCCGAGGTGGTGCGCGCAGGGTGTTGTAGATGGCGTCACCGCCGAGCGCCGCGCACAGCGTGTTGGTGCACACGCTGACCAGGTGCTGCCCGCAGGGCGTGCGCTTGTACATCGTGTAAAAGGTCGCGACCGCAGAAACTTCAGCGGTGGTCAGGTCGAGAGTGGTGGCGCAGAAATCGATCCCGGCCTGGGTGACGTAGCCCTCCTCGGCCTGCACCAGGTGCAGCAGCGGCAGCAGGGCCGAGCGGGCGACCGGATAACGGCCGACCAGTTCGGCCGCCTCGGCCCTGGTCCGGTCGGAGAAGACGTGTCCGGTGTCGTCGAACTCCGGGACGCCGATGCGCCGGTGGGCGGTGGTCATCGGTTCCCCCCGCTCGCCCTTCGCGGGGCGTCCCGATGTGCGCCATGGTTCGCTCGCTGACGCTCGCTCATCGATCAACTCCTCCCATCACCGGATCGATCGACGCGACCGCCGCAACAACGTCGGCGATCAGCGAACCCTCGGCCATCGCCGGCATCGCCTGCAGGTTCACGAAGCCGGGGTCGCGCAGATGCACCCGGGACGGTCGGGTACCGCCCTCGGACACGATGTGGCAGCCGAGTTCCCCGCGAGGGTTCTCGATCCCGACGTAGGCCTGGCCGGCCGGTACCGCGAAACCCTCGGTGACCAGCTTGAAGTGGTGGATCAGCGACTCCATCGACTGGCCCATGATGTGCTTGACGTGCTCGAGGGAGTTGCCCATTCCGTCTGCGCCGATGGACAACTGGGCCGGCCAGGCGATCTTGGCGTCGTCGACCATGACCTTGCCGGGCCGGGCCAGCCGGTCGTTGCACTGCTCCATGATCTTCAGCGATTCCCACATCTCGTGCAGCCGGATGCAGGAACCGGGCGTAGCAGTCGGCCTCGGTCTCCGTGCACACCTCGAAGTCGTAGGTCTCGTAACCGCAGTACGGCATGGTCTTGCGCAGGTCCCAGGGCAGTCCGGCGCTGCGCAGGATCGGGCCGGTGATGCCCAGCTGCATGCAGCCCTCGAGCGGCAGGATCCCGACGCCCTTCATCCGGGCCTTCCAGATCGGCTGCCCGGTCAACAGCGAGTCGTACTCCGGCAGCCGCGTCCGCATCAGGGCGATGAACTCGGTGATCTTCTCCCGGGAACCCTCGCGGCAGATCCTGGGCCACCCCGCCGGGCCGGATGAACGCCATGTTCATCCGCAGGCCGGTCAGGTACTCCATCAGGTGCAGGGCTTCCTCCCGCTCCCGGAAGCCGGCGGTCATGCCGGTCAGCGCACCCAGTTCCATGCCGCCGGTGGCGATCGCCACCAGGTGCGAGCTGATCCGGGTCAGCTCCATCAACAGCACCCGGATGACATCGGCGCGTTCGGGCACCTGGATGCCGAGCAACTTCTCCACCGCCATGCAGTAGGCGGCCTCGTTGAACGACGGCGACAGGTAGTCGGCCCGGGTGACGAACGTGACGCCCTGGGTCCAGGTCCGGTACTCACAGGACTTCTCGATGCCGGTGTGCAGGTAGCCGATCACCGACCGGGCCTGCACGACGGTCTCGCCCTCGAGTTCGAGGATGAGCCGCAGCACGCCGTGGGTCGACGGGTGCTGCGGACCCATGTTGATGATGATCCGCTCGTCGCTGTCCGGGGAGCCGAACTCGCCGTCGGCCAGCAGGTCGTCCCAGTCGCCGCCGGTGACCGTGTACATCCGGCCCTCGGTGGTCATGGTGGAGCGCGCCGCGCGCGGCCCGGCCGGCCGGTCCTCGGGCGGGAGCAGGTCCTCCGCGAACGGGATGCTCTGTTCATCGAAAATGCTCATGAGTAGGCCCTCCGCTCGTCGGGCGGGGCGATCTCCGCGCCCTTGTACTCCACCGGGATGCCGCCGAGCGGGTAGTCCTTGCGCTGCGGGTGGCCTTCCCAGTCGTCGGGCATCAGGATCCGGGTCAGCGCCGGGTGGCCGGCGAAGACGATGCCGAACATGTCCCAGCACTCCCGCTCGTGCCAGTCCGCGGTCGGGTAGACGGCCACCGCCGAGGGCACGTGCGCGTCGGGCTCGTCGACCGCGACCTCGAGCCGGATCCGCCGGCGGTAGGTCATCGAGGTCAACTCGTAGACCACGTGCAGCCGGCGCGGCACGCCAGGACCGTAATCGACCCCGGACAACGAGCTGAGCAACTCGAAGCGCAGCGACGGGTCGTCGCGCAGCGCCCAGAGCAGCGCGGTGAGGTGGCTGCGGTCCAGGTAGAAGGTCATCTCCTGGTTGGCGATGGTGACCTGCTCGATCGCACCCGGCGGGATGCTGCGCTCGGCCATGGCGTCGGTCAGCGCATCGGCGACCGCGTCGAAGTAGCCGCCGTAGGGCCGTTCGGCCGGGACCGGGGTGTACGGCTCGACAACCAGCCCGCCGAAGCCGGAGGTGTCCCCGCCGTCGCGGGCCATGAACATGCCGGACCGCTCGATGCCGGTGGTCGGCGCGCCGACGGATCCGCCGGCCGGCGTCGGCTCGGCCAGCGCGACATCGGCCGCCCCGGTGCCCTTGGCACCCTCCTCGGACGGTGCGTGCTCGGCGCCCCCCACCGGCTCGGGGGTGCCCGTCTGTACCGCGGCCGGCGAGTCGACCGAGCTGTACCCGCCCGGGGCGTCCGGCGCGGCGGCGGGGTGGCCGCCGGTCTGTCCGTCGGCGGCGTCCGGCCGGAACCTCGGGTGCGCCCGAGGCGTCCTCGGGCATGTCACCGGCGCCGGCAGCCGCGCCGGGCAGCTGTTCGTGCCGGGCCTCGTCCTCCCCCGGTGCGACGTCCTCGCCGGCCTTGTCACCGGCAATCCGATCGGTCGGCACCTTGTTCGCCGGAGGCCGGCCGCTGCGGGCAGCCTTTCCTCGCGGGGTGTTCGCCGGGCCGAGATCGTCCGAACTCATGCGTGCACCTCGCTCCGCGTCGGTGCCCGCAGAGCCTGCTGAGTGGTCGCTCGCTGACGCTCCCTCATGCGTGCACGTCCATTCCGGCACCCGGCTCGGCCCCCGGCGCGCCGATGGGCATCGTGCGGTGCTTGCCGTACTTCACCGAGGACGCGATCAGCTCGGTGCGCTGACCGACGAGCTGGGCGGCCCGCTTGGCGCCCAGCGGTTCGTCCTGGATCTTGGCGTGCAGCTTGAGGATCGCGTCGATGAGCATCTCGGGCCGCGGCGGGCAGCCCGGCAGGTACATGTCCACCGGCACGATGTGGTCGACGCCCTGGACCACGGCGTAGTTGTTGAACATGCCGCCGGACGAGGCGCAGACGCCCATCGCCAACACCCACTTCGGCTCGGGCATCTGGTCGTAGATCTGTCGCAGCACCGGCGCCATCTTCTGCGTCACCCGGCCCGCGACGATCATCAGGTCCGCCTGCCGCGGCGAGGCCCGGAACACCTCCATGCCGAACCGGCCGAGGTCGTAACGCGGGGCCCCGGTGGTCATCATCTCGATGGCGCAGCAGGCCAGCCCGAACGTCGCCGGGAACAGCGAGGCCCGCCGGGTCCAGTTGACCAACTTCTCGACAGTGGTCAGCAGGATTCCGTTGGGAAGCTTTTCTTCGATGCCCATGCTCGCCTCACTCCTTCCGGGTCAGTCCCAGTCCAAGCCGCCGCGACGCCACACGTAGACGTACGCGGCGAACACCGTGACGATGAACAGGCCCATCTCCACGAGGCCGAAAACCCCTAGCGCGATCAGCGCTCTGGGCCCACGGATAGAGGAAGATGATCTCGATGTCGAACACGATGAACAGCATCGCGGTCAGGTAGAACTTGATCGGGAACCGGCCGGCGGTCCCCGCCGGCAGCGGAGTCGGCTCGATCCCGCACTCGTACGCGTCGAACTTGGCCCGGTTGAACCGCTTGGGCCCGATCAAGTCGGTCATCACGGTCGCCGTCGTGATGGCGAACCCGCCGGCGATGACGATCAGCAGGACGATCGGGATGTAGGCGGACAGCATCACACGCCTCCGGCTCGGGCCGATTCGGACTTACCCAGACAGCTAGACACTGGGCGCCACCCTGGTCAGGCCGCGCACCACGCGGTCGGCCCAGTCGCCGTCCCGACTGTCGTACAGACCGGCGAGCAACTTGAGCACCAGGTACATCAGTCGCTTGCGTGGCAGGCCGAGCCGGGTGGCAGTGCGCATGACCGTAGGGTGCCCGATCAGCGAGGAGAACGCCCCGCCGAGTCGGTAGTACGCCCCGAGATGGTTCTTCATGGCCGTGACGTAGCCGTGCAGCGCCGCCTCCCGGGCCGCCCCGTCCGGCCGGCCGAGGGCCTGCAGGGTCGATTCGGCCGCCAGCGCCGCGGACTCCATGGCATAGGCGATGCCCTCGCCGTTGAACGGATTGACCGCGCCGCCGGAGTCGCCGACGAGCATCAGCCCGTTCGCGTAGTGCGGTGTCCGGTTGAAACCCATCGGCAACCCGGCGCCGCCGATGGTGCCGATGGCGTTGGCCTCGCGCAGTCCCCACTCCTCCGGGGTGCCGTCCAACCAGGTCCGCAGCAGCGCCCGATAGTCGGTGCGGCCGAACGCCTTCGACGAGTTCAGCATGCCGAGTCCGACGTTGACGGTGCCGTCGCCGAGTCCGAAGATCCAGCCGTAGCCGGGCAGCAGCTTCGGCACGCTCGGGTCGCTCCGGTCCCACAGCTCGAGGTGGGACTCCAGGAAGTCGTCGTGCGTGCGCGGGCTGGTGTAGTAGCGGCGCACGGCCACCCCGAGCGGCCGGTCGTCGCGCTTGTTGATGCCCATCCCGAGGGCGATCCGGGCGGACACCCCGTCCGCGGCGATCACCAGCGGAGCGGAGAACGTCATCGGCCCGTCGTCGGTCTTCGCGGTGACCCCGACGATCCGGCCGGTGCGCTCGTCGATCACCGGTTCCTTGACGTTCGTGGCCTGACGCATCCGCGCGCCGGCCTTCACGGCCAGGGTGGCGAGCATCTCGTCGAAGTCACGACGCGGTCGGACCAGACCGAAATCGGGGAAATCGGCCAGCGTGGGCCAGGGCAACTCCAACGTCGTACCGCCGCCGACGACCCGCAGCCCGCGGTTGCGGATCCAGTCGTCCCCGGAGACGTCGACCCCCAGGGCAAGGACCTGCTTGACCCCGCGGGGGGTCAGTCCGTCGCCGCACACCTTGTCCCGCGGGAAGGTCGACTTCTCCAGCAGCAGCACGTCGACGCCGGAGCGGGCCAGGTAGGTCGCAGCCGTCGAGCCAGCCGGACCCGCGCCGACGACGATGACGTCGGCGGCGTTGTCCGTTCCCACGGCGCTTGGCAGCACGGCACTCCTGTCCTTCGTTGGGCCGACCCTGGTCCTGCCGGATCGGCGCATCCCCTTGCCCAACGCGTCCATCATCGCCGGTTTCGGCCCTCATGGCAGTGGGGGCTGTGGCGACCCGCGCACACGCTTGTGCACGCGTTCACGAAGTGGTGCGCGGTCAGTGTAGGTCCGCGAACGCAGCGCGGGAACGCAGGGTCAGTCGGCCCGGATCGCGTGGTGCAGGGCGACCACGCCGAAGGTCAGGTTCCGCCAGGCCACGTCCTGCCAGCCCGATTCGCTGATCATCCGGGCCAACGTCTTCTGATCGGGCCAGGCCTGCATGGATTCGGCGAGGTAGACGTAGGCCTCCGGGTTCGGGGACAGCCGACCGGCGATCTTCGGCATCACCGAACGCAGGTAGAAGCCATGCCCCCACCGGATGGGGCGCCGCGGCCGGGACACCTCGCAGACCAGCAGTTGACCACCGGGCCGGGTGACCCGGGCGAATTCGGCCAATGCGGCGTGCGTGTCGTTGACGTTGCGCAGCCCGAAGGAGATCGTCACCGCGTCGAACGAGGCGTCGGCGAACGGCAGGTGCAGGGCGTCCCCGGCGACCTTGGGCACATCCCGCTGGGCACCGGCCAGCAGCATGCCGATGGAGAAGTCGGTGGCCACGCACCACGCACCGGACTCGCCCAACGCGACGGTCGACACCGCCGTGCCCGCGGCCACGTCCAGCACCTTCTGCCCCGGCAGCAGGCCCAACGCGCGGACGGCCTGTCGCCGCCAGTGACCGTCCTGACCGAACGAGATCAACGAGTTCGTCCGGTCGTACCCGCCGGCGACGCCGTCGAACATCGCGGCTATCTGCTGTGGGTCCTTGTCCAGACCGGCCCTTCCCATGACCGCAGAGGCTACCGATTGACCGTGCTGCACACGCGGTGATGTCGAGTTCGACGCGCGCAGTTCGAACTGTGAGGGCGGCATCGAGGTCGAATGCTCGCGGACCGGTCACCGGTCGGCCACTCGGTTGTGACCGGATCGTCACCCTTGATGGGCAGGCTGGTGGTGTGTCGCCCCTCGAGGTGTCTACGCCGAGCCGGATCGCCGCGCCGCCGGCGGGCCTGGTGTCCCGCGCGCTCGAGGTGGCCGGCCGACTGGCCAACGACGCGGCCGAGGTGATCACCGCCACCGCCGGGCGCGGCGCCGGCGCCGGGACGAAGACCTCGCCGTTCGACTGGGTCACCGACACCGACCGCACGCTCGAGCGGCACACCCGCCGCGTACTTTCCGCCGACTTCCCCGATATCCCGGTGCTGGGTGAGGAGTACGGCGGGCCCGACGGCTCGGTCATGCCGTGGCAGCCCGGCGGGCCGGAGTTGCTCTGGGTCGTCGATCCGGTCGACGGCACCAGCAACTATGTCGCCGGCCTTCCGTGGTGCGGCTACTCCCTCGGGTTGGTCGACGCCCACGGGCCGGTGGTCGGGGTGATCGCGGATCCGTACCAGGCGCAGATCTACGCCGCGGCGCGCGGCCGGGGCCTGCGGGCCAACGGCCGACCGGTGGTGGCCAGGCCGGACCCGGTCACCGCAGCCGGCGCACTGGCCGGGGCCCTGGTGCTGACCGAGCCGCCCCTGGTCGAATGCGCCCCGCTGCTCCGGCTGATCGAGCGGTGTCCCGCTAGGCACGTCGGCGTACGGGTGCTCGGATCCTCCGCGCTCGCGGTGACCCAGGTCGCGCTCGGCCGCGCGGCCGCCGCCGTGCTGTTCCGGTACGCGCCCTGGGACGTGGCCGGGGCGCTGGCGCTGGCGGCCGAGGCCGGCATGGCGGTCACCGATCTGGACGGGACGGCAGACGCGTTCCCGCTGGAGGGCCTGATCGTCGCCACCCGACAAGCGGTGCCCGAGGTCATCGATCTGATCGCCGGCTAGCACCGGGCGGCCCGGCCCCGCCCGGCTGGATCTGATCCCTACAACTGCGCCCCGTCGGTGATGCGCGTCGTGGTGTCCAGCGGCCGGTATCGGGCCAGCAGGCGCAGCCCCGATCGCCGCCGGAACCAGACGACGATCGGCGTGGCGATCAGCCAGGTCACCATGGCTGCGAAGACGACCATCACGATGCCGACGCGGGCCGTGCGGCCGGCGACCCGGACGATCGTGGGATCGACGGTGCTGTACTCCACGACGAACTCCTGGCCGACCGAGAGCAGACCGGGGTAGAGCACGCCACCGGGCGGCCGGATGGTCACGCCGGTGGCGTCGACGAACTCGATTCCGGTCCGCAGGGGCGACACGAAGAGCACGGTGGCCGTGGCCACGCCGCGGTGCCCGTCGATCCTGGAGTCGTTGAGGTGCATGGCGACCAGCAGTGCGGCCAACATCACTGTGCACAACACCGCAGCCAGCAGCACCAGCCGAGCGGCCCAGGCCAGCCGGGTGTTGGGCGGCCGAGGAACCGGACCGGGCGGTTCGTCGGTCGGCACGGTGGCTGAGTGTAGGTGCCGGACCGGGCGAAGGGGCAGCGCGACCGGGCTACCCTTGGCGACCGTGACGGCGTCCTCGGCCCCCCACCCGATCGGGCAGCGGGCGATCACCCGACCGGTGGAGGAAGCGCCGGCCGATCTGATCTCCGTGATGCCCGATCCGACCGGCGCGGTGGCGTTCCTGGCCGACGGCGACGGGATGGTCGGTTGGGGCGAATACGCGCGGCTGGAGACCCGGGGACCCGGCGCGGCCGCCGAGATCTCCGGGTGGGTGGCCGACGTTGTCGCCGACCTGGACGTCGACGACCGGGTGGAGCTACCCGGCAGCGGGCCGGTGGCCTTCGTCTCCCTCGGGTTCGACGAGCGGGACACGTCGGTGGCGATCATTCCGTCGATGGTGCTGGGCCGCCGCGGTGGTGTGAGCTATTCGACCGTCATCGGCAGTCCCCCGTTACGCACCCCGACCCCGATTTCGTCCCCGGGCGCGGTGCGTTACTCCGATTCCGGGCTGTCGGTGGCGGGCTACACCTCTGCGGTGGCGGAGGCCGTGCGCCGGATCCGGGCCGGCGAGTTGCGCAAGGTCGTCCTGGCCCACGATCTGCAGGCCTGCACCGAGGATCCGGTCGACCAGCGACACGTGTTGCGCCGGCTGGCCGCCGTGTATCCCACCTGCTGGACATTCGCGGTCGACGGGTTGGTGGGCGCGAGCCCGGAAACGCTGATCCACCGGTCGGGGCGAGCCATCTCCTCCCGGGTGCTGGCGGGGACCAAGTGGGCCGAGCATCGCGGCGATCAGGTCACCGCCGACCTGCTGACCAGCACCAAGGATCTGGCCGAACACGCGCTGGCGGTGGCGTCGGTGGCCGACAGCCTGGCTCCGCTCTGCGATCGCCTCGATGTCCCGGAGCGCCCGCACCCGTTGGTGCTGGCCAACCTGACCCACCTGGCCACCGACATCGCCGGCCACCTCACGGTGGATGCGTCGGCGTTGGACCTGGCGGCCCGGCTGCATCCCACCGCCGCGGTGGGCGGCACGCCCCGCGGGGTTGCGGTGCGGTTGATCCGCGAACTCGAGCCGTCACCGCGGCGGCGGTATGCCGCGCCGGTCGGCTGGCTCGATGCCCGCGGTGACGGTGAATTCGCCATCGCCCTGCGCTGCGCGGAGATCTCCGGCCGCTCGGTCCGGCTGATCGCCGGCGGCGGGATCATGGCCGACTCGGTGCCCGAGGTGGAGGCCCGCGAAGCCCAGATCAAAATGATCCCGGTGCGGGACGCACTGGAGTCGGCCTAGCCGGCCGAAGAACTCACGCGGCCTGATATTCCAGGATCAGGCCGCGGAGTCGGTGTTCGAGCTGGGTGTCGATGCGGCCGGGTGGGGTGTCGGTGGTCGATGCCGGGTGGTGTGGGCGGCGGGCTTTCGTAGGTGTGTCCGGTGGGGGTGGTGGTTTCGATGACGCCGTCGTTGCGGGTGGTCACGGTCCAGCCGGGTGCTTGTTTGGTGTGGTTGCACGATTCGCAGGTCAACTGCCCGTTGCCCAGACTGGTGGGGCCGCCCTGGGCGTGGTCTCGTTCGTGGTCGTCGTGTCGGCCGGGGGCGTGGCAGTACGGGGTGCGGCAGGCCCGGTCCCGGACCAGCAGGAACTCTCGCATCACCTTGGGGAAGCGGCGGGCTTTGGCTTCGGTGGCGGCCAACTGTCCGGTGTCGGGGTCGGTGTAGAACTTGCGGATCCACGTGGTGGCCCTGGGTCCCAGGTCGGCGGCGGCCAACGCGCGGGCCACCTCGGCGGGGATGGGTCCATAGCCGACCAACTCCGCGGGTTCCTCGCACCCTTCCAGCAGGGTGCGGTCGGTCATGATCACGTGCAGGTGGATGGTCGCCGCCGTCGGCAGCGACCTTGGCCAGCTTCGCCCGGGCGTCGGCCGCGGTCGGGTAGCTGTACCGCTCGGGATGGGTGCCCGGCTCGGGGCTGGTGCAGGGCAGGTGGTCCGGCGCCGGCTCGGATGCGGCGGAGCGGCCGGCTGCAGTGTTGTCGGCGGCGGCGGGCTCGTCGTCCGACTCGACGTCGACTGCTTGCTCGTCCTCCGCGGTCTGCCCTTCCGGGTGGCGCCGGCGGATGGGGGCGCCGTGCTCGTCGCAGCCGGTGATCGGCGCCGCCGGTCAGCCGGTCGACCAGGGTGTCGGCCATGATCTGTCCCCGGCCCCGCTCGTCACCCTCACCGACGACCAGCTGGGTGTACGAGGTCAACGCCGCGTACGCCGCGATCGCGACCGTGGCGGGCAGCAGCGCGGTCAGATACGCCATGGTGTCCGGCGCCGGCCGCACCGTCACCCGCCGATCCTTCGAAGCTTTCCGGCACCGGTCGGTGACCGCCGCTGCGTCCAACTCGGCCGTCACCCGGGCCGCGTTTCGCTCCAACATCCGGTCACCCACCGCACCCAGATCCGGCGCGAGCTTCTCGTCCGCGAGCAGTCGCAGCTCCGGGACCAGGCACGCCGTTTCCCGGCAGACCACGGTGGCCTGCCACTCGGAGATCCGGCCGGCTTCCAACGCCCGCCTGGTGTGCGGCAGTTCGGTGTGCAGGGCCGCGGCCAACCCGACGTGCCGGCCACCGCGGTGCTGCGCATCCCGGCGGGCCAGCGCGACCTGCCCGGCCACCGACCGGCGGACCACCTCCGGCTTGGTCCCCCGAGCCTGACCTTCCGCGGTCTGCGTGGCGGCGAACCCCACCGTGACGGTGGCCTGCCCGCCGGCCGCGCACCCTTTCAACGCCTCGAACGCCGACAGCAGATTGATGCGTTGGACATCGTCGGCGCAGTCCAGGGCCAGCTGTTGCACCTGCAGCATCCACCCGACCACCACATCAGCAGGCTCCTCGCCCCTGATGGTGTCCACGGCTTCGACCATCTGTCGATTCTACGATGTGTTAGTCGCTGCCACAAGATATTTGTCGAACATGTGTCCTAACAATGCTTGATCCAAGTAAGCTCCGGGATGGTCCGCCCCGATTGCCACACCTTCTGGCACGAGCATCGGTGAGCTGCAGCCTGGGCGCTCCGGTCAGCCGGCCAGGGCAGCGGTGATCTGAGCGCGCACGGAGGCCAGGAACGCGCGGAGTTCCGTGCGCACGGTGGGCACCTCGACGACCCGCAGTCCGTCCGGCGCCCGCAGCAGGTCGGCGAGTTCCTCGGCCTCGGTGACCAGCAGGTGCTCGGCCCCGGCGCCCTCGGCCAACCCGGCCAGCGACGCGCCGTGCGGCGTCCCGAAGATCCGCTCGAAGTACCGATCGTGTTCGGGCGCGCCGGGTTCCAGCGTTCCGAAGATGGCGCCACCGTCGTTGTTGGACACCACGATGGTCAGGTCGGGTCGGGGCTCGTGCGGGCCGATGACCAAGCCGGTCAGATCGTGCACGAAAGTCAGGTCGCCGACCAGCGCGGTGGTGGGTCCATCGGTGGCCAGCGCGACCCCGATCGCGGTCGAGTTCGTCCCGTCGATGCCGGCCACCCCGCGATTCGCATACAGCGTGACGCCGTCCCGGGCCACGCTGAAAAGCCCTACGTCGCGGGGGATCTGGGACGACCCGAGCACCAGCGCCGCACCATCGGGAAGGCCGGCAACCGTGGCCGCGGCCAACCGCGGCGACGCGGCCAGATCGGCACCGATCACGACGCGCTGCAGGACGGCGCGCGCCGCCCGATCGCCGTCCCGCCACGCGGAGGACCATGCCGCGTCGGGCTCGTCGTCGAAGGCGGCCAGTCCCGGCGAGATGATCCGGGCCCGGCCCATCGGATCAGCGGCGGCCGCGGTCGGGGCGACCACATCGACGGTGACGGCGTGGTCGCTCAGCAGTCGAGAGACCGAGCGGTGGAGGGTCGGCCGACCCAGCACGATCACCCGCTCGGGCCGGTGCGCGGCCAGGAATCCGGGCACGTCGAGCAGATGCAACCCGGCGGCCAGGATGTCCCGGCCGGCCGCGCCCCCGGCCTCGCTCACCACCGGATGGCCGGCCCGCGCGATCGCCTCGGCAGCGGGGTGGGTGAGGTCGGCGATGAACAGCACTCGCTCCCCCGCCGCGGGTGCCGGAACCGGCGGTCCGGACCTGGTCACCTCGGGATACGCCGTCCAGGGCACCCCGGCTCCGGCCAGCGACTCCGGCCAGTCGTCGTCGCGGTCGTGGTCCGGGACCAACGGTTCGTCCAGCGGCAGGTTCAGCTGCACCGGCCCCGGCACTCCGGCAGCGGCCCCGGCCGCGTGGGCCAACGCTCGGCACACCATGCTGCGCCAGGGAGCATTCTGATTCGTGGTCCTGGTCGGCACCCCGAACTCGTGGAAGAACCGCAACGCCGGGCCGAAAAGCCTTGCTTGGTCGATGGTCTGGTTGGCCCCGACGTCGCGTAGTCGGGGCGGCCGGTCGGCGGACAGGACCACCATCGGAACCCCACCGTGGTGGGCCTCGAGCACCGCAGGAAGCAGGTTGGCCACCGCCGTTCCGGACGTCGTACACACCGCGACGGCCCTACCGCTGCCGCGGGCCAGGCCGAGCGCCACGAAGCCGGCGGTCCGCTCGTCGATCCGGACGTGCAGCCTGATCCGCCCGGCCGCATCTGCCTCGGCGAACGCGAACGAAAGCGGGGCGTTCCGGGAGCCGGGTGCCAGGACCGCATCCCTGACGCCGCTCGCGATCAGTTCGTCGACCAGCACCCGAGCGAGCGCGGTCGACGGGTTCACCCGGCCATTGTTCCGCCCGTCGGTGACCCGCCCCTCGGCCGGGGTGGAATGCTGCAGCGGGCCCGACTGGAGGGCTCAACAGGAGGAGTGCCAGTGGCTGCAGTGCGGTACGTCGCCATCGGCGACAGCTTCACCGAGGGCGTCGGGGACGAGGTCGACGGCGAGCCCCGGGGCTGGGCCGACCTGGTCGCCGCCGGCCTGGCTCAGGTGCACGGCGAGATCGACTACGCGTCGTTTGCGGTGCGCGGCAAGTTGCTGACCCCGATCGTCACCGAGCAGCTCGACGCCGCGCTCGCTCTCGATCCGAGACCCACCATCCTCACGCTCAACGGCGGCGGGAACGACATGCTGCGCCCTGGCATCGACGTCGACGACCTGGTGCGGCTGACCGCCGGCGCGGTCGACCGGGTCATCGAGGCCGGCGTCGAGCCCGTGGTGCTCGCCGGGCCCGACCCGTCCGACGGCCTGCCACTCGGCCGGACAATCCACGAGCGCGGCGAGCAGTTGACCGTCAAGATCGGCCCGGTCGCCCTGGACCGAGGCCTGACGTTCGTCAACTGCTTCGCCGACCAGACGATCCGCCGGCCCGGGCTTCTGGAGCGAGGATCGGCTGCACCTGAACGCCTTCGGCCACCGCCGGGTCGCCGACCTCGTGCTGACCGCCTTGGGTCACCCGCAGCCCGAGCGGCCGCTGCCACCCGATCCGGTGACCGAGCAGCGCTGGCGAACCGAGGCGCGCTATTACCGCCAGCACGTCGGGCCGTGGATCGGCCGCCGCATTCGGCGCACGTCGTCCGGGGATGGGCATCCGCCGAAGCACCCGACGTGGCACCGGATGGAGGCAATCCCGAACGCCGACCACTGATCACTTGGCCTCGGGTCAGAGGAGGGCGGCGACGCGGTGCAGGCGGTCCAGCCAGAACCGGGTGGTGTCCGGGTCGGCGGCCCAGCGATCGAGCAGGTCGGGGGTGGGAGCCGGGGCGTACAGCGGCACGGGCAGGCAGCCGTCGACCGGGATGCCGCTGCGGGTGGTGACGTCCCCGGTCATCAGGGATGCGGTGGCCAGGCCGCAGGCGTAGGGCAACTCGGGGAGCGCGCCGGCCAGCGCCAGGCCGGGGGCCAGGCCGACGGAGGTGTCCAACGCCGAAGACACGACGACCGGCAGTCCGCAGGTCTGGGCCACCCGCAGCGCTGCGAACGCCCCGCCGAGCGGCGCCACCTTGATGACCGCGATGTCGGCGGCACCGGCCAGCGCCACCTGGGCCGGGTCGGCTCGCCAGCCGGATCGACTCGTCCGCCGCGATCGGCACGCCGACCGCGGCCCGCACCGCGGCCAGTTCGTCCACACTCCGGCACGGTTGCTCGACGTACTCCAGGCCCTGGGCCGCCTCGTCCAGCGCGTTGATGCGCGTCGATCGCCTCGGGGACGTTCCAGGCCGCATTGGCGTCCACCCGGATGCGGCCGGCCGCGCCGAGCGCGGCGCGGACCGCCGCCACCCGGGCGCAGTCGGCGGCCAGGTCGGATCGGACATCGGCCACCTTCACCTTGGCCGTGGTACAGCCGGACGCCACCACGAGTTCCGCGGCCACGTCGGGTGGCACCACCGGAACGGTGACGTTGACCGGTATCCGGCTGCGCACCGGATCCGGCCAGTTCCGCGACGCGCTGTCGATCGCCGCCCGCAGCCACGGCCCGGCAGGCCCGGTCGTCGTAGTCGCGAAACGGTGCGAACTCCGACCAGCCGGCGGGGCCGTCCAGCAGCACGCCTTCCCGGACGCGTGATGCCCCGGAACCGGGTCCGCAGCGGGATCGCGAACACCCGTGCCGTCGACAGCAGATCGGCGAGATCGGTGGGCACCGGCCCATGGTGCCGCACCGACCCCGCCGACCCGGAGCCGCCCGGTCAGGACGCCCGGTCAGGACGCTCAGGTCAGCACCCTTCAGTCGCCCTTGACGTTGACCACCTGGTGCAGGACGTGCCGGATCTGCACCAGATCTGCTGCGTCGGCCATCACCTGATCGATCGGCTTGTACGCGGCCGGGATCTCGTCGATGAAGGCGTCGGTGTCCCGGTACTCGATGCCCACCATGGCCGCCCGCAGGTCGTCGACGGTGAACGCCTTCCGCGCCCTCGACCGGCTGTACACCCGTCCGGCCCCGTGCGGCGCCGAGTTCAACGACATGGCATTTCCCTTGCCGGCCACCACGTACGACGCGGTACCCATCGAACCCGGAATCAGTCCCGGCACGCCGGCACCGGCGTGGATCGCGCCCTTCCTCGACACCCACAGCTGCCGGCCGAAGTGCTCCTCCGACGCGGTGTAGTTGTGGTGGCAGTTGATGTCCGAGGACAACTCGACGTCGACGCCGGCCCAATGGCTCAGCGCGCTGATCACCCGCTCCATCATCTCGTCCCGGTTCAGCGCGGCGAACAGCTGCGCCCAGACCAGCTCGGCCAGGTAGTCGGCGAACTCGTCGGTGCCCTCGGTCAGGTACGCCAGATCCCGGTCCGGCAGCGCGACACGGTGGGCCGTCATGATCTGCTGGGCCACCGAGATGTGGTGCATGGCAATCCGATTGCCGATACCCCGCGATCCCGAGTGCAGGAACAGCCAGATCCGGTCGGTCTCGTCGGCGGTCACCTCGATGAAGTGGTTGCCCGAGCCGAGCGAGCCGAGTTGGTTCCGCCAGTGTCCGGCGTACTGGTTGATCCGCTTGAGCCGGTCGCCCGCGGCCCGCTCGAGCTCGGCGATCCGCGGCTCGGCGGTCGGCAGCACCTTCCGGTTGTAGTGACCGGCGGACAGCGGGACGCCCCGCTCGATCGAGTGCCGCAGGGCCGCGAGATCGCCTGCCGCCACAGCGCTCCGGGTCAGCTGGGTCCGGACCGCCCGCATGCCGCAGCCGATGTCGACGCCGACCGCGGCCGGGATGATCGCCCCGTCGGTCGGGATCACCGACCCGACGGTGGCGCCCTTGCCCAGGTGGGCGTCCGGCATGAGCGCGAGGTGCGGGTGGATGAACGGCAGGGTGGACGTGGTGACCGCCTGCGCCAGCGTCGCCTCGTCGACGATGCTCGCCCAGCTGACCAGGGTGTCCGTGAGTTGCTCCATGATTGTTCCTTTCGATTGTCGGGCATGCGTGGGCGACCCATCCGGCGATCTGCGGGCAGACCGCAGCCACCGCGTGGACGCGGAGATTCAGGGATTGGTCGAGAGCGCGCGCCGGCTCAGCCGCGCGCCGGCTTCAATTCGAGCAATCGACGGGTGCGCAGGACGTAGCAGCGCGGCGTAGGTCGCTGCGCGCGCTCGTCGTACCGCTGCCCGGGCAGCGTCTGCTCCGCCATCATCTGATCCGATCATCCATCCGGCCACGACGACCGGAAGAGTGGGTGCGCCCGAACGCGCACGCCGGACGACCGTATGCCGCCGTCGCCGCGGGGGCCAACCATTTATCGACCCCCGCCGCGCCATCCCGTGGACCGAAAAGGCCCAATGCGCAAGGATTCTGGGCGCTTGTGGTGCACTCGCTGGTCACGGCCGGCCGGGGGCGGACCCCGCTCAGGACGCCGGGATGGGCGCGGTGGTCGGCCCGGCATCCTGAGCCGGCCGCGGTAGCCGGATGCTCATGGCCACTCCGCCCTCGGGCGCCGGAGCTGCGGCGATGCTGCCGCCGAGCCGCTCCACGAGTTGACGGGCGAGGCCGAGCCCCAGACCCGCTCCGACCGGACGTCGGCCCCGGTAGCGCTCGTTGAGCACGCCCTGGTCGAACGCCACCGGATAGTCCTCCGGGGCCAAGCCTGGTCCGCCGTCGCGGACCTGCAACTCGGCGACGCCGGGGGAGGTCGACAGCTCCAGCACCAGCGGCCGGCCGGGCCCGAGCAACCGCAGGGCGTTCTCCGCCAGACCGTCGAGGACCTGGCGCAGGCGCCGCGGATCGGTCTGCACCACCACCGGGTCCGCGGGCAGGAACACCTGCAGCATCACCCCGGCGGCATGGCACCGGGCGGACCAGACGTCGGCCATCCCCCGCACCAGCCCGGCCAGATCGACCGGCACCGGTTCGATCCGCAGGGTCGACGAGCCCAGCCGGGCCAGGTCGAGCAGGTCGGACACCATCCGTTCCATCCGCGAGGCCTCGGCCCGGATGGTCTGGGCCACCTGGGGCACCTCGGCGGCGGGGACGATCCCGTCGGCCAGCGCGTCGGCCTGCCCGGCGATGCCGGCCAGCGGAGTGCGCAGGTCGTGGGACACGGCGGCCAGGAAGTCGCGTTGGCCGGCTTCGCTGCGGGCCAGCGCGTCAGCCAAACCGTTGACCGCGGTGGCCACTTCGGCAACCTCGGCGGGGCCGCCGACCGTCACCCGGACGCCCCGGTCGCCGGCGGCCATCGCCTGCGCGACCGCGGCGGTGCGCCGCAGGGGCCGAGTGGCCAGCCGGGCGAACAACCATCCGGCGACGGCGGCCGCGACGACGCCGATTCCGAGAGCCAGCAGCACCCGCCGTTGCAGGGTTCCGCGGGTGGCGGCGGCCACGTCCAGCGGGGCCACCAGCGCGACGGCGCCGTCGTCGACCGGGCGGGACTCGACGAGCAGCGAGACGCCGTCGACCTGCACGGTCGCCGACACCGAGGCACCGGGCGTGACGCCCGCCTCGGTGGCCGCCTGTTTGGCCCGGTCGTCGGTGGACGTCTGGCGGCCCCGCGGGCCCACCCGGACCACCGCGATGCCCTGCCCGGTGAGGATCTGCTGCACCTTGCCCAGCCCGACGCGCTGCCCGTTGGTCCCGGTTGCGTCCGAGAGCTGGGCGGCGACCACGTCGGCCTGGCCGGCCAGGTTCGCCCTGGCCGTCTCGGTGGCCGCGGTGCGGATCAGGGCGGTGCCGACCACGCCTGCGATGAGCGCGGTGAGCACGGCGACGGCGACCATCAGCAGGCTGATCTGCAGGGCCAGCGGCATCCGTCGGCCCCGGACCTTCGAGCCGTGGGCCGCAGCTGCGCTCACCGATGCGTTCACGGCGCCTCGGCCGAGTATCCGACTCCGCGGACCGTACGGATCGGACTGGCCGCGCCGAGTTTGGACCGCAGCGCGGCAATGTGCACATCGACCGTGCGGGCGCCGGCGGCCGAGGCGTACCCCCAGACCGAGCTGAGCAACGACGGACGGTCGAAGACCTGCCCCGGCCGCCGCATGAGATGCACGAGCAGGTCGAATTCGGTTGCGGTCAGGGCGACCTCGTCGCCGTCGGTGTACACCCGGCGACCCGGCAGGTCCACCCGGACCGCTCCGATGACCAACTGCCCGGCGGCGCCGACCGGTTGCGGACCCGATCGCCGCAGCACGGTCCGCAGCCTGGCCATCAGCTCCCGCGGGTGGAACGGCTTGACCAGGTAGTCGTCAGCGCCCGCCTCCAGCCCGAGGATCCGGTCGACATCCTCGTCGCGGGCGGTGACGAACACCACCGGGGTCCAGTCACCGGCCGACCTCAGGTCGCGGCACAGGGTCAGCCCGTCGACGTCCGGCAGGCCGATGTCGAGGACCACGGCGACCGGCCGGTCCCGACGCAGCGCGGCCAGCCCGTCGGCGCCGGTCCTGGCGAAGGCCGCGGTGAAGCCGTCGGCGGTCAGGTAGCGGCGGATGACGTCGGCGATCGCCGGTTCGTCCTCGATGACCAGTACCAGGCCGCGACCGGTCCCCGAGTCGGTCACCCGTCACCTCCGCCCGCGGGGTTCTTGCCCGCCCGCCCCGCTGCATTGTGCTGCAGATCAGCAGTGCGCGGAGTGCACGCCGGCCAGCGCGGTGGCCAGCGCCTCGAGCTTGGTGGCGGTGGCGGCCCGCTTCGTCGCCCGATCGGTGAACTTCGTGGCGGTCGCGGTGTCGCCGGCCGCCTTGGCCTTGGCCGCCTGCGCCTGCAACCAGGCCACCGAGCCCTTGGTGTCGGCGCCGGCCTTGGCCCGGTCGACGGCCTTCTGCGCGCGCTTGTCCACGTTCTCCACGCGCTTGCAGGCGCGGTCGAGCACCTTGTCCTTGTCCTTCTTGGCGGCCGGGGCCGGTGCGGTGCTCGACCCGGTCGCCGGGGCGGCCGAGCTGGTGGTGCCGACCGCAGCCGCGACGGGTACCGGCGAGGCGGCAGCGGCGGGCGCGGTGAGCACGACCACGGCGGTACCCAGGGCCAGGGCGCCGGCGGCGGCCCCGGAGATGATGGCGTTGCGCTTGTGCATGATTGTCCCTCCCGGCCGGCAGGGCACCGACCCGTCACCACGGTGCGCCCGGCGTGCACGGCGGCGGTTCGGCCCGTGTTCGGGTTCGATGAAGATCGACCTACAGTCGTGCCATGGCCACCCCCGGCGTCAGTGAGCTGTTCGATCCCGACCGATGGCGCCCGGTCGACGGGTTCGCCTTCACCGACGTCACCTATCACCGGGCGGTCGGCGGGCGGGCGGCCGGCGAGATTGCGGACGGCGGTGGCGATCTCGGCACGGTCCGCATCGCGTTCGACCGGCCCGAGGTGCGCAACGCGTTCCGGCCCCACACCGTCGACGAGCTGTACGCCGCGTTGGATCACGCCCGGATGACCCCGGATGTCGGCTGCGTGCTGCTGACCGGGAACGGTCCGCAGCCCCCGGGACGGCGGGTGGGCCTTCTGCTCCGGCGGTGACCAGCGGATCCGCGGCCGGGACGGCTATCGCTACGCCGAGGGCGAGGGCGCCGAGACGGTGGATCCGGCCCGGGCCGGCCGGCTGCACATCCTCGAGGTACAGCGGCTCATCCGGTTCATGCCCAAGGTGGTCATCGCCGTCGTGCCGGGCTGGGCGGCCGGCGGCGGCCACTCCCTGCACGTCACCGCCGACCTCACCCTCGCGTCCGCCGAGCACGCCCGGTTCAAGCAGACCGACGCCGACGTGGGCAGTTTCGACGGCGGCTACGGTTCGGCCTATCTGGCCCGGATGGTCGGGCAGAAGTTCGCCAGGGAGATCTTCTTCCTGGGCCGGGAGTACACCGCCGAGCAGATGCACGCCATGGGCGCGGTCAACGCGGTGGTACCGCACGCCGAGTTGGAGAACGTCGCGCTGCAGTGGGCCGCCGAGATCAACGCCAAGTCGCCCACCGCGCAGCGCATGCTCAAGTACGCGTTCAACCTGGTCGACGACGGCCTGGTCGGCCAGCAACTGTTCGCCGGTGAGGCGACCCGGCTCGCCTACGGCACCGACGAGGCGGTCGAGGGCCGGGACTCGTTCCTGGAGAAGCGGCCGGCCGACTTCACCCGGTTCCCCTGGGCCTACTGACCGGTGGTCCCGCACCCCGACCCGCCGGGCCCTCCGGCCGACGGATCCTGGAGCCGCTGCCGCTGCCGGCCGGGCCGCGGGTGCTCGAGGCGCTGCCGGCGCTCGCGGCGGCGCTGGCCGGACGCGGCCCTGCGCTGCTGCCCGTCGCAGGAAGGCACCGCGGCTCCGGCCGAGCTTGCCCCTGGTGCTCCCGCTGGGCGCGGGCGAGGACGACCCGGCCGATCCGACCGCGCTGGTCGTCGCCACCTCGGGATCGACCGGGGCGGCCAAGGGCGCGCTGTTGTCCGCGGGCGCGCTGCGGGCCTCGGCGGCGGCCACCGACGACCGGCTCGGCGGACCCGGCCGCTGGCTGTTGGCGCTGCCGCCGTGGCACGTCGCCGGCCTGCAGGTACTGCTGCGGTCGTTGCGCGGCGAGCCACCGATCGTGCTGCCCGCCGGCCCGTTCCGGCCCGAGATGTTCACCGCAACCGCAGCCACCATGCCGGCCGGCCGCCGGTACGTCTCGCTGGTGCCCACCCAGCTGCACCGGATCCTGCAGGACCCGGCGGCGACGGCCGCGCTCGCCGGGTTCGACGCCGTGCTGGTCGGCGGTGCGGCCACCGCACCGGCCCTGCTCGTGCGCGGCCCGCTCCGCCGGCGTCGCCGTCGTCACCACCTACGGGATGACCGAGACCTGCGGCGGCTGCGTCTACGACGGCCGTCCACTGGACGGTGTCACGGTCGACCTGCAGACCCCCGACGCCGCGTCCGGTGGCCAGGGTCGGGTCGTCCTCTCCGGGCCGATGGTGGCCAGGGGCTATCGCGGCCGACCGGACGACGCCGCCTTCGCCGTCCCGGGCCGCTTCGTCACCGGTGACCTCGGCGCCTGGTCGGACGGACGCCTGCGGGTGCTCGGGCGGGCGGACGACGTCATCGTCACCGGCGGCCTGAAGGTGCCTCCGCAGCTGGTGGAGGCAGCCATCGCCGCGCTGCCCGGAGTGGCCGCCGTCGTCGTCGTCGGGGTGCCGGACGCGCAGTGGGGCGAGCTGGTCACCGCGGTGGTGGTGCCGGCCGGGCCCGACTTCGACGCGGACGCGATTCGCCGGCTGGGGGCACTGGCGCCCCATCAACGGCCGCAGCGGGTCGAGGTGGTCGCCACCATCCCGGAACGAGGCCCGGGAAAACCCGATCGCCGGGCGATCCGGGACCGCCTGGTCCGCGACGCTGCACCGGCGGCGCCCGGCGACGACCCGCGGTCGGGTGGGGCCGCACCCGGCCCGTAGGGTCGGGCGTCGTGGCGTCGGCGAGGCAGTGGGTGGCAGCGGCTCGGCCGCGCACCCTGCCCTCGGCCGTCGCCCCGGTGCTGGTCGGCTGTGGCGCCGGCTACGCGCTCGGCGCGTTCTCCTGGTGGCGCGGCGCGGTGGCCCTGGTGGTCTCGCTGGCCCTGCAGGTCGGGGTGAACTACGCCAACGACTACTCCGACGGCATCCGCGGCACGGACGCCGATCGGGTCGGGCCGTTCCGCCTGGTCGGCTCCGGCGCGGCCCGCCCGGGCACGGTCAAGGCCGCCGCGTTCGCCGCCTTCGGCGTCGCCGGCGCTGGCCGGGATCGCACTCGCCGCGGTCGCCGGTTGGTGGCTGCTCCTGGTCGGGGCGGTCTGCGTGCTCGCCGCCTGGTTCTACACCGGCGGGCCCCGTCCGTACGGCTACGCCGGGTTCGGCGAGATCTTCGTCTTCGTGTTCTTCGGGCTGGTGGCCGTGCTGGGCACCACCTACGTGCAGGCCGGCCGGGTGTCGTGGACCGCGCTGGCCGCTGCCGATCGGCGTCGGCCTGCTGGCCTGCGCGCTGTTGGTCGCCAACAACCTCCGCGACGTGCACACCGACCCGGCCGCGGGCAAGCGGACGCTGGCCGTCGTGCTCGGAGAGTCATTGACCCGCAAGGTCTACGTCCTACTCCTCGGCGGCGCGATGCTGGCGGTTGCGGTCATCGGGGTCGCCCCACCCGTGGTGTCTGCTCGCCCTCGGTTCGGCGCTACTGGCCATCACCCCGGTGCGCACGGTGCTGGCCGGGGCCAGGGGCCGGGCACTGATCCCGGTCCTCGGTCAGACCGGCCGGGTGCAGGTGGCCTACGCGGTGCTGCTGACCGCCGGGCTCGTGCTGGGTACCTGAGGCCCGGCCGAATCCGACCCGTCCGGGCCCGAGCCCAACCCTCCGACCAGAACCGTTGCACATTCGTACTCGCGCCCGGGTGCCCTGAGTTGGCACGATGGACGGGTGTACGTCGCCGGTCGGCACAGCTGGCGGATCTCGATAGACGAGCCGCCGGTGCTGCGGCTTGCGCTCTACCTGCGGGAGATCTACCAGCTGACCGCACGCACCGACCCCGAGATCCCGCCGCTGGACCCGCCGGCGAGTGCGTGGCCGGCGTGGTCGCGTCGGCCACCGCCGCTGGAGCCGCTGCAGCTGACCAGCATCGAGCTGGCCGCGGCCTCGATCCAGTGGGCGCGCTGGTGGCGGCACGCCGTGCAGGTCGGCACGGCCGCGATGCGCGAACTGACGCCGCCCGCGTTCAAGTCCTTCGCGCACGTCCCGGAGCTGCGCGCGCTGCTCGTCCGGCATCACACCCAGGCGCTGCTCTGGGCCGAAGCGTTCGCCGACGACCCGCGGCTCAAACGCGATCACCTGGCCCCGGGGACCCGGCTGACCGAGCTGGTCCACGATCTCGAATCGGCGGCCGGACGCACGGCCCGGCCGTTCGAACTGCGCATCACGGTGATCCCGGTGAAGACCAAGCACGCCTGGATCCTGGACCCTGGCCACCTGCTGATCACCCATCGCCTGATCGCCGACGACGAGAACGTGCTCGACTGGTTGCGCCCGAAGATCCGCGCGCTGGTCTAGTCGGCCCTGCGAGGTCCGGCCACGCAGCCTCGGCGCCTCGCCCGGGCGAATCGCCCGACTACCCGTTGTCGTCCGCAGCGTCCTCACCGGCCAGCGCCGCCCGCAGTCGTGCCCGTTCCCCGCCCCGCTCGCTCGATCGCGCGGCCAGCAGGACCCCGATCCGGTGCCGTTGACCCGGGAACAACAGCCAGGCCATGGGCAGCTGCAGGACGACCGCCAACAGCACCGCGAGCAGCAGCGGCACCTCCACGCCGAACAGCAGCGGCACGTAGTACAGCACCAGGAATACGCCGACGAGCAATCCGACCCGCAGCAGGGTGTAGCCGGCCAGGGTCCTGGCCAGCTCGGCCTGTCCGGTGTTCACCGGTCGTCCTCGCCGGGGGCGAGCAACAGGAGCGCCCTGGCGTACGCGTCGACGGCACTCGGCGCGGACCCGGCGACCGGCCGGCCGGCCACCTGCAGGTCGACCCGGTAGCCGCTCCGTCAACCCGGAGCGATCGGAAGGTGCCACCGAGCAGGTCGCGCAGCTGTTCTTCGGAGGGCAACCAGACGACCTCCTCCTGCAGGATGCTGTCCAGCGCCCACTCGACGGTCCCGTTGAACCGCAACAGGCTACGTCCCGACGGTTCCGACCACGTCGACGACCATGGTCGCGACCACGAACACCGTCCCGTCCAGCCCCTTGTCGGGGATGGCGAAGCGGTCGCCCTCGGCCGGCTCCCAGCGCACCCCGGCCGCCGCCAGGCGCTTGGCCAGGTCGAGCGATGATCACGCGTCGTCCCTGGTCGGTCGGTGGATGTCGCGGTCCGTCGGCCTGTCCGGCCGGCTGGGCCGGGCCTCGAACCTGGTGGCCAGCACGACCGTGGTGCGGGTGCGGGCGACCCCGTCGATGTCGCGCAGACGTCCGAGGCAGCGTGCAGGTCGTCGACGGTCGGCGACCCGCACCTTGAGGATGAAGGCCTCGTCGCCGGCCACCGCGTAGCAGCTCTCCACCTCGACCATCGCCGTCGAGCGCCGCGGCGATCTGCTCGTCCTGCCCGTTCTCCCCGGGATCGATGCCGATCAACGCCGTGACGCCGAGACCGATCGCCGCCGGCTCGACGACCGCGCGATACCCGGTGATGACGCCCGGCCGACTCCAGCTTGGCGACCCGTTCGTGCACCGCGGACGACGAGAGCCCGACGCGAGCGGGCCAGCTCGGCGTAGGAGGCCCGGCCGTCGGTGCGCAGCGCGTCGAGCAGCCGTCGGTCCACTGCGTCCATCCCTCACTCCTTGCGCTCTGCCGTCGCTGCTTCGTAGTGTGCACGACCCGGACCGGCCCGGGGCGGTGCCCCAGGGTCGGGCGGCACGCCCGGGGCAAGATCATTGTACAAATCGAGAGCAATGCTCTTTTCACGTGACCTGGCCGTTACTCAGCAGTACGAGAGGTCGCCGGAGCATGCTCCGGACGGGTCGATCCGATCCGTGCCAGTTGTCGCTACGGCGGCTGCGAGGTTCGCGACCGGCGCCACACCAGGCGAGACGCCCCAGATCGCCCATCCGGGTAAGTTCGGTGGAAAGGTCTATTCCGGACAAAGCGTATGTTTGAAGCACTGCGGTAGCGGGCTAACTATCGAGTAACCGTCCGAATGGCGCACAATGGGCATCACACGCCAGTCCCGGCGCGCACGCACCACAAGCGCAGTCCGTGTTCCGGGCACGAATCGATGAGGAGGCACAACAGGTGAGTGTCGAGAACACCGAACGATTGCTGACCCCTGGTGAGGTCGCATTGATGTTCCGGGTCGACCCCAAGACGGTCACCCGCTGGGCGTCGGCCGGCCGCATCGGTTCGATCCGCACCCCCGGTGGGCACCGTCGGTTCCGCGAGTCCGAGGTCAGCGCACTGCTCGCCGACCTGACCGTCGAGGCCTCGCGCACCAGCGCCTGACCTTGACCACCGACCCGCCCCGGGCTCGATGCGACATCGGCCCGCCCGGGCGGACGTCCTGTCACCGATCGGAGCTGCCGGGTGGTCGTCCGTCAGACGGCACCTGGTCTGATCCAAGCGTGGTGCTTCGACCGGCCAACGCAGCGGCGCCGACGTGCGTAAGGTGTGGGGCGGACAGAAGGAGGCGCCGATGTACGTGCTCGTGGCCCTCGCGGTGACGGTGCTGGTGATCACCCTGGCGTGGCGCGGGTTCGGTGCGGACGGCCATGCGCGACCGGAACGGCAGGAGCCGACCGCACCGCCCGCGACTGCACCGGCCGACCAAGGCCGCCCCGTCCGATCGCACCGGACGACGACCCTGAGTTCCTGAGCGAGATCGACCGCAAGCTGCGCGGCGAGGACAAGAGCGGCTGAGCCGGCCCAGTCACGGCAGATCGCACCGTCGAGCTCGTGCCGGCTCGGCACCGCGGAGCTCAGTTCAGACCCGGCGTAGGAGTGCAGGCCGGACACGACCATGTTCACGAAGAACAGGTTGAAGACGATGGTCGCGAAGCCGACCACCGAGATCCAGGCCGCCCGCACGCCGCGCCAGCCGGCGGTCGCCCTGGCGTGCAGGTAGCCGGCGTAGAACACCCAGCTGACGAAGGCGACCGTCTCCTTGGGGTCCCAGCCCCAGTACCGTCCCCAGGCCACCTCGGCCCACATCGCGCCGGCGATGATCGCGAAGGTGTAGACCGGGAACGCGACGATCGCGGTCCGGTAGGCGATCCGGTCCAGCGTCGCCAGCGACGGCAGCTTGGCAGCATCGACCGGTCGGCCGCCACCTCGACCGCCGCCTGAGTCGACGCTCGGATCCAGCGCCCGGCGTCGACCGCCGGCTCGTCGCCGCCGGCGCCGACGCCGAGGCCGCTGTCGCCGCGGCCAGCTTGCGCTCGTAGCGGTGCCGCAGGATGTACATCAGCGACGCGGCGCCGGACACCAACAGCACGCTCGCGGACAGCGAGATGGTCGTGACGTGGATCCACTTCCAGTACGAGTTCAGCGCGGGCACCACCGGACCGGCCGGCGTGTAGAGCACCGTGCCGGCCACGAAGGCCAGCAGCGCCGACCGGCAGCATCACGAACAGGCCGAGCTGCCGGGCGCCGGTCCTGGCCAGCACCACCAACCAGCACAACGTCGCCGCGGCACAGATCATCGAGGTGAACTCGTACATGTTCGCCAGCGGCAGTCGTCCGGCCGCGAAGCCGCGACAGACGATGGACAGCACGTTGGCGACCAGCGCCACCACGGTGACCACCACGGCCGCCCGGCCGAACCGGACGCCCCACGGCGCCTTGTCCGGCGGCGGAACCACCCCGATGCCGGACGGCGGGTGATCACCGCTGGTCCCACCGGCCGCGGTCGCGGCCCGCGCAGGTCGACGCTGGCCGCCTCGGCCGCGGTCGGCTGGATGCCGCCGTCCGGCGGCGAACTCGATGCCGTAGCAGACCAGGGCGACCAGATAGCCGGCCATCGCGCACTCGAACGCCAGGTCCGACAGTCGGGCCAGCGACTCGTTGACCATGCTCAGACGCCTTTCCGCGTCGTGCCCGCTCGTGCACGCCACCGCATCCGGTCGGTCCGGCCGACGCGGCTCCCGGCCAGCGCCGACCAGCCGACGAACTCCTCGCCGTACCCGGCCTGATCGGTCCGGGCCAGCCCGCCGATCTCGACAACGGTACGGCCCGCCGTGCGTCCGGCCCGGTCGGGCCGAGCCGGAACCACACCCGCCGCCGCTTGATCGTCAACGACAGCATCAGTCCGGCCAACAGCAAGACCGCGGACACCAGCGCCCAGAACCTGCGCCGGGTCGTAGGAGGTCTGCAGCGACACCCACTCCTTGTAGCCCGGTGAAGGTGATCGTCGGTGCCGTCGTCCAGGGTCACCGACTGGCCGCGGTACAGGTTCACCCGCGCCTGCTTGACCAGCGCGCCCTTGTCGACCTGGTCCTGGTCGATGGCGAACACCGACTGCGGCCGGCCGCTCTCCATCCCGAGGTCGCCGCGGTAGATGTCCACCGCCACGCCGGGTTTCAGCGCCGCCGGGTAGCGCCGAGGACATGATCCCGTCGGTGATCGACCGCGGTCGGGCGCGAAGATCCCGACGATGGCCAGTTGGTGCTTGCGCATGTCGTCGCCGGTGACGCCGGGCGGATCGGCGACCTTCACCGCCCCCTCCGAGGTGAAGTTCGGATCGCCGCCGGCCGGCACGAACGGCTGCGCGTAGCTCGCGGACCTCACCGTCCGGGAAGGTCACCTGGAACTGCGGGGTGTAGCCGTGGCCGAGCAGGTAGAGCCGCTCGCCATCGATCCGCAGCGGGTCGTTGACCTGCAGCACGGCGCTGGTGCCATGAGTCGCCGGTCACGGTGCGGCGGCGTCCTGGTAGCGGACCTGTCGGCCCGGAACGCGATGGCCTGGCCGGCGTCGGTGTAGTCGGCGTGGAAGGAGTCGACCTGGACGCAGAACGGATTCAGCTCGGTGCCGTCGACGGTGAGCCCGGGCCGGAAGTTGTCGTAGCTGGCCGGCGACAGTCGAGCAGAAGCCCTGGCCGGTGGTGACGATCACCGAGCCCTCGTAGCCGAACAGCTTGCCGACCGCGACGGCGACCAGCAGGCCGAGCAGGGACAGGTGGAACACCAGGTTGCCGACCTCACGCAGGTAACCGCGCTCGGCGGACAGGGTCACCGTGCCCGCCGGCTCCGCCCGGCGGGCGACCCGCCAGCGGCGGCCGCGACGGCCGGTCGAGCCCGGTGGCGACCCGGTCGGCGACCTGATCGGGTGAGCCGGCGAACGGTCACCCGGGCGTGGTGCGGAAGCCGGCCGAGGTTGCGCGGAGTGGCCACCGGGTCGGCCCGCAGCTGCCGGACGAACTCCCAGCTGCGCGGCAGCACACAGCCGATCAAGCGAGGTGAACAGCAGCAGGTAGATGGCCGCGTACCAGGGCGAGGCGAACACCTCGAAGAAGCCGAGCCGGTCCAGCCACGGTCCCAGCGTCGGATGGTCGACGATGTACTGCGCGGTCTTGGTCGTGTTCAGCGACCACTGCGGCAGCAGCGCGCCCGGCAGCGACGCCATGGCCAGCAGGAACAGCAGCAGCAGCGCGGTGCGCATGCTGGTCAGTCGACGCCACAGATTGCGGAAGAATGCCCAGATCGTTTGCAGCGGAACGGGTTTGCGGCGCCGCGGGCCCGAGCCGAGCCGCCCGTCGAGAGCCGGCGACGCACCGTCGTCGGGCGGGTCCCCCTCGAGGTCGGACCCTTCGGGATCGGCCCCGTCGTGGTCGGCACGGTCCAGTTCGGCGAGTTGCGAGTCGGCCACCCGATCGGCCACCCCGCGCTCGGCCGGGCCCGCGCTCGGCGAGGTCACAGCACCGTCCCGACGTCGGCGTACCTGGCCCGCAGCCAGGCCACCAGGTCACCCCAGAGCCCGGTCACCATCAGCACGCCGAGCACGATCAGCAGCACTCCGCCGATCACCTGGATGGTCCTGGAGTGCCGGCGCAGCACGCCGACCGCTGCTGGTGGCCCAGCCGAAACCGAAGGCGAGAGCGACGAACGGCAGGCCGAGGCCGATGCAGTACAGGATGACCAGGGTCAGCCCGCGCCAGGCGTTCCCGTTCCAGTCGGAGCTGATGGCCAGCGCGTTGACACCGACGAAGGTCGGTCCCATGCAGACCGTCCAGCCGATCGCGAAGAACGCACCGAGCAGCACGGCGCCCCACACCCGGCCGGTGGGGCGGGCGTGGATCCGCGCCTCGCGCTGCAACGGGCGGACGTAGCCGAGCATGGCCAGACCCATCACGATGACGATCGCGCCGCCGAGCCGGGTCAGCAGCTCGACGTGCTGCTGCAGCGCGGCAGCCAGGCCGAGCACCAGCAGGGACTCGGCCAGGAACACGACGGTGAAGCCGGCGACGAACAGCAGGGTCCCGGCCACCGCCCGGCTGCGCACCGCGGCGGTGGCCGGGCCCCTGACCCGGCCGGCGGCGGTGTTCCCGGCGTTTTCTGTGCCCTCGGCGCCCACCAGACCGACCAGATAGGCCAGGTAGCCGGGGACGAGCGGCAGCACGCAGGGCGAGGCGAAGGACACCACGCCGGCGGCCAGCGCCAGGCCGCCGGCCAGCAGGAACGGTCCGGAGATCACCGTGTCGGTGATCGAACTGCCGTCGGCCGCCGCGAGGATCATCGTCCCACCTGCGCCGATCACTTCTCGGCGGCGATCGGCGCGATGGCTGCGGTGAGCTCGTCGACGGTCACGGTGTCCAGCCAGATGTGCGCCACCCGATGCTGCCGATCGAGCACGACGGTGGACGGAATCGCGGTGGCCGGGTAGCCGCGGATGGACAGCAGGGTGCGCATGGTCGGGTCGAAGATCGACGGGTAGCCGACCTGCTTGCTGGCCAGGAAGTCGGCGCCGGCGCTCTGCGAGTCCTTCACGTTGATCCCGAGGAACTGCACCCCGTCGCTCTTGAGTGCGGCCGCGGCCGTGTTCAGGTCGTCGGCCTCGCCCCGGCAGGGTCCGCACCAGGATCCCCAGAAGTTCAGCACCACCACGTCGTTCGGGTAGTCGGCCACCGACACGGTGCCGGTCCCGTCCAGGTTCGGCCCGGACAGCGTGCCGACGGTCCGTCGCTCGGCGACCGGATAGCTCAGTTCGGTCTTGCCACCCGGCGAGACGAAGGTGAACGACCCGCCGTACACCGCCGCGTCGTCGCCGGTCGAGCAGCCGGCACAGACCGCGAGCACGACGGCCAGCACGGTCGCCATCCAGGCGGCGAGCGATCGCCTCCTCATGCGCCCACCTGCGGGCCGGTCGGGCGGTCAGCGGCCGTCGCGGCCAGGTGCGCGACCGGTTCGGCATAGCTCAGCCCGACGAACACCCCGTCCTCGAACCGCAGCGAGGTGAGTGAGGCGAGCCCGCACTGGCGCCGGGTGGGGACGTGCCACAGCCGCCGACCCTCGAGATAGCGACGAACGGTCCAGATCGGCAACTGATGGCTGACCAGCAGCGCCTGGTGTCCCTCGGCCCGCCCGACCGCGGCATACACCGCCCCCAGCATCCGGTGCGCGACGTCGAGATAGGGCTCACCCCAGGACGGCTCGCAGCGGATTGCGCAGCTTCGGCCAGTGCTGTGGGCGCCGCAGTGCGCCATCGCCGACGGCGACCCGCAGTCCCTCGAACTCGTTCGCCGCCTCGATGAGCCGGTCGTCGGTGGTGATCGGCAGCCCGAGCACCTGCGCGCTCGGAGTGGCGGTCTCCTGCGCCCTGGTCAGCGAGGATGCCGCCAGGTAGGTGATGTCGCTGCCGGCGAGGTGGTCGGCGATGCCCTCGGCCATCGCCCGGCCGGCGTCGGAGAGCCGGTAGCCGGGGAGCCGGCCGTAGAGGATCTTCTGCGGATTGTGGACCTCACCGTGCCGCAGCAGATGCACGACGGTTCGGGTTGCCGGAGCCACGGATCCAGTGTTCCAGTCCGAGCCGCCGCCCGGTCCAGTTGCGGACCGCGCGGGACGTTCGTCCTTCATCCGGTCGCGGTGCCGTGCAGGTGCGCGGCCCGCCGGGGCATGGCTGCGCGAGAGGCATCGCTCCCGGCGGAGACCAGCAGGAGCCCGGATACCAGCAGGGCACCGGCCGCGGCCACCATCCACGGACCGATGTACCTGGGCACATACGTCTGGGTCTTCTCGGGCGCCACCGGGCCGAACGGCCAGTGCTGGACGCCGTGCCGGTAGAGCAGCACGGCAAAAATCGCCGCGACGATGGCCAGCAGCACGGCGAGCACGGCGCGCAGGACCAGCGCCCGCGACCTGGCCGCCGCCGGCGCGGCCACCGGTGCGCCGACCGGGGGCCCCGGTTCGGCCGGGGCGAAGCTCACGTGGGCCGGCGACGGTTGGCGACGCGGGTGAAGTACACCCCGCCCCGGCCGACGATGGTGAGCATCACCGCCACCGCCAGCAGTAGCGTGCCCACCAGCAGCAGCAGGTTGCCGATCCCGAGCAGCAGGGTGCCGACGAAGGCGAGGGCGATCAGGCCGATCAGCACTCGCTTCGCCCACTTCGCCCCGGCCCTGAGGAACCATCCGGCGCCCACCGCGGCCGCCCCCATGAGCGCGATGATGACGGAGAACAGCAAGTTCTGCGTCTTGGCCGACTGGATCACCGCGGGGGTCAGGGGCTGCAGCTTCGCGCACGTCGCGGCCAGATCCTTGACGGCGTCAGCCGGCGTCGTTGTCACCTGGTCGCCGATCCCGCCGACCTTCTCCTGGCACTCGACGATCTTCGCGTTGTAGTTGGCCACCTGGACGTCGATGGCCGAGCTGGTGTTGAACGCCCCGACCAATCCGATGAACAGGTACAGCGCGCCGGCCACGATGGCCAGCACCACCGCCACCCTGACGGCCGTCGGCGGCACCAGCGGCTGGGTCGGGTCGTCGTCCTCGGGGACCACTGGCGGCGTCAGCCGCTCCGCCATCCCGGCCAGGAAGCCACGGCGCGGACGGTCGGACCCAGGTGTCGTCATAGCAGCGAATTTACCTGGCCACGGCCCATGCTACGGCCACTTCCGGGCCCATCACCCGACGTACTTGCGCGCCTTCATGGCGGCGAAGTACTCGTTCGACGGCTTGACGTACATCAGGATGATCGCGATCAGGGACAACGCCGCCGCCAGCACCCCCTGCCACAGCGCACTCGTTTCGTACACCCGGCCGTTGACCGTGACGTTGGCGCGGTACCCGAACGCCTGGATCAGCGACAGCGCCGCGAGCACGGTCAGGGTGATGCGGGCCCAGTTCCGGCCCGCCCGCATCTTGAACGCGAAGAACACGTAGAGCGCCGCGAAGATCACCGCGAAGGCGATGCTCGTGGTCTTCACGACGCTGATGACGGAATCAGCGTTCGTGGTGATCGCCCCGGACTCGCGCGCCGCCGCGAGGGCTTCGTCCCAGATCGACGAGTTGAGGACCAGGATCACGCTGACCACCGCCCAGATCGCGGAGATCACGAAGATCGCGAAAGCGCCGGTGACCGAGCCGGGTACGGCGGGGGCCGGCGGCAGTGTGACCGGACCGCCGGGGTACTGCGGGGCTCCCGGATAGCCGGCGGCCGGGTACTGACCACCCTGGTACGGGGTCTGGCCGGCCGGATAGCCGCCGGTCGTCGGCTGGCCCGGGTACTGACCACCCGGGTACTGACCACCCGGGTACTGACCACCCGGGTACTGACCACCCGGGTACTGGCCACCCGGGTACTGGCCACCGGGGTACTGACCACCCGGGTATGGGGGTTGGCCGGGGTACGTCTGCGCGGCCCCTGGGGACGGCTGGGCGGCGCCCGGATACGGCTGGCCCGACGTCCCGGCGGTCCACGGATCCGGGCGATTCGGGTCCTGCGGTGTCGTCATGTCCGAAACGGTAGCGGACCGCGCGCGGATCTCAGCGTCGCCGCGGCGCCTTGCGCGGCGGCGGCAGCGCGCCCTCGGCCCGCAACCGGGAGGCATGTTCGGCCAGCGCCTCGATCAGCGCGCCTACCTCGGCCACCTCGGGTTGCACGTCCACCCGCAGACCGAACTCGTACGCGGTCTCGGCGGTCTTGGGCCCGAGGCAGGCGACCAGCGTGCGGGCGTGCGGCTTGCCGGCGATGCCGACCAGATTGCGCACGGTGGACGCCGACGTGAAGCAGACCGCCTCGAACCCGCCGGACTTGATCGCCTCGCGCACCGGGGCCGGCGGCGGCGCAGCGCGCACCGTCCGGTAGGCAGTGACGTCGTCGATCTCCCAGCCACGCTCGCGCAGGCCCTCGGCGAGTGTCTCGGTGGCGATGTCGGCCCGCGGGAGCAGCACCCGGTTCGACCGGGTCGAGCAGGTCGTCGTAGTCGGGGAAGTCGTCCAGCAGTCCGACCGAGGACTCCGGGTGTCCGGAGATCAGCTCGGGCACGATGCCGAGCGCGCGTACCGCGTCGCCGGTGACCGAGTCGACACAGGCGATCTTGACCCCGGCGAACGCCCTGGCGTCCAGGCCGAACTCGGTGAACTTCTCCCACACGGCGCGCACCGAGTTGGTCGAGGTGAAGACGATCCACTGGTACCGGCCGTCGACCAGGCCCTTGACCGCACGCTCCATCTGGGCCGGGGTCCGCGGCGGTTCGACCGCGATGGTCGGCACCCGCTCGGGCATGGCGCCGTGCCCGCGCAACAGATCGACCATGGCGTCCTGGCTGTCCTTGGTCTGGGGCACCAGCACCCGCCAGCCGTACATGGCCCGCGACTCCCACCAGGAGAGCTTGCCCCGCTGGGACGCACCGGCGCCGAGGGCGATGATCAGCGACCCGGACATGTCCGCGGCCGATGCCGTCCAGCGTGGCCAGTGTGCCGTCGACGGTCCGCTGGGTCGGCAGGGTGGCACCCGAGGTGATCGTCGCCGGCGTCTCCGGCGCCAACCCCGATTCGGCCAGCGCGGTCGCCGCGTCGGCCAGGTGACCGGCGGCGGCGTGCAGCAGCAGTGACCCGGGCGCACCGGCCAGCCGGCGCCAGTCGGTGATCGACCGGACGTCGCCGACCGTGTGCAGGGAACCGACCGGGATGCCGGCGTATGCGGCGGCCGCGGTCGCCGCGGACAGCCCGGGGACAACCTCGAACGGAACCACCGTCCGGGCGACGGCTTGGATCTCCTTGACCACCGGGTCGGCCGTGAGCACATCCCCGGCGACCAGCCGCACCACAGCCGCGCCCGCTCGTGCGGCGGCGCTCAAGCGCCTTGGCCACCTCGGCCGGCTCGCCGAGCGCCGGTCTGATCTCCGCCGATTCGGCGATAGCGGTGATCATCGCCGGCACGTCCGGGTCGGTGACCACCAAGGTCGCCCCGGCGAGCACCTCATGGGCACGCACGGTCAGCAGACCGGGATCGCCCGGTCCGGCTCCGATGAACGCGACCCGTCCGGCTGTCCTCCGTGCGCGGCTCACGACCCACTCCCTGCCATCGACATGAACCCTCCGCCTGTTTCGCGCTCGATCGACCCGCCCGCGGTTGCCGGTACCGCAATGCGGTCCCGTTCCCGGTTCACTTCGTGGAAGGCGAGCAATTGCAGTTCCAAACCGAGGTCGACCCGCCGAACCTCGACCCCCATCGGGACATTCAGCACCGTCGGAACGAAGTTGAGGATCGAGGTGACCCCCGCGGCGCACAGCACGTCGGCGACCTGTTGCGCGGCGTCCCGCGGTGTGGCGATGACGCCGATGCTGACCCGACGGGCCGTGCACACGGCGACCAGGTCGGCGGCGGGCTCGATGACCAGGCCGTCGATCCGTCGGCCGATCTTGGCCGGGTCGACGTCGAACAACGCGGCGAGGGTGAACCCGCGACCGCGGAACCCCGAGTAGCGCGGCCAACGCCCGGCCGAGATTTCCGACCCCGACCAGCGCGACCCGGAACGACTGCTGGGCGCCGAGCGCCCTGGTCATCTCCTCGGTCAGGGTGGCCACGTCGTAGCCGACCCCACGGGTGCCGTGGCTGCCCAGGTAGCTCAGGTCGCGCCGCAGCTTGGCCGGGTTGACGCCGGCCGCCCTGGCCAGATCCTCGGAGCAGATGGTGCCGCCGGCCGGCCAGGTGGACAGCACCTGGAGGTAGCCGGCGAGTCGGGCCACGGTGGCCTCCGGCATTCCGCGCGCACCGGTGGTGACCCTGGCAGCGATACGGTGCCGGCCGTCATGCTCCCCACCGGTCTGCACGCTCACCCTTGCCGCTTTCACTTGTCGGAAGCGCGGGAGGCGTGCCCCCGCGACTCGAGCGACGGCCCGCCCGGTTGACCCGAACTGACGGCCGTCGATGCGGTAGACCCTAGTCACTTGTGCACACAGGCACAAAGTCCATGAACGTTGAAGAATCTCAGCTTCTGGGACGCATCTGCAGCGCGGCGCGCAGCCTGCCCGGGTCCACCCGGTAGTGAGCATGTTCGATGCCCGTCGACCAGCACGACCGGAACCAGGTCGCCGAAGTCCGCGCGTAGTTCCGGATCGCTGTCGACGTCGACCTCGACCCAGTCCACCCCGGCGAGCCGGGCCTCGTCGGCCACCACCACCCTGGCGGCCTCGCACAGATGACAGCCGGACCGGGTCAGCAGGGTGATCACCGCCGGACCGCTCGCGATCGGTGGGCCGGTCACACCCGACTCCGGGTCAGTGACCTGGCAATGACCATCCGCTGGACCTGGTTCGCGCCCTCGACGATCTGCAGCACCTTGGCCTCACGCATGAACCGTTCCACCGGATAGTCCTGCACATAGCCGGCCCCGCCGAGCACCTGGACCATGTCCGTGGTGACCTGCATGGCCATGTCCGTCGCCACCAACTTGGCCATCGCCGCTTCGGTGGAGAACCGCAGACCGGCATCCTTGCGCCGGGCCGCGAACAGGTAGAGCTGTCGCGCGCCCTGGATGGCCGCGGCCGCGTCGGCCAACAGGAACCCGATCCCCTGGTGATCGGCGATCGGCACCCCGAAGGTGCGCCGGTCCCCCGCGTAGTCGACGGCGACGTCGAAGGCCGCCTGGGCGACACCGACGGCGCAGGCAGCCATCCCCAGTCGTCCGGAGTCCAGGGCCGACAGGGCCACCTTGAATCCGGCCCCCTCCGCGCCGAGCAGGGCGGTCGGCGGCAACGCGACATCGGCGAAGTGCACCTGAGAGGTCACCGAGCTGCGCAGACCCATCTTGCGTTCGGGGACCGCGGCGGTCACGCCCTGCCGTGCCGCCGGGCACGTGGAAGGCCGAGATCCCGCCGTGGCCCTGGCCGGTACGGGCCATCAGCAGATAGAAGTCGGCGATCGGGCCGTGGGTGATCCAGGCCTTCGTACCGTTCACCAGATAGCCATCGGTCGTTCGGGTCGCGGTGGTCCGCATGGCACCGACATCGGACCCGGCCTGCGGCTCGGACAGGCAGAACGCACCGAGGGTGTGGCCGCCGAGCATCGCCGGCAACAGTTCGGCCCGCTGTTCCTCGCTGCCGAACGCGGCCACACCGTGGCAGGACAGCACGTGCACGCTGGTGCCCAGGGCCACCGCCAACCACCCCCTGGCCAGCTCCTCCAGCACCTGCAGGTAGACGACCGTGGGCTGGCCGCCGCCGCCGTAACGCTCCGGGTAGGGCAGCGAGAGCAGCCCGGCCTCCCCGAGCAGGGTGAATACCTGGCGGGGGAACGTGCCGGTCGACTCGGCGTCGTCCACCCTCGGCTCCAGTTCGGAGCGGACGAGGTCGCGGGTCAGCTCGAGGACGGCACGGGCCTCGTCCGACGGAAGTTCACGGTCCACTCTGCGGTAGGCCATCGGTCCCCCTTGACGCCGACGGGCGGCGGCGAAGACCCAAGTGTGGCCGATCGTTAGGACGTCCGACAATCGGCTCCCCGACGAATCGGTGGGTCAGCCGACCTCGTCGCCGAACAGGTCCTCGTCCGTGTCCTCCGCGCCGCGGCCACCGCGGTCCTGGCCGAGCAACCGGTTGCCCAGTTCGGCCAGGTCGGCGGCCGGTTCCGGGGCGACGGTGGGACCGTCGGCGGACCCGGCGGTCGCCTCGCCGGTCCGCTCGGCCGGCGACCCGGTCTCCGGCCCGACCGTGGTCCTCGTCGCGGAGACCGCGGTCAACCCGCCCGCGGCAGCGGTCAGGTCGATGCCCTCGGCCGTTGCGTAGGCCTGGCGGGCCGCCGCCCGGTCGATCCGGCCGAGTTCTTTGCGCGGCAGCGCTTCGACCACCCGGTAGTGGGCAGGACGCTTGAACGCCGGCAGCTTGTCCGCCACGAACTCGTCCAGATCGGACTGGGTCGGGCGGGTGCCCGGGCGAGCGACCAGGATCGCCACCACGTCGTCACCGGCCGGGCCGGGGATCCCGACCACGGCGGCCCCGGCGACGTAGGGGTGTTCGGCGAGCACCTCCTCGACCTCCCGCGGATAGACCGTGAATCCGGCCACGGTCAGCGTCTCGCGAGGCACGGTCGACCAGATGCAGCTCGCCCCGGTCGTCGAGGTAGCCGTAGTCGCCGGTGACGAACCAACCGTCGGCGTCCGGTCCGCCGGCGCCGTCGGGCCAGTAGCCCGAGAACAGGGTCGGGCCACTGACTTCGATCCGACCGACTTCACCCTCGCCGGCCAACACCGCGACGAGTTCGTCGCCGGTGTCGGCGTCGTCCTCCTCGACACCGCCGATCCGCACGGCGATACCGGTCAGCGGCAGGCCGACGGAGCCGGCCCGGGCGCTCTTGGTCATCAGCGCAGTGCTGACCACCGAACTGCTCTCGGAGATCCCGTACCCCTCCCAGACCGGCTGTCCGGTGAGCCGGCGGATGGCGGCGAAATCGGTCGCATCCAGCGGCGCGGCACCGGATGTCATCAACCGGACCGAGGCCAGCGCCCGGTCGGCGCCGGGCTCGTGGGTGAACTCGTGGAACAGTCCGGGCGCTGCCGGGATGATGCTCACCCGGTGGGCCCGGGCCGCGGCCAGCGCGGCGGCCGGGTCCGCTCCCGAAGGAAGCACCCCGGCTGCTCCGGCCGTGGTCAACGGCAGGAACGCGGTGAGGAAACCGGACGGATGGTGCAGCGGCAGCACCAGCAGCACCCGGTCCGCATCGCGCAGCCCCAATCCGGGCGCGGCGTGGATGGCATGAACCGCAGCCAGGATGGCCCGGTGCGAGAGCATGACGGCCCGGTCACTGTGCGTTGCCCGGGCCACCATCGCGAGATCCTCGTCACCGCAGCGGCTCTGCCCGAACGAGCCGGGCGCACTCGACCACCAGCGGGCCACGTCGGCCGGGGTGAACGCGGTGACCCGACCATGGTCCCTTGACAGCGCGATGCCGGCGTCGGCCTGCACCCGCCCGGCGATCACCGCCAGGTCCGGGCGACCCGGCTCGACGGGCACCGCGACCAGGCCGGCCCTGGCCACCGCCAGCAACGCCACGATCAGATCGGCGCCGCTGGGCAGCGCGATGATCACCCTGGCGCCCGGGGGCAGACCGGACTGCACCAGTTCGTCGGCGCCGGCGTCGACCGCGGCG
The DNA here is from genome assembly GCA_963706185.1 of uncultured Actinomycetota bacterium. Classification (GTDB taxonomy): domain Bacteria; phylum Actinomycetota; class Actinomycetes; order Mycobacteriales; family Nakamurellaceae; genus Nakamurella. Next base: position 59,843 of record CAVPLZ010000009.1, on the reverse strand, counting down.
TCGATCTGGGCCCAGGTCAGTCGAAGTTCGTCACCGATCAGCGCCGGTCGATCGGGGTGGCGGGCCGCGGCATCCCGGAGGAGATCGGCGACATTGTGCTCGTCGGCGCCGTCGACCATGCTGTCCCCCTCGTCGCTCGGTGCGTGGGTCTCCCGCGGTGGCGGGGTGCGCTCCTGCGCAAGCCTAGAGCGGAAGCGGGCCGGGCCGGCGGCCAGCACAACGGTGCACGCCGAACCCGTCTCGGCGCCGCCCGGCTCCGATCGGCGACGCCCGCGGCCCCGCTGCGCTCGGCGCGACTAGGCTGAGCCGGGCGGATTCGCGGGGTCGGGCGATCTTGGGAAGCCGTCGTGATCGGTACGGCTGCGAAGAGCGGAGGGCGGCGTGGCGCTCGGCAGGACCGGGCGGTCCGGGCAGAACGAGGCCGCTCGGGCCGCGATGGCCGGCGAGGCGGCGGCCGAGGCCGCCCACCAGGCCCATCACGAGGAGCTCGCCCCCACCCCGCCGGGCGCTGACCTGACCGCGGCGGCCTTCTTCGACCTCGACAACACGATCATGCAGGGCGCCTCCCTGTACTACCTGGTCCGCGGCCTGGCCGCGCGCAACTACTTCACCACCTCCGACCTGATGAAGTTCGCCCGGCAACAGATCCGATTCCGGATCAGCGGCGAGGACCTCAACGATGTGCACGACGCCAGGGAACAGGCTCTTTCCTTCGTCGCCGGCCGGCAGGTGGCGCAGATCGTCCAGTTCGGCGAGGAGATCTACGACGAGGCGATGGCCGACAAGATCTACGAAGGGACGCTCGAGCTGGCCCAGCGTCACCTCGACGCCGGGCAGCGGGTCTGGCTGATCACCGCCACGCCGGTGGAGCTGGCCCAGGTCATCGCGCGACGGCTGGGGCTGACCGGTGCGCTCGGGACGGTCGCGGAGAGCAACGACGGTGTGTACACCGGCGCTCTGGTCGGCGACCTGCTGCACGGACCGGCCAAGGCCGCGGCCGTGCGTGCGTTGGCCGCGCGCGAAGGCCTGGACCTGCGTCGCTGTACCGCCTACTCCGACTCGGCCAACGACGTACCGATGCTCTCGGTGGTCGGCACCGCGGTGGCGGTCAATCCGGACGGCGAGCTGCGGGACATCGCGCGTCGCCGCGGCTGGCAGGTCCGCGACTTTCGCACCGGCCGCAAAGCGGTGAAGATCGCCGCCCCGGCGGCGCTGGTCGCGGCCGGGCTGGCCGTCGGCGCCGGCATCGCGGTCAGCCGGTCCCGCAAGCGCTGACGGCGGATTCACCCGATTCGAGGCACTCAGTCGGAGCGGACTGCGCCGGTGGTTCCGCGGACGACCAATTCGGGCTCGTACAGCAGCTCGTCGGCGGCCCCGCCGCCCCCGGTCATCTGGGCGAGCAACGCCTCCACGACGCTGCGGCCCATCGCCTCGATCGGCTGGCGGACCGTGGTCATCGGCGGGATCCGTGCAGGTCATGAAGGTCGAGTCGTCGTAGCCGATCACCGAGACGTCAGCCGGGACCGACAACCCGGCCCGGCGCACGGCGCGCACCGCACCAAGGGCGAGCGGGTCGGACGCGCAGATGAGCCCGGTCGCGCCGGCCCGCAACAGTCGGCCGGCTGCGGCCTGACCGGCCTCCAGCGAGTACATCGAATGCACCACGAGATCGGCCGGCAGTTCGATGCCCGATCGGGCGGCGAACTCCTTCCCGGCCTGCAACTTGCGTTCCGACGGAATGTGGTCGACCGGGCCCAACAGCAGGCCGATCTTCCTGTGCCCCAGGGAGATCAGGTGCGCCATGGCCTGCTCCACGGCCACCGCGTCGTCGCACGACACCCGCGGGAACGGCAGTTCGTCGATCGACGCGTTCACCAGCACCACCGGCAGGGCCAGTTCCACCAGCCGGCCGTAGTGCTCGTGCGGCGAATCCCGCTGGGCGTACAGGCCCCCGGCGAACACCACCCCCGAGACCTGATGCTGCAGCAGCGATTCGATGAAGTCGGCCTCCGACACACCGCCGGTGGATTGCACGCACAACACCGGGGTGAAGCCCTGCTGGGCCAGACCCGCGCTCACCGACTCGGCGAACGCAGGAAAGATCGGGTTCTGCAGCTCGGGCAGCACCAGCCCGACCAGCCGGCCCCGTTCCCCGCGCAGCTTGGTCGGACGTTCGTAGCCCAGGACGTCCAGCGCGGTGAGCACGGCCTGCCTGGTGGCCTCGGACACCCCGGGCTTGCCGTTGAGCACCCGGCTCACGGTCGCCTGACTCACCCCGACCTTGACAGCGACCTCGGCGAGGCGACGCGACGTCATGGGCGGATGGTAGCCCGGCCGCAAACCGCTTGCGCAATCAGCGATCCGTTTTGCGGGCCCGTGCTGCCCGGCCGCGTCGAACCGGGCTCAACCCAGGAACGTGTGCCCGCGCCGGAGCAGCAGGCGGTAGAGCGTCTGCTGGATCGTCTCGCGCACCCGGTCCGTCAGGTTGAACACGACCATCGGGTCCTCGGCCCCTTGCTCGCCGAGATCCGCGGTCGTGATCGGCTCGCCGAACTCGATCAACCACTTGCTGGGCAACGGAATCGCGCCCAGCGGCCCGAGCCACGGGAAGGTCGGGGTGATCGGGAAGTACGGCAGGCCCAGTGCCCGGGCCACCGGACGCAGGTCACCCAGCATCGGGTAGATCTCCTCGGCGCCGACGATCGACACCGGGATGATCGGCACCCCGGTGCGCACCGCGGCCGAGACGAACCCGCCACGGCCGAACCGCTGCAGCTTGTACCGCTGCGAGAACGGCTTGCCGACACCCTTGAAGCCCTCGGGAAACACCGCGACCAGTTCGCCGGAGGACAGCAGCCGTTCGGCGTCCGGATTGCACGCCAGGGTCACCCCGCCCTGGCGGGCCAGCGGTCCGAGCACCGGCGTGTCGAAGACCAGGTCGGCTCCGAGCGAACGCATGGCCCGGTGACTCGGGTGATGGTCGTGGATGGCCACCGCCATCATCAGCGCATCGACGGCGATGGTGCCGGAGTGGTTCGCGACCAGCAACGCACCGGTGTCGACCGGCACGTTCTCCATGCCGACGATCTCCACCCGGAAGTACTTTTCGAACAGCAACCGCAGCGGCGGCAGGAACACCGAGGTGGTCATGTCCTCGTCGTAACCGAAGTCGTCGACCGCATAGTCGCCGGTGAGCCGGCGGCGGGCGAACGCCAGCGCACCGGCCACAGTTCGCCGCCATCCCGTCTCGGCCGAGACGGCCGGCTCCGGGCCCGGTTCCGGGGCGGGCGTTGGCACCCTGGTGGTCATCGCTGCCTCCGGCGGGGTCGATTCGGCGTTCCCGCCGCACCGTCGATACCCACCAGATGCGGACGACTGCCGGGCACGGGGCGCCGGGGCGCCGTCGGACACCGCGGTCCCGATACCGGCCAGGGCAGCCACCCGGCGCTCCATGGACCTGATGTTCTGCGGGCTGACCGCCGGTCGGAGCCGGGTCGGCGAAGTCGTCGAAGGCGGCGATCGTGGAGTACGCCGGGGTGAAACCGGCCTGCTCCCGCAGCCGGGTGGTGTCCAGCACCCGCCCCGGGGTCAGCAGGTGCACCTGCTCGGGCGAGAACCCCCCGACCCGGACCGTGCGCAGCAGACGTCCCATGGTGCCCAGCGCCATGGACGGCAGCGGTAGCGGTAGCCGACCGGCCCGGTGGATGGCCTGGATGAGGGTCAGGGCACCGCTGCCGGCGACGTTCACCATGCCCTCGAACTCGCCCAGGGTCAGGTGCATCAGGCAGTCGACGGCGTCCCGCTCGTGCACCAGCTGCAGCCGCGCGTTGCGGCCGGCGATCACCGGCACCACCGGCGAGAGCGAGAAGTACCGGGTGAGCGGCGTCTGCACGGTCGGGCCGATGATCTCGGCGAACCGGGGCACGGCGATCCGGACGTCGGGCCGGCGGCGGCCGAATCCTCGTACGTAGCCTTCGATGTCGACGGCGTCGCGGGCCGGCCCGCGGGACGGAACCGAGCGCGGCGGGGTGTTCTCGGTGAAGATCGCCGGGTCCCGGGACGAGCCGCCGTACGACCGCCGCGCTCGAGCGCACCACCAGGTTGCTGCACCGACGCGGAACGCTGGCACGCGGCCAACAACTGCATGGTGCCGAGGACGTTCATCTCCTTGACCATGGTGCGGGCGGCCGAACTCGCCGGGGTCGCCGACGCCGAGGCGTGCACCACGGTGTCCACCCCGGCCGCCTCGATGATCCGGGCGATCAGCGGGTTGCGGATGTCCGCCCTGGCGAAATCGGCGCCGACCATCCTGGCCCTGGCGGCCGGCTCGGGCAGGGCCGCGTCCACCCCGATCACCCGCTCCACCTGCGGATGCGCGGCGAGCCGGCCGGCCAGGCTGGAACCGAGGAACCGCGTCACCCCGGTGACCAGCACGATCATGCCGGCCATGGCGACCGCCTTCCGGTCAGCGAGGTGTGCGGTTGAGGTGAGCTCGGTGCGGGCTACTTGCCGGCCTTGCGGCGTGCCACCCGGGTCTTGCGCAGCAACTTGCGGTGCTTCTTCTTCGCCATCCGCTTGCGGCGCTTCTTGATGACAGAACCCATGCCGAAACCTCGTGACTCTCGCATCGGACGTCGCCGCACTGCGGACGGCAACGAATGGAGCCGAGCGGCAACTGCCGCCCGGGCTGTTGGTCTGATGCTACCGGTCAGCCGACGTCGTTGTACGCGGTGCGGAGGTAGTCGTGGACCGCCCGCTCGGGGACCCGGAACGATCGGCCGACCCGCACCGCGGGCAACTCCGCGGAATGCACCAGGCGGTACACCGTCATGCGGGAGACCCGCATCAGGGCGGCCACCTCCGCAACGGTCAGAAATCGCATCCCGGCCAGCGGTGAGTCGCCAGCTTCCTTCGCCGGGTCGCTCGGCTGTGCTGCCATCAGGGCACCGTCTTTTCCGGCCCGGACCGCGCCGCCGGCTTCCCCTCCGGTGGACATTCGCGCCCGTGCTGGGTGCACTCTAGCGTTACAGGTGGGACTAAAGCGATGGGAAGTTTCCCCAGGGACGTGACCGAGCTGTGCACGCGCCGACCGCACGAGCGCCGCGGCGTAGTCACGGGGTTCAGGTGTGGGCCGAACCGAGCTCGGCGGACCGAATTGCTGCCGCCTCGATCGCCGCGAGCAGCGCGGCGCGGACCCCGTGGTTCTCCAGTTCCCGGATGGCGGCGATCGTGGTGCCGCCGGGCGAGGTCACCGCTTCGCGCAGCGCCACCGGGTGCTCACCGGAATCCCGCAGCATCTTCGCGGCGCCGACAGCCGACTGGATGATCAGTTCGGTGGACACGTTGCGGGGCAGGCCGAGCAGGATGCCGGCGTCGATCATCGCCTCGACCAGGAAGAAGAAGTAGGCCGGCCCGGACCCGGACAGGGCCGTGACCGCGTCCTGCTGCGACTCCGGTACCCGCACCACCTTGCCCACCGACGACAGCAGATCCTCGACCAGTTTGAGGTGCTCACCGGTGGCGTACGAGCCCGGCGAGATCGCGGACATCGCCTCGCCGACCAGCATCGGCGTGTTCGGCATCACCCGGACCACCGGGGTCCGGTCCGGCAACCGCCGCTCGTACAGGGCGGTCGGCAGACCGGCGCACAGCGAGACCACCAGGGTGCCGGGCGTGATCGTCCCCGCGAGATCGTCCAGCAGCGGCTCGATGTCCTGCGGTTTCACCGCGACGATCAGCACGTCGGCCTCTCGGGCGGCGGTGGGCACGTCCACCGACCGCACGCCGTAGCGCTGCTCGAGTTCGACGGCCCGCTCCGGGTATCGCTCGGTGAACAGCAGCGAACCGGCGGGTCGGCTCGCGGAGAGCATGCCGGACAGCATGGCCTCGCCGATCTTGCCGGCACCGAGGATCGCGATCGTCGTCATGGGCACAAGGATGACACCGGCCGCGCCCGGCCGTCTCCGAGGCTGTGCGACTGGGTCGGGCCGATGAGTTCGGCTCCGGCCGGTGGTCCACCCACTGCACCACGACGAAGGGACTCGCCATGCTCGCCGACAGCAGGGCCTTCAGCGGCTTCTCCATGACCGACGCCGCCACTGTTCGACCCTTCTACGCAGACGTCCTGGGGCTGCAGGTGACCGAGGCCAACGGCATGCTGACCCTTCACCTGGCCGGCGACACCGAGGTGCTGATCTACCCGAAGGGCCCCGCGCACGTCCCGGCCACCTTCACCGTGCTGAACTTCCCGGTCCCCGACGTCGACGCCTCGGTCGACGAACTCACCGCGGCCGGGGTGCGATTCGAGCACTACGACGGGAATGACCGACGACAAGGGCATCAATCGCCAGGGCGGACCGCTGATCGCGTGGTTCACCGACCCGGCCGGCAACATTCTGTCGGTCATCGCGCAGGAGACCTGAACGCCGGCGCACCGCCCGTGCGCGACACGCGCCGAGTCGTCCTCTCTAGGCTGACCCGGTGCCCGACGGTCCGACGACGAAAGGACGGACCCTCGTCGTCGTCGCGATCGTCACCCTCGCGCTGAACCTGCGGCCGGTGGCCAACGCGATGGGCGCGGTGATGCCCGAGCTCATCCGGTCGACCGGGCTGTCCGGCGCCGCGTCGGGCGTGCTGCTGGCGCTGCCCACCCTCGCCTTCGGGCTGCTCGGCATCGACGGCGCCGTCGATCGCCCGCCGGCTGGGCACCCATCGGACCGTATTGCTGGCGCTGGTCGCGCTGCTGGCCGGCCAACTGGTGCGGTCGATCGTGCCCACCATCGCCGCACTGTTCGCCGGATCGCTGCTCGCCCTGGCCGGCATCGCCTGCGCCAATGTGCTGCTGCCCGGGCTGGTCCGCCTGCACTTCCCGGACCGCATCGGTCCGATGACCGCCCTCTACACCACGCTGCTCGCGGTGGGCGCGGCCACGTCGTCGGGAATCACGCTGCCGGTCTCCCGCGCGCTCGGCGGCGACTGGCGGCTGGGCCTGGGCATGTGGGCGGTGTTCGCGGCGGTCGCGGTGTGGCCGTGGGCGGTGCTGGCCGCGCGGTCGGGTCCGCCGCCGGCCGGTACCTCGTCGGCACCGCGCATCCGCCTCGGCGCGGTCGCCCGGACCCGGCTGGGATGGGCGATGGCCCTCTACTTCGGGCTGCAGGCACTGCAGGCGTACGTGATGTTCGGCTGGCTGCCGACCATCCTGACCGACGCCGGGGTGAGCGACACCGCCGCTGCGCTGCAGGTGGCGATCATCGCCGCCGTCGGTATCCCGATCTCTGCGGTGACGCCGACCCTGGTCGGCCGCTATCCGGCGCCGCGGCTGCTGATCATCGTGCTGACCGCCTGCTACCTGGCCGGGTATCTCGGGGTGCTCTGGGCTCCGACCACCCTGACGTGGCTCTGGTCGATGCTCATCGGCATCGGTGGCGGCGCGTTCCCGGTCGCGCTCACCCTGATCGCCCTCCGATCCAGGACCCCAGCGGGGACCACCACCCTCTCGGCGTTCGCGCAGAGTGCCGGCTACCTGGTGGCATCCACCGGACCCGTGCTGATCGGCGCGCTGCACGACTGGACCGGCGGCTGGCGGGTTCCGCTGATCTGTCTGTGCGGGGTGCTGGCCCTGCACCTGCTGGCCGGACTGGCCGCCGCCCGCCCCCGCTACATCGAGGACGCGCTCCCCGCGGAGGCGGGCCCACCGGCGGCTTGATCGACCACGGCGATCAACGCAGTGGCCACCGCCGCCCGGCCCTCACCGCGGCCGGTCAGCCCGAGACCATCGGTGGTGGTGCCGGCCACCGAGACCGGCGCACCGACCGCGGCCGACAGCACGGACTGCGCCTCGCGCCCGGCGCGGGGCGAGCTTCGGATCCTGCGCGACGACCTGCACGCTCGCGTTCAGCACCTGGAAGCCGGCTGCGGCCAGCCGGGCGGTGACCTCGGCCAGCAGCGACACCCCCGACGCCCCGGCCCAGCGCGGATCCGAGGTGCCGAACACCGCACCCAGGTCGCCCAGACCGGCGGCGGCGAGCAGTGCGTCGGCGAGCGCGTGGGCGGCCACATCGCCGTCGGAGTGACCAGCACAGCCGTCGACATCGTCGAACTCGAGGCCGGCCAGCCGGCACGGCCGGCCCGGCTCGATCGGGTGCACGTCCACGCCGGTGCCGACGCGCACCTGCGGGAACACAGCTGGCGGGGAACCCCATCTCCGCTCGGCGTCGGCCAGGTCCGCCGGCGTGGTGATCTTGTGCGCGGCCGGGTCGCCGGCCACCAGGGTGACCTCACCGCCCTGCGCCTCGACCAGCCCGGCGTCGTCGGTCATCGCCGCGCGGTCCATCGGATGGGAGCCGTCGTCGACGGCCGCATGAGCGACGCGCAGCGTGTCCGGGGCGAAACCTTGCGGAGTCTGCACGGCCCTGAGCCGGCCGCGGTGCACCATCCCGGCCGAGTGCCGGCCGTCGTCCGTCGATCGGATCGTGTCGGTCACCGGCAACACCGGGACCACGGCCCCGGCACCGGACCTGACCGTCTCGACGACGCGCCGGATCATCTCCGGTGGCGCGAATGCCCGCGCCGCGTCGTGCACCAGCACCACGTCGACGTCATCGCCGACCGTCGCCAGCGCAGCGGCCACCGACGCCACCCGGTCCACCCCGCCGACGATCACCGTGACCGGTTGGGGCAGCAGGCGCCGTGCTTCGGCTAACCGGTCCGCCCCGACGGCGACGACCACCCGGTCGACACCGGCGGCGAGGAGTCGATCGACAGCGTGCTCGAGCAGCGGCTCGACCCGCCACGGCGACGAACGCCTTGGGTCGCCCAGCGCCCAGCCGCTCGCCGAGGCCGGCGGCCGGGACCAGGGCGACCACTGTCATGGTCGTGATCCTGGCAGAGCGATCACTCCGGCCGACGATCAGGCGGCGCCATCAGAACGGGCGATCAGGAGGCCAGAACGTCGTCGAGGATGCCCTCGGCCTTGTCCTCGTTGGTGCCCTCGGCCAGCGCGAGCTCGGAGACCAGGATCTGCCTGGCCTTGGCCAGCATCCGCTTCTCGCCCGCGGACAGGCCGCGTTCCTTGTCCCGCCGCCACAGGTCACGCACGACTTCGGCGACCTTGTTGACATCACCGGAGGCGAGCTTCTCCAGGTTGGCCTTGTACCGACGCGACCAGTTCGTCGGCTCCTCGGTGTGCGGGGCGCGTAGCACCTCGAACACTCGATTCAGCCCGGTCCGGTCAACGACGTCGCGGACGCCGACGATCTCGGCGTTCTCCGCGGGGACCTTCACCGTCAGGTCGCCCTGGGCGATCTTGAGCACGAGGTACAACTTCTCCTCGCCGCGGACGATTCTGGTCTCGGTGGCCTGGATGAGAGCGGCCCCGTGATGGGGGTAGACGACTGTTTCGCCGACCTTGAAAACCATGAGTCCGGTACCCCTTTCGCTAACCCCATGGTAGCACTGTCGGAAGCCTCCTACCACCCGTTGTCGCAGGTCAGGGCCTATGCTGGGACTTGACAACCGGCCGGGTCCGTGCTGTCGACCGTCCAGCGGCCGGCCGCCGGCGGTGTCCGGCAACCGGATGGGGCATGTCCGCGGGCCCGTCGCCCAGGCCGATCCGGTGCCGATCGCGACACCGGTCACCGCAGGTCGGGACCATCGTCCCCGGCGGGCACGGATGACGGCGTGCCCGCCGCGCACACCAGGGCCGCGGACGTCTAGTCTGATCGCGAGCGGGCGCCCATCCACTCCTGGAGTGGCCGGCGCACGCCGCATCCGTCAGCTTGGGACCCCACGAGGGGAGCGCCGTGAAGAGCACGGTTCGCGCCGCCCGTTCCGGGCACGAGCGCCGCCGTCGACCACTGGTCGCCGCGATGATCGTCGGCCTGACCGCGGTGTTGGCGCTGTCCGGCTGTGCCGCCGGCCAGGTCTCGCAGACCGCCGATCAGGTGGCCGCCATCGACGGAGCCAACGTCACCGTCGGCGAGATCGGCGTGCGCAACGCGCTGTTGCAGACCCCGGACGGCCCGAAGTGGGCGGCCGGCTCCGACGTCGCGCTGCTCTTCTGGTTGACCAACGACGGGACGACCGCCGACACACTCACCCAGGTCAGCACGGCGGGCGCGAAGTCGGTGGAGATCTCCGGCAAGGCGACCATCGAAGGACAGTCCCGCAAACAGTTCGGCGCCGACAGCCAGGTCACCGTGACGGTCAAGGGACTGACTGCGGACATGACCTACGGCCAGACACTGCCGCTGACGTTCGTCTTCACCACCGCCGGCCAGGTGACCGCCAACGTGCCGGTCCAGGTGCCGGACGAGCGCACGGGCGCCCGGGACACGGTGGACATCCAACCGACCGAGCCCGGCTCGGTGTGGGGTGGTTCCGCCGAGGCGCACGGCGCCGGTGAGACCGGGGCCGACGGCTCGGCCACCGCCCCGGCCGCGTCCTCGTCCGCTGCCGAGTCGTCCGTCACCACCAGCGGCTGACCCGGGCGCGACACACCCGAACGTCCGTTCGGAGCCGATGACCAACCCGTTGTCGGTGGCCGCCCGTAGCGTGCCCGCCATGGCCACCAACTCCGGGACATCCCGCACCAAGCCCGCCCGCCCTGCGTTCTCCTGCACGGAGTGCGGGTACGCCGCGGCCAAGTGGGTCGGCCGCTGCCCCGAATGCCAGGCCTGGGGATCGCTGGCCGAGGCGGGCCGGCCGGTCGGCCTGCTCCGGAAGGTCACGGCCGGTCCGGTGACCACCCCGGCCAGGCCGATGCGAGAGATCGACGCCAGCGCGGTCGCCGCGCGACCGAGCGGGCTGGCCGAGCTCGACCGGGTCCTCGGCGGCGGGCTGGTCCCCGGCGGCGTGATCCTGTTGGCCGGCGAGCCCGGCGTCGGAAAGTCGACGCTGCTGCTGTCCGCGGCGCAGGCCTGGGCGGCCGGCGGCCAGGGGCCGGCGTTGATCGTCACCGGGGAGGAATCCGCCGGCCAGGTCCGGCAGCGCGCCGAACGGATGGGCGCGCTGCACGGTCAGCTGTTCCTGGCCGCCGAGACCGAACTGTCCGCGGTGCTCGGCCACATCGACCAGGTCGGCCCGCGACTGCTGATCGTGGACTCGGTGCAGACCGTGGCCAGCGCCGACGTGGACGGGTCGGCGGGCGGGGTGACCCAGGTTCGTGCCGTGGCGGCCGCGCTCAGCGCCGTCGCCAAGGAGCGTGGTATCGCCTGCGTGCTCGTCGGCCATGTCACCAAGGACGGATCGATCGCCGGGCCCCGCGTGCTGGAGCACCTGGTCGACGTGGTGCTGCACTTCGAGGGCGACCGGCACTCGTCGCTGCGGCTGGTGCGCGGGGTGAAGAACCGCTTCGGACCGTCGGACGAAATCGGCTGCTTCCAGATGACCGAGAGCGGCATCGTCGGCCTCACCGACCCGTCAGGGCTCTTCCTGTCCGGGCGGCGCTCGGAGGTGCCGGGAACCTGCGCCACGGTCACCATGCAGGGCCGCCGGGCGCTCCCGGTGGAGATCCAGGTGCTGGTCGGCCGCCCGTCCTCCGGCGACGGCCCCGGCCGGCGCACCGTCTCCGGCCTGGAGTCGGCCCGGGTGACCATCGCGCTCGCGGTGCTCGAGCGCTGGGCCGGCGTCCGGTTGCACGGCAGCGAGGTCCTGGCCGCCACCGTGGGCGGCGCCAGGGTCACCGAGCCGGCGGCCGATCTCGCCATCGCGCTGGCGATCTGGTCCGCGGTGCGGGATGTCCCCCTGCCGATGGACCTGGTGGCGATCGGCGAGATCGGGTTGAGCGCCGAGGTCCGGCCCGTACAGGCGGCCGGCCGACGGCTGCTGGAGGCCGCGCGGCTCGGCTTCCGACGCGCGATCGTGCCGCGTGGCTCGCTGCCCACCGGGGCCCGGCCGCCGGAAGGGCTGCGGGCCATCGAGGTGTCCGATCTCGGCGAGGCGTTGCGCGCGCGTCGGCAACGACGACGGGGTGGTGCGCTGGCTGCGCAAGTCCGGCTGAGTCGCGCAAGTCCGGCGCAGTCGCGCGGCCGGCAGGTTCCCGCGGCACCGGGCGTCCGGACCGGGCGGCGGGCGCTTCGGAGAAACCGTTGCGCTGTCGTGACTATCCGCAACCTAGAATGCTTGCTGTCCGCACTCGGGACACCGGGGCGGGGCTGCGACGGGGATGGCGGTAGCACGTGGAGGACCGGACGACGCTCGGCGCGCAGCGTGCCGTCCTCGCCCGGGTCGCCCCCGGGACCCCGCTGCGGGAAGGCCTGGAAAGGATCCTGCGCGGGCGGACGGGCGCGCTGATCGTCCTGGGCTACAACCACACCGTCGAGGAACTTTGCGACGGCGGGTTCTCCGTCGACATCGACTTCTCCCCGACCCGGCTGCGCGAGCTCTGCAAGATGGACGGCGCGGTGATCCTCACCGAGGATGCCTCGCGGATCCTGCGGGCAAACGTCCAGCTCATGCCGGACGCCACCATTCCGACCGTCGAGTCCGGCACCCGGCACCGCACCGCGGAGCGGACCGGGCTGCAGACCGGCCTGCCGGTGATCGCGGTCAGCCACTCGATGTCGATCATCAGCTTGTACAACGGTGGGCGCCGACACGAGGTCGCCGACCCCGCCACCGTGCTCGGGCGGGCCAACCAGGCCCTGGCCACCTTGCAGCGCTACAAGTCGCGGCTGGACGAGGTCGCCCAGGCGCTGTCCGCCCTGGAGATCGAGGACTTCGCCACGCTGCGGGACGCCATGACGGTGCTCCAGCGGCTGATGATGGTCCGCCGGATCGCCGACGAACTCACCAGCAACGTGGTCGAGCTCGGCACCGACGGCCGGCTGCTCGGTCTGCAGCTCGACGAGCTGTTGTCCGGCACCGAGGGCATGCGCGAGTTGCTGATCCGCGACTACCTGCCCGAGGACTCCGCGCTGTCCTCGGCCGACGTCGAGGACGAACTGGACCACCTGCACGAGGAGGCGGTCTTCGAGATCGGGGCGATCGCCCGCTCGCTCGGACTGTCCATCATCGGTGACGCGCTCGACGCGGCGGCCTCACCGCGTGGCTACCGCCTGCTGGCGACGATTCCACGGCTGCCACCGACGGTGCTGGACCGGCTGATCGCACACTTCGGCAACCTGCAGGGGCTGTTGGCGGCCACCGCCGCCGACCTGCAGGCCGTCGACGGAGTCGGCGAAGCCAGGGCCCGCGTGGTCAGGGAAGGTCTGTCCCGACTGGCCGAGTCGTCCATCGTGGACCGGTACGGCGCACCCATCTGACGGGTGCCGCAGCGCAGAACGGTCAGGTCAGGGTGAGCTTGACCGGAGCGCCCTTGAGCGCGCCGATCGAGGCGACGATCGTGTACCTGCCCGGCGGCACGGTGAGCCGGTCGCCGGCGCAGCCGGGCTGTGACGTCGTTCCCGACCACTTGATGTTGTATTGCAGAACCTCGCCGGGCTGCAGGTACCGCACGTCGGTGCCGGTGCCGGGGAAGCAGTCCACCGTCGACCAGATCCGCTTGCCCGTGGCGTCGTAGGCGGTGAAAACCTGGTCCTTCCCCGACACGTCCTGCGAGCAGGCCTGGCTGCCGGTGTTCGTCACCGTGACGCCGAGAATCGGCCGGCCACCGGACGGGTAGGTCGGAGCGCCGACCGTGGTGGTCAGCGTGATCGAGTTGGTCGGGCAGATCAGCTGACCTTTGGCGTTGGTGGCCGGTGCCGTCGAGGTGGGGGTCGGCGTGGGACTGGGCGATGTCGTCGTCGGCTTGGCGGTTGTCTTCGCGGCGGTTGTCTTCGCGGCGGTTGTCTTCGCGGCGGTTGTCTTCGCGGCGGTTGTCTTCGCGGCGGTCGTCTTCGGAGCGGTCGTCTTCGGCGCCGGTCGTCGTGGTGGCGGTCGTCTTCGGGGCCGTCGTCGTCGGAGCGGTCGTCTTCGGTGCGACCTTCGTGGAAGCAGTGGTCTTGGGTGCTGTCGTTGTCGGCGCCGAGGTTGTCGTCGATGCGGAGGTCGACGATGCGGTGGTAGCCGCCGAGGACGAAGCCGGCGCGCTGCTGGACGCCAGCACACCGGTCAGTGGGGCGCTCGAGTCAGCCGCGGCGGCCGTGCGCGGTCGGTTCCGGGCCGCTGGCCGCGCTGCTGCGGGCCTTGGCGACGACGAACCAGACCAGGGCGACCAGCAGGATCACCGCGACGCCGATGACGACGACCCGGCGGAGCCAGTAGACCTTGGGATCAAGGGGGCCAACGGGGTGCATCACGATTTCGACGGTAACGTTGCAGGTCGTGGAACCCGGGGAGCAACGCCGAGACGGCCAGGATCGATCTGACCAGCCAGGACGGGCCGCCGCCCCCGAGGGTCCGATCGCGCCGACAGAGCCACGTCCGACCGGGCCGACGGAGCCGACCGGGGCGACCGAGGCGGGGTCGACCGGGGCGACCGAGCTCCCCGACGTCATCGACGAGCTGCTGGACCGCAACCGGCAGGCCGCGATGTCCCATCCGTACTGGATCGGGCCGGTACCGACCATGCATGTGGCCATGGTGCTGTGCATGGACACCCGGATCGACACCTACCGGGCGTTCCAGATCGAGGCCGGCGAGGTGCACATGCTGCGCAACGCCGGCGGCGTGGTCACCGAGGACATCGTCCGGTCGTTGGCGATCTCCCAGCACGCGCTGGGCACGCGCGAGGTGATGATCGTCCACCACACCGACTGTGGTCTGGCCCGGCTCGAGGAGGATGCGTTCCGGGACCACCTGGCGCGCTACGCCGGCTACCGGCCGCACTGGGCGGTGCAGGCGTTCAAGGACCCGCACGACTCCGTCCGGGAATCCCTGCTGCGGGTCCGGGCCTCCCCGTTCCTGCTGGACACCACCAAGGTTCGCGGTTTCGTCTTCGACGTGAAGTCCGGGCTGCTCGAGGAGGTCACCGCCGATCTACCGGTCCACGAGGCCGACCACGCCGGGTCGGACAACGTCGCCCTCGCCTCACCCCCGGCCGCCGCAGATCGGCAGGAGCCACGCTGAGCGCCCGACCGACCGACGCTGCCGTCCTCGAACCGACCGCTGTTCTCGACTTCTTCGACCGCGAGGCCCGCGATCTGCCCTGGCGGGCGCCTGCTGCCGGGCCGTGGGCGGTGTTGGTCAGCGAGATCATGCTGCAACAGACGCCGGTGGCCAGGGTGCTGCCGGTGTACGCGACGTGGCTGGCCCGCTGGCCCACGCCCGCCGATCTGGCCGCCGAACCGGCCGGAGAAGCCGTGCGTGCCTGGGACCGGCTCGGGTATCCACGCCGGGCCCTGCGGCTGCACGCCGCAGCGTGCGCCATCGTGCGGGATCACGACGGGCAGGTCCCGGACACCGTCGACGCCTTACTGGCGCTGCCGGGTGTCGGTCAGTACACCGCCCGCGCGGTCGCCGCGTTCGCGTTCGGTGCCCGCACCCCGGTGCTGGACGTCAACGTGCACCGAGTGCTGCAACGCGCGGTCAACGGCACCGACGAACCGGGCAACCCGACGGCGGCCGATCGGCGGTTGCTCGAAACCCTGCTGCCCGACGAACCGGCAGTCGCGGCCCGGTTCTCGGTCGCCTTGATGGAACTCGGCGCGCTGGTCTGCACGGCGGTCCGGCCGCGTTGCGGCGAGTGTCCGGTCGCCGCCGGCTGTCGGTGGCGCCGCGCCGGTAGCCCGGCTGCGGTGCGGCCGAAACGGGTGCAGGCCTGGGCGGGCACCGACCGCCAGGTCCGCGGCCGGATCATGGCGGTGCTGCGGGAGCGGTCGGGCCCGGTGCCCGAATCCACCCTGGCCGGGGTCTGGCCAGATCCGGTGCAGTGGCGCCGTTGTCTGGATGGCCTGCTGACCGACGGCCTGGCCACGACCGCGGGCCGGGACGACGCCGGGCGTTCGCTTGTCGGCCTGCCCGGCTGAGCTCGTCGGCCGGGCCGGCTGACCCTCAGACGGCCGCGGGCACTGGCTCCGGGCGCGCGTCCACGGCCCGGCGCCGCCACAGGGCGATCACGTTGCTGGCGGCCAGCACCGCCATCGGCGTGGCCACGCAGAGCACCGCGAGTTCGCCGGACGGGATCGCGAAGGTCAGCCAGGACAGCTGGGTCAGCAGGGTCATCCCCAAGAAGCCCATGGACACTCCGCTGGTGTCGGTGGCCCGCCGAGTGTCGCGGAGTTGGGTCAGCTGACCCAGCGCGCCCGGGATGAAGGCCAGCACGGCAAACGCGACCGGCCCGAGCACGAGGTCGGCGGCCACGGACGCCACGCCGAGAGCGAGGGGCGGCACCCAGGTCCGGGCCGGCGGTAGTCGCCGCGCCGCGATGATCTGCCAGAGCACCAGGGCCGAGGTCAGCCCGAGGAGCACGTTGGGCCAGATCAGCTGGGCCTTGCCGACCAGCAGACCGTGACCGGTCCAGGCGATGCCGGCCGCGGTGTTCATCTGCCAGGTCACCTGGGACAGCCCGGCGACCGTGCGGGTACGGGCGATGCGCACCACCTGCGGCAGGGCCAGGGTCGCGCTGCACAGGGCGGCAAACCAACCGACGAGGTCGACCAGGGACATGGATTCTCCGAGCACGAGAAGCAGTCGCCGGAACCGGCCGACCTGCTCAGGGTAGAAGCCTTCTGTACCGGGAAAGAACCGCGTCGACCTGAATGTGGCGGAGATCATCGAACGCCGGGATCGCGGTCAGGTCATGGTGCTCATCCGCCACCGCCGGCAACGCCGAAGGGCCCGCCCCGCACGAAGCGGGACGGGCCCTTGGGCTCGCACTGTTTCCGGTCAGACCGCCTGGGCGGCGGCACCCCCGGCTGGATCACCGGTGGCCGAGCCGACGGCCACCGCCTCGGGCACCGGCGACGGCTTCGGTTCGCCCCGGAAGGTGAACTTCGCCTCGGCGCCCTCGCCCTCGACGTCGACCATGACGACCTGACCCGGCCGGATCTCGTCGAACAGGATCTTCTCGCTCAGCGCATCCTCGATCTCCCGCTGGATCGTCCGGCGCAACGGCCGGGCGCCCAGCACCGGGTCGAAGCCCCGCTCACCGAGCAGCGCACGGGCGACGTCGGTGACCTCGATCGCCATGTCCTTGTTGCGCAGCGCCTTTGCGACCCGCTTGAGCATCAGGTCGACCATCTGGTTGATCTCGATCGTGGTGAGCTGGTGGAACACCACGACGTCGTCGATCCGGTTGAGGAACTCCGGGCGGAAGTGCCGCTTGAGCTCGTCGTTGACCTTCTGCTTCATCCGGTCGTAGTTCGAGTCCGCGTCGTTGCCCTGCGCGAAGCCCATGCCGACGGCCTTGGAGATGTCCTGCGTCCCCAGGTTCGAGGTGAACACGATGACGGTGTTCTTGAAGTCCACCGTCCGGCCCTGGCCGTCGGTCAGCCGGCCGTCCTCCAGCACCTGCAGCAGCGAGTTGTAGATCTCCGGGTGGGCCTTCTCGATTTCGTCGAAGAGCACCACGGAGAACGGCTTGCGGCGCACCTTCTCGGTGAGCTGCCCGCCCTCTTCGTAACCGACGTAGCCGGGAGGCGCTCCGAAGAGCCGGGATGCTGTGTACCGGTCGTGGAACTCGCCCATGTCGACCTGGATCAGGGCGTCCTCGTCGCCGAACAGGAACTCGGCCAGCGCCTTGGTCAGCTCGGTCTTCCCGACGCCGGAAGGGCCGGCGAAGATGAACGAACCGGATGGCCGCTTCGGGTCCTTGAGGCCGGCCCTGGTGCGCCGGATCGCCTGGGACACCGCCTTGACCGCCTCGTTCTGCCCGATGATCCGCTTGTGGATCTCGGTCTCCATCTTGAGCAGCCGGGTCGTCTCCTCCTCGGTCAGCTTGAACACCGGGATGCCGGTCCAGTTGGCCAGAACCTCGGCGATCTGCTCATCGTCGACCTCGGAGACGACGTCGAGATCGCCGTCCTTCCAGGCCTTCTCGCGCTCGGCCTTGCGGGCCAGCAGTTGCTTCTCGGTGTCCCGCAGCGCGGCGGCCTTCTCGAAGTCCTGCGAGTCGATCGCCGATTCCTTGTCCCGACGCACGCCGGCGAGCTTGTCGTCGAAGTCACGCAGGTCCGGCGGCGCGGTCATCCGGCGGATGCGCATCCGGGCGCCGGCCTCGTCGATCAGGTCGATGGCCTTGTCCGGCAGGAACCGGTCGTTGATGTACCGGTCGGCCAGCGTCGCCGCGGCCACCAGTGCGTCGTCGGTGATGGTGATCCGGTGGTGCGCCTCGTACCGGTCGCGCAGTCCCTTGAGGATCTCGATGGTGTGCGCCACTGTCGGCTCGCCCACCTGGATGGGCTGGAACCTGCGCTCCAGCGCCGGGTCCTTCTCCACGTACTTGCGGTATTCGTCCAGCGTGGTGGCGCCGATGGTCTGCAGCTCGCCGCGGGCCAGCATCGGCTTGAGGATGCTCGCCGCGTCGATCGCGCCCTCGGCGGCGCCCGCACCGACCAGGGTGTGGATCTCGTCGATGAACAGGATGATGTCGCCGCGGGTGCGGATCTCCTTGAGCACCTTCTTCAGCCGTTCCTCGAAGTCACCGCGGTACCGGGAACCGGCGACCAGGGATCCGAGGTCGAGCGTGTAGAGGTGCTTGTCCTTCAGGGTCTGCGGAACGTCGCCGCGGATGATCGCCTGGGCCAGGCCCTCGACGACCGCGGTCTTGCCGACGCCGGGCTCGCCGATCAGCACCGGGTTGTTCTTGGTGCGGCGGGACAGCACCTGCATGACCCGCTCGATCTCCTTCTCGCGCCCGATGACCGGGTCGAGCTTGCCCTCGCGGGCCGACTGGGTCAGGTTGCGGCCGAACTGGTCGAGCACCAGCGAGGTCGACGGGGTCCCCTCGGACCGGCCGCCCTCGGGCGAACTGGTCTCCTTGCCCTGGTAGCCGGAGAGCAGCTGCAGCACCTGCTGGCGCACCCGGTTCAGGTCGGCGCCCAGCTTGACCAGCACCTGCGCGGCGACACCCTCACCCTCGCGGATCAGGCCGAGCAGGATGTGCTCGGTGCCGATGTAGTTGTGGCCGAGCTGCAGCGCCTCGCGCAGCGACAGCTCGAGCACCTTCTTGGCGCGCGGAGTGAACGGGATGTGCCCGGACGGTGCCTGCTGGCCCTGGCCGATGATCTCCTCGACCTGCGCGCGCACGCCCTCGAGGGCGATCCCGAGCGACTCGAGCGCCTTGGCCGCCACGCCCTTCGCCCTCGTGGATGAGGCCGAGCAGGATGTGCTCGGTGCCGATGTAGTTGTGGTTGAGCATCCTGGCCTCTTCTTGAGCCAGGACGACCACCCGTCGAGCGCGGTCGGTGAACCGTTCGAACATGTGCACTCCTTACGGGCGTGCGCTGCTGATCGAATGCCCTGCATGTGCCCGGGTCTGCCCCGGACCGCCGGATGGACGGTCTCTCCACTCTAGACGGGGGCCGCCGCTGGGCGGCCCTGCTCACACGTTCCGTGCCGGTACCGACTCGGTAACACTCGGACACCGTCGTGGACGATCGAGCTGCAGGTCAGCGGTGGTCCAGCGCACCCGACCGCCACGCTTGACAACCGTCAGCACCGGCTCCCTTCCGCCAGACACTGCTACGCCGAGGGCGAACAGCGGCGCCAGACCGGTCTGGACGAGCCCGGAACGGGCCGGATCGAGCCCGCGGATCGCCCGCACGAAACAGCCGACGGCCGGTGCGCTCGCCGTCAAGGCGTGATCGCACGGGTCGCCGGCCGAACTCGATGGCGGTCGGTCAGTGGGCGTCCTCGAAGGCCTGCACCACGGCGGCGGAGAGCCGGCCGCGGTCGGAGACCTCGTAACCCTGGCTCGCGGGCCCAGTCGCGGATCGCGGCGAGCTGCTCCTTGTTGCTGCCGGAGCCGGCCGCGCTTGACGGCACGCCGCCGGGTCGGGAGCGGTTGCGAACGACCACCGACCTGCCGGGCATTGGCGCTGTAGTTCGGCGAGGACGTCGCGGCAGCTTCTTGGCGTTCTTCTCGTTGAGGTCGATTTCGTAATCCGCACCATCGAGACCGAATGCGACGGTCTCGACGGCGACCGAGCCGTCGATGTCGTCGATCAGGGTGACGTGCGTCTGGGTGGCCATGGATCTGCAGTCCTTCCATAACCGGATGTGGCCGGATGAGGGGTCGGGAAGGAATTCCCGATATTCAGCGTAGAGCACCGCGATATCGCGTGACCAACCGAAACGCCGGAGTCGACAAAGAATTCGCGTCGTCGACAGGACGGGTGCAGATTCACCCGAAGTGCTGGGCCGGTCCGTCAGTCGGGCGAACGAACGGAAACAGAATTGTCTCCCGAATGCCCGAGCCCGGTCAGCGCCATCAGCAATCGGTCGACCCCCATACCCATTCCTCCCGACGGCGGCATGCCGTATTCCATGGCCCGCAAGAAATCTTCGTCGAGCGGCATCGCCTCGGCGTCGCCGAGGCCGGCAAATCGCGCTTGGTCGACGAAGCGTTCCCGCTGGATGACCGGATCGACCAACTCCGAGTATGCCGTCGCGGTCTCCATGCCGCGGATGTACAGATCCCACTTCTCGGTCACTCCGGATTCCGATCGGTGTTCGCGGGTCAGCGGGGCCGTCTCCACCGGATAGTCGCGAACAAAGGTGGGCGCCGACAATCGGTCGCGCACGAGAGCGTCGAACAATTCCTCGACCAACTTGCCCGGGCCGTGGTGCGGTGCGACCGCGACGTCGTGCGCCTGCGCCAACTCCACCAGTTCGTCGCGACCGGTGGACGCCGTAACCGGCTCGCCGACCGCCTCGGAAACTGATCCGTACAAGGTGATCTCGGCCCACTCGCCGCCGAGATCGAACTCGCTGCCGTCGGCCAGGATCGCCACGTGCGAATCGAAGACCGCCATCGCGGCGTCCTGCACCAGCTCTCGGGTCAGCACGGCCATGCCGTTGTAGTCGGTGTAGGCCTGGTAGGTCTCGAGCATGGCGAATTCCGGCGAATGGCTCGAATCCGCTCCCTCGTTCCGGAAATTGCGGTTGATTTCGAAGACCCGGTCGATGCCGCCGACCACACAGCGCTTCAGGTACAGTTCCGGCGCAATGCGCAGGTACAGATCCATGTCCATCGCATTGGAATGCGTGACGAACGGGCGCGCCGTGGCCCCGCCCTGCAGCACCTGCAGCATCGGGGTTTCGACCTCGAGAAAGCCATGCCGGTGCAGGGTGGCGCGCAACGACCGGTTCACCGCCGCCCTGATCTCCACCGTGCGACGGGCCTGCGGACGGACGATCAGATCGACGTAACGCTGCCTGACCCGCGTTTCCTCCGAAAGCGGCTTGTGCGCCACCGGCAACGGACGGATCGCCTTCGCCGTCAATTCCCACGAGTCGGCCAGGACGGACAGTTCCCCGCGGCGTGAGGTGATGACCGTGCCGTGGACGAAGACATGGTCGCCGAGGTCGACATCCGATTTGAATGCCGCCAACCGTTCCTGACCCACCGATGCCAGGGAAACCATCACCTGCAACTCCGTGCCGCCCTCGCCGGCTCCGCCCTCGCGGAGTGTGGCAAAACACAGTTTTCCGGAATTGCGCAGGAAGATCACCCGACCGGTGACGCCGACCTGATCGTCCGGTATCGATGTCCGGGGGCAGATCGGGGTAGGCGGCACGAATGTCCGCGAGGGTCTCGGTTCGCGGGACCGTCGACCGGATAGGGCTGCACGCCCTCGTCGAGCAACCGGGTCCGCTTGTCCAGCCTGACCCGCATCTGCTCCGGGACTTCATCAGCGGAGTCCTCGACATCGGCATGCCCGGGCCGGACGTCGTCGGGTCGGGGCTCGTCGGGCAGCGCGGCAGCTGGCAGGGTCACGGGGGTCAAGCCTAGCCGCGCCGAGCGCAGCGAGGCCGCCATCGGATACCGCGGAAACATGGCCGGGAACGAAGTTGCCGGCCATGTTGCAGCCGCGCCGAGCGCAGCGAGGCCGCCATCGGATACCGCGGAAACATGGCCGGGAACGGACTGCCGGCCAGGTGCCGGCCGACGATCCGCGCTGGGAACGTCCGTCGTCCGCGGGGGCGCCCCGGGTCTGGCAGCATGCCGCGAGTGACGCTGATCGCTGCCGCCGACGGATCCGCGCTGGGCAACCCCGGCCCGGCCGGCTGGGCCTGGTACATCGACGAGGACCATTGGGCCAGCGGCGGGTGGCCGCACGGCACCAACAACATGGGCGAACTCACAGCCGTACTCGACCTGCTGCACCAGACAGCCGCGGTTGCGGACGACCTGCTGGTGTACTGCGACTCGCGATACGTGATCAATTCGATCACCACCTGGATGCCGAGCTGGAAGCGCAAGGGATGGCGCAAGGCCGACGGCAGTCCGGTGCTCAATGTCGAGATCATGAAGGCACTCGACAGCGCCATGCGGGGACGCCGAGTGCGGTTCGAGTGGGTGAAGGGCCATGCCGGGCATCCCCTCAACGAGGCTGCCGACCGTTTGGCCAACGCCGCCGCGGTCGCCTTCGGCCAAGGTCGGCCGGCGGACGCCGGCCCCGGCTTCGGCGGACCGACCCGCAACCCGGCCCCGGCCCTGCCTGCCCGCCGAGGCCGCGCCCGACGACCTGTTCACCAGCCTCGACGAGCGGGACAGGCCGCGGCCGCCGACCGACGAGGAACGGGTGGTCCACCTGGAGCGGTCCCTGTTGACCGATCAGGTCCGGGCCGATCCGGCCGCCGTGGCCGCGCTGCTGCACCCGCAGTGGTGCGAGATCGGCCGGTCCGGGCGGCTGTGGACCAGGGACGACATGATCGAGCGCATCGGCCCGCTGGCCGAACCGGTCGAACTCGAGGTCATCGCGGTGAGCCGCATCGGTCCGGACACCGTGCTACTGGTCTGGCGCGCGGAGTCCGCCGAGCACCGAGCACTGCGCAGTTCGCTCTGGGTACGCGACCGCGGCGAGTGGCGCCAGCGATTCCACCAGGGAACCACCGAACTCTGACCTCGCCTCCCGGCCTCGCGGCAGAATGGTCGGGTGACCAGCGCTCCCGAGTCCTACGACCATGCCGCCCATGCCTCGGCGTTCGGTGGCGTAGCCGCCGACTACGCCGCCTACCGCCCCGGTTACCCCGCCGGAGCGGTCGCGGCGGCGGTCCCGGCCGGTGCGACCAGCGTCCTGGACCTCGGTGCCGGAACCGGCAAGCTGACCGCTTCGTTGCGGGCGCCCGGGCGAACCGTGTATGCCGTCGAACCGGACCAGGCCATGCTCGACCAGCTCCGGTCGGACCTACCCGACATCCTGGCCGCCACCGGCTCCGCGGAACGGATTCCGTTGGCGGACAGCAGCATCGACGCAGTCGTGGTCGGGCAGGCCTGGCACTGGTTCGACGTCCCGGCGGCCCGAGCCGAGATCGCCAGGGTGTTGCGGTCCGGCGGCACCCTGGCCCTGCTCTGGAACACCGACGATCGGGACGACCCGCTGACCGCGGCGCTCGGCGACATCCTGGACTCGGTGCGCCACCGCGACGGAGTGACCTCGCGCGAACGGATCACCGTGCCGTTCGACGCCGGCGACGGGCTGGCCGCGCCGGAACTGGTGGCGGTGGACTGGTCGTGGGCGATTCCGCCGGCCCACCTGCATGCCCTGGAAGACACCAAGTCGTACCTGATCCTGGCCGACGCGGTCCGTGCGCAGCCGAGTGCACCGCGAGATCGACGAGGTGCTGGCGCGATTCGGCGAACCCGACCCGGTCGTGCTCGCGCAGCGGTGCCAGGTCTGGATCGCGCACCGGGCATGAGCGGCGGATTGCGGCACCGCGACCTGACGCACGTCCTGGACGGCGAGAGTTGGCGCGCCGTAGAAGCGGCGCACGCCGGCGCCGTCGGCGAGTTGACCCGCGAGCACCGCGACCGCGCCTCGACACACCTGCCGCATCCGGTGGCCGACTTCCTGTTCACCTACTACTCGCTGCGTCCGGCCCAGCTGGCCCGCTGGCACCCCGGCGTCGGGATCGGGTTGGCCGACGCCGACGAACGGGCCGGCTGGCGCTTCCACCGCCTCGAGAATGGCGTGGTCAGCCTGGATGCGCGGGAACTGGTGGAAGTCCGTCGCCGGCTGCTCGACTTCGTCGACCGGCTGCTGGCGAACACCGCGGCGGCCGCGCCCCAGTTCGGTTGCTTCGGGATGCACGAGTGGGCCATGGTGTATCGGCAGTCTCCCGACGAGCTCCGGCATGCGCGCTGGCCGTTGCGGCTGGGCGCGGCGGCCACCGACGAGGTGGTGCGGAGCCCACCCGGTGCGGTGCTCGCACTACGACGCGTTCCGGTTCTTCACCCCGGACGCCAAGCCGCTCAACCTGCTCAGCCCGGACCTGTCCTCGCGTGAACAGCTCGAGCAGCCGGGCTGTCTGCACGCGACGATGGACCTGTACAAGTGGGCCTACAAGCTCGGCCCCGGCGGTACCCGGCGACCTGCTGTTGGACTGTTTCCGACTGGCCCGCGACGTCCGCGAGCTGGACATGCGCGCGTCGCCCTACGACCTGAGCTCGCTCGGCTACCGACCGGTGGCGGTGGAGACGCCCGCAGGCAAGGCCGAATACGTATCGGCACAACGGGAGTTCGCCGCGCGGGGACAGGAACTGCGCGGTCGGTTGCGCGGCATCCTGGCGCAGATCCGCAGCGGAGCCGCCCCCGACTCGCGCTGACTTCCGTTGGTCCCCAACTGATCCCGCCGATTCCGCTGACACCCGATTCCGCTGAGTGCCGCAGGTGTCAGGCGTCGTCGCTGTGCCGGCGGCGGCGGGGTGGCACCGAACCGCCATAGGCCGCAAGGAGTTCGGCGACCGATACGCCGGATGAGTGACCCGAAGCATCATTGGCGACGGCGGTGATCTCGGCGATCGCCGCGCTCGGTTGCTCCTCGGTGGTGGCGGCGGCGCGCGCGGCGCGCCCGGGGCCGGCCGTCCGCTCGATCGGCGCTGCGGCCGGGGTGTCCAAGCGGTGGCGCAGCGTCCAGGCGGTCGCCGGGGAGTCGCCCCTGGCCGGTGCGTCGGGCACATCGGTCGCCGGCCGGAACTCGGGCGCTGCTGCCGGCGCGGAATCCGTCGACGGCGTCGGTCCCGCTGGATCCGGGGCGGTGAGCGCCTCCGCCGACGGTGCCGTCTCGTCCGCCACCGCCGGACCGACCGCTACCGCCCGGTCGGGCTCCCGTGGGACCTCCACCGCCGGCCCGGCCTCGACATCCGACCGCTCGGGCTCGGGCTCGGGCTCGGGCTCGGGCTCGGTAGCACCGTGCTCGACCTCGACCAGGTCCACACTTTCGGCGTCGGCGGGCTCCGGCGAGTCCGCCTCCGGGGACCCGGCGTGCGGGCCCCGGTCGTCAGTGGACCCACCGTCGTCCCGGTTACGGTCGTCGGCTGGAGTGCCGCCTTCGACGCGCTCGCCCGACGGCTGGGCCGGAGTCTGGTGGGGATCGCCGACCACCCGCGGCGTCGGGGCTACCGCGTCGATCACCGGAGTCGGCGCCACGGGCTCGACGATCCGCGGGATCTGTTCGGTGACCGCTCCGGCGGACGCGTCCACCGGCGGGGGCGGCGGCAGCGGACCCCGCATCGGCGGGGGTTGCGGTCCCCAGGCGGATCCGGTGCCCGCCGGACCCACCGTGCCGTCGACGAGTTGCCGGGTGACCGAGCCGATCGCCTGCGACGACCCGCCGTCGCCGACCGACCGGATCCGGGTGGCCTCCGCCGACAGGGTCAGCCGCTCCACCAGCACGTCGCCGTCCATGAAACCGCTCAGTACCGAGGTGAGTCGCTCGATCTGCTCGCGCAGCGCCACGAGATCGGCGTCGTGCCGCGATTCCAGTTCGGCCCTGGTGGTCTCGGCGAGCTGGACCTCGTACTCGCGCCGGGCGGAGACCTCTCGATGCAGTTCGAGTTCGTAGATCCGGGTCATCTCGTCCTGGCGCAACTCGGCCGTCCTGGCCTCCCGGCGGTACCTGGCCACCGCGAAGGCCGCCAGCAGCGCGGCCCACAGTCCGAGCAGCACGGCCAGCCGCAGCCAGCGCACCTCATCGGCCAACACCACGAACAGACTGGCCGCGACGGCCAGCACGAAGCCGAGGCCGAGCAAGATCCTTGAGGTCAGCGAGTCCGGTCCTCGACGGCGCGTGCCCGCGACCTGACCCATGGTGACCACGCTACCGGGTCATCACCGAGCTCATCCGGGCCCCGTCGGTCCCATGGCCGGTCGTTCAGCGGGCGCCGGGGGGCGCCGCCGGCGCCCGGCAGCAATGCTCGAGGAACAGTGCCCCGGCGATCATCACCAGGGCCCCGACCAGGCCGATCAGCGCCGTCACCGTGTCCGCCCCGGCCGCCGCGACATCGTCGGAGGCCGGCAGCACGTAGGCCAGCAACCCCAGCCACAGCCCGGCGAACGCGGCGCCCGCCAAGGACGTTGCCTTGGCGGCGAGCACCGCGCGCGCCGCCGTCAGCGGCGGCACCGGCTTGACGGGCGGTTCGCCTCCCCCGCGTGGTTGCGCCGCGGCCTTGATCCGGCTGCGCAGACCCCACCCGGCGACCGCCTCGGCCAGGCCGACGATCGCCGCGACAACCCCGGCCAGGCGGGGCAGCACGGGCATCCGGCCGTAGTTCAGCCGGACCACGACATACCCGGCGATCGCGGCCAACAGTCCGACGGCCAGCAGATCGCGGACCCGGGTGAAGCCGAGTCGACGGTCAGCGGACATGGCCGACCTTACGGATGCCGCTGCGGTCGAGGCCGTCGAGCAGATCAGCGATCGGGCCGTACCCCGGCAAGGTCGCCGTCGGGTCGATCTCCGCCCACGGCACCAGCACGAACGCGCGCTCGTGCGCCCGCGGATGCGGCAGTACGAGGTCGGGGTCCTCGTCGGTGATCTGCCCGTCGACGGTGATCACATCGGCGTCCAGGGTGCGCGGCCCCCACCGCACCCCGCGATCCCGTTCCTGCTCCTGCTCGACCGCCTGGCACTTCGCCAGCCAGCCACCGGCATCGACGGCGCCGTCCTCGGCGATCAGCACCAGGTTGAGGAAGTCGTCCTGCGCCACCGGCCCCCAGGGTGGTGTCCGGTACACCGCGGACACCGCACGCACCTCGGTACCGAAGGCGGCAACACCGGCCCGCAGGTGCGCCATCTTCTCGCCCACATTGGATCCGAGACTGATCACCGCGCGGCTCATGACGCGACCCTCCCCTCGCCGGCGCTCGGATTGGGTTGCGTCACGAAGTGCTGATGATTCGCTCGCCGGCGCTCGCTCATCCGTCCGCCTCGCTGCGCCTCGTCGGCAGGCCGGAGCGGCCGGGCGATTTGGCCGACCGGCGGATGGTCACCGCGACGTCGGCGAACGTCAGCGGAATCGGCGCCTCGGGCTTGTGCACGGTCACCTCGGCGGCGTGCACGGGGTGATCGGTCATGATCCGGTCGGCGATCTCTGCGGCCACCGTCTCGATCAGGTCACGCGGCGGCCCGGCGACGATCTCGGCCACCAACGCGGCCAGCCCGCCGTAGTCGATGGTCGCGGCCAGGTCGTCGGTGTAGGCGGCCCGGTCCAGGTCCGCCCAGACCACGACGTCGACGAGGAAGTCCTGGCCGTCACGCTTCTCGTGGTCGAAGACGCCGTGCCGGCCGCGCACCCGTAGCCCGGTCAGCGTGATCCGGTCAGCCATCCGTGTCCCCTTCGGCCGTGATCCGGGTCGGGCAACCGGTGATAGGCCCCGAGCACGGCCAGGGCGTCGCGCGTCGGCCGCGGCTCGTGCACCCGCAAACCCCACACGCCGTCCAGCGCAGCCATCGCGGAGACCGCGGCCGTGGCATCCTCACGCTCGGCGGCGCTGCGCAATCCAGCGCCCGGGCCGGCCAGCAACTCGCCGAGGAACCGCTTCCGGGAGGCCCCGATCAGCACCGGCAGCCCGAGGGCCATCAGCACGTCGAGGCGACGCAGCACCGCCCAGTTGTGATCGGCGTTCTTGGCGAACCCGATGCCGGGATCGAGGATCAGGGCGCGCTCGTCGACGCCGGCGGCCACCGCGGCGCTCCACCCTGGCCAGCAGCTCGGTCCTGACCTCGGCCACCACGTCGTCGTAGCGGGCCAGGTCCTGCATGACGTCACTGGGTCCCCGCCAGTGCATCAGGATCCACGGGACGCCCGCGTCGGCCACCATCGCAGCCATCTCCGGATCCGCCATTCCCCCGGAGACGTCGTTGACCAGCAGCGCTCCGGCGTCCAACGCCGTCCGGGCGACCGTGGCCCTGGTGGTGTCCACCGAGCAGGCGATCCCGGCGGCGGCCAGCTCGCGGATCACCGGCACCACCCGGGCGGCCTCGGTAGCCGAGTCCACCCGATGCGCACCCGGACGGGTCGATTCCCCCCCGACGTCGACGAGGTCGGCCCCGAGGGCGACCAGGTCCCGGCCGCGCTGCACGGCAGCCCCGGTGTCCGACCAGCGACCGCCGTCGGAGAACGAATCGGGAGTCACGTTGACGATGCCCATCACCCACGGCCGGGCGCCGGCGACCGGCACGCCGTCGCGCACCGGGACACTACCGGCGGCCATCTCGGCTCACCGACCGCCCATGATCAGGCTCATCGCCTCGGCCCTGGTGCTCGCCTGGGTCTGGAAGATGCCGCGCACCGCCGAGGTCGTGGTGATCGCTCCGGGCTTGCGGACCCCACGCATGGCCATGCACAGGTGCTCGGCCTCGATCACCACGATGACGCCGGCGGGCCGCAGCCGGCGCATCAACGCATCGGCGATCTGGGTGGTCAGCCGTTCCTGCACCTGCGGCCGCCGGGCGTAGCCGTCGACCAGCCTGGCCAGCTTGGACAGTCCGGTGACCCGTCCGTCGCGGCCCGGGATGTAGCCGACGTGCGCCTTGCCGAAGAACGGCACCAGGTGGTGCTCGCAGGTGGAGAACATCTCGATGTCGCGGACCAGGATCAGCTCGGCGTGATTCTCGTCGAAGACGGTGTCCAGCACGCTGTCCGGGTCCGTGTAGAGCCCGGCGAACTGCTCGGCGTAGGCCCTGGCGACCCGGCCGGGGGTGGCCAGCAGGCCCTCCCGATCCGGGTCCTCGCCGACCGCGATCAGCAACTCGCGGACCGCCGCCTCCACCCGCGGGCCGTCGAAGACCCTGGCGACCCGGGCGTAGTCACGGTCGATCAGACCCGTCCGAGTGGACGCGGACGGCCCGGTCTCGCCGTCAACACTCACCGCTTCTCGCTCGGCGGCGCCCATGGATCTGCATCGGGGTCGGCAGGGTGCTGCCGACCGGTCGGGGGCTGGGGCGCGGGACCGCCCGGCGCAGCCGGTCCCTGTTGCGGATACGGCGGGTATTGCGGGGCCGAGTGGGCACCGCCGGACGGCTGCTGCGGGCCGGCAACGTACGGGTTGGGCTGACCGCCGTACCCCGGGTTCTGCGGCGCCTGGTAACCACCGAACTCGCTCGGATGGTGGTGCGCGCCCCAGCCGGTCGGCTGGCCGTTGCCCACCGGGTGCTGCCCGTTCGGATACGGGTTCTGGCCGTTTCCGTTCGCGCCATTTGCCCCGTTGGTGCCGTTGGTTCCACTGCCGTGCCAACTGCCCGGCAGCGGGGCAAGTGGGCCGGGTAGCACCCCGCCGGTCCAGTTCGGCGGCTGCTGCGGCGACGGGGCCTGGGGCTGGGGCTGGCCGGGATAGCCGGCGGGCTGACCCGGGCTCGCACCGACCGGCACCGGGTCCGGCTGCTCGGACGCGGCTCGGGCGGGGGCCAGGGCTCGCCGCGTTCGATGGCCAGCTCGCCGGGGGTCTTGATCGGCGGGCGGTCGGACGGCAGCCGGACGCCGAACTCGTCGAAAGTGGTGATCCTCGGCCGCTTCTCCACATCGGCGAAGATCACCTGCAGGTCGCGCCGCTCCAGTGTCTCCTTCTCCAGCAGCTGGCCGGCCAACGCGTCCAGGATGTCCCGGTAGGTGTTGAGCACCTCCCAGGCCTCGGTGTGTGCGGCTTCGATGAGCGCCCGCACCTCGCCGTCGATCTCGCTGCCGACCTCGATGGAGTAGTCCGGGCTGTGGCCGTAGGTGCGGCCGAGGAACGGCTCGTCGTCGCCGGTGCCGTACTTGACCGCGCCCAGCTTGGCCGACATGCCGTACTCGGTGACCATCGCCCTGGCGATCTTGGTGGCCTGGGCGATGTCCGAGGATGCGCCGGTGGTCGGTTCGGCGAAAACGAGCTCCTCGGCGGCCCGGCCGCCCATGGCCATCACCAGCCGGGCGATCATCTCGGACCGGGTCATCATCGACTTGTCGTCCTCGGGTACCACCAACGCATGTCCGCCGGTGCGGCCGCGGGGCAGGATGGTGACCTTGTAGACCGGCTCGAGACCTGGCATCGCCCACGCGGCGAGCGCGTGCCCGCCCTCGTGGTAGGCGGTGATCTTCTTCTCCCGCTCGGAGATGATCCGGCCCTTGCGCGCCGGTCCGCCGACCACCCGGTCGACCGATTCCTCGAGGGCAACGTTGTTGATCAGGGTGCCGTGCTCGCGCGCCGTGAGCAGGGCGGCCTCGTTGATGACGTTGGCCAGATCGGCGCCGGACATGCCGACGGTGCGCTTGGCCAGCGACAGGAAGTCGACATCCGCGGCGAACGGCTTGCCCTTGGAGTGCACGGCCAGAACCGCCTCCCGACCCTTCAGGTCGGGGGCGCTGACCGGGATCTGCCGGTCGAACCGGCCGGGCCGCAGCAGGGCGGGGTCGAGGATGTCCGGCCGGTTGGTGGCCGCGATCAGGATGATGCCGCCCTTGGTGTCGAAGCCGTCCATCTCGACGAGCAGCTGGTTGAGCGTCTGCTCCCGCTCGTCGTGGCCGCCACCCATGCCCGCGCCGCGGTGCCGTCCGACGGCGTCGATCTCGTCGATGAACACGATCGCCGGCGCGTTGGCCTTGGCCTGCTCGAACAGGTCACGCACCCGGGACGCGCCGACGCCGACGAACATCTCGACGAAGTCGGAACCGGAGATGGTGTAGAACGGCACGCCGGCCTCGCCGGCGACCGCCCGGGCCAGCAGGGTCTTGCCGGTACCGGGCGGCCCGTACAGCAGGACGCCCTTGGGGATCTTGGCGCCGAGCGCCTGGTACCGCGCCGGGTTCTGCAGGAAGTCACGGATCTCGTCGAGTTCCTCGACGGCCTCGTCGGCGCCGGCGACATCGGAGAACTTGGTGGCCGGCATGTCCTTGGACAGCAACTTGGCCTTGGACTTGCCGAACTGGAGGACCTTGTTCCCGCCGCCCTGGGCGTTGTTCATCATCCAGAGCAGGAACAGGATGATCAGGCCGATCGGGATCAGATAGATCAGCAGCGAGAACAGCGCCGACTCGGTGGTGACCTTGGTGTCGTAGCCGTCGGCGATCTTGGCGCCGGACACGGCGTCGAAGATCTGGTCGGTGGCGCCGGCCGGGAACTGCGTATAGACCTTGGTGGCACCGTCGACCGGGTTGGTCAGGGTCAGCCGGAGCCGCTGTTCCTTGTCGTCGATGATGGCCGCGCTGACGTTGCCCGAACTGAGCTGGGTCAGCGCGACGGAGGTGTTGACCGGCTGGTACCCGCGGGTCTCGTCGGAGAAGTAGGAGTAGCCGAGGTACAGCAGAAACACCACGGCCACCCAGACCAGTGGTGAGCGGAGCAGGCGCTTGCGATCCATGCGTCGTTCGGCCGACCGGCGGCCTCGACCCTCCCTGACGTTCTGGACAGGTCATCTGTCCGGTGACCCGGCCGGGCACGCGCGCGGCGGCCGGATGGTGACCCGACGCGCCGACGTGAACGACCTGTGCGTTCAGCGTACCGCCGGTTCCGGACGGAACCGGCGGTCACCGCCGTTTACCGTCTGGTCCACTCCGCACAACGCGCCACCCGGCCGGAGCGTTCCCGCCCGTACGTCGGCAACGGGTGTGAATGTGCCGAGCGGTACGTGTGCTCGGTCGCACGCGTGCTCAGCGGTACATGTGCTCGGCGAGCAGCCCGACCCAGGGCAGGTCGCGATAGCGCTCGGCGTAGTCGAGCCCGTAGCCGACGACGAACTCGGTGGGGATGTCGAAGCCGACATATCTCACCTCGACCTCGACCTTCACCGCCTCCGGCTTGCGCAGCAGCGCGACCACGTCGATGCGCTGGGGGCTGCGGGTGGCCAGGTTCTTCTTCAGCCAGGACAGAGTCAGGCCGGAATCGATGATGTCCTCGACGATCACCACCCGGCGGCCGGTGATGTCCCGGTCCAGGTCCTTGAGGATGCGGACGACGCCACTGCTGGAGGTGGCCGAGCCGTACGACGACACCGCCATGAACTCCAGCTCGGACGGGATCGGCAGCAGCCGGGCGAAGTCGGTGAGGAACATCGCCGCGCCCTTGAGCACGCAGACCAGCAGCGGAGGCGTGTCCAGATCGTGATCGGCAGCGACGGCCGCGGCCAGCTCGGCGATCTTCGCCTGGAGCATCTCCGCGGTGATCAGCTCGGCGGCCAGTTCCCCGCCGTAGCCATGCGCGGCGGCCGGGTCGTCCGCCGGCGTGATCCGGCGGGCGTCGGCCGCGGTCAACCTCGTCGTCATCACTTACCCGAGCCTGCCACGGCGCCGGCGCACCGGATCACCCGGGTCGACCGACCGGACGACCCACCAGCCGGCCGTCGTCGAGCACGGCATCGACGGCTCCCGGCAGCCGCACCGCGGCGCCGGACCGGCCGGCCGTGACCAGCTCGTCGAGTCGATGCAGGTGCTCGCTGGTCAGCGGGTCGGCCCCGGTGCCGGCGGCCCAGGATCGCAGAACTCGACGACGCACCGCGGCCGGCCGGCGTCGCAGCACCCAGGTGAGCACCCCGCCGTCCTCGACGGCCTCGTTCGACGCGTCCTGCGCCACGGCATCCAGCGCCGGCCAGGTCGTCGGCCAGCAGTTCGGCCGTCCGGGCCAGCGCCGGCACCACCCCGCCGCCCAGCACCTGGTCCAGCAGCGGCAGCACCTCGCGGCGCAGCCGGACCCGGGTGAACGCGGGGTCGGCGTTGTGCGGGTCGTCCCACGCGGTCAGGCCGGCGCCGGCGCAGGCGGCGAGGGTGTCGGAGCGCCGGACGCCCAGCAGCGGCCGTCCCCAGGGTGGCGTCCACGGCCGCATGCCGGCGATCGAGCGCGGCCCGGAGCCGCGGCCGAGTCCCAGCAGCACGGTCTCGGCCTGGTCGTCCATGGTGTGGCCGAGCAGTACCGGGCCGTCGGCATGCTCGGCCAGGGCGGCATACCTGGCGCGCCGGGCGGCCGCTTCCATGCCACCGGGACCGGTGACGGCGACGCGGATCACCCTGGCGTCGAAACCGAGGTCCCCGACCAGAGCCGCGGCCGCCGCAGCCTGCTCGGCCGAGCCGTCCTGCAACCCGTGATCGACGGTGATCGACCGGCCCGCCCGTCCCAGGTCCGCCACCGCCAGGGCGAGGGCCAGGGAGTCCGGGCCCCCGGACACGGCCACGGTGACCGACGCGGCCGGCGCGTACCCGGCCAGCCAGGCCTCGACCGCCCGCCGCACACCGCCGGCCGGCACCCGGGTCATCTCGTCACCCTCCCCTGACTCCGCGGTCGGGTTGGGTTGCACAGGACGTGCTGAGGATGCGCTCGCTGCCGCTCGCTCACCCGTGCACCCGGGCGACCCAGGCCCCCGGATCGCCGATCTCGTCGCGGGTGGGCAGGGTGTCGGGAGAGGTCCAGACCGCGTTGAAGTCGCGTCATGCCCACCCGGGCGACCACACCGTCGACGAACGCGGCGCCCTTGACGTACTGGGCGAGCTTGACGTCCATGCCGAGCAACGCCCGCAGCAGCCGGTCGATCGGGCCGGCCCCCTTGCGGCGTCGCTCGGAGAATCGCCCCCGGATCACCGAGACCGACGGCACGACCTCCGGCCCGACGGCGTCCATCACGTGGTCGGCATGCCCCTCCAGCAGCGTCATCAGGGCCATCAGCCGGTCGAAGACCGCACGCTGCTCCGGCGTTTGGACGGCCTCGATCCAGGAGTCACCGCGCTGCCGTCCGCCGCGGATCGCCTCGACCATGCGTCGCAGCATGTCGCTCGGGTCGAGGTCGGCGGCCGCGCCGAAGTCGGCGACCAGCCCGCGGAAGTAGTCGCGCAGCCACGGCACGGCGGTGAACTGCAGCCGGTGGGTGCCCTCGTGCAGACAGACCCACATCCGGAAGTCGGCGGGGTCGGCCTGCAACTCGCGTTCGACCCGGACGATGTTCGGCGCGACCAGCAGGAGCGCACCCGGACCCGTGCCGTCGGCCCCTGGCGCCACCGGGTCGTACTGACCCAGCACCTTCCCGGACAGGAAGCCGAGCACGACCCCGAGCTGGGAGCCGGCCAGCGTGCGGCCGCGGGTGGTCGGCAGCTTGGCGGCGAGCCGCTCGGTGAGCGGGCCGGTCAGCTCGGCCATGCCGGCCGCCGTGGCGGCGATCCAGCGTGGCCGGTCCACCACCGTCGGCTCGACCAGCGGCAGCCCGTCGCCCAGGCCGGTGGTGTGCCGGACGGCCAGTTCCGCCCGGCCGGAGAATTCGCGCAGGTCGGCGACGACGGCGGCAGCCTCGTCCGGGGCCAGCGACGGGCCGGTGGGGGCCAGCCGTTGTCCGGAGCGGACGGCCGCCGACCAGTCGACCGGACCGGCGGTCGGCAGGGTCGCAACCGGGTCGGTCCGGGTCACGTGCAGCCGCACTCGCGCAGGGCGGTGGCGAACGCGTCCAGCGCGGATCTGGTCTTGACGGTCACCCCGTTGGAGGTGACGGCGAAGACGAGCAGGTCGTTGTTCACGGACGGGACGTACCCGGCCATGTCGTAGGTGACGCCGATGGACCCGGTCTTGGCCCGGACCCAGCCGACGCCGGCCGCGCTGGCGGCGTCGTTGAACCGCTCGGGACGGGCCAGCGTGCCGGACACCCCGGCGACCGGCAGACCGGTCAGCAGGTTGCGCATGGTCGCCGGCTTGCCGGACACAGCCGCGGCCAGCACCTTGGCCTCCACCGACGGCGGGATCTTGTCGGTGGTGGACAGCCCGGACCCGTCGACCAGCTGGACGCCGTCGGTCTTGATCTTGAGATCCTTCTCCAGGGCCTCGAGGATGGCCACCGTCGCACCGTCGAAGCTGCCCGGGCCGCCCCGACCGATGGACGCCTGCCGGGCCAGCGCCTCGGCCAGCACGTTGTCGGAGTTGATCAGTGCCTGCGAGAGCAGGATCGACATCGGCTGCGATTGCACCTGGGCGAGCACCTGGGCATTCGGCGGGGCCGGGCCCTCCACCACGGGCAGGTTGGGCGTGCCGAGCAGCCGGGCGAACGCCTTGCCCGCGGTCATCGCCGGCTCGCCGGTCCGGGGCGAGTACTGCGTTGGCCGGGTCGTCCCGGTCGCCGTCGACCATCAGCGCCGACATTCGGGTGATGTAGCCCATCCCGATGTCGGCCTCGTCCCAGCCCTGGGCCAGTTCCGGCCCGGACCAGTAGCTGGTGTCGAGGATGATCCGCTTGACGGTGATGTTCTTGGCCTTGAGCTGGTCGACCAGCTGGGAGAGGTGGGCGGCACCCGGGTAGACGGTCGGGGTGTTCTCGGTGCGCGCCGACAGCGTCACGTCGCCGCCGCCGACCAGCACGACCTCGCCGGGCGGTGTCGCCGGTCGACCACCTTCGTGGTGAAGCGGCTGTTGGGGTCGACCGAGGTCAGCAGGGCCGCGCCGGTCAGCAGTTTGGCCGTGGACGCGGGCAGCTGCGGGATGTCCGGGTCCTTGGACCACAGGGTCTTGCCGGTGCGTCCGTCCAGCACGATGCCGGAGAACTCGGCCAGCAGCGGGTTGGCGGCCGGGCCGGCCAACTGCTTGCTCGACCCCGGCGGCGGTGGCCGGCTTGGCCGGTTTGGGCAGAGGACCGAGGGCGAGCTTGACCTTGGGCGCCGCGGGGTCGGGGACCGTCGCGCTCGGCGCAGCCGTGGTCGCAGCGGAGGTGCCGGCGGCGGCGTCGCGGATTCGGTCGGTGAGCCGAAGAACTTCGGCCAGAGCTGGAAGCCACCGACGACGAGCGCGGCGACCACGACCACGGCGATGACCGCGATCCAGACCCGCCGGGTGCCCGACGGACCCGGTCGCGCGGCGACGTCCGACCACGAAGTACTCCTCCTGTACTGCCCATGCCATGGTGCTCGCCCGGCCGGACTGCGGGTCCGTAGGTGCGGGCGAACGCGTGTTCACCGAGGTTGCGCGACGTCACAGCCACGTCGGCCGGTCGCCACCTCGTGCCCAGACTAGAGTCTTCACGGACCGGGCGGAGCCGAATCGGCACCGGCCCACGCTCACCCGCCGCCGCGATGAAGAGGTGACCACCGTGGATTTCGACGTCCTGATCGAGATTCCGAAGGGCAGTCGCAACAAGTACGAGGTCGACCACCACAGCGGCCGGATCCGTCTGGACCGCACGCTGTTCACCGCCACCCAGTACCCGGCCGACTATGGCTACATCGAGAACACCCTCGGCCAGGACGGCGATCCGCTGGACGCCCTTGTGCTGCTCGCCGAGCCGACGTTCCCCGGCTGCCTGGTCACGGCGCGAGCAATCGGCATGTTCCGGATGACCGACGAGAAGGGTCCGGACGACAAGGTGCTGTGCGTGGCCGCGAAGGACCCGAGGCGTTCGACATCTGCAGGACATCGGCGATCTGCCGGTCTACGAGAAGCTGGAGATCCAGCACTTCTTCGAGGTCTACAAGGACCTGGAGCCGGGCAAGAGCGTCGAAGGGGCGAACTGGGTCGGCCGTGGCGACGCGGAGACCGAGATCCGGATCTCGTTCAACCGGGAGAAGCGCCGGCTCGAGAAGGAGGCCGCCGGCATCGACGAGGTGTCCGCCGCCGAGCAGGCCGTCGCCGAACTCGCGGCCGAGAAGCGCCTCGACCTTCGGTCATTCGGCGTCCGGTGCTACCAGCGATTGCCGTTCTGGACCTCGCGCAGCCGCGGCCGCACATCCAGCAGGTAGACCAGGGTGCCGACCGACGCGGCCAACCACAGCAGTTGCGGCGGCTCGAACAGTCCGCCCGGAATGAGGCCGAGTCCCATCACCGCGGCGCAGGCGGCGGTGATGCCCACCCAGGTGCCCTTGGTCTGCTTGTCGGCGGCGGTGAACGCATCCGACCGACGGGACACCGCGTCGATGACGGCCCACACCCCGCCGAGCGCTCCGATCCACGCGATGATCACGGTGATCACCCTGATGATCGGCCAGACGATGTCCACGGATCCCAGCGTACGTGGGCAGCTGCGGCAGACCGCCCCGCCGTCACCGATGGCCCTGCGACCCGGATCGCCACCGAGGGGGCACGCCGGACGGCATGCCCCCTCGGGTTCGATGCGATCAGGTCACTCGGCGGTGGTGCGCCTCGTCCGTCACGATCGCGGTCGGCTCGGTCACCGGCTGGGTGACCGGCTTGGCCGTCGCACCGCGACGGGCGGTAGCTGTCTTGCTGGTGGTACCGGCCGGCTTGGCGGTGGTCCGACGGGCGCGGGGCTTGGTCGCGGTCGTCGTCTTGGCCGTTGACTTCGCCGGGGCGTGGCTCGGCGTCCTGGCCGACCTGGCTGCCGGCTTGGCGGCCGCGGCCGAGGACTCGACCGGTGCCGGTGGCCCCGCGGTTCGCCGCCAGGGCGCCCCGGATGCGGTCCCAGACCTCCTCGCCATGGTCGGCGAGCTCGTTGTAGACCGAGCCGAGGATGCCCGCATAGACCTGCGCGGTCTTGACCAACGCGTCGGTGTTCAGCTGGCCGGCCAGACTGCCGGCCTTGGCCTGGGCCGTCTCGGTCAGCCCGCCAACCTGCTGGGCCACCGAGCCGGCGGCCTGCCTGGCGCCCTCGGACCGCTCACCCGCGAACTTCTGCACCTTCGCGGGCAGCTCGCCGGCCAACTCCTGGGCGCCGCCGGCCAGGCTCTGGACCTTGCCCGGCAACTCCGACGTCAGACCCTGGACCTTCCCCGGCAAATCCGCGGCGAACTCCTGAGCCTTCGACGGAAGCTCACCGGCGAGCCCTCGCGCCCTGTTCGGCAACTCGGTCGCGAATGCTGAGACCTTGCCGGGCAGGTCGCCGACGAAACCCTGCACCTTGGTCGGCAGCTGGGCCGCGACGGCTTTCACGTCGTCGCTGCTCGGCACGGCCGGCAGGTTCAGCTGGGCGCGCCGCTTCTCCGTCACCTCGCTGACCTCGCCGGACAGCGTGGTGATCCGCTCGGCCGCCATGTCACCGGCGCCGACCAGCGCGGCGACCGGCCGCGGCAGGTCCGGGACTCGGGTGACGATCTGCTGCACCGCGTTCTGACCTGCGGTGACGATGCCGGCCGGAATGTTGCCGGTGGACAGTGCCATGACTACTCCTCTCCGGACACCGGTGCGGTGTCCGTCTTCGATGTCTGTTCGGTCGGCTCGGCCTGCGCGTCGGCCCGGTCCGACACTGGGTGGTCCGACTCCGCGCGGTCGGACCGGGGGCGGTCCAGGTCGGCGGCACCCCCGGACTCGTTGCGGAACGCGACGTAGATGTCGACCAGCGCGCTCTTGTGTCGCTCGGACAGTCCGGTGTCCGCCCTGATCGCGGCGACCACCGGTAGGCGTCTCGCCCGCGGGCAGCACGCCCGCCTTGATCAGGAGGGTCTCCACCGAGATGGACAGCCCCTGCGCGATCTGCGCCAGGATGTCGGCACTCGGCCGACGCAATCCGCGCTCGACCTGCGAGAGGTACGGGTTGGACACGCCGGCTTTGGCGGCCAGGCCGCGCAACGAGATCTGCGCCGCCTCCCGCTGCTCCCGGATGAACTCGCCGAGGTCGCGGACCGGGGACAGCACAGGTGTCAGCTTCACCGACATCGCACCCTCCCCTCGTCGTCCTAGTTCTCCATCGTACCGATCGGTGCTTGCAATTGCAAGCACCGTGCTAGCACAGATCTGGCGCCCTCAGTGCGGACCGTCAGGAGCGTCAGCGCGAGTAGGCACGCATCTGAAAGACTTCTCTTGCAATGTATCTTTCGAGAGAGTACTTTCAAATGTATGAACGACAGCACCCGGTCGCCGGCCGAGGCCGAATGGGATCACTCCGGCCGTCGAGCTGACCGATGCCAAGTCGCTGCGGGCGTTCGCCCATCCGCTGCGCATCGAGCTGATCCAGGCGCTGCGCGCCGACGGCCCGCTCACCGCTACCCAGGCCGCCGAGTTGGTCGGCGACAGCCCGTCCAACTGTTCGTTCCACCTGCGGGCGCTGGCCGGTTTCGGCCTGGTGGAGCGGTGCGCCGGCCCGGACGCACGGCAACGACCCTGGCAGATCGTGCAGGGCGGCGTGTCGATCGGGCAGGACGGCACGACCGAGTCCCGGGTGGCCCGCGCAGCTGCCGTCGAAGTCATGCACGCCCACGGCATCAAGGCCCTGAACCGATGGATCCAACAGGCCGACGACGCATCGGCGGAGTGGCAGGAGGCCTGGTTCGACGCCACCTCGACGATCTCCGTGACCGCCGAGGAACTCGCCCGGATCGGTCGGCAGATCAACGCCATTCTCAAGCCCTACTCGGACCGTCGAGGGCAACGGCCGGGCCAACCCGGAGAAGCACCGGTGCGGGTGGTCACGTACGGCTTCCCGCTACGTATTCCGCAGGCCGGATCGGACTCCTGATGACCGCAGCACACCATCGGTCCCACCCGGACCGGCCGGCCCGTCCCACCCATCCCCACCCCTATCCCGGAGGAGCAACACCATGTACCAGATCAGTGACCCGCAGCAGATCCTGAAGGCGTTCAACGTCCAGGCCCGCGTCAACAGCGAGGACCGTCGTCGGTTCGCCGCCCGTGATGCCAAGAAGAGGAAGCGGTCCAGGCAGACCTGAGGGTCCGGCCCGGCGTGCCACGCCACGCCACCGCAGCATCCGACCGCCGGTCGGCACGGCCCCATCCCGTGCCGCCCGGCGGTTTCTCGTCCCGCCGGGCGTTGCCGGCGAGTGAACCGAAAGGCCCGGTTTCTCCGTTCGTCGGGCCTTGCCGGTTCACTCGGTCAGCCGTTGACGGGCTCGACGACCCGGCGGACGCTCGAGCGATGTGGGCGATCCGGGCCGCTTCGATGTTCGACGGCTCGACCTTCGTGCCCGACGGCGCGACGGTGCTGATCGAGGGCGGCCGGATCGTCGGGATCGAGGGGCCCGGCTTCGCTTTGCCGGCCCTCTGCCCGGTCCTCGACCACCCCGCAACCGTGCTCCCGGGTCTGATCGACTCCCACACCCACCTGGTGGGCGACTCGGCCATGGGTGCCCTCGACCGGGTGGCCGGCTACTCGGACGACGAACTCGAGGCGGTCGTCCGCTCCGCATTGGCCGCCCAGCTGGCGGCCGGCGTGACGACCGTGCGTGACCTGGGCGACCGGCGGTTCAACGTCGTCAGACCGGGCGACCACTCCCGGGCGAACCGCTGGTGGTGGCGGCCGGTCCGCCGATGACCTCCGTCGGTGGCCACTGCCACTACCTGGGCGGCGAGGTGAGCGGTGAGGCCGAGATCCGGTCGGCCATCGC
Organism: uncultured Actinomycetota bacterium; assembly: GCA_963706185.1. Classification (GTDB taxonomy): domain Bacteria; phylum Actinomycetota; class Actinomycetes; order Mycobacteriales; family Nakamurellaceae; genus Nakamurella. The sequence goes on along the minus strand of CAVPLZ010000009.1, from coordinate 19,297 downwards.
CGCCCGCGTCGACCACGGGGTGGACGTGGTGAAGGTGATGGCCAGCGGCGGGATGCTGACGCCCGGCACCGACCAACTCGGCAGCCAGTTCAGCGACCAGGACTTCCAGCTGATCGTCGACCTCGCGCACGCCGCTGGACTCCCGGTCACTGCCCACGCCCACGCCCTGGTCGCTGTGCGCCAGGCGCTGACCGTCGGCGTGGACGGGATCGAACACTGCACCTGCCTGACGGTGCAAGGGCCGGTGATCGATCGCTGATCTGATCGACGCGCTGGCAGCCGCCGGGATCGCGGTGTGCGCGACGGCAGGCGGGGACCTCCGCGATCTCGGACCACCACCGCCGCACATCCAGGTGCTGCTCGACCGGATGGGCCTCACCGCGGACGAGGTGCTCGGCCGACGCAGAGACCTTCTGGTACAACTGTACCGGTCGGGGACGACGTTCACCTGCGGGGTGGATTCCGGCATCGCGCCGATCAAGGCGCACGGGTCGGTGGCGGCGAGCATCGCCGTCCATGTCGACGTCGGGATGCCGATCCCCGACGTGCTCGCCGCGGCCACCTCGGTGTCGGCGCGGGTCTGCGGGCGGCCGGCCAAGGGTGCCATCGCGGCTGGGTTCGACGCCGACCTGTTGCTCGTCGACGGTGACCCTCGGGTCGACATCGCCGCGCTGACCCGAGTTGCCGCGGTCGTGCTGGCCGGCACCGTGCTCGTCGGTCGACCACCGGCCGAGCCCGACGCCACCTCGCGCTGAACCCCCGCGGTCGAGCCGGCCCGGGTCAGCCGAGCACCAGCTGGGCCACCGTGTAGATGGCCAGCCCGGCCAGCGCGCCGACCACCGTGCCGTTGATCCGGATGAACTGCAGGTCCCGGCCGACCTGCAGCTCGATCTTGCGGCTGGTGGCCTCACCGTCCCAGCGGGCGATGGTCTCGTCGATGATCCCGGTGATCGACCTGGCGTGGTTCGCCGCCAGGTAGCCGGCCGCGTCGGCCGACCCAGCCGTCCACCTTCGCCGCGGTCGCCGGGTCGTCGACCAGCCGCTGCCCAAGGCCCATCAGCCGTCGCGCGCCGATCGGCGCAGCGGCGAGTCGGGGTCCTCGGCCGCGGCCAGCAACGAGCGCTTGACCGACTCCCAGGCCGAGGCGGCCAGGGTGCGCACCTCGGCGTTGTCCACGATCCGGTCCTTGATGGCGTCGACCCTGGCCATCGTCTCCGGGTCGTGTCTGCAGGTCGTGGGCGAACTCCATCAGAAAGGTGTCGAGCGCCTTGCGCAGTTGGTGGTCGGGATCGTCGCGCACGGCCAGCGCGAACGCCTCCACCTCCCGGTAGATCCGGTCGGCGACCATGCCGTCCAGGAACTTCGGCGACCACGACGGGCGATCGTTGCGCCACCACCCGGGCGACGACGCGTGTAGTTGTCCCGGATCCAGACGTAGACCCGGTCGACGATGAAGTCGACCAGCGGGTGGTGGTCGCCGCGGCTGAACACGTCCTCGCGCGATCCGGCCCAGCGGCGGACCGACCTTGGTCTCGGCGATCTTGCGCCGGGCCATACTGCTCCAGCAGGTCGGCCACCTGGTCGTCGGACAGCACGTTCGAGATGCCCCGCAGCGCCGAGGCCAGCTCGCGCGGTCACCCGCTCGGCGCCCTCCGGCTTGGCCAGAAAGCCACCGATCCGGCGCGGCCACCGAGAACTGTGCCAGCTTCTCCCGGACCACGGCCTCGGTCAGGAAGTTGGTCGCGACGAACTCGGACAGCGACGAGCCGATGGCGTCCTTGCGGGTCGGGATGATCGCGGTGTGCGGGATCGGCAGTCCCAGCGGATGCCGGAACAGCGCGGTGACGGCGAACCAGTCGGCCAGCGCGCCGACCATGCCGGCCTCCGCGGCCGCCCGGACGTAGCCGAGCCAGGGATAGCTGTCCTGCAGCAGCCAGGCGATCACGAAGATCACCGCCATCAGCCCCAGCAGGCACGGTGGCGAAGATCTTCATCCGGACCAGGCCGCGCCGCCGGACCTCGTCCATCGGCGACAGCCCGACGATGCCGCTCGCCGGCGCGGTCATCCGCCGGCCCTCGGACGGCGCTGGTTCACCCGAGCGCCTTGCTTCGTTTCGGCGTCCGGATGCGCGTGCCGGCAATTCGCTCGCTGACGGCTGGCTCATCCCCCCATTGTCCCGGACCGGTGGCACGGGTGGTCAGATGGACGGCATGCCCCTGGTCAGCCGGCTCCGCCCGTTCACCACGACGATCTTCGCCGAGATGTCCGCCCTGGCCGTCCGAACCGGCGCGATCAACCTGGGGCAGGGCTTCCCGGACACCGACGGGCCGCCGGCCATGCTGCGCGCGGCCGAGCAGGCGATCGCCGACGGCGTCAACCAGTACCCGCCCGGCCCCGGCATCCCCGAGCTGCGGGCCGCGATCGCACGAGGCGCGGAAGCGCGATCGCGGCCAGGACTTCGACCCGGACACCGAGGTGCTGGTCACCGTCGGGCGCGACCGAGGCGATCGCGGCGGCGGTGATCGCGCTGTGCGAGGCCGGCGACGAGGTGCTCATGCTCGAGCCGCACTACGACTCGTACCCGGCCGTGGTCGCGATGGCCGGCGCCCGCCACGTCTCGGTCGCCGCTGCGGCCGGACGGCCGGCGGTCGGTTCGCCCTTGATCCGGCGGCGCTGGCGGCGGCGGTCGAGCCCGCGCACCCGGATGATCCTGCTGAACTCGCCGCACAACCCGACCGGCACCGTGCTGACCCGCGCGGAGCTGACCGACGATCGCCGAGTTGGCGGTCGAGCGCGACCTGCTCGTGGTCACCGACGAGGTGTACGAGTACCTGACCTTCGACGGCACCGAGCACATCCCGATCGCCACCCTGCCCGGGATGGCCGAGCGCACCCTGACGATCTCCAGCGCCGGCAAGTCGTTCAGCGCCACCGGCTGGAAGATCGGCTGGGCCTGCGGTCCGGCGCCGTTGGTCGCCGCGGTGCGCGCGGTGAAACAGTTCCTCACCTACGTCGGCGGGGCGCCGTTCCAGCCCGCGGTCGCGTTGGCGCTGCGGACCGAACTGGACTGGGTGCACGGCCTGCAGGCCGATCTGCAGGACAAGCGGGACCGGCTCTGCGCCGGGCTGCAGGCGGCGGGTTTCGGGGTGTTCCGGCCGCAGGGCACCTACTTCGTGGTGGCCGACATCCGGCCGGTCGGCGCCGACGACGGCATGGCGTTCTGCCTGGACCTGCCCCGCCGGGCCGGGGTGGTCGCCGTCCCGCAGGAGGTGTTCTACGACGACCGGTCCGCCGGCGCACACCTACGTCCGGTTCGCGTTCTGCAAGCGCGACGACGGTGATCGACGAGGCGGTCGCCCGGCTTTCCGCCATGCGCCCCTGATCCCCGACCCCTCTCGGATGCTGCACGCTGCGCTCGAGCCCTTTCCCTCCCCGGGCCCGCGGGGAGTCTGATCCGCCCAAATCGGACAGGACACTGCGCGAGAACGCCCCCGGCCCGCGGGGACTTAATCCTCCCAAAACAGACAGAACCCTGCGAGAAGGTCCCCGCGGGCCGGGGGACCATCGGTGCGCGCGCGGACTAGGGGATCTTGGGCGGCCTGCGGACCCTGACAGGATGGGAATCATGACGACCACTGCTGACCGGATCGCGACGCTGCTCGCCCGGGCCCCGGTGTTCGACGGGCACAACGACCTGCCGTGGGCGCTGCGCACCCAGGTGAACTACGACCTGACGCCAGCGGGACATCGCCGAACACCAGCCGACCCTGCACACCGACATCGCCCGGCTGCGCACCGGTGGCGTCGGCGCCCAGTTCTGGTCGGTGTTCGTCCCCGGCACGCTCATCGGCCCGGCGGCGGTCACCGCCACCCTCGAGCAGATCGACTGCGTCCGCCGGTTGATCCGGGCCTACCCGGACACCTTCGTCGCGGCGCGCACCGCGGCCGACGTCCGCGCCGCGTTCGCCGAGGGCCAGATCGCCTCGCTGATGGGCGCCGAGGGCGGCCAGTCCATCGACTCGTCGCCGGCCATGGTGCGGGTGCTGCGGGCGCTCGGGGTGGCGTACATGACGCTGACCCACAACCAGAACGTGCCGTGGGCGGACTCCGCCACCGACGTCGAGAACGTGGGCGGCCTCTCGGATCTCGGCCGGGAGATCGTCGCCGAGATGAACCGGGTCGGCATGCTGGTCGACCTGTCCCACGTGGCCCCGTCGACCATGCGCGACGCCATCGCCGCCAGTACCGCGCCGGTGATCTTCTCCCACTCCTCCTGCCGCGCGCTGACCGACCACGTCCGGGACGTGCCCGACGACGTGCTCGCGTCGCTGGCCGACAACGGCGGCGTCGTCATGCTGACCTTCGTGCCCGACTTCGTGTCCCAGGAATGCGCCGACCACGGCGCGGCGGCAGAAGGCCGAGCGGATCCGGCTCGGGCTCGCCGGGCACGACTTCGAGGCCACCGGTCCCGAAGACCCCGACCTGCTCGCGCAGTTCGGCGTCTGGACCGCAGCCAATCCGGCACCGGTCGCCACCGTCGATCAGGTCGCCGACCACGTCGAGCACGCCCGGGACGTCGCCGGGGTCGACGCACCTGGGTCTGGGCGGCGACTACGACGGCGTCGACGCCCTGCCCGAGGGCCTGCCCGACGTGTCCAGCTACCCCAACCTGCTCGTCGTGCTGGCCGACCGGGGCTGGTCCGACGCCGATCTGGAGGCCCTCACCAGCGGCAACATCCTCCGGGTGCTGGAAGACGCGGAGCGGGTGGCCGAGCCCGGCTTCGGCGCCTGATCGCGGCTCGCGCATCGGGCGGTCAGAAGAACTCGTCCAGCAGCTGGTAGTAGTCCAGCAGCCGTGGGTCGGCTCCGGCCGGATACCGGCGCAGGAACTCCGCCGCGGCGGCCGGCCCGTAGCCGGGGTTGAGTTGCGGATCGCCGAGGCTGCGGACGGCCAGGGCCAGGTCGCTGTGCCGATCTGCCACCCCGAGTCGGCCGAGGTCGACGATGCCGGTGACCTGCCCGCTCTCCGGGTCCACCAGGATGTTGGGCAGGCAGGCGTCGCCGTGACAGACCGCCAGGTCCTCGGTTGCCGGCCGGTCCCGGAGGGCGAGCGCCAGCAGGTCGGTCGGCGTCCGCCCGGCGCGCTGCGCGTCGAACTCGTCGGCGCGCACGGTCCCGGCCTCGACCGCCGAGGCCGCGCCGTCGAGCAGGACATCGAGATCGCGCCGGAACGGGCACCGGTCGATCGGCAGGTGGTGCATCGAGGCGAGCAACTCGGCCAGCCCGGCCACCGCCGACGCCGCCGCCGCGCCGGACAGCTCCGACATCGGCACGCCGGGGGCCGCGGCCGACAGCATGACCTCCCACCCGCCGTCCTCCCGGCGTCCAACACCGCGGGCGCGGGCAGTCCCTGGGCCCGGGCCCACCGCGCCCGGTCCGCCTCCCCGACCACCGTCCCGAGGCCGGGCCGGGCGGCATCGTCGCGACGGTCGGCCTTGAGGTAGCGCACCGTGCGTCCGGCCCGGTCCCGGAGCGCCCACACCCTGGCCCCGGACCGGCCGAGCCGGATCGGCTCGGCCTCGGCTCCGGAGAACCAGCGCGCCGGCGGACGCTGCGCGGTCACGGCGTCGCCGACGACGACCTGGTCACCGACGTCCGCATCACCAGCGACTGGTTCGGCTCGTCCAGGTCGAGTCCGACGGACACCAGGTCGAACGCGGCCAATGAGTCGACATGCGTTCCACCACAAGGAATCCGGGCAGTCCCGTCCGGCAAGTCGCACACCCATTCCCGCCGGTCGGTCAAACCCGGACCGGCGACCTCGATCCGCACCGGGGCGGCGGCGGCAATCCAGTCGGCCAGCCGGCGGTTCACTCCGGCGGTCACGCCGGGCAGTGCCGCGGCCAGCCCCTCGGTGTCGAACCCGCTCTTGCGCAGGGACTTCCCCAGTCGATAACTGTCGACCGCGCCGTCCGGCAGGATGCGCGACGAGGTCAGCGCCCGGGCGTCGAAGCTGGGCGAGCCGAGCCCGTCGACCCCGGGGTCCTTGCGCCACCGATCGGCCAGCGCCGCGTTCAGGGCCAGGGTGGCGACGTGACACGCGGTGTGGCCGGCCGACAGCGCCAGCCGGTACGGCGCGTCGACCATGAGCGTGGCGGTGGCGCCGAGCGCCGGCGGCGGGGTGCCGGCCGGCAGCACGTGCACGACCAGGAACGCCCACCCGGGCGTACCGCGGCGTACCGGGACCTCGTCCCCGACGAAGACGGATTCGCCGTCGGTCGCGCCGTACGTCACGTCGATCACCGGGGCGGCAACGTCCCTGACGGTCAACGTGCCCCGGTCGGGACCCTGGTCGGGCCACCGGGGATCGACCGGGTGGAACGGGCGTGGACGCGGTGACGACGGCGACACCCGACGGCACGGTCGCGACCTGCAGGATCTGCACTGCTCGCGGTCACCCCGCCGGCGGGAAAGGTGACGACGGTGTCCTTCGAGTGGCAGATCCATGACGACCATTCTCCCGGGCCCCCGCGGATCGATTCCTCGTCGATGTATCGCCGACCGCACGCGGATGCTCGTAGAGCCGCGGCCGGAACCGATCGACTGTTCCGTTTCGTCCCAATGCTGACCCGGCTGGGCGCGGTCAGCCGGTACGGTCATCGTGAACCGGCACGGCCGGAACTGAGAGAGGATCTGGGAATGTTGGCTCGGGCCGGCGGCAAGCGATGGATGGCTGTGTTCGCCGCGGCCGGGCTGTTGCTGGCGGGCTGCTCCTCGCAGATCGCCGGTACTGCAGTCAAGGTCGGTGCCGCGTCGAGTTCCACGACCACCCAGCAACCGCCCGCCGACGGCGCCAATGGGCTCAAGGCCGGCGTTGCGGACCCGGACATCAAGGTCACCGACGACGCGAAGACCCAGTACGACGACCTGGCGAAGAAGACCGTCGCCGATCTGTACACGTACTACGCCGGCATCTTTCCCACCGACTTCGGTCAGCAGTTCACCCAGGCCAAGGAACTGGTCTCGTACGACTCCACCGGCGACTCCAGCGCCTGCGGGATGAGCCTGAAGGGCCGGGTCAACGCGTCCTACGTCGGCAATTGCGACACCATCATCTGGGACCGTGGTGTGCTCATGCCGCAGATGACCAAGGAGATCGGCGAACTGGCCGTCCCCACCGTGCTCGCGCACGAGATGGGTCACCTGGTCCAGGCCAGACTCGGCGCCCCGCGCACCTCGGTGCTGCTGCTCGAACAGCAGGCCGACTGCTACGCCGGCGCCTATTGGCGTTGGGTGCACGACGGCAATTCCAAGTACTTCGACCTGAGTGCGACGGCCGGCCTGCGTCAGGCCATCACGTCGATCATGTGGGTCGGTGACCCGGTCGGGCTGAGTTCGGACAACAGCGGCGCGCACGGGAGCGCGTTCGACCGGTCGTTCGCACTTTCGCTCGGCTACACCAACGGGGCGAAGCGGTGCAACGAGATCACCGAGTCCGAAGTGCAGAACCGGATCAAGCAGTCCGGATTCACCGTGCTGCCCAAGGATTTCGGCAATGTCGCGATCTCCGCGGACTTCATCACCAAGGTGACCGCGACGATGGACGAGTACTTCGCCGCGACCATCCCCGGCTATCAGAAGCCGACCCTGGCCAGTTACGAGGGGCAGACCCCGCCGGCCTGCGAGGGCGCCACCCCGCACTTCCCGGTCGACTACTGCCCGGCGACGAACACGGTCTCCTACAACCTCGCCGAACTCGAGCGGATCGGCACGCCGACCGCCGGCTGGGCATCCACCAACGGCGACTTCTCGGCCATGCTGCTGCTGGCCAGCCGCTACGGCCTGGCCGCCCAGGCCATCAACGGCGCATCGGTCAACGGCGACCAGGCCGGCCTTCGGGCCCTGTGCTACGCCGGGACCTGGGCGAACTGGCTCCGCAAACCGCAGGGTGCGGACAAGTTGTCACTCTCGCCGAACGACCTGAACAAGGCCGCCTACGAGGTGATGTCGTCGCCGCTGCCTGCCACCGACGTCAACGGCAACACCGGCACCACGGTGATCGACCAGGTGCAGGCGTTGCACATCGGCGTGATCTACGGCATCAACCAGTGCTACAGCTTCTATTCGTCCTGATCCGACCCGAGCCGATTCGGCCCTGCTCGGGCCTGGCGCTACTCGGCCTGATCGGACCCGGCCGGATCCGGTGGCCCCACCGGCAGCCGCAGCCCGGCTCCATCGGCGACCGCGGCGATCACCAGGTCGAACAGCGCGTCAAGATCGTGCGCGAACCGCGCGTAGTCACCCTGCAACTCCACCGAGATCGCCCCGATCAGCCCGCTCATCAGGGCGATGGACCGGATCGGGGCGTCCTCGAACGGCGGTCGCCGGGTCTCGCCGAACAGCGGTTGCACTCGCACGTCGAGCACACCCTCAACCGTCAGCCGGTGTCGCGACGGGATCAGGGCGCCCGAGGTAACCGCGGCCTCCATCACCGCCAGCACCACCCGCCACAGCCGGACGGCCCTGATCTGCGGCTCACCGGTCGGTGCCCCCGGCGATCCGACCGGGAGCAGCCCGAAGATCAACTCGTACTCGTGCGGATGGCTCAGCGCCCAGGTTCTGACCGACCGGGCGACCGCGAGCCAGCGCGCTCCGGCGTCCCCGCCCGCAGCGGCCACGGCCCGGTCGGCACGCTCGGCCAGGTCGCCCAGCACGTCGTAGACCTCGGCGGCCACCATCGCCAGTAAGGCGTCCCGACTGGGCACGTACCGATAGACCGCGCTGGACACCATGCCCAGCTCCCGGGCGACCGAGCGGACCGACAGACCGGCCACCCCCTCCTCGGCCAGCCGCCGCCGGGCGATGCCCAGCACCTGATCCGTCAAGGCCGCTCTGGCCCGGTACCGGGCGGATTGCGGGCCGGTCACAGCGGGCCGTCCGACGCCCGGTGCACCCATCGGCCGGCCACTATCGTGCCCACCACCTGCAGGTCGGCGATCTCGGTCGGGAGCACGGTGAACGGGTCCCGATCCAGCAGCGCCAGGTCGGCCGCGAACCCGGGCCGCAGCCGTCCGGTGCGATCGTCCAACCGGTTCACGTGAGCGCTGCCGGCGGTGGCCGCGGTCAGCGCGACACGTCAGATCGAGCCGTTGCTCCGGCAGGAACGGCGACCCACCGGCCTCGTCCGGGACCGTGCGGGTGACCGCCGTCTGCACGATGGCCAGTGGATCGGGCGAGGACACCGGCCAGTCGCTGCCCAAGGCCAGCCGCCCGCCGGCCGCGTGGATGGCCCCGAAGGGGTACTGCCACGACGAGCGGGGCTCGCCGAGCACCGGCAGGGTGAGCTCGGTCATCGCCGGGTCCGCGCAGGCCCACAGCGCCTGGCAGTTTGCGGTGACGTCGAGCCGGCCGAACCGGGGGACGTCGGCCGGATCGACCACCTGCAGGTGGGCGAGGTGGTGCCGGTTGTCGCTGGGCCCGTTCGCTTTCCGAGCGTATTCCAGCGCGTCGAGGGCGACCCGTACCGCGGCGTCGCCCAGCGCGTGCAGGTGAATGCCGAACCCGGCGGCGTCCAGGGCGGTGGCGTAGTCGGCCAGCCGATCCGGGTCGACGAAGAACATCCCCCGATTGCCGTCCGGGCGCCCGTCGTGCAGGTAGTCGGCCAGCAGTGCAGCGGTGCCGGTCTCGCACACCCCGTCGAGCATGATCTTGACGGCGGGCGCGCTGAACCGGGCCCCGCCGGATTGCGCCCGGCGATCGACCAGAAAGGGCAGTTGCTCGACACCGGCGCGCCCGGTCCCACCACAGCGCGCCGGCCACCCTGGCGGTCAACAGCCCGGCGGCGTCGAGTTCGAGGTAGGCGTCGAAGAAGTCGGGCATCAGCGGCGAGTCGCCGACGATGGCGTCCTGCCACCCGGTGATGCCCAGCGAGTGCAGGTAGGCCTGCCCGGTGAGCAACGCACGACGCAACTCGTCGATATCGGGCGTCGGAACGATCGCGCCGACCAGATGCATGGCCCCCTCGTGCAGCGCGCCGGTCGGGTTCCCGGCGGCGTCCCGTTCGATCCGCCCGTCGACCGGATCGGGGGTGTGCGCGTCGATCCCGGCCCGCCGCAACGCCGCGGTGTTCACCCAGGCCGAATGGTGGTCCCGATTGGGCAGGTAGGCGGGCCGCCCGCCGGTCAGCGGATCGAGCTCGCCCGCGGTCGGTACTCCGCCGGGGAACGCATCCATGGACCAGCCGCCGCCGAGGACCCAGCCGCCGCCGGGCAGCGTCGCGGCGTGGGCGGTGATCCGGGCGACGTAGCCCGCGCGACCGCCGGACCCGGTCAGGTCGCAGGCCGCCCGCTCCCAGCCCCCCTGGCCCGGGTGGACATGGGCGTCCTGGAACCCGGGCAGGACGAAACCTCCTGCCAGGTCGACGATCTCGGTCCGCGGACCGGCCAAGTCCCGCAGTTCGTCGTCGCGGGCCGACGGCGCTGATCAAGCCGTCGATGACTGCCAGCCCACCCGGTTCCGCGCCGGCCGTCCCGAACCTGGTGCCGCCCACGATGATCAGCTCGGGGACGCTCACCGGGATTCCCGCCGGTAGGTGTTCCGTGGCGAGAATGGCCGCGGCGGGCTCGAACCCAGTGGTCGCATCGGCCGACCGGGATCGGTGGGGGCCGGACCGGGTTGGCACCGCGGGCAGTAGAACGCCGTGCGGTCCAGCGGCGGCTCCCCCACCATCGCGACCCGGACGGTCCCACCGCACCGACGGCAGGGTCGGCCGGACCGGCCGTGCACGTAACTCGTCCGGCCCCTGGCGGTTTCGCCCGTGGTGGTCGGGACGGCATGGTGCACGCTGATCAGCAGCTGGCGGCGCGCGGTGTCCAGCACGGCCCGCAGGTCCACCGAACCGGCCGGCGCCCACGGCGACACGCGCTGCACGAACAGGGCTTCGGCCAGGTAGAAGGTGCCGATGCCGGCCACGTTCGTCTGGTCGAGCAGGGCGGCGCCGATGGGCCGGGTCGGCTGCGTGGAGATCCGGCGCACCGCCTCGGGCCCACCGACATCCCAGCCGTCGGCCATGATGTCGGGCCCGAGGTGGCCCAGCACCGTGCTTTCGGCCTCGGTGGGCAGCAGTTCGAGCAGGCCCAACAGCAATCCGACCGCCGTCCAATCCGGCCCGGCCAGCACGGCCCGCACCCGGTGGTCGCCGGCGGCCGGCCAGGACCTGCTGCCGGTCGCGTGGACCCGCCACGATCCGTCCATCCGCAGATGTGAATGCAAGGTCTGGGTCGGGTGCCGGTCGTCGGCGGCGATCCGGGTCAGCAGGTGCTTGCCGTACGCCCCGACGCCGAGCACGCTGCGGCCGGCCAGGTCGACCCCGCCCAGGTCGGCCCAGCGCAGCTCGGCCCGCACCAGCGTGGTCCCGGCCAGCGCCTGATCGAGACGGGCCGCGGTACGGCGGACGGTGTCACCCTCGGGCACGTCGGCTCACCGCGCCGCCCGACCCGACGTCGACGCGCGCAATCGCAGGCCGCGCGGGGTCATCACGAAGCCGGCGTCGCCCAGGGCGTCCAGCACCGGACCGCGGGTGGTCATGGTCTCGGCCCCGTCCACCCGGGCGACGGTGAGCCCGCCGAGCCGACCGCGCTGCACCAGCTCGGCCAGTACGGCGGCCGCCGCAGCCAGCGGCTGCGGGTCGGTGGTGAAGGACAGCAGTGATCGGCCGCCCCGTTCGGCGAACAGCGTCGCCTTCCCGTCCACCAGCACCACCAGGGCACCGGCCCGGCGCGCCGGGCGATGCCGCTGCTCCACTTCGGCGCCATCGGGGCCGCCCGGCCAGGGCAGGGCAGCACCGTACGGGTTGGCCGGATCAGCCGCGGCCAGCACCAGTGCCGGACCGGCCGAGTTGTCCGGGTCCAAGCTCGGGGCGAGCGCTCGCAGCCGGTCGACCGCGCCCGCGGTGCCGAACTGCGCGGCGCCCAATCCCTCGACGAAGTAGCCGCGTCGGGCCCGACCGGACTCCTCGAAGGCCGACAGCACGCGGTAGACACCGCCGAACCCGCCGATGGTGCCCTCGCCGACCACCGACCCGCGCGTGACGATGCCGTGCCGGTCGAGCAGCGTCTCGGCCGTCGCATGGGCCCGGATGGTCGGGTCGGTCTGGGCGACCGGCACCAGGGACCAGCGGCCGGCGGCGGACGGCGGCACCGAACGACGCACCGGCGCGGCGCCACCGGCCGAGCGACCGGCCAGCGCGGCGAGCCCGCCCATCCGGCGCGGGCGTTGGCGCGGTGCGCTCCGCGCCCGATGCGTGGTCCGGCCCCCGGCGAGCCGGGCCCGGAGCGGAGCCAGGGTATCGCCGGTGACCAGGCCGGCGAACACCAGGTCCCACAACGCTTCGACGAGACCTGTTTCGCTGAAACCGGCTTCGCCCCCGGACGGGTCCGGGCCGCCGTCCTGCTCGGCCAGTTCGGCCCGCACTGCGTCCAGCAGCGGCCCGAAGAAGAACCCGCCGCCGGTGGCCAGCACCGCTACCACCGCCCGGTGGATCGGGCCACCGACGCCGGCCTCCGCTTCCGGCCCGGCGGGCAGGGCCAGGGTCAGCGCGGCGGTGTCGGCCAGATGCAGGCTGATCCATCCGTCGTCGGCGGCCAGCGAGCCCTGACCGGTCCACAGCACATCGCCGGCCGCGGTGAGTTCGTCCAGCATGGCCGGGGTGTACCCGGGTACCCGGGCCGGCAGGATCAGCGATTCCAGCGCCGAGGCCGGGAGCACCGCGCCGGCCAGTTGCTCCACCGCCCGATAGAGCCCGTCGACGCCGGTCAGCCGGGACGAGCCGGTGACCCCGATCCCGTTCCAGGCCGGCAGGAACCGGCCGAGGGTGACCGCCGGCACCGGCTCGATCTCGGCCCGCAGGGCAGCCAGCGAACGACGCCGGAGCAGCCGCAACACCTGGGCGTCGATGAACTCCCGGCCGTCGCCCGCCGGCTCGCCGGTCACACTGGACGAGCCGGCCGGCCGGAACTCCCCCTCGGCCACCCGGCCGGCCGAGACCAGCCGGCGCAGGGCATCAGTGACCACCGCCGGGCCGAGCCCGAACCTGGTGGCCGGCTCCGCGACGGTGAACGGTCCCCGGGTGCGGGCGAACCGGCCGACCAGCCGACCGAGTGGGTCCGGCACCGGCTCGGTGAACGACGGCGCGATCCCAGTGGGCAAGGGCGTGCCCAGCGCGTCACGCAGCGCCGCAGCATCGGCCGGGTCGGCCCATTGCGTCACCCCGCCGATCCGCACCCTGATGGCCCGCCGGGCCCGGTCGAGCTCGTCGAGAACTGCGGCGACGTCGACGTCTTCGATGGCCCGGGCCCTCACCTCGGCCGTGCTCAACGGGCCGAGCACCCGCAGCAGGTCGGCGACCTCGTCAGGGTTGCGGGCCTGTCGGGCCGGCGACAGGTGCTGCAGGTCCGCCTCGGTGACCGCGAGGGCACCCGGGTCGAGCAGGTCCCGCAGGGCCAAGCCGTCACCGGAGCCCAGCAACTCGGCCAACAGCCCCGGATCGACGGTGAGTGCGGCGGCCCGGCGTTCGGCCAGGGGTGAGTCGCCCTCGTAGAGGAACTGGGCGACATACCCGAACAGCAACGACGCGGCGAATGGCGACGGAGACGGAGTTTCGACCTCGACGAGCCGGATCTTCCGGGCCGCCAACTGCCGATGCACATCGACCAGGGATCCGACGTCGAACACGTCGGACAGGCACTCCCTGACCGCCTCGGCGACGATCGGGAAAGACGGGTACTTGGCGGCCACCTCGAGCAGCTGCGCCGCCCGCTGCCGCTGCTGCCAGAGCGGTTGGCGCTGACCGATCTGCCTGCGCGGCAACAACAGCGCCCGGCCGGCACACTCCCGGAACCGGGACGCGAACACCGCGGACCCGCCGATCTCGGCGGTGATCTCGGCCTCCAGGGTTTCCGGGTCGAGCGGGATGAGATCGGCCAGGTCGGGCAGCCCACCCTCGTATTCCACGTCGGGCAACCGCAGCACGATCCCGTCGTCGGCGTGCACGGCCTGCACGTCGACGCCGAAGCGTTCCCGCAGCCGGGCGCCCAGCACCAACGCCCACGGCGCGTGCACGGCTGCGCCGAACGGTGTGTGGATCACCACCCGCCAGTCGCCCAGCTCGTCGCGGAACCGCTCGACGAGCACGGTCTGTTCGTCGGGCAGTACGCCGGTGGCGTTGCGTTGTGCGACCAGATACGCCAGCAGGTTGTCGGTGGCGAACGTGTCCAACCCGGCCGCGGCCAGACGCTTGCGCGCGACATCCGTCGGCGCCTCGACGACCTCCCGGACGAACGCCCCGTGGGCCCGGCCGAGCTCGGCCGGCCGGCCGAGCGTGTCGCCCTTCCAGAACGGCAGCCGGCCGGGGATCCCGGGGGCGGGGACCACCAGTACCCGGTCGTGGGTGATCTCCACGATGCGCCACGAACTGGACCCGAGGGCAAACACGTCGCCGACCCGGGACTCGTAGACCATCTCTTCGTCGAGTTCACCGACCCGCCTCGGCGCCCGGCCCTTGGCGTCCTCCGCTGTGGCCAGGAAGACCCCGAACAGGCCGCGGTCCGGGATGGTGCCGCCGGAGGTGACCGCCAATCGCTGGGCCCCCGGGCGGCCGGTCAGCTCGCCGGTGATCCGGTCCCAGTTGAGCCGGGGCCGGAGCTCGGCGAACTCCTCGCTCGGATAGCGCCCGGACAGCATGTCCAGCACCGCCTCGAGCGGACCACGACCCAGCGCGGCGAACGGCGCGGACCGGCGCAGCAGCGCGTGCAATTCTTCGACGGTGATCGGGTCCATCGCGACGATCGCGACGATCTGTTGCGCGGCGATGTCCAGTGGCAGCGAGGTCACCGTGAGGGCCTCGATGGCGCCGGCGGCCATCCGCTCGGCCACCACCGCCGCCGACACCAGGTCGCCGCGGAACTTGGGGTAGAGCTGGCCGTGGCTCGGCGCGCCGACCTGGTGTCCGGCCCGGCCGATGCGCTGCAGCCCGCTGGCCACCGACGGCGGGGCCTCCACCTGGATCACCAGATCCACCGCACCCATGTCGATGCCGAGTTCCAATGAGGAGGTGGCGACCACGGCCGGGAGCAGGCCGGTCTTGAGTTCCTCTTCGATGAGCGCCCGTTGTTCCTTGGACACCGACCCGTGGTGGGCCTTCGCCAGCACCATGGGCGCGCCCGCGGATGCGCCGGACTGGGCCATGATCTGCGCCGGCGGTGGTGCCGCTTCGGCCGACGCCTGCAGGTCGACCCCGTCGAGTCGTTCGGCGTGGATCTCGTTGAGCCGGGCGGTGAGTCGCTCGGCCAGTCGCCGGGA
Source organism: uncultured Actinomycetota bacterium (assembly GCA_963706185.1). Taxonomy (GTDB): domain Bacteria; phylum Actinomycetota; class Actinomycetes; order Mycobacteriales; family Nakamurellaceae; genus Nakamurella. Next base: position 3,939 of record CAVPLZ010000009.1, on the reverse strand, counting down.
GTTGGCAAAGACGATGGTCGAGCGGTGGGCGGTGATCTCGTCGACGATGCGTTCCTCGACGTGCGGCCAGATCGACGAACGGTTCACCTCACCCGCCGCGGCCCCGGTCAGATCGCCGGTGGGCGCGCCGAGCGCGGACAGGTCGGGAACCGGTACCACCACGTCGATGTCGAGCACCTTGGTGCTCGGCGGCTGGACGGTGACGACCGGGCGGCCGCCGGCCAGGAACCTGGCCACCTCGTCGAGTGGGCGGACCGTCGCGGACAACCCGATCCGCTGCGCCGGATCGTCCATCAGCAGGTCGAGGCGGTCCAGGGTGACCGCGAGGTGCGCGCCACGCTTGGTGCCGGCCACCGCGTGCACCTCGTCGATGATCACCGTCCGCACCCCGGCGAGCATCTCCCTGGCCCGGCTGGTGAGCAGCAGGAACAACGACTCCGGCGTGGTGATCAGGATGTCGGCGCCGTCCCGGGCGAACACCCGCCGGTCGGCCGACGGCGTGTCCCCCGAGCGCAGGGCCACCGTGACGTCCGGCACCGTTTCCCCGCGCGCCGCGGCCAACGCGCCGATGCCGGTGAGCGGCGACCGCAGGTTGCGTTCGACGTCGACGGCGAGCGCCTTGAGCGGCGAGACGTACAGCACCCGGCAGCGGTGCCGGGCATCGGCCGGCGGCGGAGCGGCCACCAGTCCGTCGATGGCGGACAGGAACGCCGCCAAGGTCTTACCGGACCCGGTCGGCGCGACCACCAGGGTGTGCCGACCCTGTCCGATCGCCTCCCAGGCGCCGGTCTGGGCCGGGGTGGGGGCCTCGAAGACCGCCGCGAACCAGTCCCTGACCGGCGGCGAGAACGCCGCGAGCGGGTCCGGGCCCGTCGGCTCGGCTGGCGGTTGGGCGGTCACGGCGCCATTGTCCGCGCCCGGTCCGACAGGCCGCCCGCCCGGTCCGTCCGCACCGCGACGATCCGCGGGCTCCGCGAGGATGAACTCGACGGTTTGTGAAGCAAGTGACTGGAGACGTCGACTTCGGCCTCGTTTTGCCAGTTGATCCCCGCAGCCAGGAGGACTCGTCGAGGTGTGTAGTATACGAATCTATGACAGGTGCCCGGTTTCGCGAGATCGCGGACGACCTGCGCGAGCGGATCGCGTTGGGTGAGGGTGGCGGATCGGGCGCCATGGACAGCGAGGCGGCCCTGGGGCAGCGCTACGGCGCCAGCCGGATGACCGTCCGCAAGGCCCTGGAACTGCTGCGTGACCAGGGTCTGGTGGACAGCCGCCAGGGCTCGGGCTGGTTCGTCAGCAGCGGTTCGTTCCACCAGCGACTGGCGCTGGGCACGTTCCGCCATGCCGGGTCGGCCATCGCCGACACCGGCGCCACCGTGCAGCGCGAGGTCATCGGATTCGCCTGGGAGGCGGCCACCAAAAGCGTCGCCGCCCTGCTGGACGTCGCGCCGGCCAGCCAGGTGCTGCACTGCACGTCGGTCCGCTCGGTGGACGGGGTTCCGCTCGATTCCGCCACCGAGTACGTGAGCGCCGCCGCGGCCCAGGCGATCAGCCGGGCCGACGCGGCCTTCCCCGGCGTCTGGCACACGCTGGCCCGCTCCGGGGTCGAGATCGCCTCGGTCCGACAGACCATCGCGGCCGGCATCGCCGGGCCCGAGGATCAGGTGCAGCTGGGCGCACCGGTCGGCGCGCCGCTGCTGCTGATCCGTCGGGTGGCCATCGGCTCCGCCGGCTCTCCGGTGGCCGTGTCCGACCATCGATACCTGGCCCATCGGTTCAGCCTCGAGGTGGAGTTCAACGGCTTCGCCGCCGCCGTGACGGACAGCCCCCCGGGGCTGCGCGACACCGGATCCTGAACCACCCGTCCGACGTCATCGTCCGGGACGCTCGCCCGGGCGTTCCGCACACCCTAGGTAGGAGACAGCAATGCGCGTCCTGGTCACCGGCGGAGCCGGATTCATCGGATCGAACTTCGTCCTGCGGACGCGGCACACCCGCCCGGACTGGCAGCTCACCGTCGTCGACGCGCTGACCTACGCCGGCAACCGGGCCAGCCTGGACACCGTCGCCGACGAGATCCGTTTCGTCGAGGGCAACATTGCTGACGAGGCGCTCATCGACCCGCTGGTCGCCGAGCACGATGCCGTGGTCCATTTCGCGGCGGAGTCGCACAACGACAACTCGCTGGACAACCCGTGGCCGTTCGTCGAATCCAACGTCATCGGTACCTACCGGATCCTGGAGGCCGTGCGCCGGCACGGGGTGCGGCTGCACCACATCTCCACCGACGAGGTCTACGGCGACCTGGAACTGGACGACCCGAATCGGTTCTCCGAGTCGACGCCGGTGAACCCGTCCAGCCCGTACAGCTCCACCAAGGCCTCGGCCGACCTCTTGGTGCGGGCCTGGATCCGCTCATTCGGGATCGCCGCGACGTTGTCCAACTGTTCCAACAACTACGGGCCGCGCCAGCATGTGGAGAAGTTCATCCCGCGGCAGATCACCGGCATCCTGACCGGAGTCAAGCCAAAGCTCTACGGCACCGGAGAGAACGTCCGGGACTGGATCCACGTCGACGACCACAACGACGCCGTGGTGGCCATTCTCGAGCAGGGCCGGCTGGGCGAGACCTACCTGATCGGCGCCGACGGCGAGCAGAACAACAAGGAGATCATCGCGCTGCTGCTGGAACTGATGGACAAGCCGGCGGACTGGTTCGAACACGTCAACGACCGGCCCGGTCACGACCTGCGGTACGCCATCGATTCGTCCAAGCTGCGCGCGGAAACCGGTTGGCGGCCGCAGTACTCGGACATCCGGGCGGGTCTGCGCAACACCATCGACTGGTACGCGACCAACCCACAGTGGTGGGCCGGCGCCAAGCAGGATGCGGAGGCCGTCTACGCCCGGCTGGGGCGCTGAGCAGCGTGAGCCTCCCGATTCCCGGCAGCGGCGAGTACGCCGTTGTTGCGGCGGCCCCGGACGCCGGACCCGGCAATTGGGCCGGTGCGCCCAGTGCCGCCCTGGCCCCCGACGGGTCGGTCGTGCTGGCCTACCGGGTGCGCAGCGCCGCCGGCCGCGGCGGCGAGCAGGTGCTCGCCCGCTCTGTCGACGGTGGCATCACGTTCACCGACCTGGGCCGGTGGTCCAAGGACGCGTTCGGCGCCGAATCGCTGGAACGCCCGGCCCTGGTGTTCGACGGACAGTCCTGGAATCTGTTCATCTCGTGCGCGACCCCCGGCTCCAAGCACTGGCGGATCGACCTGCTCCGCGCGCCGACTCTGCAGGGCCTGCTCACCGCGACGGCGCGGACCGTCTTCCCGGGCGACGCCACGGTCGGGGTGAAGGATCCCGTGATCAGGGTGCGCGATGGTCGCTGGTACGGCTGGATCTGCTGCCACCCGCTGACCGAACCCGGCGCCGAGGACCGGATGACCACCCGGCTGGCGTCCAGTGCCGACGGCGTCGGGTGGACCTGGGAGGACACCGTGCTGGTCGGCCGTCCCGGCGAGTGGGACGCTCGTGGCGCCCGGGTCACCGCCGTGCTGGCCGGTGAGCACGGGTTCGTCGACGGCACCGCGTCCTACGACGGGCGGGCGACGGCCGGCCAGAACTTCTCCGAACGGACCGGAGTCGCGAGTGCGGCACCCGGCGGCCGATTCGTCGCGCAGGGCGAGCCGCTCGCCGACGTGCGCTACCTGGACGTGCTCGACCTCGGCGACGGGACCGCCCGGCTCTACTACGAAGCGCCACTGCCCGACGGCTCCCACGAGCTGCGCACCGAACTTGCCCGGCTGAGCTGACCGACCGAGGCGCCGGCGGCTCGAATGAGCGCGGCCCGAATGAGCGCGGCCCTCAAGAGCGCGGCTGCGAGTGGGTGTCGGGGAGGGAGCCGCCCGAGGAAACGCGCGCGAGAGGCTCGAGGCGATGCCGAGGGGC
>CAVPLZ010000008.1:0-269163 GCA_963706185.1 uncultured Actinomycetota bacterium | reverse complement strand
TTTTAAAAAAAAAAAAAAAAAGAAGGAAGAAGCGGACCAGCCGAAGGACAGAGCAAAGGACAAGCAGAAGCGAAAGGCGAAGGGGAAAGCAACCCAACAAACAACGCGCAACTAACGGTTTTAAAACATCATAAAAACAGTCATCCCTCTTCCCGCCGCGCGCGTAGGAGTCTTGAGGAAGGCTGTCCCTAGTACGAGAGGACCGGGACGGACGAACCTCTGGTGTGCCAGTTGTTCCACCAGGAGCACGGCTGGTTGGCTACGTTCGGAAGGGATAACCGCTGAAAGCATCTAAGCGGGAAGCTCGTTCAAGATGAGGACTCCCACCCTTTGTGGGGTAAGGCCCCCGGCTAGACCACCGGGTTGATAGGCCGGAAGTGGAAGCACGGTAACGTGTGCAGCTGACCGGTACTAATAGGCCGAGGACTTACCACAAAAATGCTACGCGTCCACTGTGCAGCTCTGGAGATACGGGCAACCGTCTATCGCCGGCGAGAATTCGCCGCGCGATATTCGGGCCCTTAATTCCATAGAGTTACGGCGGTCATAGCGAAGGGGAAACGCCCGGTCCCATTCCGAACCCGGAAGCTAAGCCCTTCAGCGCCGATGGTACTGCACGGGCCACCGTGTGGGAGAGTAGGACGCCGCCGGACATACATTCCCGAAAGGGGGACCAACTTGTTGGTCCCCCTTTTGGCGTTTTCGATGACCTCAACGAAGATGTGATCGTCCACAAGGGCCCGTCAGCTGCCCTTGTGCTGGACAGGAGAGCAATGTGACAAGCGAAGTCGGCGACCGGGCTCGGACCGGTCTCGCTCGGAGGACCGCGGAGATCGATCAGGATCCAATCGACCCGAGCGGGATCGCGGTCGGTCGGATCGGCCAGCATCGGATCGGCCAGCATCGGATCGGCCTCGGTCCGAGGAAGCTCAGCGCGGGCAACGGTCCGGTTCAGCCGGCCCGCGGTCTGGGTCAGGCCAGGCCAACGCGCTCGACCTCAATCCGACGGATCCCGGTCCGGCGGAGGGTCGTGGAACAGCGACCGGGCGGCTCGTGATGATCGGAATCGGTCCGGATCGCAGCCGGAGCCCGCGCGGGGCGATCGGTCGGAGCAGGGGCGCAGCGAGTCCCGCCCGTATCGCCGCGATGATCGCTCAGGTGCCAGCGGTGGTCAGACAGATCGTCGTCCCGAGCGTGGGGACCGCCAGGAGCGTCCGCAGTACGGGCAGGATCGTCCACGCAGTGGTGACCGTCCCCGTATCGGGGTGACGGCCCGAGCGGCGACCGCCCGCGACCCGCGTCGACCGGCCGCGTACGTGGCGACCGTCCGCACGCAGTGGCCGAGGTTCCGCGACCGGGCGTGATCGGCCGCAGTACGGGCAGGACCGTCCGCGTACCGGTGACCGTGCCGGTAGTGGTGACCGCGCCCCGTATCGGGGTGACCGTCCGGATCGTTCGCAAGGTGGCGCCGACCGTTCCCGCGGTGACCGGCCGGATCGGGGTGACCGGCCCCAGTACGGGCAGGACCGTCCGCGTACCGGCTGATCGTGCCGGTAGTGGTGACCGTGCCCCGTATCGGGGTGACCGGTCCCGATCGTTCGCAAGGTGGCGCCGACCGTTCCCGCGGCGGTGACCGGCCGGATCGGGGTGACCGGCCCCAGTACGGGCAGGACCGTCCGCGTACCGGTGACCGTGCCGGTAGTGGTGACCGCGCCCCGTATCGGGGTGACCGTCCCGATCGTTCGCAAGGTGGCGCCGACCGTTCCGCGCGGTGACCGGCCGGATCGGGGTGACGGCCCCAGTACGGCCGGACCGTCCGCGTACCGGTGACCGTGCCGGTAGTGGTGACCGCGCCCCGTATCGGGGTGACCGTCCCGATCGTTCGCAAGATGGCGCCGACGTTCCCGCGTGGTGACCGGCCCGGACCGGGGTGACCGGCCCCAGTACGGGCAGGACCGTCCGCGTACCGGTGACCGTGCCGGTAGTGGTAACCGTGCCGGTGGTGCTGACCGTTCCGCGTATCGGGGTGACCGTCCCGAGCGGGACAGCCGTCCCGACCGATCTCGCGGCGCCGCCGGGGGACCGCATCAGCGGACCGCCAGCTCGGGTGGGGGAAGCCGACTCTCCGGCGATCTGTCGGGCAGCTTCTCGAAATTCGCCGCCCCATGACCGTCCCGACCGGGATCGCGGAGACCGCCGGGACGAGCGCGGGGACCGCGGTCAGGATCGTGGTGGGTATCGCGACCAAGGGACTCGACCCCAGCGCAGCGCTCCGTCGGACGGCCCGCGGCGAAGCGGAGAGCCGACCCGCGGCCGCCCGGACTGGTCGTCGCGTCCGGATCGGCCCGGACGGGACGACCGTCCGGCCCGCGACGCGGAGGCGCGGCCGCGGCGTGAACCTGAGCGCGGCTCACGGGTCCGCGACGAGGACATCGACGTCGCCTGGCCGCCGGTGCCCGAGTGGGCTCGCAAGCCGAGCTCGAGCCGGACGTCCGCCGGGACCTTCGTGGTCTGAGCAAGGAAGGCGCCGAATTCGTCGGCGGACACCTGGTGGCTGCCGGAACTCTGGCCGACGACGACCCGGACCTGGCCTGGCTGCATGCCCGGGCGGCCCGGTCGAAGGGCGGCCGTATCGCGGTCGTACGGGAGACCGTGGGGCTGGTCGGCTATCGGGCCGGACACTGGTCCGAGGCCATCGCCGAGCTGCGGGCAGCCCGGCGGATGGGCGGGGGCCCAGGACATCTCGCCGTACTCGCGGACTGCGAGCGAGCCCTCGGGCATCCGGACAAGGCGATCGAGATCAGCCGATCGGCGGAGGCGGAGGCGCTGGACCCAGCCGGCGACGGTGGAACTGACCATCGTCACCGCCGGGGCCCGCGCCGACCTCGGCCAGACTCGACGCCGCGCTGGTCACCCTCGAAGCGGCCGGTGCCACCGACGCGGCGGTCGAGCCATGGACCGCCCGGCTCCAGTACGCCTACGCCGACCTGCTCGCCAAGGCCGACCGCCGCCGAGAGGCGCTGACCTGGTTCATGCGGGCGTACGACGCCGATGCCGAGGACGAGACCGACGCCGCCGAGCGCATCGCCGAGCTCGCCGCGCAGGACGACCGACCTGCCCGGGGCGCCGGATGCGCTCGAGCCGGAAGCTGCTGCCGCATCGGACTCCGACACCGAGCCGGCCGTCGGTGCGGAGCCGGCGATCGACCCGGCGAAGGCGCCGACGGAGCCTGATTCGCCGGACGAGGAGCCGGCCGAGGTCGAACCGGGCGAATCCGCGGTCGAGGCCGCCCCCGAGCCCGGGTCCGTGTCGGCGCAGTTGTTCTCGCACGCCGACGCCCCAGCCATGTCGGAACCGGAAGAGCGGGAACCGGAGGACGGATGAGCGTGTGTCGGCGAGGGGATCAGCAGCACTTCGTGCCGAGACGCGACCCGAGCGTGAGCGAGGGAAGGGTGCCGGCGTGACCGACTCGCCGGGACGTTCACTGGCCGAACGGCACGACGCCCTGCTGCTCGATCTCGACGGCACCGTCTACCTCGGTGGGCAGGTGATCGAGCACGTGGCCGAGGCGCGTGACCCGGGCCGAAGAACTCGGCGCCCGGGCGATGTACGTCACCAACAATGCGTCGCGGCCGCCCGCAGAGGTGGCCCACGCACTGACCGCCATGGGCATCCGCAGCCGACCCAGGACGACGGTCCTCACCTCACCACAAGCGGCCGCGGAGATGCTGTCGGACGCACACCCGGCCGACACCGTGGTGCTGGTCGTCGGTGCACCGTGGCTGGCCGAAGCGGTCAGGTTGGCCGGCCTGCGCCCGGTTCGGCTGGCCGCCGACAATCCGGCCGCCGTCGTCCAGGGTCACTCCCCGGACACCGGCTGGCGCGACCTGGCCGAGGCCTGCATCGCGCTGCGCACCGGCGCGGACTGGGTCGCCTGCAACACCGACAGCACCCTGCCCACCGATCGTGGGCTGCTGCCAGGCAACGGTGCGATGGTGGCCGCGCTGATCGCCGCGACCGGACTGCATCCCAGGGTCGCCGGCAAGCCTGAACGGCCGCTGCTGGATGCGGCTGTCCATCGCGCCGGGTCCACCTCGCCGCTGGTCGTCGGCGATCGGCTGGACACCGACATCGAGGCCGGCGTCTCGGCCGACCTGCCGTCCCTGCTCGTGCTGACCGGCGTGTCGTCGGTGGCGGACCTGCTGGCCGCGCCGCAGTCCCGTCGTCCCACCTACTGTGGCGTTCGACCTGCGCGGACTGGTCGATCCAGCCCTGTCCGTCGGCCTTGACGGCGGCGCGGACACCCGCGGCTGGCGGATCGTCGACGGGTCGCTCAACGCTCCGGCCGGGCTGGCCGACGGCGATCGTGGACGACTGGACTCGACATTGGCCGCCCTGGTCGCGCTGACCGCAGCCGCGTGGTCCGGGACCACGAGGTTCACGGCAGCCGACGACGGTGCGCAGCGGGTGCTGACGCGGCTCGGACTCCACTGACCGTCGCTCGCCTCCGTCGAGCCGTCCCGACCGACGGCAACCCGGTTGGGCTAGCGTGGAACTCACCGCACGACCGCACCAGGAGAGCACATGGACCCGAGCCCGGCCCGATCTGACCCGCTCGGCGGTATACCGGACGAGCTCGACGCCCTCACCGACCGGCCGCTCGACGAGCACGCCGCGATCTTCACGCGCGTGCACGCCGCGCTGACCTCGGCGCTGGCGACCACTGCGACCGACCCGCCGGTCCCGAGCGTCCGGCGTCCCGGCGGGGAGCGATGAGGTGCGTCGGGTCCGTCTCGACGCCGAACTGGTCCGGCGTGGTCTCGCCCGGTCCCGTGACCATGCCGCCGAACTCATCCACGCGGCGAGGGTGACCGTCGCCGGGCAGGTGGCGACCAAGCCGGCCACCGCGGTCGACCCGGCCGCGCCGGTGATCGTCCGCGCGGACGTGGCCGACGAGAACTGGGCGTCGCGCGGCGCGCACAAGCTGATCGGCGCACTGGACGCATTCGACTCGGTGGTGGTCACCGGTGCGCGCTGCCTGGATGCCGGCGCGTCCACCGGTGGATTCACCGATGTCCTGCTCCGCCGCGGCGCGCGCGAGGTCGTCGCGGTCGACGTCGGTTACGGCCAACTGATCTGGCGGCTGCAGTCCGACCCGCGGGTCACCGTGATCGACCGGACGAACGTCCGCATCGCTGGCCGCCGACGACATCGGGGGACCGGTGGACCTCACCGTCGCCGATCTGTCGTTCATCTCGCTGCGCGTCGTGCTGCCGGCCCTGATCGCCTGCACCGACCCGGCCGGGGACCTGGTGTTGATGGTCAAGCCCCAGTTCGAGGTCGGCAAGGACCGGCTCGGCGCCGGCGGGGTGGTCCGTGACCCCGAGCTGCGCATCGACGCCGTGCGTGGCGTGCTGGCGGCGGCCGCGCGCATCGGGCCGCGGCGCTCGCCGGCATCGTCGCGTCGCCGTTGCCGGGGCCGAGCGGGAATGTCGAGTACTTCGTCCACCTGCGTGCCGGTGTCGACCGCGAGGCGGCCGAGGTCGAGGCCGCAGTGCGCGCCGCCGTAGCGGAGGGTCCACAGTGACCGGAGCAGAGCAGCGTTCGGTGCTGCTGGTCGCGCACACCGGGCGCGGCGACATCGGTGCGATCGCCCGGCATGCCGCAGATCGACTTGGCGGCCGACGGCGTCGAGCTCCTGGCCCTGCCCGGCGAGGCATCGGCTGTCGGCCTGCCGGTCGATCGGGACCACGCGACGATCGAACTTGTCCTCGCCCTCGGCGGAGACGGCACGCTGCTGCGGGCGGCGGAGCGGGCCCGGCCGGCGGGCGTGCCGGTGCTCGGGGTCAATCTCGGCCGGGTCGGGTTCCTCGCCGAGGCCGACGCCGAGGACCTGGACACCGTGCTCGACGCGATCGTCGAGCGCCGCTACACGATCCGCAAGTCGCACCACCGTCGACGTCGAGGTCGAACACGAGGGTCAGAACGTCTTCACCGGCTGGGCACTCAACGAGATCAGCGTCGAGAAGTCCACCAGAGAAAGAATTCTCGACGTCGTTGTCGAAGTCGACGGACGGGGCGTGTCGGCCTACGGCTGCGACGGCGTGTTGTGCGCGACGCCGACCGGGTCGACCGCCTATGCCTTCTCGGCCGGTGGTCCCGATCCTGTGGCCGGATGTCGAAGCGCTGCTGGTGGTTCCGTCGAACGCGCACGCGTTGTTCGCGCGACCGTTGGTGGTCGGTCCCCGCGTCGCGGGTGACCGTGCACATCGACCCGGGTGGCCATCACGCCGTACTGGCCTGCGACGGCCGCCGGATCTGCGCTGTCCCGCCCGGATCTCGCGTCCGCATGCAGCGCGGGAGAGAGTCCGGTCGCCCTGGCCACCCTCGGGGACCAACCGTTCACCGACCGGCTGGTGCGCAAGTTTTCCCTGCCGGTTCATGGGTGGCGTGATGCTCGGCACTGACACCCGCAGGGCGCTGAGGGAATCGGCATGCTGACCGAACTCAGCATCTCCGGCCTCGGCGTCATCGACAGCGCGACCCTGGAGCCGCACCCCGGGTTCACCGTGGTGACCGGGGAGACCGGCGCCGGCAAGACGATGATCGTGACCGCACTCGGCCTGGTCACCGGGGGCCGAGCCGATTCCGGGCGGGTACGCACGGGCTCGCCCCGTGCGGTCGTCGAGGCCCGCATCCGTGTCGACCCGCAGAGTCCGGCCGCGGCCGTGGTGCGATCGGCCGGGGGCGAGCTGGACGACGGGGACACCGTGATCCTGGTGCGCACGGTCGGCGCGGACGGCCGCTCCCGGGCCCACGTCGGTGGACGCGGCGCACCGGTCGCGACGTTGTCCGAGTTGACCGACGACCTGGTCGCGATTCACGGGCAGTCCGAGGCGATCTCGCTGTTGCGCCCGGCCGAACAGCGGGCCGTGCTCGATCGTTACGCCGGGCTCGGACCGTTGGTCGCGAGCTACCGCGAGCGGCGCGAGGCCTGGCGGTCCCTGGTCGCCGAGCTCACCGCGCGCGTCGAGCACGCGCGCGAGCGCGCCTTGCGCGAGCAGCTGCTCCGGCTGGGCCTGGCCGAGATCGAAGCGGTGGCGCCGCTGCCGGACGAGGACGCCGAGCTGATCGCCACCGTTCGCCGCCTGGAGAACGCCGATGCGCTGCGGGAGGCGGCCCAAGGCTGCGCTGTCCGCCCTGTCCGGTGCTGACACCCTGTCCGACGAGCCGACCGCGGTCGGCCTGGTCGAAGCCGCCCGCCGGTTGCTCGTCGGTTCTGGCGACCCGCGACTGGCCGGTTGGGACGAGTCGCTGCACCAGGCGAGTGCGGTCCTCGGCGACGTGGCCGCCGATCTGGCCGGCTATCTGGACGCCCTGGACGCCGACCCGGCCGAGCTCGAACAGACGTTGGCCCGGCAGGCCGTGCTACGTGGCCTCACCCGCAGGTACGGCGCGGATGTCGCCGCGGTCCTGGCCTGGGCGGACGATGCCCGCCGCGAATTGGCCGACCTGGACACGTCGGAAGAGGCGCTGGCCGCCCTGCGGGCGCGCCGCGACGAGGCGGCCGTCGACCTGGCCGCGACAGCCAGAGCCTTGTCCGAGAGCCGCTCATCGGCCGCCGTCACCTTGGGTGCGGCCGCGACGGCGGAACTGGCCCACCTGGCCATGGCGCGGGCCGAGCTCGCCGTCGCCGTTGAGCGCACGGCCGGTGATCTCGCCGGCGCCGACTGCGTCGAGGTCGACGGTCGCTGGTGCGTCGCCGGCGCGGATGGCATCGACCAGGTCGAGATCCTGCTCACCGCGCACGCGGACGCACCGGCCCTGCCGATCGCGCGCGGCGCCTCGGGCGGCGAATTGTCCCGGGTGATGCTCGCGCTCGAGGTGGTGCTGTCCGACGCGGATCCGGTGTCCACCCTCGTGTTCGACGAGGTCGACGCGGGCGTCGGCGGCCGGGCCGCCACCGAGATCGGCCGCCGTCTCGCCCGACTGGCCGGCACGCACCAGGTGATCGTGGTGACGCACCTGGCCCAGGTGGCGGCCTTCGCGGACCGGCAGTTCGTGGTCGACTCGACCGCTGACGGAGCCGTCCGCGCTGCCTCCGTCCGCGAGGTCACCGGCGAGGACCGCCGCACCGAACTGGCCCGGATGCTCGGCGGCACCGACGGCCCGACCGCCCTCGCCCACGCCGCCGACCTCCTCTCCGCCGCCTCGCTTCAGCCCCTCGCTAAGACCGGGTCCGCCTCCGCCACTTGCTCGACCTACGTCCTAGCTGCCCCGTGAAGGCGGACTCGCCTCCTGCAACCCGCACGACCCACGCCGGCCAGCGTCACGGAGCCGAACCGAACTGGCCCGCACCTCATCCGCGTCCGCCGCCGATCGCCGCCGCGAAGCGGTCGGCGGAGGCAGCGAGGGGGCCCGAAGGCGTAAGCCCAACCGAAGCCGGGCTGGGTCCTCCGCCGCGAACGCACACGCAACCCACCACCAGCCGAGGACCCCCTCGCTGCCGGAGCCGTCCGCCCCTACCGACGCGACACCGGCGGACGCGGTCGTGGAACCGGAGGCGATGTGTACTCACCGTGACGCGCCGCGGTCGTTCTACCCCGATACGTTACCGATTACATGAGACGATCCCCGCATGAAACTTCTGTCACGTCAGTCCCGTGCGCTGCCAGGAGTCACAGGAGTCGCACGAGTGTCACGACGCAGTGACACGCTGTTGGGTCGGGTGGGCCCCGGCGACATCGTGATCTTCGACCAGCCGGACATCGACCGGGCAACCGCGGAAGCGCTGGTCAAGGCCGACGTGACGGCGGTGGTCAACACGGCGGCCTCGGTGACCGGCCGCTACCCGAACCTCGGCCCGGAGATCCTGCTGGCCTCCGGCATTCCGCTGCTGGACCAGGTCGAGGACAAGATCTACACCAGGGTCAAGGACGGCTCCCGCGTCCGGATCGACGAATCGACGGTCTACGTCGGCGAGCAACCAGTGGCCACCGGCGTCGAGCAGACTCCGGAGTCCATCGCCGATCTGATGATCGAGGCCAAGGGGGCGATGTCTGCCCAGCTCGAGGCGTTCGCCGCGAACGCCATCGAATACATGAAGCGCGAGCGCACGCTGCTGCTCGACGGGGTCGGGATTCCGAAGGTCAGCACCGACCTGGCCGACCGGCAGGTGCTCATCGTCGCCGACTCCCCGGACACCAAGACCGAGCTCAAGGCGCTCAAGAAGTACATCTCCGACTACAAGCCGGTACTGATCGGCGTGGACGCCGGTGCAGACGCCCTGCGGGCTGCCGGCCACAAGCCGCACCTGATCGTCGGCAATCCGGACGAGATCGACGACGCCACCCTCCGGGGCGGCGCCGAGGTGGTCATCCCAGCGCAGTCCGACGGACACGCACCCGGCCTGGAACGGCTGCAGGACGTCGGGGTCGGCGCGGTCACCTTCCCGTCGGTCGGGACCAGCGAGGACCTCGCCCTGCTGCTCGCCGACGCCAACGACGCCGCGCTGATCGTCACCGTCGGGATGCAGGTGGCGCTGACGGACCTGCTCGACCGCGGTCGTGGCGCCACGGCCGCGGCTACCTTCTTGGTCCGCACCAGGGTGGCGGACAAGGTCGTGCAGGCGACCACGGTCGCCCGGCTGTACAAGGCGCGGATCTCGTGGTGGGCCGTGCTCCTGCTTGGTCGTCGCGGCCTTCGCAGCGATCATCGTCGCGCTCTTGGTGTCGGACGTCTCCGGCACCTACCTCGAACTGGCCCGTCAGTGGTGGGCCGACGTCGTCAACTGGGTCAAGGGGCTTTTCTGATGATCTCGATGCGGTATCACATCGTCTCGATCGCCGCCGTCTTCCTGGCGCTGGCCCTGGGCATCGTGCTCGGCGCCACCAAGATCAGCTCACCGCTGCTGGTCGGACTCCAGGGCGACAAGACCTCGCTGACCGACGAGCGCAACCAGCTGGCCGGCGACAACAAGGATCTGACCGACCGGGTGGCCTCGGACGACGCATTCGCCGGGTCGGTCAGCGCGCTCGCGGTGCGGGGCACCCTGCCGAGTGCCACGGTCGTCGTCCTGTCCACCGCGGACGCCACCCCGGCCGACACGGCCGCGGTCGTCGACCTGCTGTCCAAGGCTGGGGCCAAGGTCACCGGCCAACTGCAACTGACCCAGGACTTCACCGACCCGAACCGGGCCGACGACCTGACGAGCGTGGCCGCCCAGAACCTGCCGGCGGGGGCGAAGCTGCCCACGTCTGGAGATGCCGGCACCGTCGCAGGTGCGTTCCTGTCCACGGTGTTGATCACCGACAAGGCCGGCACGGCGCCGGCCAAGGCCGCCGAGGCCACTGCGGCCCTGTCCGCGATGTCCAGCAGCGGCTTCGTCGCCGCCAACGGGGCGGTCGCCCCGGGCCGATCGGTCGTCCTGGTCACCGGTGCATCGACCGACGCCGACCGGGCGTCGGTCCTGTCCGACCTGGCCGCCGCCCTCAAGCTGAAGGCCGCGGGCGTGGTCGTTGCCGGGCGCACCGGGTCGGAGAGTGCGAACAGCGCGGTCGGTGCTGTGCGCAGTGATCCCGCTGCCAGCAATGCGGTGAGCACCGTCGACGACGTCGAGACTCCCTCCGGACGGTTGGCCACGGTGCTGGCCCTGGTCGAGCAGAACGGCGGCGGCGTCGGCCGCTACGGGATGGCGGACACAGCGCAGGCCCAGGTGCCTGCCCTCGCGGTGGGCTGAGCCGAAGTACTTCCGAACGAACGCCCCGGTGTTTCGCACCGGGGCGTTCGTACGCCCGATCCCGGCCTCCGACTGTCCGTCTCGGCCGCCGTTACCGGTCCCGCCCGGTGTTGATCATGGAGAACCCGTACGCCATTTCTCGGCGTGTCGCACGACACGCCGAGGATCGGTGTACGGGGTTCCCATGATCAACAGGAGGGGAGCCGACCGATCAGGTCGAAGGGCGGCACCGATACCCCGGCCGCCGGCGACACGCCTGCACGGCCTGGCCCGCCGCGGCGTCCGGCCGGAATGTTAGAGTGAAATCCCGTGGAGCGATGGCCCGGATCGGGCCGATCGCCGATCCGCAGAGGTTCGGACACGGGGAGACGTGTTGGTCCAGACACCGCACACGACAAAGCACATCTTCGTCACCGGCGGGGTCGCCTCGTCCCTGGGCAAGGGGCTGACCGCCTCCAGCCTTGGCCGGCTGCTCACCTCCCGCGGTCTGCGGGTGACCATGCAGAAGTTGGACCCGTACATCAACGTCGACCCGGGGACGATGAACCCGTTCCAGCACGGCGAGGTGTTCGTCACCGACGACGGCGCCGAGACCGACCTGGACATCGGCCACTACGAGCGCTTCCTGGACCGCAACCTGACCGAGGACGCCAACGTCACCACCGGCAAGGTGTACTCGCGGGTGATCGCCAGGGAGCGCCGCGGCGAGTACCTCGGCGACACCGTGCAGGTGATCCCGCACATCACCAACGAGATCAAGGACCGCATCCGGGCCATGTCCCGGCCGGCCGGGGGGCCGGCCCCGGACGTCGTGATCACCGAGATCGGCGGCACGGTAGGGGATATCGAGTCGCTCCCGTTCCTGGAGGCGGCCCGCCAGGTCCGTCACGACCTGGGCCGCGACCAGGTCTTCTTCCTGCACGTGTCGCTGGTGCCCTACCTCGCGCCGTCGGGCGAGCTGAAGACCAAGCCCACCCAGCACTCGGTGGCCGCGCTGCGCAACATCGGCATCCAGCCGGACGCGGTGGTCTGCCGCAGCGACCGGGAGATCCCGGACGCGTTGAAACGCAAGATCTCCCTGATGTGCGACGTGGACGCCGAGGCCGTGGTGGCCGCCCCGGACGCGGCGTCGATCTACGACATCCCCAAGGTGCTGCACGCCGAGGGTCTGGACGCCTACGTGGTCCGCCGCCTCGGGCTCTCCTTCCACGACGTCGACTGGACCCAGTGGGGAGACCTGCTCGACCGGGTGCACAATCCCGCCGAGAGCGTGCGAATCGCCCTGGTGGGCAAGTACATCGACCTGCCGGATGCCTACCTGTCGGTGACCGAGGCGCTGCGTTCGGGGGGATTCGCAAATCGGGCCAAGGTGGAGATCGTCTGGGTCGCCTCCGATCGATGCGAAACGCCGGCCGGCGCGGCCGCGGCCCTGGCCGACGTGCAGGGCGTCCTGATCCCCGGCGGTTTCGGGGTGCGCGGCATCGAGGGCAAGATCGGCGCCATCACCTACGCCCGCATCAACCGGATTCCCACCCTGGGCCTGTGTCTCGGGTTGCAGTGCATGGTGATCGAGACCGCGCGCAACCTGGCCGGTATCGCCGATGCCAACTCGGCGGAGTTCGAGCCCGAAACCACCGATCCGGTGGTGGCCACCATGGCTGACCAGACCGAGATCGTCGCCGGTCAGGCCGATATGGGCGGCACCATGCGGCTCGGCGCCTACCCGGCGTGGCTCACCCCGGGCTCCATGGTGGCCGAGATCTACGGCAGCACAGAGGTTTCCGAACGGCACCGGCACCGGTACGAGGTGAACAACGCCTACCGGGACCGGCTGGAGACCGCCGGCGTGCGGCTCTCCGGTACCTCGCCGGACTCGACGTTGGTGGAGTTCATCGAACTCGACCGGTCGCTGCACCCGTTCTTCGTCGCCACCCAGGCCCATCCGGAATTCAAGTCCCGGCCGACCCGGGCGCACCCGCTGTTCGGCGCGTTCGTCCGGGCCGCCCTGGACTACCTGGAGTCCGAACGGCTACCGATGGACGAGGAGCCGGAACTCGCCCCGCCCTCGCTGGCGGAGACCGGCGCCAGGTGAGTGAGCCGTTCACGGTCGTCGACACCCGCCGGGTCTTCGACGGCAAGGTGGCATCGGTGCGCGTCGACCGGGTGCGGATGCCGCAGGGCACTGTGGCCGCCCGCGAGGTGGTCGAGCACGATCGCGCGGTCGCGGTCGTCGCGATCGACGAGGACAACCGGGTGGTGCTGGTCGAGCAGTACCGTCACCCGCTTCCGCCGCCGGCTCTGGGAGCTGCCCGCCGGGCTGATGGACGTCGCCGACGAACCGCCGTTGGTCACCGCGCAGCGCGAGTTGGTCGAGGAAACCGGGATCGCCGCGGCGTCGTGGGACGTGCTGGTCGACATCGCCAGCTCACCCGGGTTCACCGACGAGGCCGTCCGGATCTTCCTGGCCCGCGAACTGAGCGACGCCGGCCGGCCGCCCGGCAGCGACGACGAGGAGTCGGACCTGCGGATCGTCCGGGTGCCGCTGGACGATGCGGTGGCTGCGGTGTTCGCCGGCACGATCGTCAACTCCTCGGCGGTCGCCGGCCTGCTGGCCGCGCACGGGGCGTTGCACCGGTGACGCCGAGCTGCGACCGGCCGACGACGGCGTGGTCGGACGGCCCGGCGGTGGGCCGGGCGGACGGCGAGTCCGCCTTCGCACCGTTGCTGCCCGGCGTCGCGGCTCGCGCTGAAGCCGGACCCCTGAGGCCGCACACCCTGACGCCGAGGCCGTGACGTGGCGGGCCCGCCCGGATGACCGTCGCGGCGGTGGACCAGCCGGCCGGCACGGACGGCCCGATCGAGCCTGCGCCTGCCCTGGCCCGCGCGCTCCGCGGCTATCTGGACCACCTGACCGTCGAGCGCGGCCTGGCCCGCAACACGCTGCTGTCCTACCGCCGCGACCTCGATCGCTACCTGGCCCACCTGACCGCGGTCGGGTGTCAGCGCCGTCGACCAGGTCACGCAGCGACAGGTCGCCGACCACCTGGCCGCCCTGCGGATGGGCGACGAGACCCATCCGCCGCTGGCCGCGGCGTCCGCGGCCCGCGCGGTGGTCGCCGTCCGCGGCTGGCACCAGTTCCTGCTGGCCGAGGGCGCGACCGCGACCGACCCGTCGCGCGACGTCCGGCCGCCCACCCCGGCCCGCCGGCTGCCCAAGGCCCTGCCGGTGGACACCGTCGCCCGCGCTGCTCGACGGGGTGCCCGCCGACGACCCGCGCGGCCTGCGCGACCGGGCGCTGCTCGAGTTCCTGTACGCCACCGGCGCCCGGATCAGCGAGGCGGTCGGTCTGGACGTGGACGACCTCGATCCGGTCTCCGGGCGTCGTCCGGCTGTTCGGCAAGGGCAGCAAGGAACGGCTGGTGCCGGTGGGCTCCTATGCGGCCGCGGCGATCGACGCCTACCTGGTCCGCGGGCCGCCCGGCGCTGGCCGCGGCCGGTCGGGGGAGCGCCGCGATGTTCCTCAACGTGCGGGGCGGCCGGTTGTCCCGGCAGTCGGCGTGGCAGGTGCTACGGGACGCGGCGGACCGCGTCGGGCTGGCCGCCGGGGTGTCCCCGCACACGCTGCGGCACTCCTTCGCCACCCACCTGCTGGAGGGCGGCGCGGACGTCCGGACGGTCCAGGAACTGCTCGGCCACGCGTCGGTGACCACGACCCAGATCTACACGCTGGTCACCGTGGACACCCTGCGCGAGGTCTACGCCACGGCCCATCCGCGGGCCCGGTGACGCGGCATGACCGGCCGAACCGGGCGGGTCGGGTTGGAGCAGTGGCTGCGGTCCGCATACGCTGGTCGGCGTCGTCGGGATGACGACGCCAGGACGCGGGGAGTTCGAGAGCTGATGACCGAACCGGACGACGCGGCGTGGATCGCTGCGGCCGGTGCGCCCCGCGCGGACGTCGCGGCTGCCGTTGACGACCCCGTGCCGGAGGACGCTGCCGACCGAGCCGGCCGTCGACCGCAGCCGGCGACCCGCAGGTCCGCGTCGACGCCGCCGCGGCCGCGGTGACGAGCGAACTCGGACCGACCGGTCGTCCGCGCCGGTCCGTGCCCGAGCCGCAGCCGCTCGTCGGCGCACGGTCCCGGCCCGGGTGCTGGCCATGTGCAACCAGAAGGGCGGCGTCGGCAAGACCACCTCGACGATCAACCTCGGTGCCGCACTCGCCGGCTACGGCCGCAAGGTGCTGCTCGTCGACCTCGACCCGCAGGGCGCCCTGTCGGCCGGGCTCGGCGTCGCCTCGCACGAGCTGGACCGCACCATCTACAACCTGATGCTCGAGCGCTCCACCCAGATCACCGACGTGCTGGTGCCGACCAAGGTGCCGGGCATGGACCTCATCCCGGCCAACATCGACCTGTCCGCGGCCGAGGTGCAGCTGATCAACGAGGTGGGCCGGGAGCAGACCCTGGCCCGGGCGCTGCGTCCGGTGCTGCACGCCTACGACTACGTGCTGATCGACTGCCAGCCGTCGCTCGGCCTGCTCACCGTCAACGCCCTGGCCTGCGCGCAACGGGGTGATCATCCCGTTGGCCGCCGAGTTCTTCTCGCTGCGCGGCGTCGCCCTGCTGGTGGACACCATCGACAAGGTGCAGGAGCGGATCAACCCCGACCTGGACGTCGACGGCGTGCTGGTGACCATGTTCGACGGCCGCACGGTGCACGCCCGGGACGTGGTCGCATGCTGGTCCAGCGGTTCGGTGACGACGTCTACGACACGGTGATCGCCCGGACGGTGAAGTTCCCGGAGACCACGGTGGCCGGCGAACCGATCACCAGCTACGCGCCGACCTCGCCGGCGGCCGAGGCCTACCGGGCGCTGGCCCGGGAGGTGATCGCGCGATGACCGTGGCGCCGGTGGGCACGGCCGCCCCCGGTGCCCGGTCGGCCGAGCGGGTGGTGCCGTTCCACGTCCGGCTGGACAACTTCGACGGCCCGTTCGACCTGCTGCTGCAGCTCATCAGCCAGCACCGGATGGACGTCACCGAGGTCGCACTGCACCGGGTCACCGACGAGTTCATCGCGCACATCCGCGCGATGGGCGTCGGACTGGGACCTGGAGCAGGTCACCGAGTTCCTGGTGGTCGCCGCCACCCTGCTCGACCTGAAGGCCGCCCGGCTGCTGCCCGACGCCGAGGTCGACGACACCGAGGACCTGGCGCTGCTCGAGGCCAGGGACCTGCTGTTCGCCCGGCTGCTGGCCTACCGGGCCTACCAGCAGGTCGCGGCGCTGTTCCGGGAGCTGGAGTCGTCGGCGCTGCGGCGCTATCCCGCGCGCGGTCACGCTCGAGGACCGGTATCTCGGGCTGCTGCCCGAGGTGCGGCTCGGGATCGACGCCGAGCGGCTTCGCCGAGCTGGCCGCCTCGGTGTTCCGTCCCAGGCCGCCGCCGACCGTCGGCGCTCGACCACATCCACACCTCGACGGTGTCGGTCGCCGAGCACACCGCGGCGATGCGGGCGATCCTGGCCGAGCGCGGCCGGCCGACCTTCGCCGAGCTGGTCGCCGGGTGCACCAACACCATGGAGGTGGTGGCCCGGTTCCTCGGCCTGCTGAACCTGTACCGGGAGGCCGTTGTCACGTTCGACCAGCCCGAGCCGCTGGGTGCGCTGGCCGTGCGCTGGACCGGCGACGGTGACACGCTCGGCCGGCGTCATCACCGACGAGGAGTACGAATGACCGACGGTCGTGGAGTCGGCCGTCGCCGCTGTCGAACCGGACCGACGAGCCCGCTGAGCGACGCCGCTGATCCATCGATCGCCGGAGGTGCGCGACGACGACCTGACCGGTGCGCTGGAGGCGGTGCTGCTGGTGGTCGACTCTCCGGTGACCGAGCAGGCGCTGGCCGCCGCGGTCGGGCGCGGTGCCGAGCGGGTCCGGACCGAGCTGCGTGGCTCTGGCCGACCGGCTGAGCCGAGGCCGGATCCGGTATCGAGCTGCGGGAGGTCGGCGGCGGCTGGCGGTTCTACACCCGGGACCGGTTCGCGCCCGTGGTCGAGCGGTTCGTGCTCGACGGTGCGCAGACCCGGCTGTCCCGGGCGGCCCTGGAGACCCTGGCGGTGATCGCCTACCGGCAGCCGGTCACCCGGGCCAGGATCGCCGCCGTCCGCGGCGTCAACGTCGACGGCGTGATCCGCACCCTGGCCGCCCGCGGCCTGATCGAGGAGGCCGGGCACCGACCCGGAGACCGGCGGACCAGCAGTACCGCACCACCGAACTGTTCCTGGAGCGGCTCGGGCTCGAGTCCCTGGAAGACCTGCCCGCCGCTCGGTCCCCTGCTGCCCGAAATCGATGCGATCGACGATGTCTGATCGTCCCGCCAAGCCTGCAAGCCCACAGACCCGGACGACGACGGCCGGGTGCGGCTGCAGAAGGTGCTCTCGGCCGCCGGTGTCGCCTCCCGCCGCAAGGCCGAGGAGCTGATCCGCTCCGGCCGGGTCAAGGTCGACGGCGTCGTGGTCCGCGAGATGGGCGATGCGGATCGACCCCGACAGGGCGGTCGTGCACGTCGACGGCAACCGGGTGGTGCTGCGCGACGACCAGGTCTACCTGGCGCTGAACAAGCTGCCGGGCATGCTGTCGACGATGTCCGACGAGCTGGATCGCCCGCACATCGGCCAGCTGCTGGAGGACTGGCGGCGACGACGGAACCCGGCTGTTCCACGTCGGCCGGCTCGACATGGACTCCGAGGGGCTGCTGCTGCTGACCAACGACGGCGAGCTGGCCCACCGGCTGACCCACCCGTCGTACGGCGTGACGAAGACCTACATGGCCGAGATCCCCGGCCCGGTTCCGCGCGACCTGGGTCGGCGGCTGCGCGAGGGCGTCGAGCTGGACGACGGACCGGCGAAGGTCGACTCCTTCGACGTGGTCGACGTGCACAACAACCGGGCCGTCGTCGAGGTGGTGCTGCACGAGGGACGCAAGCACATCGTCCGGCGGATGCTCGCCGCGGTCGACCACCCGGTGTCCCGGCTGGTCCGCACCAAGATCGGCGAGGTCCAGCTCGGCCACCAGCGTCCCGGCACGCTGCGGCAGCTGAACCCGGTGGAGATCTCGCTTGCTCTACAAGGCGGTCGGCTTGTGACGCGGCCGGAGACGG
This sequence comes from uncultured Actinomycetota bacterium, assembly GCA_963706185.1. Taxonomy (GTDB): domain Bacteria; phylum Actinomycetota; class Actinomycetes; order Mycobacteriales; family Nakamurellaceae; genus Nakamurella. The sequence continues at coordinate 251,265 of CAVPLZ010000008.1, read as the reverse complement.
CCTCCGCCGTCGACGGTTTCGTGATCGCGATCGACGGGCCTTCGGGTACCGGCAAGTCGACGGTGGCCCGGGAAGTGGCCGCCCGGCTGGATGCCGGTTACCTCGACACCGGCGCGATGTACCGGCTGGTCACCCTGGCCGTGCTGCGGGCCGGGGTCGACCCTGCCGACGATGACTGCGGTGGCCGACCTGTTGCCGCGCATCGCGTTCGACACGCCCGGTCGATCCGTCGACCGCAACGGCACACCCTGGCCGGCCAGGACGTCACCGACGAGATCCGTTCGGCCCGGCGTGACCCTCGCCGTCACCCCGGTGTCCGCGAACCCGGCGGTTCGGGCCTGGCTGCTCGACCGGCAACGCCGGGTCTGGCGCACTGCGGGCCGGATGGTGGTGGAGGGCCGCGACATCGGCACGGTGATCGCCCCCGACGCCGATCTGAAGGTCTTCCTGACCGCCGATGCGAGCGTACGGGCCGGTCGTCGGCACTGCGCAGAATCGCTCCGGTACCGCGGCTCTCGACGAGCGCGAGGTGGCGGCGGTGGCCGCCGACCTGGACCGACGGGACGCCGACGACCGAGCCAGGGCGCATGCTCCGCTGGCCCTGGCCGCCGGATGCGGTGATGGTCGACTCCTCCGGACAGGACGTCGAACAGACGGTCGAGCGGATCCTCGCGCCTGGCCGCGGAGCGAGGCATCCGATGAGTGTTCATGCTCACCGGCGGCGGGCAGGACCCGACCCCGCCGCACGCGACGCCGCGCGGCATGGACAACGGCCGCCGGATCGGCAGTCGTCGTGCGGACACCTGCTGTACCGCAACGATATTCGTGGTCTCGATCGTGTTCCGGCCGACCGGACCGGTGCTGTTCGTGGCCAACCACACCGCCTTCATGGACGGCGCCGTGCTGTTCGGCTGCCTGCCGCGTCGGGTGTCCTTCCTGATCAAGGCGGAAGCGGTGAAGGGTGCGCTCGGCTGGCTGCTGACCAACGTCGGCCAGTACGCGCTGCAGCGCGACGTGCCCGACCGGGAACCGCTGCTGCAGGCGCTGGCCCAGCTCAAGGCGGGCGGCGCGATCGGGGTCTTCCCCGAAGGCACCCGCGGCGCCGGCATGGTGGAGAACGTGTTCAACGGCGCCGGGTGGCTGGCGGCCCGGGCCGGCGCGACGGTCGTGCCGATCGCCATCCGCGGCGTTGCCCGGCCGGAGGGCCGTCGGTGGCCGAGGTTCCGGCCGCGGGTGCGCGTGCTGGTGGGGGAACCGTTCTCGGTGCCGACCGGGGGCGGGCCGTACCGCGGTCAACGCCGCCACCGAGGAGATCCGGACCAGACTCGCGGCGCAGGTCGCCGTCCTGGACGCGCAGGCGGTCGACGGGAAGGCGGGGTAGCGCATGAGTGAGTACGGCGAGATCGCAACGGGATCCGACGGTGCCGGGGCCGGGTCCGGCCGACGGCGTCTGGTCCGACGAGTCGGAGTTCACCGGCTGGGAGGACGGCGGCGAGGACGGCGCGGACGAATTCGTTCCGCCGGCCCCCACCGTTGCCGTGGTCGGCCGGCCGAACGTCGGCAAGTCGACGCTGGTCAACCGGCTCATCGGCCGGCGCGAGGCCGTCGTCCAGGACATCCCGGGGGTCACCAGGGACCGGGTCGCGTACGAGGCGCTGTGGCGCGGCCGCCGGTTCACGGTGGTGGACACCGGCGGCTGGGAGCCCGACGCCGACGGTCTGCAGGGTGCGGTCGCCGGCCAGGCCCGACGGGCGATGGAGACGACCGACGTGGTCGTGGTGGTGGTCGACGCCACCGTCGGCGCGACCGCCACCGACGAAGCGATGGTCCGGGTGCTGCGGCGGTCCAAGCGTCCGGTCATCCTGGTGGCCAACAAGGTCGACGACGAACGCGGCCTGGCCGACGCCGCCGCCCTGTGGAACCTGGGACTCGGTGAGCCGTATCCGGTCTCGGCGCTGCACGGTCGGGGTTCGGGCGATCTGCTGGATGCGGTGCTGGACGCGATGCCCACCGCGCCCAGCGAGTTCGTCGGCGCCGGTGTCGTCGGGCCGCGCCGGGTCGCGCTGCTCGGCAAGCCGAACGTCGGCAAGTCGTCCCTGCTGAACAAGCTGATCGGGGAGTCCCGCTCGGTCGTCGACGCGGTCGCCGGCACCACGGTCGACCCGGTCGACTCGCTGGTCGAACTGGACGGCGAGATCTGGCGATTCGTCGACACCGCCGGCCTGCGGCGTCGGGTCAACCAGGCCCGCGGCATGGAGTTCTACGCGTCGCTGCGCACCCAGTCGGCGCTGGAGACCGCCGAGGTCGCCATCGTGCTGGTCGACTCGTCCGACCCGCTCACCGAGCAGGATCAGCGGGTCATCTCCATGGTGGTCGACTCCGGACGGGCCCTGGTGATCGCGATGAACAAGGCCGATCTGGTCGACGCCGACCGCCGCGAGGAGATCGACAAGGAGATCCTGCGCGACCTGAACCGGGTGACCTGGGCCGAGCTGATCAACATCTCGGCCCGCACCGGCCGCGGCGTGCACCGGCTGGCGCCGGCCCTGCGCACCGCGCTGGAGTCCTGGGACAAGCGCATCCCGACCGGTCGGCTGAACACCTGGCTGCGCGAGCTGATCGCAGCCACCCCGCCGCCGGTGCGCGGCGGCAAGCAGCCGCGGGTGCTGTTCGCCACCCAGGCCAGCAATCGGCCGCCGACGTTCGTGCTGTTCACCACCGGCTTCCTGGAGGCCGGGTACCGGCGGTTCATCGAGCGCCGGCTGCGCGAGGACTTCGGATTCACCGGGTCTCCGGTCCGGGTCAACGTCCGGGTCAGGGAGAAGCGCTCGTCGCGGAACTGACGCAGCTGCGAGTCGAGCGAATCCTGCTCAGGTGGCCCATGGCGTTCGCGGGCCGGTCCCCACCTGGCTCACTTGGAGAGAGCAGCGTTGACCCGGTGCGCCGGTCCGCTCGGTGCGGTCCCGCCCTGTCTGCTTGGCCCGGTACAACGCGCGGTCCGCTCGCTTCATGAGCGACTCGTCGGTTTCGGAATCGTCCCAAGATCACCTAGCCGATGCTGCGGGTCTGCCCGGTCCGCACGGCCCGGCGGAGCTGCTGAACGTGTGCCACTCCCACCGCACCTCATGGTTCGGCCGGACGAAGCGCTCCTCAGCCACGAGCGATGTCCGGAACCCGTAGCCCCCTGACCGCTGGGGTAGTCTTGACCCGCCCGGGTGACCGGGTGGCCGGGATGTGGCGCAGCTTGGTAGCGCACTTGACTGGGGGTCAAGGGGTCGCAGGTTCAAATCCTGTCATCCCGACGGCGCAACGGGCCGGGCAGGAGCTTTGCCAGGGCTTCTGACCTGGCCTTTTGCCTTCCCGGGGTGCCGCGCCGACGACCGTCCATCGGGGCTGATCGATCTCTGTCGCGGCGCCTGAGCGTCGGGAATGTCACTCCCTGCAACCGAAAATCGGCCATAGTTCACTCCGCGGGAGGCTTACTGCTCGCGCATGACGTGTCACGATCAGTATGTGACAGTGACGACGAGCCGCATCGCGCCGAGTGGGCAACATGCCTACGCGGATCGCCGCTACGCCTCGCCGATCAATCTGCCCGTCATTCTGATGGCGTTGGCCCTGTGGGCGATCATCGGCCTGGTCGTCCTGCTCGTCGTCTGAGCCGGTCGGCCTTCAGGCCTGGCGCCGCCGAGCAGCTGTCGGTCCCGAGAGTCTCGCTCGTGGCAAGGGCACAAGTAACCTCGGTATGCCGCTCGGCGGATGCCCGGTTCTCGTCTCGCGGTACTGACCAGCGGCTGGCAAGATCGAAAGGCCTCGCCGCGATCGATGGCGGTGCATGGATCTCGGCGCGATATCCCGGCTCGCTCACCGACCCGGACCCCAGGATGTGCCCCGCCGAGCAGCTCGACCACCTGGTTGGTCTCCGATGCGCAGGTAGTCGAAACCGTTAACCCGCACCCCGCGCCGAAAGATCACAAACTTACAAGCGCGCGGGCGTGGGTTTGCGCGGCCGCGACGCGACGTGGCCGGCACCTATCCACAGCCCATCCGTGGTCAGGTGGCGGGGAACCATCCGGTCACGTCGGCGATCAGATGCGTCGGCTGGAGGGTGTACAAGCACACCTTTCCGCCGGCACCGACCTTCGTGATAGTCGCGTTGGCGATCGTAGTTCCCTTGGTGTAGTTGAGGGTGCTGGCTGTCGGACGCTCTTCGCCACAGGGGTAGACGGTGACGTAGCCGGCCTGCTGCGGTTCGGTGGACGGTCACGTTGAGTACGACGGCGCCCGCGTCAGCCGGGATGTTCGATGTGCCCGGCTCCCGTCACCTTCAGCTCGACGACCTGGCCCGCCGGGACGATGCCGGCGGGCGAGTGGCCGAGGCCGGACCGGGTGTCCAAGAGGCGCTCGGGCGTGAGAGAACGGAAGTCCGTGTCGGCTGGGAACCAACCGGCCACGTCCACCAGGAGGTGGATGCTGGCGGTCGTGTAGATGCACACTCGCCCGCCATCGCCCGTCTTGGTGAGCACAGCGTTCGGGATGGTTTGTCCGGCCACGTAGTTGAGGGTGCTTGCGGTCGGCCTCGGTGATCCGCAAGGGAACACCGTGATATACCCAACCGAACTCGGCTGGACCACGGTCACGTTCAAAGAGGCCGCGGCCGCATCCTCCGGAATTCCGAACCTGGCGGTCACCGGCACGACTGAAGGTGCTGCCGGCCGGCAGCTTGACCGGTGGCGTGACCGTTGAACGCGTATCGACCAGCCGGCGCGGAGACATCGGCACGAAGTCAGAATTCTTCGAGAAGTATCCATTCACGTCTGCGATCAGGTGGGATTCCGCGACGGTGTAGAAGCAGACCTTGCCACTCGCCGGCAACGCCACGACCACCATGTTCGCGATCGTCTGCTTCGCGATGTAGTTCAGGTTGCTCGCGGTCGGACGGGCCTCTCCGCAGGGGTACACGGTCACATTCCCGGGGCCCTTGGGCTCGGTCGCGGTCACGTTGAGAACAACTGCTTTGGCCGTTGCCGGGATGCCGGCCTTGCCGGAAACCTGAAGCTCCGTAGATGCTGCCGGCCGGGGCGAATCCAGCCGGTGCGCCCGTTCCGTCGCGCGTGTCCAGCAGCCGCTCCGGGGTGAGCGGGACGTACCCCGGGACCGGCGTCGGGTCGGTGATGGTGATGGTGGCGGTGCCGCGCTGGATGACGCCGTTGACCGCGGCGGACAGGTTGACCAGGACGGTCTCGCCGTCGTCGGGAACCGAGTCGCTCAGGATCGTGATCGACACGGGCAGGGTGGTCTGCCCGGCCGAGGGAGTGAAGGTCAGGGTCGCCGGAGGTGGATGTGTAGTCCTCGCCGGCGGTGGCTGTGCCGTCGGCGGTGGCGTAGTGCACGGTGACCGGTTGGCCGCGGCGCCCGGCCAGCGGGGCGTCGACGGAGCGGAACCAGTTGGGTCCGCTGAGGCTGACCGGCACCTCCGCCACCGCGCTGCCGGTGCCCGGCTCGGCGACCGTGACGTCCGCGGCGTTGATCAGCGCGGGCTCGAAGTCGTTCTGCACGACCGCGTCGCCGAGGCTCCAGGTCAGCCGTTGTCCACCGCGCCGCGCACCGTGTCGCCCGCGGCCGCGGCGGTCTGGCCCGCGTTGAAGATGAGCGACCTGGGGAATCCGGTGCTGTTCTGGAACACCGCCCCGTCGGGCAGCAGCTCCAGCACCTGGGCCCAGGTCAGGCCCTCCACCGGGCAGGTCGACCACGGTGCTGGACTGGCAGAACCAGCCGGTCGCCCCGGTGGCGCTGCCGTCCATGGTGTCGACCGTGGTCCACGTGTTCAGCGGGATCGGGGTGTGCACATAGGAGAGGGTGGTGTCGATGCTGCCGTCGTTGTCGGCGTCGATCTTGAGGTTCAGGTACGGCTGGACGCCGGGATCGTTCTCCTCCAGATACACGTCGAAGCTCAGTGCGGTCAGGTCCGCCACCGGATGGTCGTTGAGCCCGCCGTTGCTGAGCTCGACCTTGGCACCGGTGGCCGCGGCCCCCGGGCCGCCGGTGTCGAAGCGGAACGCGCCCGTCCCCGAGCCCGCCGGCCGGCCCGGTCACGAATCCCGGTCGCACCGAGTTCGTCGTGAACCTCACCGCCCAGCCATGCAGCGCCCCGGGCCGCACCACAACCGGTGCGCTCGGCGGCGTCTCGGTGATGGTGAGGGTGGCGGTGGCGCGCTGGATGACGCCGTTGACCGCGGCGGACAGGTGGACCAGAACGGTCTCGCCGTCGTCGGAGACCGCGTCGCTCAGGATCGGGATCGACACGGGCAGGGTGGTCTCCCCGGTCGAGGGATCGAAGGTCAGGGTGCCGGAGGTGGCTGTGTAGTCCTGCCCGGCGGTGGCGGTGCCGTCGGCGGTCGTGTAGTCCACGGTGACCGGTTGGCCGTGGCGCCCGGCCAGCGGCGCGTCGACCGAGCGGAACCCGTTGCGGCCGCTGATGCTGACCAGCACCTCCGCGAGCGCGCGTGCCCGTGGCCGGCTCGGCGACGGTGGCGTCCGCGGCGCTGATCAGCGCGGGCTCGAAGTCGTTCTGCACGACCTCGTCGGCGAGGGTCCAGGTCAGCTTGTCCACCACGCCGCGCACCGTGACGCCCGCGGCCGCGGCGCTCTGGCCCGCCTGGAAGATGAGCGACCTGGGGAATCCGGCGCTGTTCTGGAACACCGCCCCGGCGGGCAGCAGGTCCAGCACCTGGGCCCAGGTCAGGCCGCTCCGTCCGGCAGGTCACCACGGTGCTGGACAGGCAGAACCAGCCGGTCGCCCCGGTGGCGCTGCCGTCCATGGTGTCGACCGTGGTCCATGCGTTCAGCGGGATCGGGGTATGCACATAGGACAGAGTGGTGTCGATGCTGCCGTTGTGGTCGGCGTCGATCTTGAGGTTCAGGTACGGCTGGACGTCAGGAGTGCTCTCCTCCAGGTACACGTCGAAGCTCAGTTTCTTCAGGTCCGTCACCAGATGGTCGTTGAGCCCGCTGCTGCTGAGCTCCACCTTGGCACCGGCGGCCGCGGCCCCCGGGCCGCCGGTGTCGAAGCGGAAGGCGCCCGCGCCGAGCCCGCCGGCCGGTCCGGTCACGAATCCCGGTCGCACCGTGTTCTTGGTCCAGTTCACCGCCCAGCCGTGCAACGCTCCCGGCCGCACCACGACGTCGGTCGTCAGCGCATTCGCCGTTCCCGGGCTGATGACACCAGTCCAGGCGGTGGCCACCGCGAGAGCGGCAACAATCCGGAAAGTCGGCGAAATCGCATAGTCGATTCCTCTCGCAGAGGCGCCGTACGACACGACTCGATGAGGCGTCGCTTTACGGAGAACGCACCAGCGGCAAAACGCTAACACGGCGTATGGCCGCCTGCACGGTCTGTGTTCGCCCGGCTTTGACGAGCATGCCGGCTCGATCAGGGTCTGCTACCTGCCCGAATCGGGCGTACAGGATTGAAGGGTCAGCGTGCCACTCGCTCAAAGATCCTGGTGGGCACGACTCGTCTCGTGCATCGATCCGAACCTTGAGCTCTGCCCGCCGTCCGGTATGGCGGCCGAGGGGTCGGTTGACTCCACGGCTGGTTGATCGGGTCATGGCCAACACGTCGGTCGGATCACCATCGCCTGGACGTATTGCCAGTCACTGCCGGGGGGGCCAACCAGGTGTACCACCGCGGCCTTCGAAATCAGCTTCGCCGGGTTCGCTGGCCGGACTGATCGACCTGGTGTCCTCGGGCGAGGTCGGCAAGGATTCAACGGTGCTGTACGCGCACCTGGGTGGTCAGCCGGCGATCAACGCCTACCACCGACTGTGGGACCCGGCGGGGAGCTGACCAGACGGTCACAGCGCCCGCGCCAGCAGGGTAAGCCCGTACTCGAAGGCCCGGTCGATGTCCGGACCGAGTCGGAACGCGCCCGACAGTTCCATGGTGAGAAAGCCGTTGGCCCAAGCGGTCACGGTGCGCGCGGCGTCCAAGGCCTGTTGCTCACCGACCAGCGCAGCGCACACCTGGAGTATCGGCGCGCTGGCGCGCTCCAGGGCGTCCATGCCCGGCCGGGCGCCCTCGGGGAGCGGACCGAAGATGAGCCCGTAGCCCTGCGGACGATCGTGGGCGAACGCGCGGAAGGCATGGGCAAGGCGGACGAGCACCTCGTGCGGGCCCTCGCCCGGCCGCTGCGCCAGCTCGGCCAGTCGATCACCCAGATCCTCGACGGTCGCGACGGCGACCAGCGCCAGCAATTGGTCCCGACCGCGTACCCGCTTGTACAAGGACGGGGCCCGCACTCCGACCCGCGCGGCGACCGCCGCCATGGTCAGAGCCCCGGTACCCCCCGCCTCCAGAAGGTCCTGGCCGGCGACGACGATCTCCTCCAGGGTGGTACGCGCTGCTGCCGGCATCCCGTCCTCACAATCCTGAAGAAGGCTATTGACCATAGCCATGATGGCTATGTATCGTAGCCATCATGGAGCTTAGCCCGAACCTCTACCGCATCGGCAACGACAAGGTTGCCGTCCACCTGGTCGCCGCCGATGGCGGTCTGACCCTCATCGATGCCGGCCTCCCCGGCCAGTACCGCGATCTCGAACAGGAGTTGACGGCGATCGGCAAGCGGCCGCAGGACATCCGCGGCATCGTGCTCACCCACGGCGACTCGGATCACATCGGGTTCGCCGAACGGCTGCGGGCCGAACTGGAGATCCCGGTGTACGTACACACCGCCGACGCGGCCAGGGCGCGCGGCGAGGAGAAGACGAAGCCGGCCTGGGGCAAGGTCAAGGTTGGACCGACCGCGTCGTTCCTCACCTACGGCATGCGCAAGGGGGCGATGCGCACGCCACCGCTGACCCTGGTCGAGGCGGTCGAGGATGATGCCGTCCTGCCGTTGCCCGGTGAACCGCGGGTGATCGGACTGCCGGGCCATTCCCCGGGCAGCGTGGCCGTGCACGTCCCCACGGTCCGGGCGGTGTTCGTCGGTGACGCGCTGACCACCCGCAACGTGTTGACCGGCGCGCAGGGACCGCGGCCGGCGCCGTTCACCGACGAGCCGGACACGGCCACTGCGTCCCTGGAACGGCTGGCCGACCTGGACGTGGACTGGGTCATTCCCGGGCACGGGCCCGCTTGGCGCGGGGGAGTGCCGGCGCTGCTCGAGGCCTACCGGACCGCCGCTGCGAGTGGCCGGTGAGCCGGCGAGGACTGCGCAGCCGCTGAGCCGGCGGTCAGTCGGCCAGGGCCTCCCGCAGGCGGATCCACCGATAGCCCCGGCCGTTGATCGGCAGCCCGCGCATGGTCTTGCTCGGCCGTGGATAGTCGGCGTCGGCGAACACTTCCCACGGTCGTTGATCGACGCCGTCGCGCGGTCCGACGGTGACGGTGGTCGGCTGGTCGGACAGGTTGTGCAGCAACAGGATCGAACCCTCCGGGGCCTCGAACCGGTGCACCAGCACGGACGGTGCGTCGCCGACGTCGAGCACCGTACAGGTGCCGACGCCGATCTCCGGACACTCCCGCAAGGTGCTGATGAGCTGTTCGAACCAGCGCAGCAGTGACGCCGGATCCCGTTGCTGCGCACGGACGTTGAGCCGGCGAAAGCCGCCGGGACCGGAACGCTCCACCGGAGCGGCCAGGGTCGGCGCGGTGGCCGCGGCGAATCCGGCGTTGGCCTCGTCGGACCACTGCATCGGGGTCCGCAGGGCAGCCCGGCCGGGCAGGTCGAGGTTCTCGCCGATACCGATCTCGTCGCCGTAGCGCAGGACCGGGGTCCCGGGCATGGTGAACTGGAGGGAGAAGGCCAGCTCGATCCACCGCCGGTCGCGGTGCAGCATGGTCGCCACCCGGCGGCGGATGCCCCGTTCGTACAGACGCATGCCCGCCGCGGGGGCGAACGCCGCGAACACGTCGGCCCGCTGGTCGGTGGTCAACCGCGAGAGATCCAGCTCGTCGTGATTGCGCAGGAACGTCGCCCACTGGGCCATCGCCTGCAGCTGGGGCAGCTCGCCCAGGGCCTGTACCAACGGCTCGGCCTGCCCGCGGGCCAGCGCCAGCCACATCCGGGCATTCAGGTCGAACGCGAACAGCAGGTGGGCACGATCGTTCGGCCCGTCCGGGGCCACCCCGGTGAAGCGGTGCAGTTCAGCGGGTTTCACATTGGCCTCGCACAGCAACACCGCATCGTTGCGGCGCCACTGCAGGTCCTCGCGCCATTGATCGAGGATGGTGAAGTCGGGTGGGCCGATCTCGTCGTCCGGTTCGATCGTCTCCAGCACGAACGGCGCGGCGTCCACTCGGAAGCCGGACACCCCCAGCTGCAGCCAGAACCCCATCACCTTGCGGATCTCCGCCCGGACGCGCGGGGTGCTGCCAGTTCAGGTCGGGCTGGAAGCGGTAGAAGCGGTGGTAGTACCAGGCACCGGCCTGGTCGTCGTACGTCCAGGTCTCCTTCTGCTCGCCGGGGAAAACGATGCCCTGCTTGCGATTCGGAGGTTCCTCGTCGCTGAACACGTACCAGTCGCGATAGGGGGAGTCGCGGCTCTGCCGGGCCGAGCGGAACCACGGGTGCTCGTCGGACGTGTGGTTGACGACCAGGTCGAGGATCACCCGGATGCCGCGTTCCTTGGCCTCCAGGATGAACTCGGCGAAGTCGCCGAGCGTGCCGATGCGCGGATCGATCGCGTAATAGTCGGTGACGTCGTACCCGTCGTCCCGCCGCGGCGACGGGTGGATCGGGTTGAGCCAGAGGCAGGTGACGCCCAACCGGGACAGATAGTCGAGCTTGGCGATCAACCCGCGCAGGTCGCCGATGCCGTCGCCGTCCCCGTCGGCGAACAGGTCGACCTGCAGGGAGTAGATGACTGCTTCCTTGTACCAGCGTTCCACCATCTGTCGTCTCCCTGTCCTCGGGCCGCCGCGCGGCCCCAGGTTTGAGGACCCCGCAGCACGGGGTAGCAAAACCCTCTGCAGGGTTCTTGCAGCAGGTCCAACCGGAGACGGCGACCTGTGGTTGATCGATCCGCCGAGCGGTGGGTCTTCCAGGAGGAGGAGACAGATGCCCGTACGCAATGCCCGCACCGAGTGGACCGGGGGACTTCAGGACGGTTCGGGGTCTGTTGCACTGTCCAGTTCGAAGGCCGGGACCTTCGATGTGTCGTTCCCGCGGCGCGCGGCCGAGGACGCCGAGGGCGTGACCAGCCCGGAGGAGCTCATCGCGGCAGCCCACTCGTCCTGCTACAGCATGCAACTGTCGGCGATGCTGACCGAGGCGGGCGGCACGGTGAAGTCGCTGGTGACCGACGCTGCGGTCCGGCTCGCGCCGGACCCGGCCGGCGGGTTCCGGATCGCCGGGATCAAGCTGACCGTGCGTGGGCAGGTCGACGGGCTGGACGCCGACGGGTTCAAGCAGGCCGCCGAGGACGCCAAGGCGACGTGTCCGGTGTCGAAGGCGTTGACGGGCACCGAGATCACCCTCGACGCGGCACTGGCCTGACACGCCGCGGAACGGGTACGGCAGGGGAACTGAGCGCAGCGGGCGGAACACAGCTCAGGCGAGCAGGGCGGCGGGGGCACGGCCGGGATCCCGTGGGCCTCGCCGACCGGCCCGTTGGCCAGGGTGCCGGCGTGCGTGTGCAGGCCGGCGGCCAGCGCCGGATCGCCGCGCAGCGCGTCCCGCCAGCCGTGGTCGGCCACCGCGGTGATGTACGGCAGCGTCGCGTTGGTCAGCGCGAAGGTCGACGAGCGCGGCACGGCCCCGGGCATGTTGGCCACGCAGTAGAAGACCGAGTCGTGCACCACGAACGTCGGGTCGGCGTGGGTGGTCGGCCGGGAGTCCTCGAAGCAGCCGCCCTGGTCGACGGCGATGTCGACCAGCACCGAGCCCGGGCGCATCTGCGCGACCAGGTCGTTGGTCACCAGCTTCGGTGCCTTCGCCCCCGGGATCAGCACCGACCCGATCACCAGGTCGGCCGCCCTGACCTCCTCGGCGATGGTGAACGCGGTGGAGGCGAGGGTCCGGACGCCGCCGTGGAACGAGACGTCCAGCCGGCGCAGGGTCGGCAGCGAGACGTCGAGGATGCTGACCTCGGCCCGCATGCCGAGCGCGATCTCGGCGGCGTGCATGCCGGCGACGCCGCCGCCGAGCACGACGACCTTGGCGTTGGTGACCCCGGGGACGCCGCCGAGCAGCACGCCGCGGCCGCCCTCGTTGCGCATCAGGTGGTAGGCGCCGACCTGCGGCGCGAGCCGGCCGGCGATCTCGCTCATCGGGGCCAGCAGCGGCAGCGAGCGGTCGGGCAGCTGCACCGTCTCGTAGGCGATCGACGTGGTGCCGGCCGTCGAGCAGCCGGTCGGTGAGCGGCCGGTCGGCGGCCAGGTGCAGGTAGGTGAACAGGGTCAGATCGTCGCGCAGCCGGTGGTACTCGGACGCGATCGGCTCCTTGACCTTGATCACCAGATCGGCGTCGCCCCAGACCTCGTCGGCCGAGTCGACGATGGTGGCGCCGGCGGCCGTGTACTCGTCGTCGGGGATCCGCGAGCCGGCGCCGGCGCCGGCCTGGACGACACCTGGTGGCCCGCGGAGACCAGATGGTGGGCGCCGGCCGGCGTCATCGCCACCCGGTACTCGTGGTTCTTGACCTCGGAGGGGACGCCGATGCGCATGGGCTGGCCTTTCTCATTGAAGATCTGCACGGACGCACGAGGGCGCCACGCGGCGCCGATGCCACGACAAGTATGAACTTTCGCGGTGAATCCTGCCAGATGACAACGATAAATTCGCTACGATCGCGGCATGCTCGAACATGATTCGACCGAGGCGACGGATCAGCGATTGCCGAGCCGCACGATCGTTCGGTTCCCGGCGCTCGATGACGTCGATCGACGCATCCTCGGCGTGCTGGCCGCGGACGGCCGGATGCCGAACAACGCGCTGGCGGCCGAGGTCGGGGTCGCCCCGTCGACCTGCCTGGCCCGGGTGCGGGCGCTGCGGGACAGCGGGGTGATCCGCGGCTACCACGCCGACATCGATCCGGCGGCCGCTCGGGCCTGCCGCTGCAGGCGATGATCGCGGTCCGGCTCGGCAGGCCGGCGCGCGGGATCAGTCGGCGCCGTTCATCGAGCGGATCCGGACCCGTGCCGCGAGGTGCGCGAGCGTCTACTTCCTGGCCGGCGCCGACGACTTCCTGCTGCACGTCGCGGCCGCGGACTCCGCGGCGCTGCGCGACTTCGTCGTCGACGAGCTGTCCGGCACACCCGGAGGTCGCGCTCACCGAGACGAACCTGATCTTCGAGCACGTCCGCGGCGCGCGCCCCCAGCTGAGCCGCGACCGCGCTGCAGCGTCCGGTCGGCTCGCTCAGTGCCGGCGAACTCCTTGAGCCAGGCCAACAGCGGGCCGGACAGATCGTCGCGCTCGACGGCCAGCGTGACCACCGTCTTGAGGTAGTCCAGCCGGTCGCCGGTGTCGTAGCGACGACCGCGGAAGACCACGCCGAGCACGCCGCCGCCGGCGTCCGGGTCGATGTCCATCAGCTCGGCCAGTGCGTCGGTCAGCTGGATCTCGCCCGCCGCGGCCGGGCTCGGTGTCGCTCCAGCACGTCGAACACCTTCGGGGTCAGCACGTACCGGCCGATGATGGCGAGGTTGCTCGGCGCGTCCGCCGGGTCCGGCTTCTCGACCAGCCCGGTCACCTGGACGACCTCGGCCACCGAATCCGCCGCCGCCGCCGGGCACCGTCAGGTCGGCCGGCAGCTCCTGACGGCGGCGCAGCCGTACAGCTCGATCTGCTCGTGCGGCACCTCCATCAGCGCGATCACCGAGCTGGCCGGTCGCCTCGTAGCACGTCGATCATGCGCTGCAGCAAGGGATCCCGGGCGTCGATCAGGTCGTCGCCGAGCAGCACCGCGAACGGGTTGTCGCCCACATGGTCCTCGGCGCAGAGCACCGCGTGGCCGAGTCCCTTGGGGTCGCCCTGCCGGACGTAGTGCAGGTTGGCCAGGTCGGTCGAGTACTCGACGGCGGCCAGTCGGCGCGTCGTCGCCCTTGGCCCGCAGGACGTCCTCGAGTTCGTAGTTCCGGTCGAAGATGGTCCTCCAGCGGTCGCTTGTTGCGGCCGGTGATCATCAGCACGTCGGCCAGCCCGGCGTCGGCGGCCTCCTCGACGACGTACTGGATGGCCGGCTTGTCGACCACCGGCAGCATCTCCTTGGGCATGGCCTTGGTGGCCGGCAGGAAGCGGGTGCCGAGACCGGCCGCCGGGAATCACTGCCTTGCGTACGGCGGCTTGCTCGGTCACGCTGACGTCCTTTCCTCGAGGTCGATGCCCTCGGGTGCGGGTGGCACTGCATCGGTGGCCCAGATCCTGCCATCAGCGAGCTGGCCAGCCGTACCAGCCGGGCGGCCTTGAGCTCGGTCTCCGCCCATTCGGCCGCCGGGTCGGACGGCCAGGTGATGCCGGCGCCGGTGCCGAAGTGCAGCCGACGTCTCCGGTCCGCTGTCGGTCGGGTGAAGAATGTCCGGATGCCCGACCGCCAGCCGCGCCCGCCGCCGGTCGGCGTCGACGAACCCGATGGCCCCGCAGTACGGGCCCGCGCGGTTCCGCCTCCAGCTCGGAGATCACTTGCAGAGCGCGGATCTTCGGGCGCGCCGGTGACCGATCCGGGCGGGAAGGTCGCGGCCAGGATGTCCGCCCAACCGTGGCCGGGCGCAACCTCGGCCCGCACCGTGGACACCAGGTGGGCCAGCCCGGGGTGCTGCTGCCGGGCCAGCAGTTCGGTCACCCGCACCGATCCCGGGCCGCGCGATCCGGCCGAGGTCGTTGCGGACCAGGTCGGTGATCATGATGTTCTCCGGGAAGTCCTTGTCCGCGAAGGCGTCCCGGACGACAGCGGTGCCCTTGATCGGCGCCGAGTGCAGTACGTCGCCGTCGCGGGACAGGAACAGTTCGGGCGAGGCGGTGACGATCCACTCGTCGCCCAGATCGAGCACGCCCTGCGTACGGCGCCGGGTTGCCGGCGGCCAGCCGCGCGGCCAGCGCGGACGGGTCGGCGTCCGGCCGGCAGGCGGCGCGCTCAACAGCCGGCAGAGATTCACCTGGTAGACGTCACCGGCGGCGATGTGCGCGCGGATTGCCGACACCCCGGCCCGGTACTGCGCCTCGCTGCTCGAACTCGTCCAGTCCGGCCGCTCGGGGTCCGAGCCACGAGCCCGCGACGAGCGGGGGCGCGGGCCCGACCCGGGCGAATCGGTAGCCGGTGAGTGCACCCTCGAAGGTCCCGACAACCGCCCACCAGCCGACCTGTCCAGGACGTCGGGGTCACGGGCGAGGTCGACGACATCGCACAGGTCGGTGGCCAGCAGACCGTCGAACCGCGCCGACGGCGCCCGGACGGCCGGCATGGCGCTTGATGGTAGGTGGTGGGGTACCGGTGTCGGACCTCGGTGCCATCCTGCGTGTCATGACGAACGACGAGGTCCTGACGGTGATCGCGGCGTGGCTGTCCGGCACCCCGGGGTCCGGGGAAGCGCTGCGGGCGGCGTGGGACGTGGACGCCGCCGCCTGGCAGCGCTGCCTGATCGCCCACTACGCCGCCGATACCGAAGTCGACCCGGAGCAGGCGCTGGTCTGGGACAACCGGGCCCTGGCTGCCGCCATGGAACTGGAGCCGGGGGTGCCGGGGCCGATCGGGTTCGACCGCGACGCGATGCTCCCGTCGCTGCACCTGAACTGCGCCGAGGACCACCGAAGGCTCGGCGACCACGCCGAGGCGGCCCGACAGGTGCAGCTCGGCCGGTCATACTGCTCGGCGCTTGGTGACGACGGGTACGGCCGGCTGATCAGCGGCGGACTCGACAGATTGGCTGCGCGATTGGCGGACGCCGCGGCTGCTGCTCTCTAGACTCGGCGGGCAGGGTGTCGGTGGGGCGACGCGGCCGGACCGGGTCGCCCAGCACACGCCAGGGAGAAGATCGAGTTGTCGCAAGCACAATCGGCCGCTACGGACCGGATCTGGACCATCCCGAACCTGCTGTCGATCCTGCGGCTGCTCGGCGTGCCGCTGTTCCTCTGGTTGCTGCTCGGTCCGCAGGCCGACGGCTGGGCCCTGGTGGTCCTGGCCCTGGCGGCGATCACCGACTGGGCCGACGGCAAGCTGGCCCGGCTGCTCAACCAGTACAGCCGGCTCGGCGAGATGCTGGACCCGGCCGCCGACCGGCTGTACATCCTGGCCACCCTGATCGCGTTCGTCATCCGCGGGTTCATCCCGTGGTGGGTGGCTGCCCTGCTGATCGGCCGCGATGTGATCCTCGCCCTCGCGCTGCCGGTCCTGCGCCGGCACGGCTACGGCCCGCTGCCGGTGCACTACCTCGGCAAGGCCGCCACGTTCTGCCTGCTGTACGCCTTCCCGCTGCTGCTGCTGGCCCAGGGCGACTCGACGGTGGCCAGGGTCGCGCTGCCGATCGGCTACGCCTTCACCGTCTGGGGCATGCTGCTCTACCTGTGGTCCGGCGCGCTGTACCTCGGACAGGTGGTCTGGGTCGTCCGGCACACCCCGGTGGTGGCGCAGCACGCTGCCCGGGTCGACGGCTGACATGTCCGTTCGACGGCTGAGCCGGGTGGCGGGACGCGATGGCTGACCCGCCCGAAGGCCGGGGGAGTACTCGGCTCGAGGCGCCGGCCGGAGCGCCGCCGCCGTCGCTGCTGGTCACGTTGCTGGGCGACCCCCAGGACCCCGGCTATGCCGCAGGCGGCGCGGCGGCGGGCCGGCACAGTCGCCGGCGGAGCGCCGCGACGGATGGTGACCGCCGGCTGGACGCTGGCCGGCCTGCTGGTCATCGGGCTGTTGCTCGGGGTCGCGGTCCACAACACCGAGGCCAATGCGCCCAGCGCGAACTCGGCCCGCGACGGGCCTGGTCGCCGACATCGATCGGGCCCAGGTCCGGGCCGACGGCCTGGAGGCTCGGCCGCATGCCCTGGCCGCGCAGGTGCGTGACCGGCAGGCGGAGCTGGGCGTGCCGGACGGCTGCCGGCGGCCGCGTCCGTCCAGGCCGTGGTGGCCGGCACGGTCGGGTGACCGGGCCGGGCCTCGCGTGACGATCGACAACCCGTCGGGCGAGCGACAACGACGTCATCCTGGATCGGGACATCCAGTTGCTGGTGAACGGCCTGTGGGCGGCCGGCGCGGAGGCGATCGCGATCGGCGGCGTGCGGCTGCAGCCGACCAGCGCCATCCGCAAGGCCGGCGGCGCCATCCTGGTGGACAACCGGCCGGTGTTCTGGCCGATCACCATCGACGCCATCGGCGACCCGGACGACGATGCCCGCCGACGTTCGCCGGCACCACCGGCTTCGGCCGGTTCACCTCGTTCGTCTCGCTGTACTCGATCACCTTCGACGTCGTACAGGCCGACACGCTCACCCTGCCGGCGCGACCGAACCCGTGCTGCGGTATGCCAGCGTCCCGATCCACCGCCTCGAGCACGCCTGCGCCGACCTCGACCGGTCACCGGTCCACGCCGCCGACCGGTTAACGCCCAGCAGAACGACCCGACCCGCCGACAACTTCGACCGTTCGCATTCTGAGACAGCCCGAGGAGATGACCACGTGTACGCAGCGCTCGCGCTGGTGGTCGGCATCGTCGCCGGCCTGATTCCTGGCACCGACCGTGCCGGACTGGCTCGCGCCCTACCTGCCGATCGCGGTCGTGGCCGCGCTGGACGCGGTGTTCGGCGGCCTGCGGGCCAAGCTCGACGGGATGTTCGACGCCAAGGTCTTCGTCGTCTCGTTCGTCGGCGAACGTGCTGGTGGCCGCCTTCATCGTGTTCCTCGGCGACCAACTCGGGCGTCGGGTGCGCAGCTCTCCACGGCGGTCGTGGTGGTGCTCGGCATCCGGATCTTCGGCAACGCCGCGGCCATCCGCCGGCACATCTTCAAGGCCTGAGGCCGCACCATGACGCACCGACCCGCGGACCAGCCCGCCGACGCCGACCCGGCCCTGCGTGCCCGAGGGACCGGCCGAGCGCGCCGGCCCGCGGGACCGGCAGCCGCACCACCACCGGGACCAAGGTCGTGGTCGCCGTGCTGTGCGCGCTGCTCGGGCTTCGGCGTCGTCGCTGCAGGTGCGGCGCACCGCCTCCGGCGACGCCCTGGCCACGGTCCGGCCGGACGACCTGGTGCAGATCCTGGACGGGCTGCAGCGTCGGGAGGACGACCTCACCGCCGAGATCGGCGACCTTGACCGGACACCCTGGACCGGCTGCGCCGCGGCGGTGACTCGTCCGCCGAGGCGCTGGCCGAGGCGCAGCGGCGGGCCGCGAGGCCCTGGGCATCCTGACCGGCACGGTCGCCGCCGCCGGCCCCGGCGTCCGGATCACCGTCGCCGACCCGGAGAACGGACGGTCCCGCCCGGAGGTGCTGCTGGACGCCATGCAGGAACTGCGCAACGCCGGGGCCGAGGCCTTCCAGGTCAACGACGTCCGGATCGGCATGGAATCGGCGTTCACCGGCGCCGCCGGCGCGATCAGCGTCGACGGCACCCCGGCTCGAGCGCGCCGTACATCGTCCTGGCCATCGGCGACGGTCCGACGCTTGTCGGCGGCGATGTCCATCCCGGGCGGTGTCGTCGACACCGTGCGTCGGGCCGGCGGGACCGATCGACGATCGAGCAGTCCGACGACATTCGACATCGAAGTGTTGCGACCCTCGCACGCGCCGCTCCTACGCTCGCCCCGCCGGATGACCGGCCGGCAGCCGAGCCCAGGCGTCCACCGCCCACCAGCCATCCGCCACGTCGACGAAAGGCCCGCCCGTGATTCCCGAGGACCTGCGCTACAGCTCCGACCACGAGTGGGTCCGGACCACCGGCGAGACCACCGTCCAGCTCGGCATCACCGACTACGCCCAGAACTCGCTCGGCGACATCGTCTTCGTCCAGATGCCGGAGCCGGGGACCACCGTGTCACCCGGTGACGCGATCGGTGAGGTGGAATCCACCAAATCGGTGTCGGACATCTTCGCGCCGGTCACCGGCACCGTGGTCCGCCGCAACGATGCGCTGGACGCGCACCCCTGAACTGGTCAACAGCGACCCCTACGGCGACGGCTGGATGATCGAGATCGAGCTGGCCGACCCGGCCGAACTCGAGCGACCTGCTGGACGCCGCCGGGCTACGCCGAGGTGGTCGGCGAGGCTGAGTCCGTGAACCGGCGCCGGGCGCGCCCGGCAGGTCCGGCACCGGTCACTGCGCGAGACACCGGCCGCACGGTACGGTCGGAAGCACAGCTAGTTCGGGGATGCGAAGGAGCGTCGGGTGACAGGTAGTGACCACGAAACCGCGGTGGAGTCCACCTCGGTCTTCTCCAGCGGCCTGATCGGCCGCGCCGAGGAGCCGACCGAGCAGACGCTGACCGGGCTGGAGGCGCTCGCCGTCGGTCAGGCGCTGCTGGTGGTCAAGCGCGGTCCGAACGCCGGCTCACGGTTCCAGTTGGACAAGGACCTGGTGACCGCCGGGCGGCACCCGGAGAGCGACATCTTCCTCGACGACGTCACCGTGTCCCGCCGGCACGCCGAGTTCCGCCGGGTCGGGCGACGGCTTCGAGGTCTCCGACGTCGGCTCGCTGAACGGCACCTACGTCAACCGGGAGCCGATCGAGCAGCCGGTACGCTGGCCAACGGCGACGAGGTGCAGATCGGCAAGTTCCGGCTGGTGTTCCTGACCGGGGCACACGCCGGAAGACCCCGCGGGTCACATGACGGCAGCCGGCCTGCCGATCGGGCTCGGCGCTGAGCATCGGGGCGGTCCTGGCCCACCTGAAGTCGGACTTCCCGGACGTGTCGATCTCCAAGATCCGCTTCCTGGAATCCGAGGGACTGGTCACCCCGGAGCGCACCCCGTCCGGGTACCGGCAGTTCAAGGCAGTCCGACGTGGCACCGGCTGCGCTACGTGCTGGCCGCCCAGCGCGATCACTACCTGCCGCTGAAGGTGATCAAGGACCAGCTGGACGCGATCGACCGTGGACTGGAGCCGGCCACACCGTCCCCGCGGCTGCCGCGTCGCCCTGACCGTCGCCGACGGCCCGCGCCCCGAGGAGTTCACCGGCTCCAGTCGGCCGGTCCGGATGACCCGGGTCGAGCTGCTCGCCGACGTCCGGTCTGATCAACGAACGAGCTGCGCGAGCTGGAGAGCTTCGGGCTGGTCGCCGCCGGCCCCGGCGGCTACTACGACGCCGATACCGCGATGCTCGCCCGTACGGTTGCCGAACTGGTCCGCGAGGGGCTCGAGCCGCGGCACCTGCGGCAGTTCCGGACCGCGGCCGACCGGGAGGCGTCGCTGGTCGCGCAGCTGGTCTCGGCCCAGGCCCGGCAGAAGGACCCGGACGCCCGTGAGCGCGCCGAGTCCGACGCCGCGCAGCTGGCCGCGGTGCTGATGCGGCTGCACGCGCTGCTGGTCAAGTCCGCGCCTGCGCCGCGAGCTCGGCCGCTGAGTCCGGTTCGTTCCACCGGCGCCCGCTCCGGTCCGGCCCGCGTGGCGGGGCGGCGGCGGGTGCCCGGCTGCGTCGGGACAACAATCGCCGCGCGGGCCGGCACACGCTGCGGTCCGACGTGTAGCGTTCGGACTGGAGCAGAAAGGCACACCGAGATGATCGAGATGCGCATCGTCGGCGTCCGGGTCGAGATGCCGTCGCAGCAGCCGATCCTGATGCTGGCCGAGGAACTCCGGACCGCGCAGTCTGCCCATCCTCATCGGCTCGGTCGAGGCCACCGCCATCGCCATGCACCTGCAGGGAGTGCGCCCGGCCCGTCCGCTCACCCACGACCTGCTCGGTGCGGTGATCACCGCCCTCGGCCGATCCGGTCACCGAGGTGCGGGTGGTCGACTTCCGCGAGGGCACCTTCTACGGCGAGCTGGTCTTCGACAACGGCACCACGGTGTCCGCCCGGCCGTCCGACGCGATCGCCCTGGCCGTCCGCATCGAGGTGCCGGTGTTCGTGGCCGACGAGGTCCTCGACGAGGCCGGCAGTCGTCGTCCCGGAGGACGAGGAGGCGTCGGCGAGGAAGGCGGACGGCGAAGAGATCGCCGACGACGAGGTCGAGCGCTTCCGGGAGTTCCTGGACTCCGTGTCTCCCCGAGGACTTCGGCGGCGAGAAGGGCTGACGACCGGCGCCGTCGCCGAAGCCTCACCCTTGAGTTCAGGTTGAGACACGCCGGGATCGGGCGTTGACCCTCGCCCCGCGTCGCGGCCTACCGTCGCAGGAAGTCACGCGCGTGTGATTCGCCCGGTGGCCGCCAGTGGACCCGGAGCGTGCGCGCAGGATCGGTGCCGGACACCGGTCCGGCCGGGAGGACGGACGCAATGCCGGAGAGCGAGCAGGCGGCGCTGTTCCCGAACGACGCCCTGCCCGACGAGCTCGTCGGCTACCGCGGACCCGACCGCCTGCCAGGTCGCCGGCATCACCTACCGCCAGCTGGACTACTGGGCCCGTACCGAATCTGGTCGCGCCGACCGTGCGCGGCGCGACCGGTTCAGGCTCGCAGCGGCTGTACTCGTTCAAGGACATCCTGGTGCTCAAGGTGGTCAAGCGACTGCTGGACACCGGCGTCTCACTGCAGAACATCCGGGTCGCCGTCGACCACCTGCGGGCCCGCGGGGTCGAGGACCTGGCCGGCGTCACGCTGTTCAGCGACGGCGCCTCGGTCTACGAGTGCACCTCGGCGGAGGAGATCGTCGATCTGCTGCAGGGCGGCCAGGGTGTCTTCGGGATCGCCGTCGGCGGCACCATGAAGGAGATCACCGGTTCGCTGGCCGAGTTCCCGGCCGAGCGCGTCGACGGCGACCGACTGGTCGAGGTGGCCCAGGACGAACTCGCCAAGCGCCGCCGGGCCCGTACTGCCGGCTGAAGCGCGTACCGATCACGGCCCCGACGCTGCGCGCGTCGCGGCGCCTATTTCGTGTCGGTGGCCCGCGACGGCGTGGGATGCGGCGCGCTGAATGTCCACGATCCACGGGCACTGGGACGGGATGCGTTACTTCAGGTAATGAGGTAAACTAACGATATGTCCTCCAGCACCGCCCTCGATCCCGTTGCGTCGTCCGGCTCCGTTGCTTCGCCCGGCGCTGCGGGTGCTCCCGGAGTCCGGCCGATCCCGGACGCCGACACGATCGCCCTGCTGCGCGGCGCTGTGCTGGTCCTGGCCCGGCGCCTGCGCCGGCAGCGCGCGGACGACGACCTGTCCGCGACCGAGGTCGCCGTGCTCGGCCGGGTCTACCGGGACGGGCCGTCCACCCCGGGCGCGCTGGCCCGGGCCGAGCACGTCCAGCCCCCGTCCATGACCCGGATCATCGAGCGACTCGAGCAGCGCGGGCTACCTGCGCCGCGACCCGGATCCGTCCGACGGTCGGCAGGTCCTGGTGTCCGGACACCGCGCGCGGCGAACAGTTCATCGAGGAATCGCGGGCCATGCGCAACCGCGTGGCTGGCCACCCAGATCGACAAGCTGGACGAGGCAGACCGGGCCGCGCTCGCTGCCGCCGCCCCGGCGCTGGCTCGGCTGGCCGACCTGGCGTGACGGCGACCGAATCCCGAACGCTCAGCGGACGTCGCACGGACACTGCCGCGTGACACCGAGGCCGCGACCGACGTCGTCGCCGCCGGTGCGGCCGGTCGAGCGCGTCCGTCCCGAGCGTGGGCCTGCACCCGGGACGAAGCGCCGGATCGGCCCGGATTCCGACCTTCGCGGCCTTCGCGCATCCGCAACTACCGGCTGTTCTTCACCGGCCAGGTCATCTCCAACACCGGCACCTGGATGCAGCGCATCGCCCAGGACTGGCTGGTGCTGTCCGATCACCAACTCGCCGCTGGCGGTCGGCATCACCACGGCCCTGCAGTTCCTGCCGATGCTGCTGTTCGGCCTGTTCGGCGGGCCTGATGGCCGACCGCTACCCGCGCCGGCGCGCTGCTGATCGTCACCCAGGCCGTGATGGGGCTGCTCGCCGCGACCCTGGCCGTGCTGACCGTCACCGGCGTCGTCCAGGTCTGGCAGATCTACCTGGTCGCGTTCTGCCTCGGCCTGGTCACCGTGGTCGACAATCCCGACGCGGCAGACGTTCGTCAACGAGATGGTCCCGCACCGCGCTGGTCCGCAATGCCGTCTCGCTGAACTCCGGCAACTTCCAACTCGCCCGCATGCGTCGGCCCGGCGGTGGCCGGCGTGCTGATCACCGTGGTCGGACGCGGCTGGGCGTTCGCGCTCAACGCGGCTGTCCTACCTCGCGGTGATCGGCGGACTGCTGCTCGATGCGGCCGAGCGAGCTGCAGCCGTCGCCGCAGGCCGCGCGTCGTCCAGGGCCAGGTCCGGGAGGGGCTGCCGTACGTCCGGCGGCCGGCCCGACCTGCTCTGGACGATCGTGCTGGTGTTCTTCATCGGCACCTTCGGCTACAACTTCGCGATCATCCTCTCGGCCTACGCCAAGAACGTCTTCCAGTCGGGCGCGGACATCTTCGGTCTGCTCAACACGGCGATGGCGATCGGCTCGGTGGTCGGTGCGCTGCTGGCCGCCCGCCGGCAGACCGGTCGGTTGTCCACCCTGTTCGCGCTGGCCGCGATCTTCGGGCTGTTGTTGCTGTGCGCTCGGCGTGACGCCCTGGTTCGTGCCGTTCGTCGCCCTGCTGGTGATCACCGGGACTGGTCGGCGTGCTGTTCAACACGCTGGCCAACTCATCGGTGCAGCTGGGTACCGACGCCGAGCTCCGGGGTCGGGTGATGAGCCTGTACATGCTGGTCTTCGCCGGCGGCACGCCGATCGGTTCGGTCATCGTCGGGGCGATCACCGAACGCGGCCGGACCCGAGGTCGGCGCTGCTGGTCTCCGGCACGACTGGTGGTGCTGGCCACCCTCGGGGCCGGACTGATGGCTGCCCGGCAGAGCGGGCGGCACTCTGTCCGACCTGCGGCCGGGCGGCGCCGGCGAGCTCGTCCACCGGCCCGCTGGCCCTCGGCTGACCGGGACGCAGCTGACTCGGCGGATTCGGGCAGGGCACGGCGGGGGCGGCGGCGAGGTGCGCGGCGATCTCGGAACGGATCAGCTGCTTGCCCGACTCGTCCTGGAACGACGCATCGACGGCGGCGGTGGCCAGCGCGGCCACACCGGCCCGATCCAGCCCGAGCAGACTCGGCGGCGATGCCGTACTCCCGGTTCAGGGTGGTGCCGAACATCGGCGGGTCGTCGGAGTTGATCGTGACGATGACGCCGGCGGCGACCATGTCGCGGATCGGGTGCGACTGCGTAGTCGGGCACCACGCGGGTGGCGATGTTGGACGTCGGGCACACCTCGAGCGGGATGCGGTGCTCGGCCAGGTGGGCCAGCAGCCGCGGATCCTGGGTGGCCGAGGTGCCGTGCCCGATGCGCTCCGCGCCCAGGTACTCCAGGGCGTCCCAGATGGTCTGCGGCCCGGTTGACTCGCCGGCGTGCGGCACCGAGTGCAGACCCGGCGGCGCGGGCCAGGTCGAAGGCCGGCTTGAACCGGGGCCGGCTGGTGCCGATCTCCGGTCCGCCCAGACCGAACGCCACCAGCGCATCCGGACCGTGTTCGACGGCGATCCGTGGCGGTCTCCTCCGCCGCGTTCTCGCCGATCTCGCCGGGAATGTCGAAGATCCAGCGCAGGACCAGAGCCCAGGTCGCGTTCGGCGGCGACCCTGGCGTCCTCGATCGCCTCGATGTAGCCCTCGATCGGCACTCCGTTGAGCACGTGGGTGTACGGGGTGCAGGTCAGCTCGGCGTACCGGATCTGCTGCGCGGCCATGTCCTGAGCGACCTCGTAGGTCAGCAGCCGGACGTCGTCGGGGGTGCGGATCAGCGACACGGTGGCCAGGTACAGGTCGATGAAATGCGCGAAGTCGCGGAAGGTGAAGTACTCGGCGAGCTGGGCCGGATCCGTCGGGCACACCGGCGTCCGGGTGCCGGCGCGGCCAGATCGGCGACGATCCGCGGCGACGCCGAACCGACGTGGTGGACGTGCAGTTCGACCTTGGGCAGGTCGGCGATGAACGCGGTCATGCGCGGCGTGCGGCTCGGGAACGGCGAACGGTGGGGGTGCCTGGTGCGATCACCGCCCCGCACTCTCACGACCATCCGGGTCTGCGCGGCGCTCGCGCACAGCCTCGACGAACATCGCCGACTCGCCCCCGACCTGTACCGACCGACGTTCGATTCATCCACAGAGGCCAGGTACGACCGACTCGGGACTGCCTGGTTGGCCGCAGGCAGAATTGCAGTCCGAGTCACTCGCCGGGTGGGCTGGGACGGCGACGCTGGTACCGTCGAGGGTCGACGACCCCTCGCGGGAGAGTCCCGGTGAGCTGCGGCGATCCGGGACGCCGAAGGAGCAATTCCCTCCCCACCAATCTCTCAGGCCACCGAACCGCCGGGGACAGACACCTCTGGAAAGCAGCCGGCCCGTCCGGCTCGCCGAAGGGGCAAGCGACTGTCGGGACCGGCGGGCGCGAAGCTCTCAGGCACCGATGACAGAGGGGGAGGTCGGGTGCCTGCGCGCCCGGACCTGTCCGCCACCCGGGCCCCGGCTCGGCCCTGTCAGAGGCGATCGACACATGACCCAGACTCCCCACGGCGCGGCCGCCGAGGCCCGCGCGCTGCTCGAGCACTACCCGGCCGGCACCCGACTGCCCGATCGATCCGACCTCGTTCGCCGATCGACACATCGGTCCGGACGCGACCGGGCTGGCCGCGCTGCTGGACGCGCTGGACCAGGTCGACCTGGACGCCCTGGAGTCGGCCGCCGTCCCGGCCGGCATTCGCGCCGACCGGCCGCTGGACCTGCCGCCGCCGGCCACCGAGGCCCAGGCGCTCGCCGAGCTACGGGCGCTCGCCGCGAAGAACCGGCCGCTGGTGCAGATGATCGGCATGGGCTACCACGACACCCTGACCCCGGGCGTGATCAAGCGGAACGTGCTGGAGAACCCGGCCTGGTACACCGCCTACACGCCGTACCAGCCGGAGATCTCCCAGGGCCGGCTCGAGGCGCTGCTCAACTTCCAGACCGCGGTCGCCGACCTGACCGGGCTGGACATCGCCAACGCGTCGATGCTCGACGAGGCCACCGCCGCCGCCGAGGCGATGACGCTGATCCGGCGCACCGCCACGGTCCAAGTCGGAGCGGTTCGTGGTGGACGCCGACACCCTGCCCGCAGACCCTGGCCGTGCATCGCAGACCCGGGCCGAACCGCTCGGCATCGAGGTCGAGGTCGCCGACCTGAGCGACGGTCTGCCGATCGGTGACCTGTTCGGGGTGCTGGTCAGCTACCCGGCCGCGTCCGGGGCGGTCCGCGACCACGAGGCCCTGGTCGCCGAGGCGCACCGCCGGGACGCCAAGGTGGTCGTACGCCACCGACCTGCTCGCGCTGACCCTGCTCCGGGCGCCGGGCGAGATCGGCGCGGACGTCGCCGTCGGGCTCCTCCCAGCGATTCGGCGTCCCGCTCGGCTTCGGCGGCCCGCACGCCGGATTCCTGGCCGTCCGCAAGGACGTCCAGCGGCAGCTGCCCGGCCGGCTGGTCGGCGTCTCGCACGACGTGCACGGCGACCCCGCCTACCGGCTGGCCCTGCAGACCCGCGAGCAGCACATCCGCCGGGAGAAGGCCACCTCCAACATCTGCACCGCGCAGGTGCTGCTGGCCGTGATGGCCTCGATGTACGCGGTGTACCACGGGCCGGAAGGGCTTGACGGCGATCGCCACCGACGTCCGCGCCAAGGCGTTGTGGTCTGGCCGACACCCTGCGCGCAGGGCGGCGTCGACGTCACCGACGAGGTCTTCTTCGACACCGTGCGGGCGACCGTGCCCGGCCGGGCGGCCGAGATCGTCGGCCGCGGCCAGGGACGACGGCATCAACCTGTGGCGCGACGGCGACGACGCCGTGCAGATCGCGGTGTCCGAGGCGACCACCGGTCGAGCACCTGCAGGCGGTGGTCGCGGCATTCGGCGTGAGCGACGCCGGTGCCGCGGCGTCCGTGCTGCTGCTGCCCGCCGCCGTCGAGCGGAACACACCGTTCCTGACCCACCCGGTGTTCCACGCCCACCGCTCGGAGACGGCGATGCTGCGCTACCTGCGCCGGCTGTCGGACTCCGACCTGGCGCTCGACCGGACGATGATCCCGCTCGGCTCGTGCACGATGAAGCTCAACGCGACCACCGAGATGGAGGCCGTCACCTGGCCGGAGTTCGCCGGGCTGCACCCGTTCGCCCCGATCGAGGACGCCGCCGGAATGCTCGAACTGATCGCGCAGCTGGAGCAGCTGGCTGGTCGAGATCACCGGCTATGCCGCGGTCTCGCTGCAGCCCAACGCCGGATCGCAGGGCGAGTTCGCCGGGCTGATGGCCATCCGCGCGCTACCACCGGTCCCGCGGTGACGAGCACCGCACGGTCTGCCTGATCCCGGCGTCCGCGCACGGCACGAACGCCGCCAGCGCGGTGATGGCCGGGATGAAGGTCGTCGTGGTCGGCACCGACACGCGACGGCAACATCGACCTGGCCGACCTGCGGGCCAAGGTCGACGCGCACCGCGACGACCTGGCCGCGATCATGGTCACCTACCCGTCCACGCACGGCGTCTACGAGGACACCATCACCGAGTTGGCCGCGCTCGTGCACGACGCCGGCGGCCAGGTCTACGTCGACGGCGCCAACCTCAACGCCCTGGTCGGGATCGCCCGGCCCGGGTCGTTCGGCGGCGACGTCTCGCATCTGAACCTGCACAAGACGTTCTGCATCCCGCACGGCGGTGGCGGTCCCGGGGTCGGGCCCGGTGGCGGTGGCCGCGCACCTGGCGCCGTTCCTGCCCGTCCCACCCGCTGGCCGACCTGGGCGTCACCGCGCCCGCCGACGGGGGAGTGGGCGCGGTCGCCGCCGCGCCCTGGGGGTCGGCGTCGATCCTGCCGATCTCCTGGGCCTACATCCGGATGATGGGCGCCGACGGGCTGCGTCGGGCGACGCTGACCGCGGTGGCGTCGGCCAACTACATCGCCCGCCGGCTCGACGAGCACTACCCGGTGCTCTACACCGGCGAGGGCGGTTTCGTCGCGCACGAGTGCATCCTCGATCTGCGGCCGATCACCGTCGGCCACCGGCGTCACCGTCGACGACGTGGCGAAGCGGTTGGCGGACTACGGGTTCCACGCCCCGACGATGTCGTTCCCGGTGGCCGGCACGCTGATGGTGGAGCCGACCGAGAGCGAGGACCTCGCCGAGATCGACCGGTTCTGCGACGCCATGATCGCGATCAAGGCGGAGATCGACCGGGTCGGCGCCGGGGACTGGCCGCGCGACGACAACCCGCTGCGCAACGCCCCGCACACCGCGGCCGTCCTGGTCGGCGACTGGACGCACCCGTACAGCCGGGCGGAGGCGGTGTTCCCGGCCGGGGTCAGCCCGGCTCGCAAGTACTTCCCGCCGGTGGGCCGGATCGACGGGGCGTTCGGCGACCGGAACCTGGTCTGCTCCTGCCCGTCTCCGGAGGCGTACGCGGAGTGAGGCCCGTCCGGCCGAACGGAGCGGGACGAGTGAATGCTGAGCAGGGTGGCGCGGCCGATTCGCCCTGCCCCGCGTTCCCGCGATGACGTAGCTCAGTCGGTTGGCCAGTGCGGCGGTCGAGGCAAGCCCGCGGAAAGGCGCGTCGCCGCATCGCCGGTTGTCGAATCCAGCTGGCTGGAGTGCAGGAACAGCGTGTCGGTCAGGTCGGCGCCGGCCAGGTCCGCACCGCGCAGATCGGCGAATCGGAGATCGGCCCACCGCAGATCGGCCGAGCCGAGCCGAGCCCCCAGCAACACCGCTCCCCGTAGGTCCGCCCCGCGCAGGTCGGCGCGCATCAGGTCGGCGCCGGCAAGGTCGGCCCGGCCGAGCTCCCGGCGATCCGGGTATCCGGCCCGCGCCTGCGTGCTCGCCGCGTCGATCAGCGCTTCCGTGCGCCCGGCGAGGGCGGTGACGACGGACGCCCCGAAGTCGCCCGGCGGCAGATCTCCCGCTCCGGCGACCACCTCGATCTGGTCGGCGATGTCCCCACCGAGACCGGCGCTGATCGGCAAGCGGGCGGCCTGGTCCAGGTACCAGAGCATCTCGTGCAGTTCCCGCAGCACTGCGAACCTGTCGAAGATCTGGTCGGCCAGCGCCGGGTGGGTTCGCCACGTCCGACCGTCGAATGCCGCCGTCGCGCGCTGACCGGCGCCGAGACAGTCGAAACGCACACAGCCGCCGAAGCCGGACGTGCTCAACCGGTCATGAATGGTGCACCGGTAGTCGGCCAGCAGGTTCGGACACGGCCGGCCGTAGGGTTTGTCGATCGCGAAGTCGGCCGATCTGGCGAAGGCGGTGGCCACGCAGCACAGACCCGAGCAGGCCTGACAGTCCGGCACCAAAGGCGGCAGCGGCATCGGCTCAGCGCACCGCGGCGGCGATGGCGTCGGGCAGCCCGGGCGTGAGCGGCACCTTGGTGTACGTTCCGCCGCCGGCCTCGGCAAGGGCCGTCAGCGCACCGTCGGGGGCGGTCTCGCCGACGCCGAGGATCACCAACGCCACGCCCTTGCCCTGGTCGCGGATGGCTGACAGCTGCGCGACGACCCGGTCGCGTGAGACCCCCGGAGATTGGTCGACGCCGTCGGTGATCAGCACGACCCGGTTCGACCGACCGGGCACCGCACCGTCGGATGCGGCCTGGTACGCCGCCACCACGGCCAGATAAGTGGTCCGGGTACCACCGGCGGTGAGCCCGCCGATAGCGGTGTTCAGTCGGGTCGACTGGGCCTTGCCGTCGATCGTGTCGCGCACCGGCGCGGTCGCCACCGGGGTGCTGTAGCCGGCGGTGCCGGCGCTGGAGCTGGCCGTCCACAGACCGGCGTTGCCGACGGCCAGCTCGGTGACCGCGGTCCGTAGGCCCTCTTGCGCGTAGTCCAACCTCGACCTCCCCTCGACGACCGTCGACCAGGTGCTGGATGTGTCCTGCAGGAGAGTGACCACCGGTCCGGTCAGCGGCGGGGGTGACGTGGTCTTGGACGCCGTGGTCTTGGACGCTGTGGTCTTGGACGCTGTGGTCGTGGGCGGCGCCGTCGTCGATGTGCTCGGCCTGGGCGACGTGGTCGGGGGTTTCGTTGTCGAGGAGACCGCGGTGGACGTCGTCGGGATGGGCGACGTCGACGCCGGGGCGGTACTCGAGGCGGAGCTGCCGTCGGTGCCGGTGCCGTCGACCGGCGCGCCGATGGCGACGGCCAGCGCGTCGGCGACACCGGATTCGGCCGCAGGTAGCTGGGTGACGGACTGGGTGAAAGTCACTCCGCGGACCGCGGGTGTGGCCGCACCGGCGACCCGGACGTGCCCGCGGGCCAGCGCGGTGGCCCCGGCCGGCTCGGCGAGAAAGGAGTGGAACGCGGCGCCGGCTTCGCTCTGGGTGGGGTCGACCCAACTGCCGGTCAGCGTGGTCGCGAGCAGTTGGTCGCCGGCGGTCGGGCCGCCGGGGTAGACGGCGGTCAAGGGTTCGGTGGCGGCGGAATTGAAGGCGGCGAGGTCCGACTCGACGACCGGCACCGCGTTGAACCCGGCGCTGCCCGCGGCAAGTCGGTCCAGCGCGGTGGCGGTGTCCGGCACCGACTGATCTGCGCCGGCGGCCAGGGCGCTCGAGTTCGCTCGCGCCCGCGGTGACGTCCGCCGGCGAGACGGCAGTGGCGCCGGTGGCCAGGGCGGATTCGAGCGCGTACGCAGTCGCCCGGTTGGTTCGTGGATCGGGCAGCGCAAGGGTGAGCGGGTCGCCGCTGGGCAGCTGAACGCCGCCGTCACCCACCGCCTGCGGGAGCTTCGACCAGGTCAACCCCTCGACTGCGACCGCGTCAGCGGGTCGCACCGCAATCACCACGGGCGAGGTGGCCAACGGCTGGTCGTCCCGTCCTGAGGTCAGTTCCGGCTTCTGTTCTTCCAACGCGACCAGATCCGTCATGCTGTCGGACGCCCAGACGGTGGGCGGGGGGCTGGAGGAAATCGTCCAGCCGTCCGCGAGCGCGGTGGCCACCGCCGGGCCCGGCAGGGACGCGACCGAGGTGGTCACGCAGGTGGACCGAGCAACCGGTGTGGTGGCGTCGAAGTCCTTGGCCGCCTCGTTCATCGCCGGGAAGGCGCCGGTGGAGGCGATGACCGGGAGCACGGTCGACCCGGTGCAGCCACCGGCCGTGGCCGAGTTGTCCCGATTGACGATGACGATGTACGCGACGGTGCCGGCCGCGAGCAGCACGACCGCGACCACCACGGCGACGAGCCAGCCGGCGAACCCCCGGTGGCGCGTTTCGTCCGCATGGCGGCCCATGTCCCAACCTCCCTGCGCTGACCTGCAACCCTAGTCATGTCGAGACGCGCGGTGCTCGTTCGTCCCAATGGTCCCGCCCGGCACAGCTGTCCCGCCCCAGCAGGCCTTGCTCGGCCGACGGGTGTCGAACCGGTGCACCGTCGACCATGGCCTGGACGCACCGGCCGGCCTCGGGGTTCGCCCTGATCCGCGAAGCGATCCAGCCAGGTCCATCCCCGGATTACTCCCCGGTTCCGGCCTCGGATGACCCCACTGGGTGGAACGTCCCGGGCCGACCTGACACCATGAACAACAACGCCGTCCCCCCGGGGTGGCGGTGACGCCGCGATTGCGAGAGGACCACGCGATGGCCAACCCGTTCACCAAGGCCTGGAAGTACCTGATGGCGCTGTTCTCGTCGAAGGTCGACGAGTACGCCGACCCGAAGGTGCAGATCCAGCAGGCGATCGAGGATGCGCAGCGCCAGCACGCCGCGCTGTCCCAGCAGGCCGCGGCGGTGATCGGCAATCAGCGCCAGCTGGAGATGAAGCTGACCCGGCAGATGGGCGACGTCGAGCGCTTGCAGGCGTCGGCCCGGCAGGCACTGGTGCTGGCCGACGAGGCCCGGGCCAAGGGCGACGCGGCGAAGGCCGGCGGAGTACGAGCAGACCGCCCAGGCCTTCGCCACCCAGCTGGTCGCCGCCGAACAGCAGATGGAAGACCTCAAGGCGATGCACGACTCGGCGCTGCAGGCGGCCCAGCAGGCCAAGAAGGCCGTCGAGAACAACGCGATGCAGCTGCAGAGCAAGCTGGCCGAGCGCACCAAGCTGCTCTCCCAGCTGGAGCAGGCGAAGATGCAGGAGCAGGTCTCCGCGTCGCTGCAGTCCATGTCGCAGCTGTCCGCGCCCGGCAACACCCCGTCGCTGGACGAGGTCAGGGACAAGATCGAACGCCGCTACGCCAACGCGCTGGGCGCCTCCGAGTTGCACTCCAGCTCGGTGGAGGGCCGCATGCTCGAGGTGCAGAAGTCCACGTTGGACATGGCCGGTGCGTCGAGACTGGATCAGTTGCGCGCGCAGCTGCACCCCGAGCTGGGCGGCCCAGCAGGCCAGGGCGATCGACGCGGCCGCCGCCGGTGACCGCGGCTGCCACGTCCAGCGCCGACCGCGACCCCGCAGGCCAACCAGCAGGGCTGATGGGTAAGCCGGGTCCGCTGGACAAGGACGCGATCCGTTCGATCGTGGCCCGAGTCGGCGACCCGGTACGGGCCGTCGACCGCGGTGCTGATCTGGTGAACCAGGTGTCGGTGACGGCCAGCGAGTACCTGCGCAACCGGCGGGACGCCGGCGGTGATCGCCGAAAAGCGCCGCCGGGCGGCGCGGCGACGGCTCACGCTCTGGGCGGCGATCTCGGTCGTCACGCTGGCCCTGGTGCTCACCGAGGTCACCGACGTGGTGCGGTCGGAGGTCACCGGTGGCGCGATCTTCGCACTGGTCATCCTCGGCGCGCTCTTGATCTGGGGAATCGTCGGCTCGGTGCGGGCCGCGCGCGACCTGTCCCGGCGCAGCAAGGTGGTCCGCGACCTGCCGCCCCCGCAACCGAAGCGGCCGGCCGTCGCCGCCCCGATCCGCGACGACATGGCCAAGCTCGACGGCTACTCGGACGGCCTGCGGCACCTGGTGGGGCTGATCGGGGTGGCGCAGGACGACGCCGGCCTGCTCGCGATGCGCAACGACATCCTGGCCGCGGCCGACGATGCGGAGGCCCGGTTGCGCCGGCACGCGGTCGAGTTCACCGGGCTGGTGCGGGCCAGGACAACCGCGCCCGGAGGCGGCCAGAGCCGGGATCGGGTCGACCGCCGACGATCTCCGTCGACAGATTCAATCCGGGCGTGGCGTCCTACGGGGATCTGGTGACGGCGGCCGGCGAGACGGTCGCCGCCACCCGCGCTCTCGCGGCGGGCGCACCTGCGGCCCGGGCCGATGAGCAGTTGGCCGGCCACGCCGATCAACTGCGGGCGCTGGCCGCCGGCATGCGCGAGTTGACCGTCGACTGATCACCCGTCCAGGCCGACGTCGCCCCGATCGGAGTGCTCCGGCACGGGTGATTCCGTTACCGGAGAGGTATCTGAAGATCGCCTGCGCGGCTCCCGATGCATGGCAGACTGCGGAAGCCGGGCTGACGGCCGCCCGGCGTAGGCACGACACGCGCCCGACGGGCAGTGGAGGAAAGGGCGACCGGTGGATCCTGCGGGACCAGAAGTGCTGGGGATCGACTTCGGGACGTCGAACACTGTCGCTGTGCTGTCCGCTCCCGGGCGTCCGCCGCGGGTGCTCTCGGTCGACGGCAGCGCCTGGGTGCCGTCCGCGATCTATGTCGACGACGACGGCACCCTGTCCGTCGGTCGGGACGCCGAGCGCAAGGCCCGGCTGGCGCCGGAACGATTCGAGGCCAACCCCAAGCGCCGGGTCGACGACGGCGAGATCCTGCTCGGCGTCCGGGTGGTGCCGGTGGTCGACGCCATCGCCGCGGTGCTCCGCCGGGTCGGCGAGGAGGCCAGGCGTCAGCTCAACGGCCGGGCGCCCGACGAGGTGCACCTGACGCACCCGGCCCAGTGGGGTGCGTCCCGACAGAACATCCTGCTGGCGGCGGCCCGGTCCGCCGGGCTGGGTACCGACCGGATCACGCTGATCCCCGAACCGGTGGCCGCGGCTGCCCATTTCGCCTCGCTGCCCGGCAAGGGTCTGCCGCTCGGGATCCAGCCTGGCCGTCTACGACCTCGGTGGCGGCACCTTCGACTGCGCGGTGGTCGGGGCCACCGCGCAGGGATACACCGTGCTCGCCGAGTCCGGGCTGGCCGACGTCGGCGGCGTCGACTTCGACCAGGCGATCGTCGACCACCTCGGTCGCACCGTCTCGGCCGAGGACCCGGCCCGCTGGCAGGCCCTGTCCCGCCCGCGCACGGCCGCCGACCGGCGTGCCGCGCCGGTCGCTGCGGGAGGACGTCAGAGCCGCCAAGGAGACGTTGTCCCGGTACGCGCAGACGGACCTGCCGATGCCGGATCCGTTCGAGGACACCCTGCTCACCCGGCGCGAGTTCGACGCGCTGATCCGGCCGGTGCTGACCCGCACCGTCGACGTGCTCGCCGAGACCGTCCGCCGGGCCGGCCTGAGCCCCGACCGGCTGGCCGGGGTCTACCTGGTCGGCGGATCGAGCCGCATCCCGCTGATCGCCTCGCTGATCTCCGACCGGCTCGGCATCGTCGCGACCACCCTCGACCAGCCGGAGACCTCCGTGGCGATGGGCGCGGCGCTGGTGCCGGGGGCGCCCGACAGTCGCAACAGACCGCGGTGGTCAGTGGGCCGCTCGGCCGGTCCGGGGCCGTCCGGTCCGCCGCCGGCGACGGGTCAGCCTCGGTCCCGGCGGACCGCCCACCGGTGTCTCCGGTTCGACCGATGGTCGGGCGCGCCCGCCGGCCCGCCACCGGGATACGGGGGGCCGCCGCGGTCAGGCCGGTCCGACCGGCGCCGGTCGGGGCAGTCCTCCGGTCAGGGCGGCGCGCCGACCGGCTCGGGCAATGCCCGGCGCGGGTTGCTCGTCGGCCTGGTCGTGGCTGCGGTGCTGGCCATCGCCGCCGTGACGACGGTGATCGTGGTCAGCACGCGCAGCACCGATTCCGCCGACAAGAAGACGGTGACGACGTCGGCCACCACCTCCAGCGGAGCTACCACCAGCGGCGTCACCAGCCAGACCCCCGACACCAGCCCGTCGACGCAGACGAGCCCATCGACCCGGTCCAGTGCGACGACCCAGTCCAGCGCGACCGCCTCGTCGAGTCCCACCGGGACCACGCCGTCCGGTGCCGTCACCCCGGTGGACTGCCCGGCCGACCCGAAGGACGCGACGACGGGCATGAGTCCCTGCCTGCAGACGTTCTCCGGCAGCGCCGTCCGACAACGGGGTGTGCACCGCAGATCTGGAGCAGTATGCGGAACTGAAGACGCTCATCGACAACATCAACCCGGCGGCCTTCAGCGCCTGCGCCTTCTCCGCCGGCGGGAAGGTGATGGTCGGCATCCTCATCCAGGCGACGTCGGACGAGGCGCGTGACGCGCTGTTCGACTCGGAGCGGCGCGGGATCGGCGGCACCAGCGAGACCTTCGAAACGGGCGGCCACACCGGTTCACTGGCGACGGGTGCGGTCGTCGGCACCGGCGCGCCGGAAGTGGTGTGGAAGTTCGACGACGCGCCCATCGTGATGGTGCTCACCGCGAGCACCGCCGACGACACGAAGACCACGATGACGGTGGACGATCTGATGAAGTACCGCAAGGCGCAGTTGTTGCCGTCCGCCGGCTGAGGTCGGCCCCGGTGACCTCGTCGTCCACTGCCTCCGCGGGCCGTCCGGCGCCACCTTCGGAGCAATCGCCGCCGAAGTGATCATCGTCAGCTGCCTGCTCGGCAGCC
Organism: uncultured Actinomycetota bacterium; assembly: GCA_963706185.1. GTDB lineage: Bacteria > Actinomycetota > Actinomycetes > Mycobacteriales > Nakamurellaceae > Nakamurella. The sequence continues at coordinate 215,455 of CAVPLZ010000008.1, read as the reverse complement.
TGGTGGTGCTGATCATCCAGTGGCGGCGGATGCGCTGACCGGCCCGGCTCGGCGAGTCGCCCGCGTACAGTCCACGACCGTGCGGCTCACCCTGTTCCGATCGCTGATGGAGGCCCAGTTCGGCCCGCACCGGGCCGCCTCGGTCGCGCAGGATCATGTGTTCTCCGCCCTCGGTGGGCGAACCGCCGACGCAGGCGCTGGCCGCGGGCATTGCGCCGCGCGCGGTGTGGGCCGCGGTGTGTGACGAGTTCGAAGTGCCGGCCGCGTTGCACCACGGATTGCCGGACTGAGTGCTCATCGACCACTGTCGTTGATCGGAACCGGATCCCCGAGTTTCGCTCGGTCAGGTGAACGCGGATGAACTCCGCGACACGCCAACCGCGCTGCTTGCATCGAACGTGTGTACGTCTACTGTTGTCCACAGATGCGGCATCCATCCACATCGGCGGGTCGTTCCGACCCACTGTCGGTGCCCGCGCCTAGCGTCTGATCCGACAAGCGCACCACGCACACAAGCCCTCCGGTCCGGCAGTCGAGCCCGCCCGGAAACGATGAAAGGCACAGGGTGGGTTCATGACCGCACCGGACCGCGAGAAGGCACTGGGAATCGCCCTCGCGCAGATCGAGAAGCAGTTCGGCAAGGGCTCGGTCATGCGCCTCGGCGACGAGGGCAGGGCGCCGATCGAGGTGATCCCCACCGGGTCCATCGCGTTGGACGTCGCGCTGGGCATCGGCGGACTGCCCCGTGGCCGGATCGTCGAGATCTACGGCCCCGAGTCCTCCGGCAAGACCACGGTCACCCTGCACGCGGTGGCCAGTGTGCAGTCGGCCGGCGGTATCGCCGCGTTCATCGATGCCGAGCACGCCCTCGACCCGGATTACGCCAAGTCGCTCGGTGTCGACACCGACTCGCTGCTGGTTTCCCAGCCCGACACCGGTGAGCAGGCGCTGGAGATCGCCGACATGCTGATCCGCTCCGGCGCGATCGACCTGGTCGTGGTCGACTCGGTGGCCGCGCTCGTGCCCCGGGCCGAGATCGAGGGCGAGATGGGCGACAGCCACGTCGGCCTGCAGGCCCGGCTGATGTCCCAGGCGCTGCGCAAGATCGCCGGCGCGCTGTCCAACACCAACACCACGATGATCTTCATCAACCAGCTGCGGGAAAAGATCGGAGTGATGTTCGGCAGCCCTGAGACGACCACCGGCGGCAAGGCGCTGAAGTTCTATGCCTCGGTCCGGCTGGACATCCGGCGCATCGAGGCGCTCAAGGACGGCACCGACGTGGTCGGTAACCGCACCAGGGTCAAGGTGGTCAAGAACAAGGTCGCTCCGCCGTTCAAGCAGGCCGAGTTCGACATCATCTACGGCCAGGGCATCTCCCGAGAGGGTTCGCTCATCGACGTGGGCGTCGAGCAGGGCATCGTCCGCAAGGCCGGTGCCTGGTACACCTACGACGGCGAGCAACTGGGCCAGGGCAAGGAGAACGTCCGCACCTTCCTGCGGGAGAACCCGGACATCGCCGACGAGCTCGAGAAGCGGATCAAGGAGAAGCTCGGTATCGGGGCTCGGGTCGACGTCGACGCACCGGTGCCGGCGCCGGTCGACTTCTGATGGGTGCCCGGGCCCTGGGCCCGGAGTCGATCGGCCCGGAGCCTGCCGGTCCGGCGTCGGTTGATTCGCCGGACAGATCGGTCCGCCCTGCTGGCCGAACTCGCCGCGCGGATCGCCGCCGTTGGCGGCAGCGGCGGTGCCGGTGCCGCTGCCGTGCCACTGGTGCGGCCGGTGCCGGTGGCCTCCCGAGCGTCACTGGGGCGGGCGAGGGATCCGGACGACGTCGTTGTGGGGTCGGTGACGGACGGGCCGGCGACGTCGGAGCCGATCAGCCCCGGTCGGGCGGCGGCGGCCGGTCCGCTTGCGCACCGGCGTGGCCGAGCGATCGGCGGGCAACCCAGGGCGGTACCGCCGGCCGGCGGGCATCCCGAGGATGCGCCGGGTGATCCGGTCGCGGTGGCCCGGCAGATCTGTCTGCGCCAGCTGACCATCGCACCGCGCACCCGGAGCCAGTTGGCCGAGGCATTGCGCCGGCGGGAGATTCCCGACGAGGTCGCGCACCAGGTACTCGACCGCCTCACCGATGTGCGACTGATCGACGATGCGGCCTACGCCGAAGTCTTCGTGGCGACCAAGCACCGGGACCGCGGCCTCGGCCGCACCGCATTGCGGGCCGAGTTGCAGCGGAAGGGGGTGGCACCCGACCTCGCCGCAGAGGCGGTCACCGTGATCGACTCGGAGGCCGAGCGGACCAGGGCCGCCGCGCTGGTTACCCGACGGGTCGACGCGGCGATGGCGGCCGGGCCGGAGGCTGCCCGGCGCCGACTCGTCGGCTTGCTGGCACGCCGCGGTTACGGCCCCGGCGTCGCCCTGGCTGTGGTCGACGAAGCCTTGCGTCGGTACGCCGAGGAGGGCTGAACGGTGGCGGGCCCACCAGGGCCGGGTCCGGGTAGCTACGGCCGTTGAACCGGGTAGGCGGGAATGGCGCGGCGGCAACGGATCGGCCGGCGCCCCTGCCCGCGTGTCGCGTGCGCGGCCCGAGGGTGCTCGCCACGATCGGCCCTGTCACCGGTCGGGTGACTCACAATGCGACGACTCCTCGTTCCACCGAGTGAGGGATGCCGTCCTTCGCTCGGGGGGATGGGCCCGTCGGCTTGACCCGTCGTGCACCCATCCTTACCCTCAAGGTCACAGGAGAATCACGACACGCGCAACAAACGTCACGCGCGCGACCGATACGCGGCTGGTGCCGCTTTTGTTCCGGTTTACCGGAACCGTACGACGTTCGACCCGGTCGGGCGCCGCAAATGGGGTCATACCCCATGGACCCAGCGTCCGCGATCCTCCTTCCGGGCATTCGCGTCCGGCCCGTTCGGGGAAACGCGCCGACGTAGGAGGTCCGGGTGACAGAGGTCCTCCTGATCGTGCTGGCCGTCGCGGTGCTGATCGCGCTGGGCTTGGTGCTCGTCCAGGTGCGTCGCCGGCCGGTCGCCACCCCATCCGTCGACTCCGACGAGATCGCCAGGTTGGTTTCCGCGACGGTAGCCCGGTCCCTGCAGGATCGACCCGCGGCACCGCGGCCGGTCGGAACGGTTGACGCCGATGCGGCCGCCTTGCGGGACGAGGCCAGGGTCGAGGCGGCCGAGGTGCGCCGCGCGGCCGCCGAAGCCGCCGAGGCTCTTCGTGGCCGGGCGCGAGTCGAGGCCGAGCAGACCCGTGAGGACGCCAGGGTCGCCACCGAGCAGTCGCTCGCCGTGGCGCGCGCCGAGGTCGCCGAGATCCGGGACAACCTCGCTGCCGAGCGTCGCCGGCTGTTCGCCGAGGCGGCCGAGTCGGTTGCGTGCCGATCGGGCCGAACTCCAGGCCGGCCAGCTGCGGCTGTCCACCGCCCTGGATGCGCTGGAGCTCGAGCGTCGCTCCCTGTCCGAGGAGCGCGAGCGACTGCGGGCCGATCAGGCCGAGCTGCAGCGCTCGCGTCAGGCGCTGGAAGCCAAGGTACGAGGACCTGACCCAGCAGGGGGAACGCCAGCGCGAGAAGGAGCAACAGCTCACCGACCGGGCCGTCGAGCTGGACGCGGCCGAGGTTGCCCATCGAGCCGAACTCGTGCGCATCTCCGGGCTCACCGAGGAGGCCGCGCGGGCCGAGTTGCTCGCCCGCCAGGAGGATGCCGTCCGCCGGGATGTCGCCTTCATGATCCGACGGGTGGAGGGCGAGGCCGAATCCACCGCCAAACAGCGGGCCAGGGCCATCGTTGCGGACGCGATCCAGCGAGTGGCGTCGGACCAGACTGCCCAGACCGTGGTGTCGGTGGTGCACCTGCCCGCCGAGGAGATCAAGGGGCGCATCATCGGGCGCGAGGGTCGCAACATCCGCGCGTTCGAAACGGTCACCGGCGTCAACGTCATCATCGACGACACCCCAGAAGCGGTACTACTGTCCTGTTTCGATCCGGTGCGGCGCGAGATCGGCCGGGTGACCCTCGAGGCGTTGATCGAGGACGGTCGGATCCACCCGCACCGCATCGAAGAGGCCTACGAACGAGCAACAGACGAGGTCGAGGCGCTCTGTCGCCGGGCCGCAGAGGACGCGCTGCTCGATGTCGGGATCTCCGATCTGCACCCGGAGCTGGTCGCCCTCGTCGGCCGGCTCAAGTACCGGACCTCCTACGGGCAGAACGTGCTCGGTCATCTGGTCGAGACCGCGCACATCGCCGGTCTGATGGGGGCCGAGCTGGGCATCGACACCACCGATCTCGTGCGCGGCGCGTTCCTGCACGACATCGGCAAGGCGTTGACCCACGAGGTCCAGGGCTCGCACGCCCTGGTCGGTGCCGATCTGGCGCGCAAGTACGGCGAGTCCGAGACCGTCGTGCACTGCATCGAAGCGCACCACGACGAGGTACCTCCGAGCACCGTCGAAGCTGTCCTCACCCAGGCAGCTGATGCCTGCTCGGGTGGACGCCCCGGGGCGCGTCGGGAGTCGCTGGAGTCCTATGTGCAGCGGCTCGAGCGCATCGAGGCGATCGCCAATGGCAAGCGGGGCGTCGAGAAGGTGTTCGCCATGCAGGCGGGCCGCGAGCTCAGGGTGATGGTCAAGCCCGAGCTGGTGGATGATCTCGAGGCGCATGTGCTGGCCCGCGAGGTGGCCAAACAGATCGAGGAGGAGCTGACCTACCCCGGTCAGGTGCGGGTGACGGTGATCCGGGAGTCCAGGGCCACCGAAGTCGCCCGCTGACTCCGCCTTCCGGTCGTCCGCGGAAAGCAACAAAGCGGATCCGGGGTCGGAGCCGACGTACCCTGTTCCCGTGACTGTTCTCCCGTCGCCGTCCGTTGGCGGCAACACTTCCTACGCGCCGGCGACCACGCAGGCCGCGGACCGCGACGGTGCCGGGCGGACCTACCAGGTCCGCACGTACGGCTGTCAGATGAACGTCCACGACTCCGAACGGTTGGCCGGCCTGCTGGAGGGCGCCGGCTACCGGGCCGCGGCTGACGACCGACCCGCCGACGTCGTGGTGTTCAACACCTGCGCGGTGCGGGAGAACGCGGACAACAAGCTGTACGGGAACCTGTCCCACCTGGTGCCGGCCAAGAGTGCCAACCCGGACATGCAGATCGCCGTCGGTGGCTGCCTGGCACAGAAGGACCGCGGGGAGATCCTGCGGCGCGCGCCGTATGTCGACGTGGTGTTCGGCACCCACAACATCGGTTCCTTGCCCGCCCTGCTGGAGCGGGCCAGGCACAACCGGTCGGCCGAGCTGGAGATCGTCGAATCGCTCGAGATGTTCCCGTCGTCACTGCCGGCCAAGCGTGACTCGGCCTACGCCGCGTGGGTGTCGATCTCGGTGGGCTGCAACAACACCTGCACCTTCTGCATCGTTCCCTCGTTGCGCGGCAAGGAGGCCGACCGACGACCGGGCGACATCCTGGCCGAGGTCGGCATGCTGGTCGCCGACGGAGTGCTCGAGGTGACCCTGCTGGGTCAGAACGTCAACTCCTACGGCGTCGCAGTTCGGCGATCGGCAGGCCTTCGCCAAGCTGCTGCGGGCCTGCGGAGCGATCCCCGGGCTCGAACGGGTCCGGTTCACCTCGCCGCACCCGCGGGACTTCACCAGCGAGGTGATCGCGGCGATGGCCGAGACCCCGGCGGTCTGCCCGCAACTGCACATGCCGTTGCAGTCCGGCTCCGACCGGATCCTGAAGGCCATGCGGCGGTCCTACCGTTCGGCGCGCTACCTGGACATCCTGGCCGAAGTACGCGCGTGCATGCCCGACGCCGCGATCACCACGGACATCATCGTGGGCTTCCCCGGCGAGACCGACCAGGACTTCGAGCAGACCCTGGACGTGGTGGCCCGCGCGCAGTTCGCCGGCGCGTTCACCTTCCAGTACTCGCCGCGTCCGGGGACGCCGGCGGCCTCGCTGCCCGACCAGGTGCCGGCCGCCGTGGTCCGGGAGCGCTACCAACGTCTGCAGTCCGTCGTCGAGGATGCGGCGCTGGCCGGTAACCGGGCGCAGATCGGCCGGACCGTCGAGGTGCTGGTCGCGGCGGGCGAGGGCCGCAAGGATGTCGAGACCCACCGCCTGTCGGGTCGGGCCCGGGACGGCCGGCTGGTGCACCTGCGGCCGACCGGCCCGTGCGTCGACGGCCAGGTCAGGCCGGGGGACGTGGTGACCACCGTCGTCACCGACGCGCGCGCCGCACCACCTGACCGCGGACGGCGATCTCCAGTCCCACCGCCGGACCACGGCCGGGGACCGGCATGCGGCCGGCCTGCGTCCGACCACACCCGGCGTCGGTCTGGGCCTTCCGGGCATCGGTCGGCCCGCGAAGACCACGGTGCCGGTGTCGGCCTGCAGCGCCTGACCGGGCCCAGGCCCCGGCGAGTGAACCGAAAAGGCCCAGATCGCCGGGATCTGGGCCCCGACCGCTGCGGTGGCGTGCGACGGCTGGGGCGTGACCGGGGTCAGCGGTCGACCGCGCTCTCCGCTGCGCCGAGCCATTCCTCCCACTGCCGGGCCTGAGCCTCGGCCTGTTCGGCCCGCCTGCGGTCGCCGGCCGCGGCGGCCTTGGCCGCCTGGGTCCGGAACTGTTCGGCCCTGGCCCGGAATTGCTCGACCCGCGCGTTGGTCTCCGGATCGGTGCGCCGCCAGTGTGTCTGCTCGGCCGACTTCACCCGCTCCTCCACCGCGTGCAACCGACCGTCGAGTTCGCGCATGCGTTCGCGCGGCACCTTGCCGGCCGCCTCCCACCGTTCCTGGACCGAGCGCAGAGCAGCCCTGGCCTGCTCGAGACCGGCCGCCGGGTCGATGGCCTCGGCCTCGGCGATCAGCTTCTCCTTGGTCGCGGCGTTGGCGTCGAACTCGGCGTCCCGGGCGGCGAAGGTCTGGTTCCGGCGCGAGAAGAACTTCTCCTGGGCGGCGCGGAACCGCTCCCAGAGCGCGTCCTCGACATCCCGGGGCGCGCGACCGACGGCCTTCCATTCGGTCATCAGGTTCCGGTAGGCACCGGCGGTCTCGCCCCACTCGGTGGATTCGGACAACTCCTCGGCCCGCTCGATCAGCTTCTCCTTGGCGTCCTTGGCCGCGGCGCGCTGCTTGTCCAGTTCCGCGAAATGGGAACCGCGATGCCGGGTGAAGGTGTCACGGGCCTTGGCGAATCGCTTCCACAGCGCGTCGTCGGTCTTCCGGTCGATGCCGCGGACGGTCCGCCATTCCTCGACGATCTCCTTGAGTCGATCCCCGGTGGTTTTCCACTGCGTGCTCTCGGCCAATTCCTCGGCCTCGGCGCACAGCTTCTCCTTGGCCGCGACGGCAGCTGCCCGTGCAGCGGCGCGTTGGGCGGAAGCGCCCGCGATCGCCTGCTCGGATGCGGCAATGACCAGTTCGAGCCGGGCCGCGGCGGAGTCCAGGTCACCGACGGCGGACAGCGTCTCGACCTGCTCGCGCAGCGCGACGGCCTGGGCCTTTGTCGCCTTGGGGTCACCGGTGCCGGACGCCAGGCGCGCCTCGAGCACGGAGATTTCCGTGGAGAAGCTGTCGAACCGGTGACCGAAGTGAGCCAGACCCGCTTCGGCATCGCCCGCCTGCCAACTACCCACCTGCCGCTCACCGGTGGCGGTCCGCACGAAGACCGCACCCTCGTCGTCGATCCGGCCCCACTCGTGCGGGTCGACCGCGTCGATCGTCGGCTCGACCACCGCCGGCGTGTGGTGCGCGGCCGGGGTCGGCGGCCTGACCCGTGGACCCGACGGACGAGCCCCCGGACCACCGGGGCGTCCCGGCGACGGTCGGCCGGAGCCCGGGCGACCTGGGTGATGCGCCGGCGCGGGCGGCGCGGGGGTGGACGCAGACCACGTCTGGCGCTTCCGCCGGCGCCGGCGGCTCCCCCGGCGATTCCGGCTCGGCGGGCGTCTCCGGCTCGGCAGGCGTCTCCGGTTCGCTCGGGGTGGGAGGTTCGGCGGGGGTGGGAGGTTCGGCCGGCGCGGGTGGCTCTGGTGACCCCGCAGGCTCAGTGGGGGCGGGTGGCTCTGGCGACGCAGCAGACTCGGTTGGGACGGTCACGTCCAGGGCGTCGGGAACCAGCGGGGCGTCCGGGTCGGCGGCCGGCAGCGGCGCCACCACCGGATCCGGGCCGGGTACAGCATCGGGGGCCGGCGCGGGCTCCGGTGCGGCAATCGGCTCGGGGGTCGCGACGGGGGCCGGCGCGGGCTCCGGTGCGGCGACCGGCTCGGGGGCCGCGACGAGGGCAGGCGCGGCGACCGGCTCGGGGGTCGCGACGGGGTGATGCCAGTCCACCGGTGCCGGCGGCTCCATCGGGCCCGGAGTCCCGGGTCGGCCGGGTACGCGGGTCGGCCGGCGCACCCGGGTCGGCCGGCGGTTCCGCGGGTGCGGTGGGTTCCGGGGGCGTCACCGGCGGAATGCTCGGCGTGCTCGGCGTCGGGGCCCCGGGGGTCGGGCCCTCGGGTGGGGAGAGCGGGCTGGGCGGCGGAGGCAGCGGCACCGGGCTGGACGGGTGGTCCGGCAACGGGACGGGTACGTCCGGCACCGGCGCCGGGCCCGCCGGTCCGGGTGACGGCACGATCGGTCCCGGAGACGGCACGATCGGACCCGGCGCCGGGGGAAAGGTCATGTCGGGGGCCAGCGTGCCGTCGGATGCTGGCGCCGTCGGATGCTGGGCCGGCGGGGGCGGGACCTGGGTATCGACCGCCGAGGACGGGACGACCCCGACAGGTTCGGCGTTCCCGGCCGTCGTCGGCTCGGTGGGGATGATGTCCTCGGTCATGGTCGCGGGCCTTCCTGGTGCTGCGGGGGAGCGGGCTCCCGGTGCCCCCTGGGGCACCCCGATCTCGGTGTGGCCGGCCGTGCTCCGGCGCACGACCCAGTGTGCCCTGTCCGGACCTGCGGAGCGAATGCCGAGGACAGCCGGTTCCCGGCATCGCCGCCGGTCGGGCCGCTCGCATAGCCTGCCGGGGTGATGAAGGCCGTCGTCGTGTGCCCACCGGCGCCCTTCCTGATCCCCGGCCTCGCGCCCAATCTGCTGGCCGCGGCCGGGTCGGTGGCCGTCGCGTGCCGTCGGGCCGTGGCTGAGCTGGCCGACGTCGACCGCATCGTGGTGCTCGCCGCGGCCGATCGCCGTCGCCGACTCGGCCCGGGCACCCGGCTGTCCGGCTCGGCGTTCGGTCGATCGGATGTCCAGCCGGTCGCTCCGGTGACGTTGCCCGGAGCCCTGCCGACGAAGCCGGCGGTACCCGCGGCGCCGGCCGCGGTGGTAGCCGGCTACCTGCTCGACGGGGCCGGCATCAGCCGGTCCACCGAGATCGTCGAACTGGCGCGGGGCGACGCGGACGTCGTTGCGGAGCTGCTCCTCGGCGCACCCGGGCGCCGTCGGGGTGCTGGCCATGGCCGACGGCGCCGCAGCCCACGGCCCGCTCGCGCCGATGGCGCCGGACGACCGGGCGGATGAGGTCGACCGGCGACTGGCCGCTGCCCTGGCTGCCGGGAGTCCGGCGGATCTGGCCGAGGCGACCGAACACGACGATGTGCTGACCGCGGTCGGCGTGGTCGCCGGCGAGGTGTTCCGGGTGCTCGGCCGGTTGCCTACTCCGCAGACCGCCACCCTGCTCGCGCGGGACGCGCGGTTCGGCGTCGGCTACCTGGTGGCCGCCTGGACCTATCGATCGGCGGCCGAATGAGCGCACTGCCCAGGTTGGTGGTGGTGGCCGGCCCGACCGGGACCGGCAAATCCGACCTCGCCCTCGATCTCGCCGAGCGGCTGCACGGCGAGGTCGTCAACGGCGACGCCATGCAGCTCTACCGCGGCATGGACATCGGCACCGCGAAGCTGCCACCGGACCAGCGTCGGGGCATCCCGCATCACCTGCTGGACGTCCTGGATGTCACCGAGACCGCCTCCGTGGCCGTCTACCAGGGCCAGGCTCGCGCGACCATCGCCGACATCCTGGACCGCGGCCGGACGCCGATCCTCGCCGGTGGTTCCGGGCTGTATCTGCAGGCCGTCGTCGACGACATCGCTTTTCCCCCGACCGACCCGGCGGTGCGCTCGCACTGGGCCGCCGAGGTCGAGCGGCTCGGTCCGGATCGCGCCCATGCCCGGCTCGCCGAGCTCGACCCCGCGGCCGCCGCGGCGATCCTGCCGGGCAACGCCCGGCGGATCGCCAGGGCGCTCGAGGTCATCGACCTCACCGGCCGGCCCTTCTCCGCCACCATGCCGCGGCCGGGGGCGCCGAGATTCGATGCGCTCATGGTCGGGCTGGACCTGGCGACCGAGGTGCTCGACGTGCGGCTCGCCCAGCGGGTCGAGCGGATGGTCGACGCCGGTCTCGAAGCGGAGGTGCGCGCCCTGCTCGGCCGAGGGCTGCGGGAGGGCCGCACCGCCTCGCGCGCACTGGGCTATCCGCAGTTCGTCGAGGTCATCGACGGTCGAGCGACCACCGCCGAGGCTGTGGCGTCGACGGTGCAGGCCACCCGGCGGTTCGTCAGGCGGCAGCGATCGTGGTTCCGTCGCGACGACCGGGTCCGGTGGCTCGACGCATCCCGGCCCGACCTGGTCGAGGCCGTCGACGCGCTCCTGGCCTCACCGTAGGCTGGTCGGCGTGGGCGACGGCATCGCGTTCGTGAAGGGGCACGGCACGGAGAACGACTTCGTGCTGTTGCCCGACGCCGCCGGAACCCTGGAGTTGGACGCCGACCTGGTGCGGGCGCATCTGCGACCGTCGCGCCGGGATCGGCGGCGACGGCGTGATCAGGGTCGCGCCGGCCGGCGAGGGCCGGTGGTTCATGGACTACCGCAACGCCGACGGGTCGGTCGCCGAGATGTGCGGCAACGGCGCCAGGGTGTTCGCCCGGTTCCTGGTGACGGCGGGCTGGGCCGAGCCGGGCCGGATGGACTTCCTGCACCCGTGGTGGCCTGCGCACCGCCGAACTCGGGGCCGGCCGGCGACGTCCGGATCGGCATGGGTCCGGTTCGGCTCGGTGCTCCGTCGGTCGCGTCGGTGCTCGGAACGGACGTTCCCCGGCCGTCGGGTCGACGTCGGCAATCCGCACCTGGTGTGCGTGCTGGACGGCCCCGACGCGCGGGCTCGGCTCGCCGGGCTCGACCTGAGCGTCGCGCCGGCCGTGGATGCGGCCGAGTATCCCGGACGGTGCCAACGTCGAGTTCGTCGTGCGCGACGGCGGCCGGGTCCGAGCCTGCCCTCACCATGCGGGTGCACGAGCGCGGGTCCGGCGAGACCCGATCGTGCGGGACCGGCACGGTGGCCGCGGCCGCCGCCCTGCTCGACGGTGCGGACGGCACGGTCACGGTGCGGGTGCCCGGCGGGCAGGTCACGGTCGAGGTCTCCGACGGTGACGGCGCTGGCTGACCGGTCCGGCCGTGCTGGTGGCCTCGGGTGTGCTCGACGAGGAATTCACCGCGGCCATCTCGGCGCTGAGCTGAGTCCCGGACTCAGGCCTCGGGCACCGTCGGCCGGTCCTCGTCCACCTCGATGGTCACCTGCGGGGCCTCGTCCGGTTCCGGTTCCGGCTCAGGCAGGGTGTACATCCGCCACAGCGGCGAGAAGTAGACCGGCAGCAGCGAGACCAAGCCGCCGAACCGCGGCGATCCAGAAGGTCGGGACGATGCCCAGATGGGTGCCCAGGATGCCGCCGAGGAAGGCGCCGATCGGGCATCGATCCCCACACCAGGAACCGGGCGGAGGCATTCATCCGGCCCAACAGCGCCGGGGGGCACAAGCCGCTGCCGAAAGCTGACGGTGGAGATGTTGTAGGCGACCACGCTGGTGGAGATGCAGCACCGAACCGACCATCAGCGTCGGTACCGGGGGCAGCACCGACGACAACGGCCAGGCGAACGCGAACAGCTGGAACACGGTCGCCGTGGCGATGATCGTCGGACCCTCGCCGATGGTCTTCGGCCAGCTTCGTGGTCAGCACGGCGGCGACCAGTCCGCCCGCGGCGCCGACCATCTCCAGGATCCCGATGGTGACGGGGGAGAAGTGCAGGGTGTCGACCATGTACAGGACCTCGAGTGCGGTGATCGTGCTGAACGTCAGGTTGCCGAGGCCGGTACAGGCGATCAGCCGGCGCAGCAGCGGATGCCCGACGACGAACTGCAGTCCCTCGCCGATCTCGGTGACCAGGGGCCGCCGGTCCGCCGCCGGCGGCGGTGTCTCCCGGTGCCGGATCCGCCACAGCGCGCGTCGCCGACGCCAGGTAGCCGACCGCGTTGAGCGCGATCACCCACGGCGGCGCCGATCAGCTTGATCAAGCAGGCCGCCGATCCCGGGCCCGGCGAGCTGGGACACCGACTGGCTGGCCTGCAGTTTGCGTTGCCCTCGACCACCTGGTCCCGCGGTACCAGCACCGGCAGGTACGACTGGTACGAGACGTCGAAGAAGACCGTCAGCATGCCGGCTGCGGTGGCCACCACCAGGACCTGGGCGAAGGTCAGCCAGCCCAGCCACCAGGCCAGCGGCAAGCGTCGCCAGCAGCAGTGCCCGGCCCACGTCGGCGACCATCATCACGGTGCGCTTGCGCCGCCGGTCGATCAGCGCCCCGGACGGCAGGCCGATGATCAGGAAGCCGAGACTGGTCAGGGTGCTGAGCAGGCCCATCTGGAACTCGCTGGCCCCCAGCGCGGTCACTGCCAGATAGGGCACGGCGAGGCCACCCAGCGCGACCCCGAGCTGGCTGGCCGTGTCGCCGATCCACAGTCGGCGGAAGTCGGCGTGGTGGATCAGGCTGCGAGGTGCGGGCTGGCTCACGGCGCACCATGCTGCCCGACCGATTGGGGAAATCCAATCGGTTACCCTCGAGTAGTGGCGGATCGCGAGCCTTCCCGGCCGGCGACGACCGTTGTCCCGGCCGGTCCGACGCTTGGCGACCGACGCGGAACGCCGGGCCCTGGCCAGTGTCGCTGCGGCTGCGCATCCTGCGGATGTGCCGGTACGAGTCCGCTGACCAACAAGGAGATCGCCGAACGCCTCGATCGCAACCCGGCGACCGTGCTGCACCACGTGCGCACCCTGGTCGCCCAGGGCTTCCTGGTCGCGGGCGCGACCCGGCGCGGGCCGCGCGGATCCCGGGAGGTCCCGTACTCGGCGACGATGAAGTCCTGGACGCTGGACATGCCGCCGTCGCACGTCCGACGACACCCTGCTCCGGGCCTTCCTGGAGGAGGTGGCCCAGGTGCCCGACCGCGCGGGTGGACGATGGTGCGGCTCGGACTGCAGCTCAGCCCGGAGCACTCGACAGGAACTGCTCGATCGACTCGCAGGTGCTGTTCGACGAATTCGCCCGCCGCGAGCTCGACCCCGACGGGGCGCGCGAGTCGCTGTTCCTGGCGATCCATCCCGAGCCCTGAGCCGGGGTCGCCACGTCCCACGATCGGGGCGTTGCCGCCAGTCGGGCTGGACGGACGGCACGTTCATCCATCCAGCCCGTCCGACGCACTGAAACGGGTGCGATGACTGGCTCCCGGCGTCGCCGCACCCGATGGGAGACATCGCTGGCCAGCACGTGGCACGCTGGAACCCGTATGACTACACACGACGAATTTCCGAGACCTGGCCGACCACCCGGTGGAGCTCATCGAGGCCGACCCCGGCACCCGCGGCGAACAGGACCTGGCCGACCGGGCCGCGCTGCGCCGGGTCGCCGGGCTGTCCACCGAGCTCACCGACATCACCGAGGTCGAGTACCGCCGGCTGCAGCTGGAGCGGGTGGTGCTGGTCGGGGTCTGGACCGACGGCACCGCCGCCGACGCCGAGGCGTCGATGGCCGAGCTGTCCCGGCTCGCCGAGACGGCCGGCTCGGTGGTCCTGGACGCGCTGTGCAGCGGCGGCGGCACCCGGACGCCGGCACCTACATCGGGTCCGGCAAGGTCATCGAGCTGGCCGAGATCGTCGAGGCCACCGGCGCCGACACGGTGATCTGCGACGGCGAGCTCTCGCCCGGCCAGCTGCGCAATCTGGAGGAGCGGCTGCAAGGTCAAGGTCGTCGACCGGACCGCGCTGATCCTGGACATCTTCGCCCAGCACGCCCGGTCCAAGGAGGGCAAGGCCCAGGTCGAGCTGGCCCAGCTCAACTACCTGGTGCCGCGGCTGCGTGGGTGGGGTGCCGCGCTGTCCCGGCAGCGCGGTGGTCGGGTCGCCGCCGGCGCCGGCATCGGCTCCCGCGGTCCCGGTGAGACCAAGCTGGAGATCGACCGCCGGCGCATCCACAAGCGGATCGCCCAGCTGCGCTCCGAGCTCGCCGGCATGCGCAGGGTCCGGGACACCAAGCGCTCCCAGCGCCGGGCGAACGCGGTGCCGGCGGTGGCGATCGCCGGGTACACCAACGCCGGCAAGTCGTCGCTGCTCAACCGGCTGACCGCAGGCCGGGGTGCTGGTCGAGGACGCGCTGTTCGCCACCCTCGACCCGACCACCCGGCGCACCCGCACCGTCGACGGTCGCGACTACACCCTGACCGACACCGTCGGGTTCGTCCGGCACCTGCCGCACCAGCTGGTCGAGTCGTTCCGGTCGACGCTGGAGGAGATCGCGCGACGCCGACCTCGTGCTGCACGTCATCGACGGGTCGGACGCCGCAAGCCGGAGGACCAGGTCACCGCGGTGCGCGAGGTGCTGGCCGAGATCGACGCCGGGCCGGCTGCCGGAGATCCTGGTGGTGAACAAGGTCGACGCCGCCGACGAGGTGAGCCTGACCCGGCTGCGGCACCTGCTGCCGACCGCGGTGTTCGTCTCGGCCCGGACCGGCGAGGGCATCGACGCACTGCGCGCGACGGTGATCGCGGCGGCCCTGCCGGATCCGTCGGTGACGGTGGACGTGCTGGTGCCGTTCGACCGTGGCGACCTGGTCTCCCGGGTGCACGCCGAGGGCACGGTGCTGGACGAGGAGCACGTCGGCCGAGGGCACCCGGCTCCGGGCCAGGGTGCAACCCCGGACTCGGCGGCCGCGCTGGCCGGATTTCGCGGTGCCCGTGGTCAGCCGGCTGAACCGAGACCCAGTCGCCGGACCGATCCGGTGCGGTAGCGTCGAATCACTGCCCGTCGGCAGGTATCGTGACCGACAGGTGCCGGTGCCGACCCTGTACTCGGACAACGACCGAGCGGGCCGTGCACCGTAGTGACGAGGAGGAACGCATGGGCGGTCTTTCCTGGTGGCACTGGTTGATCATCATTGGCGGTGTTCATCCTGCTGTTCGGCGCGAAGAAGCTGCCGGACGCGGCGCGCGGCCTCGGCCGCTCGCTGCGCATCCTCAAGTCCGAGGTGTCGGCGATGCACGAGGACGATCCCAAGGAGAAGCCGTCCGGCGGAGACCGACGCGACCGCGCGACAGGCGCCACGCCGACCCGGCGAGATCCTGGCGACGCCGGCGAGCACAGGTGCCCCCGTGGTCGCGACCGCGTGGTGGTGCAGCCGTCCCCGGTGCCGCAGCCGGTCGCCCAGACCGTCCCGCAGCCGGTCGCGCGACCGGTGCAGCAGCCGCGGTCAACGGCGTGCCGGTCGCGGAGCAGCGCACGCAGCTGATCTCGGTCGGCTCCGGCCGGTCGATCTCGAGTCGACGGGCCCGTGGCCCGGGCGTAGATCCCGCGAGATCATCGCGAAAGAGCCCGATCCTGGTTCAGGATCGGGGCCTTCGCGTTCGTCCGGCCCGGGGAGATCCGCGTCGCGTGCGGCGGGTCGAACGGGATGCCGGGAGACCAGCGCTCCCGGCACGTCTCGGGTCAGATCTTGCGCAGGACCGCGACCACCCGGCCGAGCACGACGGCGTCGTCGCCCGGAATCGGGTTGATAGGCGGGGTTGTGCGGCATCAGCTGGACGTGACCGTCCCGGCGGCGGAAGGTCTTGACGGTGGCCTCGCCGTCGATCATCGCCGCGACGATGTCGCCGTTCTCGGCCACCGGCTGCTGCCGGACCACCACCCAGTCGCCGTCGGTGATCGCGGCGTCGACCATCGAGTCGCCGACCACCCGGAGCAGGAACAGGGTGCCCTCGCCGACCAGGTCGCGCGGGAGCGGAAAGACGTCCTCGACGGCCTGCTCGGCCAGGATCGGGCCGCCCGCCGCGATCCGGCCGACGACCGGCACATAGGCGGGTGGTCGGGCGCCGGGCGGCCTCGACGTCCTCGTAGACCTCCTCGGGCATCCGGATGTCCACCGCGCGCGGACGGTTGGGGTCCTTGCGCAGCAGACCCCTTGCGCTCGCAGCACGGTCAGTTGGTGGGCCACCGACGACGGCGACTTCAGCCCGACCATCTCGCCGATCTCGCGGACGCTCGGCGGGTAGCCGCGACGGGCCACCGAGTCGCGGATCACCGTGAGTACCTTCTGCTGGCGCATGGTCAGCGGCCGGCCGTTGTCCTGGTCGGGGAATTCGCTGACCGAGCCCTCGGCGTCCGCGCCGATCGTCCGCGTCGGCGGTCGGGTCGTCCCCGACTGTCGCCATCGCCGGCGTCCCGGCCGTCGGATCGTCCTGTCACCACTGGTGCCCTCCCTGGTCCCTCGTCCGCCTCGGTCCGGGCGGCACGGCGTCGAAGCGGACGAGCCCTTCCGACAGCTCTCAGGGTAGGCCTCGCCACATCACAATTCAAACACGCGTTCGACCGACACGCCGATGGTCTCTTCCCACTGTCGGTCCGGCGGTGTACAACTCGGTCAGACGTTCGATAGAACGCCCGTTCGACCTCGGAGAGGGTAGGACGCCCACCTGGGCCGGCTCGCCGGCCCGCTTCGGAAGGCCAGCAGACGATGAGCGTGCAGACCAGCATCACAGATGGTCCGGTCGGTTTCGTGCGTCGGTCGGCCCCGCGTGTCGCGCCCACCGGTGCGCCACGGCGTCCGCGTTCGCCGGATCCGCCGGGCCCGACGCGAGCGCCGCAGGTCGCGGGACCGGTTCCCGGACCAGGCCGCCGATCGCACTCCCGCCGGCCGCTCCGGCCCGGGTGTGGCCCGCGGAGTGCCCGGCGAGCGACGACGGTCCCGGCTACCGGATGGGGCGCTGGGCCGGTTGTCGCTGACCCTGACCACGCTGGCCACCGCGGTGCTCGCTGGTCGTCTCGCTGCTCGCCGCGCGTCGTCGACCGGCGTGCAGCTCGGTGACGGTCCAGCCCGGGGACACCCTGTGGTCCATCGCCAGCGGCGCGCGGCCGGCGACGCCGACCCGCGCGGCGGTCGTCGAGCGATCCGGGCGCTCAACGGGCTGGGCGACGGGCCGCTGGTGGAGGGCATGCAGCTGCGGGTCCCGGTCGGTTGACGAGCCGGTGCGACACGCGCGAGGGCTTGCGCAATGTCGAGGTCCGGCCTAGCGTATCCCTAGATATAGTAGTTACACAGATGTAAGTCATCCACAGGTTGTGCCACCACGGCGGTGAGTTGTCCACAGCCGTCAGCGATGGTCATCCACCGTCGGTCCACGGTCGATCCACATCGGCGGGCCGGCGGAGCAGCTGCGGCAAGGAGGTGGCGGCATGCGGTGTCCGTTCTGTCGGCACCCCGACTCCAGGGTGATCGACTCCCGTGAGGTCGAGGACGGCCAGGCGATCCGCCGTCGGCGGTCCTGCCCGGAGTGCGCGCGCCGGTTCACCACGGTCGAAGCAGACCGTGCTCGCGGTGGTGAAGCGCAACGGCGTCACCGAGCCGTTCAGCCGGGACAAGGTGGTCGCCGGGGTTCGGCGGGCCTGCCAGGGCCGGCCGGTCGACGAGGACGCGCTGGCGCTGCTCGCCCAGCAGGTCGAGGACGCCGTCCGGGCCACCGGGCTGGCGGAGGTGCCCAGCCAGGAGATCGGGCTGGCCATCCTCGGTCCGCTGCGCGACCTCGACGAGGTCGCCTACCTGCGGTTCGCCTCGGTCTACCGGGCGTTCAGCTCGGCCGACGACTTCCTCGCCGAGATCCGGTCGCTGCGGTCCGACCGCCGGACCGACCGCCGGACGCCGCCGGACGTCGCCCGACGACAGCGTGCACCGCGCGGCCCGTTCCCGTCGGCTGAGCGTCCGACCGAGATCCGGTCGGCCCCTGACCGCCGACGTCTCGCCGCGCATCGACCAGACCACGCCCATATCGATGCACCGAAGACATTCGCCCGTCAGCGACGTGCACCGAGCACAGATCACGCAGGGAAGGGATCAGCCAGCCATGACCGAAACCGTCGGGGCCACCTCGGCGTCCGGAGCCAGGGGCCGCGGGGCACAGCGGCCCGCGACGCGGCCTGGTCCTGGAGCGGCTGTACACCACCGAGGGCGTGCACCCCTACGACGAGGTCACCTGGGAGCGCCGCGACGTCGTGATGACGAACTGGCGCGACGGCTCGATCAACTTCGAGCAGCGCGGCGTCGAGTTCCCCGACTTCTGGTCGGTGAACGCGACGAACATCGTCACCAGCAAGTACTTCCGCGGCGCTGTCGGCACCGCCGGCGCGCGAGTCGAGCCTGCGGCAGATCATCGACCGGGTGGTGCACGACCTACACCGAGGCCGGCCGGGCCAACAGCTACTTCGCCGGCCCGACGACGACGCGGCAGATCTTCGAGCACGAGCTGACCTGGATGCTGCTGCACCAGGTGTTCGCCTTCAACTCGCCGGTCTGGTTCAACGTCGGAACCGCTTCCCCGCAACAGGTCTCGGCGTGTTTCATCCTGGCGGTCGACGACACCATGGACTCGATCCTGAACTGGTACCGGGAGGAGGGGCTGATCTTCAAGGGCGGCTCGGGCGCCGGGCTGAACCTGTCGCGGATCCGCTCGTCCAAGGAGCTGCTGTCCTCCGGCGGCACCGCGTCCGGCCCGGTCTCGTTCATGCGCGGCGCGGACGCGTCGGCCGGCACCATCAAGTCCGGCGGTGCCACCCGGCGGGCGGCCAAGATGGTCGTGCTGGACGTCGACCACCCGGACATCGTCGAGTTCGTCGAGACGAAGGCCAAGGAGGAGAACAAGATCCGGGTGCTGCGCGACGCCGGGTTCGACATGGACCTCGGCGGCGACGACATCGTCTCGGTGCAGTACCAGAACGCCAACAACTCGGTGCGGGTGTCCGACGAGTTCATGCGCGCGGTCGAGGCCGGCGCGCGAGTTCGGGCTGCGCGGCCCGGCAGACCGGCGAGGTGCATCGAGACCGTCGACGCCAAGGACCTGTTCGACCAGATCACCCAGGCCGCCTGGGAGTGCGCCGACCCCGGCATCCAGTACGACGACACCATCAACGACTGGCACACCTGCCCGGAGTCCGGCCGGATCAACGCGTCCAACCCGTGCAGCGAGTACATGCACCTGGACAACTCCTCGTGCAACCTGGCGTCGCTGAACCTGCTGAAGTTCCTGTCCGACGACGGCGTTTTCGACGCGCAGCGGTTCTCCAAGGCGGTCGAGTTCGTCATCACCGCGATGGACATCTCGATCTGCTTCGCGGACTTCCCGACCCAGCCGATCGCCGAGACCACCAGGGCGTTCCGGCAGCTCGGCATCGGCTACGCCAACCTGGGTGCGCTGCTGATGGCCACCGGTCACGCCTACGACTCCGAGGGCGGCCGGGCGCTGGCCGCCGCCATCACCTCGCTGATGCAGGCCACCGCGTACCGCCGGTCGGCCGAGCTGGCGGCGATCGTCGGACCGTACGACGGCTACGCCCGCAACGCCGACGCGCACAAGCGGGTGATCCGCAAGCACGCCGCGGCCAACGACCAGATCCGCACCGCTGGGTACCGACGACGCGGCCATGCTCAAGCTGGCGACCAAGGTGTGGGAGCGAGACGCTGACCGCCGGCGAGCAAGCACGGCTACCGCAACGCGCAGGCCAGCGTGCTCGCTCCGACCGGCACCATCGGACTGATGATGGACTGCGACACCACCGGTGTGGAGCCGGATCTCGCCCTGGTCAAGTTCAAGAAGCTGGTCGGCGGCGGCTCCATGCAGATCGTCAACCAGACGGTGCCGCGGGCGCTGAAGTCGCTGGGCTACCAGCAGGAGCAGATCGAGGCGATCGTCGAGTACATCGCCGAGCACGGGCACGTGGTGGACGCGCCCGGCCTGCGGCGCGAGCACTACGAGGTGTTCGACTGCGCCATGGGCGAGCGGTCCATCGCCGCCGATGGGTCACGTCCGGATGATGGCGGCGGTCCAGCCGTTCATCTCCGGGGCCATCTCCAAGACGGTGAACATGCCCGAGGAGGCGACGGTCGACGACGTCGCGGAGATCTACCTGCAGGGCTGGAAGCTCGGCCTGAAGGCGCTGGCCATCTACCGGGACAACTGCAAGGTCGGCCAGCCGCTGTCCGCCGGCTCGGGCAAGAACGACGGCAAGGTGCCGACGTCGCGACGCCGGCGCCCGCTCCGGTGGCCGCGGAGCCCGGTCGTCCGGTGCGCCGCCGGCTGCCGAAGAAGCGCCCGTCGCAGACCGTGTCGTTCACCGTCGGCGGCGCCGAGGGTTACCTGACCACCGGTTCGTACCCGGACGACGGTCTCGGTGAGGTGTTCATCAAGCTGGGCAAGCAGGGGTCCACCCTGGCCGGGGTGATGGACGCGTTCTCCATCGCGGTGTCGGTCGGTCTGCAGTACGGCATCCCGCTGGAGTCCTACGTCAACAAGTTCACCAACCTGCGGTTCGAGCCGGCCGGCATGACCGACGACCCGGACGTCCGGATCGCCACCTCGGTGATGGACTACCTGTTCCGCCGGATCGCGCTGGACTACCTGCCGTTGGACAAGCGGGCCGAGCTGGGCATCTACAGCGCGGCCGAGCGCACCGCCCAGGTGTCGGCGTCCTACGGCGGCGGCGACCTGGCCGACGCCGGCGAGGACGTGGTGGAGAGCCTGCGCACCTCGGTGGACGCCACCCCGCAGCCCCCGCTGCCGGGTGACAAGCCGGCCGAGGGCGCGGTGTCCGCCGACCAGCGGCTGGGGACGCGGCTCAGGTGACGGTGCCGGCACCGCGGGCGCCGGATCGTCGACGGAGCTGCTCGAGTTGGTGATCGGCAAGGCGTCCGACGCGCCGCTGTGCTTCACCTGCGGCACCAAGATGCGCCCGTCCGGCGCCTGCTACGTCTGCGAGGGCTGCGGCTCGACCTCCGGCTGCAGCTGACCACCCGACCGCCGGACACCCTGACGAGGTGATGGCGGCCGCACGACTCCGGGCCCGGTCGCGTCCTCGGTGACGCGGCCGGGCCCGGCTTCTTGGCGACGGCGGCCGCTGTCTCGTCGGGGCCGTTGCGGAGCCCGGTCGGTCGGTACCCCTTTGGACGTCGAGATCTTTGTCGTCGCACCGTTTCCATGCGGGACTTCGGGTCCCGCGGCCAGACCTTGACGGTGGTGGCCTACAACGAGTTCACCGACGGCAGCGGCCGGGCCAACTACGTGGTGACGCAGAAGTTGGTACGCGCCTGAATTCGCCCAGCATCCATAGCCCGGGAGGGTCGGCGACCGACGGTCGCCGGCCCTCCCGGAATTTCGGACTGCGGCCGGTCCTGCAGTTGGCGCGATCGACTGACCCGAAGGGCTCACGCTCGGCCGATCGAGCCCGAACCGAGACCCGGCCCAGGTACATTCCGGACTATCGGGCATACCAGCCCGGACGCACAACCGGCCGGGTGAAGCCCCGGCAGCAGGAGAGGCTCGATCATGGCCAGCAGGCGCAGTCCCGTGCCGTTCATCGCGGCGGGCGTCGTCGGCATCCTGCTCATCGTCGGTATCCGGCTGTTGGTCGGTGGCGGCTCGAACAACGACAACAACGCCGGTGGCACCGACGACCAGCGGCAGCGCGACCGGCATCCCGACGCCCACCGCCCGCCCGGACTGCGTGCCGGTCTCGGTCGCGGCGTCCAGCGAGAAGGCCGCGCTGATGGGCAAGATCGCGGTCAGCTACAGCCAGTCCGGCCGGACCGTCGACGGCAAGTGCTACGACATCACCGTCCGCTCGGTCGCCTCCGGCACCGCCGAGACCGCGTTGGCCAACGACTGGGATCCGGATGTCTACGGAGCGCAGCCCGACGTGTGGACCCCGGCCGCGTCCACCTGGATCGGGCTGTTGCGCAACGACCTGCAGACCAATGACAAGCCCGCCGAGATCGTGCCGGACACCTCCGAGTCGGTGACATCGACGCCCGCTGGTGCTGGCCATGCCGGAGCCGATGGCCGACCGCGATGGGCTGGCCCAAGACCAAACTCGGCTGGGCGGACGTGCTCGGCATGGTCGAGGCGAAGGGCGGCTGGGCGTCCAAGGGTCACCAGGAGTGGGGCACCTTCACGCTCGGCAAGACCAACCCGAACTCGTCGACCTCCGGCCTGGCGGCCACCGTCGGGCACCCTGGTCGCCGCCACCGGCACGTCCTCCGACCTCACCCTGGCCGACCTGAAGGACGCCAAGGTCCGCGACTTCGCCGAGACGGTCGAGCGGTCCGTCATCCACTACGGCGACACCACCCTGACCTACCTGTCCAACCTGCAACGCGCCGACGACGCCGGCGCCGCCCTGAACTACGTGTCGGCGGTCGCCGTCGAAGAGAAGTCGGTGCTCGACTACAACGCGGGCAACCCGACCGGCGACCCGGCCACCCTGGGCCAGCACAAGCCGCCGCGGGTGCCGCTGGTGGCGATCTACCCCAAGGAGGGCACGCTCTACAGCGACAGCCCCTACGTGGTCCTCAACGCCAGCTGGTCGACCCCGGAGAAGCAGGCCGGCGCCAAGGACTTCCTCGAGTACCTGCGGCTGCCCGAGCAGCAGAAGGTCTTCACCGACGCCAACTTCCGCACCTACGACGGCAAGGCCGGCACCCCGATCACCTCGTCGCAGTACGTGGACGCGGACGGGGTGAAGATCACCCTCAAGCCGCCGGCGGCCAACGTGCTGGCCGGCGTCCGCGACCTGTGGGCCGACCTGCGCAAGCCGGCGCGGGTGCTGCTGGTGCTCGACGTCTCCGGGTCGATGGGCCAACCGGCCGGCACCGAGGGCAAGACCCGCCTCGACCTGGCCAAGAAAGCCGCGACCAACGGGTTGAGCCAGCTCAACGACACCGACGAGATCGGCCTGTGGGCATTCACCACCGGGATGGACAGCCCGGCGGGTTATTACCAGGAACTGGTTCCCATCGCGGCGAAGAAGCAGTCCGAAGCCGAGATCAAGAGCCAGATCGAGGCGCTGAGCCCGAGCAAGGCCACCCCGCTGTATGCGGTGACCCGCGCCGCCTCGGACTTCATGACCGGCAGCGAGGACGAGGACAAGATCAACGCGGTCGTGCTGATGACCGATGGGCAGAACGAGTACACCCCCGACTCCGACCTCGAGCGGCCTGCTGGACAAGCTGACCCGCAGCGGCCAGGAGAACGGCGTGCGCGTCTTCACCATCGCCTACGGCGAGGACGCCGACCTGGACACCCTCAAGAAGATCAGCGAGGCCACCAGGGCCGCGGCATACGATGCCCGGAAGCCGGAGAGCATCAACAAGGTGTTCGCCGACGTCCTGTCCAACTTCTGACCGCTCCCTTCCGGCCGGTTGGGGGCCGCGGAGTGTCGAGGAGTGCCTGAGCCGATGGCGGAGTCCCGACTGCGCCGCGCCGCGCAGACGCTCCGCGATCCGTGGGGGTGGCTGG
The DNA here is from genome assembly GCA_963706185.1 of uncultured Actinomycetota bacterium. Taxonomy (GTDB): domain Bacteria; phylum Actinomycetota; class Actinomycetes; order Mycobacteriales; family Nakamurellaceae; genus Nakamurella. Next base: position 191,806 of record CAVPLZ010000008.1, on the reverse strand, counting down.
TCGCGGTGGTCGGCGGCGGAGCGGCCTGGGCGGTCGGCCTGCCGGTCGTCGGGGCCGGAGCGATCGGCGTGGGCATGCTCGCGGCGGCCACCGCGGTCGGCGCCGTGGTGGGCTCGGACGATGCAGACGAGCCGGAGCTGCGTACGGGCACCAGACAACGGCAACTCGTCAGCAACCTCGACGGTTACCTGGACGATCTGCGGGCACTCGGCCGCAACCGGCCCGACGGACTGGCCGCGGGTCGGGTCGACGAAGCGGTGGCAGCGGCCACGTCGGCCCGAGGAGTGGCGCTACGGGTGGCCGGCGCGGTCGACGACCTCGACGAGGCGCTGGGCCGGGCCGACCGGGTGGCCCGGCAGATGACGCAGCAAGCACGCGGTCAGCGGATCGCTGGCCCGGATGAGCCGGCGGCGCGACGAACTGCTGGCCAAACTGTCCGGTGCGGTGGACGGGGTCGGCGAGCTCTACACCAAGCTCCTCGAACTCTCGGCGACCACCGGCACCGAACCGGTCGACGCGGTCACCGACCCGGTCGGGGAGCTGAACACGTCCCTGGACGCCATCCGGCAGGCGTTCGCCGAACTCGACGACGACGCCGGGCAGGCCCGCGAGTCGCTCTGACGTTGCGGTTGACCCATCTCGGCGAAGTTGATCATGGCACTCACGACGCCGGAAAGCGAACATTAGGCCCACAAACGCGACAGAGCGGCGCGGTGAGCGCCATGATCAACATGCGTCGGAGGTGAGAGTCCAGGCCGGCTCAGGGGTGCACAGGCTCGGGGCGAACCGTCGCTGCGCGTGGCGTAGCGTCGGCGGGCATGACCGAGAGCACCGGCGGCGCCACCAGCGCCGCGACCCCTGTGACCAACGAGAAGTCGGACATCGACCGCATCTCCGATCGCGTCGTCGCCGAGTCTGTGTCGCGCTGAGCCCGAACACGGCGACCTTCCTGGGGCTGCCCGGCGACGAGACCAGGCTGGACGACATGTCTCCCGACGGCCTGGCCGCGCTGCCACGACCTGACCACCGCGGCGCTGGCCGACCTGCGGTCAGCACCGGCCACCGGTCCGGGTGACGAGACGGCCAGGGAGGTGATCGTCGAGCGGCTCCAACTCGAGGCCGACAGGTTCGAGTCGGGCTGGGACTACGCGCGGCTCAACGTCATCGCCTCACCTCTGCAGCAGATGATCATGGTCTTCGACCTGATGCCCAGGAATACCGACGAACAGTGGGATGCGATCGCGCAACGCATGCGGGCCGTTCCGGACTCGTTGGCGGGCTACCGGGCTTCCCTGGACAAGGGCGCGGAAATGGGCAAGGTGTCAGCAGCCCGACAGGTGACCAAGGTGGCCGGGCAGGCCCGGACCCATGCCGGCTCGGCGGACCGACCCGGCTATTTCTCGCGGCTGGCGGCGTCTGCCGGCCGGGACGGCGAACTGGGTACGGGGCTGGTCGCGGGCGCGACGGCCGCGGAGGCGGCGCTGGCCGACTTCGCCGACTACCTGCAGACCTCCCTGCTGCCCCAGGCGCCCACCAAGGATGCGGTGGGCGAGGAGCGCTATCTCCTGGCCTCCCGCGACTTTCTCGGCGCGACTGTGGATCTCGCCGAGGCCTACGCATGGGGCTGGCAGGAGTTCCTGGCCATCGAGACCGAGCTGCAGCAGGTGGCCGCGCGGATCACCGGTGGCGGCACGCCCGCCGAGGCGGCCGTGCAGCTGGATGCCCACCCCCGATATCAGGTCGCCGGCCACGATGGTCTGCAGGCCTGGATGCAGGAGCTGTCCGACCGGGCGGTGACCGAGCTCGGTCGCACCCACTTCGAGATCGCCGCACCGATGCGGCGACTGGAATGCCTGATCGCGCCGCCCGGGCAAGGTGTCGGTGCCTACTACACCGGCCCCAGCGCCGATTTCAGCCGCCCGGGCCGGATGTGGTGGTCGGTGGAGCAGGGTCGGGAGACGTTCTCGACCTGGCGCGAGGCGACGGTCGTCTACCACGAGGGCGTCCCGGGCCATCATCTGCAGATCGCCACCCAGACCTACCAGATGGACCGGCTCAACGACTTCCAGCGGCTGGTGGCCGGTACCTCCGGCCACGCCGAGGGCTGGGCCCTGTACGCCGAACGACTGGTGCGCGAGCTCGGCTATCTGGACGACGACGGCGTGTTGCTCGGCATGCTCGACTCGCAACTGTTCCGGGCGGCCAGGGTGGTCGTCGACATCGGCATGCACCTGGAGCTGGAAATCCCGACCGGTACCGGATTCCACGAGGGAGAACGCTGGACGCCGGAGTTGGGACTCGAATTCCTGCTGACCCGTACCATCGCGGATCCGGCTCATTCCCGCGACGAGATCGACCGCTACCTCGGTTGGCCCGGGCAGGCCCCGTCGTACAAGCTCGGCGAGCGGGTCTGGTTGCGGGCGCGCGAAGATGCTCGGGCCAGGCACGGAGAATCCTTCGATCTCAAGGCCTTCCACACCGCGGCGCTGAACATGGGCGGGATGGGCCTCGACCCCCTGGCGCGGCGGCTGGCGCTGCTCTGACCGCCTGACCGGGGGTCAGCGCGGCGGCGGATCGAACGGGAGCGACCGGCCGAGCACGCCGAACGGGCGCGGGTCGCCGGTGAAGCGGAAGTCGCGCAGCACGTCGACGAAACCGAGACGACGGTAGAGCCGCCAGGCCCGGTTCGTTCCCTCCGGAGTGGAGAGCAGCACCCTGCCCTCGGACCGGCCGGCCATCAGCGCCCGCAGCAGCGCCTCGCCCAGCCCGCCGCCCTGGCTGGTCGGGCCGGACATGCAGCTCGGTCAGCTCGACATAGTCGAGCAGCCAAGGATTATCGGCGGAGCCGAGACCACGGAGCACCTCGCCGTGCCACCACTGGCCCGGCAGCCCGCGATAGCCGTAGGCCAGACCGTGCAGGGTGCCCGTGTCGTCGACGGCGACGACGCAGTCGAAGCCGGGCCGGTTGCTGTGCTCGATCCAGAGCATGGTCCTGGCCTGCCCGGTGCCCGCCGGGTAGAGCATGGCCGCCACGTAGATCTCGAGCAGCTCGCGGACCCGCAGCCGGAACTCGGACGGATCCAGATGCCGCAGCACGATCGGGACCCGGCCCGCATCGCCGATCCGGCCGTCCGGTTCAGCCATCGGAGGCGACTGCCGTGGGCGTGCCACCGGTGATCCGGACCAACTCCTCGAAGGTCGTGGGGAACACCGCATTGGGGTGGCCCGCCGCGGCCCAGACCACCGGGTACCGGGCGAGGGCGGTGTCGACCAGGGTCTGGATCGGCGCCGGATGTCCGACCGGGGCGACGCCCCCGATGGCCTGCCCGGTGTGGGTCCGGACGAACCCGGGGTCGGCGCGATCGAGTCGCCCGACCCCGAGTATCTCGGCGACCGCGCGGGTGTCGACCCGGTGCGCGCCCGAGGTGAGGACGAGCAACGGGCGGGCAGTGGCGGCCTCGTCGGTGTCGGTGTCCGCGTACCGCACGGCGAACACCAGGCTGTTGGCGATCGCGCCCACCTCGACGCCGAGCTGGGCGGCGGCCATGGCGGCGGTCCGGGCGCTCTCGGCTAGCGCCCTGACCTCTCCCGTCGCGCCCCTGGCACGCAGCTGCTCGATGACCGGGTCGGTAGCCATGCCGCCCATCAGACCACGGCGGCCCCCGTCGCGTGGCGTCGACTCCCGGGCGGCCGAGGGACTGTCGGTACCCCGCGGTAGACAGAACAGGACTGGCGTGCGGACCGTCGCCGGAGTACTGTAGAACACACGTTCGAGAAAGGTGGAGCACGATGACCGCTCCGACACTCCCAGGGCCGACCCGCCGGGCCGGCGAGATCGCATCAGCGGCGCCGGCCGTGGCCGCCGTGCCGGCGGCGCCCGCTGCTGGGCGGCGGGCCAGCTCCGTCCGCCAGCCGATGCTGCCGCTGCCGGCGCGGCGGCCGGTGCCGCAGGCCGCCCGCGATCTGCTGGCCGATGCCGGCCGCGGGCTCGGCCGGGCGATTCGCGCCGTCGAACCGACCGATCGCTATGCGATCGCCCATCTGGCGGCACTACGTGGCGCGGCCGCGTTGTTGGCGGCCAAGGCCCGTCCGGGTGGCCGGGGGAACCAGGGAAACGCCTGGGTGCTGCTCGCCCGGCTCGCGCCCGAGTTCGATGAATGGTCGGCGTTCTTCGCGGCCGGCTCGGCCAAACGGCAGGCGGCCGATGCTGGTATCACCCGGCTGGTCTCGCGCCCGCGAGGCCGACGACATGGTGCGGCAGACGTCCGTCGTTCCTGGACCTGATCGAAGAAGCGCTGCGCTGAGCCGCGGCGGCCGCCGCGGCGACCGGCTCAGCGGCGACGCTCGGAGCGCAGCAGACGGTCGAGCAACTGGTCGAACATCGCCGCCACCTCCCGTGCCCCGCTGGTCGGCCAGCGGTGGATCGGCACTCCTGCGCCCTCCGCCTGCTGGATCACCGCGCGGTCCGGCAGCGAGGGGCTGAGTACCAGCGGCCCGAAGAGTTCGCGTAGCTCACCCAGCCGGAACTCATGCTCGACTGCCCGTGGTCGCACCCGGTTGACCACCACGCCCAGCGGCTGCAGTTGCTTGTTGTTCGAGGCCCGCTCGGCCTGCACCGCTTCCAGGGCGCGTTGGACGCCGGCCACCGCGTACAAGGTCGGCTCGGTCACCAGCACCGCACGCTGGGCGGCCACCAGGCCGCTGCGGGTGAGCTGGCCGAGCGACGGCGGGCAGTCGATGAGCACCAGTTCGGGTTTCGGATCGAGCTTGTCCAGCGCCTCGGCGAGCCGGTGCAGCCGCTTGTTGCCCGGATCGGGGTGGTTGAGCGATTCTGCCTCCTCGCTGCCGGGCAGCACCCGCAGTGCGGCACCCCAGGAGGTCGGGCGCACCGCCCGTTTCACCACCGAACGGCGCGGATCGGCCAGCACGTCGGCGACCGTGGCGCTGCCCGCGGCCGGCTCGACCGTGGTGGTCGCGTTCGCTTGGGGATCGAGATCGACCAGTACGCAATCGACGCCGCGCTGGAGGGCGGCCGAGGCCAGTCCCAGGACGATCGTCGTCTTGCCCACGCCGCCTTTGAGGCTGCACACCGCCGCATTCAACACGCGCCACACGCTACCGGCGGGCCCGACCGTCGTACTGCATCAGTAGGCTCACGGCGGGTCGTCGTGTCGTCCGGCCCGCCGGCCGCGAACGGTGCCCTGACCGATCCGATGCTCGGCAGACTGCTCGGCAGACAAGGAGTCCCATGTCCGGCCCAGGCGCCAGGTACCCGGATGCGGTGGACCGGGTGTTGGCCGGACTCATCGATCGCGCCGCCCAGCCGCCGGCCGTGCTCGATGTCGGCGGCGGCAGCGGCACCAGGGCCGTGCCGCTGGCCGCCCGTGGCTGCACGGTCACCGTCGTCGACAGCTCGATCGATGCGCTGGCCATGTTGCGTCGGCGCGCCGCTGACGCCCGGGTCTCCGAGCGGGTCGTGGCGATCCAGGCGGATGCCGACAGTTTGGACTCCGTGGTCGGGGCCGACTCGGCCGACCTGGTGCTGTGTCACCACCTGCTGGAGTCCGTCGACGTGCCCGCGGCCACCGTGCGTGGGCTGGCCCGCGCGGTCCGGCCGGGTGGCCTGCTGTCCGTGCTGGTCACCGGCCGGTATGCCGCCGTGCTCAACCGGGTCGCGGCCGGTCGATACGCCGAGGCCGCGGCGATGCAGGCGGATCCCGATGGCCGGGCCGGCCGGCACGATCCGCTGCAGCGACGGTTCGATGTCGCCACAGTGAGCGGGCTGCTCGCCGACGCCGGATTGGAGGTCGACTCGGTCACCGGGCTGGGGGTGATCACCGCTCTCGGCCGGGCGGAGGGAGCGTCGGGGACACCGGGCAGCGACGAGATGGTGGTCGCGCTCGAAGCCGTCCTCGCCGGCGATCCGGTGCTCCGGGAGCTCGCCACCGACCTGCACGTGCTCGCCCGCCGCATCCCCGGCTGACCGGCGGGCACGCGGGTGGGCACGAGTGCGGACGGCCGACGGCGGGTCACTGCGGACCCCGACCTGATCGACGATCGCGACTGCACCGTCCTGCACCTGGACATGGACGCGTTCTTCGCCTCCGTCGAACTGCGCCGCCGACCGGACCTGCGCGGCCGTCCGATGATGGTTGCCGGCAGCGGTCCACGCAGCGTGGTGCTGTCGGCCACCTACGAGGCCAGGACGTTCGGCGTGCGATCGGCCATGCCGGTCGGCCGGGCGAAGGCGCTCTGCCCCGGCATCGCCGTCGTCGAGCCCGACCCGCCGGCCTACCGCGAGACGTCGGCCGCGGTGATGGCGATGTTCGCCGACGTCACACCGCTGGTCGAACAGGTGTCGGTGGACGAGGCGTTCCTCGACGTGGCCGGTGCGGGCCGGGTGGCCGGTCGGCCCGGGCGGATCGCACAGGACCTCCGGGCCCGGATCCGGACAGAACTCGGCCTGCCGGCGAGCGTCGGTGCTTCGACCACCAAGTTCGTCGCGAAACTCGCGTCGTCGTTGGCCAAGCCCGACGGATTGCTGCTGGTGCCCCAGACGGACGTACTGCCCCTGCTGCACCCGCTGCCGGTCCGGGCGCTGTGGGGGGTCGGCCCGCGCGCTGCGGAGCGGTTGACCGAGTTCGGCCTGACGACCGTCGGCGAGGTGGCGCGGGCCGGGCGGGCCAGTCTGATCCGGCTGCTCGGCAACGCCGCGGGAACCTCGGTCCACGAACTGGCCTGGGGGCGCGATCCGCGGCCGGTCGAACCGGAAAGCACCGAGGCCTCGGTCGGCGCCGAGACCACCTTCGACGTGGACAGCACCGACCGGGTGGCGCTGCGCCGTGAGCTGCTCGCCCTGGCCGACCGGAGTTGCCGGCGGGCCAGGGCAGCCGGCCTGCGGGGCCGGACGGTGTCCATCAAGGTACGGTTCGCCGACTTCAGCACGGTGACCCGCAGCATCACCCTGGATACCCCGACCAGCGTCACTCGGACCGTGCACCGGTCTGCGGTCACCCTGTTCGATCGTCTCGGTGTCGGGTCGCGCAGCATTCGGCTCCTCGGGGTGCGCCTCGAGCACCTGGTGCCAGCCGCCCAGGTCACCGAACAGCTGACCCTGGACGCGCAGCCGGCGGGGCCGGGCTGGGCCGAAGCAGAGTCCGCCGTCGACCGGATCGCGGCCCGATTCGGGACGGCCGCGGTGCGTCCGGCCGTGCTGGTCGCTCGCCCGGACGGAACGCGGCGGCCCGATCCCGGTCCGGACGGGGCCGAAGATCGACGGTCCGAGGATCGTGTACCGCATTTCGCGGTCCCGGAACCGCTTTCAGGGGGGCCGGGACCGCATTCCGGGAACACCCGGCACCGATTGGTTCGGAGAGATTTGCCCGCCGGGTAGTAGTACCGCGTTTGTGCTCGTATCCTTGTGATATGCCGTTGGTCGACGGCAGTCAACGTGGACACATGCCAGGGCAGCAGCCAGGGGCGCGAGCCCCGTTCGGCGGGGTGCCGGAGGAGGGAACGATGCCGCTCTCCGAGCACGAGCAGCGCATGCTCGACGAGATCGAGCGCGCGCTCTATCAGGATGACCCGAAGTTCGCGACCAGCGTCGACGTGTCGAGGATTCGACGCCGGCGTCCGATCATGGCGGCCATCGCCTTCGTCGTCGGGTCTGGTGTGTCTGGTCGTCGGCGTGATCGCCACCCAGAGCGTGCTCGCGTTGGGCGTCGTGGTCAGCGTCGTCGGGTTCCTGGTGATGGTCGCCGCCGTCGGACTGTTCATGTTCGGGATCCCCGGTCGGCGTGGACTCCCGGTCGTCGAGCCGAGTCCCCGCAAAACACCCTCCTCGATGTCCGAACGGATGGAGGAGCGGTTCCGCCGCCGCTTCGAGGACGACCACGGGGCGAACTGAACCCGGCCGTTCCAACCAGTACACGTCCGGCACCGCCGGCGCTCATCCGAGCGCCGGCGGTGTTGTCTCGGCCCGGGTCCTGCCAGTCGACCGCCAGAAGCCGGGTCAGTCCCGGGCCGAGGGCCGGATCGACTTCGGCAGCACCTTGTCGCCCAGGGTCAGCGGCGTCGATTGGTTCAGCCCGTCGGTGACGGACTGCACGGCCGCCGCCAGACTGTTCGCTCCAACGGCGCCGGTCGGTGCCGCAGCCTTGACGCGCGGAGCGGTCGCCGACCGCGGACCGTCCTCGCCCGAGTACCACTCCCGCTCGACGGCCACCACCAGTGCGCGGAGCTCAGTGCGCGCGGTCTCGTTCAGATAGGCCGACTTGGCCAGGCGATTAGCCGTCGCCCTGGCCGATTCGCTGGGTCGCAAGGCGATCCCGTGATCGACGCACAGATCCTCGATCTCCGCCCAGGCCGCGGCCGCCGAGCCGGGACCGCCACCGGCGGCGACCGCCAGGCGCCGCCTGCGCCGCATCGAGCGGACCAACGAGGGCGTCATGACCAGTAGGCCGAGCACGACGAGAATGCCGAGGATCCACAGCAGCGTGGGTGACACCCCGGATCCGGTGTCGGCCGCCGCGCCGCCGCTCTGATCTCCGGCAACCACCGACGAGGACGTGGTGTCGTCGAGTTGGTTGCCGGCACCCGAGAGCACGGTGCCCTGGACCGATTCGGTGCTCTGCGAGGTTGCGGTGCTGTCCGTCCCGGTGGTCGGTGCGGCGGCCTGGTCGAATCCCTGCACCCCGCCCGCGTCGCCGGCCAGCGGCGTCGGATCGAAGCGCACCCAGCCGTTGTCGTCGAACAGCACCTCCACCCAGGCGTGCGCGTCGTGGCTGCTGATCATGTAGGTACCGTCGGCCTGCTTGGTGCCCTGGGTGAACCCGACGGCCACCCGGGCCGGGATACCGACGGACCGCAGCATGATCGCCATCGCGGAGGCGTACTGCTCGCAGTAGCCCTGCTTGTTCTCCAGGAAGTCGGTGAGCGCGTCACCGGTGTTGCCGACCGGAACGTTCAGCGAGTACCGGAAGCCGTTGGCCGGGTCGGTGAAGTACTCCAGCAGCGCGTCGGCCTTGTCGAACGCGTTGCCCTTGCCCTCGGTGACGTCCTGCGCGAGTTGTTCGACGCGGCGGGGGAGCGTGCCGGTCTCGGTCAGGGTCCCGCCCGGGGTCACCGTGTCCGTGCGCAGATCGTCGGCATCGACCTTGTCGAACGAGGTGACCAGCGAGTAGTCCGCCGGGATTGACCGCGTCGGTCCGCCAGACCGTGCCAAGGGACTGGTCGTAGTTCCATCCGTCGCGCGATCCCGCTGACCGCGGTGCTGTCGGAGAAGATCGGCAGGTACTTGTCCTTCAGCTGCGATCGAGTCGATCGTCACCCGCTTGGCGTCGTCGTGCTCGGCCATGCCGGCGTAGCAGGCCATGGACGTTGGGTACGTCGGCCTGCAGCTCGTCGGCCGACCAGCCCTCGCCGGGTGTCCACACCTCAGCGCGGCGGTCGCGCAGGTAGTCGGGCTCGGTCCAGCCCGTTGACCGTCGAGCAGGTCGACCGGCGTCGGACCGCTGCAGGTTGCCGTGCAGCGAGGCGAACGGCGACAGGCCGACCTCGCCGGAGCCGGTGCCGGTGCGCGGCAGCCGCCCGGCGGTGCCGACCGCGGTGAACGAGTCGGCGATCACCACGGCCAGCAAGGTCGTGACCACGATGATGCCCAGCCCGGAGGCGGCCAGTCCGACGCCCACCCGCGCCCCGCGCTGGCGTCCGGGATGCCCGGAGACGGCCAGCAGGACCGCGTACAGGACGCGCCGGCGCGACGAACGTCCACCACGGCAGCAGCGTCGTCGGCGATCGACGCCGGCACCGAGTACAGGCACAGCAGCGGCAGCGCGACCAGCGCCGGTGCGTGCGCCTCGGCGATCAGGAAGTCGACGATGATCGCCGCCAGCCCCGACGCGCCAGGGCGATCAGGAAGGACAAGCTCGGGGGTCGACGGCGCAGGTGGTGCGGAGACCAGGATCTGGTGCCAGGCGCCGGACAACAGCGCGCCGAACTCGCGGACCACCTCGGCGTTGGGGATCACCCCGCCGTAGCCGCCGGTGGTGAACAGCGCGGTCAGCGCGATGGTCATGCCGAGCAGCTGGAGCAGCACCGTGACGGCCGACGGCAACCCGGATCAGCCGGCCGCCGACGCCGACCAGCCAGACCACGCCGACCACCTCGACCAGCGGCAGGACCCACGACGATGCCGCTGACGGCGGCGGACAGCGCCGACTGGAACCGGCCAGCACCGCGGCCGCGCCGAGCAGGGTCGGCAGCACGTAGACCGCCGTTGTCGGGCGGGCCGACCTCCGTGCGTCCGGGCCCGGCGGCCGGGCGGATCCAGGCGGGGGTCGGTTCGCGGCCGGTCGACCGGCGCGGCGCGGGGGAGCGGTCAGCGTCATGAGACCCGCCGGATCTGATCGGCCGGTGTCGGGCCGATCCGGCGAACGGGCTTCCGGAGCTGCAGGCCCGGCGCCACGGCTGCGGCCAGGTCGTCGCCGGCGTGCACGACGACCACCCGCCAGCCGGCCGACGCGAAGCAACTGCATGCGCGTAGCGTGGTCGCCGGCCGGTCGACGCCTCGCGGGTCCCAGTCCTCGGTGGCCAGCAGCAGGGCGACCCCGTGGATGCCGCGGCGTTTCGCCGCGACCAGCAGCCGGGCGGATTCGGCGGTCAGGTCGCCGAGGACCGCGATCAGCAGGCCGGCGGTACCGATCACGGCCGGCGACACGTCTGGTTCTCTCGTCCGGCTCCACGACGGCGAGGCCGGCGAGCACGTCGTCGGCGATGTCGTGGCCCTGGGCGATCACCTGCGCCGGTGTGCGAGACCAGCCGCACCTCGTGGTCGCTGGCCAGCAGGTGCAGGCTGATCGACGCGGCCAGGGTGACCGCGGTCTCCAGGCTCGACCCGGCGCCGGCGCCGCGATGTCCGCTCGGCCCGGTGGTCGAGCAGCACGGCGGCGCCGCCGTGCGAGACCGGCTCGTCGAGCCGGACCATCAGTTCGTCGTGGCGGGCCGAGGCGCGCCAGTGGATGGTCCGGATGTCGTCGCCGCTGCGGTAGTGCACGGATCCCGACGTCCGGGTCGCCGCCGATGGTGCTCGCCGCTGCCCGGCCGGAGGCCGCCGAGCGGGCGCCGGCGCTCGGCCGGCATCCCGGTCAGCGGTCACCACCGCCGGCACCACCAGCACCTCGGTGCGGACCGGGATCGTCCGGGTGTCCTCCCAGAGCCCGAACGGGTCGGAGATCCGGACCCGCGGCGGACCGAGCACGAACCGCCCGCGGCGGGTCGCGTACAGCCGGTAGACGGCCTGCGACGAGCCGGCCCGCGCCGCAGGCTCGGCAACAGGCAGCGCACCCCGGCGGTCAGGTCGGCGCGTCGGCGGCTCGCTGACGTCCAGCGGCCGGGTCCGGGCGGTGCCCGACGTTGGTCAGCGTGAGCGTCCACCTGACCGACCGTGCCGGGACGCAGCCGCTCGGGGAGCACCTGGTGCGTAGGCGTCGATGCGCCGCCGCCGGGTGGCCGTGACAGGCCAACGCGACCAGCGGGAGCATGGCCGCCAGCAGACCGACTCGGAGCAGGTCGCGCTCGTCCAGGAGGACGGCGCAGACCAGCGCGGCGACTCCGCCGGCGAGCAGACAACGCCCGCGGGTGGTCAGTCCGCGCGCCGACTCGGCGGGCCGATCAGGCACGGACGCCCCGGGGCACCCTGACCCGGCCGAGCAGGCTGCCGACGATGTCCTCCGGAGACCGGTGGGCCGCGTGCGCCTCGACCGTGAGCAGCAGCCGGTGGGCGAGCACCGGGACGGCCAGCCGCTGGATGTCGTCCGGCACGACGAAGGCCCGGCCGTCCAGCGCGGCGGCCGCCTTCGCCGCCTTGCCCAGGTGCAGCACGGCCCGCGGCGAGGCGCCGAGGCGCACCTCGGGCATGTTCCGGGTGGCTCCGACGAGCTCGACGATGTACTGGCGCAGTTCCGGGCGCCAGATGCACGGTCTGGGTCGCCGTGATCATCGCGCTGACCGGTGCGCGGCGTCGGTCACCGGCCGGACACTGTCCAGCGGATCGACCCGGTCGCGGCCGGCCAGCATGGCGACCTCGGACGCCGGGTCCGGGTAGCCGATCGCGGTGCGGGCCAGGAACCGGTCGCGCTGCGCCTCCGGCAGCGGATAGGTGCCCTCCATCTCGACCGGGTTCTGGGTGGCGAGCACCAGGAACGGCCGGCTCAGCTGATAGCTGGTGCCGTCGACGGTGACCTGGCGCTCCTCCATCGACTCCAGCAGCGCCGACTGGGTCTTGGGCGAGGCCCGGTTGATCTCGTCGGCGACCACGATGTTGGCGAAGATCGGTCCGGGGCGGAACTCGAACTGGCCGCTCTGCCGGTCGTAGACGCTGACCCCGGTGACGTCGCTCGGCATCAGGTCGGGGGTGAACTGCACGCGGCTGACGGTCGCGTCGACCGATCGGGCGAGCGCCTTGGCCAGGTTCGTCTTGCCGGTGCCGGGCACGTCCTCGATCAGCAGGTGGCCCTCGGTGAGCAGAGCGACCACGGCCAGCCGGATCACCTCGGGCTTGCCGAGCAGCACCTTGGAAATGGAGCCGGCGATCTGCGCGCCCAGCCGGCCGACGTCGTCCGGTCCCATCGGCGGTGCGCCCGCAGCCGCCCCGGTCGCCGCCGGCGCTGACGCACCGGCCGGTGGTTCGGCGGTTGCCGTTGCCTCCGACGGTTCGGTCTCCAGGTGCTGTACCACGTGTGCCCTCCCGACTCGCGCGGGGTGCGCTGCCCCGCCCAGCCAGTCTGCCAGCACGTCCGGCCGACCGCGGGCCATGCGAGGAACCGGCTGACCTGTACACGGACGGCGGCGGCGATCGGTTGATGTGCCGGGTCACCGCGACGTGTCGTTTCGGCGGGCCTGCGCTGCCCCACTTTCCCCCACCGGCCTGGCCTGCGAAAAGGTGCGTCCACGCCCAGAAAATCGACCTCGATGGGGGTCAAAGTGGCAGATCGTGGGGTAACGTGGCGCCAACGGGAGCAAGGGACCTGCTCCAGGGCATGCGGTGGGGAGGTGCCGGGCGATGCGTCGCTTCGTCGGCACGTTCACCCCCCGCCTGGATGACAAGGGGCGGGTGACATTGCCGGCGAAATATCGGGACCACTTTCTGGCCGGCGTCACCCTGGCCCGCGGCCAGGACCACTGCCTCTACGTCTTCACTCCCGACGGGTTCGACGACTTCGCGGCCGAGGTCATCGATGCCCCGGTCACCGACGCCAGGGCCCGCGGCTACCAGCGCGTGCTGCTGGCCAACACCGACGAACAGAAGCCCGATGCCCAGGGCCGGATCTCCATCCCGGCCCGGATGCGCGAGTACGCCGGGCTCAGCAAGGACGTGGTGATCACCGGGGTGGGTAGCCGGATGGAGGTCTGGGACGCCGACGAGTGGACCAGGTACGAGGCCGCCCACGAGGAAACCTACGCAGCCCCCGAGGGGGGGTTCGGCGCCCCAGGGCCGTGACCCGGCCGCCCTGGCGCCCGGCCTGCACCCGCCCCGGCCCTGACACGACTTCCCCCGTGCCAGGTCCACCGGGCGGGTGGGGACCAGGAGCCAGGGCGGTCGGCCAGGCGGATCGACCACCGCCACCGACCCGCATCCGTCCGAGAAGACCAGGCACGCTGCGAGAAGGACCGCGATGACCGACCGGCACGGCGAGATCCACGTCCCGGTACTCGCCGACCGGGTCGCCCACCTGCTCGGTCCGGCCGTGTCCGCGCCCGGCGCGATCCTGGTCGACGCCACGCTCGGGATGGCCGGCCACACCCTGCACCTGCTGCGCGCACACCCCGCGCTCACCGTCATCGGCATCGACCGGGACCCGCAGGCCCTGGCGATGGCCGCCGAGCGGTTGGCCGCCGCGGGGCTGGCCGACCGCGTCGTCCTGGTGCATGCGGTCTACGACGAGATCGGCGCCGTCGCCCGCCGCCACGGGGCGGACGGTCGGGTCCAGGCTGCGTTCTTCGACCTCGGGGTGTCGTCCCTGCAGCTGGACGAACGCGAGCGCGGCTTCGCCTACGCCGCGGACGCACCGCTGGACATGCGGATGGACCCGACATCGGGCGCGTCGGCAGCCGACGTGCTCAACACCTATTCGGCCGCCGAGCTGACCCGGGTGTTGCGGGAGTACGGCGAGGAGCGGTTCGCCTCCCGGATCGCCGCCGGCATCGTCCGGGAGCGGCAGCGGCAGCCGTTCTCCTCCAGCGCCCGGCTGGTCGAGCTGCTGTACGCGGCCATTCCGGCCGCCACCCGGCGCACCGGCGGCCACCCGGCCAAGCGGACGTTCCAGGCGCTGCGGATCGAGGTCAACGACGAGTTGGGGGCGGTGCGTCGGGCCATCCCGGCCGCCCTCGACCACCTCGCCGTGGGTGGCCGGCTGGTGGTGCTGTCGTACCACTCGCTCGAGGACCGGATCGTCAAGCAGGCCATCGCGCCCGGACCAGGTCGACCACGCCGATCGACCTGCCCGTCGATCTTCCCGGGCACGACCCGGAATTCCGCAATCTGGTGCGCGGCCGCAGCGAAGCGCCCACCGAACGAGGAGATCGCCGTGAACCCACGCGCCGCGTCAGCGCGGTTGCGGGCCGCCGAACGGATCCGGGAGGCCGCATGACCACCACCGAGCAGTCGACCGGGGACCTGGACGCCGCGACCGAAGCGGGCAGCCGGCGGGCCGACCGGTCGGCCGAACGACGCAGCGCCGTTGAACGTGCCTACGAACGGCGACGCCGGCGTGAGCGCAGCATGCTCGATCCGCGGTTGACCGGCCGTGGGCCGGCCGATCCGCGCCTCGCTGGGCAAGGTCCCGGTGGTGCTGGCCGCGATCGTGCTGCTCGGCGGCGGTATCGCCGGCGTGCTGACCATCAACACCGTTTCCGACGAGCTCGGTCTGCAGGTCTCCCACACCAATGCCGCGATCGGCGACCTGCAACTGCAGGTCGAGGCGCTCCAACAGTCGGTGGCCGACGCCGATTCCACCCCGCGGATCGCCCAGGAGGCCCGCAAGTTGGGCATGGGACCCGCGGACGACCCGGCGATCATCGCCCTCGACGGGAAGGGTCACTCGACGCTCATCGGGACGCCGACGCCGCAGGCCGCCCCGGTGCCCGCCGCACCGCCGGCGTCGGCGACCACGGCACCGGCCGCGACCGACCACCCCGGCAGCCGCGCCGGCCGCAACGACGCCCGCGGCCGCCGTAGCGGGGACCTCGCCAGCCGCGCTCGCCCGTACGCAACCGGCCCAGACCAAGGCGGCCCAGACCAAGGCTGCGCAGACCAAGGCGGCGCAGACCACGGCGCCCAGACCACGGCCGCCCGGACCGCGGCCGCTCGGACGCAACCGGCGCAGGCCACCCAGACGAAGCCGTCGAGCGCAGCGACCACGGGAGGAAACCGGTGAGCCCGACCGACCCCGGAGCAGCCGGCCGCCGCGGCCAGGGGCCGGGCGGAGATCGCCGGCGCCGGGCCGCTGACGGCCGGGACGATCGGGGCCGCGCGCCGCGTCAGGCCGGTCAGCCGCAGCGGAGCAGCGACGTTCCAGGAGCAAGAACAGTCCGGCCGCCGACGCAGCCGCCCGCCGCCCAGACCGGCCGCGCCCAGACCGGCCGCACCCAGCGCACCCGTCCCGCGTCCGGCGGCGCCGGCCGGCCCACTGGAGGCCGCCCGGCCGCTGCCTCGGCCCCGCCGGCGCCGGGTCGGGTGGTTCGCCGGTCGGCGCCGGCCTCGGTCCGGGGTCGCCGGCAACGCGCGTCGCGACGGAGCCGGGCCAACCAGATTCTTCGCGGCCGTACCGCCCTGGTGATGATGATCGCCCTGCTGGCGATCGCCGGGGTGAAGCTGGTGCTGATCCAGACGGTCGACGCGGCGGCCTACGCGGCCAAGGGCGAGGAGCAGCGGACCAGGGAGGTCACCCTGTACGCCCAGCGCGGTCCGATCACCGACCGCAACGGCACCGTGCTGGCCTTCTCGGTGGAGGGCCGCGCGCTGGCGGTGCGACCCGCGCTCTTCCGCTCCGACGCCCAGCGCGCCGCGGTGGCCGGCGTGGTGCTCGGCGTGCTGCAGGGCTCGGACGCCGGGCACGGGTCTCACCACGGCGGCGCTGGTGAAGAAGATGAAGAGCAGCAGCACCTACGTCTACCTGGTCCGCGGGCTGACCCCGGCGCAGGGCGACGCGATCCTCGCCAAGGTCAGGAGCATTCTCATCCCGGCTTCGCTCGACCTGACCCCGGACCAGCAGACCGACGGCGCTCAACGCCGTGGTGACCGAACGGCAGAACCTCCGGGAGTACCCGCAGGAGGGGGTGGCCGAGACCGTCGTCGGTCGGACGGGGTGGGACACCCACGGTCTGTCCGGGGTGGAGAACCGTTTCGACGCCCGGTTGGCCGGCGTCGACGGCTCCCGCACGCTCGAGGTCGATTCGCTCGGCCGGGTGGTGCCCGGGTCGGCGCGGGACGAGACCCCGGCCCAGGACGGCACCGGCGTCCAGCTGACGCTGGACGCGAACCTGCAGTACACGACCCAACAGCTGTTGCAGGAGGCGGTCACCAAGCAGTGCGCCAAGGGTGGCGACGCCATCGTGCTGGGGGCCAAGGACGGCCAGATCTATGCCATGACCTCCTACTCGACCACCCAGGACGCCGAGCAACTCGGCAACCGGGCGCTCCTCGGGCCGTTCGAGCCCGGCTCGGTCGAACAAGGTCGTGACCATGGCCGCGGCGCTGGAGACGCGCACCTCATCACCCCGACCACCGTGTTCGGCGTGCCGGGCGAGATCAGCATGGGCGGCGTCGTCGTGCACGACGCCTGGCCGCACGGCGCGATCGACATGACGGCGACCGGCATCCTGGCGAAATCGTCCAACGTCGGCACCCTGATGATCGCCCAGAAGGTGGGGGAGAAGGCGTTCTACAACGAACTGCAGAAGTTCGGACTCGGGCAGAAGACCGGCATCGAGCTGTCCGAGGACAAGGGCGTACTGCCGGCCTGGAACGCGGACAAGGCGAAGTCGCAATGGACCTCCAGCACGTTCGCCAACCTGCCGATCGGCCAGGGCGTCTCGATGACCATGCTGCAGCTGGCCGGCATGTACCAGGCGATCGCCAACGGCGGGGTCAGGGTGCGGCCGTCCATCATCGAGTCCACCAGCACCGACGGCGCGACCACGAAGTCGTCGACGCCGCAGACCACCAGGGTGATGTCGGCCGGCACCGCGCACACCCTGCTGTCCATGCTCGGTGCAGTGGTGCAGGACGGGCAGGGCGACTACACGATGACCGGCACCGCGCCGAAGGCGGCCATCAACGGCTACCTGGTGGCCGGCAAGACCGGAACCGCCCAGCAGGTGGACCCGAAGACCGGCGACTACTCCGAGACCATGTTCAACTCGACGTTCGCCGGCATCGTCCCGGCCGACAACCCGAAGTACGTGATCGTGCTGCGGCTCGACGCGCCGTGCACCCAGGCCGAGGGCGGCACCAGCGCCGCCCCGCTGTTCCACCAGATCGCCCAGTACGCGATGGACTACGCCGACGTGCCGCCGTCCACCACGGCGGCCAAGCGGTACACCCTGTACGTCAACACGGGCGGGTAGCGTTGCCCGCCGTGCCCCTCCGCTCCTCGCACCCAGGATCCGGGGTCCCGCAGGCTCCCCCGCCGCCCGGCAAGGGTGCGGTGCCGGTGCGGCCGACGTCGCCGGCCGGGGCGGCGTTGGCCGACCTGGCCCGGCTGATCGGCGCAGCCACACCCAGCGCGCACCCCACCGTCACCGGGGTCACTCTGCGCGCCGCCGAGGTGCGCCCCGGTGACCTCTTCGCCGGCGTCGCGGGCAGCCGCGCGCACGGCGCCGGGTTTCTCGACCAAGCCGTGGCCGCCGGTGCGGTCGCCCTGCTCACCGATCCGGCGGGGGCGGCCATGGCCGGCCCGGATGCCGGGATACCGGTGCTGGTCATGGCCGACCCCCGGGCGGTGCTCGGTGCCGTTGCGGCCGAGGTCTACGGCCGGCCGAGCGAGCACCTCGCGGTGATCGGCGTCACCGGCACCGCCGGCAAGACCACCACCTGCTACCTGCTGGAGGCGGGGCTGGCCGCGGCCGGGCTGCGGACCGGGCTGATCGGCACCGTGCAGACCCGGATCGCCGACCGGGTACTGCCCAGCGCCTTCACCACCCCGGAGGCGCCGGACCTGCAGGCGTTGTTCGCGGTGATGGTCAGGAGGGCGTGCAGGCGGTGGCCATGGAGGTCTCCTCGCACGCCCTGGCCCTGGGCCGGGTCGGCGGCACCCGGTTCGCGGTCGGTGCGTTCACCAATCTGTCCCAGGACCACCTGGATTTCCACCACGACATGGAGAGCTACTTCCGGGCCAAGGCCCTGCTGTTCGACGGCCGGGCGGCCGCCGGGGTGATCGACGTCGACGACGAGTACGGCGCGCGGCTGGCCGCCGCGCACCCGGACGCCGCGACCGTCTCGGCGGCCGGTGATGCCGCCGCCGACTGGTATCTGACCGGTGTGACGCCCGGACCGCTGGGCGCGCAGCACCTGCGGTTCCGTGGACCGGGCGGCTTGGACCTGACCGCCGACCTGCGGCTGCCGGGCGCGTTCAACGTGGCCAACGCGCTGACCGCGGTCGCCTGTGTGCACGCTGCCGGGCTCGATGCCGCGGCCGCGGCCGCCGCGCTCGGCCGGGGTGACGGTCCCCGGCCGGATGCAGCGGGTGGACGACGGCCAGGACTTCCTCGCCGTCGTCGACTACGCCCACAAGCCGGCGGCCATCGCCGCCGTGCTCGGTGCCGTCCGGTCGGGGATCGACGGGCGGATCGTGCTGGTGATCGGTGCCGGCGGCGACCGGGACACCGGCAAGCGCCCGATGATGGGACACGAGGCCGCGCGCGGCGCCGACCTGGTGATCGTCACCGACGACAACCCGCGGTCCGAGGACCCGGCCGCCATCCGGGCCGAGATGCTGGCCGGCGCGGCCGGCGGCCCGGCCGAGGTCGTGGAGATCGGCGACCGCCGAGCGGCGATCGGGGCCGCGGTGGCCGCGGCCCGCGCGGGTGACGCGGTGGTGATCGCCGGCAAGGGACACGAGCAGGGGCAGGACGTGCAGGGCGTGGTGCACCCGTTCTCCGACGTGGACGAGCTCGCCGAGGCGCTGCGGGAGCGGCTCGGCGGCCGGGATGCCGGAGGTCGGGCCGCCGAGGGTGGGATCGGACGATGATCCCGCTGCCCCTGGCCGAGATCGCCCGGGCCACCGGCCTGGACGCTCCGGACGGCGCCGACGCCGTGACCGTCACCTCGGTCGAGTTCGACTCCCGCAAGGTCCGCCCCGGCACGCTGTTCGTCGCGATGCGCGGCGAGCACGTCGACGGCCACGACTTCGCCGGCGCGGCCAGAGCGGCCGGGGCCGTCGCGATGCTCGGTACCCGGCCGGCCGGCGGATTGCCGGTGCTGCGCTGCCCGGAAACTCCGGGCGACCCGCCGTGCTCGACGCGTTGGCCGCCATCGCCCACCGGTCGGTGACGGCGCTGGTCGACCCGGCGCGGGGTCCGGAGGCACTGACCGTGATCGGCATCACCGGGTCGGCGGGCAAGACCTCCACCAAGGACCTGGTCGCCGCGGTGCTGCTCGACGGCGGGGGAGACGGTGGCGCCGCCGGAGTCGTTCAACAACGAGCTCGGCCACCCGTACACCGTGCTGCTGGCCGGGCCGGACACCCGCTTCCTGGTGCTGGAGCTGTCCGCCCGCGGCCGCGGACACATCGCCGCCCTGACCAGGATCGCGCCGCCGCGGATCGGCGTCGTGCTGAACGTCGGCACCGCGCACCTCGGCGAGTTCGGCTCGGTCGAGGCGATCGCGGAAGCGAAGGGCGAGCTGGTGGAGGCGCTGCCGGCCGCCGCCGACGGCGGCATCGCGGTGCTCAACGCGGACGACCCGCGGGTCGCGGCGATGGCCGCGCGCACCGCCGCGGCCGTGGTCACCGTCGGCACCGGGCCGACGCCGACGTCCGCGCCGTCGAGGTGACCAGCGACGAGGTGACCGGGGCCGCGTTCACCCTGGTCACCGCGACCGACCGGGCACCGGTGCGTTTGCAGGTGGCCGGGCGAGCACCAGGTGGGCAACGCGCTGGCCGCCGCGGCGGTCGGGCTGGCCGCGGGATTGGACCTGCGCGCCGGTCGCCGCGGCGTTGTCCGCAGCCGCCCGCGGCAAGTCGCTGGCGGATGCAGCTGACCGACCTGCCCGACGGGGTCACCGTCATCAACGACGCCTACAACGCCAACCCGGACTCGATGAGGGCGGCGCTGCGCGCGCTGGCCACCATCGGTCGGGGCCGCGCCGGCGCGGACCTGGGCGGTGCTCGGCCCGATGGCCGAACTGGGCCCGGCGACGGCAGCCGCGCACGACGAGATCGGCCGGTTGGTGGTGCGGCTGGGCATCGACCAGCTGATCGCCGTGCGGTGCCGGGGCGGACTCTCCGACGCTGCCCGCTTGCTGCACCTGGGCGCCCATCTGGAAGGCTCCTGGGGCGGCGAGTCCGTGCTGGTCGCACGACGTCGACGGCGCCCTGGCCCTGCTGCGGGCCGGGCTGGCGCCGGGAGACGTGGTGCTGGTCAAGGCCTCCCGGGCGGCCGGGCTGGAGCGGGTCGCGCTCGCCCTGATCGACGAGAGGTCCCGGGATGAGCGAGCGTCAGCGAGCGGATCACCAGCACCGCGCTCGCAAGCCGACGCGACGCGAGGCGGTCGAGTGAGGAGCGAGCGGCACAGATGAAGATCATCCTGATCGCCGCGATCGTCGGGCTCGCGGTGGCGATCATGCTGACCCCGTACCTGATCAAGGTGTTCTCCCGGCCCGGCTTCGGCCAGGAGATCCGCGAGGACGGTCCGCAGACCCACCAGAAGAAGCGCGGCACGCCGACCATGGGCGGCACCGCGATCCTGATCGCGATGTGGGCCGGCTACCTGGCCGCGACCATCACCCAGTTGGTCACCGACAGCGGCGGCCCGACCGCCTCCGGGCTGCTGCTGCTGTACCTGACCACCGGAATGGGCCTGGTCGGCTTCCTCGACGACTTCATCAAGATCCGTAAGCAGCGCAACCTCGGGCTGAACAAGAAGAGCAAGTTCATCGGCCAGACGTTCATCGCGGTGTCCTTCGGCATCGGCGCGCTGTTCTTCCGCAACGACGCCGGCCTGACGCCGGGTTCGACGTTCCTGTCCTACACCCGTGACCTGGCCTGGCTGTCCTTCGGCGCGGTCGGGTTCGTCATCGTCGCGGCGCTGCTGATCGCCGCCTGGTCGAACGCGGTGAACTTCACCGACGGGCTGGACGGTCTGGCCGCCGGCTCGTCGGTGATGGTGCTCGGCACCTACGTCGTCATCTGCTTCGTCAAGTTCCGCAACTCCTGCACCGATCGGCGGCGGTGCCCGGCTGCTACCAGGTCCGCGACCCGCTCGACCTCGCGGTGGTCGCCGCGGCCGCGGTCGGGGGCTGCCTCGGCTTCCTCTGGTGGAACGCGCACCCGGCCCGGATCTTCATGGGCGACACCGGCTCGCTGGCCCTCGGCGGCCTGATCGCCGGGCTGTCCATCCTGACCCGCACCGAGCTGCTGCTGATCGTCATCGCCGGGCTGTTCGTCGTCGAGATGATGTCGGTGGTGATCCAGATCGTCGGCTTCCGGACCCGGAAGATCCGGGTCTTCAAGATGGCCCCCTTCCACCACCACTTCGAGCTGTCCGGCTGGGCCGAGACCACGGTGCTGGTGCGGTTCTGGCTGCTGGCCGGCATGTCCGGCGCGCTCGGGCTCGGGCTGTTCTACGCCGACTGGCTGTCGCTGACCGGCGGCGGCTGACCCGTGACGGGCAGCGCATATCCGGAGGTGGTCCTGACCGCCGCCCGGTCCGTGGCCGGCGACCGGCCGGTGCGTGGTGATCGGCGCCGGGGTCGCCGGGCTGGCCGCCATCCGGCGTGCTGGCCGCCGCGGGCATTCCCGGTGCTCGTGGCCGCCGACCGGCCCGTGACGGCGGCGCTGCCGGACGGGGTGCAGCGGATCGGCGACCCGGTCGACCTGCCGGCCGGCGTCGACCTGGTGGTCACCTCGCCGGGGGTGCGGCCGACCGGTCGGTTGCCGGCCTCGGCGGTCGCCGCCGGCATCGAGGTGATCGGCGAGGTCGAGCTGGCCTGGCGGATCGACCGGGCACTGCCGGCGCCGCGGCGGTGGCTGGTGGTGACCGGGACCAACGGCAAGACCACCACCACCGGGATGCTCGAGTCGATCCTGCGGGCGGCCGGCCTGACCGTCACCGCCTGCGGCAACATCGGCTGGCCGGTGCTCGACGTGGTCGCCGATCCCGACCAGCAGGTGATCGCGGTCGAGCTGTCCAGCTTCCAGCTCTACGCGCCCCGTCGGTGCGGCCATGGGCCGGTGTCGTGCTCAACGTCGCCGAGGACCACCTGGACTGGCACGGTTCGATGGCCGCCTACGCCGCCGACAAGGCCCGGGCGCTCACCGGTGAGATCGCGATCGCCGTCGTCGACGATCCCGGGGCCGCCGCGCTGCTCGCGGCGGCGCCGGCGCGGCGCCGGGTCGGGGTGACCGGCGGAGTGCCGGCCGACGGGTCGCTCGGGGTGATCGACGGGATGTTGGTGGACCGGGCGTTCGTCGAGGGCGAACTGCTGCCGGCCGCCGCGTCCGCCCACCCGGCGCGCACAACGTGACCAACGCGCTGGCCGCCGCCGCTCTGGCCCTGAGCGGCCGGAGGTCGATGCGGGCGCGGTCGCGGCCGGGCTGCGCGCGTTCCGGCCGGGCGGCCACCGCAACGTCCGGGTGGCGCAGGTCGCCGACGTGGACTGCGTCGACGATTCCAAGGCGACCAACCCGCACGCCGCGGCCGCGTCGCTGGCCTCCTACCCGTGTGGTGTGGATCGCCGGCGGCCAGCTCAAGGGCGCCTAGATCGACGATCTGGTCCGCGCCGTGCGGGGCCGGCTGCGCGGCGTGGTGCTGCTCGGGGTCGATGCGCCGGTGATCGAGCGCGCACTTTCCCGACACGCGCCGGATGTCCCGCGCCGGACGGTGCCCGCCCCCGACGATGGGGCGATGGAGGCTCCCGCGGTGATGCAGGCCGCGTGCGGGTCGCGGCCGACCTGGCCCGTCCGGGCGACGTGGTGCTGCTCGCACCCGCTGCGGCGTCGCTGGACATGTTCACCTCGTACGCGGCCCGCGGTGAGGCGTTCGCCGCGGCCGTTGCCGCCTGGCGCCCGGACGGGGCCGCCGGTGACCACCACCGGGGAACGCTCCGCCGATCGGGCCGGGAAGAGCCAGCAGTCCGGTCAACCGTCCACGCAACCGGGCGCAGCACCGGCCGGTCCGGTGTCGAAGGCCTTCGCCGCCGGCCGGCGCAATCTGCACGACTGGCTCGACCGACCGATGACCTCGCTGCACCTGGTGCTGGCGATCTTCCTGCTGCTGCTGGCCATCGGTCTGATGATGGTGCTCTCGTCCTCGTCGGTCACGTCCTACCGGCGGGACGGCTCGTCCTTCGCCGTCTTCCAGAGTCAGATCCTGTTCGCCGCGCTCGGCCTGCCGGCGTTCGTCATCGCCTCCCGGTTGCCGCTGCGGGTCATCCGGGGCGCGTCCACGGCCGCTCTGCTGATCTCCCTTGGCCTGCTGGTCGTCGTGCTGGTGCCCGGCATCGGCCGGAAGATCAACGGCTCCCGGAGCTGGATCGGGATCAGCGACGGCATCGGGTTCCAGCCGTCCGAGTTGGCCAAGCTCGCGCTGCTGCTGTGGGCGGCGCACGTGCTCGCCTCCCGCCGGTCCAACCTGGGGTCGCTGCGGGCCCTGTTGATCCCGCTGATGCCGGTGTCGGCGCTGATGGCGTTGCTGATCATGCTGCAGCCGGACTTCGGGACCACGGTGACGCTGGCCATCGTGCTGATGGCGGTGCTCTACTTCGCCGGCGCGCCGCTGTGGCTGTTCGCGCTGGTCGGCGCCGGTGGCGCCGCTGCCATGGCCTACCTGCTGATCAGCGCCCCCTACCGGATGGCCAGGTTGCAGGCCCTGCTCGACCCGGAGAAGTTCCCGGACAGCCAGCTACCAGCTGCGGCAGGCGCTGTACGGGATGGGCAACGGCGGCTGGTTCGGCGTCGGCCTCGGCCAGTCCCGGGCCAAGTGGTCCTGGCTGCCCAACGCCGACTCCGACTTCATCTTCGCGATCATCGGCGAGGAGCTCGGCCTGATCGGCGCCATCCTGGTGCTCATCCTGTTCGGCCTGCTCGCCTACACCGGCATGCGCATCGCCCGGCGCAACGTCGACCCGTTCGTCAAGATCGTCGCCGGTTCGGCCACGGTGTGGCTGGTCGGCCAGGCGGCGATCAACATCGGCTACGTCGTCGGGCTGCTGCCGACCACCGGGCTGACGCTGCCGATGATCTCGGCCGGCGGCACCTCGCTGGTGGTCACCATGATCGTCTTCGGCCTGCTGGCCAACTTCGCCCGACGAGAACCACAGGCCGCGGCCGCGCTGGCGGCCAGCGGCCCCGGCACGCTGCTGCGGTTCCTCGGCATCGGCGCGGTGCGCGCCGACCGGGAGATCGAGCCGGCCAAGAAGGCCGCCAAGCGGGAGGCGAAGCAGCGCAAGCAGGCGGCCAAGCAGACCGCGCGCACGCGAAGGCCAAGGCGGCCGCCGCACAGCGTGCGGCCGTGCAACAGCAGAAGCGGAGCCGCCCGACGGCCGCCGGCGCCGCGGCCGGGCCGCGCCGTCCGACCGCGCCGTCCGACCGGCAGCCGTCTCGCAAGGATGGCCGGAGCGTGCCGCGACCTGACCGGCGCACCGCCGGCTCCGGGCGGGCGGCGCCGGGTGGGAGCACCCGGTCCAGGACATCGGAGGCAACCGGTCGCCCTGGTCCCCGCAGAGTCCGGACCGCCAGCAGCCGACCCGGCAGAGTCCGTCCGGGCAGAATCCGGCGCGGGACCGAATCCGACCCGACAGAATCCGGCCCGACAGAGTCCGGCGCAGCAGAATCGGTCGGGGCAGACCCCGTCCGCGCCGAATCCCGTCCGCCAGGGCCCCCGTCCGGACGACCGGACTACGGCGGCGAGCCGCTCCGGCGGGTCGTCGACCCGCGCCGACGTCCCGGACCCGGCGATACCCGCCGAGGTGGGGGCGGCCGGTGAGCTCCCTACCGACCGGCGTCTCGGTGCTGCTCGCCGGCGGCGGTACCGCCGGCCACATCGAGCCGGCGCTGGCCGTCGCCGACGCGCTGCGCGAGGCCGACCCGTCCATCACCATCACCGCGTTGGGCACCGAGCGCGGGCTGGAGACCACGCTGGTCCCGGCCCGCGGCTACGAGCTGCGGCTGGTGCCGGCGGTCCCGCTGCCCCGCAAGCCGTCGTTCGACCTGGTGCGGCTGCCCGGCCGGCTGCGGGCCGCGGTCAAGGCCACCCGGGCGGTGCTGGACGACCGCGCCGTCGATGTGGTGGTGGGCTTCGGCGGCTACGTGGCGCTGCCGGCCTACCTGGCCGCGCGCGGGCGGATGCCGATCGTCGTGCACGAGGCCAACGCCCGGGCCGGTCTGGCCAACAAGATCGGCGCCCGGTTCGCCACGCTGATCGCCGCCGCCGTGCCCGGCTCCGGGCCTGGCCGGGGCCAGGGTGATCGGCAATCCGGTGCGACGGGAGCTGGCCGAACTCGACCGAGCGGCGCTGCGGGCCTCGGCCCGGGAGTTCTTCGGACTCGACCCGGACGCACCGACTCTGTTGGTGTTCGGCGGCTCGCAGGGTGCGCAGCGGATCAACGAGGCGGTCAGCGGCGCCGCGACCGCGCTGGGCGATGCCGGCGTCGGGGTGCTGCACGCCTACGGCCGGAAGAACAGCGTCGACCTGCCGGATCAGGACCCGGGCAGCCCCCCCTACGTCGCGGTGCCCTACCTCGACCGGATGGACCTCGCCTACGCGGCCGCCGACCTGGTGCTCGCCCGGTCCGGGGCGATGACGGTCGCCGAGATCGGCGCCGTCGGGCTGCCCGCGGTGTACGTCCCGCTGCCGCACGGCAACGGCGAGCAGCGGCTCAACGCCGACGGCCAGATCGCCGCGGGCGCCGCCGATCGTGGTGGAGACGCCGACCTGACCCCGACGGTGATCATCGACCGGGTCGTTCCGCTGCTGACCGGCTCGGCCGAGGGTGACGCCATGACCGCCGCCGCGGTCGCCGGCGGCGCCGCCGACGCCGGACGGGAACTCGCGGCCGCCATCCTGCGTATCGCCGGGGCGCGTCGTGACCGGCCCGACCGGGCTGGGCCCGCCCGGACTGGGCCCGACCGGGCTGGGCCCGCCGATCCGGGCGCGCCGGCACCCGCGCCGCCGGTCACCGAGGACGGCGTCTCGCTGGCCCGCAGCCCACCTGGTCGGGGCCGGCGGCGCGGGGATGAGCGCGATCGCCCGGATCCTGGCCGACCGCGGACTGGCGGTGTCCGGGCTCCGACGCCAAGGGCTCGCACGTGCTGACCGGGCTGAGCCTGCGCGGGGTGCGCACCGCCATCGGGCACAGCGCGGGCAACCTCGACCTGCTCGACGGCGGACCGACCGCGGTCGTCGTGTCCGTCGGCGATCCGGCCGGACAACGCGGAGGTGGTCGAGGCCCGGGACCGCGGCGTGCCGGTGGTCCGCCGGGCCGACGCGCTGGCCGCCCTGATGACCGGACGTCGCAGCGTCTGCGTGGCCGGCACCCACGGCAAGACGTCGACCACCTCGATGCTGACCGTCGCGCTGCAGCACGCCGGAGTCGATCCGTCCTTCGCCATCGGCGGCGAGCTCAACGAGTCCGGCACCGGCGCGCACCACGGCAGCGGCGACATCTTCATCGCGGAGGCCGACGAGTCCGACGGCTCGTTCCTGTCCTTCCGGCCGCACGGCGCGATCATCACCAACCTCGAGCCCGACCACCTCGACCACCACGGCACCGCCGAGGCCTACGCCGCGGTGTTCGACCAGTTCGTCGACCGGATCCTGCCGGGCGGGTTCCTGGTCGCCTGCGTGGACGATCCGGGCGTGCTGGCCCTGCTCGACCGGCTGCGGGCGCGGCCCACCGGCCTGCCCCGGATCGTCGGGTACGGGCTGGCGGAGGACGCCGATGTGCGGATCCTGCATTCGGCCGCCGCCGGGCACGGCAGCACGGCGGCGGTGCGGCTGCCGGACGGGACCGTCGCGGATCTGGCGCTGGCCGTCCCCGGTGCCCACATGGTCGCCAACGCCACCGCCGCGCTGGCCGCCGGCGTCGAGCTCGGTGTCGAGGTCATGGTGATGGCCCGCGGGCTGGCCGCGTACACCGGAGTCCGCCGCCGGTTCGAGTACAAGGGCCGGGCGGCCGGCGTGATCGTGTACGACGACTACGCCCACCACCCCACGGAGGTGCGCGCCCAGCTGCTCGCCGCCCGTGACCTGGTCGGCGCCGGGCGGCTGGTGGTGGTGTTCCAGCCGCACCTGTACTCGCGCACCGCCACCTTCGCCGACGACTTCGCCGACGCGCTGGCCGCCGCCGACGTCGTCGTCGTGCTCGACGTCTACGGCGCCCGGGAGGACCCGCTACCGGGGATCAGCGGCGCGCTGATCGCCGACCGGATCACCGACGGACCGCAGATCGTGCTGTTCGAACCGTCGCTGGCCGGGGCGCCGGACACCCTCGCCGCGCTGCTGCGGGCCGGTGACGTGGTGCTCACCATGGGTGCCGGCGACGTCACGATGCTCGGCCCGGAACTGCTGGCCCGCCTGGAGGAATCGTGACGGCCACCGCGACGCACACCGAGCCTGCGCCGGTCCGGCCGGTCCGCCACCGGCCACGGCGCTGGCCGTGGGTACTGGCCCTGGTACTGATCCTGGCGCTGGCCGGCGGCGCGTACTACGTGGTGCGCTGGACCTCGGTGCTCGGCCTCAAACAGGTGGTGGTCACCGGGGTGTCCGGCAGTCTGGCCGACCGGGTGCGGGCCGCGGTCGACGTGCCGACCGGAACCCCGCTGATCACCGTCGAGCCGGCCGCCGTGGTCGCCCAGGTGAAGGCCGCGGTGCCCGAGGTCGAATCCGTGACGGCGGTGCGTAAGTGGCCCGACGCCGTGCTGGTGACGGTCACCCCGCGGACCGCGGTCGCCGCGACCCAGGCCAACGGTTCGTGGTGGCTGCTGGACCGGTCACGGCGTGCCGTACCTGAAGGTCGGGAGCAAACCGGAGAAGTTGCTGACCGTCGACCTGGCGACCCCGGGGCCGACGGACCGGGCCACCCTGGGCGCGATCGCGGTGATCCGCAGCCTGCCCAAGGGCGTGGCGTCGCAGGTGACGGCGGTGGTCGCCCGCTCTCCCTACCGGATCGTGCTGTCGTTGACCGGCGGCAAGACGGTGATCTGGGGCGACGACAGCCAGGTCGAGGCCAAGGCCAAGGTGCTGCCGGTCCTGCTGGAACAGCCCGGCACCACCTACGACATCTCCGACCCGACCTTCGCCACCGTCCGCTGACCCAGCTCTACCCGGGGCCTGCGCGGATCAACTTCCGCGGCGAGGATGAAGTTTGCACCCGCTGTCACTCCTGTCACAGGACGACGGAAGTTGATCCTCGCGGGCGCGTCAAAGTTGCAGGAAACGCGCGACACGTCGGCGCGCCTGCACGGTCGAAACCGGTGTCCGCTCTACGTTTCTCCGCAGTGGCACCTGACATAACTATAAGGGTCTGGTAGAGGTCGAGGGTTGCTCGACACACCGGATCCGCGGCGCCGGACCGACCAGGAGGACATCTCATGACGCCACCACACAACTACCTCGCCGTGATCAAGGTCGTCGGGATCGGCGGCGGCGGCGTCAACGCGGTCAACCGCATGATCGAAGTCGGTCTCCGCGGGGTCGAGTTCATCGCGATCAACACCGACGCGCAGGCGCTGCTGATGTCCGACGCCGACGTCAAGCTCGACGTCGGGCGCGAACTCACCCGGGGCCTCGGCGCGGGCGCCAACCCCGATGTCGGCCGCAAGGCCGCCGAGGATCACCGCGAGGAGATCGAGGAGGTGCTCAAGGGCGCGGACATGGTGTTCGTCACCGCCGGCGAAGGCGGTGGCACCGGCACCGGTGGCGCCCCCGTGGTCGCCTCCATCGCCCGCAAGCTCGGCGCGCTGACCATCGGTGTGGTCACCCGCCCGTTCGCCTTCGAGGGCAAGCGCCGCGGTGGCCAGGCCGAGGACGGCATCCGTGAGCTGCGCAACGAGTGCGACACCCTGATCGTCATCCCGAACGACCGGCTGCTGCAGCTGGGCGACCTCGGCGTCTCGCTGATGGACGCGTTCCGGTCCGCCGACGAGGTCCTGCTCAACGGCGTCCAGGGCATCACCGACCTGATCACCACGCCCGGGCCTGATCAACGTCGACTTCGCGGACGTGAAGTCGGTGATGGCCGGCGCCGGCACCGCCCTGATGGGCATCGGTTCGTCCCGCGGCGAGGGCCGGGCGGTGACCGCCGCGCAGAAGGCGATCAACTCGCCGCTGCTCGAGGCCTCGATGGACGGCGCGCACGGGGTGCTGCTGTCCATCGCCGGCGGCAGCGACCTCGGTCTCTTCGAGATCAACGAGGCGGCCTCGCTCGTGCAGGAGGCCGCGCACGAGGACGCGAACATCATCTTCGGGACGGTCATCGACGACTCGCTCGGCGACGAGGTCCGGGTCACGGTGATCGCGGCCGGCTTCGACTCGACGCCGTCCACCTTGCCGCCGCTGACCCGCGGCGCGGAGGGGCGCGGGCAGGGCCAGGCCCGCCCGAACCAGGCGCAGGCCGACCGGCCGGAGGTCGACCAGTTCGAGCAGGCTCCCCAGGGACAAGGCACCGAACAGCACGGCGTGCGGTACGACCCGCCCGTTCCGGTCGGGGCGAGCGCGTCGAACGGTCACCCCAACGGGCACGGGCAGGGATACCAGCAGCGGCCCGAGCCGCAGCGGCAGGCGTCGGCCCCGCGACCGATGCCGTTCGAGGACGACGACGTGGACGTGCCGCCGTTCATGCGGCGCTGACCGGGCCGGCCGGGATGGCGCCGGCCGGGATCCGGTCGCACGACCCGGGTCGGGTTCGGCGGTAGCGTATCCGCTGTGCGCGTGCGGCGAATCGTCACCGGACGCGGCGGCGGCCGGTCGATCGGTCCGTACGCCGCGTTCAATCTCGGCGGCGCCGTCGGTGACGACCCGAAGGCCGTGGCGGCGAACAGATCTCGGTTGGCGGCTGCCGCCGGGTTGTCGCCGGATCGGGTGGTATGGATGCATCAGGTGCACGGCACCGCCGTGCGCATGGTGAGCGACGGCGCGGCTGACACCGCGGCCACCGACGGGATCGTCACCACGTCAACGAGTCTCGGGCTTGCCGTGCTGGCCGCCGATTGTGTGCCCCTGCTCGCCGCTGACCCGGCCGCCGGCGTGATCGGCGCGGCCCACGCCGGCCGCAAGGGCTCGGCCGCCGGAATCGACCGTGAGTTGTTGACCACGATGGCCGCCGCCGGTGCCGACGTCGGACGCGTCGAAGTGCTTGTGGGACCGGCGATCTGCGGCGCCTGCTATGAGGTGCCGGCCGGGCTGCGGGACGAGATCGAAGCGGCACTGCCCGGTTCGGCGACCGTCACCACGCGCGGCACCCCGGGTCTGGACCTGCGCGCCGGCCTGGTTCGTCGGCTGCAGGAGGCCGGCGTGGCCGGCGTCAAGGTCGACCCCCGTTGCACCTACGAGGATGCCGCGCTCTACAGCCACCGTCGCGGTGTGCCCACCGGCCGGCAGGCCGGGTTGATCTGGATGGACATGTCCGGCGGCTGACCGGCCGCGACGGCCGCCGCGCGCCGCACGGCGGCCCGGTCCGCCGCGGGGTCCGGGGCCGCGCGCACGGATGGCCCACCGGCGTCCACGGCGGACATGATTCGGCCGGTGACAAGGCGTGTCGCAGCCTCGAGCGCCCGGCACCGACCGATAGCCTCGGATTCGTTGCACGGCGGTGACTTCTGGGAGGAACGACATGGGATCGTGGCGCAAGGTGGGTGCGTTCCTGGGGCTGGTCCCCGAGGAGAACCGCAGCTACGACGGCGACGAGTACGACCACCACGATTACGACGCCAGGGACTACCACGGTCGTGATGACGCCGATGACTACGACGCCCCTGCGCACCAGACGCCGGCCGAGCGGTCCAGGTACCGCGGCAGCACCCCCGCGCCCGCGTACGCCGAGCCGGCCGGGCGGGAGTACGCCAGGGCCGAGTACCCAGAGGCCGAGTACACCGCGGAGGGTTACGACGGGCCGCCGGCCGCGCGGCCGGAGCCCGCCCGCAGCACCCGGCCACGTCGCGGTTTCGCCGAGGAGCCGGTGAGCCAGGGAGCGCTGGCCATGCAAACCCGCGTGGAGACCAAGACCGAATCCGCGACGGCGGTCCGGCCGGTTACCGTGAAGCTCACCGGGTTCACCGACGCCCGAGTGGTGGGGGAGAAGTTCCGTGAAGGTCAGGCCGTCATTCTGGACATGACCGAGATGGACGACGCCGACGCCCGCCGGCTGGTCGACTTCTCGGCCGGTCTGGCCTTCGCCGCTCGCGGCTCCATCGACAAGGTCACCACGAAGGTGTTCATGCTCCTGCCGTCCGCCGGCGTCGGTGCTGACCTCGAAGAGACTCGCGACGCCGTGCTGGCCGATGCCCGGCGGCTGACCGCCGCCGCGCACTGACCTGTACCCACCGTCCACCACCCACTGCACCCTGCTCGGCTACTGGTGGGCTCGCGGGTGAGTGCGTCGACGGCACCCTCAGTCGATCCCGCCTGATCGGCCGCGCCGCCCGATGTCAGGCCCCGGCCTGCAGGCGCAGCCCGGCCAGCAACAGATCGAGCCCGGCCAGGAACTGGTCGGCGTCCTGGTGACCCTCGAACTCGTCGACGATGTGGTGAACGAAAGGGAACTCAGCCGGGTCGAGGGCCCGCCATTGGGCGACGACCCTGGACATGTATTCGTCCGGCGCCAGCTCTCCGGACAGCAGCGCCTCGGGTAGTTCCTGACCCATGTCGGCCGCCGTGCCCAGGACGAAGCCGACGATCGCCGATGCGGCGTGAAAACTCTGCCGCGGCGTCAGGTGCAGGCGCAGCACCTGTTCGCCGATCTTCTCGTAGACCTTCAGCGAGTGCTCCTGGACACCCGTGTCGCGCAGGACATAGGCACCGAGCCACGGCCGGTCCACGATGGCGTCGAAGACTGTGACGCCGATGCTGCGCAGAGCGTCGATCGGGTCGGCACCACCGATCGGCTCGATCGCCGTGAGTACATCGGCCATGACGTGGTCGGCCGCGAGGTCCAGCAGTTCGTCGCGGCTCGAGACGTACCAGTAGATGCTGCCGACGCCCCCGCCGAGTCGCGCGGCCAACGCCCGGAACGTCAGCCCCTGCTGGCCCGCCTCGTCCAGCAAGGTGACCGCCTCGGTCAACACCGCATCCAGCGAGAGGGAGGCACGTCGGCGTGGCCCGCGCACCGGTCGGTCCGCGCTGCCCAGTCCGCTCTGGTTCCGGGTCGCCACCGTTTCATCCCACCACACGGGCCGGGTGGTTGCCGGATATCGAACGATGTTCTATTATCGAACAAGGTTCGATCAACGAACGTAGTTCGATACAGCCGGAGCCGCTGCCATGACCACACTCCCTACCACCGCTGCCCGCACGTACCCCTCGATGCGCGCCGCATGGATCCCGCTTGCCGCACTGTGCCTCGCGTTCTTCGTGGAGATGGTCGACAACACCCTGCTGACCGTCGCGCTGCCGACCATCGCCCGCGATCTGCACAGCGGCACCACCGCACTGCAGTGGGTGACCAGCGCGTATTCCCTGACCTTCGGAGGTCTGCTGCTGACCGCCGGCTCGACGGCCGACCGGTTCGGCCGGAAGCGAGTGCTGCTCTACGGCCTGGCCGCCTTCGGCATCATCAGCCTGGGCGTGGCCATGGTGAGTAGCAGCGGCCAACTGATAGCCCTGCGCGCGGCCCTCGGGCTCGCGGCAGCGGCCATGGCGCCGATCACGAACTCGCTGGTGTTCCGGCTGTTCGACTCACCGACGCTGCGGATGCGGGCGATGACCGTCATGATCGTCGTCGGGATGTCCGGCTTCGTACTCGGCCCGGTGCTCGGCGGCACCGTCCTGGCGCACTTCCAGTGGCAGTGGCTGCTGCTGATCAATGCTCCGGTCGCGCTGATCGCCTGGCTCGGCGTGCGGATCGGTGTGCCGGGCGATCGTCCGGAGGACCTCACCCACGACCGACTCGACCTTGCGGGCGCGGTGCTGAGCATGGCCACCATCGGCCTGGCCTGCTACTCGCTGACCAGCGGCGTGCAACACGGGTGGGGTGCGCCGCTCACCATCGCATCGGTGGTGGGCGCCGGCGCCGCGCTGGTCGGATTCATCGTGCGGGAGCGCACCGCGGCCTCACCGATGCTGGATCTCGCGCTCTTCTCCCGAGGCCCGGTGCGCGGCGCCGCGGTGGCGCAGGCCGGCACCTCCATCGCGATGGCCGGCGTGATGTTCACCCTCATCCTGCACTTCCAGTTCGCGTGGGGCTGGAGCCCGATGCGCGCCGGACTGGCCAACCTGCCCCTCATCCTGACGATGATCGTCGCCTCCCCGATTTCCGAGGGCCTGGCCAAGCGCTTCGGACACCGCATCGCCTGCCTGGTCGGCGCGGGATTCCTGGTCGCCGGTCTCGCCGGCCTGGCCTGGGGCGTCGAGCACAACTACCTGGCCATCGCCGCGTCCATGGTCGTCATGACCATCGGGTTGCGGACCGTCATGACCATCTGCGCCGTTGCCCTGGTCGAGGCCATGCCGGAGAACCGCACCTCCATCGGCACCGCCCTCAACGACACCGCGCAGGAGGTGGGGACGAGCGTCGGGACGGCGATCGTCGGCACCATGGTCGCGCTGCTGATCACCACGACCCTGCCCGACGGCGTCTGGAGCTCCGAATTGGTCGCGTCGTTCTTCCACGGCGAACGCATCATCTTCGTCATCCTGGCGGTCGTTGTCGGTGTGGTCGCCACCCTCGGCGCTCTCACCCTCACCAACTCGCACAACGTCGAGGAACACGACGAGCCGGAGGACGCCGCGGCCCTCGCCGTGCCGGCCCGGTGAGTCGCCGCTGCGACGGACGTGTGGCGTCGCCCAGGTCGGCGCTTGGCGGGTCCAGGGACCGATCCGCCCGTCACCGTCCCGCCGGCGGCTGACCCGTCGTCGCGGTCCGCAGCGCCAGGGAGGCGATGAGCCGGTCGAACACCGGCTCGTCGACCACGAGGCCGGCGCGTCGCAGGGCGAGCACGGCAGTCCCAGCCGTGCCGTCCTCGACCGTTACCACCTGCGGTGGTTCGGCGGCCCAGGTCCGCGCCAACCCGGCCACCCCGGCCGGCAACGTCGGCAGCCGCCGGGCGATGCCGCCGCCGAGGACCACCGGTCCGTGATGGCCGGGTCGGTGGACGGTCGCCAGGCTGTGCAGAAGTCGCCGCTGGGCCTGCGCGACGATGTCCGTCGCCACTGCGTCGCCGGCCTCGGCGGCCTTCAGGGCGGCTGCGGCGAACCGGGACATCTCCACCGGCCGCAGCCGGTACAGCGCTCCGACGGCCAGCGCCAGCACCTCCGGGCGCCCACCGAGCGGCCGACCCGGGTCGGGCTCGACCAGGAGTTCGAGATCCCGCAGGACGGCCTCGGTGAGTGCGGTGTCCGGACCCCGGCCGTCCAGTGCGGCCAGGGCGGCGCGGGCGGCGTGGTGACCGATCCAGAAGCCCGAACCCTCGTCGCCCAGCAGCCAGCCGAGGCCGTCGACCACGGCGACGGTCTCGCCGTCGCTCACCCGAATTGCCGAGGCGCCGGTGCCGGCCACCACCGCATATCCGGCGACCTCCGCGGTTCCGGCGCAGAACGTGGCCAGCAGATCGGACTCCTGGCGCACCGCGGCCCGGACGCCGACCTCGGCCAACACCGTCGACCAGCTCTCCGGCGACGCCGCGGCACTGCCCCCGGCCATGGCCAGCACGGCCGGCCCGGCCAGGGCGAGTGGGCCGGGTCCGGTGCCGAAGACGCGCCGCCAGTCATGCAGCGCCGCCGAGACCGCGGCGGCCACCGACCGGGTCGCGGCCTCGGGCCCCCACGACACCGGATTGCCGCCCCCGGCGCGGCCGTAGCCCAGGCACGTCCCGTCGCTCGTGAGGAGCACGGCGCGAGTGGAGGTGCCGCCCGCGTCCACTCCGAGGTACGCCCTCATCGACCGACTACCAGGTCGTAACACATTCGATACCGGGGAGGCTTGACAGCCGCCCGGCCAACGAGAATTATTTTCATCCAAACCACCCCACGGCTGAGACGGATTTTCATCAGTATGCCAACAGCTGCCCGTAAGGTCGCACCATCCGACGGTGCGGGTGCGCGACCGGATCATCGCGCACATGCCGCAGATGCCGGCGGCGATGACCAAGATCGCCGAGCTGCTGTTGACGAACCCGACTGCGCCGCTTCACCTGTCCATCACCGAACTGTCCCGGCAGGCCGGCACCTCACCGGCCACCGTCACCCGATTCTGCCGGTTGGTCGGCTATTCCGGCTACGTCCCCTTCCGGGTGGCGGTCGCCTCCGACATCGGCCGCGGGGACAGTGCGGAATCCTGGCGGGCCGACGTCGGACGATCCTTCGGACCCAAGGACGCGCCGCACGTCGTGGTGCAGGCCCTGCTCGCCGCCCACACCACGTCCCTGCAGACCACGGCCGACGGGGTGGATTCCGAGCAGGTCAGTCGCGTCGCGCGCGCCATCGCCGGAAGCCGCCACCTGGACATCTACGGCATCGGCGGCAGCGGCGGCATGGCCGAGGAACTGGCCAGTCGGCTGTACCGGATCGGCATCAGCGTGCACGCCTGGACCGAGGCCCACGCCGGTCTGGCCAGTGCCGCGCTGCAGCGGGAAGGCTGTGTCGCGCTGGCGATCTCGAATACCGGTCGGACGGAAGAGACGATCGAGATGCTGGCCCAGGCCGGGTCGTCCGGCGCGTTCACCATCGCCATCACCAGCATGGCGAGCTCGCCGCTCGCGGCCGTGGCCGACGCCCACATCACCACCTACGCGACCGACGCCTATCTGCAACCGGACGACCTGGCGGCCAAACATGCCCAACTGTTCGTGCTCGACCTGCTGTACCTGTCGATCGCCCAGCAGAACTTCGCCGAGGTCGCCACCAACCTGGCCGCGTCGGCCATGGCCGTCTCCGCGCACCGGCGGGTACTGCCCGGAGCCGGCCGGGTCAAGTCAGCAAAGCGAGAGGATCTGAATGCCTGAGCACGTCGACGAGTTCCTCACCGAAGTGGACTCCCGCCTGGCCGCTATCGCCGCCGACGCCCGGGCCGGTGGACTGGACGCGGCCATCGAGCTCCTGACCACCTGCATCACCTCCGGCGGTGTCGTCCAGGCTTTCGGCAGCGGACATTCCCAGGCGTTCGCGATGGAGATCGCCGGCCGGGCCGGTGGACTCATCCCGACCAACAACATCACCCTGCGGGATCTGGCCCTGTACGGCGGCCGCAGCGCCGACGAGCTGTCCGGATCGTCGATGGAACGGGACTCGACGGTGGCGCCGGAGTTGTTCAGCCTGTACCCCATTCATCCCGCCGACGTGTTCGTGATCGCCTCGAATTCGGGTGTCAACGGCTCCATCGTCGGCATGGCGCTCGAGGCCAAAGCACACGGGCACAAGGTGATCGCGGTGACCAGCCTCGAGCACACCGCCGCGGTCGTGCCCAAACACCCCAGTGGTCAACGGCTGTCGGAGATCGCCGACATCGTGCTGGACAACCGTGCCCCCTACGGCGACAGCACCATCGACATCGCCGTGACCGGCTCGGCTCGGACCGTCCGGGTCGGCGCGGTGTCGTCCCTGACGGCGGCGTTCATCGCCCAACTGCTGACCATCGGCGTGACCGAACGAATCGCCGCGTCCGGGGGCGTGCCACCGGTCTACATCTCGGCCAACATCCCGGAAGGAGATGCGCACAACAACGTCCTGGAAGCCAGGTATGGCCATCGCATCAAACGCGGGCTCCCCGAGCCCACGGTGTCCCCAGAACCCGCAGAACCCACAGCTCTCACGGAAAGGTCGGTCACCCCATGACCACGGAACAACCCCAGAAGTCAGGCGCCGACGGTAACGTCAGCCGTCGTACGTTGCTCCGGGCCGCGTTCGGCGCTGCCGCGCTCGTGCCGTTCGGCAGTGCGTTGGCCGCCTGCGCCGGCGGCGGAACCAGCGCCAGCTCGACCACCGCCGCCGCCACCACTGCGGCCGCGACCACCAGTGCGGCCGGACCACGCCCAGCGCGGCCGGATCCAGCGCCGGCAGCTCGGCCATGTCCAGCGCCGGCAGCTCGGCCGGATCCAGCGGCGGCACCGCGGCCGCCGCGAACCCGTTCAACGTGGCGTCCGGATCGTCGATCGACGCGGTGATCTTCGACGGCGGCTACGGCTACGGACTACGTCACCTTCGCCACCGACATCGTCCAGAAGAACCTGGGCGTGACGATCAAGGTGTCGCCGTCGACCCAGATCAGCCAGCAGCTGCAGCCCCGGTTCGTCAGCGGCAACCCGCCGGACCTGATCGACAACTCCGGGGCCAACTCCATGGGCTTCAACGCCATCCTCGAGCCAGCTCGAGACGCTGGACGACGTCTTCGAGGCGCCGAACCTGGAGGGCACCAAGATCGCCGACACGCTCTACGCCGGGGTCAAGGCGCCGGGAACCTTCGGCGACAAGTTCGTGGCCATCAACTACGTGCTGACCATCTACGCCCTGTGGTACTCGGCCAGCCTGTTCAAGGAGAACGGCTGGGACCCGCCGAAGACCTGGGACGACTGCCCTGGACCTGGGCGCCAAGGCCAAGGCCAAGGGCAAGTACCTGTTCGTCTGGGGCAAGGAGGCCGCAACCTACTACCAGACCCTCGCGACCGACTCGGCGATCAAGGAGGGCGGCGACCAGGTCCGGCTCGACCTGGAGAACCTCACCCCGAACTGCTGGTCGGCGGACGCCATCCAGAAGGTGTTCACCGCCATGGAGACCGCGGTCAAGAACGGCTACTTCGTGCCCGGCGGCGCCGGCACCCAGTTCACCGCGGCCCAGGCCAAGTGGTCCAACGATCAGCAGGCCCTGCTCTACCCGTCGGGTTCGTGGATCGAGAACGAGATGAAGAAGGCCACCAAGAGTGGCTTCGAGATGACCGGGGTCCCCGAGCCGACCGTCACCAGCAGCCCCAAGCTGCCCTGGGAGGCCCTGCGCAGCGCGGCCGGCGAGCCGTTCATCGTGCCGTCCAAGGCGGCCAACGTGGCCGGCGGCAAGGAGATCCTGCGCGCGATGCTGTCCAAGGATGCCGCCACCAACTTCGCCAAGACCCGGCTGGCGCCGACCATCGTCAAGGGCCTGGTGCCGGACGACGGGTTCGGTTCCACCGCACTGGTCTCGCAGACCAAGATGCTGGACGGCGCCGGTACCAACGTGTTCAACTACCAGTTCGTGGATCTGTACGGCATGAACACCGACCAGCTGGTCGTCTGGAACGGATTCCTGTCCGGCCAGGTCGACGCGGCCGGCCTGACCAAGGGCCTGCAGGACATCACCGACAAGGTCGCCGGCGACAGCTCGGTCACGAAGATCTCCGTCACCGGCTGATGCATCTGTGCTCGTCACTGTTCTCCCGCCGCGGGGAGCCGCCACCGCGGCTCCCCGCTGCGGGCGGACCGGTTGGAGGTGAGCTGAATGAACCAACCCACTGCCTTCGCGCTCGAGCCGGGGGTACCGCAACCGGCCGAGGTCGTCGCCACCGACTCGCCGGGTCGGCAGGACCCGGTGGCCGCCGTGCTGCTGCTGCTCGGCGGCCTGTTCGCGGTGCTGCAACTGACGTTGCGATGGTTCACTGCCGACGACGGTTCGTGGGTCACCGGGTGGGGCTGGTACTACAACACGGACCCGACCGGGATCGGGTCCATCGGTGCGTCCTACGCCATCATGGTCTCGGCCCTGGCCGGGGTCGTCATGCTGCTGGCCGGAATCGGACTGCTGGTCCGTCCGGCCGCCCGTCGGGTGCTCGGCACCATCGGGCTGGTCGCCGGCCTGGTCGCCGCGGGGTGCGCGCTGTGGTGGCTCACGGTCGGCCCGCTCAAGGTCGCCGATGCGTTCAAACAGGCCGGGATCGGTTGGTACCTGTTCCTTCTCGCCGGCCTGTTCGGAGCCATCGGCGGCGGCAAGGCCAAGGCGCGCCGCGGTCTCAGCTTCGACAAGGTCAGCTTCATGCTGGTCTTCCTCGGCCTGCCCCTGACCATTTTCATCGTCTTCGTGGTTGCCCCGTTCATCCAGGCCATCTACTACTCGATGACCGACTGGGGTGGTTTCTCCGAGACGATGAACTTCACCGGGCTCGCCAACTACCGCAAGCTGTTGCACGACGACACCTTCCTGATCGCCCTGCGCAACAACATCGCGCTGGGCATCGTCGTGCCGCTGGTGACGATCATCCTGGCGTTGGCGATCGCCAGCATGGTCACCGTCGGCGGTCCGTCGACCGGCCCGGTGCGCGGGTTGAAGGCCTCGAGCTTCTACCGGGTGGTCTCGTTCTTCCCGTACTGCATCCCGGCGATCGTCATCGGCCTGATCTGGGCGCAGGTCTACGACCCGTCGGCGGGCATCCTGAACGCGACCCTCACCGGCATCGGGTTGGACCAGTTCAAGGACTTCGCCTGGCTCGGCGAGGTGTCCACCGCGATGCCGGCGTCCATGTTCGTGATCATCTGGGGCTTCGTCGGCTTCTACGCCGTGTTGTTCGTGGCGGCGATCAAGGGCATTCCCGCGGAGACCTACGAGGCCGTCCGACTGGACGGCGCCGGCCGGTTCCGGACCGCCGTCTCGGTGACGGTGCCACTGATCCGCGACACCGTGCAGACGGCCTACATCTATCTCGGGATCGCCGCACTGGACGCGTTCGTCTACATGCAGGCCCTGAACCCGTTCGGCGGCCCCAACAACTCCACCCTGACCATGTCCCAGGACCTGTACAACACCGCGTTCCGCAAGGGGCAGTTCGGCTATGCCACGGCCATGGGTGTCACCCTGGCGGTCGTCACCCTGCTGTTCGCGGCGCTGGTGTTCCTGATCAATCGGCTCACCGGTGGCGGAAAGGCAGGTGAGCACGCATGACCTCGACCTTGACCGAACAGGCGCCGGCCGTCCGGCGCCCCCCGAGCCGCAGCGTCGGCGGTCGTCGGCCGGTGACGTCGCGGTCGCGAGTGCCTCGCACTTCGTGCTGGTGCTCTGGTCGGCGATCGTCATCGTCCCGCTGCTGTGGGTGCTGATGTCGTCGGTCAAGACCACGGACGCCATCCTGTCCAGACCCTTGGCCCTGCCGACGTCGCTGAACTTCGACAACTACGCCAATGCCTGGAAGACCGCCGGCATCGGCAAGTGGTTCTTCAACACGGTGATCGTGGTCGGGTTCGCGCTGGTGATCGTGATGATCCTCGGCGCCATGTGCGCCTACGTGTTGGCCCGCTACCAGTTCTGGGGCAACCGCCTCATCTACTACACCATGCTCGCCGGACTGACCTTTCCGGTCTTCATGGCGATCGTGCCGCTGTTCTTCATCCTCAAGAACATCGGCCTGCTGAACACACTGCCCGGCTTGATCCTGACCTATGTCGCGTTCGCCCTGCCGTTCACCGTGTTCTTCCTCTACTCGTTCTTCCGGACGCTGCCGAACGAGATCTACGAGGCGGCGCAGGTCGATGGCGCGGGCGAGTGGCGCACGTTCTTCCAGATCATGTTGCCGATGGCGAAGCCGGGCATGGCCGCAGTGGCGATCTTCAACTTCCTCGGGCTGTGGAACCAATTCCTGCTGCCGGTCGCACTGAACACCAACCAGGACAACTATGTGCTCTCGCAAGGGATGGCCTCGTTCGCCTCGCAGGCCGGCTATGCGGTGGACTTCGGTGCGCTGTTCGCCGCGGTGGTGATCACCATCATCCCGGTGCTGATCGTCTACATCGTCTTCCAGCGGCAACTGCAGGGGTCGGTGTCCTCCGGCACGATCAAGTAGCGCGGTCGAGCAGGGCCCGTTTCGTGTCGGACCGTCCGGTCGATGCCAACCTCCGCGGGTTCATCAGGTAGAAGTGGAGTCGTGAACATCGTCTGGCAGCTGGTCTACCTGCTGCTCTGGCTGATCCGGTGGCTGCTGCTCGGCCGCCTGGTCATCGAGATGGTGCGGGTGTTCGCACGAACCTGGCGGCCGGTCGGCGCCTCCGCGGTGGCGATGGAACTGCTCTACACGGCCACCGACCCACCGGTGCGGCTGTTCCGCAGGCTCATCCCGACCGTCAAGTTGGGCGGGGTAGGGTTCGACCTCAGCATTATGGTTCTGCTGATCGTTGTGCAGATCCTGCTGTCTGTCGTCTCGCGGCTGGCCCTGGCCAGCCTGTGACATGTCCCGCCTGCGTCGGGCCATGATGCAGCCGCACCGGCGCGGGTCTGCCAGACTGTTGCCCGGCCGTTCACGTTCCACGAAGGAGTAGCCATGCGGCTCACGCCGGCCGACGTGCACAACGTCGCCTTCAAGAAGCCCTCGATCGGTAAGCGGGGGTACGACGAGGACGAGGTGGACGCCTTCCTCGACCTGGTGGAGGCCGAGCTCTCCAACC
Source organism: uncultured Actinomycetota bacterium (assembly GCA_963706185.1). Taxonomy (GTDB): domain Bacteria; phylum Actinomycetota; class Actinomycetes; order Mycobacteriales; family Nakamurellaceae; genus Nakamurella. The sequence goes on along the minus strand of CAVPLZ010000008.1, from coordinate 150,048 downwards.
TCATCGAGGAGAACAACGACCTCACCCAACGGTTGAGCACCTACGAGGCCGGCGGTACGCCGCCGACTCCGGACACGCAGCCGCTGCACGACGAGATCTCCCGGTTGCAGCAGGAGAACCAGCAGCTGGCCCAGCGCGCCGAGGCCGCGGAGCAGTCCGCCGGTCAGGCGCAGCAGGAGGCCGAGCAGGCCCGTCAGGCGCACGCCGCCGCCCAGCAGGAGGCCGACGCGGCCCGGCAGGCGGCTGCCGCCCAGCCGGCTTCCGCTGCAGCCGGTTGCCGCCGCACCGGTGGCCGCGGCCGCCGCGGTCGGCGAGGGGTCGCACGTGCAGGCGGCGCGCCTGCTCGGGCTGGCCCAGGAGACGGCCGACCGGCTCACGGCCGAGGCGGCCGAGGAGGCCGAGAACGTCCGCTCGTCGGCCCGGGCCGAGTCCGAATCGCTGCTCTCCAACGCCAGGTCCGAATCCGACCGGCTGCTGTCCGAGGCCAAGAACACCTCGGAGAGCCAGCTGGCCGAGGCCCAGGTCGGCGGCCGAAGCAGCCGAGCGGGACGCCCGGATCAAGGCCGAGGCGATGGATCGCGAGGCGCAGCGCAAGTACACCGAGACGATGACCCAGCTGACCGAGCAGCGGACCACGCTGGAGAAGAAGATCGACGACCTGCGCACCTACGAGCGCGAGTACCGGTCGCGGCTCAAGAGTTGGATCTCCGACCAGCTGGTACAGCTCGATGCCTCCTCCGACAAGGGCGGCAGCGACAACGGCGAGTCCCAGCCCGCCGAACAGCAGCCGGAGAACGCCAACCAGGGCTGAACGTTCCTGGCTTCCGGCCCGGGCGCTCGTCGAGTGCGGTCGCTCGCCGCATGCGGTCGGGAAACGGCTACCGATAGCCCGGTAGTATCGAGGTACGCACGGACGGTCCCCGAGATCGCGCGTGCCGGCGTCGACCCGGCCATCACCGGTGAGCCTTCGGAAGAACGGGCCCGTGCTCGCGCGGCCCCACTAGACCCGAACGGGTCCGGCCCGTCACAGCCGGAGCGGAGAGGTCCGACCGTCGTGCTCGGGGAGCCGGACGGACAAGCGGGGTGGTACCGCGGATCCGCGGTCGTGCAGCGACCGGTGTGATTCGTCCCTGCGGGATGTGTGTCGCCGGCCGGTGACGCACCCGGCACGGACAGGAGTACCGCGGGCATGACCACCACCGACGAACCCACGGCGACCGGCGACACGCTCGCCGGTGACGGCGTCCCGGCCGGCTACCCGCTGGCCGGCGCGAAGGCCGTCGACGCGCATCAGGACTTCCCCGCGCTCGAACGCGAGGTGTTGGCGTACTGGGAGTCGGATCAGACGTTCCGGGCCAGCATCGAGGCCCGTGAGGCCGGCGAGCGCGGCGCCAACGAGTTCGTCTTCTACGACGGCCCACCGTTCGCCAACGGGTTGCCGCACTACGGCCACCTGCTCACCGGCTACGTCAAGGACGTGGTACCGCGCTACCAGACCATGCGCGGCCGTCGCGTCGAGCGCCGGTTCGGCTGGGACACCCACGGCCTGCCGGCCGAGGTGGAGGCCGAGCGGCAGCTCGGTATCAAGCACAAGTCCGAGATCGAAGCGATGGGCGTCGCCGAGTTCAACGAGGCGTGCCGCTCCTCGGTGCTCCGGTACACCCACGAGTGGGAGGAGTACGTCACCCGGCAGGCCCGCTGGGTCGACTTCGAGCACGACTACAAGACGCTCGACCTGGACTACATGGAATCGGTCATGTGGGCGTTCAAGACCCTGTTCGACAAGGGTCTGGTGTACCAGGGCTACCGGGTGCTCTGGTACTGCACCCGGTGTGAGACGCCGCTGAGTGCCTCCGAGACGAAGATGGACGACACCTACCAGCCTCGGCAGGACCCGGCGATCACCGTGGCCTTCCGGCTGGAGTCCGGCGTTCGGGCGCTGGCCTGGACGACCACGCCGTGGACGGTGCCGTCGAACCTGGCGCTGGCCGTCCACCCGGACCTGGAGTACTCCGTCGTCGAGTCGGCCCCGGGGTCCGTCGGGGCCGGCGAGCGTTACCTGCTGGCGACGGCCCGGCTGGCCGCGTACGCCCGGGAACTGGGCTGGGACGCCGCCGACGTCACCGACCACGTGCTCGAAACCATCCGCGGCGCCGATCTGGTCGGCCGCCGGTACGCGCCGCCGTTCGACTTCTTCACCGCCGACGCCCCGACCGAACGGCCGAACGCATTCCAGATCCTGGCCGCCGACTACGTCTCGGCCGAGGACGGCACCGGGCTGGTGCACATCGCGCCCGCGTTCGGTGAGGACGACAAGGTGGTCACCGACGCGGCCGGCATCGAGGTGGTCAACCCGATCGACGCGCAGGGCCGGTTCACCTCTCTGGTGCCGTCGTACGAGCAGATGTACGTCTTCGACGCGAACCCGGTGATCATCGGCGACCTGAAGGCGGCCGGGCTGCTGCTGCGGCGGGAGTCCTACGAGCACTCCTACCCGCATTGCTGGCGATGCGGCACGCCGCTGATCCAGCGGGCCGTCTCGTCCTGGTTCGTCGCGGTCACCCAGTTCCGGGACCGGATGGTCGAACTGAACCAGCAGATCACCTGGGTGCCGGCGCACATCCGGGACGGCCAGTTCGGCAAGTGGCTGGAAGGCGCCCGCGACTGGTCGATCTCCCGCAACCGGTTCTGGGGTTCGCCCATCCCGGTCTGGCAGTCCGACGACCCGTCGTACCCGCGGACCGACGTCTATGGCTCGCTGGACGAGTTGGAGCGGGACTTCGGGACGCGGCCGAACGATCTGCACCGACCGTACGTCGACGACCTGACCCGACCCAATCCGGACGACCCGACCGGGCGATCCACGATGCGCCGAGTGCCCGAGGTGCTCGACTGCTGGTTCGAGTCCGGTTCGATGCCGTACGCCCAGGTGCACTATCCGTTCGAGAACCGCGAGTGGTTCGACAACCACTACCCGGGCGACTTCATCGTCGAGTACAACGGCCAGACCCGCGGCTGGTTCTACACGTTGCACGTGCTGGCCACCGCGCTGTTCGACCGACCGTCGTTCGTCACCTGTGTGGCGCACGGCATCGTGCTCGGCGACGACGGACAGAAGATGGCCAAGTCGCGGCGGAACTACCCGGACGTCGGCGAGGTGTTCGAGCGGGACGGCTCGGACGCCATGCGCTGGTTCCTGATGGGCTCGGCGATCCTGCGCGGCGCGGACCTGGTCGTCACCGAGGCCGGCATCCGGGAGGGCGTCCGGCAGGGCGTCCTCCCGCTGTGGAACGCCTGGTACTTCCTCGCGCTGTACGGGGGCGCGGCGGGCCGGGTCGGCCAGTGGCGGACGGACTCGACGGACGTGCTCGACCGGTACCTGCTGGCCAAGACGGCCGACCTGGTCGCCGAGGTGACCCGGCAACTGGATGTCTACGAGATCGCCGGGGCCTGCGCGTCGGTGCGCACCTACCTGGAGGTGCTGACGAACTGGTACGTGCGACGGTCGCGGCAGCGGTTCTGGGACGGCGACGCCGAGGCCATCGACACCCTGCACACCGTGCTCGAGGTGGTGGCCAGGGTGACCGCGCCGTTGCTGCCGCTGACCACCGAGTCCGTGTGGCGCGGGCTCACCGGGGAACGGTCGGTGCATCTGACCGACTGGCCGGCGGCCGATGTGCTGCCGGCCGATGCGGCGCTGGTGTCGGCGATGGATCAGGTCCGCGAGATCGCGTCGGTGTCGCTCTCGGTCCGCAAGGCGGCCGGGCAGCGGGTCCGGCAACCGCTGGCATCGCTCCTCGTCGCGGTGCACGATTCCGCTGCGTTGCAGCCGTTCTCGTCGCTCCTGGCCAACGAGGTCAACGTCCGGGAGGTGCGGCTGACCGAACTGGCCGACGCCGACGATCGGGTCAGTCGGCGGTTGACGGTGAACGCCCGCGCGGCCGGCCCGCGACTGGGTCGGGACGTCCAGCAGGTGATCAAGGCCGCGAAGTCCGGCGACTGGACGCTGACCGAGGAAGGCGTCGTCACCTGCGGCGGCTTCACCCTGGCCGAGGGCGAATACACCGTGGAACTGGTGGCCACCGGAGATGCCGACGACGCGATCGGGGTGCTGCGATCCGGCGGATTCGTCGCGCTGGACACGCATCTGGACGACGAGTTGATCGCCGAGGGTACGGCGAACGACGTGCTGCGGATGGTCCAGCAAGGTCGCCGGGACGCCGGATTCCATGTCTCCGACCGGGTGCGGATGGTGCTGCACGTCGAGCCGGCGGCCTGGGATGCGGTCGCGTCGCGTCTCGAGTGGTTCGCCGGCGAGGCGCTGGCCGTCTCGGTCGAGCGCGGCTCCGACGTGCACGGCGGCCGGCCGACCGCTCGGCCGAGATCTGCCCGGCCTGAGCCGACCGGCCCGGTGCATCCCGGCCCGCCTGGGCGACCGGCCCCGACCCACCGGGTCTGAGGGACCTCACCACGGCAAAGGGCGGCCGGCCCTCCCTACCTGGGCGGGCCGGCCGCCCTTTCGTGCTGCTCCCGGTACTGCGAGGATCAACTTCGACCGCGAGGATGAAGTTGTTGTCAACTGTCCCTTCTGTCTCAGACTGACAGAAGTTGATCCTCGCCGCGTCCGGGTTCGGCCTCGCTCAGCCCTGAACGATCGCCGGGTAGCCGTCGCTGGTCGTGCCGGTGGATCCGTTGCCCTGGTCGCTCTGCGTGCCATCACCGAACGGATCCCAGCTGCCGAAACCGTTCAGCAGCTCACCCCACGGAATGTCGCCGAGGTCGGGCCAGGACGGGAATGAGCCGGTGCTGCCGTCGCCGTAGGGGTCGGTCTGCGTACCGGTTGAGCCGTCGCCGTAGGGGTCGGTCTGCGATGCCGGTCGAGCCGTCGCCGTAGGGGTCGGTCTGCGATCCGGTGGAACCGTCGCCCTGCGATCCGCTGCCCGAAGAGCCCTGACCCGCTCCGCCGCTGCCCGAGCTGCCCGGCCAACCGGTTCCACCCGGCAGGTCCGAGCCGCTGCTGTCGGAGCCGGCGCTCACCCAGTCGACGGAGAATCCGCCGGACGAGGTCAGATCGGAGGTCGTGGCCATGGTGTCGGCCGACGACGCGCTGTCCTGCGCGTAGCCGAACCCAGTGCCCGACTGCGACGCCATGTCGATCTTCGTGGTGCCGTCGAGGTCGGTCAGCTTCTGTCCGTTGACCGTGACGTCGGTGAAGTCGACCGTCTTGAAGTTGGCCAGCGGCAGCACGTCTCCCTGGCGCGAGGAACTCGGTGCCTCGGCGATGACTTCCGCGGAGGCATTGGTGCCCTCCGGCGAACTACCGGTCTTCGTCTCGGTCCAACCCTGCGTGGAGTCGGTGATCTTCAACGTGTACTCGCCGGACTTGTCATAGACCACCGAGGCGCTGATCTTGTCCCCGGCCTTGACGGTGTCGGTCAGCTGGACCGAGTCCGACGGGTAGAACTCGTACCAGGCCGAGTAGACGGCCGAGCCGGAATCGCAGTCGGAGGAGGTTCCGATCTGCTCGACGGACTGACTGCCGTCGCCGTCCAGACCGACCCAGAAGGCGGAGTAGCCGGTGTCGGCCGTCGTGCAGGTGACCGTGGGCTGCACCCAGGACGCGGACACGGAAGTGTAGGTGCCGCCGGTGACATCCCAGCCGGCCCAGTCGGCGCTCGCCGTACCGGACGAGGAGTCGGACGCCTGTGCGGTGGCCATCGTCGGCACGCCGGCGATCGCGGCCGGGCTGAGGAACATCATGGTCAGCGCGGCGCCGCCCGAAACGGCCGCCACAGCAACGGGTATACGCGTGTACATCGAGGTCTCCCGAGAGAGTGCGCTGACCTGATGCCAACGCTTCGTCTCTATTGATAGGCGCACTGATTGTGGAGATCAGGTACGCCCGCCCAGCATCGGGTGTGTTGAAGATGGAGTTTTCATGAGGATCGCCGGCCGCACCGGACTGCCGGTCGGGGATTGCTCGCCGACTGATCTGGAACGGCGGGTTGCGCGAAGACCCGCGATCTCCTATATTCAAGTAATCGCTTGAATGATGGGGACACGTGATGCCGACAGTCGTTGCCGAGACGTTCCAGGCACTGGGTGACCCGGTGCGCACGACGATCGTCGATCGGCTCGCTCGTTCCGACGCCACTGTCGGCGACCTGGCGGCGATGTTCACCATGTCGTTCCAGGCGGTGTCGCAGCACATCGGTGTATTGGAACGGGCCGGCATCGTGACCCGGCACCGGGAGGGCCGGAACCGCCGGGTACAGCTCGAGCCGGGCCGCATCGACGAGGCGCTGACCTGGATGGAATCGCGGCGTAAGTCGCCTGGAGGAGCGATACCAGCGCTTGGACGAAGTGCTGGCGGACCTGGCCGGGGAATCACCGGTCACTGACAACAAGGAGATCTCATGACACAGAACGACATTCGCCGTCCGGGCGTCACCGAGCACGAGCGAACGGGGGAGCAGAGTCTGCGCCACCGACGGGAATTCGCCGCGCCGGCCTCGGCGGTGCAGCGGGCCCACATCGATCGGGACTTGTTCGTCCGGTGGATGGGTCCCAGGGGAACGACGGTGCGGCTCGACCGATTCGATGCCGTGACGGGCGGGGCGTTCCGCTACGTCGTCGAGGCACCGAACGGGGACGGGTGGGCCTTTCGCGGTGCTTACCATGAGGTCTCGGACGGGTTGATCGTGCACACCTGGGAGTACGAAGGTGAACCGGGCACGACACTCGAAACGATGCGGTTCGTCGATCTGGCCGATGGCCGTTCGGTACTCGAGGTCACCTCGACCTACACGTCCAAGCAGGCCTGCGACGCGATGCTGGCCAGCGGCATGGACGCCGGCATGGACGAGGACTTCGAACGCTTGGACGCGGTGCTCGCCGAGGGGTGAGAACCCCGTAGCGCAGCTACGGGTTGGTTCCACCCAGCCGGGGCCGGATCCTGGCGCCGGCAGGGAGAGGGCGCCGAGCAGAGCGGTCAGGGTTGGGGAGCAGCCGGCGTCGATCCGCAGGTCTGCCAACGGGTCTCCGCGGGTGGCACCGCGGTTGACGATGGCCACCGGGATGCCGTCCGCATGGGCGCGGCGGACGAATCGCAGCCCGGACTGGACGGTCAGGGACGATCCGAGCACCAGCAGCGACGCCGCCCCGGCCACGGTGGCGTAGCAGAACGAGACGGTCGACTTCGGCACGTTCTCGCCGAAGAACACCACCCGTGGTTTGAGCACCCCGCCGCAGTGGGCGCAGGAAGCCACCCGAAACCCGCTGGTGTCCTCCAGATCCACGTCACCGTCGGGCGCCGTCGTCACCTCGACCGACGCGCCGAAGCCGGGATTGAGAGCCACCAAGCGGGCATGCAGGTCGGCCCGCGGGGAGACCTGGTTGCAGGTGAGACAGATGACCTGGTCGATCCGGCCGTGCAGGTCGGTCACCCGGCGGGCCCCGGCGTCGGTGTGCAACCCGTCGACGTTCTGCGTGATCGTCCGGTCGACCAGCCCGGCGCCTTCCAGGGCCGCCACCGCGCGGTGGCCCTCGTTCGGCACGGCCCGGGTCATCCGCTGCCAGCCCAGGTGGCTGCGAGCCCAGTATCGCTGGCGTGCCTCGGGGCCGGAGCGGAACTCCTGGTAGGTCATGGGGGAGCGGGGAACCGAACCGGGGCCACGGTAGTCCGGGATCCCGGAGTCGGTCGACAGGCCGGCGCCGGACAGCACCACGCACCGGCCGCGGGCGACCATGGCGGCCAGGTCGGCGACCGGCGCGGCGGCGTCCAGCCGGGTGCGGATATGCGGCGGCGGTCGTGGTCACGTCGTCCACGGTACCGAGCCGGCACCCGATGCGAGCCACGATCGGGACGAGCCGGCGGCAGCGATCAGGCGTCGGCAGTGAGCCGATCCAACGCAACAGCCGAATACGCCGCCATGATCGGGTTCGTCGAGGCGTAGTAGTCCAGTGCCGCTGCGGCCTGGAGCAGGGCCCAGCCAGCGGCGCGGCGCCAGGTCGGTTCGTCGACCTCGAGCCGGGCCCGCAACCGACGCCGGCCGGCCGCGTCCAGCAGGTGCCAGGCGATCATCAGATCCACCGCGGGTCGCCCACACCGAAGGCTTCCCAGTCGATCACCCCGGTGAGCCGGCCGTCGGTGAGCAACACGTTGCCGGGCAGCACGTCGCAGTGGATGGCCGACGTCGGGAGCGGCTCCGCACCCGCCTGCAGCCCGGCCGACCAGATCCGCAGGGCGGCAACGTGATCGACCCGATCACCCAATCGCCCCAGATAGCGCCGCAGTTCGTCGTCCAGCGTCGGCAACGCGCGCCGATAGGCGACGGGCAGCCCGGTGACCGGCAGGGCGTGGACGTCGAGCAAGAACCCGGCCAGATCCTCTACGAAATCCTGGCCCAGCACCTGCCCGGGCTCGGCCGGCGCGCCGGGTAGCCAGCCGAGAACGGCCCACCGGCAGGGATAGTCCTCGTCCGCGGCACCCACGGCCCGTACTCGAGGAACCGCGCTGCGCACGCCGGCGGCAATGCTCGGCAGGAAGGTGACCGCCCGGTCCAGCCCGTCGGTGTGACCGGCGCGCAGGGGCAGCCGCACCGCCAGGTCGTGGCCCAGCCGGAAAACCGCGTTCACCGTGCCACCCGCCCGCACCTGCCGCAGGGGCAATCTCGACCACTCGGGAAACTGCCGGCCCAGCAACCGACGGACCAGCGGCTCATCCACGTCGAGCTGGTCGACGTGCATCCGGGCTGCCATCAGGTGACGCCCGCCGCGGGCGTTCAGGCCGGCCGGACGTGGATCCCGTGGGCGACGTCGCGGGCGAGATCGGTGACCGAGTCACCATCGATGGCGACCATGCTGCCGTTGCGGGTGCCGAACTCCAGCACCGCGCCCGGGACCACACCGCCGCGCTTGAGCTGCTCCATCGCGTCCGGCCGGTTCTGGACGATCTCGATGATCCGGCGTACCTCGAACTTGCCGCCGCGGTCGGCCGCCGCGTCGGCGCCGATCAGATCCAGGTGGGTCTCGGTGACCGGTGCGGACTCCACCCCGAGGTGGTCGAGACCGGGGATCGGGTTGCCGTAGGGGGACAGCTGCGGGTTCCCCAGCAGTTCGACCAGCCGCTGCTCGACCTGGTCGCTCATCACGTGCTCCCAGCGACACGCCTCGACGTGGACGTCGCGCCAGTCCAGGCCGATCACGTCCAGCAGCAGTCGCTCGGCCAGCCGGTGCTTGCGCATCACCGAGATCGCGTGCTCGCGACCCTCCTCGGTGAGTTCGAGGTGCCGGTCGTCGGAGACGACCAACAGCCCGTCCCGCTGCATCCGGGCGACGGTCTGGCTGACCGTCGGACCGCTCTGGTTCAGCCGCTCGGCGATGCGTGCCCGCAGCGGGACGATGCCCTCCTCCTCCAACTCGAAGATGGTCCGGAGGTACATCTCGGTGGTATCGATCAGGTCGTTCACGGTGTGCAGTCCCCTTCGTGGCCGACCTCGATCGTACCGAGTGGGGCGGACACCCGGGTGGAACGCGGTCGGGCCGGGAGATCGCCCTGCCGAACAACCGCAACGGCACCCGGCGCCGGGAGCCCGGGAAGCGGCCGGACGGGAGGGCCGGACGACAATGTCGGAATGAGTTCGCCGCTGATCACCCCGGCCGAGCTGGCCGTCGAACGGGCCGGCACCCGGTCCCGCCGCGTGCTGTTGGACGTGCGCTGGTCCTTGGCCGGCCCGGAGCGGGCCGCCTACCTGGCCGGGCACATCCCCGGCGCCCTGTTCGTCGACCTGGACGCCGAGCTGGCCGGGCCGCCGGGTGCCGGCGGCCGCCACCCCCTTCCCGACCCCGCGGACCTGCAGGACCTCTGGCGGGAACTCGGGCTCGACGCTGGCACCCCGGTCGTGGTCTACGACGCCAAAGATGCGTCGGTGGCCGGTCGGGCCTGGTGGCTGTTGCGGTGGTCGGGTCATCGCGACGTCCGGGTGCTCGACGGTGGCTGGGCGGCCTGGCAGCGTGCGGGCGGCGCCGAAGAGTCCGGCGACGTCGCTCGGCCCGGCGGCGGAAACCTGACCGTGGCGCCCGGCGGCCTGCCGGTGGCCGGCATCGACGAGGTCGCGGCGGTCGCCGACGGGCACTCGGCCGCGGCGCTGCTCGACGTGCGGGCGGCGGCCAGATTTCGGGGCGAGGTGGAACCGATCGACCCGGTGGCCGGACACATCCCCGGCGCGGTCAACCTGCCGTTCGCCGAGCTGGTCGAACCCGACGGGACGTTCCCGCAGCCGAAGGTGTTGCGGGCACGGCTGGCCGCGGTCGGCGTCACCGGGGGCTCGACCGCGATCGCCTCCTGCGGGTCCGGGGTCACCGCCTGCCAGCTCGTGCTGGCCGCCGACTCCGTCGGTATCTCGACCGCGCTGTACCCGGGTTCGTACTCCGGCTGGTGCGCAGCCGGCCGCCGCGTCGACACCGGTCCGGGCTCTTCGCCGCCGGCCGCCCATGGGTAGCCTTCGCACATGCCATCACCGCTGGTGATCTGGGACGAGAAGATGTTGGGCTACGACCTGGGTGGCCACCACCCGATGCACCCGCTGCGGCTGGAACTGACCTGGGACCTGGCCCGGGGCCTCGGCGTGCTCGACGGTGTCGACCTGGTTGCTCCGGATCCGGCCGACGACGGCACGCTGTGCACCGTGCACACCCCCGGCTACCTGGACGCGGTGCGCCGGGCCTCGGTCCCCGGCGGGCCGGAGCTGCCGGTCGGACACGGGCTGGGCACTACCGACAACCCCATGTTCGAGGGCATGCACGAGCTGTCCGCACTGATCGCCGGCGGCTCGGTGCAGGCGGCCCAGGCGATCGCCGACGGTCGCACGAACCGGGCGGTCAACATGGCCGGCGGGCTGCACCACGCGATGGCCGACCACGCTGCCGGCTTCTGCATCTACAACGATGCCGCGCTGGCGATCAAGGCGCTGCTGGACGCCGGTGTGCAGCGGGTCGCCTACGTCGACATCGACGTGCACCACGGCGACGGGGTGCAGGCCGCGTTCTACGACGACCCTCGGGTGCTCACGGTGTCGCTGCACGAGTCGCCGCTCACCCTGTGGCCGGGCACCGGCTGGCCGGCCGAGCACGGACGGGGCCCGGCCGCGGGCACCGCGGTGAACATCCCGGTCCCGGCCGGCACCGGAAATGCCGGGTGGCTGCGGGCCTTCCACGCCGTCGTTCCCGGCGTGGTGCAGGCATTCCGGCCCGAGGTGCTGGTCACCCAGCACGGCGCCGATACCCACCGCGAGGACCCGCTGGCCGACCTGAACGTGTCGGTCGACGGGCACCTGGCCGCCTATCGAGCGCTGCGCGACCTGGCCGAGAACGCCGCCGGGGGACGGTGGTTGGCCCTCGGTGGTGGCGGCTACGCCCTGGTGCGGGTGGTGCCCCGGTCCTGGACCCACCTGCTGGCCACCGTTCTCGACCGGGACGTCGACCCGCGCCGGCCGGTGCCGGAGGACTGGACGGCCCGAGCCGTCGCCGCACGTCCGCACGTCTCCCCGCCGATCGACATGACCGATGGCGAACCCGACGGCCCGACCTACTCGCCGTGGGACGGATCCTCGGATTCGGCGGTCGACCGGGCCATCTCCGAGGTGCGCCGACTGGTCTATCCGTTGCACGGCCTCGACCCGCACGATCCGCGGGACTGACCGATGACCGCCGCCGGACCGCCGGGCGCAGCGTCCTACCCGCAGCACTGGGAGGCCGACGTCGTGCTGACCGACGGAGGTGTCGCCCACCTGCGGCCGGTCAGCCCGCAGGACACCGAGGCGCTGCGCGCCATGCACTCCCGGATGAGCGAGCGCACCAAGTACCTGCGGTACTTCTCCGTGGTGCCGCGAGGTGACCCCGCAGCTGCTCGCGGTGTTCACCGACGTCGACTACGTCGGCAAGGTCGGGCTGGTGGTCGAGCTGGGGGGCGAGATCATCGCCGCCGCCACCTACCACGTCGACGGCAAGGGCACCGTCGGCCGAGGTGGCCTTCCTCGTCGAGGACGCCCACCAGGGTCGTGGTCTCGGGTCGATCCTGCTGGAGCACCTGGCCGCTGCGGCCCAGGAACGCGGCATCCGCCAGGTTCACCGCCGAGGTGCTCGCCGAGAACCAGCGGATGGTGCGGGTCTTCCTGGACGCCGGCTACGCCGTGCGGCGAGAGTACGACTCCGGTGTGGTCGAGCTCGCGTTCGACATCGCGCCGACGGAGGCCTCCCGCGCGGTGACCGCCTCCCGCGAGCAGCGGGCCGAGGCGCGATCGATCGCCCGGTTGCTGACTCCGGCGTCGGTGGCGGTGATCGGCGCGTCGGACGAGCCGACGAAGCTGGGTCACGCCGTCCTGCTCAACCTGCTGCGCGCCGGGTTCACCGGCCCGGTCTACCCGGTGAACCCGGACGCCCGGTCGGTGCAGGGGGTCCGGGCGTACGCCGTCGGTCACCGACATCCCGGACCCGGTCGACCTGGCCGTGGTCACCGTGCCGGCCGCGTCGGTGGCCGAGGTGGTCGAGTCCTGCCGGGCCAAGGGTGTGCACGGTCTGGTGGTGGTGACCGCCGGGTTCGCCGACGCCGGCGAGACCGGCGCCGCGGCGCAACGGCAGCATGGTCGCCCTGGCCCGGGCGAACGGGATGCGGGTGCTCGGCCCGAACTGCCTCGGCCTGGTCAACACCGAGCCGGGCGGTCCGGCTGAACGCGACGCTGGCGCCGGTGGTGCCGCCGCCGGGCCGGGTCGGGTTCTTCTGCCAGTCCGGCGCGCTCGGCATCGCGATCCTGGCCGACGCCGCCGGCCGCGGGCTCGGGCTGTCCTCGTTCGTCTCGGCCGGCAACCGGGCCGACGTGTCCGGCAACGACCTGCTGCAGTACTGGCAGTCCGACGACCGCACCGAGGTCGTGCTGCTGTACCTGGAGTCGTTCGGCAACCCGCGCAAGTTCGCCCGGCTGGCCCGGGCGCTGGCCCGGACCAAGCCGGTGATCGCGGTGAAGTCCGGGCGGCACGCGCTGGTCAGCCCCGGGCCTGCGCCGCGACCGCCACGGTGATGTCGGAGACCGCGGTGGCGACCCTGTTCGCCCAGTCCGGGGTGATCCGCACCGACACGCTGGCCGAGGCGTTCGACGTCGCCCAGTTGCTGGCCACCCAGCCGGTGCCGGCCGGTCGACCGGGTGGCGATCGTCGGCAACTCGACCGCGCTCGGCGTGCTCGCGCTGGACGCCTGCCTGGACGCGGGGCTGGAGGTCGCCGACGGCGCGCCGGTCGACCTCGGCGTCGTCGATCGGCCCGGAGGAGCTGGCCGGCGCGGTCCGCGAGGCCGCTGCGATCGGGACGACGTCGACGCCGTCGTCGTGGTCTACGTGCCGCCGGTGGCGACCGCCGGGCGTCGAGCACGCTGCGGCGCTGCGGCGACGGCCGCCGCGACGCCGAGAAGCCGGTGGTCACTACGTTCCTCGCCGTCGACGGGCTGCCGGAGCACCTGGCCGTGCCGGGCCGGGACGGCGGCGCCGGCCGCGGGTCGGTGCCGTCCTACCGCACGCCGGAGCGCGCGGTGGCGGCGCTGGCCCACGCGGTGCGCTACGGCGCCTGGCGGGCCCGTCCGGCCGGCGAGTCCGCGCGTCTCCGACGGGGTCGACCGCGAGCGCGGCCCGCGCTGTTCGTCGACTCGCTGGCGGAAACGGCGGCAACCGACCGGGCGCTCGCCGACGACGAACTCGTCCGCGCCTGCGGCTGCTACGGCATCGAGGTGGTCGCGTTCCGCACCGCCGCGTCGGCCGAGGCGGCGGTGGCGGCGGCCGAGGAGCTCGGCTTCCCGGTGGCGCTCAAGACGTCCGACGAGACGCATGCGGCACCGGATGGACCAGGCCGGGGTGCGGGTCGTCGCTGCAGAACCCGGCGCAGGTCGCCGCGGCCTACGAGGTGCTCAGCAGCATCGCCGGGCCGACGGTCTACGTGCAGCAGATGGCGCCCCCGGCCGCACCGGCGTGGCCACCGTGTTCGGGATCGCCGCCGACCCGTCGTTCGGCGCGCTGGTGTCGTTCGGGATCGGCGGGCTGGCCACCGAACTGCTCGGCGACCGGGCCTACCGGGCGGTGCCGCTGACCGACGTCGACGCCGTCGAGCTGATCGGCGGCCCCGCGCGCCGCGCCGCTGCTCGACGGCTACCGCGGTGCGCGGCCGGTCGACCGGGCGCCGTTGGAGGACCTGGCCCTGCGGTTGTCGGCGCTCGCCGACGACCTGCCCGAGGTCACCGCGCTGGAGCTGCGTCCGGTGCTGGTCGGCCCCGAGGGCATCGCGGTGACCGGCGCGCTTGGCCGGATCGGTCCGCCGCCGGCCCGACCTGATCTGCGCCGCCGCTTGACCTGACGCACGGCCACGGTCAACTCCGCGTGACCGCCGCCGGAGCCGCGAAGGCCGGGCGGTCTTCGGCCGGAACGGCGAAGGACCGGGTCCACCTTCGCGGTGCGACCCGGTCCGTCTGGCACGCGGCCGGCGTGACGCGCACCCGGCCGCGTCAGTCTCTTGCGGTGTCAGCTGGCGTAGGCGCGCAGCGCGTCGGAGCGGTCGCCGGTGCGCAGCTTGGCCATCGAGTCCCGCTCGATCTGCCGCACCCGCTCGCGCGAGATGCCGAAGACCCGGCCGATCTCGTCCAGGGTGTGCGGCTTGCCCGTCGTCGAGGCCGTAGCGCATCCGCACGACGACCTGCTCGCGCTCGTCCAGGGTGTCCAGCACCCGGACGATGTCGTCGTGCATGAAGCCGGCGACCACCACGGCCTCGGCGGACGTCGACTCGGCGTCCTCGATGAAGTCACCCAGCGGGGCCTCCTCGTCGGAGCCGACCGGCATGTCCAGGGAGACCGGGTCGCGGGCGTGGTCCAGCAGGTCGGCGATCCGCTCCTCGGGGATCCCCGATTCCTCGGCCAGCTCGGCGATGGTGGCGTCGCGGCCGAGCTGCTGGTGCAGCTCCCGCTTGAGCCGGGACAGCTTGTTGACCTGCTCGACCAGGTGGACGGGCAGCCGGATGGTGCGGCCCTGGTCGGCCATGCCGCGGGTGATCGCCTGCCGGATCCACCAGGTCGCGTAGGTGGAGAACTTGAAACCCTTGGTGTAGTCGAACTTCTCGACCGCGCGGATCAGCCCGAGGTTGCCCTCCTGGATCAGGTCCAGCAGCGGCATGCCGCGGCCGGTGTAGCGCTTGGCCAGCGAGACGACCAGCCGCAGGTTGGCCACCAGCAGGTGGCTGCGGGCCCGGTTGCCGTCCCGGACGACGGCGCGCAGGTCGGCCCGCTTCTGCGGGGTCAGATCGCTTGCCGGTCTCGAGCTTGTGCGCGGCGTAGAGGCCGGCCTCGATGCGCTTGGCCAGCTCGACCTCCTGCTCGGCGGTGAGCAGCGCGGTCTTGCCGATGCCGTTCAGGTACACGCGGACCAGGTCGGCCGACGGGCCCTGTGCTCGAGATCGTCCGCGTCGCGGACGCCGGGATCGTCACCTGCTCGGGGAGTCGGTCATGTGGTGCTCCCTTCTATCGCCAGTCGGCGCCGGCCTCGCCGAGAGGTTGACCGACATCCTGGTCGAACGTCCTCGACGTCGGATTCGTTCCCGAAGACGTTGCCGGGTTGCTCCCGGTTGCCTCGAGTCGCCCGGTCCGCTGTTCTGGTGCCCGATGCAGCGCCCGATCGAACTGTCTTGGGGGTTAGACAACATCTCCCGCCCCGAGGGATGTCCTGTGCCGATCATGGGAACGCCATGGGAAAGGTCGTCCACGGCCCGACGCGCCTGTCCGGTCCGGATGGTGCCCGGCGTGCCCAGCGCGGAAACTCGCCGATCGCCAGCGGACCTGCGTCCGGTCAGAGCTCGAGCAGCACGGTGAACGGACCGTCGTTGACGCTGGTCACGGCCATCGTGGCGCCGAAGACGCCGGTGCTGACGTCCGCGCCGCGGCGGCGCAGTTCGCTGGTCGACCTCGTCGACCAGCGGCTCGGCGACCGGTCCGGGTGCGGCGGCCGTCCAGCGACGGCCGGCGTCCCTTGCGCGGTGCTCGCCGTACAACGTGAACTGGCTCACCACCAGGATCGGGGCGCCGCGTGGAGGCGCGCCGATTGCTCGTCGCGCAGGATGCGCAGCCCGTGCAGCTTGCCGGCCAGTGCCCTGGCGGTGGCCGCGCGTGTCGGTGTGGGTGACGCCGATCAGCGCGAGCAGACCGGGCCGGAGCCGATCGCACCGACACGTCGCCGTCGACGGTCACCGAGGCCGACAGCACCCGGGACACCACCGCCCTCATCGCCGTCGCACATCGCGTCCGGTCGGGTGCAGCAGGCCGCGGGTGACCGCCACCCGGACCGACGGCAGCACCGCGGCGGCCAGCGCGCTCGGGTCGAGGTCGTGGGCGGCGGCGAACAGGTCGACCAGCACGCCCAGCGGCAGCTGCCCCGGTGCAGCCGGCCAGCAGGGCCCGGCCCCACTCGTCGACCTGCAGCGTGGCGCCCGGGCCGCCCGGTCGGCGCAGCATCCGCAGCACCGGGAGTCCAGCCGTCGTGGCCGGCCAGCGACCGTTCCTCCAGGATCACCGACGGCGACAGCGCGAGCCGGGTGGCCGAGCAGGTCGGCGTCGGACGTCGGCGCCGACCCAGCGGCGCCGGGCCAGGAAGGCGTCCGCCTCCGGCCCGGTGACCTCCTCGCCGGCCGCCGGTGATCTCGTCCAGCGACCACGTCCGGGTCGGCACGTGTCGGTGCGGCGCAGCGTGATCACGCCCATGCCGATGCCCGTGACCCGCTCGGCGGCGAACCAGTCCAGCCAGGCCTCGCCGCGGCTCGCCGCCCGCTCGCGTGGTCTCGCCGGCGTCCTGGCAGCCACAGCGCGACGTACTCGGCCGGGTCGGCGATCTCGCGCTGCACCACCCAGGCGTCCAGCCGGTGGCGGCCACCCAACTGCCGATCCGTTCCCGCCAGTCGGAGTCCGCCGTGCACCATCCAGTTGGCCAGCAGCTGCGCGGTGCCGCCGGGGTTCAGGTGGTCGGCCACGGCGCGGATGAGCTGTTCGCAGATGCCGTCGCCGACGAAGCCGGAGTCGCGGTACTCGTAGCGCTGCTCGCCGGCGCCGATGACGAACGGCGGGTTGGACACGATCAGGTCGAACCGCTCGCCGCCGACCGGCTCGAACAACGAGCCCCGCCGCAGGTCCCAGCTGCTGGCCGTTGAGCCGGGCGGTGGCCGCGGCCAGCGCCAGCGCCCGCGGGTTGGTGTCGGTCGCGGTGATCCGGTCGGCGTGGCGTGCACAGGTGCAGGGCCTGGATACCGCAGCCGGTGCCGAGGTCGAGCGCGCGTGCCGACCGGGCGCGCGGATCACCGCCCGGGCCAGCGACACCGACGCGGCGCCGACCCCGAGCACGTGGTCGGGGCGGACCGGCCCGGGCCGGGTGTCCGAGTCCAGGTCGGACACCACCAGGTAGTCGGCGTCGTCGTCGGCGTGCGGTCGGATGTCGAGCCCGGCCCGGAACCCGTCGCCGTCCGGCTCGAGCACGCCGCTGCGGCCAGCGCGCCGCTCGACGCCGGTGGCGGGCAGGGCGGCGGCGCACCGCGCCGGCCGGCTCGGTGGTGCCGAGCAGGAACAGCCGGATCAGGTGGCCAGCGGCGAGCCGTCGCTGGTGGCCCGCAGCGCGGGCCAGAACTCGCCGCGACCGAGGGCGCGGTGGGCGCTCTCGCCGAGCAGCTCGGGGACGCCTGTCGGCGTCGTAACCGGCGGCCCGCAGGTCGTCGCCGAGCCGGTCGACGACGGCCAGGTCCTGCAGCGGCAACGGTCGGGCCGCGGACTGCGTCATGCCGGCAACTCGTCCAGCAGCGGTACCAGCAGGTCGATCTCGTCCTGCAACCCGGCGGCCCGCTCCTCGGCCCGATCGCCGCCGCCGGCGAACCGGGGGATGGCCAGCGCGCCGGTCGGCGATCTCCTGTTCGACGATCGCGCGGACGTCCGCTGCGGTGAGGGTGCGCCGGTCCGCCTCGGCCGCGCCGAGGCCGACCGCGGCGCCCGCCACGTATTCGCTGGTCGGCGGCGGTCGACGTCGGCGGTGTCTCGACTGCCTCGGCATTGTCGAGCGCGCCGAGCACCGAACGCAGGGCACCCGCGGCGACCCGGTCCCTGGCCTTCATCGCCGCGGTCAACCTCGGACCGCAGCAGCGAACGGGCGGACGCGGCCGGCTCACTCGGGCTCGAGGCGGGGGACACACCGCGACCGTAACGGCACGCCGTCGCCGCGGTTTCGCGGTGGTGCGTCCCCAACGGGTGTGGAACGCTTTTCAGTCATGACCGCCGAACGCCTGCACCTGACCGGGAACGCCGCCGCCGACGAGTTGCTGGCCAAGGACGGCAACGCCCTGCTCATCGGCATGATGCTCGACCAGCAGGTGCCGATGGAGAAGGCCTTCGCCGGTCCGGCGGTGATCGCCGAGCGGATGGGCGGGTCGTTCGACGTTCGGGCGATCGCCGAGGCCGACCCGACGGAGTTCGCCGCGCTGTGCGCCACGCCCGCCGGCGGTGCACCGGTTCCCGGGCTCGATGGCCGGCCGGGTGCAGGGCGTCTGTCGCGCGTTGGTCGACGAGTACGACGGCGACGCGGAGAATCTGTGGTCCGGTGCGGTCTCCGGTGACGAGCTGCGCAAGCGGATCGCCGCGCTGCCGGGCTTCGGCGCGCAGAAGGCCTCGATCTTCGTCGCGCTGCTGGGCAAGCAGTACGGGGTGACGCCGGACGGGTGGCGCGAGGCCGCCGGTGCCTACGGGGAGCGACGGCACCCGCATGTCCGTCGCCGACGTGGTCGACGCCGACTCGCTCGACCAGGTCCGGGCGTACAAGAAGGCGGCCAAGGCGGCGGCGAAGGCCAAGAATTGACCCGGGACCGAGGTCCCGTCGGGATCAGCGGGTGGCCGACACCGCGGAGTAGCGTTGCCTGATCTGGGTTCTGACGCCATGGATCTGACGAGGTGCCCATGGGCGGCCGGGAGTCTGGGCCAGGGCGACGGGGAGCGGGCGCGGATGACCACATCGGGGGCTGGGCGGGCGCGGGTGCGTCGATGATCAGGTCAGCGTGATCACCGCCGCCGAACCGTCCTACGACGAGCAGTTCAGGGCGCGACGCCGGCGCTACGTGATCATGATGGGGATGCGGATCCCGTTCCTGATCGCGGCCGCCCTGCTCTATCAGACTCCCTGGTTGGCAATCAGTCTCATCGTCGTCTCGATCCCGCTGCCGTGGTGCGCCGTGCTGATCGCCAACGACCGGCCACCGCGCAAGCGCGGGCTCGTGCCGCCGGGGACGGTCAATCACGAGCGCGCGTTGCCGCCCGGCGGTCGGGAGATCGTCGACGAACAGCCGTCGGCGGACAGCACAACCTCGAGCTGACCGGCCCGACCGATCCGAGTCGGCAGGCCGGCAGGTCGCGCTGGGCGCCGCGGGTCAGCTCCGGCCGCGCTGCCACCAGCGGCGTCGGGCCAGCCGTTCCGCGGCAGCGGCCGCGGCGCGCTCGGCGGCCTGCTGCTCGGCGTCCAGTCTGCGGCGTTCCCGTTCGGCCTGCCAGCCGGCCACGATCTCGTCGACGTCCAGCTGCGCGCATCGACAGCGGCGGGCCGCCGGTCGGCAGCCGGATCTCGGCGCGGATCCGCGCGTTCAGGTCGGTCACCGCAATCCGCACGGCGGCCTCGTTGGGCAGCTTGCGTACCCGTTCCGGCAGGTCGGCGGCCTCCTTGCGGAGCAGCAGTGAGGTGGGCAGGAAGGCCTCCCCGGCCTCCTCCCGCAGGGCGAACTGCCGCACCCACCACATGTCGTCGACCGGCCCCGAGTCGGGCAGCGGCTTCCCCTTGCCGGGCAGGTTCTCGAACTCGCCACGCTCGATCGCCTCGCGAATGGCCTGGTCGACCGGTCGTTCCGCCATCGTCGGCCCCTCCCGTCGTGCCCTCCAGTGTGCCGGGTCAGGCGGTGGCCGGCCGTGCCCCGACGGCCGCGGCCGCTGCGGTTCCGGCCGCACACCCGCGGTCAGCGCGGCCACCGGGTCGGCGCCGGTCGAGCCAGGTGGCCAGCAGGCCGGCGTTGAACGCATCGCCGGCGCCGGTCGAGTCGGTCTCGTGCACGGTCGGGGCCGGGACGTTCGCCCGCACCGCCGGCCGAGTACCAGGACGCGCCCTGCCGGCCGTGCGTCACCACCACCGCACCGACCGAACCCAGCACCGCTTCCGGTCCGCCGAGCACGGCCAGTTCGGCGTCGTTCGGCAGCAGCAGGTCGACGCCGGCGACCCAGGACAGGAACGTCGCGGCCCCGGCCGTCCGGATGTGCAGGGCGGCCTGCGGGTCGACCGAGGTGGTCCAGCCGCGGTCCTTGGCGGCGGCCAGCGCGGCCAGCCCGGCGGGCCGGGAGCCGTTGTCCAGCAGCACATATCCGGACAGATGCAGATGCGCCCGGCCAGCCGTCGAGGGCAGGTCGACGTCGTCCGGGCAGAACGCCTTGTTCGCGCCGCGGTCGGCGAACATGGTCCGGTCGCCGTCGTCGCCGACCAGTACGACCACGCAGCAGGTCGGCAGCGCCGGATCGACGGCGAACCGGCAGTCGACCCCGGCGGCGGCGAGTTCGGTGGTCGCCGATCGGCCGGCCTCGTCGGCGCCGACCCTGGCGATCAGCGAGACGTCGACCGGATGGCGGGCCAGCCAGGCCGCGGTGTTCCCGCCGGCCCCGCCGGGCGCCACGGTGATGGCCGGCCCGGGTGTCGTGGCCGAAGACGACCGGCGCGGCCAGCTTGGCCACCACGTCGAGGCCGACGTCGCCGACCACGAGACGTGCGGCCGGTCGGCCGGCGCGCGTGCTCATCGGTCGCCGACCGTCCCGGCGGACAGCGCCACCGCGACCTGCGCCGGCGAGCGCGGCGTTCGCCAGCACCAGCTCGACGTTGACCCGCAGGCTCGCCCCGTGGGTGGCCGAGTGGAAGTGCTCCAGCAGCCGCGGGGTGATGTCCTTGCCGACCACCTCGCTCGGCCTCGAGCAGGGCCAGACCGTCGGCCAGGGTCCGGTCGTGCAGCTCCGGGTCGAGCTGACGATCGAGGGGCAGCGGATTGGCCAGCACCACGCCGGCGGGATCGGTGGCCAGCGCGGCCCTGGCCCGCAGTACTGCCGCGGCCTCCTCGGGGCTGTCCACCCGCCAGGGCACGGTTGAACCCGAGTCGGACAGGTAGAAGCCGGGAAAGGCGTTCGTGCGATACCCGAGGACGGGCACGGACAGCGTCTCCAGGTACTCGAGCGTGGCCGGCACGTCCAGGATCGACTTCACCCCGGCACAGACCACCAGGATCGGCGTGCGGCCGAGCACGCCGAGGTCGGCGGAAACGTCGAAGCTCTCCCCGGCGCCGCGGTGCACCCCACCCAGGCCGCCGGTGGCGAACACGGCGATGCCGGCGCGGTGCGCCAGCGCCGCGGTGGAGGCCACCGTCGTCGCCCCGTTCCGTCCGGCGGCGACCGCGACGCCGAGGTCCCGGACGGACAGCTTGACGAAGTCGTCGGACGAGCACAGCCGGTCCAACTCGGCCGGGTCCAACCCGATCCGCACCACGCCGTCGACCACGGCGATGGTGGCCGGGACCGCGCCGGCCGCCCGGACCGCGTTCTCGATCTCGTCGGCGATCCGGCGGTTGTCCCCGCGCGGCAGTCCGTGCGCCAGGATGGTCGACTCCAGGGCGACCACCGGCCCGCCCGCGGCCAGCGCCTGGGCCACCTCGGGATGGACGGCCAACAGGTTCGGCTGCTGCCGGCCGGTCATCGGGCGCCTCTCCGGGCGGTCGTCGTCATCATCACGGGTGGCATCATGACGGCAGAGCGGATGCCGGACCAATCGGGGTTCCGGGTCGTGGACCAGCCTGTGGGGCCGAGCGGAGGGATCACCGTGACCACGTCGACCGACGTACGCGAGCGCGAAGACACCAGGGACACCGGGACCGACGACACCCCGAAGATGTTCCACTACGTCCGCAAGAAGAAGATCGCCGAGTCGGCGGTCATGGGCAACTTCGTCGTCGCGCTGTGCGGTGAGACGTTCCCGGTGACCAAGTCGCCCAAGCCCGGCTCGCCGGTGTGCCCGGAGTGCGAGCGGATCTTCAAGTCCCTGCCGCCCGGCAAGAAGGACTGACCGCCGGCTCGTTCCGGACGGACTTGCCCGCATCCGTTCGATCAGATCGGCGTCGGGGTTCCTGGTGCGGTCGATGCGCGGATCGGGCTGCCGGAGGTCGGCGCGCTGCTGGGGGACGTAGCGCTGCCACTTGCGCAGTTCGCGGCGGGAGCGCTTGGGCGGGTAGTACTCCAGCGTCGCGTTGTTGAACTGGGCGCCGATGATGATCGCCATCGCGACGAAGTAGTAGAACAGCAGGAACGTGATCGGGGTGGCCAGCGCCCCGTAGGTCAGGCCGTGCGAATACACGTACGACAGGTACAGCCGCAGCCCGAAGCTGGCCACGATGAAGACCGGCGGCGGCCAGCAGCGCGCCGGGCAGCCCACGCTCCCAGCGGTGCTTGTGCTTGGGCGCAACCTTGTAGAGCGTGGCCAGCAACATGATCAGGCCCGCGCCCAGGACCGGGTAGTAGGCGATGTTGACAATGGTCGTCACGGTCGCCTGCCAGTCCTTGGGGAACAGCTTCGGCAGGTACTCGGGGCCGATGGCCAGCAGCGGCAGCAGCAGGATGCCGGCGAACAGCGCGATCAGGTACAGGAACAGCGCGAAGAACCGCTCGGCCACCGGGTGCCGCACCTCGTGCTGGCCGTAGGCGATGGTGATCGCCTCGACGAACGCCGACATGGCCGACGAACCGGCCCAGAAACTGATGACCAGGCCGACCGAGACCACGTCGGAGCGGCCGTTGTCCAGGATGGTGTTCACCGTGTTCCCGACCAGATTGTCGGCGACCTCGGTGTTGAAGATCACGTGCAGGAACGTTGAAGACCTGGGTCCGCACCTCCTCGGTGGTGCCCGGCGGGAACCAGTGGGTGATGTAGCCGACCAGGCCGAGCAGCGCCAGCAGCAGCGGAGCGGTGGACAGCGCGCACCAGAACGCGGCCTGCGAACTCAACCCGAACAGCGAGTCGCCCCAGGCCTTGGAGGCCGTGCGGCCGGCGATCTTGCGCCAGCGCTGCCGCACCGGACCGTGGGCCGTCGGGATCGGCCCGGTGCCGGGACGGTGCCAGGGGACGGTCTGCTGCAGCACCGGCGAGGTGATCGAGGTCGGCTGCTCCGGGCGGTCCAGCGCCACTGTCGCCGACTGGTCCGCGGGGCTATGCACCTGCAGCGCGGCGGTCGGTGGGACCCGCATCGTGTCGTCGGCCACCGGTGCCGCCGGGACCGGACGCGATCCGACCCGGGACGGGTCGCGCCCCGAACGGGTCGGCCCCGAACGGCTCGGTCTGGGCAGCCGGGGACGGCGCGGTTTGCCGCTCGGCGCCCCGGGCGGGGACCGCTTGTACGGGTCCCCCGGGACCTGCCGCACTGGTCACGTCTAGCAATATGCCCTCTTCCCAGCCGGAAACGCCGCGAACGCCGCCGTGGTCGACGAATTTGTGACCCAGATCCGGCTCGCCACGCCCTCGCGACCCGTCCCCGTTCTACCGTCCGCAACGGCTAGTCTCGGACTCCGGCCCTCGCGCCGCCGCCGATGCATCGGGCGGTGACCGAGGGCCGACGGCTGTACGGATGAGCGATCGAGCACGTCGGGGGGACGCATGGTGACCATGTCGCGCCCCGCGCCACCGCACGACGCGGCGCTGCGGCCCTGGCAGCGGGACGCGCTCGACCGCTACGGCACCGGCGAGTCTGACCGACTTCCTGGTCACGGCGACTCCCGGGGCCGGCAAGACAACGTTCGCCCTCACCCTGGCCGTGCGGCTGTTGGCCCGGCGGGTGGTCGACCGGATCGTCGTGGTCTGCCCGACCGATCACCTGCGCACCCAGTGGGCGGACGCCGCCGCGGACATCGGGCTGGTCCTCGACCCGACCCTGCGCAACGCCGACGGCCCGGTGCGCGCCGACGCTCACGGCTACGTCACCACGTACGCGCAGGTGGCCGGGAAACCGGCCATCCACGCCGCCCGGTCCCGGGTGCGCCGGACGCTGGTCGTCCTCGACGAGATCCACCACGCCGCCGACGGACTGTCCTGGGGGGCGGCCGTGGCCGAGGCGTTCGACGAGGCCCATCGCCGGGTGTCGCTGACCGGGACGCCGTTCCGCACCCGGCCCGACGAGCGGATCCCGTTCGTCGAGTACCGCACCGACGGCGAGCTGCTGCGGTCGGTCGCCGACCACACCTACGGCTATCGGGAAGCCCTGGCCGATGGCGTGGTCCGGCCGGTGGTCTTTGCCGCGTACACCGGCGTGTCCCGGTGGCGCAACAGCGCGGGCGAGGTGATCGCGAGCTCGCTGGCCGGCGCGGGCACGGCGTCGGCCGAGGCGGCGGCGTGGAAGACCGCGCTGGACCCGTCCGGCGGCTGGGTCCCGCACGTGCTGGCCGCGATGGACGAGCGGATCACCCACCTGCGGGCCTCCGGCATGCCGGACGCCGCCGGGATCGTGCTGGCCGGCGACCAGGACGATGCGCGGGCGTACGCCGGCATCGTGCACCGGCTGACCGGGCAGAAGCCGGCGCTGATTCTGTCCGACGACCCGAAGGCCTCGCGCAAGATCGAGCGGTTCCGGGAATCCGACCAGCGGATGGCCGTCTGCGTCCGGATGATCTCCGAGGGGGTGGACATCCCGCGTGCCGCCTGCCTGGCCTGGATGACCAGCTACCGCACGCCGTTGTTCTTCGCCCAGGCCGTCGGCCGGGTGGTCAGGGCGCGGGGCGCCACCGAGACCGCGACGGTGTTCCTTCCTGCGGTCCGACCGCTGCTGGCACTGGCCGCCGAACTCGAGGTGGACCGCGACTACGTGATGGCGCCGCCCCCGCCCGGGGACAGCGACGGCGACATCGACGAGGCGCTGGATCTTCCGGTCGACCGCTCCGAGTCAACCGGCTCCGGGGTGGAGGTGCTGGACTCCGAGGCCGAGTTCGCCCATGTGCTTCATTCCGGTCGGGCCGTGGTCGCGTCGTCCGCCGGGTCAATCTCGCTGACCGAGGACGAAGAGGCATTCCTCGGCCTACCCGGACTGCTCAGCCCGGAGCAGACCGCCTCCCTGCTGGCCGGGCGGGACGCGGAGCTCCGACGCCGGGCCACCGAGGCCGGCCGCGCGGCCGACCCGCTGCCGGCCGAGGACGAGCCGGAGTCGCTGGGCTGGCGGGCGGCGGCCGCGTTGCGCCGGGAGGTCAACCGGCTCGTCGGACAGGTCGCGGCCCGCACCGGCACCCCCCACGCCCAGGTGCACGGGCAGGTGCGGCGTGCGGTGCCGGGGCCGCCGTCGGCCGCCGCCGGGGCCGAGGTTCTCCAGCGCCGCCGGGATCATCTGCTCGGCCTGCTCTGACCGTCGATCGCAGCTGAGCGCTACCCGCGCTGGGATTCGGGTGGCCGCTGCCCAAGATGGCGCAATCTGAGGATGACCCGGGCGCCACGATCCGTCACCGTCATAGGCAGCGGAGCGGCGGACCTCACCGGACGTCGCTCCGGCGAACGGTCCGACCGGACCGCCGCCGCTCGCCGGCAGCAACGGCGATGACAAGGGAGATGCATGTGGGCACGAGAGTGTGGACCGGTCGGTTGGGCCGACTGCGTCGGATGGGATCGGGTATAGCCGTCCTCGCCCTTGCTCTCGGGCTGGCGGCCGCGGCCGCCGGACCGGCGAGCGCCGCTGCTCCGCACCCGGACCGTGCGGCCCCAGCGGCGGCCCGGCATTCGCCCGAGCAGCCGGCCCAGCAGGGCGCCCGGCCGTCACCCGAAAGGTCGACCACCCCAGCCGTCCCGCAGGCGACCGCCGTCGGCGACGTCGGGGCAGCAGCAGCCGCCGGCGGGTCGATCGTCTATATCTCCGGCAACAACGTCTGGCTGATGGCACCGGACGGAACCGGCAAGAAGCAGATCACCCACGACGGGTCCGCGTCGTCGCCGTATCTCTCGCCGTCGGAGTCCGACGACGGAACCATCGTCGCCATCCGCAATTCGACGTCCGCGGACGTCGGCACGATCTATGTGATGAACAGGGCGGGCCGGCTGGTCTCGAGATTCACCCCGCCGCAATACGGCTATCACGGCGTGGGTGTCTCCTGCTCGGTCGACTACCAGGTGGCGCCGACCGGCATCCAGCGCGGCACGGTGTCGCCCGACGGCTCGCACATCGCCTACACGGCGCAGGCCATGTTCCAGAACGTCGGCTGCAGCACGGTTGTGAATGTCTACACCAGCTATGTGATCGGCCGGACCGGTACCGGGGCGGTCCACCTGTCCGACATTCAGGCCATCGACAGCAGCGAGGTAGGGGGCTGGGCGGGCAACGCGACGATCCTGTTGTCCAACATGGCCTTCGACGACGTCAAGCTCTACTCGGTCTCGGTGCCGGGCAACCACGCCACGCTGTGGAAGGCAGACACCGACGAGTGGGACACCGCATGGGAAGGCCCGAGTCGGGGCGGCACCCTGCTCGCGACCAGCGGCTGGTCGAGCGCCGCGGCCGGGCCGGTGGTCCGGCTGTGGAATGCGCCGAGCCTGACCAGCGCACCGACGGTGCGGTGTGAGATCGCTGCCACCGCAGGCACATCCGACCCTAACGTGTTCGGCACCCCGCTGGCGTGGCCGGTGGGCGCGGCCCCCGACGGAACGGCGGTCACTTGGTGGGAGACCAATGGTGATACTTCCCGGAACACCGCCGACGAGGGCATCTACGTCACAGCGGTGCCGTCCGCGGGCTGCCCGTCCACCAAGACCCTGATCGCGTCGGGCGCGTCCTACCCGTTCTGGGGCTCCGCCGCGGTGAGCGCGCCGGTCGCGCCGAACACCGCACCGGTGGTCCGGGTGACAGCCAAGCCCGCAGCCCTCCTGCGCTCCACCTCGACAGCGATCGGGTTCACCGTCACCGACACCACCGACTATGCCGTGGCCAAGACCTGCACGCTCGACGGGAGAGCCACCACCTGCACCAGCCCGAAGGCGTTGTCCGGACTGGCCCAGGGCAAGCACACCTTCGTGATCACCGCCACCGACCCGGTGGGCGCCAAGGGATCCGCTACGGTCAGCTGGACGGTCGACACCGTCGTCCCGAAGATCTCGGTGAGTGCGTCGCCGGCCGTGACGCTCGGCACCAAGATCGTCTTCCGTTGGCACGGAAGTGATGTCACTGCCGGGATGGCCGGCTACGACGTCCAGTACACCACCGCCTCCTACACCGGCACCTTCCGACCCTGGGCGACGAAACTCGGCGGTACCAGGGCGGTCTCGTGGACGCTGTCGGGCCTGAAGGCCGGCTACGAATACTGCATCCGGGTGCGGACCCGCGACCGGGCCGGCAACGTGTCCGGGTACAGCGCGGCCAGCTGCACGACGCGCCCGATGGACGACCGAAGCCTGACGGCGTCGCACTTCACCAGGCGGACGGTGAGCTATGCCTTCGGCCGCACCGAGTCGGACGCGAGCTACGCCGGCGCCACCCTGACCCTGGCCCACGCTCGCGTCGGGCACCTGGCGGTGCTGGCCACCGTCAGCCGCGCCGGGGGGACGCTCGCCGTCTACGTGGGCTCGACGAAGATCGGCACGGTCAACCTCAGGGCCTCCGCGACCCGCCCCCAGCAGGTGCTCTGGCTGCACGTGGTGTCACCGAGGACCGGCACCGTGACCCTCAGGACGCCGTCCAAAACCCCGGTCCGGGTCGATGGGTTGGTCGATCTGCGCACGCCTTGACCGGTCCGGAACGGGTTCTCCGCTGTGCTGATGACCACGCTGCTCCGGTCATCCGGCCTTCAGGAAGTCGTCCGGGGCAGGGCTTGGCCTCGGTCGATCGGCTGGCCTGTCGGCTGGACAGGAACACCCTGGTGAGTACGGACTGTGCGTAACCGGCAGGCTCAGCGCGAACAGTCGAGGATCTCAGTCAACTCCTCCGCCGACAGTTGGATCGGGTTACCCGCGGTGCTGCTCGCCACCGCGGCCTCGGCGGCGATCACACCGAAGTCGGCGTCCGGCACACCCAGCAGGCGCAATCCGCTGATGCCGAACTCGGCGACCGTCTCCCGGATCCAGTCGACCCCGTCGGCGACGGACGCGTCGTTCCGGCCGGTGAGCGCGGACGCGGCCTGCCGATACTTCGCCAGCGCCGGGGCGTCCGGCTCTCGCGCGCGCAGGACGCGCACGTTGACCTCGACGGTCGCGGCGAGCAGCGCAGCGCAGATCGCGCCGTGCGCGGCGGCCACCCGGCCGCCGAGCACGCCCGCCAGCCCGTGCACCGCGCCGAGTTTGGCGTTGGCCAGCGAGAGCCCGCCGAGCAGGCTGCACACCGCCATGGCGGTGCGGGCGGCCAGGTCCGACCCGTCACGGTAGGCCGCCCGCAGGCCGGTGCCGGCGTACCGCAGCCCCTGCAGCGCCAGCCCGTCGGTCAGCGGGTTCGCCTTCACCGAGACCAGCGGTTCCAGGCACTGGGTCAGCGCGTCCAGCCCACTGGCGGCAGTCACCGGCGGTGGGCAGCTCAGTGTCAACTGCGGATCGACGACGGCCACCGCAGGCAGCATCTCCGGGCTGCGCAGGGAGACCTTGCGTCGGTGTTCCGGCGCGGTCAGGACCGCGTTCGCGGTCACCTCGGCACCGGTACCGGCCGTCGTCGGCACCGCCAACACGGGTAGCGAAGGGCCGGTCAACGGTAGGCCGCGGCCGACGACCTCGAGATGATCCAGCGGGCTGCTGCCGCTGCCCAGCAGGACGCCGACCGCCTTGGCCAAGTCGATGACGCTGCCCCCGCCGACCGCGACGACGGCATCCGCGTCGGCTCCACGGGCGAAGTCGAGCGCGTTCTCCACCAGTTGGACCGTCGGCTCGCTACCGACCGCGATGTGGGCGACGGCGGGCAGCGGATCGACGACGTGCGCGTAGCGATCCCGCCGGGTCCCGGTGACCAGCAGGATCCGCCCGGCGCCCAGTTCGGACAACAACGCGGGCAGCTCACCGGCCCGGCCGGCGCCGAACACGATCCGGCCGGCCGTGGCGAATCCGAACTGGGTCATCGGTTCGACGGTCCTCGGCTGGCCCCGCCGCTCATCCGGTGACCAGGGCCTTGATCGAGCCGATCACGCCGACCGGGCCGCTGAGCAGGAACAGGTACCACCCGGGAAGTGCCGTGTCGAGGATCTGCCCGAGACCGCCCCTGGCGTCCCAGGTGTCCAACACCCACCAGCCGGCCAACACCGTCGCGCCGAGGGCGAACAGCAACCCGACCGTGCCCAGCGGGCGATGGTCGATCGGGGCGAACATCGCCACTCCCAGCAGCACCATGGCGAACCCCGGCGATGGCCACGCCCGGGCAGAGCGTAGGTGGCGATGGTCGACGACAGATCGAGCGCCTGGTCGCGGCCGGTCTTGAACAACTCCCAGCCGGTGAACGAGCCCGGCAGCCCGCCGCCGATGGCGATCCACTGGCAGGGCGAGCTGGAGCATGCCCAGGACCCCGGCCACCACCAGGATCAGACCCGCGACCGGATCCGCCCGCGGCGCATACCGCGACATCGTGGCGACCGGCGCACCGTAGGACGGCATACCTGCGGGGTTCGACGGGGACACCCGGTCATCATCGCGCACCGGGCCGAGCGAGTTCCGGCGGTTCCCCGAACCTGAACCGTCGGAGGATCACCGGGCCTTGCGAGGATCAACTTCGCGCTGATGGGACGGCTGTGACGGGTGACGTCGAGTTGATCCGTGTTGCGCCTGTCGATCCTCGCAGCACCGAGCGAGAGGACGGATCAGAGGGCCGGTGGCCGGGGCCGGGGGAGGGCGCCGGAAACACAGGAGCGGGCCGCGCATCGCGCAGCCCGCTCCGGTGCGGAGCTGGAAGTTCTGTCGTCAGTTCGGGGTGCGGTAGTCGTGCAACACCGCGGCCAGCTCCTCGAGCCGGGTCGAGTGCTCACGGGCGTGGTGGCCGCAGAACAGCAGCTCACCACCGGTCGGCAGGATCGCACGGACGACTGCTGCGGCGCCGCACCGGTCACACCGGTCGGCAGCATTCAGGGTGGCCGTAGCGGCCAACGACGTGGTCATGGCGTCCTCCCATCCGGCGCTTGCGCGCCACCTGGAACACGTCCGCCGCCAACTGGCGGCTTCTTCGAGTTCCTACTCCATTCGACGCCGGAGCGGGGTGAGATGTTCCGCCTGGTCATGCAGTTGTGACCCGACTGTGATGGGTCACACTCCCGCGGGCAGGTCCGGACGGCTGCTCCGTCGCCCGATCGAGTACCGGCCGGCGCGGGCCGATCAGGACAGATCGGGCGGCGCTGCGGTCCTTGGTCACCTGGGCCGACCAGACGGCCCACGTGTTCGCCACCTCGATCGAGGACAACGTCCGGCTGGCCCGGCCGCCGGCGACCGATGCCAGGTGCTGGACGCTCTGGTCCGGACCGGCCTGGGGGAGTGGGTGACGTCTCTACCGGACGGTGCCGCCAGCGCGATAGGCGAACACGGACTGAGGATCTCCGGGGGGCGCCGGGCCGGGCTGGGCGGGGCTGGCTTGGGTTGGTGGGTGGTGCAGGGGGAGGGGAGCACGCCTCGACCCCCCGTCGATTACCACAAAATACGGATATGTCTGACTAAATCGGTCAAAATGGGGCGGCGAACGCCATGATCACAAGGAGGACTGAGCAGAAGGAGATCGGGGTCGAACCTGGATGGCCGGCGCTGACTCACGGAAAGGTCAGTCCAGGGCTTGGGCGTGCACGCGCGCGTGGCCGTGATCGTGCTCGTGATCATGTCCGTCGTGGTCGTGGTCGTGGTCGTGCGGGTGGTCGTGGTCGTGCGTCGTCGTCGTCGTGGACGTGGTCGAACACGGAGGTCGCGGTGCCGTAGCGGGCGGCGTTACGGGCCCGCGCCTTGGCCGCCTCGACCTCGCGGTCCTTCGGTGGGGCCGAGGTGACCAGCGAGTCGAACAGCCGCTGGGTGATCGCCGCGACGGCATCCACCGCCTCGTCGAAGGCCGCCTGATTCGCCGCGGACGGCTTGGTGGAACCGCTCACCTTGCGCACGTACTGCAGCGCGGCGGCGCGGATCTCGCCCGGCGTAGCTGCCGGTTCGAAGTTGTACAGGGTCCGAATGTTGCGGCACATGCCTACGAGGATGCCACCGCCGGAGCTCGAACGGACGATGGGCAGGGTCTGCGGGCCGGTACGGCCTGCAGGACGTTCACTCGATCACGGCCGGACCGCGAAACGCTCGATGCCCGGCCTGAGCAACGAGCAACAGTCAACCATCAGCCGCCGACGATCAGCCCGGGCGAGCCGGCGGCCCAGTGCACTTCGCCGCCGGTCACGGTGCGCACAGTGACGTAGACGGCGGCCTGGGAGCGGCGCTGCAGGCCCAGTTTGGCCAGCAGCCCGGTGACGACGTTCTTGACGGTCTTCTCGGCGATGCCCAGGTGGTCGCCGATCTCCCGGTTGGTCAATCCCCGCCCGATCAGCACCAGCACCTGTTCCTCGCGCGTGGTCAGGCCGGCGGACCCGGGCGCGGGACTGGTCATATCCGCAGACTAAGCCCATTCGCGCAGAACTTCTACACCACGTAGAACGAATAGCGCCTAGGATCGGCAGAGCGTCTCGTGAGTCCGCGGGACGTACTCGGCATGGAGGTCTGGCATGGCGGCCCGTGGCGAACTGGAACGAGCGGTGGCCGACGTGCTGTGGGATGCCAAGGGGCCGTTGACCGCACGGGCGGTTGCCGACGCGCTACCGGGACGCGAACTCGCGGTCACCACGGTGCTGACCGTGCTCGGCCGGCTCGAAGCCAAGGGCCTGGTCCGCCGGGCCAGGGACGGTCGCGCACACACCTACGAGCCGGTGGCCGGCCGTGAGGAGCACACCGCCGAACTCATGCGCCAGGTGCTGGACACCGCCGGCGACCGCGACGTCGCGCTCGCCCGGTTCGTCGGATCGGTCAGCGCGGCGGATGCCGCGGCGCTGCGCCGCGCGCTGGACGGCCGGTAGGCATCGTGACGGGCGGGCTGCCCGCACCGGTCCTGACCGTCGGGCTCGCGACGGCCGGGGTGCTGCTCGCGGGCCCGCTGTCGGTCGCCCTGGCCGGCGCCCGGTGGACCCGGCGCACTCCCCGAGCGGCGCTGGTGTTGTGGCAGGCCATGTGCCTGGGTGCCGGCCTGTCGGTGATCGGCGCGGTGCTGGTGCCGGCGGTCTCCGGGCTGGGGGACAACATGGTCGAGGCGCTGTGGCACGGCTGGCGCCGGCTGTGGAGCGGCCGGCTCTTTCACGAACTGGCCGGGTGGCAGGTGGGCGCGCTGGTGGTGGCGGCGGGCATCACCGCACTGCTGCTCGGCGTGCTGGTGCACTGCCTGCTGCTCGCGGTGCAACGCCGACGCAGCCACCGGTCTTTGGTCGATCTGCTGTCGGAGTCGGCCGAGGACCGCACCACCGACGCCCGCCGGCGGGCCCTGCTCGCAGACGTCCGCGTGCTGGATCACCCGTCGCCGGTGGCGTACTCGCTGCCCGGCTGGCACTCCAGGGTGGTGCTGTCCGCCGGGATGCTCGATCTGCTGGAACCGGACGAACTCGCCGCCGTCCTCGAGCACGAGCGGGCGCACCTGCGCACCCGCCACGACCTGATGATCCTGCCGTTCCAGGCGTGGGTGGAGGCCCTGGGAGCGGTGCCCGGGGTCCGGATGGCCCGACAGTCGGTGGCGGAGTTGGCCGAGATGCTGGCCGACGACGTCGCCGCTCGGCGAACCCGGGGCGACGTACTGGCCGCGGCGTTGGCCAAGGTGACCTTGGCCATGCGCCACCCGAGGGGCGAGCGCGGACCCCGGCCGGCCACTGACCGGCGCCGTCTCAACCGGGTCGGGGGCGGTGGCCACGGCCACGGTCACCGGCACGGGTGACCAGACTGGTGCGTCCCGCACCGCTGCCCGCGGCTGGTGACCGTCGGCGTCTATCTGCTCTCGGCGCTGCTGCTGATCGTGCCGACCGCGCTGCTGCTGCTCGGTTGGCGCTGAAGCCTCAATGACGCCCGCGGGCCGCGGGGACTTGATCCCGGCTCGGGTACGAATTGTCCGTATTAAGTCCCCCGCGGCCGGAGGGGAAAACCGGGCCTACTCGAGGTAGTCGCGCAGGACCTGCGAGCGCGACGGGTGGCGCAGCTTGGACATCGTCTTGGACTCGATCTGCCGGATCCGCTCCCGGGTGACCCCGTAGACCTGGCCGATCTCGTCCAGCGTGCGCGGCTGGCCGTCGGTGAGCCCGAAGCGCAGCCGGACCACGCCGGCCTCCCGCTCGGACAGCGTCTGCAGCACCGACTGCAGCTGGTCCTGCAGCAGGGTGAACGACACCGCGTCCACGGCCACCACGGCCTCGGAGTCCTCGATGAAGTCGCCGAGCTGCGAGTCGCCCTCGTCGCCGATGGTCTGGTCGAGCGAGATCGGTTCCCGGGCGTACTGCTGGATCTCCAGCACCTTGTCCGGGGTGATGTCCATCTCCTTGGCGAGCTCCTCGGGCGTGGGCTCGCGGCCCAGGTCCTGCAGCAGCTCGCGCTGGATCCGGCCCAGCTTGTTGATGACCTCGACCATGTGCACCGGGATCCGGATGGTGCGGGCCTGGTCGGCCATCGCCCGGGTGATGGCCTGCCGGATCCACCAGGTGGCGTAGGTGGAGAACTTGTAGCCCTTGGTGTAGTCGAACTTCTCCACCGCACGGATCAGACCCAGGTTGCCCTCCTGGATCAGGTCGAGGAAGGCCATGCCGCGACCGGTGTAGCGCTTGGCCAGCGACACCACCAGCCGCAGGTTGGCCTCCAGCAGGTGGTTCTTGGCGCGTTCGCCGTCGCGCCGGATCCAGTTCAGATCACGGCGCATCTGCGTCGACAGGTCCTCGCCGGCCTCGCCGATCTGGCGCATCCGCTCGGTGGCGTACAGGCCGGCCTCGATCCGCTTGGCCAGGTCCACCTCCTCCTCGGCGTTGAGCAGCGCGACCTTGCCGATCTGCTTCAGGTAGGCCCGGACCGAGTCGGCCGACGCGGTGAGCTCGGCGTCCTTGCGCGCCTGCTTGAGCGCCTCGGACTCCTCTTCGTCGTCCCAGGTGAACTCTTCCTCGGACTTGCCGTCCTCGGCTTCTTCGGCTTCTTCGGTCTCGGCGGTTTCCTCGGTCTCGGCCGGTACCGACGCCGGGACCGCCGGGGCCGCGACGTCCTCGACCAGCTCGACGTCGGGCAGGTCGGCCTCGAGTTCTGCCGCCGGGTCGATGATCTCGGCGTCCAACTCGTCCTCGACCGGCTCGCCGGTCACGTCCTCCACGGCGGTGGGCTCGTCGACCGTCTCGTCGGCCGGCGCCCCGTCGGCGGCTCCGTCGATCGGTGCCGACTCGGTGACCATGCTGACGCTGGCCTTGCTGGGACGCTTGGCCCGCGCGGGCCTCGTCGGGGTCGTCGTCTGGTCCGGGTCGCCGTCGGCCGCCGCGGCGGCGGGACGACGGGACGAGGATGCTGCTGCTACGCCTGCCACTGATGACCTTTCGCGTCAGATGCCCGCTCCGAGAACCGGCGGGCCTACCCCGCGATCGGGGGTGGTGCGGCCGGGTGACCCGGACCCTCTGGCCTGTCCGGGAAGCGACCGTTCCAGTGTAACGGCGAGCAGCGTCCGGCGACGACCGGAAGCGGGATTCCACAGCCGATCGCACCTCGTCCGGCGTGCGTCGACGCCGGCGGGAGACACTCCCGGACGGTCAGCGGCGACTGGTGCCACTGGCGACGCGCCGGGGCGGTCAGGACGGGATGTCGGAGGCGGCGAGCGCCGCGCCGACGATCCCCGCGTTGTTGGCCATCTCGGCCACCTTGATCGGCGTGCGGCACTTGAGGTTGGGCACCCACTTGTCCGGTTTCTTGGAGATCCCGCCGCCGAGGATGAACAACTCCGGCCAGAGCAGGTCCTCCAGTCGCTGGAGATACTTGCTGGCTCGCTTGGTCCAGTGCTCCCAGGTCAGGCCGTCGCGCTCGCGGGCCGACGCCGCGGCCTTGGTCTCGGCGTCGTGCCCGTCGATCTCCAGATGGCCGAGTTCGGCATTGGGGACCAGCAGGCCGTCGTTGATGATGGCGATGCCGATGCCGGTGCCGAAGGTGACCATGATGACGACCCCGCCGACGTTCTCGCCGACCCCGTACCGCACCTCGGCCAGTCCGGCCGCGTCCGCGTCGTTGAGCGCGGTGACCGGACCGGGCATCAGCGGAGTGGCCAGGTCGACGATCGGTGCGTCGAGCCAGGACTTGTCGACGTTCGCCGCAGTCTTGACCACGCCGTGCAGCACGACGCCGGGAAAGGTGATGCCGACCGGGCCCTGGTAGTCGAAGTGCGCGGCGACCTTCGACGCCGTCTCGATCACCGCGGTGGTGGTCGCCGGCTGCGGGGTGTCGATGCGGAACCGTTCGCTGCTGAGCTCGCCCTTGTCCAGGTCGACGATGCCGCCCTTGATGCCGGTGCCGCCGATGTCGATACCGAACGCCTGCTTGGGCTGGGTTGGCACGTCGCACGCTCCTTCGCCGAGTTGCTCACGGTGATCGTAGAGTGGGCCGGCCGGAGCGCGTCAGGCGGGGCAGACCGCCTGCGGCAGGGGCGGGATGGCCGGCAGCGGCTTGGCCGATGCGGTCTGGCCCTCGATCACCGCCGGTGGCCGGGCCGCATCCCGGATCTGGGCCAGTTCCTGCTTCACCGGGTCGGAGACGTCGGTGGGCGTGTAGAGCGCGCCGAGCACCAGATCGACGGAGTCGTCGATCCGGTTGTCGACCACCAGCTGGCCGCACGGCATGATCAACAGCATGGTGCGGGCCGCGGCCGCGCCGGCCGGCCCGTACCGGATCATCCCGACGCAGCGCAGATCCGAGGCCGGGTAGACCGGGTCGTTGGTCGGGGTGCCGATCGACTCGAAGCCGGCGGTCCGCAGTTGCTCGGTGACCGTCCGGGCCTGCCCGCTGGTGGCTGAGGCGTTCAGCACCCTCAGCTGGACCGTCGTCGGGTCCGCCGGCCGCGTGTCGGCCAGGGTGTTCTTGTCCGTGAACACGCCCAGTGTCGAGGGGGCGGTGCTGGTCGTCGCGCTGGACGTGGTGCCGGACTGGTGCTCTTCGGCGTGGTCGTCTTCGCGGCGCTCGACCTGGCGGTGGATGTCTTCGTGCCGGCCGCGCGTGGTGGTCGAGCTGCGCGACGAGCGACTGGTCGTGGGGGCGGAACTGGGCGCCGGGCCGGGCTGGTTGCAACCGGCGGACATCGCCGCGGCCGGCTTGAGCGCCTGGAACCAGATGAGGCTGGCACCGACCGCCAGGACCGCGATCACCACGAGCACGGGCCAGCGATGACGCCGGCGGTAGCGCTCGGGGGCGGAGACGGTCACCGTGCCAGGGTACGGGGGCGAATGCGCCGGTCCGGACCGTCGACGCGCGCCCGCGGAGAGTTCCGGAATGGGCTCCGAGGGGAGTCGGCGACCGGTCAGGTGACGCTTTCGACGAACCCGGGTGTGGAAGTTGTCGCTGCGTCGGCTACCCTGCTGCCGCCACGGTCCCGACGAGGGAATGGAACGGGCGTAACGCGGGTTTGGACCCGGCACGAAACGGGGGCCCGGAAGCCGGGCCGAAGAAGAGGCTCTGAACGGGCACAAAACGGTCGACTCCTGCGTTACGTCGGGCGGAGAATCCCGCTCTCCGCTTTGACGTAGAAGACGAAGATTGAGGAACACTGATGGCTACTGATTACGACGCACCGCGCCGCAACGAGACCGACGAGGTCGGTGAGGACTCGCTCGAGGAGTTGAAGGCGCGACGCAACGAGGCCCAGTCCGCCGTCGTCGACGTCGATGAGAACGACACGGAACTCGTCGAGTTCCCCGGCGCCGAGATCGGTGACGTCGGCGAGGAGCTGACGCTGAAGGTGATCCCGAAGCAGGCGGACGAGTTCACCTGTTCGGTCTGCTTCCTGGTCCAGCACCGCAGTCGGCTCGCCTCCGACCGGAACGGCCGGCTGGTCTGCGTCGACTGTGCGTGAGGTCGGCGCGGTGGATGATCGCGGACGGCCCGAGCCGGGCCGCCCGCCAGGTGGCGGAGTTCCACCGCGCCTACGGACTGCCGGTGCGCGACGAGCCGCAGCGCGAGGTCGACGCGGCCCAGGTGGCGCTGCGGCAGTCGCTGATCGAGGAAGAGGTCGGGGAGCTGCGGGCCGCCGCGGCCGCCGGCGATCTGATCGGCGTCGCCGATGCACTGGCCGACATCGTGTACGTCGCCTACGGCACCGCTCACACCTACGGCGTCGACCTGGACGCCGTGCTCGACGAGGTGCACGCCTCGAACATGACCAAACTCGGTGCCGACGGTGCTCCGGTCCGCCGTGCCGACGGGAAGGTGCTCAAGGGGCCGGACTACCGGCCCCCGGACATCGGGGCCGTGCTGGGACTGGCCCCGCGCTGAACCCGGCCGGCTGCGGCGAGCCACTCCCGTGGACCGGCCGCGCGGTGCGCCCGATCGGCCTATCCTGGATGTCACCCAGTCCGCGTACGACCTGCAGCGCGACTGGTCCGTTCCGGTTCAGCCCCGGACGGAAACCACTATCGGGGACGGAACTCATGTCGACGAGCATCGGCCGCTGGCTCAAGCGCCTGACCACGGAGGACTCCGAGATCGAGGCGACCAAGCTGAGCTCGGAGGTCACCGCGACCGCGGTGTCACGCATGTCGGCAGCTGCGGCCAGGGCGAGCGGGTCACCATCCTGGGCCGGCTGCGGTTCGTCGATCTGCGGCCGACCGATGCGCTGGCCACGCTGGTGGCCGAACTGTACGACGGTACCGACGCGGTCCAGCTGGTCTGGCTGGGTCGTCGGTCGATTCCCGGCGTCGAGCCGGGGCGCACGCTCAAGGCCCGCGGCCGGATCTCCTACCGCGACGGCCACAAGGTCATGTACAACCCCGACTACGAGCTGATGCCGGTCCACGCGTGACGCAGGGTTACCAGGGCGAGGATCCGGCGACGGAGCGGACCGAGCAGCGGTCGACCGACCATCAAGCGGCGCAGCAGCAGTCGACCCAGTACCCATCGACGCCAGTACCCATCGACCGAGTACCCATCGACCGAGTATCCACCGACCGAGCAGCGGTCGTCCGAGCAGCAGTCGACCGCCGAGAGTGCCCCCGAGCCCGCCGTGCCCACCATCTGGGAGCAGCTGGGCGGCCCGATGGGATTGGTCGATTCCGGGCTGCCCGTCGTGGTGTTCGTGGTCGTCAACGCGATTGCCGGGTTGGGCTGGGGCATCGGGGCCGCGGTGGCCGCCGCGCTGGTGATCGCAATCTTCCGGTTGGTGCGCGGCCGGCCGGTCACCCAGGCCATCTCCGGGCTGCTGGGTGTCGGCGTCGCCGCGTTCATCGCCTACCGGACCGGCTCGGCCAAGAACTACTTCCTGCTCGGCATCTGGTCCTACGTCATCTACGGCGGCGCCCTGCTGGTGTCGATCCTGGTGCGCTGGCCGCTGGTCGGGCGTGCTGTGGGAGGGACTCAACGGCCGGGGCAGCGCGTGGCGCACGAACCGCGGCCTGGTCCGCAAGTACGACCTGGCCACCGGCGTCTGGGTGCTGGTGTTCGCCCTGCGGTTCGTGGTGCAGAACCAGCTCTACGACAGCGACAAGGTCGGCTGGCTCGCCACCGCCCGGTTGCTGATGGGCTACCCGCTGTTCATCGTCGCCATCGTGGTCACCGTGCTCATCGTGGGCAGCGCGGCCGGGATGCGGCTGCCGGACCGGTTGCAGCGCCGGCGACCGGAGCAGCCGGAGACCGACCGCCCCCGGCGCAGCGACCCGGCCTGACCTGCCTGCCCGGACAGTCGATGGCAAGGTCGATGGACGCCGGCGATTCGCCCTCTGGGTTCAGGCCAGGGCCTCCCGCACGGCGTCCTCCACCTCGACCGAGGCGACCAACAGCAGCTCGTCACCCGGTTCCACCGGCTCGTCCGGGGACGGCACGATCACCCGGCCGCCGCGCAGGATGGTGACCAGCGCCGCGTCCCGGGGCAGGTGCAGGTCCCGCACCGGGCGGCCGGCCCACCGGGTGTTGGGCGGCAGGGTGACCTCGACCAGGTTGGCCTGGCCCTGTCGCAGGGTGAACAGCCGGACCAGGTCGCCGACCGACACCGCCTCCTCGACCAGGGCGGCCAGGATGCGCGGGGTCGACACGGCCACGTCGACCCCCCAGGCGTCGGTGAACAGCCACTCGTTGCGCGGGTCGTTGACCCGGCCGACCACCCGGCCGACCGCGAACTCGGTCTTGGCCAAGCAGCGAGACCACCAGGTTGACCTTGTCGTCCCCGGTGCAGGAGATGACCACGTCGCAGGTCTGCAGACCCGCCTCCTCGAGCGAGGCGACCTCACAGGCGTCGGCCTGTACCCACTCGGCCTGCTCGATCCGCTCCGGCTTGATCGCCTCGGGGTCACGGTCGATCAACATCACCTGGTGGCCGTTCTCGACCAGTTCGGCGGCGATCGACCGGCCGACCGAACCCGCGCCGGCAATGGCGATCCGCATCAGGCACCTTCCGGTGGGGTGGACGCCACCTCGGCGACGTCGTGGATGGTCCCGGCCAGCGCGGCGACGTAGATCGTGTCGCCCTGCTGGACCACGGTGGTCGACGTCGGCAGCACCCCGTTGCCGAACCGGACGACGAACGCAGTGTGCACCCCGACCGTCTTCTCCAGTTCCGCCAACGGCCGGCCCACCCAGTTCTCGTGGTAGGGCAGGTTCACCACGGCCACCGTTCCGGAGGGGTCGCGCCACTCGCTGATCAGGCCCTCCGGGACGATCGCCCGAAGCAGCCGGTCGGTGGTCCAGGGCACGGTCGCCACGGTCGGGATCCCCAGTCGCTCGTACACCTGGGCCCGTTTCGGGTCGTAGATCCTGGCCACCACGGTGGCCACGCCGAACTGCTCGCGGGCCACCCGGGCGGCGATGATGTTCGAGTTGTCCCCGGAGGACACCGCGGCGAACGCATGCGCCTCCCGGATCCGGGCCTGTAGCAGCGTGTCCCGGTCGAACCCGACGCCCAGCACCTGCTGGCCGGCGAACTCCGGGCCCAACCGGCGAAACGCCGTCGCCTCCCGGTCGATGACGGCCACCGAATGACCGGCCCGGCCGAGCTGGCGGGCCAACGACGAACCGACCCGCCCGCATCCCATGATCACGATGTGCACGCTTGCGTCCCCTTGTGCAGGTGTCCTTCGTCCTGGTCGCCGACGGGCAGGCCACCCGCTGC
Source organism: uncultured Actinomycetota bacterium (assembly GCA_963706185.1). Lineage (GTDB taxonomy): Bacteria > Actinomycetota > Actinomycetes > Mycobacteriales > Nakamurellaceae > Nakamurella. The sequence continues at coordinate 109,637 of CAVPLZ010000008.1, read as the reverse complement.
GACGGACGTAACGTACCGCTCGCCGGCGGAGCCGCAGCTCGTGGCGTCACCGCAACCGTCCGAGGCACCGTAGGCTCTCGCAACGTGTCCAAGTTGACCACGGCGTCCAAGCGGCTACTGGTGGGCCGGCCGTTCCGCAGTGATCGGCTCGCTCACACCCTGCTGCCCAAGCGCATCGCGCTGCCGGTGTTCGCCTCCGACGCGATGTCCTCGGTGGCCTACGCGCCGCAGGAGATCTTCGCGGTCGCTGTCCGTGGCCGGGTTGGCCGCCTACGCGTACGCGCCGTGGATCGCGATCCTGGTCTGCGTCGTCATGCTCGTCGTCGTCGCGTCGTACCGGCAGAACGTGCACGCCTACCCCAGCGGCGGCGGCGACTACGAGGTGGCCACCACCAACCTCGGACCCAACTTCGGCCTGCTGGTGGCCAGCGCCCTGCTGGTCGACTACATCCTGACGGTCGCGGTGTCCACCGCCTCCGGCGTGGCCAACATCGGGTCGGCCATCCCGATCGTCGGCGACCACCCGGTGCTGTTCTCGATCCTCATCGTCGTGCTGGTGACGCGCGGCGAACCTGCGCGGCGATCCGGGAGTCCGGGCTGGCGTTCGCGATCCCGGTGTACATCTTCATCGCCTCGATGCTGGGCATGATCGTCACCGGGCTGGTCCGGTTCGCCATCGGCTCGCCGATGCAGGCCGAGAGCGCCGACTTCGGAGTGGTCGCCGAGCATTCGCTGTCCGGCCTGGCGCTGGTGTTCCTGCTGCTGCGCGTCGTTCTCCTCCGGGTCGGCCGCGCTGACCGGGGTCGAGGCGATCTCGAACGGCGTGCCGGCGTTCCGCAAGCCGAAGTCCCGCAACGCCGCCACCACGCTGGCGCTGATGGGCGGGCTGGCCGTCACGATGATGCTCGGCATGGTCTTCCTGGCCCGGGTGACCGACGCGCACATCGTCGAGCGATCCGGCGCTGCAGTTGGTCGGCGCGCCCGCCGACTACTTCCAGAAGACGTTGATCGCCCAGGTCGCGGAGACGGTGTTCTCCGGTTTCCCGCTCGGCTTCTACGTCGTGTCAGCTTCGCCACCGGGCTCATCCTGATCCTGGCCTGCAACACCGCGTTCAACGGATTCCCGGTGCTGGGCTCGATCCTCGCCCAGGACCGCTACCTGCCCCGCCAGCTGCACACCCGCGGCGACCGGCTGGCGTTCTCCAACGGCATCGTCTTCCTGGCCGTGGTCGCGCTGATCCTGCTGATCGCCTTCCAGGCGCAACGTGAACGTCGCTGATCCAGCTGTACATCGTCGGGGTCTTCGTCTCCTTCACCTGCTCGCAGGCCGGGATGATCCGGCACTGGAACCGCAGGCTGCGCACCGAACAGGATCCGGCTGCGCGGCGTCGGATGCGCCGGTCGCAGACCATCAACGCCGATCGGCTTCTGCTTCACCGCCGATCGTCCTGGTGATCGTGCTGATCACCAAGTTCCTGGCCGGTGCGTGGATCGCGATCCTGGCCATGGCGGTCATCTTCGTGACCATGAAGGCGATCAAACGCCACTACGACCGGGTGTCCAGGGAGCTGGCCGCCGACGAGGACGACATGGTGCTGCCGTCCCGGATCCACGGCATCGTGCTGGTCTCCAAGCTGCACCTGCCGACGATGCGGGCGCTGGCCTTCGCCCGCGCCACCCGGCCCGACCGGCTGGAAGCGGTCACCGTCAACGTCGACCCCGAGGACACCGCGGCGCTGGCCCGGGAGTGGGAGGACCGGCAGATCCCGGTGGCGCTCAAGGTGATCGACTCGCCGTTCCGGGAGATCACCCGGCCGATCCTCGACTACGTGCGCCGGGTCCGCCAGCGACTCACCGCGGGACGTGGTCACCGTCTTCATCCCCGAGTACGTCGTCGGCCACTGGTGGGAGCAGATCCTGCACAACCAGTCGGCGCTGCGGCTCAAGGGCCGGCTGCTGTTCACCCCCGGCGTCATGGTGACCTCGGTGCCGTGGCAGCTCTCGTCGCCGGCCGAGTTGGACGAGCGGTTGCGGGACGCCGGGGACATCGGTCCGGTCCGAGGCCGGCCCGACGATCGCGCACCGCGCCCGGCCGCGAGGAGTCCCGGCGTCGGTCGCCGTGACGGTGCCGGAGTCCGGGTCGTCCGGCCGCGCCGCCGACCCGAAGGTCACCGACGGTGAGTTGACCGTCGGTGACGTCGTCGAACTGGAGATCGGCCCGGTGGCGCACGGCGGGCACTGCGTGGCCCGCCACCTCGGCCGGGTGGTGTTCGTCCGGCTCGCCCTGCCGGGCGAGCGGGCGCTGGTCCGGATCACCGAGGCCAAGTCCGGCTCGTTCGCCCGCGGGCGAAGTCGTCGAAGTGCTGGACGCGGACCCCGAGCGGGTCCCTGCGCCGTGTCGACACTTCGGCCCGGGTGGGTGCGGTGGCTGCGACTTCCAGCATGCGTCGGCGGCCCGTCAGCGAGAGCTGAAGGCGACCGTGGTCGCCGAACAGCTGCGCCGGTTGGCCGGCCTGGACCTGCCGGTGGTGGTCGAGGAGTTGGCGGGCGACGGATTCGGCTGGCGCACCAGGGTGCGCTGGGCGTTGGACGACGGCGGTCGGATCGGTCCGCGGGCCGTGCGGTCGCATCGGGTGGTCGGTGTGTCGCTCGACGAGCCGTGCCTGATCGCCGCGGACGGCTTGACCCCCCTGGCGGTCGGACTGCCGGTCCCGGTCGGACTGCGCGATCGCGTTGCGGCGCACCGGATGCGGGGCCGGGCCGCCGACCGCCGACGCGGTGGCCGGGATCGGCGGTCCGGTGGTCGTGACGCCGGGCTCCCCGAAGTCGTACTGGTGCACTCCGGCGGACGGCCTGCTCGTCGCGACCTGGGACGGTGAAACAGCTCCGACGGTGACCGAGCAGGCGGTGGGGCGGGACTTCTCGGTGGCGGGCGACGGGTTCTGGCAGGTGCACCCGGCCGCCGCCGAAGTCCTGGCCGACGCGGTGTCCGATGCGGTCGAGCCGTACCTGCGGCCCGGCGGGACGGCCTGGGACCTGTACGGGGGAGTGGGGCTGTTCGCCGCGGTGCTGGCCGCGCGGGTGGGGCCATCCGGGACGGTGCTGACGGTCGAGGCCGACCGACCGGCTGCGACGCTGGCCGCGGCCAACCTGGCCGACCTTCCGCAGGTGCAGGTGGTCACCGACCGGGTGGATACGTGCGCTGTCCGGGCCGCTGTCCTCGATGGACCGTCCGGTCGATGCGATCGTGCTCGACCCGCCGCGGTCCGGTGCCGGTCCCGACCTCTGCGCGGCCCTGGCCGGTCGTCAGCCCGGCGTCATCGTCTACGTGGCCTGCGATCCGGCCGCCCTGGGCCGCGACACCGCCGCCCTGGGCTCGGCCGGCTACGCCCTGACCGGCCTGCGCGCCTTCGACGCCTTCCCGCAGACCCACCACGTGGAGTGCGTCGCCGTCTTCACCCCTGCCTCCTGACCCCGGCCTGCGAGAATCAGAGGCGAGACACGGATGGTGGACGGCGTTTCCGCATATCGGGAGACATCGTTCCGGTATTGACGGCGGCCTCGCTCGGCTCGGCCGACCCGGACGTCACTCTGTCGCCAAACTGTCGAGCTGATCCTCGCAGCGCACTGACCGGGCACTACGTCTCGACCCTGGCTGGGCCGATCCTCCGACATTTGCGCCAACCTGCTCCGAGCCGCCCGCGGTGCCGTATCAGCTCCTCCCGACTCCTCTCTTCGCTGCCGTTCCAGCGCCCGTTCGACGTGAACCCCGGCGCTCACCACGAAGATTCAGGAGCCACCCGTGACCGCCACCCTGCCGTCCACCCCCGTGACCACCACCGACGGATCGACCACCGCGGTGACCGAGTTCGCCGAGCTGGCCACCCGGATGACCGGCCGACTCGCCACCCCGGCCGACGCCGACTGGGACCAGGTCCGTGCGGCCTGGAACCTGGCTGTCGACCAGCGTCCCGATGCTGTCGCGCTGGTCGCCGACGTCGCCGATGTGCAGGCCGTCATCGCGGTCGCCCAGGAGACCGGGCGTCGCATCGTCCCGCAGGGCACCGGCCACAACGCCGCGCCGCTGGGCGACCTGAGCGGCACCATCCTGGTCCGCACGGACCGGCTGCGGGACGTCGTCATCGACCCGGCCCGCCGCTCCGCACGGATCGGCGCCGGCGTGGTGTGGGGCGAGGTCGTCGCCGCGGCCGCCCAGTACGGTCTGACCGCACTCGCCGGCTCGTCCGCCGACGTCGGCGTCGTCGGCTACACCCTCGGTGGTGGCTTTTCCTGGTTCGCCCGCTCCCGCGGCGTCGCCGCCAACCACGTCACCGCCATCGAGGTGGTGACCGGCGACGGCGTGTTTCGTCGGATCAGCGCCATCAGCGACCCCGAGCTGTTCTGGGCGGTGCGCGGCGGCGGCGGCAACTTCGGTGTCGTCACCGCGATGGAGTTCGATCTGTTCGAGCGCCAGATGGTGTACGCCGGTGCGCTCTTCTTCCCGATCGAACGGGCCCGCGAAATCCTGGTCGCCTACCGCGAGTGGTCGGCCGACCTGTCCGAGGCCGCCACCACGAGCGTCCGGCTGCTGCGGGTACCGCCCATGCCCGAGCTGCCGGAACCGTTGCGGGGCAAGGCGTTCGTCGTCGTCAATGGTGCGATCGACCTGCCGGCCGACGAGGCCGCCGCGCTGCTCGCCCCGCTGCGCGACCGCGGTCCGGTCGTCGACATGTTCGCCCCGCTGCCGACCGCGGCGCTGGCCATGGTGCACATGGACCCGCCGCAACCGGTGCCCGGTGCCGGTGATGGCCTCAACCTGGCCAATCTGTCCGACCCGGTCATCGACCGGCTGCTGGAGATTGCCGGTCCGCAGGTGGCGAACTGCCCGTTCCTCGCGGTGGACGTCCGCCAGCTCGGTGGTGCCGCCGGTCGCCCGGTTCCCGGCGGCGGCGTGGTCGACCACTTCTCCGGTGAGTACCTGCTTTTCGCGGTCGGGATCGCCCCGACGCCGGAGGTCGCCGCGGTGGTTCACGGTGCGGCGGCCGGGCTGGTGCACTCGCTGCAGCCTTACGCGGCGGCCAAGGACTACCTGAACTTCCGGGAGCGGGCCGTCGACCCGGCCTCGATCTGGGGTTCGGACCTGGCCAAACTGCGGGCCATCCGGGCCGCGGTGGACCCGTCCGGGATCCTCCGCGCCAACCACTCCCTGTAACCACTTGCTGTCGGGGCTGCGATCAACTCCGCGCGTTTGGGACTGGAGTGAGTGGTGACGCCGCGCCGGATGAGTGCCTCGCCGAACCGGGTTGTCATCGGAGCTCGAAGCGGTACCGCGGATGGTCCGTTACCGAGCACCCCGGGTGGACTGCCAGGCCAGCAGTTCGCCCGGGGTGTTGGTGATGATGGCGTCGACGCCGAGCTCGGTCAGCACGCGCCCACTGCGCCGGTTCGTCCGAGGTCCACACCATGACGGCGATGCCCGCCTTGTGCAGCTCGGTCACCACACCGGGCCGGGCCAGCAGTGCGCCCACCTCCGGGTTGTAGGCGGCCGCCCCGAGTGATCGGGCGGTGGCCACCGGATCGGCGTCCAGCTGCCCGACCAGCAGCCCGAACGGCCGCCCGGTCCACGCTCCGGCCAGCCGGCGCAACTCGTCGACCTCGAACGACTGGAGGAACACCCGGTCGTCGTGCCGGCTGCCGCGCACCGCATCGCACACCGCGCCCAGCTGCTCGTCGGTATGAGCGCCCTTGATCTCGAGCAGCAGGGTCCGGTCACCGGTCAGCTGCGTCAGGAGCGTGTCCAGCTCGGGCACCCGCTCCCCGGCGAACTGGGCACCGAACCACCGGCCGGCGTCCAGCCCGGCGATCGCCCGCGCCGTCGCCTCGCGAACCGGGCCGGTGCCGTCGGTGGTCCGATCCAGCTCGTCGTCGTGCAGCACCACCGGCACACCGTCGACCGTCGGCTGGGTGTCCGCCTCCACCCAAGCTGCGCCCGCCGCCCAGGCCGCGGAGAACGCCGCCATGGTGTTCTCCGGGGCGTGCGCGCTCGCCCCCCGGTGCGCGATGACCAGCGGTGGCGCACCGTGACGCAGCAGGCTCAGCACCCGGCGACGGTACCTTCCGGCCACCGACTGGCCCGTCCGGAACACCTTTCCCGCACGGTGCCGGTACCGTCGTCGGGTGGAGGACGGCCGGTCCAGACGCCCGGCCCGCAAGCGTGGCGAGGAGTTCGGCGTGCGTCGTCTGCAGACCATCGGCGGTCCCGCCGATGTGCGGGCCCTCTCACCCGATCAACTCGCCGAACTCGCCGCCGAGATCCGCGCCTTCCTGGTCGAGCACGTCGCCCGCGGCGGCGGCCACCTCGGGCCCAACCTCGGCGTCGTCGAGCTCACCCTGGCCCTGCACCGGGTCTTCGACTCGCCGGCCGACCCGATCATCTTCGACGTCGGCCACCAGGCCTACGTGCACAAGATCGTCACCGGCCGGGCCGCCGGGTTCGACACGCTGCGCACCCGCAAGGGCCTGTCCGGCTACCCGAGTCGTGACGAGTCCCCGCACGACTGGATGGAGAACTCCCACGCGTCCACCTCGCTGTCCTACGCCGACGGGCTGGCCAAGGCGTTGCACCTGCGCGGTGAGCACGGCCGGACCGTGGTCGCGGTCATCGGCGACGGCTCGCTGACCGGCGGCATGGCCTGGGAGGCGCTGAACAACATCGCCGCCAACCGGGACAACCCGCTGGTCGTGGTGCTCAACGACAACGGGCGGTCGTACGCGCCGACCACCGGCGGGATGGCCGAACGGCTGGCTGCCCTGCGGCTGCGGCCCGGGTACGAACGGATGTTGTCCAGGGTCAAGCGGACCCTGCCGCGCACCCCGGTGGTCGGCCGCCCGCTCTACTCGGCGCTGCACGCGGTGAAGTCGGCGATCAAGGACTGGCTCCTGCCGCAGACCCTGTTCCAGGACCTTGCCCTGAAGTACGTCGGGCCGATCGACGGGCACGACATCGCTGCGCTGGAGACCGCGCTGCGCCGGGCGAAGGGGTTCCGCGGCCCGGTGCTGGTGCACTGCCTGACCCAGAAGGGGCGCGGCTACCCGCCGGCCGAGGCCGACGCCGCCGAGCAGATGCACTCGCCGCCGGCGTTCGACCCGCGGACCGGGCGGCCGGTCACCGTCGGCGCGGGGGAGACGTTCGGCGAGGTCTTCGGCCGGGAGATCGTCCGGGCCGGCCACGAGCGGCCCGACGTGGTGGCGATCACCGCGGCGATGTGCGGACCGACCGGCCTGACACCGTTCGCCGTCGCGTTCCCGGACCGGCTGTACGACGTCGGCATCGCCGAGCAGCACGCGCTGAGCTCGGCGGCCGGCCTGGCCATGGGCGGCATGCACCCGGTCGTCGCCCTGTACGCGACGTTCCTGAACCGGGCGGTCGACCAGCTGCTGATGGACTGTGCGCTGCACCGGCTCGGGGTGACCGTGGTGCTGGACCGGGCCGGAGTCACCGGACCGGACGGGCCCAGCCACCACGGGATGTGGGACCTCACCCTCGGCGGCGATGGTGCCGGGACTGCGGCTGGCCGCGCCGCGCGACGCCGCCACGCTGGCCGAGGAGTTCGCCGAGGCCCTGCAGGTCGACGACGGTCCGACGGTGCTGCGCTACCCCAAGGGCCCGGCGCCGACCGGGATCCCGGCACTGCGCCGGGTCGGGCCGATCGACGTGCTGGCCGAACCGGCGGCCGACGCGGACCGCGACGTGCTGCTGGTGGCGGTCGGCGCGTTCGCCGGCATCGGGGTCGAGGTGGCCGATCGGCTGGCCGACCAGGGCATCGGCGTGACGGTGGTCGACCCGCGCTGGGTGCTGCCGGTGCCGGCCGAGCTCGGCGAGCTGGCCACCCGGCATCGCCTGGTGGTCACCGTCGAGGACGGTGGCCGATCCGGTGGGGTCGGCGCGGCGATCAGCGACGCGCTGCGCCCGTCGGCCGTGTCCGGTCCGGGTGTTCGCGCTGCCGCAGGAGTTCCTGCCGGCCGGCAGCCGCACCGAGCTGCTGGTGGAGCTCGGTCTGACCACCCAGGCGATCGCCCGCGCCATCACCGAGGACATCGCCGGACTCGAACAGAGCAACACGGATGGTCCACTCCATCCGTGGTCCCCCGGAGTGGAGCGTTGACATGCGCGTACTGGTTGTCGAGGACGAACAGCGGCTGGCCGATGCCATCGCCCGTGGCCTGCGGGCCGAAGGCATGGCGGTGGACGTCGCGTACGACGGCGATGCCGGCCACGAGAAGTCCAACCTGACCCGCTACGACGTGGTCGTGCTCGACCGGGATCTCCCCGGCATGCCCGGTGACGAGCTGCTGACCGAGCTGACCTCGGGTGATCGGTTGACCCGGGTGCTGATCCTGACCGCGTCGGCCGGTCTGGACGACCGGGTCGCCGGCCTTTCCCTGGGGGCCGATGATTATCTGAGCAAACCGTTCTCGTTCGTCGAGCTGGTGGCCAGGGTGCGGGCGCTCGGCCGCCGCGCGACGCCGGCGGCGCCGCCGGTCCTGCGGCACGGGGACCTCGAGCTGGATCCGGGTCGCCGTACCGTGCAGCGGGCCGGCGAGCCGGTCGAGTTGACTCGCAAGGAGTTCGGGGTGCTCGAGGTGCTGTTGTCCGCCGGCGGATCGGTGGTGTCCAGTGAGCAACTGCTCGAGCGGGTGTGGGACGAGAACGCCGACCCGTTCACCACCACCGTCCGGGTGACGGTGATGACGTTGCGGCGCAAGCTCGGTGAGTCCGACGGTGGTCGAGACGGTGGTGGGTTCGGGGTACCGGATCCCGGTCGATGCCCCGGCCTGAGGGCGACGTCGGACGCCCTCGCGGGGGACTGCGGCTGCGGCTGACCCTGCTGTCGACCCTGCTGCTGGCCCTGATCGGGGCGCTGCTCCTCGGGTTCGCCTACCTCGTGGTGGGCCGCGTCGTCTCGTCGCTGCCACAATTGCCGCCCGGTACTCAGGTCCGGATCGGTGACCGGGTCGCCGACGCTGCCGACGTGGCAGCAGAAGTCGCGGCCGAGGGCCGGCAGACCGTGCTGGTCGTCGGGCTGATCGCGTTTCCGCTGCAGGTATTGGCCGGCGCGTTCGTCTCCTGGATGCTGATCGGGCGGGCCCTGCGTCCACTGTCCACCCTGACCCGGGAGGCCAGAGTGGTCCGCTCCGAGAACTACCCGGACCGGCTGATCAACTTCTCCGGTCCGCGCGACGAGGTCTCGGATCTGGCCGAGTCGTTCGACGACATGATCTCTCGGCTGCACAGTGCGCTGGAGGCCGAGCGCCGGTTCGCCGCCAATGCCTCCCACGAGTTGCGCACGCCGCTGGCGGTCATTCGCACCGAGGTCGATGTCACGCTGGCCGACCCGCACGCCGACGTGGCCGAATTACGGCGGATGGCCGAGGTGGTCCGGGAGGCCACCGACCGGGCCAACGCGCTGTTGTCGTCGTTGTTGTTGTTGGCCCGCACCCAGGCTCGGGGGCTCGCGGTGCAACAGCCCACCGACCTGGCCGAGTTGGTCGAGCCGGCGCTCGCGGGCCATCTCGGCCGAGATCGAGCAGCGCCGGCTGACCGTCATGACCGAGGCGGACCCGGCCGAGTTGCAGGGCGATCCAGCCCTGTTGGAGCGGCTGGTCGGCAATCTGGTCGAAAATGCCGTGCGACACAACGTCATCGACGGTTGGGTGCGGGTCGTCACCGGGTCCGACGGACGGCGCGTGCGGTTGGTGGTGTCCTCGTCGGGTGCCGCGGTCGAAGCCTCGGCGGTCAGCGAGTTGTTCGAACCGTTCCGGCAGGGCGCCCGGGCCCGGACGGCCCGCGGCGGGACAGGTCTCGGCCTGTCGATCGTGCAGGCGGTGGTGGCCGCGCACGGCGGGACGGTCGGGGCGAAGCCGGTCTCGCCCGGGGGGTTGGACGTGACGGTCGAGTTGCCGGTGGGTAAGCCTGCCGAGCTACCGCGGTGAGGCCCGTCCGGCCCATTCCTCACCGGCGCGGGGAGGCGCCGTGCTGTCCCTGACCACCAGAGTGGTCGGCAGCATGATCTGCTCGCTCGGCAGCGGGTCCCCCTCGCGGGTCGCGGTCACCGCGTCGGTGAGCAGCGCGGTTGCCCGCCGACCCTTCTCCCTGACGTCCTGGTGCACAGAGGTCAGCGGCGGCCGGACCCTGGTGGCCAACGGACTGTCGTCGAACCCGACCACGGACAGGTCAGTGGGAACGGAGATCCCGCGATCGGCGGCGGCGACCAGCACGCCCTCGGCAATGGCGTCGGAGAAGCACAGCACTGCGGTCAGGTCCGGTTTCGCGTCCAGCAGCACACCCAGGCCGGCGTAGGCCTCGTCGTAGACGCCGTGCCGCAGCCGCACCACCACCGGCTCGACACCGGCCGGTTCGAGCGCGTCGCGCCAGCCGCGCATGCGCATCTCGGCCGGGTAGGCGTGCACCTGGCCGCTCTCCTCCCGGGTGATCAGACCGTGCGGACCGGTCACACCTGCGGTGACGATGCCGATCCGGCGGTGGCCCAGATCGACCAGATGCGCGGCCGCGGCCCTGGCGCCGGCTCGGTCGTCGACATTGACGCTGGCCACCCCGTCGATCGGGTGCTGGTCGATCAGCACGACCGGCAACTTGCGCCGGAACAGCCATTGCAACGCCTCGGACTGGGTATCGCAGTGGTACACCAGCGCGCCGTCCATGGCGACGTCCCTGGCCGGCACCACGCCGCTGGTCTCCTGGGCCGGCAACAGGGTCAGTGACAGTCCGGTCGGCGCGAGCCCACTGGCGATGGCGCCGAGGAACTCGGTGGCCACATCGTCGGCGAAGGCCGTCTGGATCGAATCGGTCAGCACGATCCCGACGGCGCCGGTGCTCCCGCGGGCCAGCGCCCGCCCGGCCGGGTCGGGTCCGACGTAGCCGAGTTCGTCGGCGGCGGCCAGGATCCGCTCGCGCAGCGTTGCGGAGAGCTGATCGGGCCTCGAGAACGCGTTGGAGACCGTCATCCGGCTGACGCCGACCTTGTCGGCCACCGTCTGCAACGTCACCCGCGCCACCGTCGACCTCCGTTCCCGACCCTTTGACCTCCGACCGTAGTGCGCAGGAAGCGATCGCCATGGCCGGCCTCCCCTGAGCGGCACCCACGGGTAGATTGGCCGCACCCCGGACCGAGGAGAACCCGCCGCGACAGAGCTGCAGGTCGTCCCCACCATTCCCGCCCTACCCGCAGCGGTGGACGGCATCCGTGCCGCACTGGCGCCGCTCGCCGAGCAAACCCGTCAGGAGGAAGGCCGCCTGGCCTACAACCTGTTCGAGTCCTCGGCGGCCCCGGGCACGTTCGTCACGGTCGAGCGCCGGCGAAGCCGGGCTGACCTGGACGAACGCGTTCGCGGTCCGCACGTGGCCGCTGCCTTCGCTGCCGCAGCGGGAGCCTTGTCCGGCGACCTGGCCATCATCCACTGGCACCGGTGTCCTGATCGGTCGCGTGGACCATCGGGCCCCTGGGCACAGGGGCGTGCTGACACCTTCGCCGCCGGGTAAGGCCCGTTCAGTCCGGAGGCGCCCCGGGCTCGCGGCGCCGTGGGGCGTGATGCCTGCCGATCCGCTCGGCCGACCGGTGCGGGCGGGCCACCCGGTGCCGACGGGCCCGTTCGATCTCCCTGGCGGATTCGAGCGCGGCCATCATCGTGGCGGGAATGTACGTCATGGGAACTCCTTCTCGGGTGCGGCGGGCGGCGGCCGGTTGTCATGAAGACCGACGAACGACGCCAGATCAATCGGACACCCTGGGTACGACAGTCCGATGCGGCTCGACCGGGCCCGACCGCGGAAGCCGTCAGTCGATCTGGGCTCGGCGGCGACGCCGCGATACCTTCCGCTTGCCGGGGACCGTAGGGGTGGCGCTCTGGCCGTCGGCGAAGTACCGCCGCTGGGCGTCGTTGGACAGGATGAGGGCGAGGGGCAGGTTCACAACCACTCCGTTCGGTAGAGGATCCTGTACCGCTACAGAATCGCTATACCGATACAGTAAGCCTCTGGGCTATACCGGTCAAGGCGGGGGATGTGACGACAGACACGACGCCGCGTGTCCTCTCGGCTCATCCGGGAGACCTGTCCGGGCCGCGGGCCGGGTTCAGGCGAGCACGGTTCGGACGGGCAGGATTCAGACCGGCAGGGTCGAGACTCCGGGTGGGTTGAACCGGGCGCCGACCACCCGCTCGGAGACACCCGCGCGATCCAGGTACGGGGTGATCCCGCCCAGCCAGAACGGCCAGCCGCCGCCGGTGATCATGGCCAGGTCGATGTCGGCGGCCTCGGCGACCACACCCTCGTCCAGCATGATCTTCGACCTCGGTGGCCAGCGCGGCCAGCGCGCGCGCTCTGACCTGCTCCTCGGTCGACGGCGAATCCCCACGCTCCCAGAGCTTCTCGACCTCAGGGTCGAGGATCTGACTGCCGTTCTCGTCCCAGGTCAGCAGCGTCCTGTGGCCGGCCGCCACGACCTTCGCGCAGGTTCGCCGACACGGGAAGCGTTCCGGGAACGCGTCGTGCATCACCTCGGCGACGTGCAGCGCGACCGCGGGGCCGACCAGTTGCAGCAGCATCAGCGGCGACATCGGCAGGCCCAGCGGGGCCAGCGCGCGGTCGGCGACGGCCGGGTCGGTGCCCTCGTCGATGGTGGCCAGCACCTCGCCCATGAATCGCATCAGCAGCCGGTTGAAGATGAAGCCCGGCAGCGTCGGCACTGCGGATCGCGGTCTTCTTGAGTTCCTTGGCCACCGCGAACGCGGTCGCCAGGGTGGCGTCGTCGGTCCGCTCGGCCTTGATGATCTCGAGCAGCGGCATGACCGCGACCGGGTTGAAGAAGTGGAAGCCGACCACCCGCTCGGGGTGCGCCAGGCCGGCCGCCATCTCGGTGACCGACAGCGAGGACGTATTGGTGGCCAGCACGGTGGTCGCCGGCACCACCTGCTCGAGGGCGGCGAACACCTGCTTCTTGACCGACATCTCCTCGAACACGGCCTCGATGACGAACTCCGCGTCGGCGAAGACCTCGTAGTCCAGCGAGCCGGTGATCAGCGCGGTGAGCCGGTTGGCCTCGTCCGGCGAGATCCGGCCCTTCTGGCGCCAGACCGGCGATCTCCTTGTGCACGGCGGCGATCCCGCGCTCCAGACGCTCGCTGGTCGACCTCGGTCAGCACCACCGGGACGTGCAGCCGGCGGGCGAACAGCAGGGCCAGCTGTCCGGCCATCAGACCGGCGCCGATGACGCCGATCTTGCTGACCTTGCGGGCCAGCCGCGGGTCGGGCGCGCCCGCGGGCTTGCGGGCCCGCTTCTGGGTCAGGTTGAACGCGTAGATGCCGGCCCGGAACTCGTCGGACCAGATCAGGTCGGCCAGCGCGTCGCCCTCGGCCGCCAACCCGGTGTCCAGGTCGGCGGTACGGGACAGCGCGATCAGGTCCAGCGCCCGGTACGGCGCCGGCGCCGCGCCGTGGGTGCGCAGGTCCGCGATCACTCGGCCGCGCTCGAGGGCGGCGGTCGTAGTCGGCCTCGGAGAACTCCGGCCGGGCCACGGTGATGGTGCCGTCGAGCACGCCGGCCAGCCAGGCCAGCGACTGCTCGAGATAGTCGGCCGAGTCGAGCACGACGTCGACGACGCCGAGTTCGGCCGCCTGCGCCGGCCGCAGCATCCGGTTCTGGTTCAACGCGTTCTCGACGATCACCGTCACCGCGTTCTCCGGCCCGGCGATCTTCGGCAGCAATTGGGTGCCGCCCCAGCCGGGCAGAATGCCGAGGAAACACTCGGGCAGCGCCATCATGGCCGCGTTGGCGGCCAGCGTCCGGTAGTGGCAGTGCAGCGCGAGCTCGACCCCGCCGCCGAGCGCGGCCCCGTTGACGAAGGCGAAGGTCGGGATCGATGACTCGCGAAGCCGGCGGAACACCCTGTGCCCCAACGCGCCGAAGGCCCGACCGGTCGGCCTTGTCGGCCAGTGCGCCGATACCGGACAGGTCGGCACCGACGGCGAACACGAACGGTTTGCCGGTGACTGCGATGGCGGCCGGTTCGGCGGCGAACGCGGCGTCCAGCGCCGCGTCGAGGCTGCGCAGGCCCTGCGGGCCGAAGGTCGACGGCCGGGTGTGGTCCTTGCCGTTGTCCAGGGTGATCAGCGCGACCTGACCGGCGACGCCGGGCACGTCGAGCAGTCGCAGGTGGGCAGCGGTGACCACCTCGTCGGGCAGCACCGGCTCAGGCAGTTGCCCGGCACTCGCTGTCGGCACTGGCAGTCTCGGTGGAAACGGTGGTGGTCACGTCAGGCTCCGATCGCGGCGTCGGTGGTCGGGCTCGTCGTCGGCCCCGGTGTAGTGCGGGTTCTCCCAGATCACCGAGCCGCCCATGCCGAGTCCGACGCACATGGTGGTCAGGCCGTAGCGGACCTCCGGGTGCTCGTCGAACTGCCGGGCCAACTGCGTCATCAGCCGCACCCCGGACGAGGCCAGCGGGTGGCCGGTGGCGATGGCGCCGCCGCAGAGGTTGACCCGCGGGTCGTCGTCGGCCAGTCCGAAGTGCTCGGTGAACGCCAGCACCTGCACGGCGAACGCCTCGTTGATCTCGACCAGCCCGATGTCGTCGATGGTCAGACCGGCCTTGGCCAGGGCCTTCTCGGTGGACGGGATCGGCCCGGTGCCCATCGTCTCGGGGTCGACGCCGGCGAACGCGAACGTCACCATCCGCATCCGCACCGGCAGGCCGAGTTCCTGCGCGACGTCGGCAGCGGCCAGCAGGCAGCCGGTGGCGCCGTCGGTCAACCCGGACGAGTTGCCGGCGGTGACCCGGCCGTGCGGGCGGAACGGGGTGCGCAGCCCGGCGATCGACTCCGTGGTGGTGCCCGGCCGGGCGAGCTCGTCGGAACCGGCCAGGCCCCAACCGCTCTCGGACGATCGGGTGGCGACCGGTACCAGGTCCGGGCCGATCTTGCCGGCGGCCACGGCCGCGGCGTACTTGGCCTGGCTGGCCGCGGCGTAGGTGTCGGCCCGGCTCCTTGGTCAGCTCCGGGTACCGGTCGTGCAGGTTCTCCGCGGTCGAGCCCATGGCCAGCGCCGACGGGTCGACCAGCTTGTCGGCGACGAACCGCGGGTTGACATCGGCACCCTCGGCCATCGGGTGCCGGCCCATGTGCTCGACGCCGCCGGCGATCGCGACATCGTAAGCGCCGACCGCGATTCCGGACGCGACGGTGGTGACCGCGGTCATCGCGCCGGCGCACATCCGGTCGATGGCGAAGCCGGGCACGGAGCGGGGGAGGCCGGCCAGGATGCCGGCGGTACGGCCGATGGTCAGGCCCTGGTCGCCGATCTGGGTGGCGGCGGCGATGGCGACCTCGTCGACCCGCTCCGGGGGGAGTTCGGGGTGCCGGCGCAGCAGTTCCCTGATCACCTTGACGACGAGATCGTCGGCGCGGGTCTGCGCGTACTGACCCTTCTCGCCGGCCTTGCCGAACGGTGTGCGGACGCCCTCGACGAACACCACGTCCGACAGGGTCCGCCCGGCGGTGGTGGCGGCGGTCCGCGGTCGGGTGGACAGGCTGGGTGCAGCGGTTGACATCGGTCCGAATTCTCCTTGGCCTCGGGTGACCTGCGCCGGCTGGGCCGGCGGGGTCGGCGAGCCGCGTCGGGTCAGGGCCGCGGTGCCGGCAACCCGATACTAACCCGAAAGCTACTCGCCGGTAACTTGGCCTCGGCTACGCTACCCGGAGATGGGCGGCGCGAGGGCCGCACGCAGGGTCGGACCGACCAGTTCGATCTGCCAGGGTCTGGCACCGCCCGCCGCCAGCAGAGCGTCGACCTCGTCGGCCGCCGGCGGATGCCACAGGGTCCGGCGAACCAGGTCGGGCGAGATCAGGTTCTCCACCGGGATGGACCACTGCGTCGACAGCGCGGCGATGCCTTCCCTGGCCACGGCCAGACGGGCGGCGGCGACCGGGTCCTTGGCCGCCCAGCGGCTGGCCGGCGGGCGGTCCGTCGCCGGGCAGGTGGGTGGGCGGCAGGTCCCGATCCGCGCAGCGCGCCGGCGCGGCCGATCGCCGCCAGCCAGATGGCCGCCTGCCGGCGCTGGGCCCGCCCGCCGAACACCGGCAGGGCAACCAGGTCGGCCGTCGTGCGCGGGCGGGCGGCAGCGGCGGCCACGATCGCGGCATCCGGCAGCACCCGGTGCGGGGCCAGGTCGCGGCGCGCCGCGATCTCGTCCCGCTGCTCCCAGAGCTCTCGGATGATCGCCAGCGTCCGGCGGTCGTGCACCTTGTGGATGCCGGACGTCCGGCGCCAGGGATCCACCCGCGGCGCCGGCCGCGGCGCGGCGACCAGGGCGGAGAACTCCTGCAGGGCCCAGTCCAGCTTGCCCTGCCGGCGCAGCACGTCGGTCAGGGCATCCCGCAGGTCGACCAGCACCTCGACGTCCAGGGCGGCATAGACGAGCAGTTCGTGCGGCAACGGCCGGACCGACCAGTCGGCGGCGCCGTGGCCCTTCTGCAGGCCCAGCCCGAGTACCTCCTCGACCAACGGGCCGAGCCCGACCCTGGGATAGCCGGCCAGGCGCCCGGCCAGTTCGGTGTCGAACAGCCGGGTGGGCGTCAGCCCGGCGTCGGCCAGGCAGGGCAGGTCCTGGGTCGCGGCGTGCAGCACCCACTCCGAGGCCGCGAGACCGGGTTGCAGGACGGCGAGGTCACCCAGCGCAACCGGGTCGAGCAGGTGGGTGCCGACGTCCTCGCGACGCAGCTGCACCAGGTAGGCGCGCGACCCGTAGCGGTAGCCCGAGGCCCGTTCGGCGTCCAGCGCGATCGGTCCGTCGCCGGCCGACAGTGCGTCGGCCAGATCGTGCAGCCGCACCGGATCGGTGGTGACCGAAACCGCGTCCCTCGGCACCAGCAGCGGGGTGGTCGGCGCCGGCCCGGCGGAACCAGACCCGGAGTCGGGCACGGCGGAGTCAGGCAGGGCGGTGTCCGGCGCAGCGGAATCCGGCACGGCGTCCGGGGCGGCGCAGTCGGGCTGGTCGATCAGGAGATGACCCCGGCTCGCATGGCGAGCGCGACCATGTGCGCGCGGTCGCCGGTGCCCAGCTTGCGGCCGATCCGGGCGAGGTGGCTCTTGACGGTCAGCGCGGACAGCGAGAGTTGCTCGCCGATCCACTTGTTGGACCGGCCGTCGGCCACCAGGCGGATGACCTCGATCTCGCGGGAGGACAGGTCGTGGATCGAGCTCGGCAACGACGCCGCGGCCGGATTGGCGCGACGGCCGATGAGCACGCCGGTCACCCCGGCGCCGACCGCATCGATCACCGGGCCGATGTCGGCCGTCGGGGCCAGCGCGATCACCCGGGGCCAGCCCGCGGCGCGCAGCAGGGCGATCAACCTGGCCCCGTCCGCGCCGAACAACAGGCTGACCAGCGCGAGATCACCGGGCGGCCGTTCCCGGACGACCTCCTCGACGGCGTCGACGGAACCGGCGGGCAGAACCGAGCCGACGCCGACCGCGCTGAGCCCGGCGGCCAGCGGTTCGCGGGTGACGTGGTCCGGATCCGCGATCAGCACGCTGATGGTGCGCAGGGTGATGTCTTCGTCGGGTCCGGCCGATCGTGGCGCCGGCAGCACCGACCCACTGGTGAGGCCCGGTCCGCTGGGTGCGCGGTCTAGGGCGCCGTACACAGGCGCGTTCACGCGCTCTCCCTTCTTCTCGACCGTCACGAAGTGTCCCGTCCTTTGGGTGCCCCGGTCAAGCACTCGAAACGGTCAATGCTGACAAACAGTAACTAGCCGTGACGTACATTCGGGGTATTCCACCACTCCCGGCGTCGGCGCGTCGCGCTGCGGGCCCGGACCGGTCCCCTCGCTCGACCCGGCCGGACGGTCCCCTCGGCCCATCGGTTTCATGACAACTGCTACCCGGCAGGACGTGTCGCGCGCATCGACGTCACCGCTGGTCCGCCGCAGGTCAGCGGCCGACGGCGCCGGGTCGATGCGACGTCGGACCGAGAATCACGCGGCGTGACGACCGAGATGCGAACCGAGGGTGAACGGCCCGACGAGACCGGTACCCGAGGCATCGATGTGACTGCGAGCAGATCGTGCGCAACGCGCTGCAATTCTAGGCCGATCGGGTCAACGGGCTCCCATTCGTGGCGGGTAGTTCAGCATTCAGCAACGTCGGCAGAAGCTCGCGAGCTGTCGTCGACAACGGGAACCGGGACCGCCCTACCGGCCCTGCGGCACCGGGCCCTGCGGCGCCCGACGCAGCGTCGCGACCCCCTCGGGTGGCAGACCGGCCGCGGTGGCCAGCAGATCCACGAACGCCTGCAGGTGCTCGGTGGTGTCAGGACTGGTGGCGGTCCACGACGCCCGGATCTCCAGGTCGTCACTGCGCCCGGGCCCGGAGATGTCGCCGAACCTGGTGGACGTCGTCGCGGTGACGGTGCCACCCAGCGCGGTGTACCGCGCGCGGGTGGCGGTGAGCGCATCGATCAGCCAGGTCCACGCGACTTCGGGGAGCAGGGGGTCCCCGGTCATCTCGTTCTCCATCTCGCAGGTCGCGAAGATGACCACCCGCAGCGTGCCGTCCCAGGCCGCCACCCCGTCCGGATCGTGCAGCAGGATCAGCCGCCCGGTGGCCACCTCCGCCTCGCCGTCCGGGGTGAGCACGGTCGCGGAAACGGCATGACTGAACGGCGCCAGCCGCCCGGGCGCGGGGAGCGTGCCCAGTTGGATACCGGACCGCACGTTCGCCTGCTGCAGGCCGGCCACCGCACGCCGGAACTCCGGCGGCAGCGACGGTGCTGCCGTGGCGGTCATGAACGGGCCGTAACGGTCATGAGCCGGAGACTACGACCGCGGACCGACGTCCCGCCGGACCCACGCCGATTCCCGGGGTGGTGGCGGAGGCGACGGTCAGTCCCCGGCAGGTTCCAGGGTGAGCGATACCGAGTTGATGCAGTACCGCTGGTCGGTCGGCGTCGGGTAACCCTCGCCCTCGAACACGTGGCCGAGGTGCGAGTCGCAGGTGGCGCAGCGGACCTCCGTGCGCACCATGCCGTGCGAGCGGTCCCTGATCAGCGTGACGTGGTCGTCGGTCGACGGCTGGTAGAAGCTCGGCCACCCGCAGTGCGATGCGAACTTCGCGTCGGACCGGAACAATTCGGCGCCACACGCCCGGCAGCGGTAGACGCCGGTGCTCGTGGTGTCGGTGTACTCGCCGGAGAACGCCCGCTCGGTACCCGACTGGCGCAGCACCCGGTATTCGTCCGGGCTCAGCTCGGCCCGCCACTGCTCGTCGGTCTTGACCACCTTGGCTGGGGATGTCATGCGCTCAACGGTACCCGCGGACGGAGCCGGGTCACGGGGGACAGAGGGTATCGGTGGCCGGCAGGTGCCCGTCGGTCAGGTAGCCGGCCACGACGTCGTTCATGCAACTGCCGCCGGGAAAGGCGCCGTGCTGCCCGGACTGCCAACTGACCAACGTGGCCGACGCGAGTTGGCCGGACAACGACCGGATCCCGTCGTACGGGGTCACCGGATCGTCCACCGCGCCGAGCACCAGGATCGGCCTGGCCCCGGTGCCGGCGACCCGGCCGAGCGGCTGGTCCGGCGCCGGCCACGCGGAACACACGGAGACCTGGCCGATGAGGAACCGGCCGAACAGGTCGTCGGCCGGGAGCGCGGCCGCCCGGGTCGCGGCCTCGCTGGGGGGCAGCCGCTGGCTGGTGTCGTTGCAGCCGAAGACGATCTCGCCGTCGAGCAGGTTCTGCGGCGAAGAGATCTGCCACCGCTGGGCGATCATGTCGGCGACCGGGTTCACGTTCCCGCCGGCGGCGGCGTTCAGGGCGCCGGCCAGGTCCGGCCACGAGCCCTGGTCGCCGAGCCGGTCGGACAGCAGCAACAGCACGCTGCCCGCGGTGATCAGCAGCCCGTTGTCCGCCACCTGACCCTCGCCCAGCACCACCAGCATCGAGCTGATCTTGTCGCGGGGCTTGTCGCCGAGCGGGCAGCCGCCGGCGAAGTCGGCGCAGGACTGACTGAACGCGTCGAGCGCGGCGTCCAGCGCGGCCGCCCTCGACGTCGCCCGCTCGTCGGGCGCGGCGAGCGGGTCGTCGGGGCTGTCCAGCACCATCCGGCCCACCCGACCCGGGTAGCGGTCGGCGTAGATGGCACCGAGGGTCGCGCCGTAACCCTGGCCCGAGAACAGTGAGCGTGGCGCTGCCGAGGGCGGCCCGCAGGTTGTCCAGGTCGTCGGCCGCGGCCGTGGTGTTGTAGCTGCTGAGATCGGGTCCGACGTTGTCGGTGCAGTCGAAGGTCAGCTGACGCGCGGTGTTCTGCAGCTGCTCCGCAGCCCGATCGGCCGACGGGTCGGCATCGGCGGCGATCAGCCTGCGCACGGAGCTGGGGCTCAGGCAGCCGGCAACCGCGGAATCGCCGGTGCCGCGCAGATCCAGCGTGATCACCGCGAAGGCCTTGCGCAGCGACTCGGGCAGGGCGGCGGCGACGGAGGCGACCTTGTCCCGGCCGGTGCGACCCGGGGTGCCCTGGACGACCACCAGGTTCTGCGCGTCGTCCCCGACGCCCGGCCCGCGGGCCCTGGCCACGTCGAGAGAGAGCACCTGCCCGGCACTGGAGTAGCTGACCGGGACCTGGACGACGCCGCACTCGAGGGTGAAGGTGACGCCACCGGCGTCCGGAGAAACGTCGGGAGGACAATCCGTCCAACGGATCGGGTCCACATCGCGCCCCGGGCCGCCGGCCCCGGTGGGCATGCCGGTCGGCGCAGTCGAGGTGGCGGTGGCGGGGGTGGTCGGCCCGCCGTAGACGGCCAGCGGCGGCCGGCTCGAGGGCCCGACCGTGCAGGCCGCGGTCGCGGTCAGTACCAGCAGCACGGGCAACAGGAGACGCCGGAGATGACGCGGCACCCGGCTCCTCCCGGTCGTCGTGGACGGACGGTTCCGACAGTAGGTCATCGGCCTGCGCGCCCACCGGCGATCGGCGCAGCCCGCGGTCAGTCGACGGCGGGGCCGCCGACGGTGAGGTGCGCCGGGCACGTGGGGTCGGTCAGCAGCCGCACCAACCCGTCGGCGATCCGGTCGGCGGCGATCTCGCTCGCCGGGTCGAGATTGCGGCCGTCGCCGACAACCGCGGCCATCAGCACCAACTCGCAGAACCGCACCCGATCGGCCAGCCGGCCCACCCGCAGCACATCGATCAACATGCGCTGGGCGGCGCCGGTGATGCTGATCCCGCCGGCGTCGGCGAACGGCGGTGACCGAGCCGGCACCGTTGAGCGCCACATAGACGGCGCCGTCGTGCCCGGCGATCAGCGGGGCGTAGGCCTGGGCCGCGATCAGGTGCGCGGTGAGGTGGTTGTCGAGGATCCGCTGCCAGTCCGCGTCGCCGGTGTCCAGCAGGTCAGGGGCGAGCATCCAGCCGCCGAGGGCTGCGACCGCCGCCCGCACCGGGATGCCGGTCGCAGCCACCGCGGCGCCCCAGGCGCCGGGGTCGGGCGCGTCCGGGACCTCGACGGTGATGAGCGCCGGGTGTCCCACTTCGTGGCGGAGCGCGGTCAACCTGCCGGCGTTGCGCGCCGGGACGACAACCTGCCAGCCGGTGGCCAGCAGCGCCCGTACCGCGATGCCGCCGACGAATCCGGTGCCCCCGGCCACCACCACGGCGGGTTGCCCCACCTCGGGCGCGGGTCCGTCCGGGCGCATCCCCCCAGCGTAAGGACTCCCGCCCGGCGAGCGAGCGCCCCGGCTCGGCCCGCCGTAGGCTGCCGTCCCGTGACCGTGCGCCGACTCGTCGACCAGGCGCCGGTGGTCACCCCTGACGAGCTGATCGCCGGGTTGGTGCCGCCACCGCGGTTCGCCGACGTCCGGTTCGCCACCTACTCGGCGTCGCCGAGCGAACCGAGCCAGGCGGCCGCGGTCGCCGCGCTCGAGTCGGTCGCCCGTCGGCTCTCCGCCCCGCCGCCGTCCACCGGGCTCTTCCGCCGCCGCACGCGGCCGGAGCCACCCGGTGGGGCCTACCTCGACGGCGGGTTCGGGGTCGGCAAGACCCATCTGCTGGCCTCGCTCTGGCACGCGGTTCCCGGGCCCAAGGCGTACGGCACGTTCGTCGAATACACCCATCTGGTCGGCGCGGTCGGGTTCGCCGAGACGGTCGGCCGACTGTCGGGGCAGCGGCTGTTCGCGGTCGACGAGTTCGAGCTGGACGACCCGGGCGACACCACGCTGATGGCCCGGCTGCTGCGCGAGTTGTCCGACGCCGGCGTCTTTCTCGCCGCCACCTCGAACACCCTGCCGGACCGGCTGGGCGAAGGGCGGTTCGCGGCCGACGATTTCCGCCGGGAGATCCGTGGGCTGGCGGCACGGTTCACCACCATCCGGGTGGACGGTCCGGACTATCGGCACACCGGCGGCGCGCCGGCCCCGGTTCCGATGGCCGCAGCCGAGGTGGCCGCGCTGGCGGAGGCGACACCGGGGGCGACCCTGGACGACTTCGCCGAGCTGACCAGTCATCTCGCCACGATGCACCCGTCGCGCTACGGCAAGTTGGCCGCCGGGTCGTCGGTGGTGCACCTGACCGGAGTCGCTGCGGTACCGGACCAGTCGGCGGCCCTGCGCTGGGTGGTGTTCGTCGACCGGCTCTACGACCGGGCCATCCCGGTCCGTGCCTCGGGTGAACCCCTGGACGCGCTGTTCACCCCCGACATGCTGCGCGGCGGCTATCGGAAGAAGTACCTGCGCGCCCTGTCCCGGTTGCTGGCGTTGGCCCGCGACGGGGACGCCGGTCCGACGGTCAGCGCAGGTCGGTCAACACCTCGGTGAGCACGTCGACCGCCCAGTCGATCTCGTCCGCGGTCACCACGATGGGCGGCGCGAACCGCAGCGTCGTCTGTTGGGTCTCCTTGACCAGAATGCCGCGTGCGGCCAGGGCCTGGGAGACGACCCGGCCGGTGGGCCCGCCCGGGGAGAGTTCGCACCCCCGCCCACAGGCCACGACCACGGACCTCGGCCACCCCGTTGCCGACCAGAGCCGACAGCCGCTCGTGCAGGTGGGCGCCGAGTTCCGTTGCCCGGCTGAGCATGTCGCTGTGCGTCAACAGGTGGATGACGGCCCGGCCGACGGCGCAGGCCAGCGGGTTGCCCCCGAACGTCGAGCCGTGACTGCCCGGTTCGAGCACGCCGAGCACCTCACGCCGGCCGACCACGGCCGACACCGGCAGGATGCCGCCGCCGAGGGCCTTGCCCAAGGTGTAGACGTCCGCCCGCACACCCTCGTGCTCCAGCGCCAGCACGGCACCGGTACGGCCGAGCCCGGACTGGATCTCGTCGGCGATGAACAGCACGTTGTTCTCGTCGCAGATCCGGCGGATCTCCGCCAGGTATCCCGGCGGCGGCACGTTCACCCCGGCCTCACCCTGGATCGGTTCGATCAACACAGCCGCGGTGTCCGGAGTGACCGCGGCGCCGAACGCCTCGAGGTCGCCGTACTTCACGCCGACGAAGCCCGGTGTGTACGGGCCGTAGTCGGCGGTGGCCACCGGGTCGTCGGAGAAGCTGATGATGGAAATCGTGCGGCCGTGGAAGTTCCCGCCCGCGATGATGATCTGCGCCCGGTTCTCGGGAATCCCCTTGACCCGGTACGCCCACTTGCGGGCCACCTTGATCGCCGACTCGACGGCCTCGGCACCGGAGTTCATCGGCAACACCATCTCGGTGCCGGTCAGCTCGGCCAGTTCCCGGCAGAACAGGCCGAGTTGGTCGTGGTGGAACGCCCGCGACGTGAGCGTCACCCGACCCAGCTGCTCGATGGTGGCGGCGATGAGTTCGGGATGGCGGTGACCGAAGTTCAGTGCCGAGTAGCCGGCCAGCATGTCCAGGTAGCGCTTGCCGGCCACATCCGTCACCCAGGCCCCCTCGGCCTCGGCGATGACCACCGGCAACGGGTGGTAGTTGTGCGCGCACCAGGTCTCGTCCAAGTCCAGGTACGTCTGCGGGCTGGCCGGATCGGCCAACTCTGACAGGGCGGTCACGAAGTGTTCTCCCTCGACCGACGTGCGGGCTGACCCCGCTGGACCCGGCCGCTCCGGTCGGACTCGAGCCAGCCTAGTGGCGGCGTGCCGGGCCCCCGGCGGCGCGTCAACGATCGGCCGACACGCGACCGCCAACCTGGGCACGGGCCGGACCTGCATGCAAAGGTGAGTCATGGGTGGCAAGAAGAGCAAGAAGGACAAGAAGCACACCTTCGATCCGACCGAGGCGTTCCCGGTCGCCGACCGGTTGCGGCTACCGCCGGGCCAGGTCGAGCCGGCCGACCTGGACACTGGCGTGCTGGGCTTCGGACCGCAGTCGAAGAAGGACGCGGCCGAGGCGATGCTGCACGTCGGACCGCGGCTGGCCGAGCTGCAGGAGCGGCTCTACGCGCAGGCCAGCCAGGGCAACCGGGAGAGCCTGCTGCTGATCCTGCAGGGCATGGACACCGCCGGGAAGGACGGCGTGACCAATCACGTCGTGGGACCGGTGGACCCGGGCGGCCTGGAATTGGTCTCGTTCAAATCGCCCACCGCCGAGGAACTGGCCCACGACTTCCTGTGGCGCATCCGCAGGCGGGTGCCGTCCGCGGGGCGGATCGGCGTGTTCAACCGTTCGCACTACGAGGACGTGTTGATCGTCCGGGTGCACGAGTTGGTGCCGAAAGCCGTGTGGTCCAAGCGTTACGCCATGATCAACGCGTTCGAGCGGGAGTTGGCCCGTAACGGCGTCACCGTGGTCAAGTGCTTCATGCACGTGTCCAAACAGGTGCAGCGCGAGCGGTTGCTGGCCCGGTTGGACGACCCGACCAAGTACTGGAAATACAACCCGGCGGACGTGGACGAACGTGGACGGTGGGACGAGTACCAGACGGCCTACGCCGATGCGCTACGACGGTGCAACACCACCGGCGCGCCCTGGTACGTCATTCCGGCGGACAAGAAGTGGTACCGCAACTGGCTGGTCGCCGCGCTGCTCGAGGAGAAGCTGGCCGGGATCGATCCGCAGTACCCGCCCCCGACTACGACATCGAGGTGGAGCGGCGTCGCCTCGGCGAGAGCTGAGAAGTCCCGCAGCGACGTGCCGTCGTCCGGTCGGCTGCGGACTCGAGGACAATGGCCGGGTGCGGCAGTCCTGGGCGGTGCTCATTCCGGTGAAGGCGACCTCGCGCGGCAAGAGCCGGGTCGACCTCGATCCAGCGACCCGCCGAGAGTTGGCCCTGGACCTGGCCCTGGACACCACCGCGGTGGCGTTGGCCACGCCCCAGGTCGGCACGGTGCTGGCCGTGGTGGAGGACCCCGCCGACGGGCGCGCGCTGGCCGAGCTGGGTGCCCCGGTGCTTCTGACCCACACCCGGGAACTGAACGATGCGCTGCTCGACGGGCTGGCCCGGTTGGTCGATCACGACGGGCCCGTCGCGGTGCTGCCCGGTGACCTGCCCGGCATCACCGTGCTCGAACTCGGCAACTTGCTGACCCGCTGCGCCCCGTTGCCCTCCGCTGTGGTGCCGGACGCGGAGGGCACCGGAACGACGGTGCTCGCCGCCCGCCGGGTGGTCGACCTGCAGCCCCGCTACGGCCCCGGTTCGTTCGCCCGGCACGTCGCCGCCGGCGCCGTGCCCATCGATCTGCCCGGGGATTCCACCCTGCGGCACGACGTGGACACCCTCGCCGATCTGGACGGCATCGGTGGCACTCGCACGGCTGCGCTGGTCAGGCGGCTGCGATCGGAGGGTCGGACCTCGGCCGGGCTGGCTCCGGCGCTCGGCTGCGACCACGGGTGAGCACGCCGTCCGGTGTTACCGTCGGCGGCGTGGACCGTCGCCTGCTACGGCCGGGTGCGCTGGTCGGCCACCTGCTGGTGCTGCTGGCCGTGTTGGTGTGCCTGCGGCTCGGGTGGTGGCAGTGGCAACGGGCGCACGACCCCGACGGCACCGCGCAGAACTGGGGCTACGCGGCGTTGTGGCCGTGCTTCGCCGTCGCCTTCGTCTACATGTGGGTCAAGTTCCTGCGGCTCGAGCAGGAGAAGGACGTCGACGAACAACGGGAATTCGAGGACGGCCTGACCGAGTTGCTCGAATCCGGCGCCGCCGTCGACGGCGAGACGCCACCTGCGTCGTCCGAGGCTCCCGGCGCGACGGACGCCGACGCCGGGGCCGCGGGCGCACGATCCGAGACCCGCGAACCATCCGCACGGGCGAGGCCGTCGGGACCTCCGTCCCAAGCAGTGATCCTCTCGGTCGCCAGCGTCGGGGACGATGACGACGACGACCCCGAACTCGCCGCGTACAACCGTGCGCTGGCCGAACTCGCCGAGAAGGACCGCAAACGTGCCTCCTGAGTCAGCCGACACCACCGCCGGCCGCACGCCCGCGCATAAACCGGCGCGGGCGACCACGCCGCCGACCGGTGCCGGTCCGACCACCGCAACTGCCGCCGAAGATCAGGGCCGCGCTCGGTCGCTACCGGGTGGCCGCGTTCGTGGTCGGTGTCGGACTGCTGATCCTGTGCCTGACGATGGTGCTCAAGTACGTGTTCGACGTGCCGCAGGCGGTCGAGGTGTGGGGCCCGATCCACGGCATCCTCTACATCGCTTATGTGTTGCTCGCGTTCGACCTGGCCTACAAGGACCGCTGGTCCGCCAAGGGGACGATTCTGGTCCTGGTGGCCGGGGTGATCCCGGTTCTCTCGTTCTACGCCGAGCACGTGGTGACCCAGAAGGTCAGGGCCCGGCAGAAGGTCTGAGCCGGCTTCAGTCGTCGCGCAATCCGGCCGCGTCGATGGCCGCCTGCGCCTGCGTCGGCTCCGCCAGTGGAATGGCCAGCGGCCGGCCCCGGTCCGCCTCCAGTTTCATCCTCGCGTCCGAGGCCAGCAGGGCCACCTGACGCTCCACCCGCCGGATCGCTTCGGCCACCAGCGCGTCCGACGCCGCGACGAGGTGGTTGAGATAGTGCAGCCGAGCCTCCGGATTCGCCTCGTCCCGGTAGATCGCCACCGCCTGCTCGGCCCGTTTGCGCAACGCCGCGGTGAGGGCGTGGGTGATCTCGAGGTCCTGCTCCGTCACCTTTTTGGCCATGCCCCACCCTTGCACGGGCGCTGAGGTGTCTCGTTAGGTTCTACCGGTGACCGGTGCGACCTCAGCAGGGCAGCGCGATCGGGCGCGCGGCGCACTGCTCGGCCTGGCCTTGGGCGACGCGCTGGGCATGCCCACCCAGGGCCTCCCGCGCGAGCGTGATCGCGCAGCGTTACGGCGTGCTGCACGGATTCCACCCCGGCCCGCCGGACAACGAGATCAGTGCCGGCGAACCAGCGGGTCAGGTGACCGACGACACCGACCAGGCGGTGATCCTCGGCCGGCTGTTGGTCGAGGGCGACGGCACGGTGGACCCGCACCGGTTGGTCGCCGAGTTGCTCGACTGGGAGCAGCGCATGCAGCGCCGCGGTTCGGCGGACCTGCTCGGGCCGTCGACCAAGCGGGCCCTGCTGGCCGCCGCCGACGGCGTGCCGGTGGACCGGACCGGACGCCGGGGCGACACGAACGGGGCCGCGATGCGGGTAGCTCCGGTCGGGATCGCCTGGCCCTGTGACGATCTCGGCCGACTGGTGGCCGCCGTGCACCAGGCCTCGAAGGTCACCCACGACACCGGGTCGGCGATCTCCGGGGCGGCCGCGGTGGCAGCTGCCGTCAGCTCGGGGGTGGCCGGGGCGCCGCTGTCCGTGTCCCTGACCAGGGCGTCGACCGCGGCCGGCCTGGGCGCCGAACTCGGGCACTACGCCGCCGGCGCCAACGTCGCCGCGCGGATCCGACTCGCCCTGCGGCTGGCCCGTGGCGATCGGGTCACCGCGTTGCGAGCCCTGCACGATGTGATCGGCGTCGGGGTCGCCACGTCGGAAGCGGTGCCGACGGCCTTCGGATTGGTCGCGCTCGCCGGTGACAATCTTTGGGATGCCACGCGTCTGGCCGCGAGCATGGGGGGCGACTGCGACACCATCGCGGCCATGGTCGGCGCCGTCGTCGGCGCGCATCGTGGAGCTGCCGATGTTCCGGAGGCGATCTGGTCCGAGTTGGCCACTGTCAACCCGGACCTCGATCTGGAGAGTCTGGCTGACGACCTGCTCGCGATCCGTGTCGCGATGCCCGACGGGCCGACGATGCCGTGAGCGGCCGGGTGATCTCCGTGGGCAGCATCTTGGTCGACGTGGCCTTCCGGGTGCCGCACCCGCCGGAACCGGGCGGCGATGTCCTGGCCTCACCACCGACCTTGTCCGTGGCCGGTGGCTTCAACCTGCTGGTGGCCGCGGCCAGACAGAACGTTCCGACGGTGTACGCCGGCACCTTCGGCTCCGGACCCTATGGCCGGCTGGTGGCCGCCGCGCTGGCCGAAGCCGGCATCGGCGCGGCGAACCGGCCGGTCCCCGACGCCGACACCGGTGTCTGTGTGGTGATGGTCGACGACGACGCGGAACGCACCTTCATCACCTCACCCGGCGTCGAGACACTCGCAACAGCTGATGATCTCGATCGAAGCTGCCCGGATCCCACTGATCTGATAGCTGTGTCAGGTTACGATCTGGTGTATCCGCAGTCGGGCCGGACGATCGGGCAATGGGTGCGATCCCTCCCGCCGGGCTGTCGCGTTGGGTTCGATCCAGGGCCGCTGGTCGCTGACATCCCGACAGAGTCTCTTTCCGATGTGCTGGCGCTCGCCGGGATCGTCAGCATGAATCGGCGCGAGGCCGGTTTGGTCGGCGGGTTGACATTCGATCGGGGCGATCCGGTCGACGGGGGCTGGCACCGGGCGGTGCGCGAACGCTGGCGGCTCCCGGATGGACGGCTGCTGGTGCTGCGCGACGGGTCGCGTGGCTGCTCGGTCAGCGGAGGCGAGTTCGGAGCTCGGGCGCTCCTGGTCCCGGCCCCGGACGTGCGGGCCATCGACACCACCGGCGCCGGGGACATCCACACCGGCGTTGTGCTGGCCGGCCTGCTGCAGGGAAGGCCGGTGCCGGACGCGTTGCGCCGGGCCACCTTCGCCGCCGCCCATTCGGTGACCTTTCCGGGCCCCGCGGCCGCGCCCACCGCGGACGAACTCGACGCGCTCGTCGGCGTCGACCGCCGGCCACGACCGGCCGCACGCAGCGGTCTCGACCGAGCGGGAGGGCAGAGGTTCGCTCAGCTGAAGTCGAACCGCATCACTGCCCGAGTCTCGGTCGGCCGGTCGATAACCTCGAACCCGGCTGCCGCGAAGGTCGTCTCGCGCCCGAAATAGAGGTCGGCTTGCCGGCGGCTCGAGCCGGCCCGCGGCCACCCCTCCAACGCGCGCGCGCCGGAGCTGGCGGCCAGGTCGACCCCGGCGTCGAGCAGCCGGTGGGTGATGCCTCGTCCTCGTTGTCCGGCCCGCACGAAGAAGCATGCCGCCAGCCAGACGGAGTCGTCCTCGGCCGGATCGCGGTTCCGCATGATCTTCGATCTGGGACTGGTGGCCACGACGTACCGGGAGCGGGGCCCGATGGACAACCACCCGACGGGCTCGTCATCGGTATAGGCGACCAGCCCGATCGGCTCGTCCGACTCGCGGGACAGGTTCTCGAAGTCGAGCCGGTTGCCGCCGGTGTACCAGCGCGCCAATACCCGAGCTCGGGGGCTGCAGAACCACATGCACCAGCAGGCCTTGGTGGTCCGGTTCGTCTCGAACAGTCCCGCCAGGTCGGGCAGACCGGCATCGGTCAACGGCCGCACCTCGGGCATCCGCCCAACGTACGACCGCGGAGCAGGTCCGGCACCTCGGCGTGCGGGTCGATGATCGGACGTGTCGACGCGGAGGAGAATGCGCGACACCACCGCGAAACCGAAGGGGCATCCGTGCTCGAACCCACCCCGCTGACCGACTGGACCCTGCGCCTCGACCAGGACGGGCCGACGCCGGAGCCGACCGCGGCGTTGCCGCTCTCGGGACGGGTGCTCGACGTCCGGGTGCCGGGTGCGGTGCACGGGGACCTGCTGGACGCCGGACTGATCCCCGACCCGTTCCGCGACGACCAGGAAATCCAGGTTGCCTGGGTCAGCCGGGCGGACTGGGTGTACGAGAGCACCGCGCCGGCGCCGGTGGGACATGAGCGGGTGGACCTGGTGTTCGACGGACTGGACACCGTCGCCGTGGTCGAGGTCGACGGGGTCGTGGTGGGTCGGTCGCGGAACATGCATCGCAGCTACCGGTACGACGTCACGTCGCTGGTCACCGGGGGCGCGCCCCGCGTTGCCGTGCATCTCTCCTCGGCCTACACCGAGGCCGAGGCGGAACGGGAGCGGCTCGGACCGCGGCCGAACGCCTACCCGGAGCCGTTCAACTACCTCCGCAAGATGGCCTGCAGCTTCGGTTGGGACTGGGGCCCGACCGTGGTCGGCGCGGGCATCTGGCGTCCGGCCCGCTGGGAGGCCTGGAGCACTGCCCGGATCGCGCGGCTGCGTCCGCTGGTGGACGTCGTCGACGGCGCCGGGCGGTTGCGCGTGTTGCTGGACGTGGAGCGGACCAACCCCGGGTCGGCGGCAGCACTGGACGTGCAGGTCCTGCTCGACGGTGTCCCGATCGGGCAGGGTGCGCTGCCGGCTGGGGAGGCCGCCGCGGAGATCCGGGTCGAGGTACCCGACGTACGGGTCTGGCAGCCGGTCGGCCACGGCAACCCGGAGTGCTACGACCTGCAGGTGCGGTTGACCGCCGGCGACGAACTGCTGGATGTCGCCGATCGGCGCATCGGGTTTCGCTCGGTGGAACTCGACCGGAGTACCGACGACGTCGGTTCGTCGTTCGTGTTCCGGATCAATGGCGAGCCGGTGCTGGTCAAGGGGGTCAACTGGATTCCCGACGACGTGTTGCCCGGCCGGATGACCCGGCAGCGGTACGCCCAGCGGCTGTCCGAGGCGGTGGTCGCGAACGTCAATCTGATCCGGGTGTGGGGCGGCGGCATCTACGAGTCGGACGACTTCTACGACGTGTGCGACGAACTCGGTCTGCTCGTCTGGCAGGACTTCCTGTTCGCCTGCGCCGCGTACCCGGAGGAGGAACCGCTGATCTCCGAGATCGCCGCCGAGGCCGCGGAAAACGTCGCGCGGCTGTCGGCGCACCCGAGTCTGGTGCTGTGGAACGGCAACAACGAGAACCTGTGGCTGCATGAGGCCGACCACTGGGCCGACCGCGAGGGCGGCCTGCTGCCCTGGGGGCAGCGGTACTACCTGCACGACCTGCCGGCGATTGTGGCTGCTGTGGATCCGTCCCGGCCGTACACGGCGGGCAGCCCCTGGTCGGGGAGTTGGCAGTTCGAGCCCAACGACCCGAACCACCAGACCTTGCACTCCTGGGGCGTCTGGAACCGCGAGGATTACCTGCACTACCGCGACACAGCACCGAGATTCGTGGCTGAGTTCGGCTGGCAGGCCCCGCCGGCCTGGACCACCCTGCGGGACGCCGTGACGGACGAGCCGATCACCCCGACCTCGCCCGGTGTGTTGCACCACCAGAAGGCGCAGGACGGCAACGGCAAGCTGGCACGCGGTCTCGCGCACCACTTCCCGGTTCCCACCGACGTCGACGCCTGGCACTACCTGACCCAGCTCAACCAGGTCAGGGCGATCGACACCGGTGTGCTGCACTGGCGATCGCACTGGCCGCACACCGCCGGCACCATCCTGTGGCAGCTCAACGACCTGTGGCCGGTCACCTCGTGGGCCGCCATCGACGGGGCCGGCCGCTACAAGCCGCTGTTCTACGCACTCCGGGAGATGTACGCCGATCGGGTGCTGACCCTCCAGCCGTCCGCCGCCGGTCTGGACCTGTGCGTGCTGAACGACAGTCCCGCGCCGTGGACCGAGGAGGTGGTGGTCATGCGGATCGACGAGCACGGCACCCCGGCGGCCATCGATTCGTACCTGGTGGAGGCGGCCCCGCGCTCCGTGCAGCGGATTCCGCTGCCCGTCGGGTTGACCACGTTCGACGACCCGGCCGCGGAAGTACTGGTCGCGGCCGGTGGCAGCAGTCGGGCGTTGTGGTACGCGGCCGAGCCCAAGGACACCGCCTTCACCGGCGAGGATCCGATCGTCGAGGTCGAACCGACCGACGATGGTCTCGAGATCACCGTCACCGCAACGACCCTGCTCCGCGACGTGCTGGTCCAGGCCGACCGCATCCATCCGGCCGCGATCGCTGACGCCGGCTTCGTCACCCTGTTGCCCGGCCAGTCCGCCACCATCGCCGTCCGGTGCCCGGTACCGCTGGACCCGACCGCCGTCGCGACGCCCTACGCCCTGAGCTGGCTCGACCTCGTCCTGGACGAGGTCGACGGGAGCTGACCGGCGTGGCCGCCCGATCCGGGACCGACATCCGCGGCGTCGACCCGGCTGCCGATCTCGGCCTGGCCGCGGCCCTGCTCGAACTCCAGCGGGCCGGCTATGCGGTGGAGGCCGAGCTGATCGGCGACGATCGGATCCCGAGCCTGCACGAGGACGTGGACGCGCTGCGCGGCGCCGGCTCTGCACTGGCTGGCCGCGTTCGACGGTGCCGAGCCGGTCGCCGCCGTCGGATGGACCGAGAGCCACGGCATTGTCGACATCGACCGGCTGGTCGTCGCCCCCGCGCACACCGGCGTGGGCTGGCTTCGGCCCTGGTGCGTGCGGTGGTGCAGGATCGAAACGGCCGTCCGGTGCTCGTCTCGACCGGTCGGGACAATGCGCCGGCCCGCCGGCTGTACGAAGGTCTGGGCTTCGCGCACGCCGGGGATCGGGAGGTCGTGGCCGGGCTCTGGGTGTCCGACTACCGCCTCGGCTGACTCCATTGCCGGGTTCCGATGAGATCCGCCGACGCAACCGGTCAGCACACCCAGATATGCCAACCGAGGAGGACCGGTGCCCGCTACCCCGACCATCGTGGACCACCAGACCTGGCTGCAGCAGCGCCACGACCTGCTGGATCGGGAGAAGGCGCACACCCGGGAGGGCGACGCCATCGCGGCCGCCCGGCGCCGGCTGCCGATGACGGAGGTCGAGAACGTCGAACTGGTCGGCGACAGTGGGTCGGTGCGACTGCTGGACATCTTCGACGGCCGCGACCAGCTCGTCGTGTACAAGCACATGTTCCACGTCGGCAAGCCGCTCGAGGAGCAGTGCGAGGGTTGCACGATCACCCAGTGGAACTTTCAGGAAGCGAGTTACCTGAACGAGGAAGGGGTTTCGTACGCGGTGGTCTGCGAGGGTCCGTGGGACGAGGTCGAGCCGTTCCGGGACTTCATGGGCTACACCCAACCCTGGTACTCGGCGTTCGGGGTCGACGTGCCACCGTTCGACGGCGAGTACGGATCGATCGTCTCGCTCCTCCGCGACGGCGACCGGGTGTTCCTGACCTACGAAACCACCGATCGGGGCGTCGAAGCGATCATGGGCACGCTGAAACTTCTCGACATGACGGTGTACGGGCGCCAAGAGATCTGGGAGGACTCGCCGGCCGGCTGGCCGCAGCGGCCCGCCGGCTCATTCTGGCGCCGCGACGGCCGCCCGACCGCGCAGTGGACCCGACCCGGCGTGACAGCGGTGGACGGGCCCGAGCACCACTGCCATTGATCGTCACCGGCTCGGATCGACCCGGCCGAGGGCTTGTCAACCTAATGCCGTTAGGAATACCATCAGCCATATGGCGAAGGCGGCTACGGGTGGGGAGGAACGACGGCGACGCCGACGCCGGGAGACGATCGACGAAATCAGGCAGGCGTCGCTGGCGGCCATGTCCGAGGACGGCGTGGCCGGCATGTCGTTGTCCGATGTGGCTCGGCGGATCGGCATCCGGCCGCCGTCGTTGTACGTGTACTTCCCGAGCAAGCTCGCACTCTACGACGACCTCTTCGCGCTTCGGCTTCCGACTGATGAACGAGACTCTTCTGCGGGTAGAGGCTCTCAACCTTTCGCCGCTCGACGCGCTTCGCCACGGCATGGACGTGTACATCCGGTGGTGCTGGAGAACTCGGTGCTCGCCCAGCTGATGTTCTGGCGGCCGGTGCCCGGGTTCGAGCCGTCGGCGGAGTCCTATCGCCTCAGCGTCGCCAATCTGGAGATCATCGAATGCTGCCGTGATCGCGGCGGTCGAAGCCGGCGAACTGTCCGACGCAGCGCTGTCCCCGGAGGGCGTCACGCTGATCACCGTCGTCGGCGCCGGCCTCATCAGCCAGCAGCTGTCGAACGATCCGGCGGCCGGTTTTGCCGGCGGCCGGTTCAGCCGTTATGCCGCCGAGGCCCTGGACATGTGGATCGCCCGGTACACACCCGTTTCGAAGGAGACACGATGACCACGGACACGACAACTCCCCGCGCGTCGGACATTCCGATGACCTCGCGGGCCGACGTGCGGTCTGTCCTCGACGGTGTGCTCACAGCCGTGGACCACCAGCTCGGCGAACTCGACACCGCCGACGCAGCCCTCCCGACGGACTGCTCCCGATGGGACGTCCGGGCGATGGTCGCCCACGTCGTCGCCTCGACCCAGGAGGTGGGCCGGCCCGGCATGACGGTGCTGCGCATGATCAACGGCCATCGCCGGCACCGGGACCTCGAGTTCCTGGACGCGCGCAACGAGCTGCACACCGAGCTGTTCGACGGCAGCCTGCCGCAGTTGCGAGAACAGCTGTGTGCGTTCCGGAACGACGCACTCACCCGGGTGAATCGACTTCCTCGGGCGCTGGACGGAGTCCGGGTGCCGTCCGGACTCCCCGACCCGCCGAGAATCGGCCTCGGGCACCTGGCACGGGTCATCGAGGTGCGCGACACCTGGATGCACGGGATCGATCTCGCCCGCGCGACCGGCAAGCCGCGGGTCGCCGGCGGCCATGATGCCCCGCTGATCGAGCAGGTCCTTCGAGACCTGTCGCTCGGCTGGTCCGGTCCGGCGGTCGAACTCAAACTGACCGGCGCATACGAGGGCCGATGGCTGATCGGGTCAGGCACACCGGTCGCCGAGGTGAGCGCCGACGCGATCGAACTGTGCCGACTGCTCGCCGGCCGCCCGGCGTACGCACCGGTGACCCAGCTTGCCGGTGATCCCGATGCGGCAGCGATGTTGACGGCGGCACGCGTCCTCTTCTGAGGTCCGGGGCCTGCGTTCGGTCCTCGTTTCGTGCTCGGCCCTCGTTTCGTGCTCGGCCGGGGAGTCCTCAGGCCACGCAGAATTCGTTCCCTTCCGGGTCGAGCATGACGACATGTCCGAGGATTTCACGGTCGACCTCGTCGCGGTAGATCTCCTCGCGGACCTTGATGGCACCCGCTGCCACGAGCTCGGTCACCTTGGCCGTCATCAGGTTCGCCCGTTCCTCCCAATCCCACGGTGGTGTGCCGGCCACCCGGATGTCGATGTGCAGGCGGTTCTTCGCGGTCTTGCCCTCGGGCACCCGTAGCCATCCAATGGTCGGCAGCGCTCCGTCGGGATCGATGATCGAGGCACCATCCGGATCGTCGTAGCCGGGCTCGGGGACGTAGCCGAGGGCGCCGGCCCAAAAAGTCGCAAGCACCTGAGGGTTGCGGGCGTCACAACCGAGAGTCCACAGTGTCGTCATGCCCGGCACCGTAAACGACTTTCCGGATGGTTTCCTTCCGGGATCGATCGGCGGTCTCGAGAATCTGGCGCTCTGATCACGGCGTGAGAACGCGGTGTGAGTGTGACGGCCGCGGTACGTAGGGCACTTCTCCCCAACCGGCCGGTCAGATGCCGTTGCGCCGGATCACCTCGCGGTCCCAGGTCGCGCTGGCCTTCGGGGTACGGACGAGGGTGTCGAAGTCGACGTGGATCAGTCCCCACCGCTGCCGGTAGCCCTCAGGTCGGCACGTCCGCGCCGAGTGCGTCGAACAGGACCGGTCGGATCCAGGTCGACCCGGATCCGGCCAACCTACTCGGGTCAGCCGCTCACCAGCAGGTAGCGCTCGTCCGTGATCGGGCCGCCCCAGAGCGCTGGATCGGTGAGTGGCCGGATTTCGGTCACCGGCCGCTGCGCGGCGACGAGTTGGGCGCAGGCCTTTGCCGTGAGGCCGGCGCCGGTCGACCACCTGCCCTCGATCAGCACCAGCCGGCCGCCGGTACCCAGCAGCCGGATCCAGGCGGCCAGGGCGGCCGCCGGGTCCGGCAGAGCCCAGAGCACGTGCCGGCACAGCACCGCGTCGAAGGCTCCGTCCGGCAGGGGCGGGCTGGACGCGTCACCCAGGGTGAATTCCGGTTCGGGGTCGAGACCCCTGGCCTTCTCGACGGCGAGCGCCAGCATCCCGGGCGAGAAGTCGATGCCGTGCACCCGGTGACCGGCGCTGGCCAGGAGCACGCTGAGACTGCCGGTTCCGCAGCCGATATCGGCGACCCGGCTGGCCCCGTCGAGCACCGGCAGCAACACCTGGGCCCAGGCCCGTCGGGTGGCCGGGTCGCGCAGGCCGTGATCCGCCGCGTCGTCGAAGGCCGTGGCAGCCTCGTTCCACACCGACTCAGTCATGCCGGCCATGGTCGTCAGGTCTGCCCGACGGCATCATGGTCACGGCGTGCCGGGCCGGGATCGGTCAGATGACGCCCTTGGTGATGAGGAAGCAGGCGTACGGCCGGGTTTCGGTCGTCGTCACCACGGCGTAGGCCGTCGCGGCCAGGTCGTAGAACGGCGTCCGCTCGACGCCGCGGCCGGCGATCGGCCGACCCTCGAGCTCCGACATGGTGGCCAAGGCCTCGTCGTGCACCTGGAACCTGGTCTCCGGCTCACCGTCCGGGGTCATGAAGTGCACCGGCGGATCCTCGAAGGTGTCCACCGGCAGCAGGGCGAGGACGGCCCGCAGCGCCCCCGGGATGGTCAGGCCGGGCAGCGGGTGCACGGGCAGATTCCTGGCATAGGCCGGGAAGTTGCGGTCGACCACGGCCAACCGGTCACCGTGGCCCATTTCCGCCAGGGTGAGCAACAGTTCCGGGGGGATTTCCGGTGGAACGTTCTTGAGCATCGGCGCTCCGGACGGTCGGGTGTCAGGGTTGATCGGCAGCGTAACGCGACCGCCCGGGGCGCGATCCTGAACCGGCGACGGAGGGCCTGTGGCCAGGCGTGACCCGGTACGTCGTCGGCGGCACCGTCCCGGCCCGGCTGGCGTCAGGTGCCCACCGTAGGGCTGCGCCGCTCGATCAGGATGACGTCGCGCCACTGGCCCGCCATCGGGCCGAACGTCATCAGGCCGAGGCGCTGACGAGTGCCGACAACCCGGAAACCGGCGCTGCGGTGCAGGGCGAGGCTGGCGGTGTTCTCCAGGAAGATCCCCGACTGGATGGTCCAGATCCCGGCCGCTTCGGTGCTGGCGGCCAACGTGTCCAGCAGCAGGCGGCCGATGCCACGGCCGCGGGCCCGCTCGTCGACATACACCGAGTGCTCGACCACCCCGGCGTACACGGACCGGTCGGACACCGCGCTGGCGGCCACCCATCCGGCGAGGCGACCGTCGTCCAGCGCGACCCACCGGTGTCCGGGCAGCTTGCCGACCTCGAACTGCTCCCAGCTGGGCGGGTCGGCTTCGAACGTGGCGTGCCCGGTGGCGATACCCCGGGCGTAGATCCGCTCCACCTCGGGCCAGTGGTGCGGCTCCAGCGCGGCGATCGAGGCGCTCATTGTGGTTGCAGCGCGCCGGCTATCGCGGACAGAGCTTCGGTGACGACGCTGAAGTAGGCCCACTTGCCG
Source organism: uncultured Actinomycetota bacterium (assembly GCA_963706185.1). Classification (GTDB taxonomy): domain Bacteria; phylum Actinomycetota; class Actinomycetes; order Mycobacteriales; family Nakamurellaceae; genus Nakamurella. Next base: position 71,841 of record CAVPLZ010000008.1, on the reverse strand, counting down.
CGCTGCTCGCGGACCAGGATTCCGGCGTCGAGGAGAACCTTGAGGTGGTGCGACACGGTCGGCTGGGACAAGCCGACCGGCTCGACGAGCTCGCAGACGCATACCGGCTCCGGGCTCTGCGCGGCGATCATGGACACCAGGCGCAACCGGGTCGGCTCGGCCAGCGCCTTGAGGACCGTGGCCAGCTGTATCGCGGCATCCTGGTCGAGCACGGTGACGGCACCGGGCGAGCAGCAGCCGGTCAGCTCGGTCAGCGGGAGCCTGGTGCGGGTCGCGGTCGTCACCATCTTCACTCTGCCACACATATTGACGTCAGTCGATACGTGCGGCACAGTTGCATCGACAAGCATCGATACGATGGGACGGTACGCACATGACCCAGCAGGACCTGCGCGCACAGGTGCGCGACCGGTACGCCCGGGCCGCGCTGGCGGTGTCGGACACCACCGGTGCCGGTGAGGCCGGTTGCTGTGGCGGGAGTTGCGGGGCGACGGTGCTGGACGACTCGACCGACGCGCCCTTCGGGGCGAGTCGGTACGAACCGGGTCAGACCGCGGAGCTGCCGCAGGAGGCGGTGCTGGCCAGCCTCGGCTGCGGCAACCCTCTTGCGGTCGCGGACTTGCGCGCCGGGGGAGCGGGTGCTGGACCTGGGCTCCGGTGGTGGCATCGACGTGCTGCTGTCGGCCGGTCGGGTCGGGCCGACCGGGTTCGTCTACGGGCTGGACATGACCGACGAGATGCTGGAGCTGGCCCGGGCGAACGCGGCCAAGGCGGGCGCGGCCAACGTGGCGTTCCTCAAGGGTCACATCGAGGACATCCCGCTGCCCGAGGCAGCGTGGACGTGGTCATCTCCAACTGCGTGATCAACCTGTCCGTCGACAAGCCGGCCGTGCTGGCCGAGATGTTCCGGGTCCTGGTCCCCGGGCGGGCGGATCGGCATCTCCGACGTGGTCGCCGAGGACCAGCTCACCGAGGCCGACCGCGCTGACCGCGGCTCCTACGTCGGCTGCATCGCCGGCGCATTGTCCCGCAGCGAATACCTGCGCGGGCTGGCAGCTGTCGGGTTCACCGACCCGAACGTCACGTTCACCCACGAGGCCGCTCCGGGCATGCACGCGGCGATCATCCGCGCCACCAAATCCGCCCAGGTCGACTGAGGGCATGGCAGTCATGCCCGACAAGCCCAGCGTGCTGTTCGTGTGCGTCCACAACGCCGGCCGCTCCCAGATGGCCGCGGCCTTCCTGCGTGACCTGGCCGGCAACCGGGTCGACGTGCTGTCCGCCGGCTCGGTACCGGCCGACCGGGTCAATCCCGTCGCGGTCCAGGCAATGGCCGAGATCGGCATCGACATGACCGGCGACCGGCCGAAGATCCTGACCGCCGATGCCGTCCGGGCCTCCGATGTCGTGATCACCATGGGTTGCGGCGATACCTGCCCGATCTTTCCCGGCAAGCGTTACGAGGACTGGGATCTCGACGACCCGGCCGGACAGCCCCTCGAGCGGGTCCGCCCGATCCGCGACGAGATCCGCCGCCGCGTCGACCATCTCCTGACCGAACTGGGCGTCGCCACCGAGGGCCGATTCATCTGAGGTCAGGGTTCAGATCACGACGGCGAGCGCGGCAGCGCCCACGGGCCCGGACCGGTGAATGATGACGACGGGTCCGGGAGCATGCCCGGAGAATTCTGGCCGTAGGTGTCGGATCGGCGTCGTGGCGTTCGTTGCAGGGGTGAGGGAGCGCCGACCGCAGGCGACCACGAACCACGGGAGATGATCGTCCGATGCACTACCTACTGAACGTGATCAACGACTCGAGCACCCTGGCGACGGACGCGGAGATGGCCGCCATCGACGTGTTCAACGAGCGCATGCAGGCCGACGGGTACTGGGTGTTCGCGGGCGGCCTGGGTTCACCGAACACGGCCACCGTGATCGACAACCGGCAGGGCGAGGCACTGGTCACCGACGGACCGTTCGTGGAGACCAAGGAACACGTCGTCGGGTTCTGGATCGTCGAGGCGCCGGACCTGGACGTGGCGCTGAAACTGGCCACCGAGGGATCCCAGGCGTGCAACCGCAAGGTCGAGGTGCGGCCGTTCCTGTGACCGAGGCCGCCGCGAGGGTGGCGATCAGCCGAGCCCACCACCAGGAGTGGGCGCGGGTGGTGGCCGCGCTGGCGCGACGGTTCGGTGATCTGGACGTCGCCGAGGATGCGGCGGCCGAGGCGTTCGCGACGGCCGTCGAGCGGTGGCCGGTCGACGGCGTACCACCCAACCCCGGCGGGTGGTTGACCACCACCGCCACCCGCAAGGCCATTGATCGGATCCGGCGCGAGAACAACCGTGGGGTCAAGCAGACGGAGGCGCAGATGCTGACCGACTCCGACCCGCCCGCGCCGGTCGGCGCCATCGACGACGACCGGCTCCGCCTGATCTTCACCTGCTGCCACCCGGCGCTGTCCATGGAGGCCCGGGTGGCCCTGACGCTGCGGCTGGTCGCCGGCCTGACGGTGCCCGAGATCGCCCACGCGTTCCTGCTCGGCGAAGCCGCGTTGGGGCAGCGCATCACCCGGGCGAAGGCCAAGATCAAGACGGCGCACATCCCGTACCGGGTGCCGGCGGCGGAGGACCTTCCGACCCGGGTCGCCGGCGTCCTGACCGTGCTCTTCCTGTTGTTCAACGAGGGCTACCTGGCGACCGGTCCGCAGACCGACCCGGTCCGCTCCGACCTGACCGGCGAGGCGATCCGACTCACCCGCCTGCTCCGGTCGCTGATACCGGCCGACGGGGAGGTGACCGGGCTGCTGGCGTTGATGCTGCTCACGGAGGCCCGGCGCAGCGCCCGGGTTTCGGCGAGCGGTGAGCTGGTCGCGCTGGCCGACCAGGACCGCGGAGCTTGGGACAAGGCGCTGATCGCCGAAGGCCATGCCCTGGTGCGCGAGCGCCTGGCCACCGGCGAGGCGCCCGGCCGCTACCAGATTCTCGCGGCGATCAACGCCGTGCACACCTCCGCGGGTGACGTCCGGGACACCGACTGGTCGCAGATCGTCGCCCTCTACGACCAGTTGATCGGGATCGACGGCTCGCCGGTCGTCGCGCTCAACCGCGCGGTCGCGGTCGCCGAGCTCGACGGCCCCGAGGTGGCGCTGGCCGCCGTCGACCGTCTCAACGGCCCGCTGGCGGACTACCACGCCTTCCACGCCACCCGCGCCGACCTACTGCGCAGACTCGGCCGCACGCAAGAGTCACGGGCCGCGTACGACCGGGCCATCGAGCTGGCCGGCAACACCGCCGAGACCACCTACCTCACCCGGCGGCGCGACCAGCTGGGCTAGCGACACCGTCCGGGACGGGCGCAGCCCGACGAGCCCGCGGTGGCGCGTGTGTCACGGGACGCCACCCGATGCCGGGTGGCGCGTCCGACCGGCTCGCCGGCATTGTCTGCTCCGGAGAAGCGCCCCTGCCCGTCGTGGCGCACGATGGGTCAGACACCCCAGCGACGAGGAGGATCCGTTGACCCCCGCGAAGACCAGCTCCGGCACGTTCACCGCCGACGAGAAGGCCGCCATCCAAGCGCTCGCGAAGGAGCGGCGCGCGGCGAAGAAGGGTGCCAAGGCCGAGGAGGAGCTCCAGGCCGTCCTCGACGCCATCGCCACGATGAACGAGGAGGACCGCGCGCTGTGCTCGCGACTGCACGAGATCATCACCGCGGCCGGTCCCTCCCTGACGCCGCGCACCTGGTACGGCATGCCGGCCTACGCCAAGGACGGCAAGGTGCTGCTGGCCGTGAAGAACTCGGGCAAGTTCGGCCAGCGGTACACCTCGCTGGAGTTCCAGGACGTGGCCGCGTTGGACTCCGGATCGATGTGGCCCACCTCGTACGCCGTGCAGAGGTTGACGAAGACAGCTGAGAAGGACGTCGCCGCACTTGTCCGCAAGGCCGTCGGCTGACCGGAAACCACGGGTCGAACCGGGGAGGAGCCTGCTGGCTGACTTTGGCGTTACGGGTGCTGCTGCGCCGGTGATGTCCTGTGCGGTGTGCTGCCGGCGGGGAGCAATGTTGCCGTTGCGGGGCCTGGTACGGGTAGGACGGTGGTCAGGACGTAGGCGACGACGACGGAGATGATGACCTCCGGGGTGACGGAGATGCCGTCGGCGCCGAGCAGCAGGGTCGCGAGCAGGGTGGAGGTCAGCGGCAGTCGGAGCATGGTGGCGCACATGGCACCGATGCCCATGCCGATGGCGGGTGCCAAGCTCATCCCGGGCAGGCCGCTGACGGCGACCCCCAGGGCGGCGCCGATGAACATCGAGGGGAAGACCGGGCCGCCGCGGAAGGCGCTGAGCGAGAGGCCGTAGGCGAGCGATTTGCACAGGATGAGCAGGATCAGCGCGCCGATCGAGTAGTCCGCGGCGTGCGCGACGAGCTCGGGCAGCGCGTCCTGCCCGGAGAAGAGCACTTGGGTGAAGCTGTGTCCGGTGACCAGCTGATAGGCCATCGCGGTCAGCCCGATCAGCAGGCCAAGGACCGCGGTGATCAGCAGGCGATTCCAGTGGACGACCGGACGCAGCGACAGACCCGCCCAGCGGATGACCCAGCCGAGCAGGGCACCGGCCACGCCGATGACCGCCGCCCATCCCAGGAGGCCCAGGGTCGGGTCAACCGCGGGTGGCACGGTGGTCAGGGCCAGCGAGAAGTTGCCCAGGCCGGTCCACGCGTCCAGGCCGACGAAGATCAGCGCGCCGATCCCGGAGGCCAACAGACCGGGCAACGCGACCAGGGTGAGCGTGGCACCGCCGATCCCGGCGGCCTCCATGATCAGGAAGGCGCCGAGGATCGGTGAGCCGAGCAGGGTGCTGATCGCGGCGAAGCTGCCGGCGGAGGCCATCACGGTCAGCGCCATGGGCGGCGCGTCCTTCTTCGCCAGGTGCACCGTCAGCGCGCCGAGGCCGCCGCCGATGGCGATCAGCGGCGCCTCCGGTCCGAGAACCGCGCCCAGGCTCAGCGTGGTCAGCGCAGCCAGAAACACGCCGATCAGGTCGGGGCCGCTGGGTGGACCGCCACCGGCTTTGAACCCGAAGGCCGGTGAGTGGCCGGCATTGCCCGGCAGGTAGCGGATCGTCAGGGCCGTCAACAGGCCGCAGAGCACCAGCCATGGCACTGGCCACCACGCCGGCACCGCGTCACCGAACACCTGCGCGGGGAGGTCCTGGAAGAGGTAGTGCTGGATCTTGCTGACCAGGGCCAGGAACCCGTAGGCCACCGCTGAGACCGGGATACCCAGGATCGCGGCGAGAACAAGGGCGGTCAGGTAGGGCCGGGACCGGATGACCGCGACCGGGTCCAGCGTGGCCGGGGAGCCGGGCGCGGCCACCGGATGCTCCGGCGGCTGGCTCGCGGCCGCGGGCCCTGGTGGGTTCGTCATGGGACCTGCGTTCTCGAATCGGCTGACGCTGCAACGTGTCTCAGCCAGGAGGATGGGTGCGGTCAGGCGGGCGTCCTGCTGCTCTCGCGGGGTGGGCCCTGGCTGGGTGTCATGAAGGCGGCGACAGCGGGGTTGGTGGGAAAGAAGTGGTCGGCGCTGAGCCTAGTCGCGGAGCACCACGCGCTCCGGGACGTGTCGGTGCCCGCGGTCCGCGATGAACACCCCGGCAATCGTTGCGAGGCCAGCCCCCGGCCCCGGCGGCGACCTCCGACGCAATCCGGCGCCCAGGCGTTCCATCGAACACGGCACCGTGCCGCGGCTGCGCAGCGCCCAGCTGTGAGGACTCGCCGAACTCCGCGCCCAGGTGATCGTCGAAGTGCGCCGACTTGGCGAGGCGCCAAAGAGAGCTAGGTAGCCGGCCCGATCCCGCTGGCGATCCGGGCTGAGTTGAGATCCGGGCTGAGTTGAACAGCCCGAGCCCGAACAAGGGCCGACGCGGCCGAACATGGCGCCGGCTGGTCGCGGAGCTGGGCCCACCCGGCTCCGTCCAGATGACCCATACGCGCGTGAACGCTGGTCTGCGGAGAGCGACGAGTGGTTCCGGACCAACCGGCCAGACTTCGTCATCGATGGCAGGCTGTCCCGGGTGCACGTGATCGCCGGATCGTTGCACGAGTCCCGACGTCGCCACGGTCGGCCGATCAGCGGCACGTCGTGGTGGATGGCGGAGATTGCGGCGATGGCGGCGGGCGGCCGACTCGCGGCCGGGATCGAGATGGCCGACGTCGTCGATTGATGCGGAGGAGTTGATTGATTCGCGCGACGTCCGGGTACCAGATTGGTGCCCGATAATCCTGCGCCACGCCGGTGCAGGGGGCGCCGCCCAGTCCCCTGACGAGGGGCCAGGTCGGCTCGGGCCGACGCGGCCCGCCTCTACCGGGCGGGTCCGTCGCCTCGATCAAGGTGGTGGCGCAATGGTGAACCGGTGGGACACGTTTTGCCCTCATTGCACAATCCCGCTCGATGAACTGTTGCGGGTGCCTGTCGCTAAGCGGGCGGGCGGCTGGAAAGCCTTCAGGCGATCTGTGGTCACGGCCCTTCAGTGCCCTAGCTGCGATCGGAAGTTCACACCACCCGAGGCTGGCGCTGCTGGCGTGTTCACTGATCCACGTTCCGCGTTCAGCGCGTAGCGGTGGACTCCCTCGCCCGTTTGGTCCAGCTTTCAGGGAACAAGATCCGTCAGGGTGGTTTGCCCGTTATGCTCTTCTACGCGTCGTCCCCGACCCCCCCTCGGTCGACGAAGTCGCCTGGGCCGCCCAATCCCCCCGGACCCGGCCCGGGCGGCGCACAATGTCTGTCGGTGACGCGGCCTAGCCTCGCAGCCCATGGACCCGGACCGGACTTCCGGGATTGCCGCCCCTGCCGCCGGCACGGTGAACCGCTCGGTACGTCCGTCGGAGGACCGGACGAATCCGAAATAATGGAACCAAGGCCACCGCGGCTACTGCTGGGGTTCGGCGTTCGTCGGTGCCACCGCACGGCTGGGTCGTGACGTACTGGCCGATGAGCGGGATTGGTCGGCGATCTAGTTGCTGGCTACCGGGCAGGTGTGGTGTCAGTGTCATCTGCCCCCGCCGGGTAACCGGCCGCTCGCTGAGCTGAGGTAGGACCCCAGCAGCCCGGACCACTGACCGGTATTCCTATTCGCGGCGTCGGGTGAGAGTGACCGGGACCGTTCCCCACGCTCGGACGTTTCCGCAGGTGGGGGTGGTGGGCGATACAGGGATTGAACCTGTGACCTCTTCCGTGTCAGGGAAGCGCTCTCCCGCTGAGCTAATCGCCCGGGACCTGGCCGACGGCCAGGGTGGAGGTGGGAACGGGATTCGAACCCGTGTAAACGGCTTTGCAGGCCGGTGCCTATCCTCTCGGCCATCCCACCAGGGTGCCGATCCTGCCGGCAGAGCCGTACTCCGAGCGGACGACGGGATTCGAACCCGCGACCCTCACCTTGGCAAGGTGATGCGCTACCAACTGCGCTACGTCCGCCTGCGCCGCTCGCGCGGTGCCCAGCAACTCTATCCGACACGCCGGGGGCAATCCAAACCGCCGTGGACTCACCGTCCCTTGAGCAACCCCGTGGTCCAGCGACTCGACGATGCCGCCCAGCACGGCGTGCGGCACCGCCCCCTCGGACAGCGCGACCCGGTGGAACTCGCGGATGTCGAAGTCGGCGCCGAGCGCGGTTCGTGCGGTGTCCCGGAGCCGGACGATCTCGCGTCGACCGATCATGTAGGCCAGCGCCTGGCCGGGCCAGGCGATGTACCGATCGATCTCGTTCTCCACGTTGGCCCTGGTGGTGGCGGTGTTGGACCACATGAACTCGACTGCCCGGGAGCGTGACCAGCCCAGTGCGTGCATGCCGGTGTCCACCACCAGCCGGCAGGCCCGCAACGCGTCGAACGACAGCATGCCCAGCCGGGCCAGGTCGTCGGTGTAGAGGCCCATGTCGTCGGCCAGGCGTTCGGCGTAGAGCCCCCACCCTTCGATGAACGCACAAAGCTGGGCGTCCAGGTGACGGCGGTAGCGCGGCAAGTCGGGGAGTAGCAGGGCCGAGGTGATCTGCAGGTGGTGACCGGGCACGCTCTCGTGGAAAGCGAGCGCCTCGTATTCGTAGCGGAACCGTGACTCGGGCTCTGCGGTGAGCACGCAGTGGGCTCCGGGCCGATTCCCGTCCAGCGAGGCCGGCCGGTAGTAGGCCAGCGCCGAGTTCCCGGCTTCGACCGGATCGATCTCCTCGATCGAGCAGGGCAGCGTGCCGATCCCGGCGAACCACTGCGGAACCGCGGTCTCGGCGCGGCGCAGGGCCTGGGTGACCACGTCGAGGATGGCCGTCGTGGAGGAGAACCGAAGTGTCGGATCGGACCGCAATCGCGAGAGGATCTCCGGCACCCGGTGTTCGCCCAGGGCGCGCAGGCCGAGCTCGGCCCATTGATCCTGCAGCTCGGCCAGCGCGTCCAAGCCGATACGGTGGATCTGCTCCGGCGTCAGGTCGGTGCTGGTGTGGCGGGCAACCGCGGCCGCGTATCCCTCCGGCCCGCCCGGAACGACCCCGATTCCGACGTGCTCATCGTCGCGGGCGCCGGGCAGCAGTTCCGCCAGGCCGGCCGACAGCCGGCGCATCGCCGGTCGGATGCTGTCGGTGAGTTGGGCCAGCGCTCCCTCAGCGAGATCTTGGGCGTCCGGTGGCAGGCTCACCGACAGCAGCGGGTCCTGCGCCGCCGGTCGGTGCAGGTGCCCGTCCAGTTGGTCGATGGCCTGGAGGACGCTGCAGCGTGGTGACGTGCGACCACGGTCGGCCGCGTCGCGGTATCGAGCCAGGAGCGCGTCGAAGTACCCAGGCACGGCGTCCAGCCGCTGCCGCCAGTGCAGCGCGGCCGTCCGGTCGACGATCGGTGTGGCCGGGATGGCCTGGAAGACCAACGCCTGCCGGGAGACGTACCCGGCGGCTGATGCACCGGCCTCCCACAGGCAGTGCGCGGCGTCGGAGCGGGCGCTGCCGACCAGCCACTCGAGCACCGCCAGGTCGGTGGTCGCCCGTTCGTCCAGGCCCGATCGGTCGGCGCCGGCGATTTCGTCGGCCAGAGCGGTGAACTCGGCCAGCGTGGTCTGCGAGCCCTCGACACTGACGTCGCCGAGCAGGTTGTCGGTATCGGTGATACCCAGCAAGGTGGCATTGAGCGGGTCCGAGCGATGCTGGATCTCGAAGTACCGCTCGCCCCATGCGATGCGGTTCTCCGCGGCGCTCACGCTCGTCGGGTCGACCTTCGGCGTGGATGGTCCTGGCTCGGTCGACATGTGCGGCTCCTCGAGGTGGCCGGCGGCCTTGATCGGTGGCCCGGCGGGCCCGACGCCGCCCTTGGCGGCCACTTGGCAACATGATCCATCTCGGATGGATACCTGCCTGAAACGGTGCACAGTACACGATGAACAATGATGGTCTTCAGGTCCGACGGACCCGTGCAGGGGCAGGAGCCTCGGTCCGCAGACACGTGCAGTGCGAATGGGCGGTGGCGTGACGGTGCTCAGCGAACGGGGCAAGGAAAGGGCCGAGCAGAAGCCGGCGGCCGGCAGTGTCCTGACGCATGCATCGCTGTCGGCGTCAGCCGCGGACTGGATCACCGAGCGCATCCTGCAGGGCGGCATCTTGCCGGGGGAGAGGGTCACCGAGACAGGTCTGGCCGAGATGATGGGTGTCAGCCGATCACCGGTCCGAGAGGCCCTGCGCGAGCTGTCCCGGGGTGGACTGATCACCATCGAACCTCGACGCGGCGCGTTCGTGTCCGAGCTCGACGGGCAACACGCCGCCGAGTTGTACGTCTGCCGGCTGATGCTCGAACCGCCGTGCGTGGCTCTGGCCGTCGGAGCCATGGACGGCACGCTGCGCGCCGAGTTGGGCGCCACGTTCGCGGTCATGGAGCACACCGTCGCGGAGCGCGACGCGGCCGGATACGTGTCGGCGTTGAAGGCGTACAACTGGGCCCTGCTCAACGGCTGCCCGAATCGCACACTGTTCGGTTTTGCGGAGTCCTCCTGGCTCAGTTCGCTGCGCTACTGGGATCTGCTGATGCGGGCCGCCGGCAACTATCAGAGCCAATCGCTCCGACGCAACAAGCAGGTCCACCTCGCCGTGCGCGCCGGTGATCCGGTCAGGGCCGAGCGCGCCGAGACGACGGTGCTGGAATACGGGCGGGACCAGCTGGCCAAACTCCTGGCGAGATATCGACCCACGACGGCGCCGTCACCGGTGCGAGAAGATGGACACCACACGATGACTGTGCGCACCTTGACCGTGGCGTTGCCCAACGGGCCCGTCGACATCGGCTACCTCGACGTGACCGGCGATCGGCCCGGGCTGCATCTGACCGTCATCGCCGGCATCCACGGCACCGAATACACCTCGATCGCCGCCGCCCGCGAGTTCGCCGCCGGCCTGGACCCGGCCACGGTCGCCGGTCGGGTCACGGTGGTACCGATCGTCAACATCCCGGCGTTCTGGGCCAGGTCCCCGTTCGTCGTGCCGGACGACGGCCGCAACCTCAACCGCAGCTTTCCGGGCGACCCTTCCGGTAGCGCGGCCGAGATCCTCGCGGATGCCGTGACCAGAGAATTCATTGCCGGCTCGGACCATCTCGTTGACCTGCATGCAGGCGACCTGCCGGAGAGCCTGGAACCGTTTGTCCTCTACGACGAATCGCCGGTGGAGCACCAAGCACGCGAACTGGCGTTGGCCTACGGGCTTGGACCATGTGGTGCGGCAGTCCCGTGCCGCGCGGACCGTCGGGGGCAGTACCTCGGCGGTCGCCGCCGACCTGGGCATCCCGGCCATCACCGCGGAATCCGGGCAGCACGGCGTGCTGGACCGGCCGAGCGTGGAGCGACACCTGCGTGGCCTGGACGGCGTCTGCCGGCTGCTGGGCATCCTGGACGGCCCGGCGCCCGAGCGGTCGACGCCGGTGGAGCACGAGGGCTGGCTCTGGCTCCGGAGCCCGCGGGCCGGGTGGTGGGAGCCGGCCGTCGACGGTGGGCACCGAGGTGGGGGCCGGTGACATCGTCGGCGTGGTCGCGGACCTGCTCGGTGGAAATCCGACCGAGATCCGGGCGCCCGGTTCCGGTGTGCCGCTGTTCATCACCAGCAGTCCGGCGGTCGGCGAGGACGGACTGTTGATGGGTCTGGCCCTGACACCGGCGACCGGGACGATTGTTGACGAGTGAAAGGGAGGTGCAGGGCCATGCGACTGCATGACATGAACTGGCAGGCCGTTGAGGAGTACCTGGCGCACGACGACCGGGTCGTGGTGCCGATCGGTTCCACCGAACAACACGGCTACCTGTCGTTGGGTACGGACGCCATCCTGGCCGAGCGCGTGGCGATCGAGGCCGCGGAACCGTTGGGGGTGCCGGTGCTGCCCGGTCTGCCGTTCGGGTTGGCGCCGTACTTCACTGCCTTTCCCGGCAGTCTGACGCTGAGTCTGTCGACCATGGTGGCGGTCATCCGAGATCTGTTGGACACCCTGGCGGGTCAAGGGTTTCGCCGGATCGCCATCGTCAACGGTCACGGTGGCAACATGCCGGTGCACGGGGCTGGCCCGGGAGTGGGTGGCGCAACCACGGGCCCAGCGCGTCCAAGTGGCGTTCACCAGCTGGTACGCCGCTCCCCGGGTGGCGGCGGTGGCGGCGAGCTATGAGGAGAACCCGACGCACGGCGGCTGGTTCGAGAACTTCCCATGGACCCGGTTGCCCGGCGTGGAGTATCCCACCGGGCGCAAGCCGCACCTGTCCCTGCGGCGGTGGCGATGGCCGGCCCCGCCGACATCCGCGCGCTCGCCGGCGACGGCAGCTTCGGCGGTTCCTACGAACTGGGCTCCGATGCCATGGACCACATCTGGCGCACCGGGGTGTCCGAGGTCCGCGACCTCATCGAGAATGGTTGGGCCTACGCATGATCGGTGAAGGCCTCCGCGGCCGCACCGCGCTGGTGACCGGCACCGCCCAGGGCATCGGGGCCAGCATCGCCGATGTCCTGGAGGAGGAGGGCGCGGTGGTCCACCGGGTGGACCGGTCCGACGTCGACGTGTCCGACAGCATCGCAGTGGCCGCCTACCTGGCGGAGCTGGGCTCGATCGACGTCCTGGTCAACTGTGCGGGCGGGGTGGTCGGCCAGGTCCACCATCCGATCGAGGAGATCACCGATGAGGCCTGGAATGCCGTCATCGACGCCAATCTGCGGTCGACCTTCGTGATGAGCAGGGCGGTGGCGCCGGCGATGAAGGCCGGGCGGTGGGGCCGGATCGTCAACATCTCCTCCGGAGCCGGGCGCAGCGTGAGCTTGACCGGTGTCCAGGCCTACACCACAGCCAAAGCGGGCCAGATCGGCTTGACCCGCCAGCTGGCCTACGAGTTGGGGCCGTACGGGATCACGGTGAACTGCATCGCCCCCGGTTTCGTCCGCTCCAACCCCAGTACCGAGCGGCAATGGGAGAGTTACGGTCCCGATGGTCAGGCTGCGCTCGTGGAAGGCATCGCGTTGCGGCGCACCGGCCGGCCGATCGACATCGCCAACGGCGTCCGGTTCTTCACCTCGGAGCTGGCTTCCTGGGTGACCGGGCAGACGATCTCGATCGACGGCGGCCATGGCTTCTACTGATCCGGCTGGGCCGGTGGACCCGACCGAGCCGGGCCCACCCCTGCGCTTCGAGGCCGACGATGAACGCTACCTCGCCGAGCTGGCCGACTATGTCGCCATCCCCAGCGTCAGCCGGGACGCCGAGCCGGCCACCATGGCTCGCGGCCGCGCAGTGGCTGGCGGCCCGGCTGGATTTCGCCGACGTCCGAATTCTCGAGTCCGGTGGGCACCCCGTCGTCCTGGCCCGGTGGGCCGGGGCGCCGGGCCGGCCGACGGTACTGGTGTACGGCCACTACGACGTGCAGCCCGTCGGTGACCCTGACGAGTGGTCGTCCCCGCCGTTCCAGCTGACCCGCTACACCAGCGACGACGGCGAGGACCGTGTCCGCGGTCGCGGTGCGACCGACGACAAGGGCCCGAGCTACATCGCGATCGAAGTCGTCCGGCAGTTCATCGCCCAACACGGGCGGCTGCCGCTCAACGTGACGTTCCTGTTCGAAGGCGAGGAGGAGATCGGTAGTCCTCACCTGGCCGACTTCGTCAGCGCGCACGCTGCGCAGTGCGCGGCGGACCTGGTCATCTCGGCCGACGGCGGGATGTGGCGGCCGTCGGAGCCGTCGTTGGCGCTCGGGTCGAAGGGCTTGTTGGGATTCGACATCGAGGTCACCGGAGCGAACCGGGACCTGCACTCCGGACGGTACGGCGGCACCGTCGCCAACCCGGTGCATGCCCTGGCGTCGGTCCTCGCCGGGCTGCACCATGCCGATGGTCGGGTCGCGGTTCCCGGGTTCTACGACGGCATCGCCGATGTGGATGAGCAGGAGCGCGCGGAGCTCGCGGCAGTGGACTTCGACGAGACGGCCTATCGCCTGGACCTCGGCGTCGACGAACTCTTCGGAGAGAGCGACCTGTCGACACTGCAACGGCTGTGGACCCGGCCGACGCTGGAGATCAACGGAGTCTCCGGTGGCGGCTGGTTCACCGTCATCCCCCGCGTGGCCCGAGCGCATCGTCACCTGCCGCCTGGTTCCGGGACAGGACCCGATGTGGGTGGCGGAGGCGGTGCGTCGCCACCTGGCGCAGGTGGCGCTTCCCGGCGTGCGGGTCGAGGTGGTCTTCGAACCCAATCCGGTTCCGGCGTACACGATCAGCGCCGATCATCCGGCGATCCGGGCGGCCACGGCCGCACTCGAGCATGTCTACCCGACCCAGCAGGTGCTTTTCGCCCGCATCGGCGGCACGTTGCCGGCGACCACACTCTTCGAAGAAGTGCTGGCCGCCAAGACGTTGTTCTTCTCCTTCTCGATCGCCGACGAGTTGCTGCACGCGCCGGATGAGTTCCTACGGGTGCGCCGGTTACGCGAAGGCATGCGGGCCTGGGAACGGCTGCTCGTGCTGCTGGCCGACGGCCGGCACCGGCTCACGGAGCGAGCGCGACCTTGATGGCCGAGCGGTCGTCCATCCGGGCGTAGGCCGCCGGGGTCTGTTCCAGCGGCAGGGTCACGTCGAACACCGGTGAGGGATCGAGGCCATCGTCCAGCACCCGCCGCAGGAGGTCGGGAAGGTACGCGCGTACCGGGGCGATCCCGGCCCGGACGCCGAGATTACGTCCGATCAACGGCATCGTGGTGATCGTCGGTGCGGTGTGCGGAACGCCAACGGCGCCGATCTGGCCGCCGTCGCGGACGATGGCGAACGCCGTCTCCCAGGACTCCGGGGTGCCCACTGCTTCCACCACGTGAGCGGCGCCCCGACCGTCGGTGAGATCGGCCACCGCGGTCTGTGCATCCCGCCCGCGGCCCTCGACGATGTCGCCCGCGCCGAAGGACCTACCCACCTGCTGTCGAGAGGGGTGGCGGCTGAGCAGGATCACCCGCTCCGCACCCAGAACGGCAGTTGCCGCCAGCACGGCGCACAGCCCGACCGCGCCGTCGCCGATCACGGCGACGGTCGAGCCCGGACCGACACCGGCCATGGTGGCGCCGTGCAAACCGGTGGCCATGACGTCGGTCAGCGCCAGCAGCTTCAACAGGCCGCGGTCGTCGTAAGCGGCCGGCCCGCCGGGCGCGACCACCAGGTTGGCGTCCGCGTAGGGCACCCGGACGAGTTCGCCCTGGCCGCCGTCATGGTCGGGTGCCCCGAACGTGCCGCCGTGGGCGCAGGAGGGCCAGAGCCCGTCGAGGCAGGCCGGGCAGGTGCCATCGCCATAGCTGAACGGGGCGATCACCAGGTCGCCCGGCTTGATCGTGCCGACCTGCGTTCCGGTCTCGACGACCTCGCCGATGAACTCGTGGCCGAGCCGGGACCGGTGCGGTCGCTTGAACGTGTCGCGGTAGGCCCACAGATCCGAGCCGCACACGCAGGAGCGGACGACGCGGACCACGACGTCGTCGGGAGTCTGCAGCGTCGGGTCCGGAACGTCGTCCATCACGACGGTGCCGGCGTCGAGGTACAGCGCTGCGCGCATGGGCAGTCCTTTCGGATGGGTGCGTTTGGGGGGCGGTGTCCGGGTTGGGGGCGGCGAGGAGGAGGCGGATGGCCTGCCGGCTCAGGCGGTCGGGTCGGCGAGGGCTGCTTGCACGGCCGCGGCGACGCGCAGCAATTCCGTGTCCTGGCCGACCCGGCCGGCCAGCTGCAGACCGACCGGCAACCCGTCTGCCGTCGAGCCGCACGGGAGGACGATGGCGGGTTGGCCGGTGACGTTGTACGGGCCCGTGAAGATGCCCTCGATCTCGCCCTCGGGGGTGTCGATCGGCGGCGTGTCCACCGGCGCGGCATAGGGCACGACCGGGCCGACCAATGCGTCGACGTCGACCAGCAGCGCCTCGGCGCGGGGGAGCAGCGCCGCCCGCCGCGACAGGGCCACATCCCGGCGTTCGGGGTCGACGGCACCGGCTGTGCGCAACAGCCGCAGTGTCGGCGCGCCGAAGTGCTGCGGGTCGGTCCGGACCGTCGCGCCGTGCACCAGCCACGCTTCGACCAGGAGAATGTCCTCCAGACAGCCCGCAGCCTCGTCGAGGACGATGCTGTCCCGCTCGGTGAGCAGCATCCCGGCGGCTTCGAGCCGGCGCAGCGCGGCGCGGGTGATGGCGGCCAGCTCGGGATCGAGTCGGGAGTCGGCGAGCTGGCCCGCCAAGCACCCCCAGGCGTAGCGCCGGTTGGTCCGCGACCGGCTGCTCCGGTGTGGTGCCGATCAGCGCGGACATCACCTCGGCGGCCGTCTCCACCGAGTCGGTCAGCACGCCGACGTGGTCGAGCGTCGGCGACAAGCGCGGTGACCCCGGTCGATCGAGCAGGCCGTGGCTGGGCTTGAAGCCGACGACGCCGCAGTAGGCGGCCGGGATCCGGATCGACCCGCCGGTGTCGGTGCCGAGCGCCGCCCGGCAGACGCCGGCGCCGACCAGCGGCGGCCGATCCGCCGCTGGACCCGCCGGCGGTGCGGTCCGGACGGCCGGGTTGCGGGCCTCGGGCAGGTCGGGGTGCGGCGCGCCGGCGGCGTACTCGAGCAGGGACGTCAGGGCGAAGACGTCCGCGCCGGCGGCCCGCAGCGCGCGCGACGACCGGGGCGTCGTGCGCCGCCGGCGGGCCCGGCCATGTCGCGCCGGGTTGCCGTTGCCGCGCGGACTGCCGGCGACGTCGATCATGTCCTTGACCGCGACGGCCACGCCGTGCAGCGGTCCGTCCGCGGCCGCGCCGGGCGCGGGCAGGGCAGCCACCACCGCGGCAGCGGCCGGCCGAGCCGGTCGAGCCGCTCGTAGGCGGCGAGCAGGTCGAGGTTCGCGACCTCGCAGACTGCGCTCGCCGCGCTCGATCGCCCGGATCAGCGCGCCGACGTGGTGGGTCAGCGGGCCGGCGAGCACCTCGATCTGCTCGTCGACCTCGGTCGGCCGGTGCCGCACCATGAGGTCGCGGTAGATGCCGCTGTGCGACTTGGCGCTGGCCCGGTTGAACGCCACCAGCCGGTCGCAGCGAGCCCTCGAGGTCGTCGGGGTCGAAGCCGTCGAACGCCCAGCGGGGTCACCGGCGCCTGGGCGAGCACCTCGCGGGCCACGGCCAGCATCAGCGGCCGGTACTGCGGGTCGCTCCAGGGAGTCGGCGATCGACAGGTCGGACACGGCGCCGGCGAACAGCATCGCGCCGTACGCCTCCTTGCCCCACAGGTAGCCGACGATGCTGTCGGTCGCCTCCGCGTACGGCAGCGCATCGGCGATCTCGCGCAGCCGTCGCGGTGATCGCGCCGTCGAGCTCGCCGATCCGGAACGTGCCGACGTTGCCCTGCACGATGACGCCCGGGGCACAGGTGTCGGCGCCGAAGTTGACGAAGCAGACGACCACGCGCGGTCCGGCCGACGGCCTCGCCGAGCACGTCGGCGGTCAGCCCGTTCTGCAGCGAGACGCACGGTGGTCGTCGGCGCCAGCCGGCCGCGCAGCAGCTCGGCGGCCGAGGCGGTGTGGTGGGTCTTCACCGCGACCAGCACCACGCTCGACAGCGCGTCGGGCAGGTCGTCGGGGGCGACCGCCGGCGCCGGCACGGTGAAGTCCTCGACCGGGCCCGTCGATGCGCAGGCCCTGCGCGTTCATCGCGCTCGACGTGGGCCGGGTCGGCGTCGCAGAACAGGACGTCGTGGCCGGCCGCGCACGAGATGCGCACCGACCGTGCCGCCGATCGCACCCGCGCCGATGACCGTGAAGCTCATGCCGGCCTCATCCGTGCGAGGGTCGCGGTCGCGGCGTGAGCCCAACCGTAACCGCGAGGAGATGATGGATCCGCGGGCGGAACCCAGACTCCGGTGACGTCCATCGGTGCACTGTATCACAATCTGCGACTACGTCCGTTGACGATCACCAGCCCTCGCGGACGTGATCCACGTGCCCGTCGCCTGCCCGAGAGAGCCCTCGCATGGCGGCATCCGCCAGGACGCCAGACTTCGGCGCGACCAGTCGCGACGAGCCGTCGCCCGCCCTCCGCGTCCGCGAGCCCTCGCTCGGGATCGGCGCGCCGGCGCATCGGCCTGTCCGCCCTGCTGACCGCGTGCGGAGGGCGGCACGAGCGACGAGTACCCGGCGGCTCCGTCCTCGCCGACCACCGCGGCGCCACCGCTCCGGCTCCGCGGCTGCGTCGGCGCCGGCACGCGCCGCCGCTGGCTGCCGGGTCCGGTCCGCCACCTCGGCCGCCGGCACGCAAGTCGGGCGGCGACCTGATCATCGTCCGCGCCCAGGACTCGGTCGACATGGACAAGACGATGGTCTTCAGCAACGCCTCGATCTGGGTCTACCTGCAGATGTTCGAGACGCTGACGATGGGCACCCCGGACGGCAAGGACGGTCGAGCCGTGGCTGGCCGAGAGCTACAAGCTGTCCGACGACAAGCTGACCTGGACCTTCACGCTGCAAGCAGGGCGTCAAGTTCACACACGGCGCGCCGATGACCTCGGCCGACGTGAAGTTCTCCCTCGACAAGGCGAGCGCGACCAAGGGCGGCTGGGAGTTCATCAACTCGGCGATCAAGTCGTCACCACGCCCGGACGCCGAGCACCGTCGTGATCAAGACCAAGTACCCGTGGGCGCCGCTGCTGGCCGACCTCGCCTGCCCCAACAACGGCGATCCTGCCCAAGAACTACGGGGGCAAGGCCACGAAGGACTTCTACAAGGCGCCGGTCGGCACCGGGCCCGTTCGTGTGGGACCCTGGGACAAGGGCAGCGAGCTCCCGCTGAAGAAGAACCCGACCTACTGGCGCGCGGGCAAGCCCGAGCTCGACACGGTGACCTGGAAGGTCGTGCCCGACGACAACTCCCGCAACGTGCAGATCCAGGGCGGCCAGGCGCAGATCAACGAGAACCCGCCGTTCTCGAGCATCGACCAGCTCAAGGGCAGCCGAGCGTCGAGGTCGACCTGTTCCCCTCCACCAAGACCGACTACATCCTGATGAACCAGAACGAGAAGCCCTACGACGACGTGCACGTGCGCCGCGCGATCTCCTACGCGATCGACCGCGAGGCGCTGATCAAGACCCTGCTGTTCGGCAACGGCACCCCGGCCAACTCGTTCCTGATGCCGACCGTCCCCTTCTACGACAAGGACACCCCGGGCCAGCAGCTACGACATGGCCAAGGCCAAGGAGGAGATGGCGCAGTCGACGGTGCCGAACGGCTTCACCACGCACCTATCCTGGCCTCGTCCGGCGACTCGACCGACCCGGCGCATCGCGCAGGTGCTGCAGTCCTCGCTCAAGGAGCTCGGCATCACGATGAAGATCCAGAACGTCGACCCGAGCGCCGCTGCACGACCTGCAGCAGCGCGCAGAAGTACGAGATCAGCCACTCCTACTGGACGATGGACATCGCCGACCCGGACGAGCTGGTGCAGTTCGCGGTGCGACCCGGAGGCCGGCGGCCACTCCTTCGACACCAGCTACAACAACCCGCAGGCGCATGCGCTGGCGCAAGAAGGCCGAGCAGACCTTCGACACCGCCGAGCGGCAGGAGCTCTACAGCCGAGCTCAGAAGCCGGCGGCCGACGACGCCTTCCTGCCGCTTCCTCTTCTACTCGCCCTTCCGCTACGCCGTGCGCACCAAGGTGCAGGGCTTCCAGGTCTAGCCGACCGGGCTACTACCACCTCGAAGACGTGACGCTCGCCGGCCATGTCGGCGCATGATGACGAGCTGAGCGTCGGCCGTGAAGTACCTGCGTCTACATCGCCGGCTGGTGACGCTGTCCCGGTGCTGTTCGGCATCTCGCTGATCGTCTTCTTCCTGATCCACCTGGTGCCGGGCGACCCGGCGCGCGACGCTGCTCGGCTCGCACGTCACCGACGAGGCGGTGGCCGCGCTGCACGCGCAGTTCGGGCTCGACCAGCCGCTGTGGCAGCAGTACCTGTCGCTTCCTGGGCCGGCTGCTGCACGGCGACCTCGGGACGCTCGATACCTGTACGACACCGGCGTGACGCGAGCTGGTCGGCGACCAGCCTGCCGGCCGACGCTGTGGCTGCTGGTCGCGGCGCACCGTCCTCGCGCTGCTCATCAGCGTCCCGCTGGCCGTGCTGGCGCGACCAGCCGGCCGAACGGCTCGCCGACCACGTCGTCCGGGCGGTGCCGCTGATCGGGCTCGGCATGCCGGCCTTCTGGGTCGGGCATCATGCTGGTGCTGCTGCTCGCGCTCAAGGTGCGCGCGTTCCCGGTGTCCGGGCTTCGGCGACGACCTCGTCCAGCACCTGCAGCTCGATCGTGCTGCCCGGCGCTGACCGTCGCGCTGGCCCTGACGCCGATCCTGATCCGCAGCCTGCGCGCCAGCATGATCGGCGTGCTGGAGCAGCGACTACGTGGTGACCGCGCGGGCCAAGGGGCTGTCGCACCGCCGGGTGCATGCTCGCGCACACGCTGCGCAACGCGGCCGTCTCCTCGATCACCGTGCTCGGCGTCAACATCGCCTACCTGGTCGGCAGCACGCTGGTCGTCGAGCGGGTCTTCGCGCTGCCCGGGCATCGGGCACGCTGATGCTCGACGCGATCTTCAACCGCGACTTCCCCGTCGTGCAGGGCGTCACCCTGGTCTTCGCGCTCATGGTCGTCGCGGTCAACCTGCTGACCGACCTCGCGCACGCCGCCCTCGACCCCCGGGTGAGGCTGTCGTGAGCGCGCCGCCGTCGCCTTCCCCGGCCGCGCCGCGGCGCGCTGCCGGCGCGCCGCGTACGCGCCGCGGCTCAACCCGCCGCTGATCGCCGGGCTGGTCGCTGCTCGGGCTCATCGTGCTCGGCCGCCGTGTGCGCGCCCGCTGCTGACCCCGCTGGGACCCGATCGCAGCAGGACCTCACTGCACGCCGCGGCTGCCGCCCGGCTCGCCCGGTCACCTGCTCGGCACCGACCAGCTCGGCCGCGACGTCTTGTCCCGGCTGCTCTACGGCGCCCGCGTCGACCTGCGGGTCGGCGTGCTCGCCGTGCTCTTCCCGTTCATCATCGGCACCACGCTCGGGCTGCTCGCCGGCTGGTTCGGCGGCTGGTTCGACGCTCGTCTGATGCGCGTCGTCGACATCGTCGTCGCCTTCCCGTTCTTCGTGCTGGTCATCGCGCTGGTCTTCGTGCTCGGCGCCGGGCACCGCGCAGCATCTACGTCGCGATCACGCTCGTCGGCTGGGTCGCGTACTGCCGCATCGTGCGCGGCGAGGTGCTGGTCGCCAAGGAGCAGGAGTACGCGCTGGCCGCGCGGGCCAGCGGCCTGCCGACCTGGCGGATCCTGCTGCGCCACCTGCTGCCGAACGTGCTGCTGCAGGCGATCGTCTTCTCGATGAGCGACATCGTGCTGACGATCCTGGCCATCGTCACCCTCGGCTACCTCGGCCTCGGCGTCCCGCCGCCCACGCCGGACTGGGGCTCGATGATCGCGGAGGGCCAGCAGTTCGTGTTCACCAAGTGGTACCTGACCACCGATCCCGGGCCTGGCCGTCGTGGTGCTACGCGGGCCTCGCCCTCGCGCCTGCGTCGCCGACGGCACTCGTGCGCAGGCAGCGGCGAACCGCCGATGAGCGCGCCGCTGCTGGAGCTGCACGACCTCGACGTCGAGATCCCGCTGCCGCACGGCACGCTGCACGCCGTCCGCGGAGTGTCGCTGACCGCGTCGACGCCGGCGAGGCCGTCGGCCTGGTCGGCGAGTCCGGGTCGGGCAAGAGCCTCACGCTGCGCGCGCTGCTGGACCTGCTGCCGCGTCCCGGCGCGGATCACCGGCGGCAGCGATCCTGGTCGACGGCGAGGACGTCACCGGGCTGCGCCGGCCCAGCGCCGCGCAGCAGCGTGCTCACCGACGCGATGAGCATGATCTTCCAGGACTCGCTGACCGCGCTGAACCCGATGATGCGCATCGGCGACCAGGTCGCCGAGGTCCCGCGGCAGCGGCTCGGCATGTCGCGCAGTCGGCGGCGCGGCGCCCGGGCGCTCGACCTGATCGACCAGGTCGGCATCCGCGACCCCGAGCGGCGCTACCGCGCCTACCCGCACGAGCTGTCCGGCGGCATGCGGCAGCGGGTCTGCATCGCGATCGCGCTGTCGGCCGAGCCGCGGCCTGATCCTGGCCGACGAGCCGACCACCGCGCTGGACGTCACGATCCAGGCGCAGGTGCTCGACGTGCTCGACGGGCTGCGCCGCGAGCAGCGGCGTCGGGCCTGGTGCTGGTCACCCACGACCTGGCCGTGGTCAGCAGACCTGCTCGCGGGTCTACGTCATGTACGGCGGCCGGGTCGTCGAGCACGGCCGACGATGCGCGACCTGCTCGCGGCGACCCGGCACCCGTACACGTTCGCCCTGCTGCGCTCGGTGCCCGACCCGGACGCAGCCGGTGCACCGGCTGCTGACGATCCCCGGCCAGCCGCCCGACCTCCCGACGGCCGCCGACGGCTGCGCCTTCGCGCCCGCGCTGCCCGTTCGCGGTCGAGCGCTGCCCGCGAGCGAGCGACCCGCCGCTGGTGCAGCTGCCGCCGCGGACCGGCCACCTCGGCGTGCCTGCTGGCAGACGGCCGAGCACTGGCCGGTGCGTCCGAGGCGCCGTCGGCCGAGGTCGCGCGGACCTGGAGACGCGCCGTGACCGCGTCGACGCTCGGATGCACCCGGTGAGCGAGGTGCTGCGCGCGTCGAGGGCCTGGTGCAGCACTTCGCCGGCCGCGCGGGCTGGGCCGACCGGCTGCGCGGGCGGCGGCCCGCCGGTGGTCAAGGCCGTCGACGGGGTCGACCTGGCGCTGCGCCAGGGCGAGACCCTCGGGCCTGGTCGGCGAGTCCGGCTGCGGCAAGTCGACGCTCAGCCGGTGCGCGATGGGGCTGCTACACGCCCACCGCCGGCGTCGTCCGCTACGCCGGCGAGGCGCTCGGACGGGCCCGACGCGCGAGCAGCGCCGGCTCGTGCAGATGGTGTTCCAGGACCCGTACAGCTCGCTGAACCCGCGGATGACCGTCGGCCAGACGCTGGGCGAGGTGCTGCGCTACCACCGGATCGTGCCGCGCGCCCAGGTCGCGAGCGCGAGCCGCGAGCTGCTCGACCTGGTCGGGCTGCCGCCCGAGGCGGTCGACCAGCGCCGCGCCAGTTCTCCGGCGGTCAGCGCCAGCGCATCGGGATCGCCCGGGCGCTCGCCCTCGAGCCCGACGGTGCTGATCGCCGACGAGCCGGTGTCGGCGCTCGACGTGTCGGTGCAGGCCACGATCATCAACCTGCTGCTGGACCTGAAGGAGACGCTGGGGCTGTCGATGCTCTTCGTCTCGCACAACATGGCGGTCGTCCGCCAGATCAGCGACCGGATCGCCGTCATGTACCGCGGCCGCGATCGTCGAAGACGGCGACACCGCCAGCGTGTTCGACGACCCGCAGCACCCCTACACCCGGCTGCTGCTGGCGTCGGTGCCGCGCATGCTGCCTCCGCGCACGCGGCGCACCGCCGCGGGCACCGCCGACCCGCTGGCCGTCGTCGACGGCGAGCCGGACGCCGACGAGTCGCCGTTCGCCGCCCACGCTGGTCGAGGGCGAGGGCGACGGCTGCCGGTTCCGCCCGCGCTGCCCGGTGGCGATCGCCGCCGTGCGCGACCGAGCCCGGCACTGCTGACGCTGCCGGACGATCCTGACCGGTCGGCCGCCTGCTGGCACGCGCTGGAACGTCCGGCGCGTTCCGCGGACGACGACCCCAGCGGAGGTATTGCCGTGAGCGTCGGACCCGATCATCATCGGCTGCGAGCGCAGCGAGATCGGGCTGCCCGCCGGCGACGGCCGTCCTGCGCGCCGGCGGCTCCGCGCTCGACGCCGTCGAGGTCGCGCTGCGCGCCTGCGAGGACAACCTCGCCGACCACTACGTCGGCACGGGCGGGCTGCCGAACGCGCGCGGCGTGGTCGAGCTCGACGCCTCGGTGATGGTCGGCTCGAGCCGGGCCTTCGGCGCGGTCGCCGCCGTGCAGAACTACCCGAACCCGATCTCCGATCGCCCGCGCGGTGCTGGAGCGGCTGCCCCAGCACTGCGCTGCTGGTCGGCGAGGGTGCGCGAGCTGTTCGCCGCCGAGTGCGGGTTCGAGCAGGCCGACCTGCTCACCGACGAGTCGCGAGCCGAGTGGCGCGAGGCGCTCGCGCCGAGGCCGAGGCCGGTCGAGGGCGAGAACACGCGCGACCAGCCCGAGGCGACGGGCCTACCGGCTGGCCGCGCTGGACCTGGTCCGCCGCTTCGCCCCGCACGACGGGCCGTGGGGCACGATCAACGTCATCGCGCTCGACGCTCGCGGCGAGCTGGTCGTCGGCGTCTCGACCAGCGGCTACCCGTGCAAGTACCCGGGCCGGGTCGGCGACTCCGCCGTCGCCGGGCGCCGGGAACTACTGCGACCTGCGCGGCGGCGGCGCGGCCTGCACCGGCCGCGGCGAGCTGAGCATGCGGGCCGACCGGCGCCCGGTCCGTCGTCGAGCGGCTGCGCCGCGGCGACGACCTCGAGCCGGCCTGCCCGCGATGCTGGCCGAGGCCGCGGCGCCTGCCCGACGCGTTCCGCGCCGAGCTGCGGGTGCTGGCCCTGACCCCGGACGGCCGGCACGGCGGTGCGGCCGGGACAGCCCGGCTCGACGTACGCGGTCATGACGACCCCGCAGGTCGATCCGAGCCCGGCGAGATCCGCGACAGGAGCGTGCCGTGAAGGTCTTCATCTCCTCCGACATGGAGGGCACCGCCGGCGTCGTCGACTGGGCCAGTGCCTGGCCGGCCGAGCCGCGAGTACCAGTACTACCGCGGGCTGCTGCAGGACGAGGTCAACGCCGCGATCGACGGCGCCATGTCGGCCGGGGCGACGAGTTCCTGGTCAACGACTCGCACTCCACGATGCAGAACCTGCGCCCGGACACGCTGCGCGGGCGGCGCCCGCTACCTGTCCGGGCGGCACAAGCCGCTGTACATGATGCAGGGGCTCGACTCCTCGCTTCGACGCCGTCTTCTTCGTCAGCTACCACGGCTCGATGTCGAGCCAGCGCGCCGCTGTCGCACACCTACAACCCGCGCGCCATCGCCGAGGTGCCGCTCAACGGCATCGTGGTCGGCGAGTCCGGGATCAACGCGCTGGTCGCGCTCGGCCACGGGGTGCCGATCGTGCTGATCACCGGCGACGACATCGACCGCCGAGGAGGCCGCGCGGGTCTCGCCCCGGCGTGCACCGAGCGCGGTGGTCAAGACCGCGGTCTCGCGGTTCGCCGCCGACGCTGCACCCGGACGAGGCGTGGGAGCTGATCCGCGAGCGGCCGCGCGGCCGCGATCGCGTCGCTTGGCCGGCGCTGCGCCGCCGGCGATCGAGCTGCCGGCCACGCTGGAGGTCACGTTCCGCAACGCCGACCTGGCCGAGATGGCGACCTGGATCGTCGGCGTCGAGCGCGGACCGGGAACCACCGGTGTCCATGACCGACGACGACCCGATCCGGCTGTTCCAGCGGTTCATCTGCGCCGTCGTCCTGACCCGCGACATCGCCGAGTAGACCGCTCGACCAGGCGGCGACTGGCACAACCGGCCGCGGCCGGGCGATCGATGACTCGCAGTCGGGATTCGACGGCTCCAGCGCCGCCTGCCACTCGATCGACGCACGAGGATCGTCGTCTCTGACTCTGTGCAGGTGATGGGCGGGGGAGTAGGTTCCCGGACGAGTGAACACCTGACCGAGGGGGTCAGCTCAGATCGTGGCGGTGGGGTGCTCGGGTGCTGATCAGCCTGTTGGGGCCGATGGAGGTCCGCCTCGACGACGGTGCCCCCGTCGATGTCGGCGGCGCCAAGCAACGGGCCGTGTTGGCCCAGCTGTGCCGCACACCCAATGTCGCGGTCTCCGCTGACCGCCTCGCGGAAGGCGTCTGGGGGGAGCAGGTGCCGCCGCGCTATCGGCAGAACCTGCAGGTCTACGTCTCGACCCTGCGCCGACTGTTGGAGCCGAACCGACCGGCCATGGCTCCGAGCCGGATCCTCAGCCGCCGTGATGCCTACGAGCTGACCAGCGCCGACGACGAGATCGACGTGCGCTGCTTCGAGGTCGGCCTCCGAAACGGTCGGGAGGCGCTGTCCGCGGGTCGGCCCGATGCGGCCGCCACCGCGCTGCGCGAGGCCCTGGCCCGGTGGCGGGGAGAGCCGCTGGTCGATCTGGTCGACCAACCGTTCGCCGCACGCTGGATCACCGAGCTGGACCGACAGCGCACCGACGCGTTGTCCGAACGGATCCGCGCCGACCTGGCGCTCGGCCGCTCCGCCGAACTCCTGCCCGAGCTGTCCGACCTGGTCGAACGGTTCCCCGAGCGGGAGGCGTTCTGGGAACAGCTGATGATTGCGCTCTACCGTTGCGGTCGGCAGACCGAGGCGCTCGAGGTGTTCCGAATCGCCCGCGAACGGCTGCTCGAGGAGGCCGGACTGGATCCGGGGCCCGCGCTGGCGGCGACCGCCGAGGCGATCCTCAACCAGGACCCCGCGCTCCTGGCGTTGGCCCCGGTCACCTCCGAAGCTCGCAGCGTCCCGGTCCCGCTGACCCCGGTCATCGGCTCCGCCGATGACATCGCGACCGTGGTCGCCCTGATCGGCGCCGGCGAACGGCTGGTGACCATGACCGGGCCGGGTGGGGTCGGCAAAACCCGGCTCGCGCTGGCCGTGGCGCTGGAGCTGAGGGCCGCGGGTCGTGAGGTCGTGTGGGTGCCGCTGGAGCAGGTCCGCACTGCCGGTGAGGCGGCGGACTCGGTGACGCGCGCGATGAGTGTCGCGAGCCAGTCCGACGCTGCATCGGGGAAGCACGCCGGGCTGCTGCTGCTGGACAACCTCGAGCAGATTCCCGACGTCGGCGACCTGGTCCGGACCTTGGTGCAGGCAACGCCGGCGCTCCAGATCCTCGCCACCAGTCGCTCGCTTCTGGGTGTCAGAGGGGAGCGGGTGGTGCCGGTTCAACCGCTGGACCTGGCGTCCGCGGTCGAGTTGTTCGAAACCAGAGCCATGGCGGTCGATCCGACCTTGGACTTGCAACGCTGGCGCCCCGACGTGGAGCAGTTGTGTCAGGCCCTTGACCGACTGCCGCTGGCCGTCGAGTTGGCCGGCGCCCGCGTCGGGCTGTTCACCCCGCGCGAGCTCGCGGACGAGCTGGCCACCGATCCACGGTCGCTGGACCTGAGCATCGGAGAGGACCGCCAGGGCTCGGTGCAGCGTCTGGTGGCCTGGAGCCTCGATTTGGTGTCAGCACAGGCGCGGAAGCTCTTGGCCCGGCTCGCCTCGTGCCCCGGGAGCGTCGACCTGGAAACGGTCGGCGCTGTCGGTGCAACAGCCGGACTGTCGTCGACCGACATTCCCCGCATCGTCGACGAGTTGGTGCGCGGTGCGTTGCTCAGGTCGGTCGAAGGTCGGGATCGTCGCCGCTTCGTCATGCTCAACATCGTGCGATCGGTGGCCGCCGCGGAGTTGTCGACCGAGGACCGGGGCCTGGTGGCCGATGGGCTCGCGGACCTTTGGGTATCCAGGGCCCGACGAGCCTCGACCTGGGTGGAACCCGATGCTGCTCGGCTCGCCTCGACGCGGGCCGATCTGGCAGCCACGTGGTGGGTGATCGACCATCTTCTCGGCACCGGGCGCGCCGATGACGCCGCCGCCATCCTGCTCGCCGACCTCCGTGCGCTGTTCCTGGTCCAACGCACCCAGGAGGCGCTCGACGCGCTCCTGCGGGTACTGGCCACCGACGACCTTTCGGACGACCTTCGTGCCGCGGTCTCCGTCGGCGCCGGCGCGGCCGCGTACAAGCGCCACGATCCGCGGGCCGAGGAGCTGCTGGCCGCGGTCGAGCAGCTTCCGGCCACCGATCATGCCAACCGGGTGGTCGGCCTGACGAACCTGTGCGCGTACAGAGCCGATCTTGGTGAGGCGGAGCAGGCGGAGTTGCTCGGCAAGGCGGCCTTGGCGGCCGCAGTTCGTTCGGGTGTGCCGAGGCTGCAGGCCATCGCGCACTCCGCCTGCGAATGGGCGGCTCTTCGACGCGAGGCCTTTTCGGACGCCGTCCACCACGCTCGAGAACAACTGCGGCTGAGCGGATCTGATGAAGAAGCCGCACTCGCGTTGAACGACTTGGCGTTGGCGGAGCTCTTCCAGGAGAACACCGGCGCCGCTCTCGAAGCTGCGGCCGAGGCGTTGACGCTGGCGCGTCGCCAGGGGGCGGAGCACCCGATCGCCGTGGCCCAGCAGGAGTTGGGCTACGCGCTGGTCCAGAGTGGCGACGGGTTGAACGGGGCGGCGATGCTGGTCCAAGCGCTCCGTCAGGTCCGCGCGGACGCGGAGAGCGAAGATACCGGTTTTCTGCTCGAGACGGCCGCCGCTCTGGGCCTGGCGGCCTGCTTGGCCGGCCACTCCGATGGTGGTCAACGGCTCATCCGCCGCGCCAATGCCGCAGCCGACCAGGAGTATCCGGGCGAGTTGGCGGTCACCGAGCCCCTGCGTCCCGTTGCCCGCGCGCACGCGATCGAAATCGCCGAGGGGCCGAAGGTGCCCGGTCGGCTGCCGACCGTCATCGAGATCGTCGACGAGGCAATTGCTCTCGGTACGCTGATGTCCGGAGTCGACCGCTCGAAACCCGTCTCGACGTAATGCGACCGGCCCACCCTTTCGGGCGGGCCGGTTCGAGTTCGGAGAGAGTAGGTCACGGATTGCAGAACGGGCCCATGCTGTCCAGCGTCGGGTCGATGCGCACCCAGTCCGCCTTGTAGACCCACGCACCGTTCATGAACCGGGCGTAGGTGACCTTGGCGTACGGGTCGAAGCTGCGCATGCCGTAGAAGCGGTGGCCCTGGATGCCGTTGTCCACCAACCAGCCCGTGGTGATCCAACGCCCCGAGACGCGATCGAACACCTGGGCGTAGGAGTAGACGGAGAAGTTGCCGTTGAGGTTCTCGTTGGTCATCG
Source organism: uncultured Actinomycetota bacterium (assembly GCA_963706185.1). Lineage (GTDB taxonomy): Bacteria > Actinomycetota > Actinomycetes > Mycobacteriales > Nakamurellaceae > Nakamurella. The sequence continues at coordinate 43,335 of CAVPLZ010000008.1, read as the reverse complement.
GCCAGACGTCGACGGTGTGGGATCCGCAGTCGTACTGCGCAGTGGCGACGACGAACACGTTCCCGAAGGTGGCTGCGTTGGCTGCCGCCGGAGCCATCAGGAGGGTGCCGAACAGTACGGCGCCGAAGGTCAGGATGCCGGCCAACCACCGTCGGGTTCGACCGGCTGCCGGGGTGCGCTGGTCCTGCGCTTGGCTGGATGTGCTGATCGTGGCCATCGTGGGCTCCTTCTCGCCGTTCCGGACGGTGTGTCCGGCCTTGTCGAGAAGAATGCCGACGAGCGCTTCAGGGATCCTTCAGCCGCCGGCTGGACCGATCACGCGGCCGGTCACAGGAACGGGAACTGCATTTCCTGCAGCGACGCGAGTTCGTGGTCCAGGTCCAGGTAGGGGCTCTCGTCGCCGTCGGCGACCGTCTCGTACATCTCGTCGACGAAGCCGGCCAGCTCGCGGGCATCGGCCAGCAGTCGAGCGGTCCCGTGCGGGGAGAGCAGGTCGATGACGACGCCCTGCGGCACCGGGAACAGGTGGATGTCGCCGGAGCCGCTCGGGATGGTCAGACCGTCACGGAGCAGATCGCGGGAGAAGACCCACTCGACAGCGGGGGAGCCGTCGACGGCCAGGCCCAGGTGCACCGCCAGCGGGTCGTGGGTCGTGTAGAAGAGTTCGGCGGCGACGTCGACCGGGGACTCGCCGGAGATCAGCGTCATCCGGGTGCCGAGCGAGACCGCGTGGTGGCGGATCGCGGCGGCGTTCTGCGAGGTCATGTCGTTCCTGCCGTTCTTCGCCCCCTGGGTCACCGGGAGCGATGGTGAAGAGGCTCTTGTGCCCTCTCGCAAGGTGGGACGCGGCACCCCGAAACCCATCACGCGACCTTGCGACGATTCACCCGGACGGAGCAGTGCTCGCCCCGGAGTGACCGGATGTCCGGCGATTCGGGAGCGCGCGGACGATCGGGTATGGTGATCCACGCGCCCGGGCGATTAGCTCAGCGGGAGAGCGCTTCGTTCACACCGAAGAGGTCACTGGTTCGATCCCAGTATCGCCCACCATCAAAACCCCAGGTCAGAGGCCTGGGGTTGATCATTTTCAAGATCACGTGTCGGATACGTGTCGGATCAGCATGCATCAGTTCGATCTTGATCCGATCACACGGATCGCATCGCTGCCTCGAGGACAGGCAGGCGGAATCAGCCCACCCGGCTTGACCCCGGATCCGTCCCTCCGGCGAAAGCCGGGTGGTCGTGCCTTGTCGGGGCGACAGCAGTGGCAGTGTCGCTCAGTGGTGGGTTGTGGCTGCCGGCCGGTACATGGAGGGCATCGCACCACTCATATCGATCGCTCGGTTCTTCCGGGGTATCCCGCGCGCGGCGGCAGCCGCTTGAGCAGGGCTGAGCAGCTGCCACCGCCATACGTGGTGCCTTTGCCGCCCGTTGAATAGTGTCCATGCTCTAGGGCCGGCGGTTGGGGCACATCGGTGTTCGTCATTCTCGTGCTGATTGATGTGCACTGCCACGACGGGTGATTAGTCGATGTAGCACTTGTGTGATCGATACCTCTTTCCTACTATCAGGCTCCTGTTCGCCTGTCACTCAGCGCGATCACTGCGACCGTGGGGGGCATATGGCGAGTGGCCGGGCGGCTGTCGTCTACAGCTGTGGCGATTCTGATGGCGGTTTTAATCACACCGTTCCCCCCAGCCGCTGCCGCTGTGGTAGTACCGCCGTCCGTACCCTCAGTGTCGTCGACGTCGTCTCCCGCGGTGCGTTCGCTGTCGCCGGCGTCGGGGCCTACGGCGGGTGGCACCACGGTGACGGTGACCGGTTCGAACCTCACCGGTGCAAGCCGCGTCACGTTCGGCGGGGTCGCTGGCACCGGGACGACGGTGCTGTCTGCGAGCCAGCTGCGAGTCAAGACGCCGGCCCACGCCGTCGGCACGGTCAACGTCCAGGTCACAACCCCGGGTGGCACATCCGCGTTGATCACCGCCGGACGTTTCACGTATGCGTCGTCTCCCGCGGTGCGTTCGCTGTCGCCGGCGTCGGGGCCTACGGCGGGTGGCACCACGGTGACGGTGACCGGTTCGAACCTCACCGGTGCAAGCCGCGTCACGTTCGGCGGGGTCGCTGGCACCGGGACGACGGTGCTGTCTGCGAGCCAGCTGCGAGTCAAGACGCCGGCCCACGCCGTCGGCACGGTCAACGTCCAGGTCACAACCCCGGGTGGCACATCCGCGTTGATCACCGCCGGACGTTTCACGTACTGGTCGTCTCCCGCGGTGCGTTCGCTGTCGCCGGCGTCGGGGCCTACGGCGGGTGGCACCACGGTGACGGTGACCGGTTCGAACCTCACCGGTGCAAGCCGCGTCACGTTCGGCGGGGTCGCTGGCACCGGGACGACGGTGCTGTCTGCGAGCCAGCTGCGAGTCAAGACGCCGGCCCACGCCGTCGGCACGGTCAACGTCCAGGTCGACAACCCCGGGTGGCACATCCGCGTTGATCACCGCCGGACGTTTCACGTATGCGTCGTCTCCCGCGGTGCGTTCGCTGTCGCCGGCGTCGGGGCCTACGGCGGGTGGCACCACGGTGACGGTGACCGGTTCGAACCTCACCGGTGCAAGCCGCGTCACGTTCGGCGGGGTCGCTGGCACCGGGACGACGGTGCTGTCTGCGAGCCAGCTGCGAGTCAAGACGCCGGCCCACGCCGTCGGCACGGTCAACGTCCAGGTCACAACCCCGGGTGGCACATCCGCGTTGATCACCGCCGGACGTTTCACGTATGCGTCGTCTCCCGCGGTGCGTTCGCTGTCGCCGGCGTCGGGGCCTACGGCGGGTGGCACCACGGTGACGGTGACCGGTTCGAACCTCACCGGTGCAAGCCGCGTCACGTTCGGCGGGGTCGCTGGCACCGGGACGACGGTGCTGTCTGCGAGCCAGCTGCGAGTCAAGACGCCGGCCCACGCCGTCGGCACGGTCAACGTCCAGGTCACAACCCCGGGTGGCACATCGACGGCCGAAGTCGGCAATCGATACACGTACAACGCTCCGACTCCGGAGCCAGTCATTGGGCTCAATGCGAGCTCAGGCCCGACCGCGATCACGTTGAATTGGACCAACCCGGATGATCCGGACTTCAGGGGAGTCACAATTCGCCGCTCGGCCGGCGTCGCTCCACCGATCAGCCCAACGACGGAACCGCTGTTGCCGACACCGTAGGTTCCACGAGTTCTCTCGTCGATAAAGGGCTGAACCCCTCGACTCAATACAGCTACTCGCTGTTCGCTTACCGTGGCGCATCGCAGTACGCGCCCGCCGCGACCATCACGATTTCGACGACATCGGCCACTGTCGAAGTCCTGCATATCGCTACAAGCACCCTCACAACAAATGCAGTTGCTTCCTGCCGTCGCCAAGGTCTACGTCGTAGATGGAACCTTGACAATCCCTGCTGGCGTGACCCTGACGTTGGCGGCTGGGACGATCGTGAAGGGGGGCCGCGACATCGCGAACCGGGTGGGGGTGTTCTCGGTGTCTAGCGGTGGGTTGCTGCAGTTGCAAGGGACCGAAGGTAACCCGGTGGTGGTGACAGCGCTGACCGATGACTCGGTAGGTGGCGACACTAACGGTGATGGGTCGGCTACCGATCCGTCCAACAACGGCGTTTGGCGGTCGGGTATGGCGACCCTTAACGGCGGTTCGTTGCGGGCCGAGCATGCCGACATCCGATGGTTGGTCTTTCCGATCTATGCCGAATATGAGGGCGCCGGGAACTGACGGTCCACGACTCAACCTTCAGAACGCCTGCGCTGATCAACACCACCTATGGCTCTTCTGGCGGCGCTATTTATGTCAGAGGTTGCCACAGCGGGTCTATCAGCGGTAACACCTTCGCCGGGTACATCCCTCGGGCTGACCTCCTGCACCATCCGGGTCGCCGACAATCACTTTGTCGACACGCCGAACCCGCTCACCGTCAGCAATAGCGGCGACCTCGCCCAGATCGATCTCGCCGGGGCCGGCACCAACACTTTCACCGGTTCGGACAATGCCCTGGCCGTGCAGCTCAGCGGTGGGGTTCCCGACTCGACCGTGCTAACCGTTGGTCCGGCGGGTGGCCTCGTCCTGGTCGCGGACGGAGTTTTTGTCGTCGGCACGGTGACGTTGGCGGCTGGGACGATCCTGGTGAAGGGGGGCCGCGACATCGCGAACCGGGGTGGGGCGTTCTCGGTGTCTAGCGGTGGGTTGCTGCAGTTGCAAGGGACCGAAGGTAACCCGGTGGTGGTGACAGCGCTGACCTGATGACTCGGTAGGTGGCGACACTAACGGTGATGGGTCGGCTACCTACTGTCGAACAACGGCGTTTGGCGGTCGGTAACGGCGACCCTTAACGGCGGTTCGTTGTGCCGAGCATGCCGACATCCGATGGTTGGTCTTTCCGATCTATGCCGAGATGAGGGCGCCGGGGAACTGACGGTCCACGACTCAACCTTCAGAACGCCTGCGCTGATCAACACCACCTATGGCTCTTCTGGCGGCGCTATTTATGTCAGAGGTTGCCACAGCGGGTCTATCAGCGGTAACACCTTCGCCGGTACATCCCTCGGGCTGACCTCCTGCACCATCCCGGTCGCCGACAATCACTTTGTCAACACGCCGAACCCGCTCACCGTCAGCAATAGCGGCGACCTCGCCCAGATCGATCTCGCCGGGCCGGCACCAACACTTTCACCGGTTCGGACAATGCCCTGGCCGTGCAGCTCAGCGGTGGGGTTCCCGACTCGACCGTGCTAACCGTTGGTCCGGCGGGTGGCCTCGTCCTGGTCGCGGACGGAGTTTTTGTCGTCGGCACGGTGACGTTGGCGGCTGGGACGATCGTGAAGGGGGGCCGCGACATCGCGAACCGGGGTGGGGCGTTCTCGGTGTCTAGCGGTGGGTTGCTGCAGTTGCAAGGGACCGAAGGTAACCCGGTGGTGGTGACAGCGCTGACCGATGACTCGGTAGGTGGCGACACTAACGGTGATGGGTCGGCTACCGATCCGTCCAACAACGGCGTTTGGCGGTCGGGTATGGCGACCCTTAACGGCGGTTCGTTGCGGGCCGAGCATGCCGACATCCGATGGTTGGTCTTTCCGATCTATGCCGAATATGAGGGCGCCGGGGAACTGACGGTCCACGGACTCAACCTTCAGAACGCCTGCGCTGATCAACACCACCTATGGCTCTTCTGGCGGCGCTATTTATGTCAGAGGTTGCCACAGCGGGTCTATCAGCGGTAACACCTTCGCCGGTACATCCCTCGGGCTGACCTCCTCACCATCCCGGTCGCCGACAATCACTTTGTCAACACGCCGAACCCGCTCACCGTCAGCAATAGCGGCGACCTCGCCCAGATCGATCTCGCCGGGGCCGGCACCAACACTTTCACCGGTTCGGACAATGCCCTGGCCGTGCAGCTCAGCGGTGGGGTTCCCGACTCGACCGCGTGAACCGTTGGTCCGGCGGGTGGCCTCGTCCTGGTCGCGGACGGAGTTTTTGTCGTCGGCACGGTGACGTTGGCGGCTGGGACGATCGTGAAGGGGGCCGCGACATCGCGAACCGGGGTGGGGCGTTCTCGGTGTCTAGCGGTGGGTTGCTGCAGTTGCAAGGGACCGAAGGTAACCCGGTGGTGGTGACAGCGCTGACCGATGACTCGGTAGGTGGCGACACTAACGGTGATGGGTCGGCTACCGATCCGTCCAACAACGGCGTTTGGCGGTCGGGTATGGCGACCCTTAACGGCGGTTCGTTGCGGGCCGAGCATGCCGACATCCAGATGGTCGGCTTCTCGATCTATGCCGAGTATGATGGGCGCCGGGGAACTGACGGTCCACGACTCAACCTTCAGAACGCCTGCGCTGATCAACACCACCTATGGCTCTTCTGGCGGCGCTATTTATGTCAGAGGTTGCCACAGCGGGTCTATCAGCGGTAACACCTTCGCCGGTACATCCCTCGGGCTGACCTCCTGCACCATCCCGGTCGCCCACAATCACTTTGTCAACACGCCGAACCCGCTCACCGTCAGCAATAGCGGCGACCTCGCCCAGATCGATCTCGCCGGAGCCGGCACCAACACCTTTACCGGAACAGGAAATCAGCGTGCTGTAGCAATTGACGGTTCTGTCGCTAACGGCACAGAACTGGCAATGGATGGGTTCACGTCCCGAGCTGTCATAATCGTCGCCAGCCCAATCAATTCAAGCCATGCTGTTTTCGATGGTCCCACGGGGGCGGTTGCAATCTACCCGGGGACTGTCGTGAAAGCGGCAACCTCGAATCCGATGTTCGACCTGGGCCCTCGAAGTTCATTCGTCGCCAACGGGTTTGCCGATCGACCAGTTGTCTTCACCACGATCGATGATGATTCGGTCGCTGGCGACACCAACGGCGACGGGACCCACAACGTGTCCCACCGATTCGCCGGCGTCTTTGATGACAGTCAGTCAGGAGCATGGGCGTGGGCAGTCAGTGCCGCCGGCGTTGATCTCGCCCAAGTCGGGCCGGGACTCGCAAACATTCAACATGCGGTCGTGCGCCATGCAGATACAGCGTTCGCAGGATGCTTGGTTTGTGACCTGACCGTAACATCAACGGACTTCATCGACGTCATCACCGGGGTGGAGCAGGCCTTTTACGAATCGCCAATCGCTCCTTGCGTACCATTGATGGGGCGAGAGTTGTTGGACGGCGGCAGCCCAATCTGGCAACGTGCCATCGCGACCTCCAACTACTGGGGTGGCCCCGGCGGACCAAGTACTGACATCAATTGGATCGAGGTCGCCCTTGCGTTTGAAGGTCAGAAGGCGCAGTACGACAATCTTGTCAAAGGACTTCCGCTGGAACAACTCGACCCTGTCGAAGAGGCATTCAGCAATATGGCGGCGCAAGTAGGCGACGACATCAAGAATTTTGACCTGAGCGGATACGCTGCCGTAACAGTTAGCGTGCAATCGTGCACCATTCCTGTCATAAACGTAACATTCCCAGTAAAGCGAATACCGGTCGACTTCGGTAGCCCGGCGGCGGCGCCGATCCATTCAGAAGAGGGACTATCAAGTCTTTGAATGCCAAACTCGTGCGCGAACAGAGATGTCTGGATCCAAGCATGTCCAAACGCGGGTCTCGGCCCGGGAGGCCGCATCGTGGCGTGTCGGAGTCAATATGGTTGCAGAAGTCGTGTGCACGGAGCGAGCCGGTCACATCGCAAGACCAGGTCGTCTTGATGCTGCCGGTGACCAGCCGGGCCGCTCCGCGGGCCGAGTTGGCCGACCCCTTGAACAGGCGTGTCGCCACGATCACCGGCGCCGAGTCCTCGGTGGAAGCGACCGCCAGCAGCGCGTTGAGGGTATGCGATGTACCTGACTTGGCTCACGAAATCGGACATTCGCTGTACGTGAGGCTGTGACCTGCGGGTTTGCGGTGATGTCGAGCCGGGTTTTGGGCACTAATTCGGGGCTCGTAGGGTGGCCGGGTGGTGCACGTGCGGACCGTGAAGACCGCGTCGGGGGCGCGCGCGGTGCAGATCGTGTACTCCAACCGGGGCGGCAAGCGGCGGATCGAGCACATCGGTTCGGCGCACGACGATGTCGAGCTGGAGCTGCTCAAGACGGTGGCTCGGCAGCGGATGGCCGCCGGGCAGGGCGAGCTGGACCTGGGTTTGCAGCCGCCGGCCGAGGCTGGGTGGGCCGTTGCCGATCACCTCGTCGCGGATGGGTCACCTGGGCGACGCGCTGGCCGCCGGTTACTCGGCGTTGGGGTTCGACGCGGTGACCGACGCAGACGCGGTGTTCCGGGCGTTGGTGCTGGCCCGGATCATCGAACCGACCAGCAAGCTGGACTCGCTGCGGGTGCTGGACGAGGCCGGGCTCGGGCCGGCCCGTCGTATCGCACGCTGAGCGCCGGCTGCCGATGTTCGCCGAAGGAGACGTGGCGGACGCAGCTTGGCCTCGGCGTGCGCTGCTCACGCCAAGCTCGGCCCGACAAGTCTTGTTCTGTATGACGTGTCGACGCTGTACTTCGAAACCGACGCACGGTGACGGGTTCCGCGAACCCGGGTTCTCCAAGGAACGCCGGCTGGAACCGCAGATCACCATCGGGCTGCTCACCGACGCCGACGGGTTCCCGCTGCGGGTGGAGGCGTTCGAGGGCAACAAGGCCGAGACCGACCACCATGCTGCCCACGATCAAGGCGTTCATGGCCGCGCACCGGCTGACCGACGTCACCATCGTCGCCGACGCCGGGATGGTCTCCGACGGCAACAAGAAGGCGCATCGAGAAGCGGCGGGTCTGTCGTTCATCCTCGGCGCCCGGATCCCCGACGTGCCCTACGTGGTCGACCGGTGGCGCAAGAGCCAACCCCGGCCAGGAACCCGCCGACGGGCAGATCTGGGTCCAGCCGCTGGCCGGCCGTCCCGAACCGACGGCCGCAAGGACCACACGGTCGATCTACCAGTACCGGGCCGACCGGGCCCGCCGCACGTTGCGCGGCATCGACGAACAGGTCGCCAAAGCGGAGCAGGCCGTCGCCGGGCAAAGCGCCGGTGAAACGGAACCGGTTCGTGCAGATCACCGGTGGGACAAGGACACTCAACCAGGACCTGGTCGACAAGGCCCGGCGTTGGCCGGGATCAAGGGCTACGTCACGAACCTGCCCAACCCGACCGCCGACAGGTCATCGGCGCCTACCACCAGCTCTGGCACGTCGAGAAGGCGTTCCGCATGTCCAAACACGACCTGCAAGCCCGACCGATCTACCACCACCTGCGCGAATCAATCGAAGCGCACCTGACCATCGTGATGGCCGCGCTGGCCGTGTCCAACTGGATCGAAACCACCACCGGCTGGTCCATCCGCACGTTCGTCAAGACCACCCGCCGCTACCGCACCATCACCATCCAGGCCGGCGACCACACCATCACCGCCGCCGACCCGCTCCCGACGACCTCGCCGAAGCCCTCGACGCCATCCGCGCACGCCGGCTGGACACTAAATGAGCCAAGTCAGGACGATCACCGGCGCCGAGTCCTCGGTGGAAGCGACCGCCAGCAGCGCGTTGAGGGTATGCGATTTACGCAGGTCAAGAGGCGTAGGGATTGCCTCGCGGTCAGCAGGAGGTAGCTGCCGGTGAATTGGCCGCCGAGGCAGGTCATGATGTTGCGGGCCCACAGAGCAGTGAGGGCGTCGTCGATTGGTTCGACGATAAAGCTGATCCATGATATGGCAACTGGGCGGCGAACCCCACGCCTTGGCCGCCACTGGATATGGGCGCGGCCGGAAAGACCTACCACCGCGGCATGCTCACGCCCGCTCAATCGCACCGAGATGTTCGACATGGTAAACGGTCTCGCGGTCTGGTTCAACGCCGAGATCGAAACCCCGTGGGCGTCAGGGGTGCAGACGACGGACAGAAAGGGAAACATGGACGAGTTCCCTTCCCGGTTGCCCCAAGTCCTCACGCCGAATTCGGGAACGATCACGTTCGCGCGCAAACTAGCGCGCCGACTGTCCTACCTGCCCACGGTCGTCACCGCCGACGGACCGCCGCCCGCCGATCCGATCCTGGTCAGGTTCGGCCGGCACTTGCAGTTCCTCACCGACAACTATCGAACACCCGGTCAGCAGATCCCCGAGCCCTATCCAGGTCAGGAGCGGATCTGCAGCGCCGCCGGCCCGTTGAACGAGGCCAGCACGGACTCTCCGTCGGTAGCGATTCCGGTGATCGGGGCATCGGCGGGGATCGATTCGACGTGGGGCAGGCCGGAGGCCACCGCCAGCCGGACCAGCGTCCCGTCGCCGGTAACCGCCAGGATCTCCTCGCCGTCGGAGGTTAGGCAGGCGTCGAGCCAGAAACCGGAACGGGCCGCCACCGATCGATCGGCGTCCCAGACCGTCAGCTGCCCCGACTCGACCACGAGCAGGCGGCCGGACTGGGTGTCGAGCCGGGTCGCCGGTGTCCGCCCGTCCAGCCGCGCGATGGGATGCCCCTGGTCGTCGATGAGCTCCGGCGCGCCCGCGCCCACGACCACGGTGGGCCCGGCGAACCCGACCGCCGCGGGCGGAACTCCCGAGCCCTCCCAGAGCAGCAGCGACGATGACGCCGACATCAGCCAGACTGCGTTCTCCGGACCGGTTCCGGCCGGATCGATGCGCCGGCCCGCCGCCACTGCGCGACGACCGTCGGTCGACCATGCGTGCGCGCTCTGCCGATAGTCGCCCGGCACGGCGGCCCAGGTCAGTTCGGTCACGCTGCCGTCGACCCCGATCGCGTACGGCCCCCAGAGCACGCGGTCGGACAGGACCAGGGGCCGAGCGGGGTTGGCGCTCGAAATCTGCGCCATGACCGGCCCGGAGAACCCGCGCCAGAGACGGAGCCGGCCAGCGTCGGCGGCCGCGCATAGCCCATCGGACACCGCCAGCACGGTGCCGGTGCCCTCCGGCAGCGCTGTCCACCTACTCACGGTGGTGTCACGAACTTGCGGAACACGAAGCCCAGCCGGCCGTTGCGATCGACCGCGGCCCAATCGTGGGTGAAGCCGGCCACCTGCAGCTGGTCGCCCGCGCGCACCACCTCGAACACGCTGCCGTGCATGCCCGGCAGGCTACGCACGTTCAGTGCGCCGGCGATCACTGTGGCCACGTACGGGTTCGGCTCGACGCGGACTTCATTCTGGTGACCCGCCCGGACCTGCGCGTTCGCCGCAGGTAGCGACGGTCCGCCGGTTGCGGAGGGCACGGAGGCGATGACGCGCAGCGCAGTCAGCACCTCGTCCGCGGAGCCGCCGTCCAGCTCGGCAGTGACAGCAGGAGACAACGCGGGCGGAACGCCGGCGGCCCGCACCACCTGGTCTGTCAAGAAATTCTTCACATCCGGGTTCGTCGGATCAGCCCGCAGCCAGGCCAGGGCCAGCCGGATCCGGCCGACGGTGACCGGCGCCGCCGCTGGGAACAGCAGGGGCGAGGCGGCCGCGATCGCCCCGGTGTCGAGCCGGACCCCGATCCAGCCCACGGTGGCGGTCGGCGTCGCGTCCAGCCAGCCCAGGATCGGGCCGGATCGGGGCCCGCCCAGCGCCAGCCAGCCCTGGTCGATCACGAACCGGCCGTTGCGCATCGATGCATCGCCGGGGGCGTTGAACGGGCCCTGCTTGGCCACCTCGGCGTACAGCGCGCCGGCCAGCGGCTGGCTGTTCACGGCGCCGATCAGGGTCCCGACCGTGCGGCCGTGCCCGTCCTCGGAGTTCCCGACCAGGAATATCGGGTCGACCATGCCCTCCAGCATCTGCAGTGTGGCCAGCGGCACCGGACCGCCGGCCGGCACTCCGACCAGGGCCACCCGGATCGCGGCCACGATGACATCGTCGAACCACTCGTGCCCGGCCGTGACCCCCATCGTCTGACGGGCCCGGAGCTGATTGGCGGCGACCACCGGGTCGGTCGTGGCCAACTCCACCGCCGAGCGGAACAGGCCGGTCGGCTCGTGCCCAGTGGCTACGTAGATCAGGGCGCCGCCGTACGCGGCCGGGTCGAAGCCGTACTGGATGGCCAGGTTGCCGGCCGCGTCGGTCAGCGACGACGACGCAGCCAGCGCGACCGACGCCCGCGCACCCTGGGTCCGGCCGGCCGCGATGCCGTGGGCCCTGGCGGCGTCCTCGGTCGCGCCGACCAGGTTCTGGCCGCCGCCCGGCGTCGGCGACCCGACCAGGCAGCCGGCGTAGACGACCCTCGCGGTGACCGGATCCATGTTGGCCATCAGCGTGTTTAGCAGCTCCTCGGTCTTCCTCTTCTGCGCGGCGTTGGCGGGGTCACCGGAGATGTTCATGTCGTCGTTCTGCGCCAGGTCGACCTGCTGCGCCTCGCCGTGTCCGGCGATCATCACCTGGGCGATGCGGGGCGTGCCGGTGGCATCGGGTTTGCCGTAGTCGGCGGCCAGGCCGGGCACCGCGGCGGTCAGGTCGGCTATGGAGTCGCGACCCTCCAGCATGAGTGTGTTGAACCTCCCGTCGCCGATCATGCTGGCGAACAAACCGGCGCTTTCCTGAAAGGCGCCGGCGGCGTCGCGCGAGCCGTGCAGCAACAAGTGCACCGGGCGCGCACGGCTGTGGTCGGCGAAGTTGGCCACCAGGATCATCAGGCTCGCGGCGGAGAACCGGTGCAGGTCGCGGACCTTGCCCAGCAGCGGGGCGAACGGCCCGGTGCCGGTGCCCTTGAGCAGCGTCAACATGTTCTCGAACTCGAAATCGCGGGCAGCCGGCCCGGGCTCGTAAGTCATCTCCAGGTTAGGTTGCCAGACAGTGACGTAGGCGGACAACGCGGGCACCAAACCGGCGGTGTGCACGTCATGGAACTGAGTCTCGGACACCGAGGCGGCGAGTTGGGTCGGGGTGAACACGGCCTTCAGCGCGATCAGCGTGTTGCCCATGGCGATCCGATCAGCCAGCGGCGGGCTGGCCGCGGAGTCGATCAGCCGGACCGTCTCACCCGCGTTGCGCCGCCCGCGCCCGTACTCGGACAGCGCCGTCCAGTTGGCCGCGGCCACGCCGCGCAGCTCTGTCAACAGCACGTCACCAACCCCGGCCAGGATGTGCGGGCCCTCATGGGTCCGGGCCAGCAGGGCGTGCAAGTCGTCCCGGTCGGTCGCGGACAGAGTCGGCTCGGCGAACCAATCGGCCTGCACGGTCAGCGACTGCTGGAACTCCTCCAGCGTGGTTCCCGGCGCGCCGAACAGGTCGGTGGCCGTGTGCCGATGCACAGGCGTGCCCGCGACCGGATGCCGCTGCAGCAGCAATTTAGTGACCGCGGCGTTGCCCGCTTGGCGCTGCAGCCCGATCAACCAGTGCGCGCCCGGAGTCCGGGCCCGCACACCACCGGTGCCCGCCGGCGGCGCATCCCGGTGCATCTGCTCGGGCGTGGTCATCGGCGCCTCCGTCAGAGGTGGTTCCACCATCATCGACCCGCAGCGGATACAACGCTCCGGACGAACCGGGCAGACCCGGCTGCCCTATTGGGCACCCGAAAGAAGGGGAGAGCCCGCCGCCCCCGCGCGGCGGGGACTCTCGGGAGGAAAGCTCAGCCGCCTCGTTGATCTGGCCGAGGCTGAGCCGTTCGCTCCACGGGATCGACCAGTTGTGGTCGTCGCCGTTGGGGGCGAGTGCCAACGACTTCAAGGCGACGACGAAACCGACACTGCGGCCCCAGAAGATGCCACGGATGCGCCGACGGGCCTGGAGCCTTGCGGCAGGCGGCCGGAGATCGCCGTGGATCCGGCCGTGGTGCGGGCGTTGGCTGAACGGGCGGAACGGGTCGAAGTACGGGCCGTATGGACCGCCGACTACTCCGCCACAGTGGACCTGCGCCGGCTCGCCGGACCTCACAATCGGGAGATCGGGTGGGCCAGTGGCGCTGGAGCGCGCCCGTCACGCTGCCCGGGCCGCCGTATGGCCCACAAGCACCACTTGGGGAAGATTTCCGGCCGGATCATCCTTACACTCGAGTTCATGCAAAGTTCAGGCGTTAGTGCGAAGGAATCTTCGGGGGCGGCGGACCTGGTCGACAGCCGCATCCAGCCGGACCGCGTCCATGAAGTGCTGGCCCGGCACCTGAACGTCGACGGGTTCACGTTGGTGGTGGACACCGAGCGCAGCACAGGCTCGCACCTCGTTGACGCCGTCACCGGAACGTCCAACCTGGACCTGTACACGTTCTTCGCGTCGTCGCCGTTGGGTATGAACCCGCCCGGGATCGTCGACGACCCCGAGTTCATGGCGCTGCTGGCCGAGGTCGCGGCGAACAAGGTGGCCAACTCCGACACCTACACGACCCACTACGCGGAGTTCGTCCAGACCTTCGCCCGAGTGCTGGGCGACCCGGCGCTGCCTCACCTGTTCTTCATCGAGGGCGGGGCGCTGGCGGTGGAGAACGCGCTGAAGACCGCGTTCGACTGGAAGAGCCGCCGGAACGAGGCCGCCGGCCGCTCGCCCGAACTCGGCACGAAGGTGCTGCACCTGACCAAGGCCTTCCATGGCCGGTCCGGCTACACCCTCTCGTTGACCAACACCGACCCGGTCAAGACCGCCCGGTTTCCGAAGTTCGACTGGCCCAGGATCGACGTCCCGGCGATCACCTTCCCGCTCGCCGATCACTTGGCGGAGGTGCAAGCTGCCGAAGCCGTCGCACTGGAGCAGGCCCGCGCGGCGTTCGAGGCGAATCCGCACGACATCGCGTGCTTCGTCTGCGAGCCGATCCAGGGGGAGGGCGGCGACAATCATCTGCGCGCCGAGTTCCTACAGGCCATCCAGGCCCTGTGCCACACCTACGACGCGCTATTCGTGCTGGACGAGGTGCAGACCGGCGTGGGACTCACCGGGACCGCATGGGCGTACCAGCAACTCGGCCTGGAGCCGGACATCGTGGCCTTCGCCAAGAAGGTACAGCTCGGCGGGATCATGGCCGGGCGGCGGGTGGACCTGATCCCGGACAACGTGTTCCAGGTGTCGAGTCGGATCAACTCCACCTGGGGCGGCGGCCTGGTCGACATGGTTCGCTCCCGTCGGCTGCTGGAGCTCATCGAAACGCACGGACTCATCGCCCGCGCCGCCGAGCTCGGCGAGACCCTGCTCAAGGACCTGCACCGGCTCGGTGAGACTCATCCTGACCTGGTATCCAACGTCCGCGGCCGAGGTCTGATGTGTGCCTACGACCTGCCTGACGCCCGGACCCGAGGCGAGGCCATCCGGCGGATGTACGACGACGAGCAGGTGATCGTCCTCGGTTGCGGTGAGCGCAGCATCCGGGTACGGCCGTCGCTGGCCGTCACCTCGGAGGAGTTGGGCCAAGCGGTCGACGCCATGGATCGGGTGCTCACGGCCGTGTCGGCCGGGAACGCCTGACAACGAGCTCGTTTGTCTGGTGACAGTTCTGATATGTCAGATCACTTCGTGGTGATGTCGGTACCGGCCGGTCACTGTCCCAAGGCAGACGAAGTGGCTGAGGTGTGCCGGATCTTCGATGGCGCGGACGGTTCGCCGGTCCTTGAACGACCCGACCGGTCCGTCGCCGCAACCTCCGCTCTTCGTCTTGGCTAACAGCTCGGCCATGAGAACCGCCGGGCGCTCACGGGCCGTGGGATGGTGGGCGGTCCGAGGTGTGGTCGTATTGTCGCTCGCGTGGACGAGCAGAACCTCTTGGCCTCGGAACGAGCCGCGCTGGCCAACTTCCTGGACGCTCAGCGGGAAGGCTTGATCAGGAAGGCCGATGGCCTCGACGATGCGCAGGCGCGCACCGCGCCGACGGCGAGCTCGCTGTCGCTGCTCGGACTGATCAAGCACTCGACCACCTGGGAACGGCGGTGGTTCGGCGTGATCGTGGCCGGGCGCGAGGACCCTGACGGCTGGCCCGAGGTCAGGACCGACCCCAGGGACGCGGACCTGTTCGTGGACGACACCGACACCGTGGACTTCTGGGTGGCGAGCTACCGCGAGGCGATCGCCGAGTCGAACGCGATCGTCGCGGACCTGGATCTGGACAGTCGCTGCGCCCGTGACGACATCATCGAATGCAATGTGCGTTACGTGCTCTACCACATGATCGAGGAGACGGCCCGGCACGCCGGTCACGCGGACATCATTCGCGAAACCATCGATGGCACCACAGGATTCTGACTCCACCGGGTCCAACCGTGCCATGACGCGGCTGCCCACGACCTGACACCGTATGTCCCGCCTGGGTTTGACGACCATCAGGAACGGGTGATGTCCAGAGCAAGCTGGATGGGCCCGACGACCTTCTGCACAGTGCAGCAGCAACCTGACCTCCGCCGACTGTTGTTCGAGGTAGCGGTTGAGCGCGGTGTAGGCAATCGCGTCCCGATCTGCTCCCTCATCGCCCGATCCCAATCGTGGAGTGCTGGCCTGAAGCCGGCCACGGGCCGGACCGCCGCCGGCGCTACGCCCGATGATTTCTTGCCAAAGCGGTAGTCACCACACGCAAGATTTTGGGCACCCCAGAGCAGAGGAGATTCCCGTGGGCACGGTGGTCATGTACAGCTCGGTGTCGGTGGACGGCTTCATCGCGGACGAAATTGACCAGCCCGGACCGCTGTTCGACTGGTTGTCCAGCGGTGACGTCCCGTTGGACGAGAGCGGATATCTGAAGGTGTCGCAGACGTCTTATGACTACGTCCGGCCGTACTGGGATCAGATCGGGGTGACCCTCGTCGGCCGCCACGTCTTCGACCTGACGGACGGCTGGGAGGGGAAACCGCCGAGCGGGATCGACCACGTGGTCGTGGTGACGCACCGACCGGAGCCGGAGGGCTGGGACCCCGCGCGGCCCCGTTTCACTTCGTCGACGGCGTCGAGGGAGCCGTGGCCAAGGCGCAGGAGCTTGCGGGCGACCGCATCGTCGAGGTCGCCGCCGGCGACGTCGGTGGCCAGGTGTTTGCCGCGCGTCTGGTCGACGAGGTGCGCATGGATGTCGTACCCGTGGTGTTCGGGTCCGGCAAGCGCTACTTCGGGTCGGTCCACGTTCAGCACCTGTTGGAGGATCCCGACGTGGCGATTGCGGGCAACCGGGTGTTTCATCTGCGCTACCGGGTGCACCGTTGACCGATCTGTGCGGGTACGCCAAGAAGTCCACTGCGAACGGCGGCGTACTGGTCTGAGTTGCCCGACCGGGGCCGACGAGGGTGTGCCGAAGGTCGTGGAAGCGCAAGTCGGGTCGGCCGGCCGTCGCCCGAGCGGGGTAGTACACCCGTCGAGCTGCCTCGATGGCGGCCAGTTGAGACCTTTTCAGGTCGAAGTAGTTAGTTGTTGCTGGATTTCGATGGCCTGCTGACGGACCGGGCCGAGTGACGCCGATGGCGGGCGGGTGGTGCACTGCGTGACGGACCCGGCGTTGGCCGGTTGGTGTTCGCAGTGCGGGGAAGCGCTCGACCGCGGCCAAGGAGTGGGTGTCGACCCGGCCGCGGGATTTGTTCATCGGGACGGGCCGGCCGACCTTGTTGTGACTAAGCAGAATGGTCTACCCAGCTGATCCACAGCCTCACCGGCGGCGCGGGGCAGATGCCGGCGAGCTCGACGTCCGGGGCCAAATAGCCAGCGCACTCCTGGAGCTGGTCCCGTCGATCGAAGCGGACTGGGTACGCGCGACCTCGGCGATGGTCGCCCAGGACCCCATGGTCGGGTTTTCGACAGTCCCGGCGGGCTCGCTGCACCTTGGTTGGCCTGGCAGCCCACCACGGCTCCGGCCGCACCGGCAGCGCCCTCTTCTACCCGCCGGTCAAGTACCTGATCCGTGCCTACGTGAGCTGTCGCAGATCCGGGCGACCGCTCGCTGCTGGGCTCTGCTTGGCCGAACATGCCTCGGGCCGAACAACCGTCGCTTGACAGAGGAGCTAAAGGTAGACGCCTCGGGTCATGGCGTCGGCTGGAGTCGAACGACTGTGACGGTGCCTTTGGCGCGGCTGGTCACGTACGCCGTGCCGACCTGCGGGGTCGACCGCCACGGAGGCTGGGTAGTCGTCGACGGAGACCTTGTCATTGGTCACCTCGGTTGCAGTGGCTCGTGTCGGTGCCGTTGCAGTGGGTGCCGTCGATCACGGACACGCTGGTGTCTTCGATGTTGGTGACGTAGACGTGGTGGGTCCTCGGGTCGACGGCCGCACTGACCGGACCGAATCCGGCCGGTGTGAGGGATGGTGTCTGCCCGCAGCCGGAGGTGTTCGAGCCGTTGCAGGTGGCAGCCGTTGATGACGGCGACGTTTCCGGCGTACTCGCCGTCGGCGAGCAGAGGGGCGTAGACGGTGTTGGTGGCCTGGTCGACGGCGATTGCCTGGGGGTTGAACCCGGCGGTGATGGTGGCTACGGTGTCGCCGCACCCGGTCATGTTGGTGGCGTCGCAGGTGGCGCCGTTGTACACGTACACCTTGTCGCCCAGGAACGGCTCGCTGCACTGTTCAGTGTTCGTTGCGTAGATCGTGTTCGAGGTCTCGTTGACGGCGACGGCGACGAAGGAGCAGCCATCGGTGGCGCCGACGGTCATCAGGGCGGGGGGCTGGCTGCAGCCCGTTGTCGTCGCGGCGTTGCAGGTGGCGCCGTTGAAAACGGACACCTCGTTGGCGCCGCCGCTGGTGGCGGTTCCGACGTAGACGGTGCCGGTGGCGGAGTTGACCGCGATGGCGGTCGGCGTACCTGCTGTCACCTGCAGCGTGCCGATGACCGTGCAGCCGGACGGGTGGGCGGCGTTGCAGGTGCGGGTGTCGAGCACCGAGACGCTGCCGGTCCGCCCCGTGCGAGCACTTGCGACATAGGCGGTGTGGGTCGTGCGGTCGACCGCGATCGCCTGCGGGAGGTCGGCGACGTCTGACCGTCGAGGCGCCTGACCGCAGCCCACGGGGTGGAACGCGTTGCAGCTCCGGTGTCGATCATCGCGACGGCGTTCCCGTCCGAGGTGACGTACGCGGTGTGGACCGTCTGGTCGACAGCGATCCCGCCGGCGCCGGGCACGGCTGCGCTGGGCGGCCGGGTGCGGCAGCCGAGAGTCACACTCGCGTTGCAGCTCGACGCGTCGATGACCGAGACCGTGTTGTCCACCAGGTTGGCCGTGTACAGGGTGTGCGTGCGCGGGTCGAGGGAGATCGCCTGGGGGTCGGTCCCGGTGTGGATCTCCTGCGGCGGCGCGAGGGTGGCGCAGCCGGAGGGGCGAGCTCCGTTGCACAGGTCGGTGTCCACGACGAGCAACGGCGTCGTCCTTGTGGAACGTGACGTACGCCGTGTGGTGGGCAGTGTCGATGGCGACCCACAGGTCGTGCTCGAAGCCGGTCTTGGGGAAGGGGGTCACGATGCCGGGCTGGACCGTGGCACAGCCGGAGAGATCGTCCGCGCGGCAGTGCCGGAGGTCGAACGCCGAGATCGTATTGCCGAAGTCGGCGGTGTACAGCGTCTGGTGGACGGGGTCGACCTTCCCGTCGTTCGGACCTGCCGGGTCCCCGGCGAGTCGGCCGAGCGTGGTGCACCCCGACTGGCGACGAGCGTTGCAG
Organism: uncultured Actinomycetota bacterium; assembly: GCA_963706185.1. Classification (GTDB taxonomy): domain Bacteria; phylum Actinomycetota; class Actinomycetes; order Mycobacteriales; family Nakamurellaceae; genus Nakamurella. Next base: position 24,268 of record CAVPLZ010000008.1, on the reverse strand, counting down.
GTGCCGGTGTCGAACACGGCCCACCCGTTGTGGTCACCGATCGTGGTCACGTACGCGGTGTGCGACCGTTCGTCCGTGTCGACGTTGTACGGATTCGCCGCGACGTCCACGGCCGGGGGGGCCGTGGTGGGGCAGCCGCTCAGGTGCGCCGCGTTGCAGCGCCGGGTATCGAGCATGGACACGCTGGTGCCGCTGCTGTTGGCGACGTAGACCGTGTCGCTGATCGGGTCGATGGTCAGGGCGAGCGGTCCCGCGTCCGACGGGCACCTCTGCGGGTACCTGCCCACACCCGGAGGTGACCACCGCGTTGCAGGTGGCCCCGTCGAACACCGACACGGTGTTTGCGCCGACATTCGCCACGTACACGGTGTCGGTCGCCACGTCGACAGCTACCCCGCTGGGCAGATCGTCGGGCGTCCGGTTCCCGACCACGATCGTCGGCCAGGGGCCGTGGCAGCGAGATACGTCGCCTGAGTGGCATCGCCTCGTGTCGACCACCGAGACGGTGTCCCCGCCAGCGTTCGGGCCGTCGACGGCGTTGCCGTTCGTCACGTAGATCGTGTGCGTGCGGGGATTGACTGCCAACTCCGAGGGGCCTCGACCGACCGGGGCCGATCCGACCAGGGCACGGCCGAAGTCGGTGTCCGTCGATCCGGCACGACCCGTAGAGCGCGCGGACCGCCCGACCCCGATCCGGGCTGCGTGCCCGGCCGTGACCGTGGACCTGTCGCTGCCGCTGCCGGGGCAGGCGCCAGCGGGAGCGACCAGGGCAGTGAGCGGCGCGAGAAGCAGCGCTGCCAGGACCGCCGTCAGCCGACGCACCTTCCGGTGTGATGTCTTGGTCATGGCGGTGACGCTAGGTATCGGTCGTCGCCGAGGGATCGGGGCGACGTACCGTTTTCGACTCGGGCTTATCCCGATGGGCCGACGAGCACGACGACGTCAGCGGGGCAGGCCGCCGACGCGGGTCCACTCTCGGAAGAAGCCGTCGAAAGGTTCTGCAGGTTCGGATGCCCGTCCACGACGTCACGGAACCGGATGGTCCCGCCGCGGTCGACCTCCAACCGCGCCTTGGTCCAGTCGCCCGGTGCCGCGTCCCAGTAGAAGGTGAAGAGTCCGTCGTGGTAGGTGTACCGCCCGGAGTCGTCGGGCCGGGCGACGTAGTGACTCGCGACCTGGTGGTCGGTCCACCGGCCGCTGTCGAGCACCCAGGTGAGGTGCCCGGAGTTCTCTCGCACCTCTTCCGCGTTGTGGTCGCCCGCGTCCCTGCAGCTGCTTCTCCGTCACGGTCGTGACGTAGGTCCCGTTCAGGGCGTCGAGCTGCGCATCGTCGGCCGAGGGCACCCGGCGGGGGCACGAGGTCAGCGACGGCTCCGTCCGGGACGCCGGCGACGAGGTCGCCGATCGCGTCGATCAGCTGCCCGGTCGACGGGTTCTGGCGCAGCCTCGCGACCAGGGGAGCGACGGCCTGCTTCAGGCCGGACAGTTGGGCCGCGGTAGCCGTGACGATCGCGCCGCCCTGGTTGCAGAACGCGGCGGCCAGCGCCTGATCCGACGGGTCTCGGGCGAACAGCCAGTCACGCGTGGCGGCTGCGGCCTCGTGCAGCAAGGACCACTGGTCGTCGCGCAGTCTGTGGCGCACGGCGGTCCTGATGACGAGTGTGTCGGTCTTCGGGTAGAGGGTGACGTTGCCCGTCGCGATGTGTCCCTGCGCGAGTGAGTACGACGACTCGTCGCCGCGTTGCGTCCCCGAGTCCGGGTCGGCATCCGTAGTCGTCGCGCCGAGGGCGGCGAAGACCTCGCTGACCGTGTCGGACGTCGGCGCGCGGATGGACTGACCGGTGTAGTCGTCGGCGCCGAGAAGGGCGCGGTCGTAGCCGAACGGGTGGCGTAGCTGGTCGGGGAACAGGTCCAGCCCGGTCACGCCGGCCTCGGGCAGTCCGGCCAGCAGGTCGCCGCGCAGGTCGCTGTCGAGCACGGCCTGCAGCGCGGCCTCGCTGGTGATGAGGAACGGGGTGTTCAGTGCTCGCAGGCTGTCGACGCCGAGGACGTCCCAGGCGCGGCCGGGCACCAGCCCCATGTCCCAGGTGCCGTCGGCGACGCCGCGCGCCACCGTCTGGTCCCAGTCGTGTGCGCCGTCCGGCGTCACGTCCCAGACCGGGTCGATCCGGATGGATCCGCCGGAGCGTCGCGCCACCTCCTCGGCGAAGTGGGCAACCTGTGGGCCGGTGGCGTCGGTTTGCCTGTCCGGCGTGGCGAGCCGCAGCACCAGGCTGGGTCCGGCGATCTGTCGCGCGCAGCCGGTCAGCCCGGCCGCGACCACCGCGACGAGCAGCGCGCCGGTGAGCCGGCCGACGGTCCCGGACCGCATGCAATGACGCTAGACCGCGCGGCCCGAACGAGCCATCGGGATCCTCCCCCGCGGGCATCGGGGGTTTCCCCATGCCCGAAGACTGCCGCGGGGGCGATGATGAGGCCGTGCATGTGCGGCACCGGGCTCTGTCGACCGGAGCGGCCGTGGCGCTCGCCGCTGTCGGCCTGGCCGCCAACGTGGCCGCGGCGGCGCTGTATGCCGATGCGGCGCCGTACGTCGGATTCCTGGATCTCGTCCGGACGGCGCTGCCGGGTGTGGCGCTGGCCGTTGCCGCCGTGGTCGTGGCCGTCCTCGGGCGCGGTGGCGCCGGACCGATGGTGCTGGCCGCTGGGTCGCTCGTCGCTGCCGCCCCTTCGCTCTCCGTCGGTCTGGCGCAAAGGTCCGCGGCATGGGTGATTGTCGGGGCAATCGGGCAGCTCGCCATCCCGGCGGTGGTGCTCGCCGCGCTGCTCTTCCCGAGCGGGCGGCTGCTGGGACGTGTCCGGCAGGCAGTTGCCGCGCTGGTTGTTCTGCTCGGCGTCACCGTCTGCGTCGTCCAAGCCGTGACCTACGACCCCGGCGGCTGGGGCTGGTGCAGGTGCCTGAGCAATCCGCTCGCGACCCTCGGCACCGGGCCTGCGGGCTACCCGGAGCTCGCCGACCGGCTGGTGCTGGTGGAGGTGGCAGCGGTAGTGGCTGGGCTGGCCGGCTTCTGGGCCCCCAGACCACGTCGGCGGCGAGGACTGTCGGCGGCCTTCGCCGCCACCTTCACCCTGCTCGCGATCAGTTGGCTCGCCGCCGACGTGGCGCTGCTCGGGTCGACCGGCGTCGTGCCCGCAGCCGTGAGCGGGACCCGTGATGGAGCGCTGGTGCTGCTGGCGGCGCTGTATGCGGTCGGCTTCGCCACTCACCGGCCCAGCAGGGCCCGCGTCGCCGACCTGCTGCTGGCGGTCCGCGAGGAGGGTGGGCCGCGCCACCTCCAATCGCTGGTCGCTCGGGCCATCGGTGATCCTGAGGCGGTCGTCGCCTGGTGGGACCCGGCGCGGGCGGGCTTCGTCGACCGTCTCGATCGACTCGTCGAGGTACCCGTCGATGGGGTGCTGCGCGTCGAGACCGAAGGGCGGCCGATCGCCGTCGTGCTCGCCGAACGGATCGACGCCGTCGACTCCGGCGTTCGCGACTCGGTGGCGCAAGCGTTGCTGTTGGCTGCCGAGAACCGCCGCCTCACCTCGGAACTCCGAGCCAGCCTGGAGCAGGTGCGTGACTCGCGTGCGCGGATCGTCGCCGCGGGTGACGACGCGCGGCGCCGGATCGAGCGTGACCTGCACGACGGCGCACAGCAGCTGCTCATCTCGACGGGTATCAAGCTCAACCTGGCCGCGGCCACAGCAAGTTCGGGGGACGCAGTGCTGGGCCGCGCACTCGACGAGGCCGCCGGGGAGCTCAATCGCGCTCTTGTCGAGCTGCGGAGATTGGCGAGCGGGATCGCGCCGACGAGCCTGGCGCACGGTGACCTCGAGTCAGCGCTCCGCGAGCTGGTGCTGCGTTCCCCAGTGCCGACGACGGTTCGGGTGACCGGAGTCGATCGCCCCGATGACGGGGTGGCTGACACGGCCTACTTTGTGGTGGCCGAGTGCTTGACGAACATCGCAAAGCACGCCCGGGCAAACCACAGCTCGGTCACCCTGGAGCTCGGTGTCTCCGCTGCGCGTGAGCATCGCCGACGACGGATGCGGCGGCGCGACTCTCGACGGCACAGGGGACCGGGCTCAGTGGGCTCGTGGACCGGGTCGAGGCGAGCGGCGGCGGGCTCGAGCTGGTCTCGGGACCGGACGGCACGACCGTGACCGCAACGGTAGCCGCGAAACAACCGCGTGGTGATCCGGGTTTAGATGTGGTGACCCCGTGACCGTCGATCGGCCGCAGGTGATCGTCGTCGACGATGCCGTCCTCGTCCGCGAAGGAGTCCGCCAGCTGCTCGTCGCCGGAGGATGTGACGTCGTCGCCGAAGCCCGTGACGCACGAGAACTGCGGGAGAGGCTGGCGACCCACGCTGACGCCGATGTACTAGTCCTGGACATCCGGATGCCGCCGGACCACAGCGACGAGGGCATGCGCGTCCTCGAGCAGTTACGCGCCGAAGGCTCGACGATAGGCGTGCTGCTGCTGTCGATGTATGCCAGCGCGACCCTGGCGGTACGGGCGCTGTCCGCCGGGGGGGCGACCGGATACCTGCTCAAGGAACGAGTCACGACGGGGCAAGCGCTGGTCGCGGCCGTGCGGACGATCGTCGGCGGCGGGACGGTCGTCGACCCCGAAATCGTCAGCTTGCTGCTTCGCTCGACGGCGCGGCCACGACTGGTCGACGACCCTCACGGCGCGTGAGCACGAGGTGCTCACGCTGATGGCCGAGGGCCGCTCCAACATCGGCATCGGCGAAACTCTCCACCTCAGCGTCAAGACAGTCGAGACCCACGTCGAGCACATCCTCGACAAGCTCGGCATCGAGCCGTCACCCGGCGAGCACCGACGCGTGCTGGCCGTGCTCGAGCTGCTGCGGGCCGGTCACGTCGAGCTGTGACCGTCACGCACGACGACGTGTTGCAGCACACCACCCTCGGCTGATCCCCGCGCATACCAACTCCAACTGAGGCTGACCCTTGTCGCGGGCCGGGCGCCGGTCCTCTTCACGGTCGTGGTCCCGGCCGACCTCCCACGCCGGGACCACGACTCCAACGTTGGCCGAACTGACCATGACGACCGAACGCCCCGACCTCTACGCCATCCTGGAATTGAACCCAACGCGACCCAGGCCGAGATCAGCCGCGCCTATCGAGCGCGAAATCCCTCTGGTTCCGGGGCAGGACGGCCAGACGGGTCGGCCGCCTGCCCCGGACAGTCCCGCCAGGTGCGTCCCACGATTTGGCGGGTATCGAGGCGCTGACGGAGACGTCAGGCGTCCCAGGCTTGGACCACGGTCTGCCGGTGGATCAGGCTGCCGTTGAGTTCGGCGACAGTGGCACACACGACGGCGTTTCCGTCGGGGTAGCGGCAGTGTTGGATGAATGCCAGATGGCTTGTGTCGACGACGATATCGGTCACCCGGTGGTTGATGTTGCGACTGCACACATCGGCGTAGTAACGGTGGATCTGCTCGGCGCCGCGATAGACCTGGGGGGTGGCCGGTGGGTGGTCGCGGTCGGCGATGGTGAGTACCGCGTCGGCCTCGTACCAGGCGGCGACGCCGTCGGCATCCCGGGATTCAATGGCAGTCTGCAAGGTCTGGATGTTGGGAACCGTTGTGGTCATGACAATCTCCTGGGTGTCTTGATGGGGTTGGTTGGGAACGAGCAGGATCAGCGGCGGGCCTGGAAGACCAGGTTGACCGGTGTTTGGTGGATGAGGCGCACGTCGCCGAAACCGGCTTCGGAAAGTACCGCGGTCAACCGGGCCGGTCCGGCTTGCGGGCCCAGCGCGGCTCGGCCCGGCTGGGCCAGGGAGGACGGCGTGCAGATCATGGTCGATGCGGCGTAGAACAGCCGCCCGATCGGATGCAGGTTGTCGGTAAGCCGATCACCTGCGGCCGGTTCGACGAGCAGGAACGACCCGCCGCCCTTCAGCGATCGAGCGACCGCCCCGGCCGCGCCGATCGGATCTCCCATGTCGTGGAGGCAGTCGAACATGGTCACGAGATCGTATGCCGCATCCGGAAGGTCAGCGGCGTCCCGGGTCGCGAACCGCACCCGGTCGGCCACGCCGGCCGTTTGCGCCCGCCGGCGGGCGACGACGATTGATCCCTCGTGGTAGTCCGTACCCACGAACGTCGAACTCGGAAAGGCCTTCGCCATCAGGATCGTCGAGGCGCCGTGCCCGCACCCCACGTCGGCAACCTCACCGCCGGCGGTCAGCCGGTCGACGACGCCGTCCATTGCCGGGAGCCAGGTGGCCACCAGGTCGGCCGAGTAGCCCGGCTTGAAGAACCGTTCGGTGCCATCGAACAGATCTCGGTCATGCTCGTGCCACCCGAAGCCTTCCCCGGTCGTGAACCGTTCCTGGATCCGTGGCAGCGACTTCATCGTGGCCAGGGCCAGCTGGACGGCGCCGGGGAAGAACGCCGGGCTCTCCTCGTCCGCCAGCACGGCGGCCTGCTCCGGGCTCAGGAAGTAGCGATCGGACTCGGCGTCGTAGCTCACATATCCGCCGGCGACTTGGTTCGCCGCCCACGGCTCGAGGTAGGCGGCGGCAGTGCCGGAGGCTCGGGCGAGTTCTGCGCATGGTGACCGGTCCATGGGCGGCGAGCGCCTTGTACAGGCCGAGCCGGTCACCGAGCACGGTCAGGGCCGCACTGAGGGTGGCCGAGAGATCGCCGACCGCTCGGCCGACGAACTCGTTCAGCAGAGCGGGGTCGGGATCGGGATGAACCGGGTCGCCGGCGGTGGGCGTCGGCCCGGCTGATGCGATGGTTTCCGAGGCCATGGTGGTTGTCGTGGACATTGTTCTCCTTCGTCGGAGGGTTGCTGCAGGTCTGTCACCAGACTCATCCCGCTCCGTCGACCCACCGTCAACCCACCGTCAATCGTCGTGGTGAGCCCGGATTCAGCCTGATCAGTGCTGGTCACGGGCCCTTTGCGAGCTCTAAACTCGGCTGATGCTCCGGGTCTGGCTTATCGGCCGGATAGCGGTCGAATGGAACGGCACCGCCCTGACGCTGCCGGGTGCCAACCGCGTCCGAGCGCTCGTCGGGTACCTGGCGCTCCATCCGGGCCCGCAACCGCGCGCTGACCTGGCCACTGCGCTGTGGACCGGCGTTCCGCACGACGCCGCGCGGGCTGGTCTACGCACGGCCTTGTGGTCGCTGGGCCGCGCGTGGGAGCCCCACACCCACAGCCTCGTCGGGGCCGGCCGGTCGGCGATCGGCCTGCTGCCGTCGGAGATCTGGGTCGACGCGATGGCCGAGGACCCGGGTGACGGTCGGCTGTTGCCCGGTGTCGATGACGACTGGGTGGCAGCAGCACGGGAAGCGTTGGACCGGGCTCGGATCGCTGCGCTGGACGAGCTGATCGGGCGCGCCCGGGCGGAGGGCAGGACCGCCGGCGCGGTGCAGGCTGCCCGGCGCCGGGCCGTCCTGGCGCCCCTGGACGAACCGGCGCACCGGACGCTGGTCTCGCCGCTCACGGCGTCCGGGGACCGTGCGGGCGCGGCCAGGGCGAGCCGCGACTTCGCCAAGGCGTTACGCGACGAACTGGGCATCGCGCCGTCAGCGGCGACCCGGGCCGTGCACGCCGGGGCCAGGACCGGCCGGCCGCAGCCGACCCGACGGCGGCTTTTCGGGCGGGCTAGGGAGATCGCTGCCCTCGATTCCCAATGGCGGCTCGCGGCGGACGGTGCCGGGCGGGTCGTCGTGCTGACCGGTGAAGCCGGGATCGGCAAGACCAGCCTGATCGGTGAGCTCAGTCACCGCGTCGGCGCGGCCGGGGGTCGCCGGGCGGTCGGCTCCGGAATCGATGTCGGTGGTGAAACCCCGTTCGCCACCTGGTTGGAGTTGGCCGGCCGGTTGGTTTCGACCCTCGCGCCGCCGGCCGCTGCAGCGCTCTGGCCGACGGAATTGAACCGGCTCTCGCCCAGCCTTGGCGCCCGACTCGGCCGCGTCACGCCGCCGCCGATCGTCGCCTCGCCCCAGTTGGAGCGGCTCCGGGTGTTCGAGGCCGTGCTGAGCCTGGTCGAGTACGCGTGCGCCGACCGGCCGCTGCTGATCGCCGTGGACGACGTGCACCGGTCGGATGCGGTGAGTATGCGGTTGACGGCCCACATCGGCCGCCGGATCAGGAATGTGCCCGTCATGCTGGTGCTCGCCCGCCGCGACCGGCCGGCCAATCCGGCGGTGGACATGTTGTTGGCCGACCTGGTCTCTCGGCAAGTCCCCATCGTGGACGTGGATCTGGGACCGGTGGCGGACGCCGAAGTAGCGGCCATCGCGCATGCCGTGGTCGGCCACCAGATCGATGAACGCCTCATGGACTCGGTGATCGCCGCTGCCGAGGGCAACCCGTTGCTGGCCGAGGAGACGGCCCGATCGGCCGTGGCCGGCGGGGGCACACCCGCCAACCTGCGAACCGCAGTGCGGGCGACGGTGCGCGGTCTATCCTCCGGCGCCAGGGATCTCGTCGAGCTGCTGGCGGTGGTCGGCCGCCCGTTGCGACCGGCGGAGCTCGCCAGGCTGGGATCGGTCGGTACCGAGAGTGCGATCGCGGCCGCGATCGACTCCGGCCTGGTCGTCGACGACCCGGGCGGGCTCGGTTTCCGCCACGCTCTGCTGCGCGAAGCGGTCTATGGTGACCTGGACGGCGTTCCCCGGCGGCACGAGCGGGTTGCCACGGCGCTCGCCGGTGGCGATCCGGTCGAACTGGCCACCCACCTTGTGGCGGCTGGCCGGTCGGCGGAAGCAGCGGCCGCGTGGTCAGAAGCGGCCGAACGGGCCCGGGCGGTCGGTGCCCTGCCGGCCGCTATCGACTTCCTCACCAGGGCAACCGACCTCGACCCGAACTCCGGGCGTTGGTGGGAGCTGCTGGCCGATGTCACAGCCTGGTCGGGTCAGCAGGACGAGATGGCCGCCGCATGGTCACGAGCCCTGGAACTCCTGCCCGAGGACGAGTTGGCCGATGCGTGGAACCGGCACGGCCGGAGGCTCCGCACCGTCATTTGCAAGCCGGGCGCATCCCTGGACGCCTATCGGCACTCCGAGCGTTACCTGACGTCCGGATCTTCGCCGTCCGTCCGGGCGGCCACGCTCATCGGCCGGGCCTGGGGCGAGGCGGTGGCCGGTGACGCCGGCGTCGTCGACGACCTGCTCGATCGCGCCCGGACGTTCCTGCCCGATGAGCCCGGTGACGAGGTGCTCAGCGACATCGGCGAGATCCGGTTGCTGGGGCTGGTGCGGCGCGGGCGGTTCGCCGAAGGTGGGGAGATGGCGTGGACGGCGGCCGCATCGGCGGCCAAGGCGCTGCGACCCGACCGCGGCTTCGCCGTCTGGCTACAGGGGGCCTGCGCGCTGACCTGCGCAGGGAACTTTGACGGCGCTCTGGACCTGGCCGACCGGGCCATCGCCTCGACCCGATCCGTTCCCGTTCTGCTCAGCGGATGCCTGGCGGCCAAGGCGCATCTGTTGGCCCGGACCGGCCGATTCGACGAGGCGGCCGTCTGCATCGACCAGCAGCTCGAGTGCGCAGAGCGGCTGGACGACCCGCGCTACCTGGACACCGCACGGATCGACGCCGGGCTGGTGGCGTTGGCGTCCGGACGATACGAAGACGCGGCGAAGCTACTTCAGCAGGGACTGGCGGGCGACCCCCAGGCGTCCCGGCCGTCGGCCGCGCTGGCTCGCGCCGAGGCGCTGGTGGCAGCCGGTGCACCGCTCGCCGCGCGGGCGCAGCTGCGGTTGATGGTCACCGAGCCGGCCGGCCGGGCCGATCAGCCCTGGGCGTTGGTCCCGAAGGTCGCCAGAGTACAGGGCCTGATAGCGGCGGCGGAGGGCGACAAGGTGATTGGCGCGCAGGCGGTTCGAAGAGGCCGAAATGGGCTGGCGCCGGGTTCTGGCCTCGGTCACCGAAGCGACCGTGGACGGATACCTTTCCGCCCTGGTAGATCTCGGCCGCCCGCCGGTGGTCGGCCTGGTCGAACCGGAACGAGAGTTGCGGCGATTGGCGGACGAGCGAGCCCGTCTTGATGGCGCCGACGATCCGAGTGCGGTGAAGGCCTGATGCCGACCTTCTCCTCGAAACCTGGGCCAACGCCCCGATCGAAGAGGTGTGGAAGCTGCTGCACGACCCGTCCCGATTTCCGGAGTGGTGGACCGGGGTCGAAACGGTCCGCCGGGAAAGCCCGGACTCCTACACGATGTGGCCGGCCGGCTATCCCGATTTCCAATGGCACAACGGCTCCGCGCCGAACCCGGGGCCGGTCGGGTAACCATCTCCTGTCTGGTCTCGGACCTGGAGTTCACCTGGCGGCTGCAAGAGGATGCACCCGGCACCATCGTCGTCGTCGACGTCGAGATACCGGAGTCCGAGGGTCATCGGCTCCGAACCCAACAGGAACTGATCACGACGTCGCTGGATCGGCTGGTGGCCCTGGCGATGGCCGCCGAATGATCGGGTGCGCCACCGTACCGGCGCGCGGCGGTGACAAAGCTGGTTGATTTGACGCTCGAATCGCCCCGACCTAGATTGGGAATCCGCATTCCAAACAGGAGGATCCTCAGCGATCTCGGAGGCACCATGGCGGCAATGACCCCCGGTCGGACGATGCGCATCGCCATGAACGGCGTCACCGGGCGGATGGGCTACCGCCAGCACCTGCTGCGCTCGATCCTGCCGCTCCGCGACAGGCGGCCTGCTGCTCGCCGACGGCACGCGGGTGGAGGTCGAGCCGATCCTGGTCGGCCGCAACGCCGACAAGCTCGCCGAGCTCGCCGACCGGCACGGTGTCGAGCAGGACCACCGACTGTCGGCGGTGATCGCCGACCCGACCGTCGACGTCTATTTCGACGCGCAGGTCACCTCGCAGCGCGTCGAGGCGCTGACCGCGGCGATCAAGGCGGGCAAGCACGTCTACACCGAGAAGCCGACCGCCGAAACCGTCTCCCGAGGCCATCGAACTGGCCCGAATGGCCGCGAATGCGGGGGTCATCGCCGGCGTCGTGCACGACAAGCTGTACCTGCCGGGCCTGGTCAAACTGCGTCGGCTGGTCGACGAGGGCTTCTTCGGCCGGATCCTGTCGATGCGCGGCGAGTTCGGCTACTGGGTGTTCGAAGGTGACGGCCAGCCCGCGCAGCGGCCCAGCTGGAACTACCGCGCCGCAGGACGGCGGCGGGATCACCGTCGACATGTTCTGCCACTGGAACTACGTGATGGAGGGCCTGCTCGGACCGGTGCGGGCGGTCACCGCCAAGGCGGTCACCCACGTGCCGACCCGGTGGGACGAGGCTCGGCAACGAGCCTACGCCGCGACGGCCGACGACGCCGCCTACGGCATCTTCGAGATCGACGGCGGCATCATCGCGCAGATCAACTCGTCGTGGGCGGTCCGCGTGTACCGCGACGAGCTGGTCGAATTCCAGATCGACGGCACGCACGGCTCTGCGGTCGCCGGGCTGCGGAAGTGTGTGGCCCAGCAGCGCGCGCACACGCCGAAACCGGTGTGGAATCCCGACCTTCCGGTCACCGAGAAGTTCCGTGACCAGTGGCTCGACGGTGCCCGCCAACGCCGACCTCGACAACGGCTTCAAGATGCAGTGGGAGGAGTTCCTGCGCGACGTCGTCGCCGGGCGGCCGCACCGCTTCGGCCTGCTGTCGGCGGCGCGCGGCGTGCAGCTGGCCGAACTCGGCCTGCGCTCGTCGGCCGAAGGACGGCGGCTCGAGATCCCGGAGATCGTGCTGTGACCGCCGCTCCGGCCGAGCCGTGGTCGGCTGCTCGACCCGGTCGGGTCGGTGCGCCACGATCGAGCAGGTCGTCCTGCACGGCGGCGACCGTGGAGCCGGGCCGCAGCGACCGATCACCGATCCGGCGGGTCGCTACGCGGCAGCCCATGTGGTGCCGGCGACGGCGGACAACACCCCCGGCGCGCCGGCCGACCTCGACTGGGACAGACGATGGCCGACCGCCACGAGCATCTGGTCCTACGGGCTCGGCGTCGCCGACGCGATGGACACCGCGCAGCGCGGCATGGGGATGGACTGGCCGGCTACGCGCGAGCTGATCGGGCGCTGCGGCCGGGAGGCCGCCGCCGTCGGCGGGCTGCTGGCGTGCGGCGCCGGCACCGACCAGCTGGTCCACGGTGACGTGCCTCGGGGGCGCCACGGCCTCACGCGATCGTCGACGCCTACCGTGAGCAGATCGACGTGGTGCGCGACGCGGGCGCGAAGGTGATTCTGATGGCCTCGCGTGCGCTGGCCGCGGTGGCGACTCCGCCGCAGGACTACCTGTACGGTGTACCGCACGCTGCTGGCCGAGGTGGACCAGCCCGTGATCCTGCACTGGCTGGGCGACATGTTCGACCCGGCGCTGCGCGGTTACTGGGGCAGCGCCGACATCCCCACCGCCACCGCCACCTTCTACGACTTGCTCGACCGCACGCCGACAAGGTCGACGGCGTCAAGGTGTCGCTGCTCGACGCGGACCACGAGGTCGCGCTGCGCCGGGCCTGCCGGCCGGGGTGCGGCTCTACACCGGCGACGACTTCAACTACCCCGAGCTGATCGTCGGTGACGGCCGGCGGCACTCGGACGCGCTGCTCGGCATCTTCGCCGCGATCTACCCGGCGGCCTCCACCGCCCTGCAGGAACTCGACGCGGGCGACGACGCGGGAGCGCGGAGATCCTGGACTCCACCCAGGCCCTGTCGGCGGCACCTCTTCGCGGCGCCGACGTACTACTACAAGACCGGCATCGCGCTCCTGTCCTGGCTCAACGGCCACCAGCCCGGCTTCGCCATGGTCGGAGGCCTGGCCTGCGGTCGGTCGGTTGGCGCACCCGTCGCCGGTGTTCGTGCTCGCCGACCGGGCGGGCCTGCTCACCGATCCCGAGCTGGCCGCCGCACCGGATGCGCACGTGCTCTCGAGGTGAACGGAGTGGACGGCATGACTCCGACCGCGCCGGTCGCCTGTCGCTCAACACCATGACCACCAAGAACTGGACGTTGCGCGAGGCGGTCGAGGCGCCGCCCGGCCGGCCTGCCCGCGATCGGCCTGTGGCGCGACCGGGTCGCCGAGGCCGGCACCGGGTCGGCGGCGAAGATCGTCCGGGACAACGGTCTACGGGTATCCTGGCTGTGCCGCGGCGGCTTCCTGACCGCGCCGGCGAACGAGCACGCCTGGCGCTCGACGACAACCGGGCGCCATCGACGAGGCCGCGGACCTCGGCGCCCCGGAGCTGGTGATGGTGGTCGGCGGACTGCCGCCCGACCGCGACCTGGTCGGGGCCGGCGGCGGGTGGCGGAGCGGCTCGCCGACTCGTGCCGTACGCCGGCCGCGTTCGACGTGCGGCTGGCGCTGGAGCCCCTGCACCCGGATGTACTGCGCCGACCGGGCAGTGATCACGACGCTGGGGCAGGCACTGGAGCTGGCCGCGCCCCACCCGCGCGGACGTCGGCGTCGTCGTCGACACCTTCCACGTCTGGTGGGATCCCGCGCTGGCGGCACAGATCCAGCGGGCCGGGAGCCGAGGGCCGGATCTGCTCCTACCAGGTCTGCGACTGGCTAGTCGCCGATCGCCACGGACGCCCTGCTGTCGCGGGGCATGATGGGCGACGGCATCATCGACTTCACCGCGCTCACCGGATGGGTCGACGCCGCCGGCTACCGCGGCGACGTCGAGGTCGAGATCTTCAACGCCGACATCTGGGCCCGCGACGGCGATACCGTGCTGGACCGATGATCGAGCGGTACCGGGAATTGGTCGAGCCGTTCCTGGCCGGATGACGGAAGGGTCCGGTGGACTGATGGCTCAGACAGGTCCGGGAGGTGGACGACGGTGGCCGGGGTGACCTTGGACGACGTGGCCGCGCTGGCCGGCGTCTCCCAGCCGACCGCCTCCCGGGTACTCAACGGCTCGGCGCGGACCCCGTCGGCGGCGGTGGCCGAAGCCGTCCGCCGCGCCGCCGACGAGCTGGGGTACGTGTCCAACGCCCAGGCCCAGGCACTGGCCCGGTCCCACTGGGACTCGTCGGGCTGGTCGTGCACGACCTCGCCGATCCGTACTTCTCGAGCATCGCCGCCGGCGCTCAGCGGGAGGCGGCGCAGCGGGGCCGGCAGATGCTCGTCGCCACGACACTGCGCTCCCCGGCGCAGGAGCTCTCTGCGGTCATGTCGTTCATCGGCTACCGGACGGATGCCATCGTGCTCGCCGGCTCCAGGTCGCGCGGCTCGCTGCGGACCAGGGATCACACGGCCTTGACGCGATCGTTGCGCCGCTACCTCGACAACGGCGGACGGCTCGCGGCGATCGGCCAACGCGTCGCCGGGGCCCACTCGGTCGAACCGCAGAACGTCCAGGGCGCTGCCGCGCTGGCCGCCGCACTGATGGACCAGGGCACCAGGGAGTTCGTCGTGCTGGCCGGTCCGCGCGAGTTGATCACCGCCGCCGACCGCAGTGCCGGTTTCGTGGCCGAACTGCGGCGTCGTGATGTGGCGCCGCGGGCCGTCGTGCACGGGGAATTCACCCGGGACGGCGGTTACGACGCGGCGCGCGCCGTGGTCGACCAACTCGGTGTGACGTGCACCTGGGGTGGCTGCGTTTTCGCGGTCAACGACGTCATGGCGCTCGGGGCGGCCGCCGCCCTCCGCGACGCGGGTCTGCGCATACCGGAGGACGTCGGGGTCGCCGGGTTCGATGACATCCCGACCCTGCGTGACCATGCGCCGGCGATGACCACGGTCGGCCTGCCGCTGGCCGAGATGGGTGCGAGCGCCGTCGCGCTGGCGCTGTCGGCCGACGACGGCGACGCGTCGACCCGGCTCAGGGTGACCGGCGAGGTCCGACTTCGGGCCAGTACCGGACCGTCGGTTCGCTCCGCCGCCATGGTCACGCAGTGAGCGCCGACGCCGCCCCCGGCCCGGGTGGGATCGCGGATCGACTGCCGCAACTCGGTTTCGGCGCCGCTGCGATCGCGACGAACGACTGGGTGAGCGATGAGCAGGCCGCCGAGTGCCTGCAGGCGGCCTGGGACTGCGGGTTCCGCTACTTCGACACCGCGCCGATGTATGGCTCCGGAGTCTCGGAAACGCGGCTGGGACAGGCACTGTCGGTCTGGCCCCGGGAGCAGTACCTGCTGTCGACCAAGGTGGGCCGGCTGGTTCGACCGGGGCATCCCGAGACGGCGTCCACCGGGGCCGGGTGGATCTACGACTTCTCCCGCGACGGGGTGCTGCGATCGCTCGAGGAGAGCCTGGACCGGCTCGGGGTCGACCGGGTCGATGCTGTGTACCTGCACGATCCGGACGACCACTGGGCGCAGGCGATCGGTGAGGCGTGGCCCGCGCTCGGCGGATCTGCGGTCCCAGAACGTCGTCGGCGCCGATCGGCGTCGGGATGACCCAGGTCGACGATGTTGACCAGGTTCGTCGCCGAGGCCGACCTCGATCTGGTGCTCGCCGCCGGCGTCTACAGCCTGCTCGACCACGACGCTCTGGCGGAGTTGCTGCCGGCGGCCGCGGCTCGTGGCGTCGGCGTGGTAGTCGCGCAGTCGCTGCACGGCGGGCTGATCGACGGTGTCGCCGACTCGATGTTCCACTACCGGCCGACCCCGCCGGACGTGCGGCAGCGGGCGGAGCGCATCGCCTGGATCTGTCACGAACACGGGGTACCGACGGCGGCGGCGGCCTTGCAGTTTCCCCTCGGCCATCCGGCGGTGGTCGGCGTGCTGACCGGGCCGGCGATCCGCGCCCAGGTCGGGCAGAACCTGTCCTGGATGCGCACCGCGGTACCGGCCGAACTCTGGGACGATCTGCGCTCGGCGGGTCTGCTGGCCCCGCAGGTGCCCACCCCGATGCCCGGAGTGTTGCCAGACCCGTTGCAGCCGAAGTCAGGTGGGTCCGATGAGTGAGGTATCTGCTGCTGTCGGGCGTCAGCGGCCGCGACGACCCGTGGCACGATTTCGACGCGACCTCGGCGGCCATCGCCCAGACCTTGGCGAACGCGGGTTTCGACGTCGCCCTCCTGCCCTCGGGCGAGGTGCGCGCCGCCGATCTGCGAGTCCGCCGACCTGCTGGTGGTGAACTGCGGACTGGAGTCGCCTCCCGGCGCCGACAGCGCCGCCACCGCTGCATTCGTCGAGGTGCTCCGGTCACGCAGGCCGGTACTCGGCGTGCACATGGCGGCCAACGCGTTCGCGGGCGTACCGGCGTGGTCCGACCGGCTCGGCGTGCGCTGGGTCGAGGGGGTGTCGATGCATCCGCCGATCGGGTGGCTCGCCGAGCCGCCCGACCAGTCGCACCCGATCGGGGCCGGGCTCGGGCGTGGTCGAGGTGTTCGACGAGCGTTACAGCCACCTCGATATCAGCCGGCCGCCGAGACCGTGCTCTTCCACTCCTTGGACGGAGTCGAGCAGCCGCTGTCCTGGCGCGGCAGGATGCCGACGGCCGCCGCACGGTGTACGACGCACTCGGCCACGGTCCGGAGTCCTACGCCTCGGTCTCGAGGGCTGCGCTGCTGCGTCGAGAGGTGAGCTGGCTGCTGGCCACTCGGTGACGCTCCCGGGTCGCGCCCGGCGCGGCCCGGCTACCTTGCCGACAATCTTGTTGCTCAGATCGACGAAGGGGCGGTATCCGTCGCGGGCTCGGTGGGCTCGGTCGCCGCGGTGTCCTTCGCGGCGGCCTTGATGTCGTGCGCGGCCACCTCGTCGACCGCGGATTCGACGATCGCGTTGGCGCGGCTCAGGGCCTGGCGGATCTTCACGGCGCCCGGGTCGGAGACGAGCGCGAGGATCCCGGAATGCCCTGGAGCGATGACAGTCTCGAGCTGTTCGGCGATTTCCTTGTCGTGGTGGCGCTCCCGGAGTTTGCCGCCGGCGGCGCCGGCCGCCCCCAGCACCGCGGCGCTGCCGATGATGGACGGCGGGAAGATCAGCCCGAGCACGACGCCGCCCACCACACCCCAGGTGAGCCCCGACCGCGTGCTGTGGTCGGTGGCCTTCTGCACCTTCAGGGTGCCGTCTGCCTCGCGCTTGACGACGACCACCCCGTCGATCTCGACGGTGGTGCCGTCCTCCAGTGCCTTGAGTTCCTGAAAGGCCGACCAGGCGGTGTCGGTGTCGTTGAAGTCCGCGACGAACAACGTGTACGCACCGTCGCTGATTGCGGCGGCAGTCACTTCCGGCTCCGTGCCGGCCCCGTTGGTGTTGTCCTCTGACATGACGTGCACCCTCGCATTTCGATCCGGGCGTCGGTGTGACGCCATATCCCAGCATGCTCCACCGAGTCCGGGCAGCCGGTCGGCGCCCGGACTCGCCGACCCGGATCGACCCGTTCAGGCGCGGGGTGTAATTCTGTAGGGACAGACAGGTCCTCGTACGGTAGGAAGGCCGACCATGACAGAGCAGGGCGTTGGGCCCATCGACTACTTGGCGCTGGAGTTTCCGCAGGCCAAGATCACCGGCGACGGGATGGCGGCGCTCATCGACCTGGTGGAGCGGGGGATCATCCGGATCCTCGATCTTCGCTTCGTCGTCCGTGGTGAGGGCGACTCGTTCGTGGCTGTCGCCCTGGCCGACCTGGACCACGACGGTCGGCTCGATCTGGCCGTGTTCGAGGGTGCCCAGTCGGGTCTGCTGGGTGACGACGACCTGGCCGAAGCAGCCGGTCTGGCCGCGCCGGGCAGTGCGGTTGGCATCTTGGTCTACGAGAACATCTGGGCCGGCCCGTTCGTCACTGCGATGCAGAATGCCGGCGCGCAGGTGATGTCGTCCGGTCGGATCCCGGTCGACGCCGTCATCGCGACGTTGGACGACCTGGAGTCGGCGAAGTCCTGAACAGCTCGGATCACCACGACGACCAACATTCAGAGGACGGAAACCATGGGACTGATTGGTGGAATGGCCAGAACGGCCGTCATCGCCGGAACGGCGACGGCCGTGTCCAACCGGGTGTCGCGGCGCCAGCAGGGTCGGTGGGCGGCGAAGGAGCAGGCGGCCGCCCCGCCGCCGCAGTACGACCAGCAGCAGTACGCCCAGCCGCAATATGCCCAACCCCAGTACGCGCAGCCGCAGTACGCCCCGCCGCAGCAGTACGCGCAGCCGCAGCAGTATGCCCAGCCGCAGTACGCCCCGCCGGCTCCCGCGCTGGCCACCGCCGACTTGATCGAGCAGTTGAAGCAGCTCAGTGAACTGAAGGACACCGGGGTGCTCACCGAGGCCGAGTTCGCGGCGCAGAAGGCCAAGCTCCTCGCCCAGTGACCGGTGGACCTGTCGATCCGCTGCCCGGGCGATCGATCCGAAAAGCCGTTGGCACCCCGTCGGTGATGTGTCGATGATGCCTATGTGCCCACCCGACGCGCCGACATGTTCACCGCCGACGGTAAGCCGTCCGACGACGATCCGCGCGAGCACGGTCCGCACCTGGGCGACGAGCGCACCACGTTGGTCGAGTCGCTGCGCCAGCAGCGCCTGACCCTGGAGATGAAGTGCGCGGGTCTGGACGCTGAGGCCATGGCGCGCCGGGCCGTCGAGCCCTCGACGCTGTCGCTGCTCGGGTTGGTGCGCCACCTGGCCGAGGGCGAGCGTGGGACATTCCGCAGGCTGTTGGCCGGGCAGGACGCCCCTCGGCTGTATATGACTGCCGCCGACCCCGACGGCGATTTCAACGGTGCGGTCGCCGATCCCGAGGTGGTCGCCGAGGCTTGGCGTAGCTGGCGTGCGGAGGTCGACTTCGCGGAGCAATTCGTGAACGACGCAGCCGATCTGGATCTCACCGTCGGCGATCCCGGTAATGAGCACGGCAGCGGCGGCGGCGCCATGTCCCTGCGGGAGCTGCTGGTCGGGTCGATCGAGGAGTACGCCCGCCACCTGGGCCACGCCGACCTGCTGCGCGAACGCATCGACGGCCGACTCGGGCAGTGACGGAAGCGGCCGGCGCCAACCTGCCGGTGCCGGAGTCCTCCGGGGGGCTACCCGCCGAGTCGGTGCCCGAGGAGAGCTACGGTCCCCTTGGCGCGATCTTTGCCACCGACCAGCCCTGGTCCAGCACGATCACCCGGAACCAGCTGGGATGGGAGCCGACCCACCCGAGCCTGCTGGCCGACCTGGAGAACATCCAACCCTGAGCCGGCGCCACCTGCGACGAGAGGAATCGATGGGACTCACCTGGGCACTGGTCGGCGCCAGTGACATCGCCGCTACCCGCATGGTTCCGGCCATCAGGGCCGCGGGTGACCGGATCGCCGTCGTCTGCAGCGCCGACCGGCCGCGGGCCCGGGCCTTTGCCTCGGCGGCCGGCATTCCTCGCGCGGTCGACCGGATCGACGACGCGCTGGGCGCGGACGTTGATGCGGTGTTCGTGTCGACCCACAACGATCGGCACGCGTCCGGCGCCCGGGCGGCGATGGTGGCCGGCAAGCATGTGCTGTGCGAGAAGCCGCTGACCATGTCGATGGCGGATGCGGTTGATCTCGTGGCGACCGCCGCCTCGCTCGGGGTGGTGCTGGCGGTCAACCACCCCCTCCGACTGGCCCCGGCCCACCAGGTGCTGGGCTCGCTGATCCGGTCCGGCGACCTCGGCGAACTACTGGCCATGCGGATCTCCACCGCCGGATTGCTGCCCCCGCGGCTGCACGGGTGGCGGCTCGACCCCGGTGCGCCCGGGAACGGCATCGTGGTCGACATGATGGTCCACAATATCGACACCGCAAGGTTTCTGACGGGTCGCGAACCGATCCGGATCGCCGCCATGGGGCCGATTCCGGACGCCGGGACCGTCACGGACCGGGTGATGGCCACCGTTGGAACTGTCCGGCGGCGTGCTGCTACAGACCTTCGACGGCTGGTTCGTGCCCGGCAACCGGGGGAGTTTGGAGATCCACGGCAGCAGCGCAACGGCCACCGCGCACGCCGCCGCGGCCGGGACGCCGGAAACCGTCGTGTTGCGGGACGGCGCCGGCCGGACAACCTCGCTGCCCCTGCCGGACCTGGCGGACATGTACACGCTGGTGATCGAGGAATTCGGCGCGGCGGTGGCCGGCCGCCCGACGCAGGTGGCGACCGGATTCGATGGGCTGCGGTCGTTGGCCGCGGCTCTTGCCGCGGTGGAGTCGATCCGGACGTCGCAGATCGTCGCGGTCCCCGCGAACTCCTGACCAGCGGCGCCGGGTAGCCTGTCGACGGACGACCAGGCAAGGGGACAGGTCGATGCGCCTGGTTCGGTTCCTGGATGCCGGACGGTCGTGCGGGCGTCGAGTACGGACCGGAGAACGCTCGCTGGACTGGACGGTCGATCGCGCCTGCTCACCCTGCGCCTGGCTGCGGCACGCGAGTTACTCGACGCCTGGCCGCCACGCCGATGCCGGTGACGGCGACCGATGCTGGCGCCGATAGACGGAAACGCCGAAGTACTTCGGCGGCCGGCGTCACCTACCGTCAGTCCCAGCAGGCGCGCATGCTCGACGAGCGAGAAGAGACAAACGTGCTCGCCGGGTACCACACGCCGCGCGGCAGGCCGAGCTGTTCTTCAGTCGACCGCCTCGCAGGTCGCCGAACCGAGACCCGGCCGATCGCGTGCGGCCCAACTCGGCGATAACGTTCAGAAACCGACTCGCTCTGGTGTGCAACGCGTCGGTCCAGATCGTCAGGTTCACCGTGTGCAACGACGTCAGCTCAAGGTCGATCGAAGGTGAGAACCCGCTGTATCTCCCGCAGGCCAAGGTGTACCTGGGCGGGTGCGCGCTCTCGGCCCCGGCATCGTTCCATCGTCGAGGAGATCAACGACCCCTGTGAAACCGGCATCGACCTCGAGATCGACCATCGAGAAGTTCAGGTCTGGGCGGGATCCGCCACACCGCGCAGTTGCATCACCAGTTCGACGACCTCGTTCGACACCTCTTCCGCGCCGACGACTTCCCGTGGCGGCGTAGTCATCTCGACCGGTACCTGCCTGAGTTCCGGACTACCATTCACCTACGACGGCGATACCGTCTCGATCGCCATCGAGGGCCTGGGCACCTTGCGCAGTCCCGTGGTCGGTGACAAGGCCAAGGTGCGCACCTGGGTGGGTACGGTAGGGTTTGGCCGCCGTGCCGTCTATCTCGACGAACTCGCCCGCGCTACGCCGGCCGATCACCGGCGCCGTCCGCAAGTACCCCCAACAGCCGCGGCATACCATGAAGAACAGCCCCAAGGATCTGCCACCCCGCGGCGGCTGCACCCCGCGTTTCTACGGCTGCTTCGACTGGCACTCGGCGGTCGAGATGCATTGGGCGCTGGTGCGTCTGCTGCGGCTCGCCCCCGACGCCTGCCCAGCGTCGAGATCGTCGAGGTCGTCGACGGCGCCCGACGCCGGCCAATCTGGCCGTCGAGACGGCGTATTTCGACCAGCATCGGAACTGGGAACGGCCGTACGGCTGGGGCTGGGCGCTCACCCTGGCCGCCGAGTTACGCGACTGGGCCCGTGCATCCACCGACGAGCGGGTCGACCGCTGGGCCGCGGCGGTCGCGCCGCTGGCAAACCGGTTGAGCGCACTGATGACCGACTGGTTGGCCAAGGCGACCTACCCGACCCGCGATGGCGCGCACATGAACTCGGCGTTCGGGCTGATGCGCGCCTGGTCGTGGTCGGAGCAGGACGACGACCTCCGCGAAGCGATCAGCACCAGGGCCGGCGGCTGGTACGCCGACGATCGCGACTACCCGATCGGCTATGAACCGGGCGGCGCCGACTTCCTGTCCGGAGCGCTCACCGAGGCCGAATTGATGCATGCGGTCCTGCCGGAGGCGGAGTTCGGCCCGTGGTTCGCCGCGTTCCTGCCCGACCCGTCGCCGCTGTACGAACCCGCCGTGGTCAGCGACTCCGCGGACGGGTACATCACCCACCTGCACGGGCTGAATCTGTACCGGGCCCATGCCTTTCGGGTGCTGGCCGATCAGCTCGGGGCCCGCGGCGAACAGGCCGCGCAGGACCATCTCGACGCCGCCCTGCCCAGCGTGATCGGTGGCCCCTGGATGGCCGAGCACTGGTTGGCGACCTACGCCATCCTGGCCCTGACCTGAGCGTGCCGGCCGCTCACCGAGCCGGCGTGGACCCGCTCCGTCGGTCGCGCCACTCATCGTCCAGAAGTTGGCGGGCACCGGCGTGGCCACCGCGACCGTGGCCGCGACGCCGCCGCCCCTCCGCCGTCTGCTGAATGTGCCGGCCTCGGCCATTTCGGCGGGCGCGCCGATCCTGCGCAACCCGATCAACCGCCGGAAGGCCATCGCAGTGACCTTCGAGCAGTCACGTACAGTTGGGCCAACAACCGCTCCGAAGCCGAGGCGCACACCTGACCATCGACTCCGGCTGGCCCGACATCGCCCGGACCGCCCTCGACTTCATCCAGCGAGACGTCTGACATCACTTCAACGGAAGGCGCGCCATGCCCACCATCACCACGGCCGATGCGGTCGAGATCTTCTACAAGGACTGGGGATCCGGCCAGCCCCTCGTCTTCCATCACGGCTGGCCGCTGTCGGCCGACGACTGGGACAGCCAGATGCTGTTCTTCCTAGAGCACGGCTATCGGGTCATCGCCCACGACCGGCGGGGCACGGCCGCTCCCCAGATCAGCGACGGCCACGACATGGACACCTATGCGGACGACCTTGCGGCCCTGACCGAGCATCTCGACCTGCACGATGCGGTCCACATCGGGCACTCCACCGGTGGCGGCGAAGTCGCGCACTACATCGCCCGGCACGGTCAGGACCGAGTCGCGAAGGCCGTCTTGATCAGCGCGGTCCCGCCGCTCATGGTGCAGACCGACGCCAACCCCGGCGGCCTGCCGATGAGGTGTTCGACGACTTCGCGGCCCAGCTGGCCGCCAACCGGTCCGAGTTCTATCGCGCCCTTCCGTCCGGTCCCTTCTACGGCTTCAACCGGCCGGGCGTCGAGCTGTCCGAGGCGTCATCCGGAACTGGTGGCGCCAGGGCATGATGGGCGGCGCCAAGGCGCACTACGACTGCATCAAGGCGTTTTCGGAGACCGACTTCACCGAGGATCTCAGGCAGATCGACGTGCCGGTGCTCGTCATGCACGGCGACGACGACCAGATCGTGCCGATCGCCGACTCCGCCCACTCGCCGTCAAGCTGCTGAAGAACGGCACGTTGAAGACCTACCCGGGCTTCCCGCACGGCATGGCGACGACTCATGCGGACATCATCAACGCCGACATTCTGAGCTTTCTCGAGGATCGGCTCTCCTGACCGCAGCCGACCGGGGCCGGGTCAGCCGGTTTGCGAGCCGTCGGCCGCCGTCTGCGTGCCGACGAACTCGGCGAGCACCGCGGCGAACCGATCCGGCTCGTCCAGGTGCGGGAAATGCCCGGAACGTTCGAAGATCTCGAGGCGGGCACCGGGGAATTCGGCGAACGCGGTCTGCACCTGGGACACCGGAAGGATGCGATCCTTCGCCCCCCACACCGCGAGCAGCGGCCGATCGGCGATCTCCCGCAGCCCTGGCCAGCGCCTACGGTCTGCCCGCCCCGGTCGATCACCCCGCGACTGGTGGCCAGGAAGGCCCGACGGGTCTCCGCGTCGGCCAGGCTCGCCAGGTCGACGCCAGGCCGCGCGGCTGCTCTGGCTCAGGGGCAGC
Source organism: uncultured Actinomycetota bacterium (assembly GCA_963706185.1). Lineage (GTDB taxonomy): Bacteria > Actinomycetota > Actinomycetes > Mycobacteriales > Nakamurellaceae > Nakamurella. Next base: position 593 of record CAVPLZ010000008.1, on the reverse strand, counting down.
AGGCCGATCCGGTCGGACAGCGCCAGCAGCTGGTCGCCGACCACGCGCACCGGGCGGCTGGTGATCACCGGCAGCACATACTCGCTGCCGGGCAGGATCGCCGCCCGCAGCGCGGGGCTGATCTCCCGGCCCAATCCACCGCTGCTCACCAGGGTCAGCCGGTCCACCCGCTCCGGAAAGAGGTAGGCGAACTGCATCGCCACCCCGCCACCGAGGGAGTGACCGACGACCGCAGCCGAGTGCAGGGCGAGGTGGTCGAGCAGGTCGCGGACCGCGGCGGCCTGCGCGGACAGCGAATAGTCGCCCAGCGCCTCGCCCGACGCACCGTTGCCCGGCAGGTCCAGCGCGATCACCCGGTTAGCGACCGCCAGCCGGTCGATCTGGCCGTCCCAGGTAGCGTGCGAACTCATCAGGCCGTGGATCAGCACCACGGCCGGCCCGGCGCCCGCGTCGACGTACGCCAGGTCCTGACCGTGCAGGTCGAACGTGCGCAGCGCCGTCGTCGTCATCGCCTTAGGTTACCTGCCGGTAGCCTTGCTGATCCCGCCCGAAAACCGGCGGTTCGGCCAGCCTGATGGCGCGGTCAACGGGTC